>NZ_JACEHH010000053.1 GCF_014154935.1 Stieleria mannarensis
TGGGAGTTGGGAGTTGGGAGTTGGGAGTTGGGAGTTGGGAGTTGGGAGTTGGGAGTTGGGAGCTGGGAGCTGGGAGTTGGGAGCTGGGAGTTGGGAGTTGGGAGTTGGGAGTTGGGAGTTGGGAGTTGGGAGTTGGGAGTTGGGAGTTGGGAGTTGGGAGTTGGGAGTGGGGAGTTGGGAGTGGGGAGTGGGGAGTGGGGAGTGGGGAGTGGGGAGTGGGGAGTGGGGAGCTGGGAGCTGGGAGCTGGGAGCTGGGAGGCCGTTTCTCGCGATGTTGGCAATGGGGCGCGGGGGAACGCGAACTGGGGGCGGCGTCTGGCCGGCGGGGATTCTTGCTCCGGGTCGGGGGACGCCGATGGTCGCTTCAGATGGAGATGAGCGTAGCGGAAGTCGCCGGGACTTTTGCCAACCAGCAGCGTTTCCGGCGGCGACGATTGCAGCGCGCGCCCTCTCTGGCGTTTGCTTGCTGCGCAAACGCCGTCTCTCCCAGAGAGAGAATTTAAACGGGATGCTGGAAGCCGCAATCATTCAATCGACTTTCCAAGAGAGAGAATCTGCTTTGGATGCCAACAGCGGCAGTCAGCTAATCGGCGTCCCGACAGCCAGCCGAGCTTCCGCCCACGTGCATGCCATCATTCTGCCCCCTTCTCCCCATCTCCCATCTCCCATCTCCCTTCTCCCATCTCCCATCTCCCATCTCCCATCTCCCCTTCTCCCAGCTCCCATCTCCCATCTCCCATCTCCCAGCTCCCAGCTCCCAGCTCCCCTTCTCCCAGCTCCCAACTCCCAACTCCCCTCCCCGCCGCGTCAACCCCAGTTTCTTGTGAAACCGGCCTTGTTTCACCAGAGTCGCATTGCCTAGTTTCCCGCGAAACGAGAACCGCTGTTCGGTTCGGAACTGTTTCTCTTGGGAACGATGACCGTGGGACGAATCCTTTGCGTGGTGAACCAGAAGGGCGGCGTCGGTAAGACGACGACCGCGGTGAATCTGGCGGCCGCGCTTTCGATCGCCGAGCAGTCTTGTTTGCTGCTGGACATGGATCCGCAGTGCAATGCGACCAGTTCGCTGGGACAGGAGCCGACCAACGGGCATGCCTTGGTCAGCGACGTGTCGATCGCCGAGTCGATCGTCCAGACCCGACAGCCGGGATTGTCGCTGTTGCCGGGCAGCCGCACGTTCCAGGACATCGACTTGTTGGCCACCTCGGACGACCAGCAATCGATGCGAGTCCGCAAGCACCTGGACAGTGTGCTCGAGCAGTACGATTTCGTGCTGATCGACTGTCCGCCCAGCGTCGGCGAATTGACTCAAACCGCTTTGGCGGCCAGCACCGAGGTCTTGATGCCGATCCAGTGCGAGTATTTCGCAATGGAAGGGCTGACGCAGCTGATCAAAACCATTCGCAAGGTCATCGTCGCAACCGACGGCCGACTGACCTTTGGCGGGATCCTATTGACCATGTACGATCCCGGTTTGGAACTGACTCGCGAAGTCGACCAGGAGGTCCGCGAGTTCTTTGGTGATATCGTGTTTGAATCCGTCGTGCCGCGGGACGTTTCGCTAAGCGAAGCCCCCAGCCACGGCAAAAGTGTTTTCCAATACGCCCCGCGATCCCGTGGTGCGTTCGCTTATACGCAGTTGTGCATGGAGGTGCTACAGCGTGACTAGTTCATCTGCCGGGACAAAAGATCGTCGCTTGGGGAAAGGTTTGGCCGCATTGCTCGGCAGCCCGCTGGACGAGGAAGGGAATCCGACGCAAAGCGAATCGGGCGGTGGCGGCCAGTCTAACGCTGGCCAGTCCAACGGCGTCCAGGCGCTGATGTTGCCGGTCGACCAGATCGAAAACAACCCGTTCCAGCCGCGGCGGGAGTTCAATTCCGAAGAGATCGCGTCGCTGGCCGAGAGCATCAAGAGCCACCAGCAACTACAGCCGATCCTGGTCCGCATCGTCGACGGCCGGTATCAATTGATCAGCGGCGAACGTCGACTTCGTGCGACGATTCACGCCGGGATGGAAAAGATCCGTGCCGAAGTCCGCGAGGCGGACGATCGTCTGGTCGCAGAACTGGCGATCATCGAAAACCTGCAACGCAAGGACCTGAACCCGATCGAAAAGGCGTTGTCGTTCAAACGCTACATCGACGAGCACAAATGTAAACAAGATGACTTGGCGCGGCGGTTGAGCATTGACCGCAGCACGATCGCCAATCTGATGCGGTTGCTGGAACTGCCCGAAAGCATTCTGGATCTGCTGCAAGCGGGCAAGATCACTGCCGGGCACGCCCGGGCGCTATTGCCGATCGGCGACGAACAGGTCCAGATCACGACGGCCAACAAGATCATGGAAGGCCGGATCAGTGTCCGCGCCACCGAAACCTTGGTGTCGGAAATGCTGAAGGCCGAGGAGGATCAGGAGACCGGGCGAAAGGTCGTCAACGCGACCCGCCAAAAACGCCGCCAAGCCTCCCCGCACTTGGAAGCGATGCAGCAGGAATTGCGGATGGTGTTCGGCACGAAGGTCGAAATCAAAAGCAGCGCCCGCGGCCGCGGCAAAATCACCATCCATTTCAGCGATGGAGAGGATTTTGAACGCATCCGAGCGATGCTGACCGAAGAATCGCGGCCCAAGCTGCGAGTGGCCGGCTGAGGTCGGTTTGATCGCGGTGGTCCGGGTATCAGCGTCGCCGACGTAAATCGCACCGATTCAATATGCGTTGGCCTGCTTGCAAACGCGGTGCCGGAACGCCGCGACGAGTTGACGCCACCGATGGTAAAGCGTAGCCGCGGATTCCCGGCCGAATGACATCCGTGGGTACGCTTTGCCATCCGCGGGCGGATCTTTCTCCCGAGAGCCGATTCAGCCCGTGTCTTTCTTTCGCCGGACGATTTGTCGATAAAGTGCGGCGACCTTGCCAAGGAAAATTCTGCGTCTTTTCCACGCTCTGCTGAGTATCCCGGCGTCGACCGACGTGCCCCGCTTCCACCGGGGACGACATCTACAAGCGACAGCGACCTCGTCCTGGGGCTTTCGTGCCCTATAATCAAACGTGCGTCGTCGTTGTCGTTTATGGAGTGGGTGTCGTGACCTTTCGAGCTTGGTTTTCGTTCGCCGTTTTGGCGCTGCTTTGGATTCCGCCGGGTGCCGCCGCGGACGCCGAGAGTGGTTATGTGGTGGACGTTCCCGTGCCGCTGGGCAGCCAGTCGGCGACGGCCCTGGTCGGCCAGCTGGAACGACTGGCAAAATCCGCGCCCACCGACGGGCGCTTGGACGTGGTGTTGCGCTACGGTGCGGATTCCTCGGGCGGGGAAGCGACCTCGTTTGAAGACGCACTGAAGGTCGCGCGGGCCGTCACCGGCGACCGCCTGCGATCCCTGCGAGTCGTCTCGTTTGTCCAAGGAACGGTGACGGGGCATTCGCTGCTGCCCATCCTGGCGTCGGACGCAATTCTGCTTTCGTCCGGGTCGGAATTGATCGATGCGTCGGCCGGGGAAAGTGACGACGACGAAACCATCGTGCTGACCTACCAGAGTATCGCCGCGCGGCGGGGGCTGTTCCCAAAATCGGTCGTCAGCGCCTTGATCGATCCCGACGTCGAATTGGCTTGGGTCAGCAAGGTCGGCGGCGGAAAAACATTCGCCGCGGGTGACGATCTCGTGAAACTACGTGAAACAGGCGAGGTGCTCGGGGAAGAGGTGTGGAGCGCGGCGGGGGTTCCGGGAACGCTTTCGGCCAACCAATTGCGTTCGGCGCGGATCGCCGCCGGCATCGTGGAAACGTTGGAAGAAGCGGCCGAGGTGTTGGATCTGGCGCAAATCACCCCGGTCGACTCGGCCGCCGTCGGAGGTGTTACCCAAGGCGTGTTGCTGGAAATCGCCGGCTCGATCTCGCGCAGCCGCGTCCGACGCTGGCAAAGCAATCTGAACGGATCGCTGACCGACGGTTCGGTCAACACCTGGCTGGTCGCGTTCGATTCCAACGGCGGTGACCTGGACCAAAGCGCCAGTTTGGCCAGCACGTTCGCGTTGCCCGAACCGCCCTTGCGTTCGGTCGTCGGTTTCATCAGCACCGAGGCCCGCAGCGACAGCGCACTGTTGGCACTGTCGTGCAAACCACTGTACATGACCGCCGAAGCGGTGTTGGGGGGGAGCGGGGCCGACGAGATCTCGCTGACCGATTTGGACAATCACGACGAGCTGATCGACACCATCGCCAGGGCCACGAAACGACCAGCGGGGTTGATTCGCGGTTTGTTGTGCAGCGATTTGGAGGTCTATCGGTACACGAACAAGAAGACCGGCCGAGTCAAGTATTCGACCCCGGCCGATTTGGTTGCCCAGGCCGACGATCCCGATTTAGAACGCGACCGCTGGGAAAAAGGCGAACGCATTGAAATGAAGGACGGGCTGTCGGCTGAGCGGGCGATCGAGTTGGGGTTGGCCGATGGTCGCAGCGACTCGATCGACGACGTCGCCCGCCGCAGTGGCATGGAATCGGTCCCCAAACCGGTGTCCGATCGCGGGCTGGTTCGCTTCGTGGAGCGACTCGGGCGAAGCCAAGGGCTGATGATGATCTTGTTGATGGTCGGGTTCGTCGCCTTGTCGGCCGAAATGAACGCGCCCGGAATGGGCGTGCCCGGTTTCCTGGCGATGGTCTGTTTCGGACTGTTTTTCTGGATGAATTATCTGGCCGGGACCGCGGAGTGGCTCGAACTGGTGCTGTTGATGCTGGGATTGGCATGCATCGCGCTGGAGATTTTTGTGATTCCAGGATTCGGGGTGTTCGGCATCGGCGGGCTGATCATGACGATTGCATCGATCGTGTTGATGAGCCAGACGTTTGTGCTGCCGCAGAACTCGTACCAGCTGACCGTGATCACACGCGGGATCTGGGCGGCTTTGGGCGGTCTGATGGGCCTATTTGGCGGGTTCGTCCTGATGCGTCAGTTCTTTCCCCATTTGCCCCTGTTTCGCCATTTGGTCATGGAGACACCGGACGCCCAGGCGATCGATCAAGCGGAGAAGCTGGCGGATTTCAGCGCGCTGCTGAACCAGACCGGGCAGACCACGACGCCGCTACGGCCGAGTGGAAAGGCACGGTTCGGAGATCAAATCGTCCAGGTTGTCAGCGACGGATCGATGATCGACAAAGGTGTTTCGGTGACGGTGGTCGACGTGCAAGGTGCCAAAGTGGTGGTCGAAGAGTAGCCCATGCCCCTGACCTATTCGCTTGCTTTGCTAGCTTTGTTCTTTGTCCTGCTGGTGGGCGAGTTCTTTATTCCCAGCGCGGGGATGGTCGGCGTTGCCGCGGCGATCGCCGGGACGACATCGATCGTGATCGCGTTCACTCATAGTGCGACGGCCGGTTTTGCGGTCACTACGACGGTCATGGGTTCGACGCCGCTGGTGTTGTACCTGATGATCCGATTTTGGCCGCATTCCCCGATCGGCAAACTGATTTTGAATCGTCGTCCCGGTCAGTTGGATGAACCGACCGAGAGTCGATTGCGGAGTGGCGAAAAGCGGAAAGATTTGGTGGGGCATTTAGGGGTCGCCAAGACGAACCTGTTGCCCAGCGGATTGGTGGTGATCGATGGCAAGCGACTCGATGCGGTGTCCGACGGCAGCCCGATCGATGCCGGGACGCCGATCGTCGTGATCAGCGCGGTGGCCGGCAAACTGCGTGTCCGCGCCGCGGAGCGGTCCGATATCGAACCGGAACAAGTGGAAGTGGAACGTCGAACCGATGCGATCGAAGCAACGCTGGAGTCGTTGGATTTGGAGGACTTGGACGACTGACGGAAACGGATTCAAAACTCTTTTGCGGCCATGTTGACGGGTGTCGCGACGGGGGATCGGATCCTGTACATTTGACGGAGGTCTTGATCGGCCGGCGCGCGTTGGTAGTCACCGCGGTTGGTCAAGCAAGCCGATCGGCTGAACTCGATTCGCACGGACAGGATGCAACACAATGGTTTTCGGGTCGTCACTTCGCTCTACACCGGACATGTCGTCACTGGGGTTGCTTGCCGTCGAGGCGAGTGATTTGACGGTCCCGGCGCTTGTGGGCGCGTTGATTTTGATCGGCGTCGTGCTGGTCGTCGTGTTTGTCTTTGCCAGTTACTTCGGGATCTGGGTTCAATCCTGGTTGACCGGTGCCGGCGTCGGATTCGGCGATTTGATCGGGATGACGTTTCGAAAGGTCAATGCACGATCGATCGTCCGCAGCAAGATCATGGCGGTTCAAGCGGGGTTGGACGATCCGGCGATGACCAGCGAGGCGTTGGAGGCGCATTACTTGGCCGGCGGCAACGTGCAACAAGTCGTCCGCGCGGTGATCGCGGCCAAGAAGGCAAAGACGATTTCATTGACATTCCGAGAGGCGGCGGCGATCGACCTGGCCGGCCGCGACGTGTTGGAGTCGGTCAAGACCAGTGTGTATCCCAAAGTGATCGATTGTCCGCCGCGCGGTGCGGTCAAACCCTCGCTCGATGCGGTCGCCAAAGACGGTATTCAATTGAAAGTTCGTGCCCGGGTGACGGTGCGAGCCAATTTGCAACAGCTGATCGGTGGTGCGACCGAGGAAACGATCATCGCCCGGGTGGGTGAAGGGATTGTCAGCGCGATCGGTAGTGCGGCCAGTCACGCCGCGGTGTTGGAAAACCCTGACGTGATCAGTAAAGCGGTGCTCGCGAAACGACTCGATTCGCAAACGGCGTTTGAAATCGTCTCGATCGACATCGCCGACATCGATGTCGGTGCCAACATCGGTGCACGACTGATGGCCGACCAGGCCGAAGCCGATACCCAAGTCGCGCGGGCTCGTGCCGAAGGCAAACGTGCGGCCGCGGCGGCCGAAGAGCGCGAGAATGAAGCCAAGGTCGAAGAAAGCCGTGCCGCATTGGTGATGGCCCAAGCCTCGGTCCCCGAAGCGATGAGTGAAGCGTTCCGAACCGGCAAACTGCATATCTTGGACTACTACAAACTGCAAAACGTGAGCGCCGATACGGAGATGCGAAAATCGATCGCCACGACCGGTCAGTCTCGTGACAGTCTGGAACGCAAGAACGCCTAACCCACCCGAGTGAAACATGGCTGGCGACCTGGAAGATTTTCTCAAACGTGCCGCTGAACGCCGCGCCCAAAAGCAGCAGCAAGCTGGCGGTGGCGGTGGAGCGGCCAGGCCAAAGCCACGGCCGCGCCCGGAGTACACCGAAGCCAGACGAGAACGCCAAGTTCGCCAGCAGGTGGAAGAGGCGATTCCGGTGGCGGAAGTTGTCGAAGAACCGGTCAACCCGCTGGCCGAGCGGCGACGCAAACTGGCCGAGGCAAAAAAAAAGGCCGAGGAAGCACGTGCACGGTTGGCAAAGCAAACTGCCGAGATTCATGATCCTCAGCCGGCCGATCGAGGTGTCATCTCAATCGCCGGTGGCACTCCCGCCGAACAACTGCTGGATCTTCTGCGCCGCCCCGGTGGGCTGCAACAAGCCTTCATATTGCGCGAGATTCTGGAGCGTCCCCAAGATCGTTGGTAGTGGCGTTCTGGGTTTGAGTGCTTGGAAGCGTCGTGTTTGCGTGCGCTCCGTTGGCCCCATCGAAGCCAAGTTAACAGACGGAGCGACTAAACAAGTGCATTCACCCTCCTGGCAGGAGGGTCGAGCGCAGCGAGGGGGGGGCGAACGGTGAATTGCCGCGCAAACTTTCATCCACCGGTCGCATCGAATCGCGGATCAGCCCTCCCCGCGTCGTCGCTCACGCCTCCGCGACCCTCCCAGCGGGAGGGTGAAGTCGTAAACGCCTGCTAAATCAGAGGTTAAAAACCGCACGACCTCTCCAGGGAGGGTGCAATTCCAAAAAACGCATGATCTCTCACGCACCCGGCTGGCGTCAGCGCGTGTTTACAGAAACTCGCGAACGCAGTAGAGCGCCGTCAGGGCGCCGAGCACAATCCCGAGCAACAATCCGCCGACAAAGCCCACGGGGAACGGTTTGCGTCGCTCGCGGGACATGGCCGGATCGATCGGCTGGTCCAACATCGCCGGCATGGAGGAATCCGACGGGACCATGCCGACTTTGGATCCCATGTTGCCCGAGCCTTGCTGGCCGGAACTGTATTGACCCGAACTGTAGTGTCCCGATCCGTTTTGATTGGGGCCGAACAGGGGCGGCGCATCGGGGCTGGCATTGGGATAGAACTCCGGGGCGTCGTCCATGCCGATCGGGGGCGCGGTCCAAGCTTGCCGCTCGATCGGCCGGTCGACTTCGAACGACGTGGCGCACCAGGCTTCCAGTCGTTCGGCCACTTCGGTGGCGGTCGCAATTCGCCGTGCCGGATCCTTCTCCATCATGTCGGCGATGGTGTCAACGAAGTCTTCTGACAAATCGGGGGCAAATTTTCGCGGATGCCAGGGCGTCTGTTCGCAATGGCGTTTGCACTTGCTTTTGGAATCGCCGCCGGGAAAGGGGACTTTGCCCGTCACGGTGTAGTACAGCGTGCAGCCGAGCGAATAGAGGTCGCTGGCGGGGCCGATCGCGCGCGGGTTGCGGATTTGTTCGGGCGACAAATAGTCGGCGGTCCCGACAATCTTTCCGGCCCGCGGGTCATCGTCCAGCCCCATGCTCCAGGCTGCCAGTCCGATGTCGGAAACTTTGGCGTGGCCTTCGGGGGTGACCAGGATGTTTCCCGGTTTCACGTCGCGGTGCACCAGACCCAGGTCATGGGCGTATTGCAACCCGCGAGCGGCTTGGGAAATCACCAATGCGGCGTGCTGCATGGAGAGAGGGCCGCCGCGACGGACCAGTTTTCGCAAGTCGGTTCCCGGTACGTATTCGGTGACCAGGTAGTGGACGTTGCCGTCGCGACCGGCGTCGTAGGCGCGGACGACGAAAGGGCAATCCAACCCGGCCTGGACTCGGATTTCGCGGGTAAAGGAATCGCGTGAGAGGGCCGTCGACTTTTCCAACGGCAAGACTTTCACGGCGCACTCGCGGCCCATCACTTTGTGCACCGCTTTAAACACCTGGCCCATTCCGCCCTGGCCGATCCAGTCGGTGATCAGGTACGGCCCCAATGTCAACTTGGTCCGTCCGACGTGCAGTTGTTGTGCCTGGTATTCGGTGATCAAACCGCTTTTGACCAGCGTGGCGGCGATCAGCGCATCGTCATCGCGGCCGACCTTTTCCAGGACCTTGTCCATTTGTCGCTTGGAAACCAAACCGCTCCGCACGGCGGACTCTTGGAACACACTGCCCATTTCTAACTCTCTAACTTCATTCCGCCGCCGCTGTGCACCAACGCGACCCGCGGCAGGTCGCCGACCAGTGCTTCCAATCGTGCCAGAAATTCCACATCATCCCCTTCGGCCGGAATCGCCAATCCCAGAAAGACGAACGCGGCATTTCGGCTGGTCGTTTGAATCGCCGTGGCCGGATCGTCCGACACCACGACTTCCGTGTGGCCGACGATACGGGCTTCCCGAAGCAAACCTTCCAGGTGTGAGTTTACTTCATCAATCGCCGAATCGCTTTGCACCACCCGCAACAGTCGCAATTGTCGCCCTTGCCAGGTCGGGTGGGAGAGCATCAGGTGGGCCAGCAATACCATCAGTTCCCCGTTCGCTCGCCCCCGCCACCAGACGTCGACGGTGCCCGCCGGTGCGACGTCTTCGCCTTCGGAATCATCGGTTTGCCGCAGCACCACGACGCTGCGATCGAGTCCTTCCAGATTTCTCAGTAGGCCGCCAAAGACGCGCATCCGATCGCCCGACAGGGGGCATCCCATCAAGACCACGTTGGGGCGCAGGCGTCCGAGCCCCTGGCATTGAACGAGCGCCTGGACGCCGGCGGTGTAA
Source organism: Stieleria mannarensis (assembly GCF_014154935.1). GTDB lineage: Bacteria > Planctomycetota > Planctomycetia > Pirellulales > Pirellulaceae > Stieleria > Stieleria mannarensis. The sequence goes on from NZ_JACEHH010000053.1 coordinate 9,850, forward strand.
TCGCTGGCGACGACGACCGCCGGGAACGCCGCCAAGTGGCGTTCTTTGATCATCGCGTGCAAGATTGATTCCTGAGTGGCCAAACGCTCCGATTGGTCATCCAGCCCGCCGGGGATCACTTGGGCCAGCGCCAAGACGCCGGTTTCGCGTGACAGCCAACTGCCGAAGACAACCAGATGCGGGCGTGAAAAACCGCTGCCGCTGAACGCCAGGACGAAAGGCCGCCAGTTCTTTGGATGGTAAAAACTGTCTTCCAATTTCAGCAGATTGCGGCGGGTGCGTTCGAACAGCAAACCGCTGCTCAAATCGCCCCACTCCGCGTTCACGTCCGCTCGCGTCAGGTAGCTGTGCAGGGCGGCGACCAAACCGCTGGCGACGATCGCCCAACGCCAATCGATCAACAGCATCACCAAACCACACCCGATCGCGCCGGCAAGCGCGGTGACCCAGTTACTGTAACGAAACTGAGGCCGATAGCTGGGATTGTTTGTGATCGATTCGTAAAACGTCGCCAGGTTCAGCAGCCCATAGGTCAATAGAAATGCCATCGTGATCAGGGGCGCGATCGAATTGAGATCCGCCGCCATGATTCCGGTCTGCGCGATCAGGGCGGTCGCCAGAATCGCCCGCCGCGGTTCGCCGTCGTTGCCGCTGACGCCGAAGGGGACCAGCCGCAAAAAGACGCGATCGCGGGCCAACGATTGCAGAATCCGCGGGGCGCCCATCATGCTGCCCAAGGCGGACGAAAGCGTCGCGGCAAACACGCCCAAGGTGATCAGCATCGGGAACATGGCGACCTTGCCGACGACCATGTTGTCTCCGATCAAATCGTCACGGTTGGCACTCGCACCCAGACAGACCGCCATCAAGGCATAGATCAGCATGGTCGTCGCGACGGCCGACAACGTCCCGACGGGGATCGAGCGGGCCGGATCACGCAGGTCGCCCGACATGTTCGCACCGGCCATGATCCCGGTCACCGCGGGAAAAAACAACGCAAACACGGTCCAGAACGATTCGCCACCCTGAAAGCCGGTGCCCCAATTGGAGGCCAGATTGCCCGCGTCGAACTGTCCGGCCGCCCCGCCAAAAAACGACAGCAGCGAGATCGCCACACTGGCCAGGATCACAAATTGAATCTTGATCGCCCAGCTGGCGCCGACCCAGACGCAGACCGTCACCAGCAGATTGGTCACCGAAGCGACCAGGATCGGCGACGTCCCCTCGGGCAGCAGGACCATCAACGCCTCGGAGAAACCGATCACGTACATCGCTACCGAAAGGGCTTGGGCGGCGAAAAACACCAACCCGATCGCGCCGCCGAATTCAGGCCCCAGGCTGCGGCTGATCAGAAAGTACGCCCCGCCGCCTTCGACACGTGTGTTGGTGGCGATCGCCGAAAGCGACAAACTGGTCAGCGTGGTGATCGCATTGCTGGCCAGCACGATGACCAATGCCGCAAACACTCCGGCCTGTCCGACGACGAACCCGAAGCGCAGGAACATGATGACGCCCAGGATGGTCAACACACACGGGGTGAAGACGCCACCAAAGGTCGAAAACGAATTCCCTTTCTCTCCACCCTTCACAGCGGACTCCGGATCGCATGGCTGAAACGCGCAACCGGTCCCTGCAAGACCGGCCGGTCGCCGGACAATTCTAGCGGCAATACGGTGATTGCGGGATCGGGCGCTGTGTGGGGGGCGGTAGCGGAAGCCGCGGAGGCTTTCGGCGTTCTCCCGGGCGGCTTCGCCGCAGACAGCGAAACTCTTGGCGACTTCCGCTACCCCGACACCAGGATTGACGGAAGCCCTAGCCCCGCGGAGTGAAATTAAACTGCTTGCTCTTGGAGAAGAATTCCAGCGGGTTGTCATAGACGACTTTACGGATCAACGATTCCGGCAGAGAGCGTCGTCGCATTTCGAAGATCAAATCGGGGACGGCGGTCGGCTTACTCGGCCCCCAATCGCCGGCCGAATTGGCCAGCAGGCGTTCACCGCCAGTCTGTTCGATCATGTCCACGGCTCGCTCGGGGGTGCACTTGGTGACCGGGTACAGCGTCATCCCGCCCCAGAACCCGCGATCGAGCACTTCGCTGATCGTGTGCTCTTCGACGTGATCGACCAAGACCCGATCGGGATCCAGTCGCTGGTCGTCGCACAGCATGTCCAGGATCATCCGCGTCCCCTGGTACTTGTCTTCCAGGTGTGGCGTGTGGATCAAGATCGACTGGCCGTACTTAGCCGCCAAGTCCAGATGCTCCAGAAAGATCGTCGCTTCGTTCTTGGTGTTTTTGTTCAGTCCGATTTCGCCGATCCCGAGCACGTTGGGCTTGTCTAAAAACTCCGGAATCATGGCGATCACCTCGCGCGACAGCGAGACATTCTCAGCCTCCTTGGCGTTGATGCACAGCCAGGTGAAGTGTTGGATGCCGTATTGTGCGGCGCGCGCCGGTTCGGTTTCGGTCAGCTGGCGAAAATAGTCGCGGAAACCGTCCACGCTGCCACGGTCATAGCCGGCCCAGAAGGCCGGTTCGCTCATTGCCACGCAGCCCATCCGCGCAAGCGTCGCATAGTCGTCCGTGGTGCGGGAAACCATGTGGATGTGCGGGTCGATGTAGTCCATACGTCATCAATCAAGGTGTAAGGGGGGACGCTGACCGTCAGGTGCGTCAGTTGGCGGTGAATCCAAATTGCTCGCGCCAGTCGGCGTCGTACTCGCGTGAGAACAATTGCTGCAGTTGCTCGGCACGGTTGGGAGCGTCAGACAACAAGATCTTCGTTGCCTCGCCTAACAGATCCCGCTTCGATTGGGCCGCCTCCTGCAACGTCTCCGACTGGCATGCTCGGTCGATTCGATCCAACGTTGCGGCGACTTCAAGCAGTTTGGCGCGGACATCCAAAAACGATTCCGCGACAATCGCATCGCCGTTTCGCTCGTTTGTCATAGATTTGCTCGATGATGTGAAGGGACATGCCGGTTGTCGGTCCACGTGTGCGTTCCGATTCAATGCATTATAACCTGCCAACCGACTTTCGCTCGACTCCCCCAACACGCGGTGTCAAAGTCCGCGATATTGCGAGGCTATCAATCGTCGCAGCCGGTTCCAGAGGCTGGTCGAATCGACGTGGATTTCTGCGCGGACCACCGATCGAGACGGCAAGGTCAGCGGCAACGGATCCTCCAACGTGATTCGAACCCAATACAGCGTGTCCCGATCTTGTGAATCCTGAGATTGCGAGTCCGGCGATTTCGATCGATCGATCCCGGCGACGTCGCCCGTTGACAGCTCTGGAGGGATCGATTCCCTGACGGCACGGACTATCTGTCGCACGGTTCCCCGGCCGCGCCGCGACGACATCGACGCGTGACGCACCCGAACCTCTTGTTGGGCAGCGACCCAATCAATTTGATCTTGATCGACCAACGCGACTCCGTTGCGATCGATGGGGTGTCCGACCCAACCCAACAACGTGCTGCGTGGAACCCATTGTCCGCATTGCAATCGTCGGTCGCGGGCGTCGACCGGCCGCGGGGCCGAATGCACAAAGCGACCGGCCGAGCGGGCGACAAGCGTCAAACGATCGACACGCCGGGTCAGGACCCGATGCTGCTGTTCGGCCGCGTCGCGGCGTTTGACCGAGAGTGCCAGCGCGGTCGGGTTCGCCCCTGACGATCCTTTGCGTGATTCCCAGGCCGTGACCAGTGCGGTTGCGAGCTCCAGTTCGGCTTGGGCGCTGGCAAGCTGGTCCTCCAAGGCGTCGTTTTGCAGCCGCACCAACACCTGACCCGCCGTCACCTGGCTTCCCGATTCGGCGAGTGCGACGATCCGCCCGGATTCCAGCGCGCGGAGTTCCTGTTGATCGGCGGCGACGACCAACATTGGCACCACAACGTGCTTGGGAAATGGGATCACCATGCCGACGGCCAACAGCAACAACGCAGACGTCACCACCGCGACCGCCCGGCGATGTTGCCACCATCGTTGCGGCGGTGCGGCCATTGACGAATTGGCCGCTGATGATTCCGCGTTCGCCGAGTCCACCGAGACGGGTGCGGGGGCTGGCGGTTGCAGCACGGGACCGACGGCCCGCAAGACCATCGATCCCAGCAGCGTCCCGGCAAACGCGGCGCCCAACCACCCCAGGCCGACATCGACCGAGGCGTGGTAGATCAACAAAGTGATCACGCCGACGACGAACAAGCGATACAGTGCGCTGGCGGCGGCGTAGAGCAACAGTGCGCCGGGCGGAACGACGCGGCCGAGTGATTCATCCGGTTGAACATCCGCCGCAGCGCCCCAGACCAGTCGCCTGGCCGCGTGACGCAGCACCCCGCCAGCACGCTGGGCAAGATTGGGGACGCCGATCCAATCGGCCAACATGAAGTAGCCGTCGTAACGCAGTAACGGATTGCCGTTGATCAGCAATGTCGAAACGCCACCGACGACCATGACGACGAGTGCCAGGTCGTGAAGGACCGACGGTGCGGTCACCGCCCAAATCACCGTCGCCAAACCGGCCAAGCACAATTCGGCCAGCATGCCGGCGGCCGAAACCAGCACCCGCTCGCTGCGTCGGGGCACACGCCACAGGTCGGAAACGTCACAATACAAACAGGGCGTTGCGAACAACAACATCACACCCAATTCACGACATTCCGCGCCGACCCGACGACACGCCAGCACGTGCGCCAGCTCGTGAACCGATTTGACCAACGCGATCGTGATCAACAGACCGACCAGCCAACGCGGGTCGCGGCGGGCAAACGCCGATGAGACTTCAGCTGCGAAAACATCAAAGCGGCCGACCAGCAGCGCGATCGCTAACATCGCAAGGCACATCGGCACGATCCAAACCGTTGTCGAAAAGACATTTCCCATGGACGGATCTGCCGGACCCAACCAGCGGTTCGGATTGAATCCCGGCAACCGAAACGCAACCAGGCGGCTGACAAAGCGAACGATTCCCCCGGCTTGCGCCGATCGTGTGTCGGATGCTGCGGCCTGTGATTGCAGCGCTCGATCGATCGGGCCGGCTTGACCGACCGACACCAGCAACCCCTTACGGCGGGCTTGCGTGTAAAACGACAGCAGCGCGTTGAGGCTGGATTCCAGCGGTCGGATCGTCGCGGCGGCCAACTGGCACAGCTCGCGAACTGACTGACCGCCATCGGCCAGTTCCAACAATCGCTTCTCGACTTGCGAAAGACAAAACCACTCACCGGCCAACGGATCGTTCACGACCCAGTAGCCGTCCGCCTCGCCGATCCCGTCGACCCAACAGAAGTGCAGGTCCCTCCGCAGCCGCCAGAGGTCACGGCCGCGCGTGGTGGCGTGGGGTTGCATACTGCCCCGCGTCGCTCCATTCACCATTGGATTTCCACGCGATCCCCCGGAAAGAATTCGCTGCCGGGCAGACGAACCAGGAATCGAAATTCACCGCTGACGCGATCGCGTTCTGGGCTGACGAAATCGATCGTGCCGAGGACTTCTCGGTCCGCCGATCTCAAGCGGACCTCTTGCCCGGGCTTCGGTCGGACACCACCGCTGAAGAAGCCTTCGGCATGCAATTGATCCAGATTGATCACACGCACCACCGAGTCGCCGGGGCGAACCCATTCGCCGCGTCGTTTGTAGATCTCCACCACGACGCCATCGATCGGAGCGACGACCCGATGGCGGGCCACGTTCAGTTCGGCGATGTGCAGTGTTTTCTGTTTCGTTTCAATCTCGATCCGTAGCAACTCGGCGTCAGACTCGGCCACCGAACGTCGCAACTGGGCGCGTTTGGCGGCCAACTCGGCGATCTTGACGCCCTGGGATTCACTTTGGGCGGAAAGCTGGTCCATCCGCCGTTCGAACTCGGCCTGGATGCGTTCCAGTTGTGAACGGTCATATTTCAGCCGCAGATTTTCCAGCTCGGATTCGGAGACGCTGTCGGCGAACGTCTCCCGCGCCTGGACGGCTCGGGACCATTCGTTCTTGGCGACCGCTTCGGCCTTTTCCGCTGCCGAAACGCGAACCTGGTTGAGCGATTTTTCCGATGCGATCTTCGCCAACAGACGTTGTTGTTCCAGCACCGCTTCCTTTTCTTGGGATTCCGTTTCGGCGATCAGGTCGTCGCGATACTGGCTGGATCGCTGTCGGCTGGTTGCCAGCTCGGTGGCCGCCAGCTCGCGGCGGGCCTGGCTGATGTGGTCGTCGATTCGCGCGATCACTTGGCCGGCTTTGACCGGATCGCCCAGGCTGACTTCCAAGCTGCCGATCGGCCCCGCTTCCAGCGCCGGGACTTCGACTTGATCGATCAGCTTGATCACCAGCGGACCGATGACTTTCGGCATGGCCGCTTGCGGATCCTCCGCTGCGGCGGTCTGCGCGATGCAAAGCATCATCGCGATGGCGGTCCACTGTGCCAGGCGACCGAAGCTGACGATTGGGCCGCGATCGCCATCGAGTATGAAGCGATAACGACGCGTTGGAAACCGATCGTTGTTCATAGCCATCCCCATAATCTGAGTTGTTCGATCACCTTGCGCGACAGGACAAACCCGGCCGCGGCCGAATTGCAATCGATCCAGCCGACCACACCGGCGTCGGCGGAGAACATGGTGTCGTGTTCGTTCGGCTGGATCGAAGCCGCAACGACCAGGCGTCCGAAGCGATCCAACGAGGCCGAGGGGGCCAACCCCAGCAACGTTCCCTGGCGCTGCCGCTGGGGCTGAGACCGCAGCCGGAATCGGCACTCGACCGGATCCACGGCCTGTCGTTCGATGGCGGCCAACACATAACCGACTTCGCGGTCCGGGACATCCAGTTCGACCCGATACCCGTCGGCAGGATTGATCACGCGAATCACGGCGTCGCCGCGTTGAACCGGGCGTGGTGTCTGGAGGCCGCCGAGATCGTCGTCAGACATCAGCAAGGTGACGGTTCCCGCGACCGGGCTGTGCACGACCAACTCGTCGCGGCGTTTTTCTAGCAGGGTGATCTGCCGGCCGAGTCCATCGCGGCGGGCTTCCAAGACGCGGCGATCCGATCCGACGTCCTGGCCGGATTCGTCACCGCGCCGCGTTGCCGCAATTTGTAACTGTTCCTCGACCGTGATCAACTCGCCGCCCAGACGCGTGATTTCCAATTCCAGGTCGTGGCTGGAGAATTCACAGAGGACTTGACCGCGGGTCACTTCCATCCCGGATTCACATGCCAGACGCTCGATTTGCCCGTTCACCGGCGCGTGAACCACGGTTTGGGTTTGCGGTACGATGCGGCCGTCGGCGGCGACACGAATCGTGATCGGGTACAGACAAAGGACAAGCAGCAGCGCGACCCCAGCGGCCAGTCGCCAGCGGGCGGCCGGTTTCCGCCAAATCGCTCGGCATCGGTCCCAGGCATTTTGACCTTGCCGGCGTAGGACGTCGGCAAGCGCGGTATCAAACAACTGACGCCGCAGTGGCGAAAGATCGCGGGAGTCTCGCATTGTGGTGTCACGTGATGTCGCTTCAAAACGCTCGCCGATCACCAGGATTTGATCCGCGCCCAACCGTGTCGCGTGTAGCTGCGTGGCGTTCCCGGTTTTCAGAAACGATTCAATCGCATCGCCGTCATCGTGTCCCAGCGTGACGACCAAACCCGGATGGTCGTCCAGCGTTTGATCGATTGCTCGGGCGACGTTCTGTGTCCGCCACACCTGGTCAGCTCGTCGGTCGAATCGAGCTTGGACCGAGGAGCCGATCATTTCGTAGTGAGCACCCGATCGTCGCAGCAGACTCAATCGATCGACACGCATCGTTCGGGCCAGCTCGGCGGCGATCCGATGCAACCGCGTGTCGGCATCGCCATCGGCAAACAGCTCAGCGCTCAGGTGCGTGAGCGAGTCGAGTTCGTGTTGCGATTGGGACAAACCGATTCGGGCGACGGCCGCGACCAATAGGCTGCCGATCGCCGGCAACGCTTCCTCGATCGCCTGCCGCGTCGCGGGCTCGGTCGGCGGCGAGGATCGCAGCCACAGGTGAATCGTCAGCGACGAGGTTTCGGTCACCGGCGGCTGGGATTGCAGATCTGGATCCCGCGCGAGTGGTTGGCCGCGGCGACAGATCGGCTGGTCGGCGGGGAAAAAAATCGCGACGGCCGCAATTGCGCTCAGACGCTGCATGAGATCGTCGGCGGTCTGCGGAAACAGCTCGCCGTCGATCGGTGACTTCAGCCGGTCCTCGAGCCGCGCGATGACGTCGGCGCACCGATCCCAGGGATCATCGGGCATGGCTGGACCACCGACCTGGCATGATGGTTAATCCTCGCGGACCGTGTTAAGTCGCCGTTTCAAGGACGCGAATCGGTACGTGCCGATCGCCCCGACGATCCCGCCACAGCCGATCAAGCCCCAACCGAGCACGACGAAATCGAACGACACGTCTAAGAATTTAACCAAAGACACGCCCGTGGCGACCAACATCAACGCGGAACGGCCGTACGCCAACAGCGTTCGCTCGTTGGCAAGGTCGGTCCGGATCAGCGCCAAATTGGGGACCGCTTGCGGGGGCGGGGGGGAAGACGGTGCTTCCTGTGGGTTCGACGGATCAGGGTTCATTGGGATGATTGTTTGGAAATTCTCACCGGAAAAGGTCGTGCGGTTTTCAACCTTTGATCCATCAGGCGTTTACGCCTTCACCCGCCCGCTGGGAGGGTCGCGGAGGAGTTTACGCTCGGAGCGGGGAGGGTTTGTTGTGGCTCAGTTATACCAAACACCACCGTTCGACCCTCCCCGCGCTACGCTCGACCCTCCCAGCCTGGGAGGGTGAAGTCTTAACTTGGCGCCGCTGCCCCTCGCTGCGTTCGACCCTCCCAGGAGAAAAATTAATTCATAACCTGATGCCGCGTCCCTCACCCGGAAAGGACGCCGTACGCTGGTTGGCCGAACGGCTCTCCGTGGATCATCAAGAACGCACCCATTGTTGTGCATCGACTCCCCGGAAACCTATCCCTGTTGGTTTCTGTTCCAATGGCGGATTCTTTCTCTTGGGGCACGCGACGACTCGCTAAAGTCGACCCGCGCTACCCTGTTTGCCCAGTCCTCCAGGTGGTTTGAGCTCCGGTAGAAAAGTTTTTGCCACTCACATGTTTTCCACGAAGCACCTAGTCGACCACGGAATCTTCACTAACCCTTCATCTCACCAAGGTTTACGTCGACGGCCGGTGGAGGCGTAGTTCGACGATGCTAGCGAAGGCGTCGACGTAACCCATTACCAGAGAAAGGCTTGCAAAACGTCCGGGAATTTCATTGACACTCTACAAGCAATCTCTAAGATTCTCCGCGTCGCCCATATTTAGTGCCCGTCGCGTCAAATCTCACTACCGGTAGTGACATCATTACTGGTATTGCTGGATTTGTCGCGGCCGGCCCTGTAGGAAGACTTGCACGGTTGGGAAGGATCCCTGGAGGACTTCTTTGCTGTTGTCTCGGCATCCTCAACTTGGGTCGGCGTGATTGGTGTGTTCTTCTTTCCTTTTATTTCACGGACGACCAAAACCATTCAATCAGTGCGATCGGGCGGCCCGGGGAAGGTGACTTGGGGGGCTGATCAAGCCGAAGAGGCGGCGCACGATGCGGGGCAGAAACGTTCGCGTCGGACGACCTACTGAAGGACAATCGAATGGAGTTGGTCCCACGGACGATTCACGGAGTTTGTTTCAACGATGGCAACTGTTCTCCCCACTCAATCTCAGTCTTCGGCCGGTGGTGACCCTGACTTTGAAAAGGTCAACGAGCAACACGGGGTGGAGTATGCGACGCGCGTGTTTGGCACGACGCTTCGCGGCGACCGATCCGGGCTGAAGATCGATCCCGTTTTTTGCCCGGCCGACGGCAAGACCCCCTTTGCAACGACGCAGTGGGAACTGCGTTCGGCGGCGATCAAGGATGAAAACGGCAACGCGCTGTTCGAACAGCACAACTGCGAAGTTCCCGCCAAATGGAGCCAGCTGGCGACCAACGTTGTGGTCAGCAAGTACTTTTACGGGGACCCCAAGAAGATGGACGAGCGGGAGCGCTCGGTCCGTCAGCTGGTGCACCGGGTGACGCGGACGATCGCCGACTGGGGGCTGGCCGACGGTTATTTCGACACGCCGGCCGATGGCGAGAATTTCTATCGCGATCTGACTTGGTTGTGCCTGCACCAGCACGGTGCGTTCAACAGCCCGGTCTGGTTCAACGTCGGTTTGCACCAGCAATACGGTGTGACCGGGGCGAAGTGCAATTGGGCGTGGAACCGAGAGGAGAATGAAACGTTCCAGCCGGAGAATCCCTACGAGTTCCCGCAGGGCAGTGCGTGCTTTATCCAAGCCGTCGAAGACAACATGGAAGACATCATGCGTCTAGCGTGTGCCGAGGCGATGCTGTTCAAATTCGGTTCGGGAACGGGAACGGATTTGTCGACGATCCGGTCCTCGCGCGAAAAGCTGTCCGGTGGCGGAACGCCGTCGGGGCCGTTGTCGTTCATGCGAGTGTACGACTCGATCGCCGGGGTGGTCAAAAGCGGCGGAAAGACGCGCCGTGCGGCCAAGATGCAGTCGTTGAAGGTCTGGCACCCGGATATCTTGGAGTTTATCGAGAGCAAGTGGTCGGAGGAAAAGAAGGCCCATGCGTTGATCCGCGAAGGCTACGATTCGAATTTCAACGGCGAAGCCTACAGCAGCGTTTGTTTCCAGAACGCCAACCTGTCGGTTCGTTTGACCGATGATTACATGCATGCGGTCCGCGACGGCCAGCGTTGGCAGACGCGTTGGGTGACGGACAAGGCGACCGGCGATGCGCCCTCGTATGACGCCAAAGAACTGCTGAACAAGATGTCCGAATGTGCCTGGCACTGCGGTGACCCGGGCGTCCAATACGACACCACGATCAACCGTTGGCACACCTGTCCCAACAGCGGCGCGATCAACGCGTCCAACCCGTGCTCGGAATACATGTTCCTGGACAACACGGCGTGCAACCTGGCGTCAATCAACTTGATGAAGTTCGCCGGCAGCGACGGTTCGTTCGACGTCAAACGTTTCCGCGCCGCGGCTCGTCTGTTCTTCATCGCCCAAGAAATCTTGGTCGATCACGCCAGCTACCCGACCGAGCCGATCGCTCGCAACAGCCACAAGTACCGCCCGCTGGGACTCGGTTACAGCAACCTGGGTTCGCTGATCATGTCGCGTGGGATGGGATACGATTCCGACGCCGCACGCGGGTTGTGTGGATCGTTGACGGCGTTGATGCACGGCGAAGCCAATCGCACCAGTGCCGAACTGGCCGGTGTCGTCGGTCCGTTCGACGGTTACGGCGAAAATGAAAAACCGATGCTGGGCGTCATGCGAATGCACCGCGAAGCGGCCGACCAGATAAACGACGAAGGCCCGGCGGAGCTGAAACAAGCCGCCCAAAAGCTGTGGGATGACGTCTTGGAGATCGGTGAACGCTACGGTTTCCGAAACGCCCAAGCGACCGTGTTGGCACCGACCGGCACGATCAGTTTCATGATGGATTGTGACACGACGGGGATCGAGCCGGACATCGCGCTGGTCAAATACAAGCAGCTTGCCGGCGGAGGCATGTTGAAGATCGTCAATCAGACCGTCGCCCAGGCCCTGAAGAAGCTCGGTTACAACACCGACCAGATCGAAGCAATCCTGGCATTCATCGACGTCAACGACACGATCGAAGGTGCACCGGAATTGAAGACCGAACACTTGCCGGTGTTCGATTGTGCCTTCACACCGGCCAACGGCGTGCGAAGCATTTCCTGGCGGGCCCACATCACGATGATGGCCGCCGCACAGCCGTTCCTGTCCGGGGCGATCAGTAAGACCGTCAACATGCCGCAGGACGTGACGCCCTCGGATATCGCCGACGCCTACTACTGGGGCTGGGAATTGGGACTCAAGGCCATCGCGATCTACCGCGACGGCAGCAAGCAGTCACAACCGCTGAACACCAAATCCGATGAAGGCGAAGAGGCGGTCAGTAAGAATGTGGTCACCAAGACGGTCGAGAAGATCGTTTACAAACCGCGGCGGGAACGGTTGCCCGATACCCGCAGCAGCGTGACGCACAAGTTCACCATCGCCGGCCACGAAGGCTACCTGTGCGTCGGGCAGTACCCCGACGGACGACCGGGCGAAGTCTTCATCACGATGGCCAAAGAGGGATCGACCGTCGGCGGCATCATGGACAGCTTCGGCACGGCGCTTTCCATCGCCCTGCAGTACGGCGTGCCGTTGGAAGTGCTGGTCAACAAGTTCAGCCACACCCGGTTCGAACCGATGGGCCACACCAGCAACAAGGACATTCGGATCGCCAAGAGCGTGGTCGACTACATCGCACGATGGTTGGGGCTGACCTTCATGAGCAAGGACTCCAGCGTCGCGGCCGACCCGGTGCCGACGGTCCCCAGCGATCCGATCAACAGCGCCAACGGTCCCGAGGTCGTCGTCGCGGATCCGTCCATCATGGCATCCGAACGGGCCAGTTTGCTGGCCAGTTTGAACGGCGGGAACGGCCACGCGGCCAAGGACGGAAACCGGCAAGACCAGTTTGCCAGGTTCCAGATCGATGCCCCGAGTTGCGATAACTGTGGCAGTATCACGGTCCGCAACGGCAACTGCTACCTGTGTCACAATTGTGGTGCGAGCATGGGTTGCAGCTGATCGACCCGGGCGACCCTCTCAAACGACGAAAGGCCCACGCGAATGCGTGGGCCTTTTTTTGGTGGGGGAGATGTAGGTCGCTTCCACGGCAGTGCGGTGCCACAACACAGCCCGGGGTCGCGAAGCGCACCCCGGGGCCTGGACTACTCGCCGGCCATCATCTCGTCGGTGATGTTCAGGTTGGTGCTGACGTTTTGGACGTCATCGTGGTCGTCGAGTTGTTCCAGCAACCGCATCGCTTTTTGACCGGTGGCCTCGTCGACGTCGACCGTCGTTTGCGGGATCAGCGTGACCTGCTTGACTTCCGTTTCCAGTTCGGCCGCTTCGAAGGCCTCCGAGAGTGCGTCGAAGCTGTCGGGCAAGCACGTAACTTGCAGCTTTCCCTCGTCGGTCTCCTCAACGTCTTCCCCGCCGTGTTCAAGCGCGATCAGGGTGACGCTTTCTTCGTCGACCGATTCGGCGTCAAAGACGAACAGCCCCTTGCGGTCGAACAGGTAAGACACACAGCCGGTTTTACCGAGTTCGCCACCGAGTTTGGAGAAGATGGATCGCAGTTCGGGGGCGGTCCGATTGCGGTTATCGGTCAGGCTTTCGCACATGATCGCGACGCCGCCGGGACCGTAACCTTCGTACAACACTTCTTCGACGCGGTCGCCGCCCAGTTCACCGGTCCCGCGTTTGATCGCGCGGGTGATGTTGTCTTTGGGCATGCTGACGGCTTTGGCGTCGTCGATCGCCTTGCGCAATTTGAAGTTCGCGGCCGGATCGCCCCCGCCGCTCTGGGCGGCCATGATGATCGCCTTGCTCAGCTTGCTCCAAAGTTTGCCGCGGGCGGCATCCACGCGACCTTTGCGGTGCTGAATGTTCGCCCATTTCGAGTGACCTGCCATGACCGTGCTCGGAATCGAAGATGGAAGAGGTGGAATCGGGGGACTTGCCCCGGCTGCGGTTTCCGCGTCAGAAGAGCCTAACGCGGTTTACGCTTGGAAAGTTTTCGGTTGGTGGATTTCTTGGTCGCCGCCTTGGTGGTCGCTGACTTGGAGGCACCCGAAGCCTTTTTGGATGACTTTGAAGACGCTTCGCCGGACGCCGGATCCGCGTCGGATTTTTTGGCCGTCACCTTTTTCTTTGCAGGTTCTTTTGCATCAGCTGGTTTGGCGGTGCTTTTTTTTTCCGCAGCCTTTTTCGCGGCCGATGGCGCGGACTTGCTGTCGGATTTTGATTTCTTGGTCGCCGACGCGCCGGGCTTGCCCTTGGCCGTGTCGGCCTTGGCGGACGATTTCTTCGTCGATTTACCTTGCTTTGCGACTTCCGCTTCCGCCTCGGCTTCCATTTCGGCGGCCGCTTTTTCTTCGCGTCGACGCTTTTTGACGCGGCGGATCGCGGCCTTCTTGCTCGCTTCCCACTCGTCGTAGCGTTCGGAGGATCCCTTGGCGACCGCATCGATCAGGGCGCGTGCCTTTTTGTCATTGTGATCCAACAACAGCGCGACGCCGGCTTGATGCAACAGTGCGGAGAACTCGACGGCCTTGTTTTTCGGGATCGCCCGTTCCAGCCCCGGGATCTTGCCGTCGGCGGCTTCGTTTTGCGACGCGATGCCGGTCGCCAACATGATCACCATGGCGGCGTAGTCGACGGGGATCGAGTGACCGCCCAGGCCGTGTTGGATGGTGTAGCTGAGCACGAACGGCGTCATCACCGGCATCGATTCGAATCGGGCGACGGCTTTGCCCAGGTTCTCTTTCTTCAGATGGTCCAGGTCGAACGCGTAAAACTCTTCGAACACGGCTTGCAGGATTTCTTTCAACCGACGCGCGGTCTTCGCCGGATCGGGCATCCCCGACAGCACTTGCGTCAACTCGGTGACGGTGGTCACGCGGACTTCGTTCCAGTCAAAGAACTCCTGCTCGCACTTGGCCAAGCCTTCATCGGCCAGGTCGTAGGGCGCGTCCTGGAGCAAGCAAGCGTACAAGAGGTGTTCGAGCAGCGGGCGCGAGGGTTGCGAAGGCGGCAGCGTGTACTTCTTTTTCAGCTCGGTGTGCAGCTTCGTGATCAGCTTGGCTCGGTTACTTGCGGCCATCGTTTTCGTGGTTCGGGAATTGTGTTTGCGGGAGTTGCGTCGTGCGTCCAGTCGCTGCGTCGCAGTCTTATCAGAGTGTTGCGTCTTGGTAGGTGTTGGCAGCGAGAATCACGAAGATTCTGGGGCGCCGGTGGCCGATGCGGGGGGATCGCCGTCGACCGGCGTGGGCTGGCCATCGGATTCCTCCGTCGGGCCGTCCTGATCGGCCTGTTGTTCGCGGCGGATCTTGCCCAGCAGTTCGCCCACCACCATGGCGTTTTCCATGCCGCGGTTGAGTTCGAATTGCAGCCGGGGCGTGTACCGCGTGTCGATGCGGTTGGCGATCTTTGATTGCAGAAACCCGGCGGAATTTTGCAGGCCGCGGAGCGAGCGTTGTTTTTGCGCCTCGTCCCCCATCACGCTGATGGACACGGTGGCTTCGCGCATGTCGGGCGTCACTTCGACAGAGATGACGGTGACGTCTTTGACGCGGGGGTCTCTAATTTCGGTCAAGATAGCCGACGCGACGACCTCGCGGATCGCTTCGGCGGCTTTCAGCATTCGACGACTGGTCACGATGAACCTGAGCGGGGAAAAAACGAGAGAAACGGTCGTTGGACTTGTCGATCGACCCGGGGCTTGGCGAAATCGCTCGGCCCCTGGGTTCGACGTGGGGCGAATCAATCCAACGTTCGGGCCACTTCTTCGATTCGGTACGCTTCCAACACGTCATCCTGTTTGACGTCATTGAAACCTTGTAAACGAATCCCGCACTCCATTCCACGAGGCACTTCTTTGACGTCTTCCTTGATACGACGCAGCGAATCCAGGGCGTAGTCGCCGATCGTTCGACCGTCGCGATTGACGCGGATACGGCAGCCGCGTTGGATGGATCCTTGTGCGACGTAGCAACCGGCGATCGTTCCGACGCGGCTGATCGAAAAGACTTGCTTGACGAGTGCCCGTCCGAGTTCGACGACGCGTTCTTCCGGCTTCAATCGGCCTTCGATCATCGCCCGGATGTCGTCGGTCAATTTGTAGATCACGTCGTAGCGTCGAATTTGGACGTCGCGTTCGTCGGCCAAGGCCCGAGCCTGTTCGTCGGGAATCACATTGAAACCCAAGATGACGGCGTTGGAGGCACTGGCCAGCGTCACGTCGGCCAGGGTGATGCCGCCGACGCTGCGTTGCAGCACTTTGATTTCGACTTCCGGGTGATCGAACTTGCCCAACTCTTTGTCGATCGCTTCCAGCGAGCCTTTGACGTCGGCACGCACGATGACGTTCAGTTTGACTTTTTCTTCGGTCTGTCCCAAGCGGCCGCCTTGCAGCATTTCTTGGAAGTTCTCGAACGAAACCGCGGTGGTGTTGCCCGAGAGCGATTGGCGGCTGGTCGCGTCGGCACGCGACGCGGCGATTTCGCGGGCGTCGGTGATGTCTTCCAGCACGTGGAATCGGTCACCCGCACCCGGCGGGTCTTCCAGACCCATCACACTGACCGGCGTGCTCGGACCGGCTTCGGTCATCGCTTCTCCGGTCAACGTGTTGCTCATCGCCCGGACCCGACCGTAGGTGGGGCCACAGACCAGGATATCGCCGACGCGGAGGGTTCCGTTTTGGACGACCAGTTTGGCGACGACGCCGCGGTCACCCTGCTGTTCGGATTCCAGACAGACGCCCAACGCGTTGCGGTCGGGGTTGGCCGTGTACTCATTCAGCTCGGCGATCGTCAGCAGCGTTTCCAGCAATTCGTCCATCCCGGTGCCGTTGATCGCACTGGTCGGAACGACTTCGACATCGCCGCCCCATTCGCTGGGCGTCAATTGATGTTCGGTCAATTGGGTCATGACGCGGTTGGCGTCGACGCCTTCCAGGTCGATCTTGTTGAGCGCGACGACGATCGGCACCTCGGCCGCTTTGGCGTGGCTGATCGCTTCTTCGGTTTGCGGCATGATGCCGTCGTCGGCGGCCACCACCAGCACGGCGATGTCGGTGACGTTGGCACCACGGGCACGCATTTCGGTGAATGCTTCGTGACCCGGGGTATCGACAAAGGTGACGCTGCGGCCGTCCTTTTCGATCTCATAGGCACGGATGTGCTGGGTGATCCCGCCGGCTTCGCCGCTGACGACGTTGATCCCGATCAGGTAGTCCAGCAAGCTGGTTTTCCCGTGGTCGACGTGGCCCAGGAAGGTCACGATCGGCGGACGGGTGACCAACGCATCGGGATCGTCGCTCAGCTCTTCGATTTCCGTGATCAACTCGTCTTCGAGCGACTCGGATTCCTTCAGCTGCAGTTCCAGGTCCAGTTCGGCTGCAACCAGTTCGGCGGTTTCGAATTCCAGCTCGGCATTGATGTTGGCCATGATTCCCATGCCCATCAACGCTTTGAGGACCTGGGCGACACCGATACTGGCTGCTTCGGAAAAGCTCCGCACGGTGCAGGGCAGTTCGATCTGCACCGGCTCCTTCCGCGGCGCGGCCGTGTTGGTTCCTTTGTGCTGCAGCGTTCGCCGTTGACCGCGGTGGTCATCGCGGCCATAGGAGCGTGACAGGTCACCGGAACGGCGTCGTTTTCCGCTGCGGTCTTGGCGGACGCCGGCCATGCCGGAAAGGCCTTTCTTGCGAGGCTTTTCGTCTTCGTCGATCCCGCGTTTGCCTTTGTCGGTAAAGCCCGACAATCCGCCACGTTTTCCGGAGGGGCGTTTTTGTTCGTCGGATTCGGCGGCCAGTTTTTCCAGCGGCGCCTTCATGCCCTGTTTGTGGCCGGCGATCAGGTCGGGGCTGAGTTTGATTTCCGGCTTCTGCGCTTTGGGTTCGCCCTTGGCCTTGGCGGGGACTTCCGGCGGAGCGTCGGGCAGCGATGCCAGGTTCACGGCGATCCGCGGCTCGCGGCGTTTGGATTTCCCTTCACCCTTTTTGCCTTCACCTCCACCACTGGAGCGGTTGTCCAGGGAGCGAACTCGCCCGGCACCGCCGGTGTTGCCGCGAACGGCCAGGGGGCCGGCGGGGCGTTGGGGGGGCGCGGTGCGTGTCGGCGGCGTCGGCTTGGCGGGCGACGCGGGTTCCGGCTTGCGGGCCGGCGGCGACGGAGCTTTTTCGGGCTTGGCCGGCGACTTGGGCGCCGGGCCTTTGGCGGCCGGTTTTTCCGCAGCCGGTGGTGCTTTGGGAGACGACGGTGCACCCGACTCCTTGCCGCGTGCGACGCGGCCGGCGAGCCCGCTGCTGCGTCGGCTGGTGGCCGGCAGTCGGACGTCGGGGGATTGGGCGGGTGTCTCTTCTTTGGCGGCAGCCGGCGGCTCGGAAACCGGGGGCAGCGGGGCGGGGGCCCGCAATTTCGGTTCCGGCTTGGCGGCGGGCTTGGGTTCGGCGGGCGCTTTCGCAGCTCCACCACCGCCCTTGGAAACGGATTGTAGATTCACGGGCTTTCGTTCGGGCCGGACGGCCTCGCGTACGGCGACGGGCTTGCTCTCTTTGACTGCCGTCGCGGTTGAAGCCGGAGCGGGTGCCTTTGCCGTATCGGCACCACCGCTTAGATGATCGCGCACCCGTTGGACTTCGTCATCGGTCAGACTGGCGAGTGCCGAGCCCTTTCCGGTGATGCCAACTTTCTTAACGAGATCAACCAGATCTTTACTATCGAGATTAAGTTCTTTTGCGAGCGCGTAAATGCGTGCCACTGGGTCCAAATCCTGTCAAATTGGGCGGAACCCACCATGCCTCTCGTGCATTGCCTGCTTTTCTCATGGCGGCGTTCCAAATCTTCTTTTCTAAAGGTCACATAAAAAGCTCCTCCATCGGCCGAGACTCAGCACGCACGTCGCACGCGGTAGCGTCCAACGGGCGACCGAACCAAGTCTCAATCTGACGCGGTGAAAGGTTAGACCGCGAGAGCGTGGAACGGGGTAGGCCGGGATGGTTTTCGTCTTTCAGTTAATGGTCGGGCCAAGTCGAGGAAATCGAAATCGCCCGCGTTGGAAGCAAAGGATAGCGAAAAAGACCGTCTTCGCAGAGGTCCGACCTGGGGGCAAGCCTAGATTTCACTCGACTTTTTCCCTCAGCACCGCTCTAGCCTTCCTGGGGCGACTTAACCTCCGATGCTTCGGCGGGCTCGGAATCGTCCGATGACGCCTCTGCCGGGGATTGCTCGGCCCCGTCTGAAGGGCTGCTTTGCTCCCCTGCTTCGGTTTCGCTCGCCTCGCTCCCTCCGTCGGTTGGTTCCGCTGCGGGCTGGTCGGCCGCCTCCGTTGCTTCGGCTTCCTCGGTCGCTTCGGCCGCCGGCTGTGCTTCGGCTTCGGCCGCCGGCTGTGCTTCGGCCGCCGGCTGTGCTTCGGCTTCGGCCGCCGGCTGGGCCGCTGCCTCGGGTGCGGGTTCTGGTTCCATCACTCCGGCGGCTTCGGCTTCCTTGTGCAGGCGTTCACGTTCCCGGCGGGCTTGCCGTTCCTGTGCCGCCGCTTCTTCGGCTTCCTCTGCCTTTGCCTCGGCAGTGTTGACAATTAAATCGACCTGCTCCTCGGTCAACCCGCTCATTTCCATGAAAGCATCGGGTTCGATGACGGATAAATCGTCATAGGACAAATATCCCTGCTCGACCAGAATCTGGGAGATCTCCGGGGTCATTCCTTCGAGCTGGCTGAACGCTTCGACCGCACGTTCGATTTGTTCTTCCAGTTCGCCGCCGGTCATGATTTCGATGTCCCAGCCACAGAGCTTGCTGGCCAGGCGAACATTTTGCCCTCGGCGTCCGATCGCGAGCGACAGTTGGTCTTCTTGGACCAGGACGATCGCGCGTCCGATCATGTCACACAGCAGCACCTGTTCGACTTCGGCCGGCTGCAGGGCGTTGGGGATCAGCACCTCGGGGTCTTCGCTGTAGCGGACGACATCGATGTGTTCGCCGGCCAATTCCTCGCGGACGGCTTTGATGCGGCTGCCGCGGTAGCCGACACAGACGGCGATCGGGTCGACCTGGCTGTCTTCGCTGCTGACGGCGACCTTGCTGCGGTAGCCGGGTTCGCGGCTGATGGAATTGATCGCGATCACCCCCTCGCTCAGTTCGGGGATCTCCTGTTCGAACAGCCGTTGGACCAGCTGGGGGCGGGTTCGGCTGAGCACCACGCGGACTCGGTTGCCGGTCGCTTTGACTTCGAACACCACGGCCCGGACGCGTTCGCCGGCGTGCAGGGTTTCGCCGGGGATCTGTTCGCTGCGTGGCAAGATCGCTTCCACGTTGCCCAGATTGACGGTTGCCACGCCGCCGTCGGCGCGGCCGATGATCCCCGCGACCGTGTCTCCGATCTGCTCGCGATACTCCGCCATCAGCGAGTCGCGTTCGGCCTCGCGGACCTTTTGGATGATGACTTGTTTGGCGGTTTGGGCGCCGATCCGGCCGATCTGGTCGTCACCGAGTTGTTCGCCGTCGAGCGAGGCGGCGATGCGTCCGTTTTCGCGATTGAGCTGGACCTGGATATCGGCGTCTTCGCCATATTGTCGCTTTGCCGCGGTCTGCAAAGCCGCCTCGATTGCCGAGAACACGAGTTCGGTGTCAATATTTTTTTCGCGGTGAAGCGAATCGACATATCGGAGAATGTCTTGTGGGTTCATAGCAAGCGTCGCGGCATGCGCTGGTTGGGCGGAATCGGGCTTGGTTCAGGGCCTAGGCGAGCAATCGAGCACTGATCGACGGCAAAAAATAAACCCGGGCCTTGGGGCAGGACCGGGCAGTTGCGTGTACCAGTGCTGATGAAGTGTCAAGTTACTGATAGGGCCAACGAGTGTCAACCAAGACCGCGGGGCGTAAGGTGATCGGAGCGACGGCATCGAAGACGCCTTCGCCGGGCACCGAGACACGCACCTTCAACTGACCGAAACTCGCCATGCCGATGGCCGATCGGGCGGATGCCCGGTCGTGTCGGTCGGTCAGTGCCGTGCGGCTTTCAAATGCCGGGCTGGTGTGGCGGATGATGCCGCGACGCGAGGCAAAGAAGCCGCCGGCATCGCCCACGGCCGGATGGGAGGTCGCCGGCCAACCGACCAGCGGCGCGATCGGGTTGCGAAGCGGCAACCGCACCGTCGCGACGCCATCGTCGGCAAACCGCAGCGGCGAATTCCAAACGATCGGCTTGAGGTTCGCATCGACGTAGCCGGTGAAATCGTGGGTCGGAAGCCGTGGCATCAATTCGAACCGTGCCGTGGCCCGCCGCACCGTCACCCTGCAGTCGTCGCTGCCGATCAACATCACTTTGGCCAGCCAACCATCGGGATCGGCATCGGAATCGAATTGTGCGATCTCGGCAGTCACCAAGGCGGACTGGGGACGCCGCGACCGGAGCGAGCGAGCGGCGTCGCGCTCGGCCGAAGCACGCTTGACCACGATGATGCGATCGCCGAGTTGCATTTCCGTGTACGCCGATGCGTCCTCGTCCGGAGTCGTCGTCGGCGTCACGTCCGATTCAAGGTTTTGGCCATTGGGTTCCTGGCCGTTGGTTCGGATCGCGATGCTTGCCAAAAGGATCGCAAAGATGATGATCCACAGGGGGCGTTGGTTCTCGTTCAACGGACGTCTCGATGATGGCGTGGGGTGAGTCGGGCGTGGGGTGTGCCGATGGGTGTGCCGATTCGGTTTGCAAATCCAGGGCCAAGCGAGAGCCAAGCGAGGGTGATCGGTCGGAATCGGCCCCGGTCTAAACCGCCACCGGTGGCGACCGACGCGGGGCGCGAGCGCTCGAATCCCTCTTCGGCGGCGAGCATTGGCCGCAAAAAAGAACTTTCCACGCGTGTCATTGCCGCGTCGTCGCGTTGGCGACGAAACGTTGCGTTGGCCGCACGCGCGATGACATCCTGCAACACGGTGTTCTGCCGGGGCAACGCTTGACGCACGTCCGCCACCGTTGATCAGTCGCAACGGTCGTGTCGGTTGCAATGCGACGGGGCACTCTTCAGGGTGGTCCAAAAGAACGGAATTTGCCCTTGCACGTCGTCCGTCAGACAAACCCGTCCTAGTTTTCAATGCGTCACAAGGCGGACCGGCACACGAATCGATGACCGTGGTCAACGATCGGTGTGGGATCGTCGTTCACAACAAATCAGCTGGCGCTTCAGCAATCAACCACAAGGGCAAATGGATATGACACGCAACAAGCGTCAAGGTTTTTCATTGATCGAAATGGTCATCGTGATTTTGATCCTGGGCATCATCGCCGCGGTCGCCGCGCCGCGGATGTTCGACACCGCCGAACAGGCAGAGATCAACACCACGCGTCAACAACTGGCCGTGCTGCGAAACGCGATCGAGATGTATCGCGCCAAAGAGGGCGAGTACCCGCCCAGCGGTGACTTGAAAACCGCGATGGCGGACATGCTGAACGGTCCGTTTCCGGTGCCGACGTTCGGTCCCGTTCGAGGGCTGGAGGAAGTCTATTACGACACCACGACGACCTCCGCTCCGGTTGTCCCGTCACCGGACGGTACCAGCGGCTGGGCCTACAAACCACACAACGGCAGTTTGAAATTGAATCTGGATCCGGCCGGAACCGACATCGGCAAGGATTGGTGAATCACGCCGCCGTTGTTCGTAACAGCTGTGTGATTGCCCCCCAGTTTTTCAAGACTGAAGCCTGCCCCTTCCGAGATCGCTTTTCATGTCCCCTACGCCGACCGTGCTGATTATCGAAGACGACCCCGTCTTTCGTCGGGTGCTTAGCTTTGCGGTTGCTAAAAGTGGACTCGCCGTGGAGACCTGCAACGACGGTGAAGCCGGATACGAACGTCTGCTCAAAGGCGGCATCGATTTTATCGTCACCGATTTCCAGATGCCGCGTTGTGGCGGCGTCGAACTGTTGCAGCGGCTCGACGCACTGGACGATTACCAACGCCCGCCGGCGATCCTGTGCACCGCCAAGGGCCTGGAACTCGATAGCGAACAACTTCGCCGAGACTTTCGACTGGCGTGCATCATGCACAAGCCGTTCAGTCCTCGCAAATTGAGTGAAGTGATCGTCCGGCATTTGGAACAAAAGGGCCAGCTCACCGCGTCGGACACCCCCCGTGTCGAAAGAGAGATTCCCACCCTGCCGCCGCTGAATTTGTCGCTTGGCTTGCCGCCGGGGCAGGGGATTCCCCATCCGCCTCAGGGCCATGGAGATGCCTAATTCCCAACCGACCAGCGCGGCCGGCAGCGGCGATCGCACCGCACCGGCCGTCGATGCAATCCGTTCCGATCAGACGCCCGAATCCGATCCGGCCGCTCCCGGTCAAGCCTTGGTCACGACCCGGATCGGCGTTCTATTCTGCATCACCGCCTTGTGCGCTTTGGTCTGCGGCGTGGCGGCCAGTTCGCTTCCGCAACTGCACTCGTTTCAGTCGCTGATGTGGGTGGCGACCGTGGCGGTTTGCTCGCTCAGCGGCGTGATGTCGATGCGTTCGGTCCGTACGCTCCGCACGATCGAAGCGGAATTGTTGCAAAGCGGCGGCAGGCCGGAACGTTGGCGAACGGTCCGCCCGATCATCGGTCAAGAAAGGATCACCGAGGCGTGGAACGAATTGCTGCGGGAAGCCGAGTCGGCGTCGATCCACAGCGATGAGCGCACGCCCGCCTCGTTGGATCAAGAAGCGATCACGCTGGCCCGCGCCATGCGTGGGTTGCCGACGGCCTGGGTGATCACGGACCTGGACGGCCGACTGCTATTTATCAGCCCGCCGGCGTGCAGTCTGTTCAGTCTGACCGAAGACGCCAACCACATCGGACGCGACTTGCTGGACCTGCTGGGGTTGCGAGCGGGCGACGATTCGGTGATCGACAAACGCCAACGCTTCCTCAGCAACGTGCGGATGATCCAGGAACGCCACCAAGTCACCATGGGCGGGGAACGCGTTCACTTGCGGATCGCCCGCTCCCGACTCGACGGCCGCAGCGGCGACGGCGAAGGGATGGCCTGGATCCTGACCGACGTGACCCAACAAGAATTGGCAACCCAATCGCGCGATCAGTTTCTGTTGACCGCGACCCACGAATTGCGGACCCCGCTGAACAATCTGCAAGCCTATGCCGAGGCGCTACAGGCCGAAGAAAACCTGGAAATCGATCAACAGAAAGAGTTCTGCAACGTGATCGTTTCCGAAGCCCATCGTCTGGGACGATTGGTCGATCAATTGCTGACCGTCGGCCAGATGGAAGCCGGGTCGATGGTCGCCAATCGGCACGAATTGGAATTGTTGCCGATGGTCGAATACGCCGCCGATCAAATGAAAGCCCAGGCCGAACAGAAACGTCAGCGTTTGGCGACGGACTTTGCCGCCAAGCTTCCCACGGTTTTCGGCGACCGCGACAAGCTGCAAGCCGCACTGGTCAACCTGATCGGCAACGCCGTCAAATACACCCCCGCCGCAGGCGAAATCATCGTCCGTTGCGGCGTCGTCGACAACTGGGTTCGCATCGACATCCAAGACAACGGCCCGGGGATCGAAGAGGAAGAACAGGACAAAGTGTTTGACAAGTTCTTCCGCGGCAGCAATGCGGCCGACAGCGAGATGCGCGGCAACGGACTAGGGCTGGCGTTCACTCGCGAAGTCGCCCGGATGCACGGCGGCGAAGTCGACTTGGACAGCGAGGTCGGCCGCGGGTCGACGTTCACGATGCGTCTGCCGATCGGCGGCCATTCACGCAGCGGTATCTAACGGGGGCGGAGTTCATCGATGGTCCGTCTTGATAAACACGGCAGCGTCTACGTCGTCCGCAGCGAAGGTCCGCTGCGGGCAGAAACGATCGGTCCGATCGGAGAGATGATCGGCAGCAAACTGACCGGCGGCGTCCCGGCCGTCGTTGTCGATTTTAACGACACCCCGCTGATCGATAGCCGCGGGTTGGAGTGGTTGTTGGATCTGAGCGATGAGTGCTGTCGTCGTGGCGGCTGTTTGCGGCTGTGCAGCGTCAGCGAATTGTGTGACGACCTGCTGCGAATCACCGGCGTCGGATCCAGCATCGAATCCTTTCCGGATCTGACGACCGCACTCGGCAGTTTTGCTTAAACGGAAGAGGTGATCGCCATGAAAACCAACTCGGATCCGTCCAATTCTTCCGTCGCCCTCGCCCCGCCCCGGATTGTGCATCCCTCACGCCGCGCCGGCAACGCGCACTCGGTCCAGCCGCTGGGCAGCCGACTGATCCAAGCCGGATTGATCCGCGAGGACCAGCTGGAAACGGCATTGGCGCACCAGGCCAGCGAAGAGGATCGGTTGCAGGCTTTGGCGGCCCAAGAGGGCACCGACACGATCGGCCGGGTCAAACGCAAACACTTTAAACGGCTCGGCGAGGTCGTGGCCGAACTGGGATTGGTCGACGAAGCCAACCTGCTTCCCATGCTGGGCGAACAACTGGGCGTGGAAGGCGTCAAGTTGCGCGAGGGGTTGATCGATCCGATCGCGGTTGCGTTGATTCCACGCGACTACGCCGAACGGTATCGCGTGCTGCCGCTGATGCGGGTCCGCGATGAGTTGACCGTCGCGATGGCGGACCCCCAAGATCTGGCCGCGATCGATGCGTTGGCCGATGTCAGCGGTTGCCGGATCCGCCCGGTTCTGACCCTGGCCAGCGGCATCGAACGGCTGTTGCCGCGATGCTATGAAGACGACTTCGCCGTCGATTCGGTCACCGCCGATCTAGACGTCGAACAGCTGGAACTGGACAGCGAAGCGATCGATCTGGACCTGCACGGCACCCAACAGTTGGCCGAAGGCAGCCCGGTGATCAACCTGGTCAACTATGCGATCATCCAGGCCGTCCGTCAGGGGGCCAGCGACATCCACATCGAAGCCGGCAAAAAATTCACCTCGATCCGGTTTCGCATCGACGGAGCGCTCCGCGAGGTCATGAAGCCGCGCAAGGAAATGCACGCCGCGATCGTGTCGCGAATCAAGGTCATGGCGAAGCTCGACATCGCTGAACACCGTCAACCCCAGGACGGACGGTTGCACGTGCGAATCAGCCGCCGCGACGTCGACCTGCGAGTCAGCACGCTGCCGACCGTGTTGGGGGAAAAGGTTGTGATGCGGGTGCTCGACCGCAACAGCGTCACCTTCGACCTGAACAGCCTGGGTTTGCCCAACGCCTCGTTGACCTCCGTCCGCCGCATGTTGTCGCGGCCGCACGGGTTGGTCCTGGTGACCGGGCCGACCGGAAGCGGAAAAACGACGACGCTGTATTCGGCCATCGAACTGATCAAAGGCATCGAACGCAACGTGATCACCGTCGAAGACCCGGTCGAATACCAGTTGGAATTGATCAACCAGGTCCAAGTCGCCAAAGAAACCGGGATGACGTTTGCCCAGGCCCTGCGGAGCATCTTGCGGCAGGACCCCGACGTGATCATGGTCGGCGAAATCCGCGACCGCGAAACCGCCGAAACGGCGATCCAGGCCGCCCTGACCGGACACTTGGTGCTGAGCACGCTGCACACCAACGACAGCGCCGCGGCGATCACACGTTTGATGGACATGGGGATCGAAAGTTTTAAGATCGCCGCCAGTCTGGTCGGCGTGATCGCACAGCGGTTGATGCGAAACCTGTGCCCGAACTGTAAAGAAACCTACTACGCCTCGAGCAGGACGCTGGAGGAATTGCACTACACCGGCGACCCACGCCAGAGTTTTGCACGCAGCCGCGGATGTGGTGAGTGTTACGAATCGGGCTACCGCGGCCGAACGGGAGTCTATGAACTGTTCGAAATCACGCCGGACATTCGCACGCTGATCAATGACGGCGCCGACTTGGAAACGCTGCGTCAATCACGCAACGGACCGTCGCTGTTGAGCGAGGGGATCCAGTTGGCGCAGGACAAGGTGACCAGTTTGGAGGAGGTCGGTCGGGTCGCACTGGTCGATTGAAGTCATGAAAGCGTTTTCACCCCTGACACCCTTGCCGAGCGATCGGGATGCCGCGTCCGCTTTTTCCGCCTCGCCGTCGTCCGATCGATTCGCCGTCGGTGAAAAGCCGTTCCGAGCGACCGGTAGCGAGCTGTCCGGACCACGCCCGGGGGCCCGAGTGAACCTGGCCGCCACGGCATTGGGGACGCCCACACGAAAGGCATCCCCCGGCGGCGTCTATCTGTTTCCCGTCTCGTCGTCGACGGTTTTGTTGAGCCTGAATCAATTGGCCGTGATGAGTCAAAATGGGGTGGAGATCGCCGAAGCGGTCGGACACGTCGCGGACCATTGCCAGGATCCGCGATTGGCGGCGTCGCTTGATGCGATCCACCTTGCGCTCAGCGGGGGCATGACGTTTTCCAACGCCGTGGCGACCCATGGCCAGTACTTTCCCGCTTCGTTGCCGGCCATGCTGGCCGCGGCCGAAGCAACCGGCGACGTTCCGCAAACCCTGGCCGACGTGTGCGAGCGCATGCGGGGGCAACTGGAAATGCGGGCATCGATCGTCGGTGCGATGATCTATCCGGTGATCTTGATTGCCGCCGCATCGGTCGTGATGACCGCGCTGATCCTGGGCGTGCTGCCTCAATTCGGACGCGTGTTCCAATCCACCGGGCGGCCCGTCCCGGCGTCGACGCAGTTCTTGTTGGATGTCGGGACGTTCGGGCGAGCGTATTGGATGATCTTGTTTCCCGTCGGATTTGCGATCCTGGCCGGGGCGTTCATGCTTCGACGTCATGCGTTGGTTCAGCGGCCGCTGGGCAAGATGCTGTTGTACGCGCCGATGATCAAGGACGCCTACCGACCGCTGATTGCCGGACGCTACTTTCGCACGATCGCGGCGATGGTCCGTGGCGGCGTGCCGATGTTGCAAGCGGTTCAACTGACACGCGACACCGTCCAAGACCGTTCGTGGCACGAGTTGCTCGGCCGGGTCGAAGACAATCTGATCGACGGACTCAGTGCCAGCGAAGCGCTCGCCACGGCGGACTTCCTGCCGACCGAGGCGACACAGATGATGGCGACCGGCGAACGGACCGGACGCGTCGCCGAAGTGCTGGACGACATCGGTCGGTTCTATGAACAAGAGGGCGGGCGAAAGATCAAACGTTTGGTCGTCGCGCTCGAACCCATGATCATCTTGCTGATGGGCGTCTTGGTCGCCGGGATCGTGATGTCGGTCATGCTGCCGCTGCTGGACGTTTCGACGATCCAAAAGGGGTGATCGGGCGGCGGCGATGCTCTCGACCGCCCGTCCGGATATTCCGATTGCGACGGCAACGCTAGTCCGACACGCCGGTCATGCTGTGCCGCAACGAGTGCGCTGCCCGCATTCATTTGGACGGTTCGTCTCTGTGACGTACATCCATGGTGATTGATCAATCGTGGATGAAACTTGATTACCGAGTCGCTTTTTCTCGCCCCACCCCTCATGACATCGGCCCCGCCCCAAACGTCGCATCCCTCGGTAGACGCCAGTCACGCTGCGCCGGAGACGACCCCTGGTCGACGAAGTCGTTGGTTGTCACAGACCGGCAAGGCCTTCGTCGGCATCGACGTGGGCGAACACGTGGTGCGTGTGGCAACGCTGCGCCCGATCGGTCGCAATCCGGATGACTTTGCCTGGGTCGGCCGGCACCAGTTTGAATTGCCGACCGAGCGAAACCAGGAGATGACGCCGGAGTGGTTGGAGGGTGTGCTGGAAACGGTGGACCAACGATTGCCGCGATGTATCGACGGAGACACCAATCTGACCGCCATCGCCTTGCCGATCGCCTGGACCCACTATCAAACCGTCGTCGGAAACGAGATCCCGCAAACGCGTCAGCGCTGTAGCGAAATGTTCGCGCGATCGGTGTTCCAAAGCCCGGCGCACCTGAGCCATTGGCCCGTCGTCGGGGTCCACCATGGGAAACCCGGTGGCGAAGACCAGTATGTCATCGCAGCCACGGCCGAGCAGACCGCGTGCCAGGTCACCGACATCGTCAGCGACAACGGCTACACCGTTCAATCGATTTTGCCGCACGGCGTCGTGCTGGCCCACGCCGCCGATTCGCTGACCGGGATCGACGCCCAATGTGTGTTGTGGCTCAGTCAAGCTTCGGCGCTGATCGCCATGCGGCACCAGACGGGCGTCGGGTTGACCCGCACGCTGCCTTCGGTACCCGATCAAATCCTACGTTTGGATCAGCCCGATCGTCCGTTGGACGCCCACGCATTACGTCCCTACCTGTCGGAGGTGGCCAGAGAATTTCGCGCGAGCGCGCGCTATGCCGCCCGCGCGGACATGACCGTGGCCTCGAAAAAGCCGATCTTGATCGCCGGTCCGCTCGCTGAAATTCCCGGCGTCGATGAAATCATCGCGACTTTGACGGAAACACCCGTCGCGGTTTGGTCGTACCAAGGGGCCCAGCGGCCGGCTGCACTGGCAAAACACCGCCATCGTGACCCGGAATTCGTTCGGCGACTCGACGCGTCGTTCGCCGGAGCACTCTCGCTGGCCCTGGCCGCTTCCCGTGGATCTCGGCGAGGGTACGGGCGATGAGACAGCAAACGCAGCACGAGACGGTCTCGTGTCACAGCGAGAACGACCTCGGAATTGACTTTGTCCCCGAGCCGTCCGGTGCCGCTGAAGCGATGCCGTGGCCGCCCGCCGATTCGAACGGCCGCGTGGATCGCCAGATGCCCGGACAGGAGGCCAACAGGCAGGCCCCCGGACTGGCACCCGACCAGACCACGCCCCAATCGGATTCGTCCGGCCAGTCGACCATCGTGCTCGATTCGCTGGGCGGATGGCAGGACTTTGAGCTGCTGCCGCCGAGTTACCGTTCGCGTCGTCACGCCGGGCAAGCGTTTCAGAAATGGTCGGGGGTGCTGTTGGTGCTGTTGTCGATCACCGTCGGCTCCTCGATCGCACTCTGGATGCGAGGCCAGCGATTGATCGCTAAGAACGCGGACCTGGTCACCCAATCCGCTCCGATCGCCGAGCTCCGCCGCAAGACACAGTTGTTGGAGGCCGAGAACGCGTTGCTGGAAAAATGGTGTTCCTGGGTCGAGTCGGCGAAACCGGACGACAGTGTGGCCCAAGTGATGGGCGCCGTCACGCTCGCCACCCATCCCGGACCCGCATTGCCGCCGCAGCAACATTTGGATGTCCAGTCGATCGACATCAAATTGCCACTTGAATATGACGCTTCGTTGAAAGAGCCGCCGAATTGGGCGACACCCCGATTCACGTTGACGGTGATGGCCAACAGCCGTGACGTCTTGATGCCTTGGAACGATCGCTTGGAGAAAACGGGGCGATTGAAGGACGTTGCGCTGACCACCCCGGGCGGTGCCTGGCGCGAGGCCCTGATTCGCGTCACCGCACAGCCGCTCGCATCAAGGTTGGTGCCATGAAGCCGAGCATTCGCCTGCGTCGCGGGACAAACAAGCGGCGCTCTCATTCTCCGCTGGTGGTGCGCTGGTTGAATACGCCGCTGCGCTGTCATCTGGTTTGTGGAATCATCGCCGTTGGATTGGTCGCGGTGACCTGCCTGTTGTGGTTGCGTCCAGAGAGCTTGGCCGCCGACCGCACGCATCAGCCACAGGAAATCGCCGAAGCGATCGAATTGATTTCCAACCGAAATCAATTCCGCAATCAATTTCGACATGCCCAACAGCAACGCGAGCAAAACCGGTTGCGCGTCGATCGGATTGCCGATTGGTTGCCGGAAAACCGATCGTGGGAAGACGTCCGATCGGTCTTGCAAGACGTCGCGGCGGATAGTGGCGTCCAGTTGGTGACCATGGATCGCGGGACCACACACGGCGGAATTCGTGTCGCGGTGCTGGACACCGAATGTGAAATCCAAGGCACCTACGGCAACGTTTGCAAGTTTCTGCACCAGATCGTCACCGCCGAGTTGCCGATCTGGTGCGACGAGATCCAAGTGGTCCGCGCCGATGGTTCCAATCGCCCCGCCGAAGCGAGCGGCGGCGATCAACCACCCGTCCGCTGTCTCGCCACGCTGTCGCTGAGAGTCCCCTACGCCGGGAAAGCGACCACGGCGGCAAAATTGTTGCGGCAAAGGAGCGACGATGACCGCTGAAGCCACTCGCACTAACAACCCGCATTCCCTCAGGCAGCATTCGCGCTCGGGTACGCCGCAAGATGCGAAAAAGAAAAAGCAGCTCGTCCTGGTCGCCGTCCTGTTGGTCGTGCTACTGGGCGCGCTGGTGTTTTCACCATCCGGTGGTGACCCCAGCGGTGCGGCCAGCCCGGCCGGCGGCAGCGCGGCGCCGTCGGTCAAAACGTCGCTCGTTTCGTTGAAACCGCTTTCGCAGCAGGCCCCGGGGGACCAACCGAATGATTTGACGCAGCGGTTTGTCGCCGTCGACCAGTTGCCCACGCTGGCCGACGACGAGCTGGCGGCGGTCGATTTGTTTCGCAGCGCGGCTGTCGAGATCGTCGAACCACCCGCCGAGCCGGCTGCGAAGCCAGCTGCGGAGCCGGAAAAGCCGAAACCCAGGGCGGAATACACGTTGGGAGCCGTCTACGGGGCCTACGACGGCAACGATCGCAAGGCCTTGATCGATGGCAAAATCGTCCAGCCGGGGCAAGAACTGGACGCCGGGGTGATCGTCCTGCAAGTCTCTCCAGAGGGCGTGGAAGTGACGCCGTAGACCCCGAATCTGGCAAAAACGGGTCAAGTTCACGGGTTTTCCTTCGCTGCCTCCTCTCAGACGCCGATACGTCAAGAGAGTTGGTTTATACCGATTGTGCGGATTATTTGGGTTCTCGTTTCATCCACGGCGCAAGGAAGCTCTCCGGATGCGGATTCTGTCTCTGGCGATCATCGCAGCCCTCGGTGTAGGGATGATGTGGTGCGCGCAAACCGCGGATTCCAACGATAAACGGGACGGCGGCCTCATCGTTACGCCCTCGGGTGCGCTCTCCGGGACGATCGCCGAGCGTGATTTCCAACCCGGCATCCCGAACCGACCACCCGCTGCGGTGCAACTCACCTCCAACGCCAAAGAAGACCGCCAACCGCTGCCGGCGCAACAACAGCCGCCGGCCGCCGATTCTCCCGTCGTTCTATTGCGCGGGAAATCCAAATCCGTCCTGCAGGCCGAAACCACACCAGCAACGGATTCCCCAGGCAATGCCCCCACGAGTGGGAGGGTCGAGCGTCGCGAGGGGAGGGCGGCTCGGAAGTCTACTTCCCATGACTCGGGCTCTGCGACCACGCCGAAACCGAACGCCACAACCTCGCTGCCAGCCGCCCATCAGCTGACTCCGCTGCCAGCGGAGATCCAAGCCGCTGCGATTCAGCTGGTCGCCGCAAACGACGACGCTGCCAGCGGTTCAATTGCATTGGCGGTGTTGGAACAATCGCGAGCCGATCGGCGGAAGACGTCCGAGATGTCGATCGCGCACGTCGAGCAAGTTCAATGGACCACGCGACGACCGGTGGTCAATCGGTCCGGTCGCAGCTTTCCGCCGTTGACATCGATGCCCTCGCCACCGACGGATCTGAAACCATTGCCGAAATCGTCGCCCGCGACGACCAAGAATCGCCCGGGTATCGAAACATCGCCGCGGCCGGAATCGAAGACGGGTGTCAGCGCGGCGATGTTGCCGCAACCCGACACGCCAAAATTCGGACTGGAAAGCTCTGCCCCAACGTCGGACTATCGCTCGGCATCAGCCCAGACGCGTCGGCCTGTCGAAAACTCTCCTGACCGCGACTTGACCGTTTCCGACGCCGCCCCGATCGTCGGACGCCAACGAAGATCAAGCGATGCTTCCAAAGGCGTCCCGATTGCGGGAAGCACGCCGACGCAGATTCCCGTCACTGCCGCACCTAAGGGCTCCGCTTCCAATGCAAGCGGATCGTCGCGGCAGAGGACTAACGCGGGAAACGCCCTGCAGCCCACTCGCGTGCCCGACCGGCTGCGCCCCGTGGCGACGTCGCGATTGATAGCGGCTCCCGAACCGGCCGGGGCGATGCCACAGCCGACGAGGCCGTCGCCGATGAAGGCTCCGTTCAATCCGTCGCGGCCGATCCCGTCGACCGACATCGGGAATATCCACGCAATCCAGGTTGCATCAACGCCGCAACCAACGCCGCAACCGCAACACGCGGCTTCGGTGAACACGATCCAACCGGTTGCCCACCGTGCCGGCGCGTCCGCCGAAGAACAACGTCAAGATGGAATCGCGGACTTGATCGTCGGTGCGCTGCCCCCGCCATCCGACGACGTCGTGCAAGTGGCCGCAGCGTCCGAGGCGAGTGAAGACCAAGAATTGAAGGCACCGGTTCCGCCCGCCATGCCGCCGACCGGCAAAAACGCCGTTGCGATCCCGTTGAAACCCGCTCCGGGAACCGACCGCGCGACGTTGGAAAAACACCAGGATCTGGTCACCCTGGTCGCCAACGATGCCGAGCTTCGCAGCGTGTTGCGGATGATCGCCGATCACCACAAGTTGAACCTTGTGATCGGGCCCGATGTGACCGGACCGGTCACGGTCAGTATTCGTGGTGCGCGATTGGACGAAGTGCTCGATGCGATCTTGGGCGTCGCCGGATTTCATTGGCATCAATCGGGAAACTTGTTGTACGTCACCGGGGCGGATGCGGCATCGTTGGACCCCAAGGTCCAAGGGCGACGGCTGCAGGTCTATCCGCTCAACTACGTTGCCGCCGCCGATGTGCAATCGGTCGTCACCGGATTGCTCTCGCCGATCGGTAAGGCGCATACCAGTGAATCCGATGCGGTGGACCAGTTGAAGACACGCGAATTGTTGATCGTCGAAGACAACGAAGCGGGGCATCAACGTGTCGCACATTACCTCGCCCAAATCGACGTGCCGCCGCGTCAAGTCTTGGTCGAAGCCCACGTGCTGCAAATCGACTTGGACGACGAAGAACGCTATGGAGTCAACCTGCGGGGGTTGGCTCGGATTTCGGGTGCCAAGGTGATTTTGGAAGGATCGAACTTCGCCGAAGAAAACCCCGAGGGGCCGTCATTTGCGTTCCGGATCAATGGGACCGACATGGGACATTTGATCGAAGCGATTCACACCAACACGAATTCACGCACATTGGCGTCTCCCAAAGTCAGCGTCGTCAATCGGCAAACCGCCAAGGTCCAAATCGGTCAACGCTTGCCTTACGCCGTCGCCACCACGACACAGACCGCGACGATTCAGAATGTCCAATTCTTGGATGTCGGAATCGTGCTGGAGGTCACTCCGGTGATCACACACGACGACCAGATTTTGATGACGGTGCTGCCCAAAGTCTCCGGCGGAAAGATCACCGAAAGCGGTTTTCCCGAAGAAGACACCACCCAGGTTTCGACCACGGTGCTGATGCCCGACGGCAGCGGGTTGGTCATCGGCGGTCTGATCCGCGAAACCGATTCTCAAAGCGATGCGGTCGTCCCGGTCGTCGGACAAATCCCGGTCATCAAGCGGCTGTTCAACAAACGCGCCGCCGAGAGTCGGCGCAACGAGTTGGTCGTCGCGCTGGTCACGCACATCATGCGGGACCCCAATCCGGTTCGTGAAAAAGAGTGCTTGGATCTGCAAAAGGCGTTGCCCCCGCATGCCGCATCGGAGCTCCGCTATTCGCCCGAAATCCGCTACTCGAACCATTAGGCTCTGTCCCAAAACCCGTAGCGGAAGCCGCCAAGGCTTTCGACTCGCAGCAGTCGACAAGGGAAAAGCCGAAATTCTTGGCGAATTCCGCTACCACATATGACCCTTGCCGGGTCTAGGGACAAAGTCTCGTAGTTCGCCGCCGCTTGGTTTTCGGCTGGGCTGGACCGTCGCCGTCCTCTCCGAGGTCGGCGCGGGGCAAAGCGTCCCCTTTTCACGCACGTCGAGTTCGGAGAACACGGCGACTCTTGGAACAAAGTACTAGGGGTGCGTCAGCACCGGGCAGACGTCGAACCACTCGCGGTGGTGTTGGGCGGCCATCCACTCGTTTGCTTCCGGCGGTCCCCACAATCCGGGCTGGTATTGGAACAACTCCGGTGCGGCGGGGCTTCGCCAAGCGGCTAGGATGGGGTCGATGATGCCCCACGCCAATTCGACTTCATCACTGCGGGCGAACAGGCTGGCATCACCCAGGACGGCGTCCAACAGCAATCGCTGATAGGCGTCCGGCATGTCGCCTTTGGAAGATTGGTTGAAATCGAAGTCCAACGTGCTGGTCCGCGTCTTCATTTCGCTCTCCGGCACTTTGGACTCGAAGTGCAGTTGAATCCCTTCGGCCGGCTGGATCTGCACGACCAACCGGTTGCCGACCGGGCTACGTGTCTTGTGGCCGAAAAGAATATGGGGCACGTGTCGGAACTGGATCACAATTTGTGTCGTCCGGCAGGACATGCCTTTGCCGCTGCGCAGATAGAACGGAACGCCTTTCCAACGCCAGTTGTCACAATACAGTTTCAGCGCCGCATAGGTTTCCGTCTGGCTGTCGGCCGGCACGCCCTCTTCTTTCAGATACCCTTCATACTGGCCGCGCACGGTGTTGGAGGCGAAATCCGCACCAGTCATTTTGCGAACACTGTGAAGCACCTTGACTTTTTCGTCACGCACCAGCGCGGCGTCGTACTTCGCCGGCGGCTCCATCGCCGTGATCATCATCAATTGCAGGATATGGTTCTGAAACATATCCCGCAGGATGCCGGCGTTGTCGTAGTAGCCGGCGCGTCGCCCAATGATCACTTCCTCGGCGACGGTGATCTGGACGTGATCGACATAGTTGCGATTCCAGATCGGTTCAAAGATCGAGTTGGCGAACCGCAGGGCAAAAATGTTCTGAACCGTTTCCTTGCCCAGGTAGTGGTCGATCCGATAGATCTGGTCTTCGCGAAACACCTTGTGGATCGAATCGTTCAGTGCGTGTGCGGTCGCCAGGTCGGTGCCGAAGGGTTTTTCGATGATCACCCGTCGGAAGCCGTCGCTATCGTCAGCCAACCCGGCGGCGCCGAGTTGCCGAATCGCCTCTTCGTACAACTGAGGCATCGTCGACAGGTAGTACAACCGTCCCGACGGTTCTCCCTGTTCGATTTCGTCCAAGAACTTGGCCAAGGCGTTGAAGTCGTCGGCGTCCTTGATGTCGCCCGGCTGGTAGTAGACGTGCTGAGAGAATTCGTCCCAGGTCTCGCCGTCGAACAGCTTGCCGGCAAACTTTGCGACCGACTCACGGAGTGAATCGCGAAACTGTTGATTTTCAAACCGCGAGCGTGAGACGCCGACGATTCGGACCACGTCGTCCAACTTGTTCTTCTTGAACAAGCTGTACAGTGCGGGGATCAGTTTGCGACTGGTCAGGTCGCCCGAGGCACCAAAAATGACGATCGTGTGAGCCATGGCAAAGGCAAGTGCAGCGCGGAGAGGATGGGGGTCGCGACGCCAGAGCGTTCACCGGAAGGGTAGCCCGCGGTGTATTTCCCTGCCAGGGGACTGGTTTCTGTACCATGGCCCTTCCGGGCCGACGCCAATCACCACGGGACGATGTCCCTTGCGGGCCGTCGCGGTGAAAACTGCGCCGTCGCGGTGAAGACTGCGCCGTCGCGGTGAAAACTGCCTCGACCACCGCCCGGAAGCGCCGTCGTACAGGGATGAGCTGTTGTGGTGGCTCCGATGGCGAACCAGACCGCCTTACAGAGCTGCTAGGGCGTCGATTACCTGTTGGTCGTGGCCGTCGACCTTCACGCGTTTCCAGACCTTGACGACCTTGCCGTCGGCGTCGATCAGATACGTGCTGCGCTGGATCCCCATCGATTTTTTGCCGTACATGTTCTTTTCGCGCCATGCCCCATATTTTTCCAGCATCGTGTGCTTTTCGTCGACCAACAGCGGGAAGGGCAGCGAATACTTGTCGCGGAATTTGGCGTGGCTTTCGGCCGAGTCGGCACTGACGCCAAACAGCTGCGCCCCCAGTTCTTTCATTTCGTCGTAGCGGTCGCGAAACGCGCAAGCCTCCTTGGTGCAACCGGGCGTGTCATCGCGGGGGTAAAAGTACAGCACGACGGGGCCGCCTTTGAGATCGCTCAGCTTGACCTTGTTGCCCTGGTCGTCTTTCAGGGTGAATGCGGGTGCCTTGGTACCGGGTTCCAGCCAATCAGCCATCAAAGAAATCCTCAGGGGAAAAGGTCACAAACGATCACGTCGGTTCGTCGCTGCCAGCGGGAAGCGTCCGCGAGCGGCGTGTCGGGAATCCTATCATCGGCCACTGGCGCACGCCACGTGCTGGCATCCAAAATGCCAGCGGGAAGCGTGAGCGAGCGGCCTGTGGGGGCTACCCCGGTTCCGGCGTGGGCCACTCGCTCACGCGTCGTGCTGGCGTCTGCAACCCAATGCCAGCGGGAAGCGTGAGCGAGCGGCCGGGCATCCTCCAGCCGGGCACGCTCCAGCCGGCACGCCCCCCATCATTCTGGTTCGTATCATTCTGCCATCCCTCCGCTGCCTCCAACCGGCTTCCCAACACACGGGGCGTCTCTCATCGTTTTGCCCCCATCGTTTTGCCCCTCCCCTCTCGCCGCCTCACTCCGCTCAAAACCAACAAAAAAAGCCCCGATGGCTTTCGCAAACCATCGGGGCTTTCGAGATATTCGCTTCGAAATCGGAATCGGCTCGGAGCGTTGCACAGCGGACTCGGTTGACTCGCCAGGGAGAAGATGCGAGTCGTTTCCTAGTCAGCCGGTTGGAGCAGGGTGCTTGGCGGGAACTCCTTGAGGAATGTCGTCCCGATCCTCGGCATCTCTCAGTTCAGTCTCAGTTGCATCCGCAAGGAGCAGCGACTTCGCATCCGCAAGCCGGCTCGATGATTTCGCAACCGCAAGTCGGCTCAGCGGCACAACCGGAGTCGCATCCGCAGCAGCTCTTCTTGCTGAACAGCTTCTTCAGCAGGCCGAAGTGGCTTTTCTTGGGGGCACAGCAGCTGTCGCAAGCGGGGACTTCGCAACCGCACGTCGGGGCAGCGACTTCGCATCCGCAAGCCGGTTCAGCGGCACATCCGCAAGGAGCAGCAACTTCGCAACCGCAAGCCGGCTCGACGTCGCAGCATCCGGCGTCGCATCCGCATCCGCGGTGCTTGCCGAACAGTTTGGCGAGCAGGCCGCCACGCGGTGCACAGCCGCTGTCGCAGCCGCAGGGATCAACGACTTCGCAGCCACACATCGGCTCGGCAGCACATCCACACGGAACGGCCACTTCACATCCGCAGGCAGGCTCGCAAGCGACTTCGCAGCCACAAGCGGGTTCTGCACAGCAGCTGTCACAGCTGCTCTTACAAAGTTTGTCCAACAGGCCAAACGCGCTTGCGTTTGACGAAGTGCTTGCGACCAGAGCGACGGCCAACAAAGCAGGAACGATTACACGACGCATCGTGATTCTCCATGAATTAGATTTGGAAGGGTCTTGCCAGCGCTTCGGCTGCTGAATCGGTGGTGGTGGTGACCCGTGCCGGTGAGCACTTGCCAGATCGTGTCTTGCTATTTCGATCATCACTCGCCGACACTACCGTTTGGTTTTGCAGCGTTTGCTTCACGAGTCCCTCGGATCATTGATCCGTGGTCTTTCGTGCAGAAATGGCTATCGTCCTGCCGGCATCGCCTTCCCTTGTTTTCCTGACAGAATTGCCCACCAAGCACTCCCCGGCGGTCACGTCACAACGGCTCGCCCGGACGTTCCGGATATGACAGTTTCAACGGGCCCCTGTAGGACCGACTGAATGATCGGCGAGAGTAGGAACACGCCCGGGGCATCGACGCCAGGAGAGAGAGAACCTCCCTTGGGGACTTTGTTTGCCCAGAAGGCTGTTTCAATATCTGCAGAATTCTTCCGCAGCACTTGCCCAAAGGGCATACACATCCATAGCCTGGGGTCAGGGAACGAGCGCAGCGAAGTGACCGCAACCCCAGGAAAGAAAGCCCATCTTCTCCCCCCCTTTCGATCGGCCGGCGGCTTTGCCGCCGGCC
This sequence comes from Stieleria mannarensis, assembly GCF_014154935.1. Taxonomy (GTDB): domain Bacteria; phylum Planctomycetota; class Planctomycetia; order Pirellulales; family Pirellulaceae; genus Stieleria; species Stieleria mannarensis. Next base: position 48,501 of record NZ_JACEHH010000053.1, read on the forward strand.
GATCGAAAGGGGGGAGGTTTCTTGGTGTGCGTGGACCTGGGGTTACGCCCGGATTCGCTGGGGCTCATCCGGTCTCACCCCAGGCTAAGATGTAGATCGCCGTTGGCGAACGAAGCGTAGTGATCTTTGATGACACGCGGAACAAGAGCAACTGAATCCATCAACAATACAGTCGAGCGTAGCGCGGGCAGGGGCGCCCCTTCGATCAGCCGTCTGCGCCAGCCTGTGGACATTTCATCATTCTGCCCCGAATCATTCTGCCATCCCTCTGCGGACTCCCGCCAACGCAATCAGACGTCGCGACCGGTTAGCGACATCAGCCACATCAACAGCGCGGCCAGAGTCAAGATCGTGATCAACGCTCCCAACGACAGTCGCTTACGAACCGGCGTCGCGTCGGGGATTTCGCGCGTTTGACCGCACCAGGGGCACTCGGTGACGCGGGCGTGGATCCGTGCGTTACAATTCAGGCATTCTTCAATCGCTTGCTTCGTCGTCACCCGTTCGCCTCGCCGCCTGTTTGTTTTTCCACACGCCCGCCTTTTCACAAGCCGCTTGTCCGCAGTCCTCGATCCCAGCCGTCCCTACGCCTTTTTAAACGAGCGCGAACCGGCGCGCGACGTTCACGGTCAGCGATCGATCGCCACGGTCGCGACCGTCTTTTTGACCGCCAGCCGATGTCCGGTCGGTTGCTCGATGTGTGATCTGCATCGAAACACGTTGCCCGGGCCGTCACAGCCCGGCGCGATTCCCGATCAAATTCGCCACGCCCAGACTCGACTGGAATCGTCCAATTGGATCAAGTTGTACAACAGCGGCAATTTCTTCGATCCCTCCAGTATACCGCCGCAGGACTACGCACAAATCGGACAACTTTGCGCCGGCTTCGACCGTGTGATCATCGAAAACCACCCTCGATTCGGCGCTCGGCGTCATGAAGCTTTTCGTGATCTTGTTTCCGGCACGCTTGAAGTCGCGGTGGGATTGGAAACCGTCCAGCCCAGGATCTTGAATCGATTGCGAAAGCAGATGTCACGCGATGATTTCGATCGCTACGCGTCGTTCTTACGCTTGCGCCAGATCGATCTCCGCGTGTTTCTGATCGTCGGCGCACCACAGCTGTCGGTGAAAGAATCACTCCGTTGGGCACGGCTGTCGGTCCGTCATGCGATCCAATCGGGCGCGCGTCACATCAGCTTGATTCCGGCGCGATCCGGTCATGGATGGAACGGCATGGCGGATTCCTTGCCAAAGATAGAACTGGAGCACCTGGCCGATTTGTACGATGAATCGCTGGCGGATCTAGGAACGACCGCATGTCTGTCGGTCGATCTGTGGGACGTCGACCGAGACCGATTGAGTGAGCCACGACGCCGAATGCTAGATCGGTTCCAATCCGCCATCCTTGATCAGAAAGCGAGTCGGTGATGGAGGGACGATTCGATGTGGCCATCATCGGTTCGGGGTTCTCCGGTTCGATTCTGGCCCGAATCCTGGCGTCCCGCGGCCGACGCGTGGCCCTGCTGGATGCCGCGACCCATCCAAGATTCGCGATCGGAGAATCTTCGACGCCGATCGCCGACTTGTTGCTCCGGCGTCTTGGCCAGTGTTACGGTTTTCCGGATTTGGAAACTCTTTCCGCCTACGGAAACTGGCGACAATCGTTTCCCGAGTTGGCGTGTGGGATGAAGCGAGGCTTCAGCTACTTCGATCACCGAACTGGGAGCGTTGAATCCTATCGGGGCGAACGTTCGATGATCGTTGCGGCCAGCCCCAGCGATTCCAAGAGCGACACGCATTGGTATCGCAGCGAGGTCGATGCGTACTTGTTTGGCAAAGCGGTCGAAGCCGGAGCGGTCGCGCAGGAGGGCGTCGCCGTGACGGCGCTGGATCTGTCCGCGGTGGGAGACGCACGCATCGGGTTCGCCTCGGGGGACGACATCGCCGCCGCGATGGTGGTCGATGCGTCTGGACAGGCCGCGGTGTCGGCGCGATTGCTGGGCGTCGCTCCGTTGACGGCGCGTCTGCGGACAAGAACCTGTGCGGCGTTCGCTCATTTTCGTGGCGTCGATTCCTATGCGAATTTGTTCAACTCAATTCATGGCGACCAGCGAGCCTGGGATCCCTTTGATGCTGATGCCGCAGCCCAACACCATTTGATCGACCAGGGTTGGGTGTGGATGCTGCGATTGAACAACGGCATCACCAGCGTCGGCATCACCTCGCCGATCCCCGCCGATACATCGACCAGTCGCAACACCGTTGATCAAGCCGTCCAGATTTTGGAAAACCGTTTCCGTGGTTACCCGACGCTGCATCAAATCATGCGAGACAGCGAGATCGTGGCGCCGGATTCGGAGATCCGTTCCATCGGCCGTGTGCAACGCTTGTACGACCCCGTCATCGCAGAGAATTGTGTGATGATGCCGACGACGGCGGTTGCGATCGATCCGCTGCACAGCACCGGGATCGCCCATGCACTGGCCGGCGTGGGACGATTGGCCGACGTTCTTCTCACGCCGGAACGTGGCGGGTTTGTCCATCGTTACCGCGAGTCGATTCTTGCCGAGGCGATGCATTTGGACCAGATGGTCGCGATGGGCTATCGAGCGATGCCCTCGTTTCGGCGATTCGCCGCTTCCTGTATGGTCTACTTTGCCGCCGCCATCGCCTGTGAAGAACGGATCGGTGGTGGTGAAGAGCCGAGCAAACTGTGGCAAGCCGACGATCAGCGATTTGTCGCGGCGGTCGGTCGCTGTGCCGAATTGGTCGGTTCTGACGCGGATGACAATGAAGTGGTGCGCCGAATGCGAGAGCTGATCCAACCTTGGAATACGGCGGGGTTGTTTGACGGCGCAGGCAATCGGTACGCCTATACGGCGACAAAGTAGGTTTGGGGGAGAGGGCAGAAAAATGAACGAGAGTAAGACAAGAAAATGTCGGATAACCTGAAACCTGAAATGAAACCTCCGAAGGTCTTGTTAACGCGGCGACTTCCGCCCGATTCGATGGAACGGTTGGGGGCGGAGACGCATCTTTGTCACGGCGACTTGGATCGTGCGCTGACGCGAGAGGAATTGATCGAAGGCGTGCGTGACGTCGACGGGCTGATTTGTGTGTTGACCGATCGGATTGATGCGGACGTTTTGGATGCCGCTGGGAATCTGAAGGTCGTGTCGAACTACGCGGTCGGCTACAACAACATCGACATCGATGCCGCGAACCGGCGAAATGTTGCGGTCACGAACACGCCGGGAGTGTTGACCGATTGCACCGCCGACATGGCGTGGGCGCTGTTGATGGCGTCGGCCCGGCGGGTCACCGAAGGAGACCACTTGGTTCGTTCCGGTCAGTGGACCGGCTGGGATCCGTTGCAAATGCTCGGCGCCGAAGTGACCGGAGCAACGATCGGGATGGTCGGATTTGGACGGATTGCCAAGGCGATGGCCAAGCGGGCGCTGGCGTTTGACATGCGCGTCCGCTACTGGAATCGCACCCGACTGTCGGCCGCCGAAGAACGTGAGCTCGGCGTGGAATACCGGACACTGGATGACTTGTTGGGCGAGTCGGATTTCGTATCTGTCCACGTCGCGCTTTCCGACCAGACCAAGCATCTGATCGCGAAGCCGCAGTTGGAACGGATGAAGTCGACGGCCACGTTGATCAACACGGCGCGTGGCGCGGTGGTCGATGAAGCGGCGTTGGTCGAGGCGCTCCGCGAAGGGAAAATCGCACGGGCCGGGCTGGATGTTTTTGAGCACGAGCCGAAGGTGCATCCCGAATTGATGCAGTTGCCCAATGTGGTGCTCGCCCCCCACCTGGGCAGCGCCACCGTCCAGACCCGCACGCGGATGGGCGAATTGGCGATCGAAAACTGCCTGGCCGCCTGCCGCGGCGAGCGACCACCCCATCTGGTCAACCCGGACTGGACACCCCGCCAGCCCGGCGAGTGAGCAAAGAAAATGCCAGCGGCAAGCGTCAGCGAGCGGCCCACGGGTTCTCCCAGCTCCCAACTTCCAGCTCCCAGCTCCCAGCTCCCAGCTCCCAACTCCCAGCTCCCAGCTCCCAGCTCCCAACTCCCAACTCCCAGCTCCCAACTCCCAACTCCCAACTCCCAACTCCCAACTCCCAACTCCCAACTCCCAACTCCCAACTCCCAACTCACGCGCGACCGGCGCATCCGGCACAGCACGCCCGCTCCCAGCCCTTGCAGGCCCCGATTTCGTTGACCGATTCCGGGTCCACGAGTAGGATTCGAGCTAGGCCGGTGCGAGCAGAATGACGGATTTTCTTGGGTGCGGGCCAGTTACGCGTCAACTTGATGGGCGTGCTCTTCAACTCTCTGGCGATGGAAAACCAAGAACCAACGGCTAGCGATTCAACCGTCCACCGCGCGCCCGAGCCGTCGGGCGAAGGGGGGCGCGGCCCCGTGGAGCTGGAGCGGACGACCGACGAAGTGTTCGCGGTGCGGCAGTCTCCCAAGAGCCGATCGGCCCGGCAAACCGACTCGGAGGCGGTCGAGGCCGACTTCGCGCCGGGGCTGGAAGAAGCCAAAACCGTGATCCGCCAGGTCGCCGCGGCGGGAGAGCGAAAGAACACCGGCAGCGGACGCACCCCGGCCGACATCGCCAAAGTGCTGGTCGGTGAGCAGCTGAATCAATACTTCCTCGAAGCCCTGATCGGCGGGGGCGGCATGGGCGCCGTCTTTCGCGCCCACGATCAACGGCTCGACCGAATCGTCGCACTCAAGGTGATCCCGTTCGTCGGGAACGATCCCGAGTTGCAGCGGCGATTCCGAAACGAAGCCCAGAACGCGGCGAAGTTGGATCACCCACGGATCGCGCGGGTCTTCGACGCCGGCAACTACGACGACTGGCACTACATCGTCTTTGAATACATCAACGGGACCAACGTCCGTGACTTGGTCGACCACCACGGTGCCCTGTCGCTCGATGACGCCGTTGTCTTCACCTCGCAGGTCGCCGAAGCACTCGATCATGCGTCCCAGCGGGGGATCGTCCACCGCGACATCAAACCCTCGAACGTTCTGGTGTCCGAGGACGGTTCGGTCAAGTTGGTCGACATGGGGCTGGCGCGAAGCGACAATTTGGAGCTCAGTGAAGACATGACCGCCAGCGGCGTGACGCTGGGGACGTTTGATTATATTTCGCCGGAGCAAGCGTTTGATCCGCGCGATGCCGACATCCGCAGCGATCTTTATTCACTCGGTTGCACGTTCTATTTCATGGTCACCGGTGAAGCGCCTTACACCGGCGGCACGATGCTGCAAAAACTGATCAGCCACGGCAATGCACCGTTGCCCAACCCCAAGGTGCTGCGTCCGGATCTGCCCGACGAAGCGATCGCGGTGATGCACCGGATGATGGCCAAAGATCCTCAGGCGCGTTATCAAAACGCGCGGGACCTGCTGGCCGACTTGAGCGAATTGGCGTATCGATTCCAATTGAAGCGGGCGCAATCCAACGCGGTCGTCACGCTTCCCTCGGGCAACGAAGGCCTGCAACGACTGCAACTGCATCTGCCATGGATGATCGTGGCGTTGTTGATTTTGATGATCGGCGGCTATTTAGAACTTCAGTCGACGGCGACCCGTGATGCGTTCGTCATCAATCGCCCGGCCTCGATGAGTCGCACGGGGACGGCCCGACCGTCCTCGCTGTCTCCGCCGCTCGTCCCTTCGGTGCCCCAACCGTCGACCTCCGGCGATGCCCCGATTTCCGATGGCGGGGCCGGCTCCGATGCGGGAACGTTTTCCGACGGCAACACGCCGACGGGAAGCTCCCAGACGCCAGGATCCAACGACTCGACCGGCCAAGCCGATGGCGTCAACCGCGACACGATCGATCCATCGACGTCGGACCCCGACATGACTCTTGATGATGTCTCCGAAGCCGCCGCTCGGCCGCCTAGCTTCACCGCCCGATTGCCTCTCCCCGAAACGCTCGGAAGCGGTGACGAACCGTTGTCGCCATCGACCGACAATAACTCTTTGGCAACCGGCAGTGCGGCTGCGGACACGGAGTTGGATTCAACGGTGTCCGGAATGTCGGCGTCCGCGGCCGGCAGTTTGGCCGCGGCGGGATCCGTGATCGGTGCGGGAAATCCAGAGATGAATCGGATCAACGAACAAGCCGGATCGGCGTCCGATGTGTCGCCGACTCGCCCCGTTACGCCCGCTGAATTACCGCCACCCCAATCCGTCCGCGTGGTGTCACCGAGTCTGCTGGCTCTTTCGATGCGTGTCGACCAAGTGGATCGGGATACCGATGGCGCGATCTTGGTTTCAACCTTGTCCGACGCGATCGATCTGGCGATGCGGTTCGGCGTCGGACGCGTGGAATTGGCCACCGCCGAATTGGTCACCGGTCCGCTGACGATCCCCCAAGACAACATGGTGTTCGAATCGACGGTGGGGCGAACGGCCATCCGCATGGTCTCCACCGACACGTTGGCGATCGGCCGTAGCGAAATGTTGAACATCGGGAACAATCGCACCCAGTTCCGCAATCTGGACTTTCATTGGGAACTGGCCCAAGAGCAGGTCGACGGCGGTTCGATGTTCGTGGTCAACGACAATCGATTGACACGCTTTCAAAACTGCACGTTCACGTTGGTCAACAAAGCGATCCATGACGGCGTGTCGTTTTTCCAGATCATCACCGACCCCAAAGCACTGCCGGATTCGGAAACCTTGCCGGGCCGAGTTCTCAACCCCAACGAAAACGCGCTACCATTAGTTGCGATTCAGCTGGACAATGCCATTGTGCGCGGCGAAGCAACGCTGATCCAAATGGACTATGCCGCCGCGTTGCAATTGGTCTGGAAGAATGGCTTGCTGGCCATCAGCGGTCGCATGATCGACACTTCGGGGGCGCTGCGACGCCCGACGGTCGTCGCCAGCCCGATCCAATTGTCACTGTGGAATGTCACCGCCGAAATCCCACGCGGCATGCTCCGGATGCGGCTCGGCCCCGACGGAATCTTTCCGATTCCGATCGAACGTGAAGCCAATCAGTGTGTGTTCTTGGTCGAAGAAGGCCAGCCGCACGTGGAGATCATCGGCGTGGAATCACTCGCCAACGAGCGGCCCTACTTGAAGCTTCGCGGAGAAGACAACGCCTATGTCGGCGCGCCGACGCTGAGTGATCCGGTGTTGTATGTTTCCGATTTGGCCGGCAACACGTCGGTGTACATGATGGAAGAGCTGGCCGCCCAGTCGCTGCCCTGGATCGACGAGCGACGACCGCGCTGGTCAGTCCGCTGGTCGTCGGCACGCTCCCGATCGCAGACCTACCATCGGCTGACGCCGAGCAACTACCGCCAAGACGGAGCGATCTATTTCGGTTTCCAAGAACCCGATCTGCCGAAGTTGCCGTAACGCCGCAAATGCCAGCGGGAAGCGTAAGCGAGCGGCCCTCGAGTCTCCCTCCGCCGCCGACGTGTGCCACTCGCTCACGCGTCGTGCTGGCATTGCGAGCGGACCGTCACCTATCGAATCATCACCTCAACCGGCAATCCGACTGGCAGCGTCACCTCAGTCCGCAGATCGATCCAAACGCGCCGGGTGTGCGTCTCATTGCGTTCGCCCGCCCAGCCGCCATAGATCTTCTTCGGTTCCATTCTCGGTTCGATTTCGACCACGACACCCGAGAAATGCTGGCCCGGCAACGCATCGGCGGTGACCTCACACGTCTGCCCCAGGGTCACCGTCAACGCGTCGCGTTCGTCCACATCGGCGACGACTCGCAAACGCTCGGTGTTGGAAAGTTCAATCGCCGCATCGGGCATCTCGGGGCTGATCCATTCGCCGGGGTTGATATCCACCGCCAACACGACGGCGGGGGACGGCGAAACGACGGAACAGCGCTGCAGATCGATCTCGGCCATCTGCAGTTGGGCTTGGGCGGAAGCGATCTCGGCGTCGGCGGCCATCAGGTCTGCAAGACGCGGATCGGCTTTGATCGTTTCGTAACGCTGGTGAGCTGCCTGCAGCAACGCCAGGTTGGCATCGTGATCGGCGCGATAATCTTCCAGGCCTTGGGAGCTGAGCGCGTTGCGAGAGAACAATTTGCTCGCCCGATCGAATCGGGATTTGGAACTGTCATAGCGTGCTTGTGCGGCGATCATCTCTTGCTTGGCCGCTTCGATTTCACTTTCCCGCGCACCGGCGACCAGTCGCATTCGTTTCGCTCGTGCCGCCGACAAGGTCGCCGAGGCGAGGTCTCGTTGCGCTTCATAGCGACGTGTTTCCAGTTGAAACAGCACCTGGCCTTTTTCGACACGCGTCCCACGGGCCACGAAGACCGATTCGATTCGGCCGGGGAATTGGGGCCGAATCAAGACGTTTTCCGTCGTCCCTTCGATTCGACCGGCGGCATGCACCGACGACTTGGCGATCACGGGTTCCGCCTTCTCGGGCAGCGATGCCGGCCGGGAGCTGGCCCGTTGGTGCTGGTCGGCGATGATCAAGAGTCCGGTCCCCAGCGCCGCGAATGCTCCAGCAAGAAACAGCTGTCTCATTTGAATCTCCCGTTTTCCATCTCGCAGATGCGATCGGCGTACTCGTAGATCCGAGGATCATGGGTCACGACGACGGTCGAGCTGGCGAACTCTTTGGTTAATTGGTGCAGCAACTCCATCACGGCCTTGCCCGATTTTCCGTCGAGCGCCGCCGTCGGCTCGTCGGCCAGGATTAGCTCCGGTTCATTGATCACCGCGCGAGCCAATGCCACTCGCTGGCATTGCCCGGGACTCATCGACGTCGGCAACGCCTTGCAGTGATCTTGCAGGCCCATTCGGCACAACAGGTCGCCGGCACGGTCGCGAGCCTCTCGCATCGGCATCCCGTCCATGGTTAGCGGGATGGCGACGTTGTCTTCCGCCGTCAGTCCGTTGATCAGTTGAAAGCGTTGGAAAACGAATCCGATCCGCTGGCGTCGCACCAGCGTGCGTTCGACTTCGTTCAATCCGTCGACACGTCGATCTTTCAAAAACAGCTGTCCGGAATCTGATGTCAACAGTAGCCCCAGGATCGACAGCAGCGTGGTTTTCCCGCTTCCCGACGGACCAGCCAGAAACACGCATTCCCCCGGATCGACGTGAAAGTCGATTCCGTCGAGCACCGGGCGAGCTTGGCCGCCGATGACATAGGATTTCGCAATCGCTTTGGCTTCCAACGCGGGTTGCGTCGGCGCAGACGACGATTTCAGTTGATTCGCGTGCTCACGTTGACCCAGCCCCGTGACGGGAATGGCGACCGGGCCAGGCGTGTTGGGGTTGGGGTTGGTGGTGGTCATGACTGCAACGCGGTGTGGGGATCGATGCGTCGGACACGCAAGTAAGGCAAACCGGCGGCGAACAAGCAAATCGCGAAGATCAAGACCCCACATCCGACGTACAACATCAAGGGGATTTCGATCGTCACGCGGGGCGTGCTGAGCGAGGTTTTCAAGATGACGGTGATCACCATCCCGATGGCGATGCCGATCGTTGCAACTAGAGCAGATTGAAGGCCGAGGATGCACAGCAGTTCACGTTCGCTCAAGCCGATCGCCCGCAGCGTCGCGTATTCGCTAATCCGGTCCAGCACCATGGCGTACAACGTTTGCCCGACCATCACCAGTCCGACCAATAGGCCTAGCATCGCCGCGGCACCAAAGCTCACACCCAATCCCGCCCGTGTCATCCAAAAGTGAATACTGACGCGACCGTAGCGACCGGCGGGCATTGCCGACACGTCGGGCAACAGCGATTCGATCTGGCGACAGATTTGGCCTGGGTCGGAATCATTTTCTGTGCGGACCAACAAGTACGACGCGTTTTGAGGGTCTTCCGTGGAGAGTTCGACGGCTTGGTCGTAGGACATGAAGACATAGGGAGAAACCAGGAAACTCAAGATTCCTTCGGACTTCCCCATCACCCGAACACGTCGTCCGTTGATCTCTCGGATTTCCCCGATCTCAGGGTGCACGAGTTTGGCGTCGTCACAACGATCCACCACAATTCCATCCGGGTATTGGAGCGCATCTTCCTGGCCTTCCAGCACTTCGTAGGCGCGTCCCAAGTCAGTGCCTTCGGTGACTCCGACGATGACACAGTCTTCGAATCTGCCGTCGGGCAAGGAGATTTCACCAAATCCGATTCGAATCGGTTCGACTTCGGCGACGCCTTCAACGCCGGCCACCACAAATCGAAACCGTTCGGGAATCCCGTGCGGAAAGTCGACGTTGTGCATGCCCCGATGACCGATCCAGATGTCGGCGTTGCTGCGATCAACCAGCAGGCTGGCCTTGTTGATCAGTCCAAAGAACAATCCGCCCTGGAGGTTCACCAACACGACCGAAAAGATCACGCCGACTAGGCCGGCAATCAGTTTGCCACGGTCATGAAGAAGAGTGCGATAGGCAAGGTTCCAACGCATCGCACCATTTTCGAGAAGCAGCTTGGGGGATTGGGGGTTTCCCCGTTAGTATCGGCTACCCAACCGTCAAACTTTAATTTTCTCGATTCATACCTCGATTGGCTCACGCTTCCCGCTGCCATGGGGCCGACTATTTTGCCCTGGGCCGCAACTTCTCCACAAAAAACGCCCGCATTCGCCGACGACCATACGTCCCCCCATCGCTGTGCCCCATCCCGGGGATCATCAAGAATTCAAAATCCTTGTCCGCCTTGACCAGCGCGTCGACCAACCGATACGTCGATTCCGGTGGCACATTGCTGTCCAATTCCCCGACCACCAAAAACAGGTCGCCCCGCAGTCGTTCCGCGTTCTCAAGATTGCTGTTGCGCACATAGTGATCGCCGACCGGATAGCCCATCCATTGCTCGTTCCAAGACGCCTTGTCCATGCGGTTGTCATGGCAGCCACACGAAGCATACGCGGCCTTGTAAAACTCACCGTGAAACAGCAACGCTCCACACGCATTTTGGCCGCCGGCAGATGTCCCAAAAATCCCCACGCGTGACAAGTCGATCGCCGGGAATTCCTTTTCTGCGGCCTTCATCCAAGCGATCCGGTCCGGGAACCCAGCGTCCTTCAGATTGTGCCAACACACATCATGAAACGCCTTGGAGCGGTTGGCCGTCCCCATGCCGTCGATCTGCACGACGACGAATCCCAAATCGGTCAACTCCTTGTAGCGTGCCGAGTGCGAGTAGCGTTTGGGAACATGTGAATCGTGCGGGCCGGCGTAAATCGCCTCGATCACGGGATAGTGGTCTGTCAGACTCGGGTCAAAGTCCGCGGGGAAATATAGGTTGCCCCAAATCTGCGTCTGGCCGTCTCGCCCCGCCGCGTGAAAGATCTTCGGGGCTGACCATTCTGATGCGTCCTTGCCAACCCGTTCGGCACGCAGCAACTCCGTCACCAACGAACCGTCATCGGCGCGGCGCAACTCATGAACCGGCGGCGAGTCGACGCGACTGTGCGTTGCGACGACGAATCGCCCATCGGGTGAAAACTGCACCGAGTGGTCACCGTCGGATTCCGTGATTGCCACCAAACCCTCGCCATCAAATCCGACTCGGACAAGGTGCCGGTGATACGGATCCTGGTCGTCATGAAACTCACCCACCAATAAATCCAGCGTCCGAGCGTCCTCGTCGATCCGCACGATCTCACGCACCAGCCAATCCCCCGACGTGATGGCGCGAAGAGTGTTGTCGATCGTGAAATTACTCTCCCCCTGGGAGGGTCGAGCGAAGCGAGGGGAGGGCTCGTCTTGGTCTGTATTCTTCTCCTCCGTTTCTCCACCAACCGCGTCCCCCAAATCCACCAAATACAGATGCCGATACCCGCTGCGCTCGCTCGCATAAATCACTTCATCGGTCTTTTCCAGGTAGGTGAACATCGGCACGTGGGGACCGTGTGTCGACCAGATGAACGTCGTTGACGTTTCATCCACGACCGTCCGTTTTGTTTGGTCGATGGGGTTGATTACAAATAGTCGCACGCGCTGGTGCCCCCGATCGACTTTTTCGATCGCGAGATTGTGTTCCCCGAACCAATGGACTCGAGGACGGCCGAAATCGATCCGCGGCAAGTCGGTTTCGAGACGCTCGCCGGATGCGGCATCGAACACAAACAGTTCATATTCGTCGTATTTGTCGCCCGGTAATCGATACGGCCGGGCTTGGACCTTGGCACGCCCGCCACCGGCCGGTGACGATTCGATGGTCACCGTTTCCGGCGGCTCGTTGCGTTGGACTTTCCACGCGGCGAGGACCGTTCCGTCGGGCGACCAAGACGGCGACGCAATCTCGTGGCCGTCGACGGCTCCGAAGTCCAAGTCGACCCAACGCGGTTCGTCTGCGTCTGCGATTTTCAATCGCAATCCCGCCGGCGATCGCTGGAACGCGGATGCGCCATCGGGTGAAGGCACCGATCCCATGGCTCGGTCCGGCCGCCCGCGACGGCGACGCGGCTTGGAAATCGGTTGGGGGGATTCAAATTCGGTTTTGATGCGAGCGACGGTGGGCGGCGACTGGGCGATCGTGCTGCCAAAGAAACGGTCGTCATTCGATTTGACTGCCCAAGCATGGCCGGCGAACGTGTGTTGGGAACGTGCTTGGCCGGGTGCGAGCTGACCATATTGCCGAAGGTTTCCGTTGGGCTCAATCCAGTACAACGCGACCGTCGTGTCCGATTCGTTCACGAATTCGACGCTCGTCTCCAATGCCGACGGCTCGGAACGCGGCAGCGGCCCGCCACGAAGCACCTTGGCGTCGCTGGCGATGGAATTCTGGTCGACCGAGTGGATCTCCCCGGTCGCCGCATCAACCGAGCGGACGGTGACGCCGCCATCGGGTAGCTGTTCGGTGAAAGTGAAGTGTGTCGCGTCGGTCCAGTGGAGATCGATGCGTTGATTGATAGTCCGGCTGCGCGTCGAGACACCAGGTTCGGTTGCCGCAAGCGACGGCAGTACCGCGTGGACGCCCAAACTCCAAACACACAAGCTGAAAATGTAGACTGAAAGACGCAACGCAAAGCCCTCGAAAGCCTAGGGGACGAATCGACCGAGCCCGCATTGTAGCCCCCTGGTCCAAAGCCGCACGCCCCACCGCCATGCCGCCCCCCCACCCCTGCCAGCACGACTCACTGCCAGCACGACGCGTGAGCGAGTGGCCCACGCCGACGGCGGAGTGAATTCCGCGGGCCGCTCGCTGACGCTTTCCGCTGGCATTGGGCATCTAGCCGGCGCGTTTCATTGGTGGTTGTGGCGCAAGGTTCAAGTACGGTCGATCGCAATGGACCATCACAAAGGGGATCACACGTCGGAACTTGTGTAGGTTCCGACGCCTCGGCCCGAACGTCCCCATCCCCAAGAACACCGATTCGCTGACGCGTCGCACTTCCCCTCGCAGCCAACGGATCGGTCCCCAATTCTTGTTGCGGTAATCCAGAATGAACGAATACCCGGGGACGATCAATGAATGATCGATCGACGTGTCCATTGGCAACAGCGCCTTGCGATCTTCCACGCTTCCGAACGCGTTGTAGCCTTCGCCGCAAGTGTCCGAAATCGGTCGAAACGCCTTGCCCAGCCAGGGTCCCTTGGACCCGAACAGCGTTCGCGTCAGGAACGTTCCCAGCGGATCGCCCTGGTCGAGCAATTGAGCGTCGTATTCCCCCGCCAAGTCAACGATCGCCGGCGTCGGCAAATCCCAATAGAACATCTTCAAGCGAAACCGATCCAACCGCATCAATTCAGCGAGCTGATCTTTTTCTGGCGGCGACAAAGATTCACCAAGCATTTCCACGATTCCAGAACGCGTTTCGGGGGCAATCACAACCGGCCCCCCGGACTTACCAAACATTCCCCCCGAAAATCAACGCCGAGAATTTTGACGCCGTTGGATTCGGGATAAACCCCCACGGG
>NZ_JACEHH010000054.1 GCF_014154935.1 Stieleria mannarensis
TGCCAGGGAGGGTGAAGTCATGACTTGGTGACGATGCCCCTAAGATCCTGCCTCCCCATCATTCTGCCCCGTATCATTCTGCCTTCTCATCGTTTTGCCCCCATCGTTTTGCCCGTCTCTCTCTGCCATTTCCCCACCCCAACTACTGCGGCAGGTCGGCCTTGCCAGCGAGGAATTCGTTGCCGATCTCCAGAATCTTCTGGTAGCGTTGATCGATCGACATCGTGTCGCCCGTGGTCGCGACCATCATCATCGCGCCGGCGGCCATCTGTGCGGTCAACCGCGGGTCTGGGGGGACGTCGTCGAATTCGGCCGGTGCCATGCTGCCTTCACTCCAGGACGCGGCGGCGGCGACACAACTGGCCGGGTTGGCGTATTCCTGTTTTTCAGCGACCGCCATCGCCGCCCGGCGGTTCGGTTCACTCGGTTCCTTGAACCAAGCCATCACCAAGTCGAGGGCGTCACGTTCCTCACGGTCCAGGTCGCGTGGGAAGACCTCTTCGACGGCCCGGTAGGCCCAGAAAACGGTCTGGCGTTTGGGCAGATACAGCGTGGCGATTCGGATCGCGTCGGCAAAGAGTTTATTTTCGGTCAGGACGCGAATGAATTCTTCCGGCGAGTGACTGGGGCGAAACAGCTGCAGTGATTCCTCTTCCAGGTCGGTCAATTGGCAGAGTTCGACGGCGGAGAGTTTCGGTTGGTCGGGCGGTTCGGCTTCCTGCGGGTCATGTTTTTCATCGGCCTGACCGGGACGCCCCTGGATGACCGTTCGCAGCTGTGTTTGCCCGGCAACGATTTCGTCGCCGTCGACGATCGCGGCTTCCTCGATCGGCGTCTTATTGACGAAGGTCGCCGATGCGCCGGTCATGTCCCGAACCAGGCATTGATCGGATTGGCATTCCAATTCGAAATGCACATCGGCCATCTCCGCATCATCTGGAAAACAGACATCGGCGACATCACTGCTTCCGAACCGCGCCCGTTCGCCCGATTGCATCGGGATTTGTCGCCCCAGTGTGGGTCCTGCGGTGACCTGAAGAATGACTCTCATGGATGGAGACCCGGAAAAGAAGAATGTGGCTCGATGAGGAGGCGGGCGTCGGCGGCCGAGTGGGGTCGCAAGACGAATCAGTTAATTTTCGCCATCGCACCTTTCAGCGTCAGCATCGCGGAGGCGGCGGCGTCGACCATGGTGCCTTTGACTTCGGCTTTGACCTGGGCTTGGACGGAAACCTTCATCGCTTTGATGGTGATCCCTTGTTGGTCGATTTTGATGCTGCTTCCGCCGACCTTCAACAGGATCGACTTGGCCGCTTCGGTCTTGTGCGCCCCGGCCTTGATGCTGACCGAGTCATCGCCTTGGCTGATGACCGTGGTTCGGTTTCCCGTCTTGATCGTCAGGGCATCGTCGTCGTAGATGGTCGTCGAACGTTTTCCTTTTTCGATGGCGATGGTCGCGTCGCCCTTGCTGACCGTTTGGGTGAAATTTTTCAGGATCTTGATGTCCTGGCTTCCGTCCTTGGCTTTGGCGTCACCGATCACGACCTTTTGATTGTTAAAGATCTCGATCACCTGGTCACCGGCATCCTTCTTTTCGAAGCCGACTTTCAAGGTGTCGTTGTTTTCGACGATTCGTTCGAAATCCTTTTCGGCGTGAAAGTAGACCTGTTCTTCGCCCTTTTTGTCTTCGAACCGTAGCTCGTTGAAGTTTTGGTCCGTGCCTTTGGACGAACTGTGCGTCTTGATACCGCTTTGCGTTCGGTTGTCCGGCAACTTATACGGCGGCATCTCGTTAGCGTTGTAGACTCGGCCGGTGATGATCGGCCGGTCGGGGTCGCCCTCGAGGAACTCGACAATCACTTCCTGGCCGACGCGTGGGATGTGAATGCTGCCCCAGCGTTTACCGGCCCAGGACTGTGCGACGCGGACCCAACAGGAACTGTTTTCGTCCGACTTGCCTTCGCGATCCCAGTGGAATTGAACTTTGACGCGGCCGTACTTGTCGGTAAAAATTTCTTCGCCCGCCTTGCCGACCACGACCGCCGTCTGCGGCCCGCGAATTTTGGGCAGTGGCGTTTGTCGCTGCGATCGAAACACCTGGCGACTTTTGATCGCCTCGAAAGAGCATTCGGGCAACAGTTCGCTCTCGGCCTCCGATTCGGACTGTCCGGTTTCGGATTCGCTGGTGGTCAGTTCCAGATTCGTCGCGACGATCAGATACTCTGCGTTTTGATCGGAGCGAAAATGGCCGTCCAGCGAGAACAGGGAACCGGTTTGAAACCCGAGCACGTTGGCGCTGCCCCGCACGCGTTCAAACCTCGCCTCGTGTTCTTCGATGCGGCGATTCGTGTAGTGGGTCCCCTCCGCACTCTTGGTGTACTCGCCGGGATAGTCATAGACCTCAAACTTCGACAGATTGTGTTTGCGTTGACTTTTGGAAGTGGTCAACAGGTCGGCGTTGGGGCGTTCAAAATCGTAATCGTCCTGGACATACGCCCCCGTTTGAACCTCGTTGGATGCCGACCAATGATAGACATGCTCGATCTCGCGCAGCCGGCCTTCGTCGGGCGGAAAAAACGGGACGGTCGCATAACCGCTGGCCGCCGAATGAGCCGACGCGTCATCGGCCAGCACCATCTCATGTTTGGAGTCTTCGTGCGTGAAGAAGTAATAGACCCCTTCTTGTTCCATCAGGCGGCTGACGAAATCGAAATCGGACTCGCGGTACTGGACACAATAGTCCCATCGCCGGTACGTTTCACGAAACCGCAGAACGTAATCGGTGAAGCCGTGGTCACGGAAAACGGTTTCGATGATTTCGGGAACCGTTTTGTTTTGAAAGATTCGACAATTCGACGTGCGGGTCAAAAACCAAAGCCAGGGCACTAGCGTGGCGCGATAGACCGATTTCTGGCTGTGGCTTCCCGCCCACGAAAACCGATTGACCAACCCGTGAAAGTAGCGTGTCGAACCGTTGGGCAGCAGCACCGAAACACAAGCCGGTGTGCCGAGCAGGTCTTCAAGGACGATGTTGTGGTCGTCCGACAACAGGTCCAGAGAAAACTCGAAGGGGCATCCCAGTCGTTCAAACGCGGACATGCGATGGAACAGCAACTTGTCCGGCCCCGCCTGTGTGGTGACGGCGATCCCTCGATTTGTCTGGGACGAACTCATAGTTTAGCCAATCTCAATGCGCCTGATCAGGGACAATCCGTAGAGGCGGGATTGTACAGTATCGCAGGACTTCCGCACCAGACTGCGACCGATGGCGGCCGACGTCGTCAAACGCGCCGGCGTCGGCCGATTCGACCGCGACGTCACTTCTTTTTCAGCGCCGTCACGACCCAACCACCGACAGGTTGTTTCACCTCGCGACGCAGCACGACGGGCCGGATCTCATGAAGGCGAAGCGATGCTGCGGCGATGCAATCACACAAATAATCCTGGCGATGGCTGTATCGGCCGTGCGGATTCAACTGGTAGGCGGGCGCGGCTTCTGACTCCCCCAGACTTTCGACCGTAAAGACCAATGTCCCCGCGGTCCGCAGCGACTCGGCCGCGGCGGCAATGGCACGCTTGAGGTCGCCGAAATAGATCAAGGTGTCGGCGGACACGATCAAATCAAACGTGCCCGGATGATCAGACATGTACGCAACCAATTCGGCCTCGACCAGTTCGTCATAGACCTTTCGCGATCGGGCCTTGACCATCATTTTGGGCGACAAATCGATCCCGACCAATCGCTCGGCATAGGAGCGCAGGTCTTCACCGCACAACCCCGTCCCACAGCCGGCATCGAGCACCTGCAGGTTTCCCGGGGGATTGGGGATCAGATCTGAAAGTGCGTCGGCGATCAGAGCCGGCGCGCGATAGTCCAACCGCTGCAGGACTTCATCAAAACTGGCGGCAAACGCATCGAACGATTGTCGCACGTAATCTTCTGAACATCGATCCGGCACGTCGTTTCCTTCGCATGCGGCCAGCATGTGTTTGGCGATCGGGTTGTCTGGATCGGTTTTCAGCCAGCTTCGATACACGACCACCGCCTCGTCGACCCTGCCGTAAACGTACAACGCCCGCCCCAAGCTCAGGTGCGCGGTCGAGAGGCGTGGGTTGATTTCGACGGCTGTTCGCAGCGCGGTCAAAGATTCCTCTCGCTGTCCTGATGCCTTGAGCGCGTTGCCGAGATTCAGGTGGGCGTCGGCGTGACGAGGCTGCACCTGAATCGCGTGCCGAAACGATTCGATCGCCTCGTCGGTCCGCTTGAGTGCCCGAAGCACCGCGCCCAGATTATTGTGCGCATCGGCATGATCGGGAGCCGCTTGAATCACGCATCGGTACTCGGCCTCGGCCTCATCGAAACGCTCAGACTCCTTCAACACGTTTCCCAAATTATTGCGAGCGCCGTGGTAGGCCGGGTTTCCGAGGAGTGCCCTGCGAATCAACCGCACCGCTTGCTCGGAATCGCCTCGCTGATGTCGCAGAACGCCCAGGAAGTGTTGTGCGTCGACGTGATCGGGGTCTCGTTCTAGCGCACGCTGATAAAGCTCCTCCGCCTCATTCAGGTGCCCGCCTTGATGCAGCGAGACGGCTAACGAGACGACGTCGGCCACGGGAGGGGATTGCGGGGAGGTTGCCATGGCAGAGTGATTCCAGGGGAGCGTTGAAGGCGTACCAGGCGACAGGAACGGATGGCACGAGCAGAGGTGTTGGTGCCCAGGCTTTAGCCGACCGTTGCCAACCTCCAAAACCCGGATGCCACCAGGTACGGGCGGATTCTCGGGGTCCAGACGTGATCGACGAAGGCGCGGCCGCCGGCGGACAATTTTCCTCCGGGCAAGTTCTCATGGGGCGTCAACTTGGGATCGTAACCCTTTTCCAGCGAGGAAAGCTTTGGGTTCTCGGGAGCCGACAAGCGAGCCGCGATCGAATCGAACAAGAAGTGCGGCGGCAACGGGACCGCTGGGGCGGGGGCCATGTCGTGATCGGCCTCGCCGCCCGAACATTTGGCGTCCGCGTTTTTCTGCGACGCGTGGCGGTCGCCGGCGGCCAGCTGCAACGCCCGGCGCAAATCGTCGATCGTCTGGCCCAATCGCAGATCGCTGGGAGGAAGCAACGAGGTGTCACTGATCCGCGCCGGCGCTTGCGGGGCACAGAACACGTCGTACAACGCCACCGCGCCGACCGCTTGCGGGCGGAATTGGTATTCACGCGTCAGGTATAGAAACAGGACGTCGGTGTTGAAGGACAACACACAGTGCGTGAGCAGCTCGATCAATTCCCGTCCGCCCTGTTGAAAACACGTCTTGGTGCAAATCGGCACGTGCTTCTGGCTCCTATCGTTTGGGGGTGTCGCCTGCGGCATCGGCTTCGCCGCCGGCCGCCGCCGCCGGGGGCAAGGGATAGGCAGTGACGCCTTGCGCGTCAATCACAGCTGCCCGCGTCGAGACGCAAGCATGATCGTCCGCCTCGTTCGGCTCATAGTCGCTGACGGAAATGACGAACACCTCAGGCGACGCAGTTCCGTCGATCTGATTCAAGATCTGTGTCAGCCCTTTGCACAGGTAGCCGTTGCACACTTTGGATCGCATTTCACGCGGCAAGGTGCATCCGGACGCCGCATGGTAGACACAGGAATCTTCGTACGTCCGGTGGCCGATGCGGCTGACATACGCGGACAGCACATCGCGTGGTCGTTGCTGCGGATGCTGTTCCATGTAGCGGACCATCGTTTCGACGTTGATGAACGCGTGCCCGCTGCCTTGCGGGCAGCAGTGACCGCGACAGACGGCACAGCCATTGCCGAGCACGGCGAGCTGGGTTTCGCCCAGACCGGACGGTTCGTCATACAGGTCGGGTTCGCAGTCCAACGTCGCGTTTCCGAACCGGATCGCCGCGGCCTGACTGACAACACCCATCAGACGGTCCACGAATTCCCGAATCCGCCGCTTGGGCAATTCGGTCAATCGACGGCGGTTGGCCGGAATCACGCTGCGGGCTCGATCGTTTGACGCTGCAATGACCTTCGAATCGACGAGTGATTGTTCGGCCGCGGCGGCTCGCTGTTGCAATGCAGTTTTGCGACGAAGTTCGGCTTGGGCTTGCTCGCGAACGTAACGGGTCTTGCACTCACTGCGGCCACAAATCTTTCCGACGGCTTGTTCGCCGACCGTCAAAACGCTGCCGCACAAGATGCACGCGGCGGCGTGATGCGAATGAAATGGGTTGCGGGTCGGACGATCGTCATGCACAGCACCCCCGTCAACTCCGCCGGAACGGTGGTGGTTCAGTGGCGCAGGACCCGACATGGAGCGACTCAAAAAAACGTTCGTTGTGTGGCAAGACCCGTCGACTTTCGGTCGGATCGACGCGGCGGGATCCGATCGACTGCCTCATCTTAAGGTCTGGTTGCTCCACTGCCTACCGAGAGCGAGCCCGCCGGTACGATCAGCTGCGAATAGGACGCTGGTACGAATGGTGCGGACGGAAGTGTTGGTATGCAGGCTTTACCCGCCCGACTGTCGCTGCGTTGCAGCGACCCGAAATCGCCTCAAGGCTAGACACCAACGGTTGCCGCTGTGCCAGATCCGCGGTGTCCGTTAGACTCACGCTCGGACAGGGCGGTCGAATCGGCGCGACGTCATCGACGCCAACGTCCATTCGTTACAAATTTCTACGCGACGGGCTGGATTATGGCGAGCGAGGTGTCGGGGGAAACCAGTGACCTCCTCAATGAAGCGATTCGATTGCATCACGAGGGAGAACTCACCAAGTCGGAACGGCTGTACAAGGAGGTGCTCGAGCGCGAGCCCGAACAAACCGTCGCGTTGGGATTGCTGGGCGTGATCGCGGCGCAATTCGGGAATTTGGAATTGGCGATCCAGCGTGTCCGCCGATCGATCGCGATCGACCCCAATCAGCCCGGCGCGCTGAACAATCTGGGCAACATGCTGGCCGAAGCGGAACGGTACGACGAGGCCATCGATGCGTATGAACGTTCGATTCACTTTGACCCCGATGACCCCAACGTCCACCTTCATCTGGGACACGTCTACGGCTCCCTGAATCGCCACCTGGAAGCGGTGGCGGCGTACAAGCGGGCGACCGACTTGGATCCCAGCGACGCGGCGCTGTGGAACACGCTGGGTTGGGCGCTGGATAAAATCGGTCGGCTGGACGATGCGATCGCGGCCTTCCAACGGGCGATGGATCTGGACGCAAACTACATCTCCCCAAAAGACGGCATGGGGAAAGTGTTCCGGCAAATGGGGCGTTTGGAAGATGCGTTTGCGATCTATCAACAGTGGTTGGCGATCGAACCGGACAATCCGATCGCGCAACACTTTGCACTCGTCTGCCGACCGGGCGAGTCTCCGCCCGACCGCGCGTCATCCGATTACGTCAAACAAACCTTCGACGTCTTTGCCGAACGATTCGAGTCGCTGCTGACCAATCTGGACTACCGGGCGCCAGAGTTGCTCGCAAACATCATCGAAAAACTGATCGCGGATGATGATCGCGGCAAACGGAAGGTCGTCGACCTGGGATGCGGAACAGGGCTTTGCGCGAGTTACCTGCGGAAATACGCCGACCGTTTGGTGGGCGTGGACCTGTCGGCCGGAATGCTGGCCCGGGCGCGGCAGAAAGAGCAGTACGATGAGCTGATCGAAAGCGAGTTGACCGCGTACCTGGACGCTTGCGAGGAAACCTTTGACCTGATGATCTCGGCCGACACGCTGATCTATATCGGAGACCTGCGGTCCACCTTCGACGCGGCATCACGCACCCTGCGGCCCGGCGGGTTGCTGGTCTTTAGCCTGGAAAAGCTGAGCGGCGAACCCTGCGAGCCTTCGCCAGCCGGCGCGGAAAACCACGCCCCGGCCAAACACCGCCTTCCCGACGACGGATACCAGCTGGGCACGTCGGGGCGATACCAGCACACCGAGGCTTGCGTACGAACCTGGCTGGAACAGAGCGGCTTTTCCACCGCGGTGTTCCGCGAGGCGGAAGTCAGAAAGGAAGGGCACGAAAGCGTGACCGGATTCTTGGTCGCCGCCCATCGCAACGAAGCATCTTGAGGTGCTCTTCCCCCATGAAAGGCTCTGATTCCGTGATCTCTGAAACGACTCTGGTCCCGCTGTCGGCCAACGACGCCTCTTGTTTTCGCGACGTCTGCCGCGCTGCCGGCTATTCGCAGACAAAGCTTCACGAGACGTACGAATTCCTGGTGCCGCCTCCCAGCGACCGTTTGCCGCCAACGCTACTCTCTTCGCTTCGCCCCTGCCAGAGTCCGTTTGACGTGCTCTCCAGACTGTTTTTCTTGGGGATCGCCGTCGATGCCGACGTCGCCGCCGGGCTGCTTCCCAGCGCGATGGTTCAGTCGTGCCTGCAAAGCGGCTTGGCATCGAAACACGATGGCAAATTGCGCCCGGCCGCGACCCTGGTCCCGGTGGACGACCTGTTGTTCGCCGCCGATCTGCAGCGGACCGACTATCTGGACAACGACTTGTTTGTCCCCACATTGTGTGACGCGGCATTGCATCTCAATGCGGTGGCGATTCACAACCGAGGCGGCAAAACGCTAGATCTTTGCAGCGGGTTTGCATTGCATGGGATCACCTCCAGCAGACACAGTGAGTCGGTGGTTGCCTCGGACTTGAACCCCAGGGCGGCAGAGTTCGCTCGTTTTAACGCCGCGCTGAACGGTTGTGAAAACGTGCGTGCCGTCACCGGCGACCTTTTCTCGGCGGTCGCCGGCGAGCGTTTTGACACCATCCTGGCCAATCCTCCGTTCATCATTTCCCCGTCCGCGGTGACGACGTATCGCTACAGCCCGTTCGAGCTGGACGGGTTCATCAAGATGATGTTCGCCGCTGTCCCCGAGCATCTGGAAGAAGGCGGAACGTTTCAGGCGATCTGCGAATGGGTCGAACTGGAAGGCCAGGATTGGCAGGACCGATTGAGAAGCTGGTTTGCCGGTTCGAACTGCGACGTCTGGGTGCTTTCGGCCAATCGCCAATTCCCATCGACCTATGCCCGCAGCGTGCTCAGCCAATCCATCGCCGATGAAGTCGAATTGTCGAGGCAACAGGAGCAATGGGAGCAGTACCTTCGCCAGCGCGGCGTCGCTGCGATCCAGGGCGGGTTTATCTTCTTGCGACGACGCCGGGGGAACAACTGGTTCGATTTCACGGAGCTGACCAAGCCGGTTCGCGAGCCCATCGGTGATGCGATCGCCCAAGGGTTTGCGAGCCGCGACATCGTCTTTGGCAGCGACGGCGATGACACGCTACTGTCATGCCGACTGGCCGTTGCAGACGACTTGCGTCAAGTCGAAACCTCTCACTGGAAAGACTTTCGCTGGAAACGCGACTCGATCGTCCTGCACCTGGACAAGGGGCTGCCGGTGACCATCGGAATCGACGGCTACATCCGGACGCTGATCGAACAATTTGACGGCTCGCGGAATGTTCGAGAGTGCCTGGACCTGTTTTCCAAAGAGATCGGACTGCCGATCGAAACGGGGCGCAAGAAGGGGCTGGAGGTGGTGCGCTCGATGTTGAAGAACGGGATCCTGGTCGCGATGCCCTCGTGAGACCTGATCGTTCGCGGCCTGTTGATCAGACCAGGCCGCAGCGTGAGCAAGGGACGCAGCGAGATCCACTCGCTTGCGTTTCGGGCTACCCGGACATCGCCACTTCGCTCATGAAACACCGTGAATCGCCGGTCGGACGTAGCTACCTTCGCCAGAAGGTGGATCCCCAGGGTTTTCCACGCTCTGGCGAGCGTAGCTACACCAAAGATCGTTTGTGGCAGCGGAATTCGCCAAGAATTTCGGCTTATCCCGTGTGGACTGCTGCGAGACGAAAGCCTTGGCGGCTTCCGCTACGGGTTTAGGGATACGGGTCTAGGGACAAAGCCTGGTCAATCGTTGGGCCGTTCAGCCGCTGGCGCGAAACCGTTCGATCAGCTCGCGGATCGTCGCTTCATTGGCGTAGTACTCTGGCTCCACGTCATGCTGCTGGTGCCAGCGCAAGAATTCGAGCAACTCCGGCGGTTTCAGTTCATTGATCAACGTCGGATTGATCGGAAACTGATAGCCGTGCTCCTGGATTTTCTCACACACCTGAATCAGTTCGGACGCGTCGAGCAGGTTGGCGGCCCCGGCATCAACGAGCGCATGGACGCCGAGCGGAGTGGGCGCGGGGTTTTGGGTCAGGAATCGGTCGACGACCTGCCAAACGGTCGCGACCTGCAGCGTCTGGCGCAGATCGCTCTGCGGCACGGTGCGCGGAGAATCCGGCGATGCGGCCGGCGGCGCAGGACCGGAGACGAGTTTTTTTAGCCAAGCGAACATCACCAGAGCATAGCAGCAACACCACCGCGGCAACCAGATCGACGCTCACCGGTCCAGGGCGTGCGGTTTTGAAATCATCCTCCTGGCCGGAGGGTCGAGCGCAACGTGGGGCATAGGCATCAAGTTAAGACAGGGAACGATCGAACACGCGACGTCACCCTCCCTTCCAGTGCGTTGGTGCCTACACAAATCGGTCCGCAATTCAGAGCATGGCTCCCCTCTCCCTAAAACATATTGCGCAAACAGAATTCGATCGCGGAAGGATGATGACCGCGATCGGTTTTGGGGAGCGGGGTTGGGGGTGGGCTGGCGAAAATCAATGGAACTTGGAACGTTGGGTAGGTTCGGGGACGTCCAGCAATTCTGCTGGATCCCTCGATTGCAAATTGCAAACTGTTCATTGCAAAATTCAAATTTGCCGGGAATCGTCGCTCAAATCATTTCGCAATTTGCACGGTTCATTTTGCAATTTTCAATCGTTGCCGGCTCACCAGTTTTCGACGCCACGTACTTTTCATCAGGCTAGGCTGGGGTGAGGTGCCGTGCAGCCAATCAGTTTTCGCGGCGCTGGCCCCCTCATCCCCAGCCCTTCTCTGTGCGCAAAGCCGGGGGAGAAGGGAGCCATTGTATGTTGTGTTGACTGCGCGTTGTGTTGACATCAATGCTTCCAAAGTGGGTTTCGTCTTAGCTTGATGCCGATGGAGTTGATCACTTGCCCGGCCAGATTGGAAAAGCTCGATATTGCAAAGGCGCAAAACAAAACGCGACCCGGCCGTGATCGACCCGGGTCGCGTTTGAGACATGAATGATTGGTCAGCGTGCCGGGGTGTGGAGACTGGAATCAGTCCGCCGTCACTCAAACGCTGGCCTTTCGGCCATTGGTTCGAGTGAACCCTGCCACGCAAGTTGAGCGTACGGCTCGTTACCAGCCGCCGCGGCCTCCACCGCCGCCGCCGCCGTAACCACCACCGCCACCGCCGCCGCGGTTTCCGCCACCGCCGCCACGATAACCGCCACCGCCGCCACCACGCGGCGCTCGCTCTTGGGCTTCATTGACCCGCAGCGGACGGCCTTCAAAATCCTGTCCGTCCAGGGCCTCAATCGCTTCCTTTGCCGCTTCATCAGGCATCGTCACAAAGCCGAAGCCGCGGCTTCGACCCGTTTCCCGGTCGGTCAACACGATCGCGTCGTCAACCTGACCGTACTGGCTAAACACTTCTTCCAGCTTTTCCGTCGTAACGGCCCAAGCCAGATTTCCCACATACATCTTCATCGCTACTACAGCTCCAAATTCCAGAAGGCCTCATCACTCGGAGCTGTCCGCGACGCACAATTGGCGTCCATTTCGTTCTGAGAGTCTCGGTCTTCGATCTCGCCGGACGACGACAACCGTCGTCCGCACTTGGGCACAGTGTAACACTATTTCCAGGTGGGCTGGGAGTGATTCTTTGGGGGATTATGCCAGGATACCCAAAAATATGGGTACGTTTTTGTCCCTCCAGCCGCGTTTCGGCGCCGTCGCCGCCGGCGTGAACCGGCCGATCCGCCGTCGGCGGGGCGTTTTTTCATCCGTCCCTCGGCTGGGATTCAGGCCGCAATCCGCCTAAATTGCACCGCGAATGATGCGTGAAAGCAAAGGAAAACTTAATGAAAAACGCTGCAATCGGCCTGTTGTTGGTCGCCGCCCTGCTGTTGGGATGCAACTCGGGCAATCCAACGTCCTCGACATCCACCGGCACCGCAAGTACCGGCAAGAAGTTGCGGGTGGTGGTGACCGTCGGCATGGTCGGCGACCTGGTCCGCAATGTCGGCGGTGACCGGATTGAGGTGACGCAGATCTGTGGCGCCGGAGTGGATCCGCACTTGTACATGCCGACGCGCGACGATGTCCAAGACATCATGGAGTCCGAAGCGGTGTTTTATTGCGGGCTGATGCTGGAAGGCAAGATGGCCGACACGCTCGAGAAAGTCGGTCGCACCAAACCGGTGTTCGCGGTGACCGACGCGATCAATCGCAGCCGGCTGATGTCCGCAGAGTCGGGGCAAACCGGCGAGGGCGGACAATCCCATGGCGACCCCCATGTTTGGAACGACGTGTCGATGTGGAGCGAGTGCGTGGACTTGATCCGCGATGAATTGACGCGTCTTGCACCCGAACATGCCGATCTGTTTGCGGCCAACGCGGCGGCCTATCGAGCTGAGCTGGAAAAACTGCACGCCTACGGGATCCGGGCGATCGCCACGATCCCCGAAGAAAGTCGCTTGTTGATCACGTCCCACGATGCCTTCAACTACTTCGGCCGTGCGTACGGTTTGGACGTCCGCGGGATCCAAGGGATCTCGACGGAATCCGAAGCGGGGTTGCAACAGATCAACGCGCTGGTCGACCTGCTGATCCGCCGCAACGTCAAAGCCGTCTTCGTCGAAAGCAGCGTTTCGCCCAAGAACGTCGAAGCGTTGATCGAGGGCGCCGCAAGTCAGGGGCACACGGTCACCAAGGGCGGCATGCTGTTCAGCGATGCGATGGGCCGCGAAGGCACCTATGAAGGCACTTACATCGGAATGCTCGATCACAACCTGTCGACCGCCACGCGGGCACTGGGCGGCCAAGCCGATCCGGGCGGGTTCCAAGGCAAACTGAGCGGCCAAACGGAACATTGACAGCTGCCGACGACGGCGCGATCCGAACATGTTGAATCCACAAGAACGAACCGACGAAACGAATCTGCCGACGGCCGCACGCGACGATGGGTCGGGCGCGGACGTGCCCTTGTCGGTGTACGACTTGACCGTCGCCTACCACCGCAAACCGGTGATCTGGGACGTCGGCTTCGATCTGCCGGCCGGCCAACTGATCGGCATCGTCGGCCCCAACGGCGCCGGCAAAAGCACGTTGCTGAAGGCCGTGATGGACTTGATCCCGCGGGCGTCCGGGCGGGTGCGGATCTTCGGTGACACCTACCGGGACAATCGACATCGCGTCGGCTACGTTCCGCAGCGGGAAAGCGTCGACTGGCAATTCCCCGTCAGCGCCTTGGATGTGGTCGCGATGGGGCTGTACGACAAAATCGGTTGGTGCCGACCGGTCCGCAAAAAACACCGCGATCAAGCCCGCGAAGCACTGACGCGTGTGGGGATCGGCGACCTGGCGGACCGGCAAATCAGCCAGCTGTCCGGTGGCCAACAACAGCGAACGTTCTTGGCCCGAGCGCTCGTTCAAGACGCCGACTTGTACCTGATGGACGAGCCCTTCGCGGCCGTCGACGCGGCGACCGAACGCGCGATCGTCGAAATCCTGCGTGACCTGAAGGCCCGTGGAAAGACCGCCGCGGTCATCCATCACGACCTTCAAACCGTTCCCGAGTACTTCGATTACGTCGTGCTGCTGAACATGCGCGTCGTCGCACACGGAGCGGTCGAAGAAACGTTCACCCAAGACAATTTGCAAAAGACCTACGGCGGGCGATTGACACTGTTGGACGAAGTCACCGAAGCGATGCGGCGACGTGAGAGTTCGATTTGAGCGTTGGGAGTTGGGAGTTGGGAGTTGGGAGTTGGGAGTTGGGAGTTGGGAGTTGGGAGTTGGGAGTTGGGGTGAATTGGACTGCAGGCGAAACGCAATGTGGCATGCGATGGCACACAGGTTAAACGCATTGGTTGGCAACGCCGCCTGCGGTGGTCGCAGCTTGCCACTGGTGCGCGGGTTGTTGCTGCTGGTCCTTTTGACGGTGTCGGCAACGGTGTGTCACGCGCGGGGCCGACATCCGCAAAACGATGGCTCTCGTCCGGCCGCGTTTCAGTGGGCCGATACCCAATGGGGGCGGGTGTTGCTGATGAAGGACTACAACACGCGGATCGTGATTTTCGGCGTCGCCGTGCTTGGCGGTGCGTCGGGATTGGTCGGCAGTTTTACGTTGTTGCGCAAGCGTGCATTGATGGGCGACGCGCTCAGCCACGCCAGTTTGCCGGGGATCGCGATCGCCTTCATCGCCGCCAATTGGTTCGGCGGCAACGAAAAGTCGCTGCTGTGGTTGTTGGTCGGGGCGACCGCCAGCGGGCTGTTGGGCGTCGCGGTGATCTTGGTGATCCGCAACCAGACACGGTTGAAGGAGGACGCGGCGTTGGGGATCGTGTTGAGCGTGTTCTTCGGGGCCGGCGTGGCGCTGTTGGGCGTCATCCAGCAGATGGACACGGGACATGCCGCGGGACTGGAAGGGTTCGTATACGGCAAGACCGCTTCGATGCGTGCCGCCGATGCCAAACTGATCGCCGTCACCTCGCTGATCGTGATCGCGGGCTGTTTGATCCTGTTCAAGGAACTGAAACTGCTGTGCTTTGACGAAGGATTCGCGGGAGCGCAAGGGTTCCCCGTGGTCGCGCTGGACGTCGGATTGATGTCGATGGTGGTGCTGGTGACGATCGTCGGATTGCAGGCGGTCGGCTTGGTGCTGATGATCGCGTTGTTGGTGATCCCGGCCGCCGCGGCTCGATTCTGGACCGAGACGATGTGGCGGATGATGCTGTGGGCGGCGCTGCTGGGGACTTGCGGCAGCATCGTCGGCGGGCTGGTCAGCGCGTTGTTCCCCGGGCTTCCCTCGGGCGCGATGATCGTGTTGGTGTGTTCGATCTTTTTCTTCATCAGCATGATGCTGGGAACTCGCCGCGGCGTGCTGATTCGATTCCTGCGACGACTGCGGCTCAATCGTCGGATCGATCGCCAGCATTTGTTGCGGGCGATGTACGAGCAGATCGAGAAACATTCCGGTGGCCAAGCCGGTCGCGACCTGGCGCTGCGGACCAACCGACGGACGCCCGTCACCATCGATCAACTGCTTTCGATGCGGAGCTGGTCACGCCGTCGATTGTGCCGAGCGATCGATCAAGCCGACGAAGATGAATTGCTGCGGATGCACGAGGGCACCTGCAAACTGACGCAGGCCGGATTCACCGAGGCGGCACGTTTGACCCGCCAGCACCGCTTGTGGGAAATGTATTTGATCGCTTATGCGGACGTGGCGACCGCCAACGTGGACCGCGATGCCGACAAGATCGAACACGTGCTGGCGCCCGAAGTGATCGATCAGCTGGAAGACCTGTTGGACGAACAGGGGATGATGATCCCGGTGCCGATCAGCCCCCACGGGATCGTCAACGACGACCCAACCGCGGTCGCAGGGAATCCGCCCGACAGATCCCCGGAGGCTTCGACGTGATCAGCGAGACGTCTTTGTCGATGACCGGGCCGTTTTTGTCGATGACCGGGCCGTTTTTGTCGATGACCGGGAAGGCACCTTGCCTGGGTTTCTCGTGGAGCTGGATGCTGGACGGTTGGATCGTCGTGGTCGGCGCATTGTCGGCGGTCGCGTCGTCGTTGCTGGGGAATTTTCTGGTGCTGCGAAAGATGAGCATGTTGGGCGATGCGATCACGCACGCGGTGCTGCCCGGGATCGCGGTCGCGTTTCTGGTCAGCCAGACCCGAAGCAGCTTGCCGATGTTTGTCGGTGCGGTGGTGGTGGGATTGCTGACGGCATTGTTCACCGAGTGGATTCGGGGGGCCGGCGGCGTAGACGAAGGGGCGTCGATGGGCGTCGTGTTCACGTCCCTGTTCGCGCTCGGATTGGTGATTCTGGTGCAAACCGCCGACGCGGTGGACTTGGATCCGAATTGCGTGTTGTACGGATCGATCGAATTGACGCCGTTGGATACGGTCGCGGTGCTGGGTTACCAGGTGCCCCGGGCGGCTGCCGTGCTGTCGGTGGTGACGGTGATCAATGCGTTGTTCGTGTTGTTGTTTTTCAAAGAGCTGCGTTTGACTTCGTTCGATCCGGCGCTGGCGACGACGATGGGGTTCTCGTCGACCTGGATGCACTACGGGTTGATGGTCCTGGTCTCGGTGACCGCGGTGGCCTGTTTTGAAAGTGTGGGTAGCATTTTGGTGGTGGCGATGTTCGTGGTGCCCGCCGCGGCGGCCTACATGCTGACCGATCGGTTGGGCGTGATGATCGCGATCAGTGTCGCACTTGCGATCATCTCGGCGGTGCTGGGCCATCTGATGGCGCTCAGCATTCCGACATGGATCGGCTATCGCAGCACGACGACGTCGGGAATGATCGCGGTTGCCGCCGGAGGCCTGTTTTTCGCCGCGGCGACCTTCGGGCCGCGGCATGGCGTTGTCGTCAAACTGGTGCGACGTCAACTGTTGTCACTTCGCATCTTGTGTGACGACATCGTCGCGTCACTGTTTCGCGGTGAAGAGCTCGAGCACCCGGCCCCCAAGACGACCTGGCTGGCGGGAGAGCTCTTTGCGTCGACTTGGTCGATGAAGATGGCGCTGACCCTGCTCCGCCGGCGCGGCGAAGTCGTTGTGCATGACGATGCACTGCGATTGACGGAAATCGGACGCGAACGGGGACAACGATTGGTCCGATCGCACCGATTGTGGGAGCAATACCTGGTCGACCGTGCGGGCAGCGGGGCCGAGCGGATTCACGACCAGGCGGAGCGGTTCGAGCACTTCACCGACCGAAACCTCCGCGACGAGCTGGCCAGGGAGACCGACGCACCGGTCGAGGACCCGCACGGCCGGCCGATTCCCGACGAGAACTAAACCCGAGCGAGAGCTAAAAAAGTCCTCCCCGATCGCGTTATTCGTGGCCTACGTTTTTCCTGTAGGGCGTACTTGCGACAGGCCGCGAGTACCGGTCAACCACGAATCAATCTGATAGGACGATGGCTACAATTCCCGCAAAACGCAGCAGAACGCTCGTCGACACGGAGGTCCAAGGCAGCTTGGTCCGCCGCGTGGCGTTGCATTGGATCGTGTTCTTCGTCTGCAACACGATCGCATTGACGTGCTGGATTCGATTGTTCGAGCAACCCGATGCCGATTGGGGCCAGACCTTCGCCGACACGCTGCGACGGTTCTTGCCGTTCTTTGTGATCACGGTCGCATTGATCCCCGCGTTCGTCTGGGACACGTTGAAGCTGAGCCATCGTTTTGCCGGTCCGATCTTGCGATTGCGAAACACGCTGAAAGACATCAAGGCAGGCCGCGCGGTCGCCCCGCTGAAGTTTCGCGACAACGATTTCTGGCAGGAAATGGCGTCGAATTTCAATGACGTGATGCAGTTGCGGCAAGCCGACGAGTCATTGGCGACGACCGGCACATCGGCCACGGACAATGCAGGAGAGCGGTCCGATGGGTAGTCCATCCCGGGGTGGTTCGACGGGTGGCCGGCGGCGACGAGGACGCAAACGAGGCGGGGTCGCGGCGGTCGAATTCGCCGTCTGTTTGCCCGTCATCGTGCTCCTGGTGTTCGGATCGATCGAAGCATCCAGTTTTATTTTTTTGAAACAATCCTTGAGCGTGGCGTGTTACGAGGGGATCCGCGAGGCCGCCAAACCGGGCAGCACCGAGTCCCAGGCCGATGCCCGCGCGCTTGCGATCCTGGAATCGCGCGGCGTCAACGATTTTGAAATCCGATTTCCCTCGGGCGTGGAAAACTTGCAACGTGGCGATCAGGTCATTTGTGAAGTTTCCGCCCCCACGCAGACCAACAGCCCGATCGCGGGCGAATTCGTCAGCAACCGAAACCTGACCGCCCGCGTGGTGATGTTAAAGGAATAGAACAAGCGTGCCCCTTTCCACTGCCCCCCTTGTTGGATTCAAACCGATGGTCACCCCGACTGCCATCCGTCGGCGGAAACGCCGCGGTGCGATGTTGATCCTGATCCTGGTCATGCTGGTCGGGTTCGTCGCCACCGTCGCCTTTTCGGTCGACATCGCCCACATGCATCTGTCCCGGACCGAGCTGCGTTCGGCCACCGACGCGGCCAGCCAGGCGGCGTCCCAGGAGTTGTCGAGAACATTCGACACGTCGCTCGCGATCCGCAAAGGCCAGGAGGTCGCATTGCTGAACCGAGTCAACGGCCAGCCGCTGCAACTGGAAAACAGCGACTTCGAATTCGGCCGCAGCGATCAAGACGCCGAAGGGCGATTCGTGTTTCGCGACGGCGCCACTCCGATGAACACCGTTCGTGTGACCGGGCGGCGAACCAGCGGTTCGGCATCGGGCGCGATCCCATTGTTGTTCGGAAACGTCTTGGGGTTCAGCACCTTCGAACCGGAACTGACTTCGGCGGCGACCTACATCGAACGCGACGTCATCTTGGTGGTCGACCGCAGCGGTTCGATGACCGGAACCAAGTTCGCAGACCTGCAAACCGCGATCGGCGTGTTCGTCGCCACACTGGGCGCCACACCGGTCAACGAACAAGTCGGGTTGGCGTCCTACAACCAGACCGCCACCCAAGACGTCCAATTGACGGTGAATCTGGGTGAAGTGACCAGCGGCTTGTCCGCCTTGGTCACCAGCGGACGCACGAGTATCAGCCGCGGCATGCAAGCCGGACAAGCAATCATCAATGCCGGACGCGATGAACAGTTCGTGGAACGCACGATGATCGTGATGACCGACGGTTTGCACAACGAAGGTCCCGAACCGGCGACGGTGGCGACGGAACTGGCCGCCGACCAAATCCAAATCCACACGATCACGTTCGGCAGTGGCGCGGACCAAAACCGCATGCAAACGGTCGCAGCCATCGGCGGCGGACGACACTTCCACGCCCTCAGCGCCGCCGAATTGGTCGAGGCCTATCGAGAGATCGCACTCACGCTTGGAACGGTGATCACAGAATGACAGCCACAACAAGCCCCGCGTTGGCGACACACAGGAGCGTCCCGCACGTGAATGCCACAAACACAGCCGACCGATCCGCCCCGAACCGTCGTGCCGAGGTGCGCCCCGGGCGATGCCGAGTTTGCCGAACGCGACGACGCGGTGTCCGCCCCCGTCGCGGTGCGGCGATGGTTGAATTCGCGATCGTCGCGCCGCTGTTGTTCTTCTTCTTTTTCGCGGCCTTTGAATTCTGCCGCGTCGCGATGATTCGACACACCGTCGACAATGCGGTGTACGAAGGCTGTCGTCGAGCGATCGTCCCGGGAGCGACCGCGGCCGACGCCCGTGCCGCGGCAAACAACGTGCTGGGGACTCTGGGTCTGCGGGCCACGACGGTCGATGTTTCCCCGTCGACGATCAACAACCAAACCCCCGAACTGACCCTGACCGTGGAAGTCTCGCTGGATGCCAACACGTTTGTGCCGCCGCAGTTCACCGGCGGCAGCACAATCACGCGGACGCTGACGATGCAGCGCGAGGGTTCGGCGCTCTAGCTTTCCGTCTCGCCCTCAGCTGCGGCAAGCGGTCGTGGACGACGCGAAGAGTCCTGGCAGTTCGCAATCCGAATGGACGCGTCGCCTCGTCCACTACACCAAAATCAAGCTGCGGCGGATTACCAGGACCGCCGTGATGATTTAAAATCGACGGACTCGCATGGACCGACGGCCGGCCGGTGATGGGCTACACTGGACCCTTCGCCCGATCCCGACTCGGATGACATCAAAGTCGGGACCTCCGTTCCAGTCTTTTCAAAACAGGCCGATGGGAATCCGATTTTCGTGTCACGGTTGTGCGAAACCGTTGAACATCAAATCCGACTTGGCGGGGCGTCGTGGGGTTTGCCCCGAGTGCGGCACCCGGTTCCGAATCCCCCTGGCCGATACGGAGTTCTCGACGCCGATCGCCACACCGCGCCCCAAAGCGGCAGCTACACCGGCAGCGGCAACCACGCCGCCAGCAGCGATGCAACAAGAGCGGGCCGCCGCGGACTCCCCGGAAAGCGCACCGCAGGCGGAAAACGTGTCCGACGCAACAGCGACCGACAGGACAGCGACCACTGCGGCATCGCCGACCGCGGCCGCGGGTTCCGCCACCGCAGAACCCGCCGGTGAGGATCTCGCGGGTGGAAATCTCGCCGCGGCGGAACCGGAGATTCTTTCCGGCGATTCGGCCGCGACCTGGTACGTCCGCCCACCCAGCGGGGGGCAATACGGGCCCGCAACCTCAGCGATGCTGAAGATCTGGATCGGCGAAGGACGCGTGGCCAAATCGGCGTTGCTGTGGAAGGACGGCTGGCCGCAGTGGCGTGAAGCGTCTGATGCGTTGGCGGAGATCGCCGAATCGCTGCCCGGGGCACCGTCAACGAGCGCGATCGAGCCATTCTCCGATGCCTCCGGTGGGACCAAACTGACCACCCCGATCTCCCACGAAAAGACGAGTCGAATTGGCTCGGATTTCGCCGGTGATGCCAAAATCGGTGCGGTGCGACGCAAGCGTTCCTCGCGGCGGATCACACTGGTCGCCGTCTTGGCCACCCTGGTCGTCGGTTTGTTTGTCACGTTGATCCTGGTGGCCTCGACCAGCGGCTAGCTCGGCGGCGGATCGTTGTTCGGCGCCGCTTTGCCTACGAAACGTCGTGAATTGCCGATTGAAGGTAGCGACCTTCGCCAGAAGGTGGATCCGCCGTGTTCTCCAAGCTCTGGCAAGCGTAGCTACGTCGACGTGACGCGGACCGGTTCGCTTCGACAAAGCATCGCCCGCCGACTTTCAGACCCTTTGCCAGATCGGCTAAAGTGTCCCAAGATTAACCGTCTGTGCTTCCCTTTCTCACCTGACCCTCGCGGAGTTCCCAAATGCGATCCCCCTATGCAGCCGCTGGCCCCCTCGCCCTGATTGCAGCATTCCTGACGTCGACCGTCCTTTTGACCGCTTGCCCGGTGCAGGCCGAAGAGGCGAAGAAGGCGGGCGAGACGATCAGCGTGCTCGGAAAAGCGGAGATGAAGGTTCCCGCAGAATTCAAGCGAGCCGAACGCGCCTCGCGAATCATTGAACATGAGTTCAAGGTCGGCGAAGGTGAAACGACGGCGCGGTTGACGATGATGGCGGCCGGCGGTAGCGTCGACGCGAACATCAAACGATGGAAAGGTCAGTTTTCCGGCGGAGACGATGCGGCACAAAAAACCGAACAAATGGACATCGGCAAATGGTCGGTCCACATCGTCGACGTCAGCGGTGCCTACGCCGAACGCATGGGCGGTGGCCCGTTCGCCGGAGGCAAGGTGGTTCAGCGAGAAAACTATGCGATGACCGGCGCGATCATGGTCGAACCGGAAGGCCGCCAGTATTTCGTCAAAATGATCGGGCCTGCCGAAATCGTCAAAGGCAACCGCGAAAAGTTTGTGGCGATGGTCAAATCGATCGGCAAGTAAACCGACCGCTGTCGTCAATCGAAACCGGCGAGCCGCCTGGCACTTAACGGCGCTCGCTTGATTCGCAGCATCTGATTCCAGGCAACGCTCTGGAAATTCGACACTCGAGTTTCCCAGCACGAATTTCTGAGCACGAATTTCTGAGCACGAGGCAATGATTCGAACATGAATATCCAGAGCTTGCTGGAACACCACGGTATCGTCCGCAATCCCTTTGCCGAGGAAGATGCCCAGACCGACCAGGTGTTCAAAGAACACTGCATCGCCAACGCCTACCACCCCGTCTGGGACAAGGTGTACGGCGATCCCACCGAACCGTCGACGGCCATCGTCTTCGGCCCCAAGGGGTCCGGCAAAACGGCGATGCGGTTGCAGGTCCTGCGGCACCTGCAAAAGTTCAATCAGGAACATCCCGGCGAGCGGATCTATACGATCGCCTACGATGACTTCAATCCGTTCCTGGATCACTTCAGCGAACGACTCAGCCGGCGGACCAACCGGAAACCCGAACGCGTGCTCAAAGAATGGAAGCTTTGGGATCACATGGATTCGATCCTGTGTTTGGGCGTCACCAAACTGGTCGACCAAATCTTGAAAGCCGACCAGGTCGACGACGGCATCGATCGGCAAAGGTTGTCGAAACTGGACCGCACGGCGGCACGCGATCTGTTGCTGTTGGCCGCCTGCTATGACCAGTCCAGTGATGGTTCGTTCATCGAACGCTGGAACTCGCTGCGGCGGCACTTGGGGTACGGCAACTTGGTTGCAAAGATCAGCTGTTGGTTCGCCTGCGGATGGAGCGTGATCGTCGCACTGGCGTTCCTGTACTTCATGTTCACCGGTTCCGGCGGTGGTGATGCCGCAGCGGCCGACGGAGGTGAAGTAGTGGCACCGAAAACAGTCTGGGATTACCTCTGGTTGGCTCCCGTGTTGATGCTGATCGGATCGGCCCCCTATCTGTGGCGGCTGCTGAAAACCTGGTGGGCGGCGTTTCGAATTCGTCGTCACATGCGGGTCGGCAAACGCGAAGTCGGCACCACGCGAAAACTGCTGCATTCGATTCCGATCAAAGAACTCGCCAGCCAGCCCTTGCCACGGTACGACCGAACCGACGACCGCTACGAATTGCTGAACAAGTTTCAATCGGTGATCGATCGACTGGGGTACAGCGGCATGATCGTGCTGATGGACCGCGTCGACGAACCGCACATGACCGGCGGCAAAACCGAATTGATGCGTCTGTTCGTCTGGCCGTTGTTGGACAACAAACTGCTAAAACACCCGGGCGTGGGATTCAAATTGATGCTGCCCCAGGATCTACATCGGGACATGGAGCGCGAATCACGCGACTTTCACGAACGCGCCCGGCTGGACAAACAGAACGTGATTCCGTCGTTTCAGTGGACCGGCGAATCGCTGTACGATCTGGCCCGAGCCCGCATGATCGCCTGCGCCGCCCCGGGACAGTCGCCCGAACCGAAGGATCTGTTTTCGGACCTGGACTATGCCCGGATCATCTCGGCGTTCAATTCGCTGCGTGTCCCTCGGCACCTGTTCCGATTTCTGTATCGCGTGTTGGTCGACCACTGCAATCGTTACACCGATTCCAACCCCGAATTCAAGATCCGGTCGGAGACGTTCGAAACCGCGTTGGCCGTCTACAGTCGTGAACTCGACTCCGGCACGTCGTGAGCGCGCCGAAATCGGACGCGGGCCGGGACGCGGGCCGGGACGCGGGCCGGGACGCGGGGCAACAGCCCACAACCACGTGGCACCGCAAAGCGGCGATGATCGTGCCGCTGCTGATGTTCTTTCTTCTCGCCGCGGTGATCGACACCAGTCCGGTCCGCGACGGCGAAACCATTCACGCGTCGGCCTATTTCATCTCGGTCGTCGCCCGAGTGGTTGCGATGTCGGCGGCGATCCTGTGGTTCGGCCGCGAGATCGTGCGTCAATTCCCCTTGGCGATCGACCGCTGGGGATGGATCGTCGGGGTCGTCGGCGCGGTGCTTTGGATCGGCGTCTGTGCCCTGGATTTGGAACGCCAGATCATCCATGTACTCGCCTTGCCGGACGATTGGTTGCCCGAACGTGAAGGGGTCAATCCGTTTGCGACGTATCCGTCGGGCGCCGAATTGGCGAGCTTTTTGCTGATGCGATTCACATTGCTGGCGATCTGTGTACCGATCGCCGAAGAGCTGTTCTTGCGCGGGTTTGTGATGCGGGCGTTCGAGGCCGAGGACTGGCCGTCGCTGCCGCTGACAGAAATCGGCCGCAACGGATTGATCATCGGTACGGTTTACGGGATCGCCACACATCCGGCCGAATGCTTCGCCGCGGCGCTATGGTTTTCACTGGTCAGTTGGTTGATGGTCAAAACCGGAAAGTTTTGGAATTGCGTGATCGCCCACGGGGTGACGAATTTAATTTTGGGCATTTATGTGTGTCTGACCGGCGCCTGGCATTTGTGGTAGGACATTTTCACGATGCAACTTCACACCCGCGACCGTCAAGACGAATGGATGGACCAACCGGACTTGGACGGTGCGCTGCACGCCAAAGCGCTGCGGGGACTTTCGCGAGTCAATCGATTCAGCGGCGCGGTGGGAGCGATTTGGCAGCCGATTGCCCGGCTGTCCGATGTGTTGGCCGGGCGGCCGATCCGAGTGCTCGATGTCGCTTGCGGCGGCGGCGATGTGGCGATCGGGTTGAAGCGATTGGCCGATCGCAAGGGGATTGAAATGGAGATCGTCGGCTGTGACCTGAGCGACACCGCGGTCGCGTTTGCCGGTGACAACGCGAAACGCCGCGGCGCGGACGTAGCGTTTGTCCAGCACGATGCCCTCAGCGGCGATTTGCCCGCAGGCTTTGACGTGGTTTATAGTTCATTGTTCCTTCATCATTTGGAAGCGGCCGATGTCGTGCGTCTACTCGCGGCGATGCGATCGTCCGCGCGGCACAAGGTGGTGATCAGCGACCTGCTGCGTTCTCAACTGGGGTACTTATTGGCCAAGTGGGGCATCCGGCTGTTGACGACCAGCAAGGTGTGTCACGTCGATGGTCCGCTGAGCGTGCGAGCGGCGTGGACGATTTCCGAAGCGTCTCAGTTGGCTGCGCAGGCGGGGCTGACGCCGGTTCAGATCACGCGCAGATGGCCGGAACGATTTTTGATGGTTTATGACGCCGGAGCCCCATCGGGATGATCCAAGAGCTCGCATCGACGATCTCCCGCCACACAGCGTCCGCGGAACGCTGGGACGCGGTGATCGTCGGAGCTGGGATCGCTGGTTCGCTGACCGCCCTGGGGCTCGCGCGGCGCGGCCGCCGCGTGTTGCTGGTCGAGCGTTCGGCGTTTCCGCGGCACAAGGTTTGTGGCGCGTGCCTGAACGGCGACGCGATCGCCGGATTGCGCGGCGCGGGGGTCTGGAACGCGATCGAAGCGATCGGCGGACACCGGCTGGATCAGTACCGTCTGCGCAGCGGACGGAGCCGGGCGAATCTGGAACTTCCCGGCGGCCATGCGGTGTCACGCTACGCCATGGATCGCGTCTTGGTGGAGTCGGCGATCGCTGCCGGTGCAGAATTTTTGAGCGAGACGGCGGTCACGATCATCGCCACCGGCGGCGATGGGGCGCAGCGATCCCTGTGCGACAACGACGGCAACCGATACGACGCCCAGATTGTGGTCGCCGCCAACGGCTTGGCCAGCAAACCGGCCTCCGGGGACTCCGACGATCGGTTGGTCGTCCCGGCCGACTCGCGCATCGGACTGGGAGCCCAGTGGGTCCAGGGCGACGATCGCACGGGCACGATGCATCTGTCCCCCGGCGTGATCTACATGGCGATCGCGGACACCGGTTACGTCGGATTGGTGGTGACGGAGAACCAGCAGGTCAACTTGGCCGCGGCGGTCGATCGCAACGCGGTCCAGTCCTCCGGTCCGGCGGAGGTCTGTCACCAGATCCTCCGCTCGTGCGGCTGGGATTTGGCCGCTCAGCTGGTATCGAGCAATTTCCGCGGGACTCCGACCCTGACGCGTCGACGCAAACTTGCCGGAGCGCACCGGATGTTCTTCGTCGGCGATTCATCTGGCTACGTCGAACCGTTCACCGGCGAGGGCATGGCGTGGGCGGTGCGTGCCGGCACGGCCGTCGTGCCCCTGGTCGATCGCGCGATCGGGCAGTGGGACAAAGACATCCCGCAGCAGTGGACAAACAGTTTAAAACAGTTGCTGGGGAAACAGCAGCGACGTTGTCGATTGATCTCCAGGTTGCTCCGCCATCCGCGACTGGTGCACCACACGATCGGCGCGCTGTCGCGATTTCCACGCTTCGGCCAATTCGCTGTCCAGCAGATCCATCGCGAACATCCACGGCCGCTGGAGGATGACTCGCTGGAGGGGCACAGGTCCGCCCCTCCCCAACCGGGGAGCAGTGGCTTTTCAAATTAACCCTCCCTGGAAGGGCGGGTGAAGTCGGAAACACCGGTTGAATCAGAGGTAAAAAATCGCACGACCTCAATCGGGAAGTGGTGGCGACGCGGCTCCCCGGGCCGATCGCCCATCCGGACCGCGTGGCTTTCTGAAGTTGCCGAATTTCGCCGCCAAGCCTGCTGTTTTGGCCGAGCAATCGGACGACAGGCTATTTTCGGCTTGCCCGCCGTCGTGAATTTGCTAGGCTTTGGGGCTCGCAGTTGGCCGAGCCGAAGCGCCGGCCGTGACATCCATTCACAATTTCTCAAGGCCGATCAAGTCGGCGCAAAACAATTGGAGAACCGACTCGGTGGGTACCAAGAAGACCGGTAAAGGGCGACGAAAAGTAGGACGAAAGAAGCGACGCATGCGCAGCAAGATTCGGCACCGCAAGAAGTAAACGTCTGCGAAGAATGATTCATGAGAAAACGGCTTCGATCGGCGTCGAGGCCGTTTTTTCGTGCGCCGGGAGGGGTTTTAGCGGTCAGGGTTTCGCAAAATCGCCGGGTCACGCGGCCGCAAATTTGTGTACACGGCCAAGTTTTTGGGTCCTTCCAGGTAGGAAAATCTCGGGGGTAAGAAAATGAGGAACTGCAACATCATGCGATGGAGCCAATTTTCTTACCTCGAAAATCTTCCTACCCCTAACCGCCAGCCCAGGCGGAGCCTCGGAGGCAGGACCGGTTTTGTCATTCCGGGGATGCAAACCGACTGTGATCGGATTGACCGCAGCCCGGCCCCGCATCGGGGCCCCGGTCTAGGCACCGATCGCTTCCTCATTCAACCTCATATCGACCAGGTTGAGGGGGATCTTGTACGATGCGCCTCTGCACCGCTGCGATGAATCGAATCGTACGATTCGTGGCGTGATCAATTCCTCTCCCTGCTACAAGAGACTGG
This sequence comes from Stieleria mannarensis, assembly GCF_014154935.1. Classification (GTDB taxonomy): domain Bacteria; phylum Planctomycetota; class Planctomycetia; order Pirellulales; family Pirellulaceae; genus Stieleria; species Stieleria mannarensis. Next base: position 26,899 of record NZ_JACEHH010000054.1, read on the forward strand.
TTCTACCCGAATGGGATTGTACGAACGTGATTACGGCCGCGAGGATGAATCGCCCTGGGATCGGCATTTAAGATCGCAGTCCCAGATGCCCAAGAGCATGACGATCATCTTGGTGATCATCACCGTGGCGGTCTTTCTGGTCGATGTCTTTACGGCCAAGGCAGTCGGCCAAGGAGAAACCGTCAGCCGACTGATGCCTTGGTTTGGATGCTGGAAAACGACACTGCTGCAACCTTGGTCTTGGCACCAGTTCCTGTCGTATGGATTCTTGCATTCGTTGGAAACGCCGTTTCATGTCGGATTGAACATGTTCGGCCTGTTCATCTTCGGCCGCGCGGTCGAGGAGCGGATGGGGCGTTACGAGTTTCTGCGGGTCTATCTGGTTTCGATGTTCCTGGGCGGCATCGCGGGCTGTCTGACGTATTGGGCGATGGGGGTGCCTTCGGGCGTCGTCATCGGTGCCAGCGGCGCCGTCAGCGCCGTGACGATCCTGTTCGCATGCTATTACCCCCAGGCGACCATCTTGCTGATGTTCGTCTTTCCGGTCAAAGCGTGGGTGATCGCGGTATTTTTCGTGATCAGCAACGTCTTCGGTTCGCTCTCAATGCTTTCCGGGCCGGCCGGCCAAGACACCGGCGGGACCGCATTCACCGTCCACTTGGCGGGCATCGCGTTTGCCTTGGCCTACCACTACCAACGCTGGAACCTGGGCTGGATGGACGTTTCCAAGTACCGCAACCGGGTCGGGCGATCGGTCCGACGGACGAAATTGAAACTGCACGATCCCGATGCAAAACTGCGGCGTGAAGAGGATGACGTGGATCGCATTTTGGCCAAGATCCATGCCAGCGGCGAAGCGAGTTTGACCCGCGCCGAACGACGGACGCTGGAACGACACAGCCGACGAAAACGCGAGAGCCGCGATCGAGATTGAAGCGGCAATCGCAATCACGCGTCATCACACCGCCACACGACCACCCTGCCCCGGAGTGTCCCCATGAAGCGACCGACTGCCCCGATTCGCCGTTTCGTCTTCACCCCCACGACTCTGATCGCTGCCGCGCTGACCATGCAGGCCATTGGCGTCCCCATCCACTCGACCGTTCTCGGTGCCGACCCGGGCAAACCGATCGCGGTGGGCGACAAGGCGCCGGATTTCGAGTTGCCGATCCAAGGCCGGAACGATTATGTGACGCTTTCACAGTTGAACGCAGACGGCCCGGTTGTGGTCGTGGTGTTGCGAGGTTTTCCGGGATACCAGTGTCCGATCTGCAATCGACAAGTCGGAGCGATGGCCAACCGGGCCAAGACGCTCAGCTCGGCGCTCGGCGATCGCCCCGGTCGCGTGGTACTGGTTTATCCGGGCGAGGATTCGGACGCCGATTTAGAGCGTCGTGCCAAGCAGTTCCTGGGGGCACGTCGGCTGCCCGAGTCGCTGGTGCTGGTTCGCGATCCGGGCATGGAGATGATCACGTCGTGGGGGCTCCGCTGGGACGCCCGTCGCGAAACGGCTTACCCGGCGGCCTATGTGATCGGCGTGGGACGTCGCGTCGCATGGTCCAAGGTCAGCGATTCGCACGGCGGCCGTGCATCGGTCGAAGAGATCCTGCGTGCGCTCAAGAATCTCTAGTGCTTTCGGGTAGTGGACGAGGCGACGAGCCCATACGGATTGCCAGCGGGGGTGCGACGGGCCGGCGATTGCGGGTATGTTTTGCAAGTCCGCGAGCCGACTCGTTGGGAAGTCTGGCGGACGTTCGTGACGCATTGTCGCTCCATCCACCGTCCGTTTCCTTTCCATTCGCCCGGCGCCCACCATGCAGGTTCGTAAAGCAGTCATCACCGCTGCGGCCCCCAATCAGAATCGTATCCCGACGCAACAACTGGTCGACCGCCAGGGAAAAGACAAATCCGCGTTGCAGTTAATCTTGGAAGAGGTGCTTTCGTGCGGCGTCGAAGAGATTTGCATCGTGGTCCGCCCAGGCGATCAAGGCTCGTTCGAGCAAGCCTCCGGAGACTTGGTCGGTAGCGTCCGCTTTGTCGAACAACCCGAACCGATCGGATACGCCGACGCCATCTTGCGTGCCAAGCCGTTCGTCGCCGACGAACCGTTTTTGCATCTGGTCGGCGATCACTTGTATTTGAGTGCATCGGAGATTTCGTGCGCCCGCCAACTGGTCAACGTGGCCTCGGAATTCACCTGCTCGGTCTCCGCCGTTCAATCGACTCGCGAAAACAAACTGCCCTACTTCGGGATTGTTTCGGGAACACGCGTTCCGCGGCAGGAAGGGGTGTTCGAAGTCCAACGGGTCGTCGAAAAGCCGACTCCGACGCGAGCCGAACAGGAATTGGTGACGCCGGGGCTGCGGTCCGGCCACTACCTGGGATTCTTCGGCATGCACGTCCTGACCAACGACATCATCGCCGCACTGGAACAAGTCGTCGCGGATGAATCGTTGACCAAACCGACGCTGTCGGACGCGTTGGACGTGTTGCGAGCGCGTCACAAGTACATGGCGTTCGAAGTCCGCGGGACGCGTTACAACTTGGGGATCCCCTACGGTTTGCTGATCTCGCAATTGGCGATCGCCCTGTCGGGTCACGACCGCGATCACATCTTGACCGAATTGGTGGACTTGTTGGCTCAACGCAATGCCCTTGTTGGCGACGGGGGCCGCGACGCATGAGCAATCGACTGATCGACATCATTCGATCGGAGGACGAATCGCTTCGTCACCGTTCGCTGGAATCCGTCGTCGCCGAAGCGACCACGACTCAGTTGTTGGAGCATTGCCGCTCGCTGGACGCCTATCGACGTCACGAGGAGAACCTTTACTGCCGCGTCCGCGCCCTGTTCTTCCTATCGTCGATTCACCGCTACCATCTGCCCCGTCGGCTTGAGCTGGAGGGCGCGAGGTCGGAATCCCAACTGCACAATGGATTGATTCCCTTTGGCGGCTATGAACACTTGTTGTCACGTCGTTTCTCCGAAGCGATCGATGACTTTCTCCAGACCCAAGACTCGGCCGGCCCCAGCGACGCGATCTCCAGCGCCTTGGCCCAGGCGTATCATCAATTGGGATTTCAGACGCTGGCCGACCAGGTTCGAAAGAGCGTCCGTACGGTGCGTGGCAATCAGTGGATGTTTCGACTCGGCCATCCGATCGACCATCCGCTGCGACTGCGCCGTGAACTGCTCGCCGCGGATCCGAAACGCGGTGCGATGCCGCTGCTGTGCGAAACGACCGCGGTGCGCATGGATCTTTCCCACAGTGCCTGGAGCGACATTTTCTTTCTGGGCATGGATTATCCCGCCGGGGCGCGGGTGTTGAACATCTCGGTCGACCTGGGCGTCCGCGGCCGCGACGATTCTCCCAGTCCGCCGATCGAAACCTACTTGCGAGTCATCGACGAGCCGGTGTTCCGGTTGGCCAGCGTTGATTTGAACGCGACCGCCGAGGTCACGACGATCGGCGAAATGTTCGATTTCGCCCGCGACTACTTGGGCCTATTGAAAGCGGCCGTGATCGCGGCGGGAATCGTGCCCCCGGGGCTGGAAGGCTGCGGGAGGCCGATCAGCGAACTGTTGGCTCAATTGATCGGCCCGGGAAAAGGGCTGGAATTGGTTTCTAAGATCAACGACATCCCCAAGGGGTCTCGGTTGGCCGTTTCGACCAACCTGCTCGGGTCGCTGATTTCGATTCTGATGCGGGCGACCGGACAGATCGAATCGCTGACCGGCGGCCTGACGGAATCGGAACGGCGACTGGTGGCCGCCCGCGCGATCCTGGGGGAATGGATCGGCGGCAGCGGCGGCGGGTGGCAGGATTCGGGCGGCGTTTGGCCGGGGATCAAATTGATTTGCGGTGCCGAAGCCGCCGAGGGCGATCCGGAATACGGCGTCAGCCGCGGACGTTTGATGCCGGTCCACCAGGTTTTTGACCGCCGGCGGGCGAGCGAGCAAACGCGTCAAAAGCTGCAGGACTCGCTGGTCCTGGTGCACGGCGGCATGGCCCAAAACGTCGGTCCGATCCTGGAAATGGTGACCGAGCGTTATCTGTTGCGCAGCGAAGCAGAATGGGGCGCGCGTCAAGAAGCAATGACGATTTTGGACCAAGTCGTCGCGGCGATCGAATCGGGGGACATCCGTCAAATCGGGCAAGCAACAACACGGAACTTCGAGGGTCCGTTGCAAACGATCATCCCTTGGGCAACCAATCGTTTCACCGATCGGTTGATCCAGGCCTGTCGTGACAAGTACGGGGATCAATTCTGGGGCTTCGTCATGCTGGGCGGGATGTCCGGCGGCGGGATGGGGTTCCTATTTGATCCAGCGATCAAAGCGGCCGCCAGCGATTGGCTGCAAAAAGAAATGGTCCAGATCAAGACGCAGTTGCAAACCGCGTTGCCGTTCGCCATGGATCCGGTCGTCTATGATTTTTCCATCAACGACCAAGGCACCTGGGCGCAGCTTCGCAGCGGCGACGATGCCGTGATGCCTGATCGCTATTACCAATTGGTGCTGCCGAACCTGCTAAGAACCGCGACGCGTGATCTGTCCCCCAACCGGCGATCGGAATTGCAATCGATCGCACGCCGCTGTGCCGACGGCCAGATCGCCTCGTCCGCCTCGTCCAAGTTGTTGCAAAGTGTCTTGCCCCATGACGAATCCGACGAGCGGTCCGACACCTCGTTGCACAATTTGCTGCATTCGATCGGGTTCGACGCCGAACAACACGAACAGATTCGAGCGGATTTGAAGAACGGTCGAATCGGATTGTCACAGAACCGTCTCTCGCCCAGCACGACGATCCGTGACGTCGGGCCGGAGCACGTCGTTGACCTGCGGCAAGGATGCAGCCTGGAAGAAGTGAAGGCCGGGGAGCAAGCGATCGCCGACGGGCAGGTCGGTGTCGTGACGCTGGCTGCCGGAGTGGGCAGTCGCTGGACCGAGGGCGCCGGAGTCTGCAAGGCACTGCACCCCTTCAATCGCTTTGCCGGTCGCCACCGCAGTTTCCTGGAAGTCCACTTGGCCAAGACCCGCGCGACGCTCCGATCGATCGGCGGTGCGATCCCTCATGTCTTCACCACCAGCTATTTGACCGACGCTCCGATCCGAGAGCACTTGCAGCGTCATGAACACTTCGGTTTCGAACGCGGTGTCGAAGTCTCGACCGGAAAAAGCGTCGGGTTGCGAATGGTTCCGACGGTCCGCGACCTGCAGTTTCTGTGGCAAGAAACTGCCAGCCAAGTCCTGGACCAGCAACAGCAGAAGGTTCGTGAAAGTGTGCGCGCGGCCTTGATGAACTGGGCCCGAACGACGGGCGAAGCCAGCGATTACACCGACAACGTGCCCAACCAATGCCTGCATCCGGTCGGGCACTGGTACGAGGTGCCCAACTTGCTGCGCAACGGCATGCTGCATCGATTGCTGCAAGACCAGCCGTCACTGCGTTATTTGATGCTGCACAACATCGACACACTGGGGGCGAACGTCGATCCGGGACTGCTGGGCGCCCACATCCGTCGCGGCGCGGACCTAAGCTTTGAAGTCATCACGCGTCGGCTGGAAGATCGCGGCGGCGGACTGGCACTGGTCGGCGGCCGCCCGCAGCTGGTCGAAGGATTGGCGATGCCGGACGAACGCATCGAATTCGACCTGTCCTACTACAACTCGATGACCACTTGGATCGACATCGGGCGACTGCTGGAGACGTTCCAGTTGACGCGATCCGAGTTGGCAGACACCGCCGCCGTCGACTCCGCGGTCCGCAAGCTGGCCAAACGATTGCCCACCTACATCACGCTGAAAGATGTCAAGAAACGCTGGGGACATGCCCAGGAAGACATTTACCCGGTGGCACAGTTCGAAAAATTGTGGGGCGACATGACGGCGCTCCCAGAGGTGGAATGCCAATTCATGGTCGTCCCCAAACGCCGCGGGCAACAGCTCAAAGAGCAGGCTCAGCTGGACCCTTGGAAACGCGACGGGTCGGCCGAGTACATCGATTCACTCTGTGATTGGCGGGATTGAGAGCGGCTGCGAGAAACGGAGGAAGGCAGAATGATTCGGGGAGAATCATGCCATGCCCCCATCGTCTTGCCCCCATCGTTTTGCCCCCATCGTTTTGCCCCCATCAACCGGCCTCCCCATCATTCTGCCCCGTATCATTCTGCCAACTCATCCCCCTGCCGCACCGATCACTTTGACATCCAAATCAACAACTCCGGCTCCTTCAACACCGTCTGCACGTCATTCGGCGCCGGGCGAAAAAAGTTACCGATCGCAAAGTCCAATATCCCATCGTCGTTGAAGTCGCCTTTGACGACCGACAGGTGATCATGCATCCTGCCGGGCAAGCGTGACGGAGTGAACGAACCATCGTCTTCCTGGGACAGCATCACGATCGGCGAGGCTCCCTGTGCGACCCAGTCTTTGGAAATGTGCGCCCCCAACAGCGCGACGGCGACCACGTCGACGTCACCATCGCCGTCAAAGTCCCCGGCGGTCGCATTCAAGACCCCCGGCATGATGCAGATTTCATGTCGTTGCATCGGCAGCGCGCCATCATTTTCCAGCCACTGAACCGAATGAAACGGCTTGGGGCCACGATCGAAGGAATCACCATTGGTGTACAGCACGTCTAGGTCACCGTCGCCGTCCATGTCGACCAGTTCAATGCCGCTGGAACCGTAAGCCGGATCCGGTGCGGCGTAGATCAATTCGTTTTCGAAATTGCCCTTGCCGTCGTTGCGGAACAATTCCACGCGTTCGTGTTCTTGGCTGATCAACGAAACAAAGTCCAAGTCGCCGTCGCCGTCAAAGTCGACCAACGGCACATGCACCGGACCGTGGCGCGGGTCGACGTCACGGGATTCAAAGATCGGCACACCGTCGTCGCCCATGCCCTGGTTCTCCAGGAGGAACGTCCGGCCGCTGTTGCGCCAACCGAACGCCGCGACCAAAACATCCACATCGCCGTCCCCGTCAAGATCGCCGGCCCGCGCATCGGCGGTCCGACTGAGTCCGTCGATCAGAACGTGAGTCCGAAACGTTTCACTGTCGCCCAGTCGTTCCATCCACAACACCTGTCCCAAATCGCTATCGTTGGCGTTGAATTCACCGATGTCCGCGACCAACAGATCCACCAGCCCATCTTGATTCAGGTCACACGGTTCGCTGTGCACCGGTTGCAGCACCGTCCCCAAACGGCGGACTTCGCCCTCGGGATCGTTGGGCCAGTACGCGTTGACCGTTCCCGTTCCGATGTCGCAATACACCAAGGCTTTGCCGGGTTTGGATTCGAACCCGAGGTCGATCCAATTCACATTGGTGACGCCGGCGGCACGAGCCCGCTGGCGCCACAGCCCGGACTTGGTGTGGGGCAGCGTCGCGTCGGGGTAGTCCAGGGTTTCGGGAACCGGCATCCCCGCATCTTTGGGGGCCTGGATCTCGAAGTACCGCCGCACGTCGGATTCATCGGGCACATCCAAATCGGTGCGTCCGGACGTCCGATACAAATCAAACCCTTGGATGATCTCCATCTCCCATTCATCTTCGGGAGAACTGGTGGGCCGGGGCATGGCATGGCAATCGCCACAAAACGCCTCGATTTTCGGTCCCGCTTGTTTCAGGAACGCCACTTCTTTGGCGGACAGCGTGACCGTGGGGGGAGTGTCACCCGACGACGGTTCGATCGACGCCGTCGATTCGTTGCTTTTTTTCGCACAACCACCCCAGATGGGCAGCAACATTACGACACCCGCGACGTATACAAGGCCAGCGATGCGGCCCCTGCTGCGACAGGCTGGGCCCCTGCTGCGAAAGTCTGGGTGTGTCGAATAAGCTTTCATGTTCACACTGATTTCTGAGAAGGAATCATTTTAGGCGTCGTCGGTTATAACAAACCACGGAGATCCACAGCACCAATGCGGAAACGAAGCCCACAGACGTCTGCCCCAATCAGCCCCCCGCCGGCTGGGACAAAGGTCACCTCCAGTGAAATCACCGCAACGATGTTTTTTACGTCGCCGGTCGCGTTGTGTTTGCCGAAAACTCGCCGCCGGTGGCAATCATTTACCTACCGTCGCCGAAGTGTCACGTCCGCGCGCCGCCTTGTACTGCTAGCCGCCGTGTCATTGCTCGGGTCACTGCTCGGGTCACTGCTCGGGGGATGCGGTCCTTCGCCGAATGCCGACAACGTGGGCGAAAACCCTACCGCCCCCCGCGCCGACCAATTGGATGACAAACCGCTAGCCAATCCGGTCGGCACACTCAAATTGTCGCTGCGACGCCGCCAATGGGACCAGGCCTGGGCCGCATCCCAAGTAATCCTGGACCAAGCCGAAATAAACCGTAGCGAACCAGCCGGCACAACCGACCGGGGATCATCACCGATCGAACCGGACACCTTGGTCCTGATCGCCCAAGCCGCCCACGAAACCGGGCGTCCTGACCAGGCCGCCAAATTCCTGCGCTCGGCCTGTGAAGCGGAGTCCTTTCGAAATCCCGGCCGCGTGCGACAAACCATGATCGCGATGATCGGGCTGGGCCAATACTACGACGGGCTGGAATTTCTGGAACAGGCACTGCGCGCCCAACCGGACCAACACGAGACGCGCCGCTGGTTGTTCGATTTCTACATCGGTGCCGACGACCGCGTTTCGGCAATGCGACACGGTCAAACCTTGGTGCTGGCCCGCCGCTTTGACATCGGGATGCTGAAAGATTTAAGCAACACCGAGCGGCGGACCTTGGATGCCGACCCGTTGGACCAAATGGTCACCCGCAATCCCGACGACAAGCGACCGTTGTTGGGGGCGGCCAAGTCAAAATTCGACGAGAGTAAGTTCGACGAAGCGATCGAGTTGCTTCGCGAGATCGTCGCCCAACACCCCCAGCACCATCCCTCCCAAGCTTTCTTGGGACAATCGTTGGCCGCATCGCGACGCTTTGACGAACTCGAGCGTTGGGCGGCGGCGCAGACCGACGGGATCCAGGCTTACCCCAGTTACTGGATCGCCCTGGGGGACTGGGCACGGGCCAACGACGACACCGCGGCGGCGCTGCGTGCGTTCGCCCAAGCGGCCACGTGCGACGATCCCGACGTGGTTCAAATCTGGACGCGGCTGGCGACGCTGCTGCCCCAGTTTGTCGACAATGATCCCGCGATCACCAAGGAAATGGTCGCGGTGGTCAACGCACGCGCCCAGCAATTGAATCGTTTCCACCAACTCAAAGATCGCTTCGTCCGTACCGGTGAAATCTCGCGTGCCATCGCGCTTCAGGTCGCCGAGTCGCTGGTCAAACTCGGCCGGCTGTGGGAAGCCGAAGCCTGGTCGGCGATCGCGACCACGTTGCCCGAAGACGACTCGGTCGATATCGACGTCTTTCGCAGCGATCTGGTCGGACGGTTGAATCCAGAGACGCCCTGGCGCGTGCCCGAGGCGCTGCCCGATTTTGAGACGCTGTATGCCAAGTTGCCGCTGCCGAGCATCGAAAAAGTGGTTTCCGCCAGTGATCCGGTCGAGCGATCGGCCGACCGTGACGAGGCGATCGCCGGTAACACTGGCCAGCAGGACGGTGTGGTGGTCGATTGGAAACTTGAAGACGAAGCGGACGAGCGCGGGTTGAGGTTCTGGGGGCGGACCAGTGACACGCTTCACGAACCGGGGATCATGCTGTACCAGACACTCGGATGCGGCGGCGGAACCATCGACTATGACTTGGACGGCTGGAGCGACCAATACCTGGTGGCCGCCGGCGGCACACCGCCGGCGCAGGATTCGGATCCCAACGCGTTGTTCCGCAACCTGGGCGGACAATTCCAACTTGTGAGTGACCAAACGCAGACGGCCGACAAAGGATTCGGCCAAGGCGTCGCGGTTGGTGACATCAACGAAGACGGCTTTCCGGACTTGCTGGTGCTCAATTACGGCCCCAACCGTTTGTACCTGAACAACGGCGACGGAACGTTTCGTGACGCGAGTGATCAAATGCCGGCGGGCGCCCCGGACGAATGGTCCTCCAGCGGTTCGATCGCCGACCTGGACCACGACGGACTGGCCGATCTGGTCGTCGTCAATTACTGCGCCACCTTGGCCCCGGTGACACAAAGTTGTCCGATGACGGGATCCACGGTGATTCGATCCTGTTCCCCGATGCTGTTTCCCGCCATGCCGGACCGGTTTCTGAAATCCCGGGGCGACGGGGCGTTCGTCGACAGGACCGAAGCTTGGGACGCGGTCACCGATTCGCCCGGCCGCGGCTTGGGAATTATCGTCGGCGACCTGGACGGCAAACCGGGCAACGAAGTCTTCGTGGCCAACGACATGACCAACAATCACTACTGGAGTCGTCTGGACGGCGACCAGACCGATGGAAAACTCTCGCTCTCGGAATCGGCCATGCTGCGCGGGATCGGCGGCGACGATCGCGGCATCCCGCAAGGTTCGATGGGGATCGCCACCGGCGACTTTGACCGAGACGGCGACATGGACTTTTATGTCACCAATTTCGACAAAGAATACAACACCTTGCACTCCCAATCCTCCTCCGGCATCTGGCAAGACCGCACCGGAGCGCTCGGTTTGGTCGACGACACCCGCCCATTGGTCGCGTTCGGCACCGAAGCGATCGACATCGACAACAGCGGTGACCTGGAACTGGTGGTCACCAATGGACACGTCGACCTGTTCTCACGGGGTGACGAAAAAGCGATGTATGACCAGCCGATGCAGATCTTTCAACGATCCGACGACGGCCGCTACCGCGGCGTGTCCCTGGCCACCCTCGGCGATTATTTTCGATCCTTTCACGTCGGCCGCGGCTTGTGGACCACGGACGTCGATCGCGACGGGCAAGTCGACTTTGTGGTCACGCACCAAACCGAACCGACCGCGCTGGTGATCAACCACACGCCCAAGGTTGGCAACTGGCTGAGGTTGGATTTGAAAGGCCGAACGTCCTCGCGCGACGCGATCGGCAGCACCGTTCGCATCGAAACCAGCCAGGGAACCCACACCGGATTCCTGGTCGCCGGCGACGGCTATCAATGCAGCAACGAACGCGTCATGCACTTCGGACTGGGCAACCTGGCCGACGAATCCGTCGATGTCTCGGTGACCTGGCCGACCGGGATCAGCGAACGATTCGACGACGTTCCCACCCGCGATCAAACCGTGATCGTCGAGTCGACGCGGTAGAACGGTCCGGGAATGAACCGTAGCGGAACCCACCAACGGTTTCTCTCCCCGGCATCATTCTGCCCCGCATCATTTGGAGAGGGGAGTTTACAATTCTCTTACCCCCGAAATTTTCCTACCCAATTGACCGCAGTGTGTTCCCAGGCAGGGCCCGGGAACAAGTGACGATTATGACTCCAACGTTTTTAAACGTGCTTCCAGATCATCGATCCGCTCGGTCACCGAATCGAGCCGCGCGATCAATTGGTCGATGACATTCTTGCTGGCGTCCGGCATCGCCGCCGACTTTGCCGCGGCCTGTTTTTCGACACGCGCTTCCAGGTATTGCCGTTCCTGGGGCGGATACAGCGTGTGGGCGAACGTTTGCCCGCGCCCCGGTGGCGTCAACGCTTCCACCAAGTCCCTTTCGGTCAACGTTTCCAACACGGTTTTGACCGCGTCCAGATCCGGCAGGCTGCACATCCGTGAAGCCCGCGTCCGAAGCTCGCCGACCGTTTGGGGACCGCGGAGCAGCAATTCGGTCAACACGGCGGCTTGCGGGTTGTCCAGGTCCAACCAGTCGTAGGCGGCGTGCCGATACTTGGTCACACGTCCGCTGCCCTGGATTTCCCGAGCCGCACCGACGCCGCGCAATTCATCGAGCGCCAGCAGCACGTCGTCTTCGTCGAGTTGCATTTGCGGGTTGCGGTTGGATTTCTGGTTGCAACCGCTGATGATCGCCGCGGCCGACATCGGATAATTGTCCGGCGTCGTTTTCGCTTTTTCCACCAGCACACCCAACACGCGACGGGCGTTGGCGGACAGGGGAACCACGGGGTTGTCGTGCGGGGCGTCAGTTTCAGACATAGGATCGTCAGAAAGAAGGAGATTCTTCGAGGTGGGAAAACGGCGGCATCTCGATGTCGCGACGCTAAACCGGCAATTCATGATCGTCGCTGATGCATCGTGGCGATGCCCAGCTAGGCTTTGTCCCTAAACCCGGCAAGGGACGTATGTGGTAGCGGAATTCGCCAAGAATTTCGGCTTTTCCCGTGTGAGCTGCTGCGAGTCGAAAGCCTTGGCGGCTTCCGCTACGGATTTAGGGACACCGCCTAGTCTACCGTCCCGGCGGGCGGAACGTCAGTGCCGCATCAAGCAGTGCCGCATCAAGCAGTGCCGCATCAAGCAGTGCCGATCCCATCCGGTGTCTCCCAGTAACCGCCACGAGAATGATCGAATCGCAACTTGGCCCCGCGAAACGCTTCGTCAAAACCATCGACGGCATCATAGACCTTGTGTCCGCCGACATAGGTCGCCACCGGCCACCCGGTCAGCGTGACCGAATCCCAAGGCGACCATTTCGATTTGGTGTGTTGTTCGGCATCGCGGATCGTTTTTGATTGTTTCAAATCCACCAGCACCAAGTCCGCATCGTAACCGTTTTCGATCCTGCCTTTGCCGACGATTCCCCAAACCCGCGCAGGTGCGTCACACATCCACGACGCGACCTGGTTGATCGAGCATCGGCCTTGGGTGACTTGATCCAGCATGAGTGCCAAACTGTTCTCCACCGCCGGCAACCCCGAGGGGCTCTTCGGGTACGCCACCGATTTCTCCTCCAACGTGTGCGGGGCATGGTCGGTTGCGATAACTTGAATGGTTTGGTCCAACAGTGCGTCAAACAAACGACGATTATCCTCAGCCGATTTGATCGAGGGGTTCATTTGGATCCGCGTGCCCAAGCGAGGGTAGTCGTCGACGTTGAAAAACAGGTGGTGCAGACAAACTTCCGCGGTGATGTACGGTGCGGGGTCGGTCAGGTATTGCAGTTCGTCGCCGGTCGAAACGTGCAGGACGTGAAAACGATGTTTGTATCGGCGGGCCAGATCCGTCGACCGCTTGGTCGCGATCATGGCGGCGCGGACATCACGGATGCGTGAATGATCGGCCACATCGGTGGTGCCGGCCAGACGATCCGCATTGGCACGCACGGTCTGTTCGTCTTCGCAATGGGCACAGATCGGCAACGTGGTTTCGGCAAAGATCCGTTCCAGTGCTTCCTGTTCGTCGACCAACAGGTTGCCGGTACTGCTGCCGATGAAGATCTTGATCCCCGGGACATCGGTCGCCTTGGCCAACTCGGCGGCGTTGTCCGGTGTGGCACCGATGTAGAACCCGTAATTGACCAGGGACTTTTCCGCCGCGAGCTGCTCTTTGGCGCGGACCCCGTCGATGGTCACCGCCGGGGGTTTGGTGTTGGGCATTTCCAAGAACGACGTCACACCGCCGGCGGCACAGGCGTGGCTGGCCGTTGACAGGTCTTCTTTGTGCGTCAGTCCGGGTTCGCGAAAGTGGACCTGATCGTCGATCACGCCCGGCATCAGATGCAGCCCCTGGCAGTCGACGACCTGATCAGCCGCCGCGTCCGCCCCGGCGGCGACGTCCAAAATCTTGCCGTCTTCGACCAAAACCGAATGGTTGGTGACCTGATCGGGCAGCACAACGGATGCGTTTCGAAACAGAATGCGGGTCATCAATACTTCCGACAAACGCGGTGGGGGAATCGAGGAACGGGAGCCATCGGGTCTGACGTTCGCACGTCACAACCGACGGCCCCCCGTCAATCGTATCGGCCGGAGCGATCCCCGCGAAGTGGCCGCCAGACGCTAATGCCCGGCAAATACCACTTCCGCCCGATCGGGATCGAAGACGAAGGCGCACGTCCGGGATGGATGCGTTATCCTGGTGCCCTTTTAGTCCCCCGCTCCATTGAACGTGGTGAGGTCCTCATGTGGCGTGAATTCTTGCGTTCGCGATCTGTCATCGGTTGCCTCGTCCTGCTCGCCTCGATGTCACTTCATCGACCGACCTGCATCGCCGCATCGAACCAGCCGCCGGCGGGAATCCAATTTGACGGTCTGGTCAGTGCCGAGGAATTGGAAACCCTGGCCGGCCAACCGGTGGCCATCAAGCTGCGGTCGGGCCGACTGATCGCAAAGGTGGCGTTGGATTCGTTGCAGTTTGACCGCAAACACAACGGATTGAAATTTTTGAAGTATCGCAGCGAAACGGGCCGCACCAGCACGGTCAAGGTCGAAGACATCTACATGTTCTGGGTCGGCCGCCAGCGTTTTCATTTGCGTTATTTCCCACCCACGCAACAGTTATTCGTGATCAACGCGGCCGCCGCCGATGAGCAGGCGGAGAGTCGGTTGGCGGCTCAGGGGAAACAGATCCGCGAGCGTGCCGACGACCAGGAACAAGCCGAGGCGACGGCAGAACATCTCGCGTTTTTGCAGGGAGCGGCGACCACGCTCAAGGATGTCGGTCAATTTCATGTCGTCGAAACCGAATCCACGTTGCTGTTTACCGACTATCCGCCTGCCGCCACCGCTGGACTCCGCATCTTCGTCGACAAACTGAACGAACAACTGAACCAGATGTTCGGGCTGCCCCAAGGCGACTCGATCTGGCGTGGCAAAGCGATCCTGGCCGTCTTCAGCACACCGGCGCGGTTTGCCGCGTTCGAAGAGCAAGTCATGAACAACCCCAACCATGGCGGAAGGGCCGGCGTCCGTGGCGGCGACAAACGTTTTATGCAAACGGCGATCGCCAGGAAACTCGACAACAACGTCGCGCGCGGTCTGAGTTGGGGCTACAGCCTCGGTTTCGCCGGCCGACTTCACTCGGGTGCCAACCTGGTGCCATGGATGAACATGGGAATTGCCAACGCCGTTCAATTCGCAATCGTGCCCGACCGCAGACGCCAATCCTCGCAGCGATCCAGTGTCACCCGCCAACTCAAGAACTCCGGGTCGATGCTGGGTTTGATGACTGCGACGCGGCTGGATCAGGAACGTTGGCCGATGGCGGGCCAGCTGGTTCAATTCCTGGTCCAAAGCGATCCGGTCGCCTTCAGCCAGATGTTTCGCGACGTCAAACTGGGGGTTTCGATGGAAGAAGCCTTGCAACAGAATTTTGGATTGACCGAAGAAGCACTCGCGGCACGATTCGGGCAGTCACTCGGCGTGCCGGGTTTACAACCGTAGTGACGGATGGTCAATGCGAGCGGAAAAGGGATTAGGTACCAAAAACCCCATGACCCCGAGGGTGCTTCGCATGCTTGGCACCTGCCCCTTTTCCGCGGCCTGATTTAATCAGCCGGGCATCGCGAGACGTGGTTTTCGCAGCCACAAAACCGGCACCAGCGTCCATCGGCTGATCGGTAGAATGTTCATTTCGAGTAAACCAGAAGGGCGCTCAGCCTGCCCCCTTTTCCGCTTAGCCTCTATTTCCGGAGAGACCTTGATGGCACATTGCCACCGTTTTTGGATTCTGATTGCCCTGTGGTTCGTGTTGCCAGCGCGGTCGGTCGACGCTCAACAGCGATATGTTTTGACGAGTGCGCGACAGAACATTCACCAGGAACGTTGGCGACTTAACGGCGGTCCGTGGTCGGTCGAAAAGAAAACGCTGCACGGCGGAAAGCAAGAGGGCGTCGACCTGATCACGATCGACAACGGTGTCCTGGAAATCGACTTGATTCCCACACGCGGCATGAGCATTTATGAAATCCGATCGGGCGACATCCGCCTGGGTTGGGATTCACCGGTGGAAAACATCGTGCATCCGGCGTTGATCGATCTGGAAAGTCGCGGGGGGCTGGGATGGTTGGAAGGATTCAATGAGTGGATGGTCCGCTGCGGGCTGGAGTTCGCCGGTCATCCGGGGACCGACGAATGGGAAAACGCCGGCGGTGGGACCACCACGATGGATCTGTCCTTGCACGGAAAGATCGGCAACATTCCAGCTAGCGAAGTCGAAGTCATCATCGATTCGGACGCGCCGCACCGGATTCGCGTCCGCGGAGTCGTCTACGAAAAATTCTTCTATGGACCGAAGTTGAAGTTGACCACGGAAGTTTCCATCGTGCCCGGACAAGACAGCTTTCGAATCAACGACACCATTGAAAACATGGGCGGCCAGGACCAGGAATTTCAAATCATCTACCACGCCAACTTCGGTGCCCCCTTGCTGGGCGACGACGCGAAGGTGCACGCCGCGGTCAAGTCGATCGCACCGATGGACCAGCATGCCGCCGAAAGCATTGATGACTATGCGAGCTACCTGCCGCCGACGACGGGATTTGTCGAACAGGTCTATCTGGTCGAACCGCTGGCCGACGAAAACGGAGCAACCGTCGCGGTGCTGCAAAACGCGGCCGGCGACCGAGCCGCATCGATGCACTGGGCTCCCGAGCAGCTGCCCTACCTGACGATCTGGAAGAACACGGCGGCAACCGAAGACGGTTACGTGACCGGAATCGAGCCGGGGACCGGTTACCCCTACAACCGCAAGATCGAACGTGCAGCCGGGCGAGTTCCCAAACTCTCCCCCGGTCAATCGCGACAGTTCACCCTGGACATCGGATTGCACCGCGGACAAGAAAACGTCGCCGCGATCGTCGACGCCGTCAAATCAATCCAAGGCGATCGACAACCGGTGGTGAAACGTGAGCCCGAAGCAGTGGTGTCCGGCCAATAGGGACGAACCCATTTGCGATACCGGCACGATCGCCCTGCCGGGGCGTCCGCGGGAATCGGGAGAAGGATGGCAGCATGATTCGGGGCAGAATGATGATGAAATGCCCCCAGGCTGCTGTCAGACGGCTGATATCAAAAGGGTTCAACAAGTCACCGCTCGCCCTCATGGACGCCAAGTCATGAATTAACCCTCCCTGGAAAAGGTCGTGCGGTTTTCTCTGGCCGCCCTGAACCACAGGGAGGGCCTTGCCTTGACCCGGTGCAGACGAGATCGGCTAAAGCCTAGCTGGACACCAACGTGTGTGTCATCACAGAGCCGTCTTAAGCCAGGATCTGGTGAACGACGTGGGCCGGTTCTTCGACCCCGGTCAAGCGTTGATCGAGCCCTTGGAATTTGAAGGTCAATTTTTCGTGATCGATCCCCAACTGGTGCAGAATCGTGGCGTTCATATCGCGGATGTGCACGCCGGTGTTATTGAGAATGTTGTAACTGTGGTCGTCAGTCATGCCGTATTCGAATCCACGTTTGATTCCCGCACCAGCCATCCAGATGGTAAAGCAGCGTCCGTGGTGATCCCGTCCGTGATTGTCGGGCGTGAGTTTTCCTTGCGAATAGATCGTGCGACCGAACTCTCCGCCCCAGACGACCAAGGTGTCGTCCAACATCCCGCGTTGCTTCAAGTCCTTGATCAACGCGGCCGCCGGCTGATCGATGTCCTTGCATTGCTGACGGATCTTTGAGGGCAATGAACCGTGTTGGTCCCAACCGCGGTGGAACAGCTGGACGTAACGCACGCCTTGCTGCACCATGCGACGGGCGAGCAGACAATTCCTGGCAAAGCTGCCCGGCTTTTGCACGTCGTCGCCGTACAGATCCAACACGTGCTGCGGCTCCTTTTCGATCGCCATCAGATCCGGCACTTCGCTCTGCATGCGAAACGCCATCTCGTACTGCGAGATCCGAGCCTGGGTTTCCGGATCGGCGAATTTGTCGTAGGCCACCTGATTCAGCTCGTTCAACCCGTTCAGCATGCTGCGTCGCGAATCGCGGTCGATGCCCGGCGGGTTGTTCAGGTAAAGGACCGGTTCACCGCTGCTGCGAAGTTTGACGCCCTGGTGACGGGCCGGCAAAAAACCCGAACCCCACAGCCGGTCATAAAGGGCTTGCAATTGGCCTCGGCCACGTGAAATCATCACGATGTAGGCGGGCATGTTGTCGTTTTCGCTGCCCAGGCCATAGCTGAGCCACGACCCGAGGGCGGGTTTCCCCTGTTGCTGGACTCCCGTGTTGATGTACGTAATCGCGGGGTCGTGATTGACCGCTTCGGTGTGCATCGATTTGATGATCGTGATGTCATCGACGATGCCGGACGTGTACGGCAGGATGTCTTTGTTGACCCAGGTGCCGTGGTCGCCGAACCGTTCAAAATCGAACATCGGTGCGACGCAAGGGAACGAGCTTTGGCCGCTGGTCATCCCGGTCAACCGCTGGCCTTGGCGGACCGAATCGGGAAGCTCCTGGCCGTGAAACTTGCGCATCTCCGGCTTGTAATCAAAGGTGTCGATGTGACTGGGGCCGCCGGCCATGAACAGATAGATGATCCGTTTGGCTTTGGGGGCAAAGTTCGGAAACTGTGGCAAGCCCGGATTGGAGGCCGCCGGGGCGGCGCCGGCGGTGCCGACCAAGTCGGGATTCATCAGCGTACTGAGCGCGGTCGCCCCCAGTCCGTATCCGGTGCCGAGCAAAAACTTGCGGCGCTGGTGGGTCAGGGAGTCCATCGTTAGCCTCGGGTCAGGGTTTCGTCTAGGTTCAAAATCAACTGTGCGATCACGGTCCAAGCGGCGTGCTCAATCGCATCGATCGAATCGTCGCGGGCCAGATCGCCGACGGAGAGGAATTGATCGGCCGATTCGGGGTTGGCGGCGAATCGCTGGCGTTGGTCATCCAGCATCCCCATCAGCAGCTTCGTTTCACGCTCGGTTGGGGGACGGGCGGTCGCCAACCGGTAAGCCAGGTCGATGCGTCCGGCCGCATCGGACTCGGATCGAATCAATCGCTCCGCCAGCGCCCGGGCGGCTTCGACGAACTGTGGATCGTTCAGCGTCACCAGGGCTTGCAACGGGGTGTTGGTGCGGGCCCGGTTGACGACACATTTTTCACGCGACGGGGCGTCAAAGATCATCATGTTGGGCATCGGCGCACTGCGTTTCCAATACGTGTACATCGACTTGCGATACAGTTTTTCGCCCTTGTCTTGCGAATAACGCAGCCCGCCGTTCAGACTGACTTCGTTCCAGATGTTGACCGGTTGATAGGGTTTGACGCCGGGTCCGCCGACCTGACGGGTCAGCAATCCGCTGACCGCCAGCGCCTGGTCACGAATAAACTCGCCTTGCAACCGGAACCGCGGACTGCGGGCCAACAGCAAGTTCTCGGGGTCCTGTTCGGCGTGCTCACGCTCTTGACGCGAACTTTGGCGGTACGTCCGCGAGAGCACGAGTTGTCGCAGCATTCGTTTGACGTCCCAGCCGGATTGGACGAAATCGACGGCCAACCAATCGAGCAACTGTGGATGCGTCGGCGGTGCACCTTGGGCACCGAAATCACTGACGGAGCGAACCAATCCGTTGCCGAACAGCATCGTCCAGTAACGGTTGACGGCGACGCGAGCGGTCAGCGGATGGTCCGGCGCGGTCAGCCATTGAGCCAATCCCAGTCGGTTCGGCGGAGCGTCCTCGGCCAGCGGCGGCAAGGCGGCCGGCACGCCGGGCGAAATTGGCGTTTCTTTTTTGGGTGAATCGTATTGTCCGCGGTCCAGCACGTAGGTCATCCGCATCTTGTCTTGCGGATTGTCCGTCATGATCATTGACGTCGTCTTCTGGGCGGCCAGATCGGCGTGCTGCTTGGAAGCGGCGGCGAGTGCTTGGTTGAGCTTTTGGTAGTGGTCGTCTTGGTTGTGGAAGTAAACGTTGCGCAGGGCCGCCCATTGGGACTCACTGCGATCTTCCGGGGCCGTCGCCAGGATTCCGCCGATCACGTCGTCCTTGGCCAGCGGCACCTCGGACTCGCGGAGGGCGAAGGAATAGATCCGAATGTCGTCGACTTCGCCTTTCCAATTCGCGCCGTTGCTGCGGCTGCCGATTTTAAAAGGCACATCGGTTTGCAGCGAACCGGCCAACGAGTCCGCTTCGACCTTGTTGGCCGACAGTTTTCCGTCAATATAAATCTTCACTCCAGCCGCTTTTTGGCTGCCGTCATAGGTGATCACGACGTGTTGCCAGGTGTTCTTTTTCAGCGCGTCTTGCGAAACGACCTTGACCGCGTTGTCGCTCCAGGAATGGATGATGTGGGTCCCAATGTTGGCCCCTTGGATCCACATGTCATAGCCGCGATGGTTGTTGGCAACGTCCATGCGTGAGAAGACGGCGCCGCCGGATTTGCCGTCGTACTTGATCCAGGCCGCCATCGTGAACGGCTGGTCCGATTCCAATTGAGGCGGATTCTCCGAACACGCAAACTGGGTTTGCCCGTTCAGCTTCAACGTCCGGTTTCCGTCACGATCGCCCGATTCGAACTTGCCTTGTTCCAAGACCGCGATCGCTCCGGTTGTTTCGTCCTTCAATTGCGAACCGTCGAATTCATCCAGCGGAAACCAGTGTGCAATGCCGGTCAACTGCTCGGCCGTCGTTTCGGCATCGTTGTACTTTGCGGTTTCCTGTTCGGCCCAGGCAATGAATCGCGGTTCGGCGTCGGTCTTGTACGCTGCCAACTCCCTTCGTTTCGATTCGATCGTCGTGTGCAACTCAGCCAATCGTTCTGCTTGGACAGGGTCGTAGACGTCGACCACCGGGGCCTGATTCCCTTTGCGCGTTTGCATCCCGGGATCGGCGGTGTTGTTAAAGTAGGCAAAAAACTGGTAGTACTCTTCTTGCGAGATCGGGTCGTACTTGTGGTCGTGGCATTGCGCACACTCCATCGTCAGTGCCAGCCAGACGGTGGAGGTGGTTTGGACGCGGTCGACGACGTATTCGACGCGCAACTCTTCGGCGAACGCGCCGCCTTCGTCACTGGTGGCATGGTTCCGATTGAATCCCGAGGCGACTTTTTGATCGACCGTCCCGCCGGGAATCAGGTCGCCGGCGATCTGCTCGATCGTGAACTGGTCAAAGGGCATGTTGCGGTTGTAGGCGTTGATGACCCAATCGCGCCACGGCCACATGTCGCGCGGCCCGTCGGCATGCATCACGCTGGTGTCGCCGTAGCGTGCCGCATCGAGCCAGGCCAGCGTCATGCGTTCGCCATAGTCTTCCGATGCCAGCAGGCGGTCGACCAGCGTTTCGTAGGCCAGGTCGATTCCGTGCGAATCCACATCGGCAATGAATTCATCGACTTGCTGGGGCGTCGGCGCCATGCCGGTCAAGTCGAACGACACGCGACGGATCAACGTCCGAGGGTCGGCTTGCGGCGAGAAGGTCAGGCCGTGTTCGCGAAGTCGTTTGCCGATGAAGTGGTCGACGGGGTTGGCGGTGTCGACGCCGGGCACCTTTTGCGGCGGCACGAACGCCCAGTGTTCTTGATAGGTCGCTCCCTCGGCGACCCATTGCCGTAGCAGTTTGCGTTGTCGATCGCTGAGGTGTTTGTTCGAATCCGGCGGGGGCATCAGCATGTCCGCGTCGTCGGAAAACACCCGCGCGATCACTTCACTGTCGTCCGGTTCTCCGGGGACCAACAATCCCGAATCGATCGCGGCCTCGCGATCATCCAAACGCAAGTCGGCGGCGCGCGTCGATTCGGCAGGGCCATGACAAAGGAAACAGTTGTCCGAAAGGATCGGCCGGATGTCGCGATTGAAATCAATCTCGGCGGCCGAGGCGCTGCAGAGAGTGAAAAGCAGCACGACCAGAGAGAAAGAGATCGGAGTCTTCATGGCGGGAATTCGCACAGGGGTGGGCAGAGTACGCTGGCGGGGCGTCCATTATCGCACAAAACCAGAGTCTTCACAGGGGGAAAAACGGCCTGTGGATGCGTCCAATGCACGACGCAGACCCCGAGCATGTCCGAAAAGATCCAATCCACGTCGGATCGGAGGAAACACAACAGACAGGCCATGTAGGAGCCCGATCCCCCCTGGCTTCCGGCCTGTTGATTTAATCGCAACCGAAACAATCGTGGGCCGATGGCGCTAGCCACGGGCCGCGAAGGGCGAAGCTGGCACTGCTAGGCCCGCGGCTAGCGCCGTCGGCTCACTCAATCAACAGGCCGCGAGTGCGTCGTGCTTGTGGGAGACGCGTCGAGTCGGCTGGATCTTGGAGCGAATCAGTCCCGATTCAGCTCTTCAATCAGACCCGAAAAATGTTCCCATTCCGATTCCGGAATGAACGCTTTGAACAAGCCGGCCTTTCGGGGCACATCGGGATGGGTTTCGATCAGGTGTCGAACGAACCTTCGCTGCGACTCGCTGAACGCGTCACCCGATCGGATGCCGATCACGTTGCAGAGTGAAAACAGCGAATACGAACCGACATCCGCTGTCGACAGTCGCGCGTAGATTGCTGCGGGATGTTTGGATGCCTCGGCCGACCGGACGAACGCACTCCAGTTTGATTTCCAAAGTCCGGCGTCTTTCTCGAAGGCGAACAGGTAGGTGATCGCGGCCTGATGGTACTTTCGATCCGAGCGCAACGCATCGGCTCGCGAGAGGATCGCGTCGGGGGAGAGCCTTTCTTCCGCGATCATTTTCTCCCAAATTCGCGTCGCCTTGTCCGCTTGATCGGCACGTTGATACAGCTCGGCCAGTTCGTCGCGTGGGTCGTTGCGTTTATCGCGGCGGGAATTCGGTCTGTTTGTCGTGGATGTTTGGGGGGTGTTTCGCGCAGTGATCTCGCGTTCGAACATGGAAACCAGTTGATCGATGCATCCGGCCCGAACCATGATCTCCATCGCCTGGCGACGGATCGCGGCGGTCGGCGTGCGGTCACCGGTCAAGCGGTCATGCAGAATCGAAAAGGCGACCTCGGACGCCGTGACTCGATTCCCCTCCAAAAGCAGCGTCCTAGCCAATCGCAGTTGCGAGGCATCGTCTTGCCGCAGCGGCGAATTCGCTTGCCAGATCGCGCGCGATGCTCTCTGGGCCGTGCTCCGCGATAAAGTGACCGCGCGGAGTTCATACAGTAGCTGGTCTAACTCCCGACGTGTTGCGGTGCCAAGTTGCATGTCTTGGATCTGCTCGACCGTGTCGTAACTGGAAGAGCGGGCACCGATCCGGAACGCGAGAAAGATCTTTGCCAACGCAATTTTCAGTGCCGACGAATCCGCGGACGTTTCAAAGTTGCTCAACCGCGCGAACGCCTTGTCCACTTCCTTGCGGGCAACTTGCATCGCTGCCGCTTCGATCTGCAGGTCCACATCGCGGGGAGACGCTTCACACAGCGACAACATTTTTTGGTAGCTACTGGCCGGTCGCTGGTCCCATGTGTCCGCAAAGACGGCGACGACTCGGCGAAGTCTCATTTCCCGCTCGGACGCCCGCGGAAACGCTTGTTCAAGCGAAACGATCCAGTCTCCAGGCAGTGAAACCTGACCAATGGTCGCCCTGGCCTGATCATCCCCGGTAATTTGAAGGATTCCGCGGACCAGGTATTCATCGATCAAAAACTTCGACAACGTGGTTTTTACCAGCAAGGGTTGCAGACGAACCAGCCTGCGATTGGCCGGCGACGATCCTGTCAGACCGCTCCCCGCGGCGTACTGGCGGACGACTTGTGCGGCGGATTGACTGCTTTCCCTTCGCGCATTGCGACTGCTGCAGTGGGCGATCCAGGCATCCAAGAGTTCGTTGCGGTGGCTGCGTTGAAACTCGACTTCCGAAGCTCCCGAAGGCGACGCGAACCAAGTGATGGCGGAACATGATTGCAGTTGTGCCAGCAGGTCGGACGTGGGATCGCGACGCGCGATCTCGGTCAATCCCGAGACAAGGTTATCGGCACGTTCCAGGTCGTTTTCCCACAAGGCGGTTTGGATCTCCGCGATCGCGGCCAACAAACTGCTCGTTGGGGTGTTCGCTTCCGTGTTCGCTTCACCGGCATCGAGTGCGGGGATCTCCTTTCCGGCCAGCCGAAACTCCTGGATCATCCAGCGATATAATTCAAGTTCTCGTCCGATCTGCTGCGGCGACGTCAGCCCGGCGCGCAGTTTCCGTCGGGTAGAAACGACGTTTGCCAAGATGTGGAGTTGTGCTTCATCGAGAGTCTTGGACCTTGTCGTCGGCCGATCGCCCTCGACGCGCCGACGTTTCCCCCTGGCATCCAGCATCGCTCGCCAACCCGGCAGCTCACCCGCAGGATCCACCTCCGCCATCCTCCACAACAACTCCGTCGATGGACCGGCCGAAGTCCCCGCCAGCGAGCGTTCCAGTCCGTCCATCGCAAGCAACTCTTCCAACCCGCGCGGATCATCGATCTGGTCCGCTGGTGGCATGGGAAACAGTTCCTCGATCACCTGGCGGACGGATTGCCGGCGGCCGTCACGTTCATACTGTTTGTGCCGCCCCAGGACCTTGATGGCGCGTGCGATCCATCTCGCCTGGTTGTAGTCCTGGGGAATCAGGTACCTTGCCGTCACCCGATGCCCAGCCGGACGCGTCGCGGAGGAGGGACTTGCCGCGTCAAACAAGACGCGCAGAAACAAGGTGAAGTTGCGTCTGGGCAGGGTGTACTTGCCCGAATTGGCCCCGCGCGAGCTGCGCGGGTGCGGCGAGAACTGGATCACATAGTTGCCACCGGCGTTGACGCCCGGTGGTTTGCAGCGGGGCGGCCGGGCGAGGTTCAGGTTCAACGCGTCGATTCCTTCGGCCAACCGAATCGCTTGCTCCATCCGATCGTCATCGGCGTCGCGGGCCATCCTGAACAACAATTGAGCTTGAACCGATTGGATTCCCCACCACGACCGTTGCCGCCGGGTCACGATCCGGCAAAGCTCAATCGCCTTTGACGGGCTTTGCACGGCGGCGCGATCGATGATCGTCATCGCACGCACCGGATCGGTCGTGGCCGCCAATTCGATCGCAAACACATCCATTTGCTTCAATTCACCGCGCTTGAACTCCAGTTCCGCCAACAAGTCATAGTCGGCCGGCATCCGTGACAGATCGACCAAGTCGCGTTGATACTTCAAAGCGGTCGCGTAGTCGGATAACGCCATCAAGCAAGCGACGGTTTGCCGAAGCAATTCGGCGTCAGCGGGTTGTTGATCGACCAGTTGACGCAGCAGAAAACTGGCGCGTTTGAAGTCTCCCATCGACTGCCAAAACGATGCGACCAGCCACTGTGTCTGGTGACGATCGTCGGTCGTCAATTCGAATTGTTCCAGACGTCGGAGCAATTGGTGGGACGCTCCGCGCCGCTGGTACAGCGGAACCAAAGCTTGAAACAGCTCGCGGCGTCGCTTCCAATCTCGCGCATACTCCATCGCTTCCCAGTACAAATCGATCGCGGCGGTGGTTTGAAACTGCCCGGCGAAGTGTTCTGCCAGCTTGATTCGATTGCCGTTGTCGCGCGGCGCCACGTCGATCGCATTGCGGAGGGCCGCAACGGCGTCCTCGTCGCGACCGAGCGCCCACGCGATGTCGGCATAGATGCGATAGGAGTCCGGAACCGTTGGGGCGGCATCGATCAAATCCCCGGCAAATTGTAATGCCTTGTCCAGATCCCTGGCCTCCTGCTGAAGCGTGACGATGTTTCGCAAGTACGTGGTTTGAAACCGCCCATCCAATTCAATCAATCGTTGGTAATACCCGGTCGCGTCTGACCAACGCCGCTGTCGCTGGGCAAGGTCGGCGGCCATGGCCAAGGTCTGGAGGTGAGCGGGCGATTGCTCAACCGCGTCTTCGATCGTCATCGCGGCGCGGCCGAGTTGCTGATTGGCCAAGTGCAACATCGCCAACAGCAACCGATTCTCCGTCGAGGGCGTTTGATGGGACAGTGATGCGATTTTCTCGGTCAGCATCTCGCCGGCCGCATAGGCGTCCACTTGTTCGCGGAGCACTTGCCGTTGCTCATCCCGCGTTTCGGCGATTTTTCCAGCTCCCTCCAACAGCCTGACCGCTTGGTCGTATTCCTGGGCGTCGATCAGCGCGCGTGCGTAGCGAAGCTGCTGCGAGAACGTCAAATCGAATGCCGCCGCTTGACTCCACGCTTGCAAGGACTGGAATCGATAATCGAATGCGGACAAGACCTCCGCCAGTCGGACCAGTGAATCGCGACCACGCCGCGGCCCAGTCGCCATCGAACGCCAAACCTCGATCGCCTCGTCGAACCGATCGGATTCATGGAGTAGTTCAGCCAAGTATTCGCGGTACTGCGGCGCCTCCGGATCCAAGTCAACCGCTTTTCGGTAGAGCGCAATGGCCGTGTCGGTGCGACCGATCCCGTGAACCAGCTTTGCGACTCGCACATGCATGCCGGGATCATCCGGACGTGTTTCCAACAACCGTTGCCAAACGTCGACCGCCGCGTCATGACGCTCCTCCAACGCTTTGTCCGCATCACGAAGCAACATCCGCCCCCAGCGGATGTAGAGATCGGGGTTGTCGGGATCGATCGCGGCCAGGGATTCCAGTTGGGACGACGCGGCGGCAGGACGATCCGCGCGATCCAAGACATCGATCAACGCGATGCGAGCGGCCGTGTCCTGTGGCGCCCGGTCGACAGCAAATTGCAGTGTTCGCTGGGCCAGATCAAATTTCCCGGCAAGCGACAGAATCTGCCCCAACCGGACACGCAGCGTCAGGTCATCGGGAGAACGCTTGCTCAAATCCCAGTAAAAATCTGCCAACTCCGAGTACGATCCGTCGCGAAGAATTCCGGCTTCCAAGCGATCACGAACATCGCGATAGAGCCAACTGCCCGGCCGCAACCGCAGCAATAGACGCTCGAGTTGTTCGTTGGCTTGGTCCGGGCGATGGAGGATACGTTGCAGCTGAGCCGTCTGGATTTGATACTGAACTCGTTGTTGATCATTTTGAGTTTCATCAGCCAATCGGACGTAGTGTTCTAACGCCAATTCGTGATGCTTTTCGTCAACCAAACAGCGGGCGATGCGTTCACCGATCGACCGATCACCGGGAAACCGCTGTTGCAGTTGATTCCAGGTCTTGATCGCTTGCTCCGACTTGCCGGAACGAGAATACAGGCGGCCCAGTTCCAGATAGACCTCGGCAGCCTCCAACCGGGGCGGGCCGCGATCGATCGCACGTTGCATCGCCTGGGCTGCCTGGTCGGTTTTTCCTACCGCGAACAATGCACGCCCGAGATAGAAGCTGGCCATCGCGTCGTTTTCTAGCCCGCGTTCTGCTTTCGACAACGCCGCCACGGCTGGGGCGGTCAATCCACGCCGCAGTTGAATCAACCCGAGCACCAGTTGTTTTCCGGCGGCCAGTTCGGTCGTCTCGTCGACATCCAGCGACTGCAGGAATTCGTCGAGTGTGCCGTTTTGCAGGTGGTGGCTGTAGACGCGATCCAGCGCCGTGCCCGGCCGCGGGCGTTTCAGCAACACTTCGGTGAACCGCTGAATCATTTCCTCGGAATCAACGCTCGGCGTTTGCGCCGGGACCGGCGCTGGCACCGTGACGATGAAAAAACCAACCACGAGAAAGTGAGTCCATCGCCCGCGACAACACCGCATGATAAATCCGGGGCGATCATTTGGCGGCATCTTCATCGACAAGAATCCTCCATGCAGCGGAGTTGACACCGCCCCATTGTACCGCAGCCCTATGCAGCCCTGTGACCTGTGACCTGTGCAGCCCTGTGAACTCGCAACACAGGCATGGACACAAGTTCCCAATGCAACCTAGCGACCTTCGCCAGAAGGTGGTTCCCAGTTTTCCTAAGCTTTGGCAGGCTGTCGATTTCGCATGGCAACGATCGCTTTCGCCGATGCCAGTGTCACTCGCCGAGCTTGCCCGACGAATCAGCCCCCGGATCCGCGAGAACAAACTCGGGCGGTGTTTTTCCAGCGAACCGGTACTCCGCGACCAGGTTCCGCCGCAATTCAGTGTCTTCCTGCGACGCGTTTCCTTTTGACGCCCCCGCCGGCACATGCCCTCGCCGTGCCCGGCAGACGTCCGCAAGGATCTCCAACTGCACCTCGTCCAACGGCTGGATCTTTGCCCGAGCTTCGGTCTCCTGATCCTGACGTATTCGTGACCGCTTGGCGAGCCACTCGGCAAGCGACGACTGATCGCCCGCCGGATCGAGCTGGGCGACCCTCCAGAGGATCTGCTCGGCAGGCAACGTCTCGGTGCCGTCCATCGAATCCCGGATCGCATGCAGCGTGATCGCATGGCGGAATGCCGCGACGTCGTCCGAATCGATCGACGGCGGGGGAAAACGTTTCTGGGTGATCTGCTTCGTACTGATCTGGCGGCCGTCCAGAATCGCCAACTCACGGTCGGCAAGGATTTGCACGCAGCGGGCGATCCAGAAAGCCTGAAAGTAGTCCTGTGGTGCGACGAAATTGCTGCCGAAGCCGAAGGAGTAACTTTTGGCACCGTTGTTGATCCGGCTGGTGATCCGCCGCTCGTTGAGCATCAAGATGGTTTGTAGTGTGCCCGCCGTCGACGCAGGAAAATGGTCGCGATCGACCACCGTTTGTGCCGGGCGTCCGATCGGCAATCCCGGAGTCGACATGGACGAGGGACGCTCGATGTGTAAAAGATTTCGATACCGGGTGGTTCCGCGGGCGGGCGCCGCCAATGCGGCTTGTCGCGTGGAATAGAACACCGACGTGGACGAGGCAACCGGCGCGATTCCCGAGGTCGCCTTCAGATCATGGTCAAGTTCCAACGCAGCGACTTCGCCCGCCACACGACCGGCCAACGCGACGTGTTGGGCGCGATCGGGCGAATCGGACAGCAACAGCAACTGGGCGCGGACGATTTTGATGTCCCACAAGTCGGGATCGATCTCCAACGCGACACGACACAATTCGGCCGCCTGCTCCGGATCGCTGCCGGCGCCCCGTCGGATGATCGACGCCATCCGCTTGGGATCACGCGTCGCTTTCATCTCCCGCATGGTCACTTCGGCCTGTGTGATCAATCCGGCTTGAAACTCCAGCGACGTCAAGCGAGCCCGGGCAGCCGGCGTATCTTGAACCTGAACCAGCCGACGCTGCTGGGTGACCGCTGAAACCAAGTCCCCCGATCGTGACAAAAGTTGCACCATCGCTTGGAGCAGGGACACGTCATGCGGGTGCTTGCCGAGCCCTCGCTGCAGAACGAACTGCGCCTGCTTGAAATCTTCGACAGAACTCCAGACCGTTGCGACCAGGATCGACTTGGATTTCGAATCGACGTCGTCCCGTTCAAGCCTTTTGATGCGTGTCACCAGTTGCTCGACTTCACCGCGTTGTTCGTACAACTGCACCAACTGCTCGATCCGTTCGATCTGCGATTCCAACTCGGTTTCCTGCTCAACGGATTTCCAAAGCAGGGCGATCGCCTCGGCGGTTTCAGATCGATCGGCCAGCCGGATCGCGAGGTCGACACGAGCTTCGTTGTTGCGGGGGTCAAGGCTGACGGCGCGCCGCAACGCCGCTTCGCCCTGCGGGTGCTTTCCCGAGACAAACGCAATTTGAGCATACAGATGGTGCGCCGCCGCCGACGCAGGATTCGCAGCCACCATGTCATCGGCGACTTTAAGCGCCAGTTCGATTTGACCGAGTTGTTTTCGGATTCCGACGAGCCGGCGGAAATGATCAACACTGCGTCGCTTGTCCAATCGCGTCAAGCGTTTCAGGTGCCGGGCGGCGTTCTCATCGCGTCCCAAACGTTCCGCGATGTCGACCGCATCACGAAGCACCGCGACGTTTTCTGGTTCAAGCTCGATGGCGGCGTCGATCGCGCGCGACGCGGCCTCGCGATGCCCATCGGCAAGACACAGCAGCGCCAGATACCGTCGGTTTTCCGCGGTCGGCGTTTGTCGCGAAACCTCCGCGATCTGCTCGCCCAGTCTGTCCGCAACTTGAAAGAATTCGATCCGTCGCCGCATCAGCCGTTCGCTCTCTTCAGCGCTCTCGGCCCGTTCGGATGCCGCGTCCAGTTCCGCTGCTGCGGCATCAAATTGCTCTGCCCCCCAAAGCACGCCGGCGTACCGCAGACGCTGATCGAACGATAGATCCAACTCCCCCGCTTCGTTCCAGGTCTGCAGTGCCAGGTCGAAACGTCGGATCGATTCGAAGATTCCGGCCACATGGATAAGAGACGCCGCGCTGGGCCGCGGGCCGTCGGCGATCGATCGCCAAATCACGATCGCCTCGTCATGGCGTCCGAGCTGATGCAGCAGTTCGCCGAGCGATTCACGCAACTGGGGATCATCGGGCGACGCTTGGATCGCCTGACGATAAAGCTGAACCGCGCGGTCGTTGTCGTCGATTGACTTCATCCGCTGTGCCAGGTTCGCCAACAAAACCGCGTCGTCGGGGTTGGCCTGGGCAAGCCGATTCCACGCGTCTCGGGCCGCATCGCGTCGCCGGTCACGTTCCATCATTGGATCGGCAAGGTAGACATCTCCCAAACGCAGCCCGACGTCGGGATGAGTCGGGTCGATGGAAAGCAGGTGTTCCAAGTGTCGTGCCGCCTCGGCGCTGCTGCCCTCGGATTGCAGGATTCCCACCAGTGTCCAACGCGGCTCGAATTGATCGGGAGCCTTTGCGATGGCCTGCAACAAAGACGTCTGGGCATCGTCAATGTGTCCTGCGCCGGCCAGGATTTCCGCCCGACGGACCAGCAGCGTCAGGTCGTCGGGCGACCGGTCTGCTTGCCGGCGATAGTATTCTGCCAAGCCGTCGAAATCCCCGTCAGACAAATAGGTGCGTTCCAGCCGATCGCGGACGTCCGAGTGCAGCCAACTGCCCGGTCGCAATCGCGCCAGGATCGTTTCGAGTTGCTGCCGTGCCTTGGGGGTGTCCCCCAGCCGATCGGTCAGCTCTGCGACACGAATTTGATATCGAATGCGGTTCTCCGCTGATGTCGCCTGCTGTGCCAAACGTTGGTAGTGTTGCAGTGCCAAACCATAGTCCTGCTGAATCACCAAGGCGGCGGCGACCCGCTCGGTCATTGATGGATCATCCGGGAATCGTTCGAGCAGTTGCCCCCAAACGCTGATCGCTTGGTCGCGTTGGTGGGTGCGGCAATAGAGCTGTGCGAGACTCTGAAAGATTTCCGGCGCGTCGCGACGATCGGGCTGTCGGTCGATCGCGCGTCGAAACGCCTGGACCGCTTGTTCATCCTCGCCTTCGGCGATCAATGCCCGGCCCAACTGATGGCTCGCGTTGGCACTGTCGGTCAGCAACGACTCCGCAGTCCGCAGCGAATGGATTGCGGCGGAGGCGTCGCCGTGTTTGAGCTGAATCAAACCGCGCGTCAGTTGCTTTGCCCCCGACCGGTCGTCATCGAGCGACCGCAGCAATTCGTCGAGTGAGCGGGTTTGCGTGTGGTAGTCGAACACGCGATCGAGTGCCGTGCCCGGACGCGGGTTTTCAAGCAATACCTGCAGGAACTGTTCGTCGATTTGGCGATCGCGTTCGGTACCCTGAGCCACCACCGTCGATTGATGCACCGCCGGGATCAGCAGACAGATTGCGGCCAGACGAAGCAATCTCAAAAACCAAATCACCATGTCGATCATATTCTTCCCAAAGTACGACGGTCCTTCCGCGAGTAAGCGTCAAGCTAACACGAAACCCTCCCTGGCAGGGAGGGTCGAGCGTAGCGAGGGGAGGGTCGATTGGTGGTATTTGAGTGGATCCGAGCCACAGCAAACCCTCCCCGCTCCGAGCGTAAACTCCTCCGCGACCCTCCCTAGAAGGGAGGGTGTCTTCACGTATTTGATGGTTTCAAATCTTAACTTAGTGCCTAAACACCAACGGTTGCGTGGTTCACTCAGCAACTCCAAACCGGATCGCCCAGGACATCGAACTTCGGCGTGATCCCCAAACCCGGCTGGGTCGACGCGGCCATCCGCCCGTTGGCGCGTTTGGGTGCCCCATCGGCGATCGACTGGGTGACGTAGCTGTTGAAGTCGGTGGACGTGAACAGGTAATCGGTCGGCGTGCTGTGGGCCAAGTGCGAGATCGCGGCGGTGATGATGTCCCCGCCCCAGCTGTCTTCCAGCGTCATCGCGATCCCCAGTGACACGCACAGGTCGCGCGCCTGTTTGGCTTTGGTCAGCCCGCCGAACTTGCTGATCTTGATGTTGACGGCGTCCATCGCACGGTCCGATGCGCCTTTCAGGATCGCGTCGACCGAATCGATGACTTCGTCCAAGATGAACGGCAGGTTGGTGTTTTGGCGGATGGTCAAACACTGCTGGTACGTCGCACAGGGTTGTTCGATGTAGACATCGACGTCACGCACCGCGCCGACGACCCGCATCGCTTCGTGCATCAGCCAGCCGGTATTGGCATCGGCGACCAGTTTGTCGCCCGGTTGCAGAATTTCGCGGACCGCGCGGATTCGCTCGATATCCTCATCGGCTCGCCCGCCGACTTTCAGCTGAAACCGCCGATAGCCTTCTTCGCGATAGCCGGCAACGTTGTCGGCCATCTCGGCGGCCGGCCGTTGGGAGATCGCGCGATAGAGCACCACGTCGTCGCCGTAGCGTCCGCCCAGCAGCGTGCAAACCGGCAATTCCGCGGCCTTGCCCAAAATGTCCCAGCACGCCATGTCGATCGCCGACTTGACGTACGGATGCCCCTTCATCACCCGGTCCATCTTGTAATTGAGTGCCCACAACTGTGTCGGGTCTTGGCCGATCAACTGGGGGGCCAATTCCTGGATCCCCGCGCGGGCTCCGGCCGCATAGGCGGGCAGGTAGACCGGTCCGAGCGGACAGACTTCGCCGTAACCGACCAACCCGGAATCGGTGTCAATCTGGACCACCGTGGAATCAAAGACGTCGACGCTCTTCCCCTCCGACCAACTGTAATTGCCCTCCGCCAAGGGAAGGTCCACTTGAAAAACTTTGAAACCAGTGATCTTCATCTCGTCGTATCGATCGGTCGTGCAGAGGGTAAAGCGTGCCGGGTGAAACTCGCGCCGGCAGAATGCGATGTCGAAAACAGAATTTAGCACCAAAGTCGCCTGTTCGGCAGCGGATGGGACATAGACGACACGGGCGAGTGGACGGGCGCACCCTTTGATTGACCTAGCGCCCCGACGCTGACCATTGACCGGCGCTGACCATTGACCGGCGCTGACCTTTAACCGGCGTAGTAGGACGGCAACGTTGGTGTTTCGCCTTCAGGGCGTCGCTTTTCGCCAGTACGATCGCCCTTCCGGGCCGTCGCCCATGGGGCTTTGCGCGACGACCTACAAAGGACGTCGTACGGGCGAGCAGCTGACCGCGACCTGCAAACCGCACCGCGGCGGTGGGGGATCGAATAAACTGATCGGGTTCGCTGGACACTCCCATTCCCGACCCCGCTCCCCCTACCCCGGCCGTTTCCCATGATGCGATTGATCCTCCTGACCGCCTTGTGCTCTTTGTCCTGTGTCGCATCGGCGGCCGATCGACCGAACGTGTTGTTCATCGCCGTGGACGACTTGAACCATTGGATGACGCATTTGAACCGCAATCCCCAGGCCCGCACGCCGAACTTTGACCGACTGGCCCGACGCGGCGTGACGTTCACCAACGCCCACTGCGCCGTGCCGGCCTGCGAACCCTCGCGCTGTGCGTTGATGAGCGGCCGGCGACCCTGGGTGACCGGGTGCTACAAGAACGGACACAAGTGGAAACAGTACCAGGCCGCCGGCGAAGGCTTGAGTGCCCAATTCCTGAAGGCCGGCTATCACGTCGCCGGTGCGGGAAAGATCTACCACTCCAGACAGTACCATCCAAGCGAATGGACCGAGTACATGTCCGATGACGGATTGAGTGCCAATGGACCGGGCGTAAAAAAGATGGACGGCTATCACGACGACGTGACGCACCCGAACCTGAAAGACGACGACATCATGGATTGGCACTGCGTCAACTATTGCATCGAACGGATCACCAAGAAAAGCGAGCAACCGTTCTTCGTCGCGTGTGGCCTGTACAAGCCCCACCTGCCGTTCGTCGCCCCGCGGAAATACTACGACGCGTTTCCGCTGGAGTCGATCGAGTTGCCGCCGCACATCGAAAACGACTTGGACGACATTCCGCCTGCCGGGGTCAAGATGGCCGGCCCCAATGGTGATCACGCCAAGTTTCTCAAGAGTGGCCGCTGGAAAGCCGCGATTCAATCCTACCTGGCCACCTGCGCCTACACCGACATGAACCTGGGGCGATTGCTCGACGCCCTGGACGCCAGCCCGAACCGAGACAACACGATCATCTGCTTGTGGAGCGATCACGGTTGGTCGCTGGGTGAAAAAGAGCACTGGCGCAAGTTCGCATTGTGGGAAGAAACCACCCGCACCGCCTTCATCTGGGTCGTCCCCGGACTCACCACGCCGGGAACACGCTGCGACCGTTCGGTCGACTTGATGAGCGTGTATCCGACGCTGTGCGAATTGACCGGGATCGAAACCCCGGATCACGTCAGCGGTCACGACATCTCGGTGTTGCTAAAAAACCCACAAGCCCCTTGGGAATTCCCCGCGATCACCACCCACGGTCGCGGCAACCATAGCGTCAAGACCGAAACCCATCGTTACATCCGCTACGCCGGCGGCGACGAAGAACTCTACGACGTCGTGGCCGATCCGTACGAATGGAAGAATCTGGCATCGGCCGAAGGGAGCGACGCCATCAAGTCACAACTCGCAGCGTGGTTGCCGAAGAAAGAAAAGCCCGAGCCGAAGAAGTAAGGCATGCCTGACCGACATCAAGTCGGCACGTATTCCACCACGTGCCCGATCTTGATCACAAACGGATGCGTTTTGTGGCTCTTGAAGAACCCGCTGACGGTCACGCCATCGGGGTTCTCGATCACTTTGACGATGTTGACATAGGGGACGTGAAAGACGTTTTCTTCGTCGCCGGTCTTCACCGAAAAATAGTCCTCTTCGGCGGCCAACAGCGTCGCCGATTCGATCCGGTGCGCGCTGTGGATGTTGATTCCGATCTCGTTGCCCAGTTGCGTTTCAATCAGCGTTTTCATGACACTCCGACTCGAATGGATGGTTGGAGGAGACACCGGACGGGAGTTGCGTGAGATCACTCAATCGTAGCAGAACACCACGGAGTTTTGTGACTTCTTCCCACCATTGGTGTCCAGCCTTTCGGCGCTCCTTCGAACGCCCCCGGAACGTGAACTCTATTGCTGACTAACTGGACAGCGCCACTTTGATCAATACCGTGAATCGCCGGTCGAACGTAGCTACCTTCGCCAGAAGGTGGATCCCCAGGGTTTT
>NZ_JACEHH010000055.1 GCF_014154935.1 Stieleria mannarensis
ATCAACCGCCGCCCAGCAGCGCGCGGATGTAGCCGGCGAAGCCCCGCATGTCGGCCGGCAATGGATGAGTGTCCGAGGGGCCGATGATGATCGGGCCGTCGATCGGGTCGGGGTGCAATCCGTGGCTGCCGCGGACCAGCGTCGGATCCAGCGGAATCACGTCCATCTTGTAGCGCATGCCGAGTTTCTTTTGCAGCAACCGCCCGGCCATCCGAACCTTGCTGGTCATGAACAACTCGCACGGGTCGTAGCCCGGCTTGCGATGGATATCCACCGTGCGGGCAAAGTCGGGCGCGAGCGCGTCGTCGTTCCAGTAGTAATACGTGAACCAGGCATCGTTGTCGGCCAGCGCGATCAGTTCGCCGCTGCGTGGATGATCCAGTTCAAGTTCGCCGGGTTCGAACACTCCGCCGATCCCCGGGACCGCTTCCAACTCCTTTCGCACCGCCGCGACGAACCCCGGATTGTTGACGTAGACGTGCGCCAATTGATGGTCGGCGACCGCAAACGCTTTCGATTCCCCCGGCATCAGCACTTCGCCGAACGGCCCGTTCCGCACTGACAACCAGCCGGCTTGGCGAAGGATCCGGTTGATGTGAATCGGGCGGTCGGCGGGAACCAATCCATATTCGGAAACAATCACCACCTGTGCGTTGATCTCATCGGCGGCCGTCAAAATGGTTTGCACGCACTGGTCGACCTCGGCGACACGAGCCGGGTCGTGGTCGGGGAACCGTTGGAAGTCGTAATCCAGATGCGGCAGATAGGCGAGCGTGATCTGCGGCTGCTTTTCGCGCATCACCGTCGCCGTCGCTTCGGCGATCCAGCGGCTGCACGGCAGCCCGGCGCCGGGGCCCCAGAACGTGAAAAAGGGAAACGGGCCGTGCCGCGCGGTCAAGTCACACTCGGTGTGGTCCAGGACGTCAAAGACCTTGCTGCCGTCGCATCCGTAATGCGGCTTGGGCGTGCAGCTGTACCGCGCCGTCGACGACTGATTGAACCACCAAAACATCTTTGCGGTTTCAAAGTCGTCATAGAACGCCGGCCCCTGGACCAGCGAGCGGGCTTGTTGCCAGAACCGAATCTCCTGCGTCTCGCGATAGTACCAACCGTTGCCGACCACGCCGTGATCGCGCGGCGCCAAACCGGTCAGCATCGTCGCCTGAGACGTGCACGTGACCGCCGGCAGCGGGCTGGTCCAGGGCATGAAGTTCTTGCCGCCACCGGCGAGCGCATCTGGCGGCGGATTGCCGGCGAGCGAACGAAGGGCCGGCGCGTCGGCCAGCAGCCGAGCGGTCAATCCGACCACGTTGATCACACAAACCCGATCCATCATTCCGGATCGTCATCCGGAACCGGCGGAAGGGTCAACACGCGGTACAGGCAATACGTCAACAAGGTTACCACCGAGCCGACCGAGGCCGTCATCACGATCCAACCATAAGCATTCATTAAATTCAAAGTCCAGGTTTCAGGTTTCAGGTTTCAGGTTTCAGGTTTCAGGTTTCAGGTTTCAGGTTTCAGGTTTCAGGTTTCAGGTTTCAGGTTTCAGGTTTCAGAACCGTGCGATTTTTTCTTGTCACCCATTTTCTTGTCTCTACTTCCCCAGCTCCCAGCCCCCAGCCCCCAGCCCCCAGCTCAATTCAAATTGTCGAATCGGCCTTGCTGTCGCCAGCGGAGTCCGGCCACGTGCACCATCACCGCCAAGAACGCGATTGTGCCTCCGATGAACAGCAGCGACATCAAGATGACTTCGTCGCCGGCGATCTTTGACAGGTATCCCTGCGTGACGGTGCCCGTTTCCGGGTCAGTTTTGTCCAACACGTTTTCCCAAGCGAACGCGATGAAGATCGCACCCAGGTAGACCGGGACGACGTACTTGAGCATGTATTGCACGGCGGTGGGTATTTTCAGGTGTGATCCATGGTTGGACTCTTCCGCCCCACGTTCGATCCCAAACACCCAGCCGTACATCACCGCCTGGACCATCGCCAGCACGAAGATCAAGAACGTGCCGACCCAGAAATCAAACGTGTCGAGCGCTTTCAGGCCCGCCGAAAAGTACATCACGAAACCGCTGCCCGAGAGCGAGATGATTCCCAGCAGCGACACCGACGCGCCACGCTGCATCCCAAAGCCTTCCTCGAAGAACGCGATCACCGGTTGCAGCATCGACAGGCTGCTGGTGATCGCCGCCAAGAACAACATAAAGAACCACAGGAACCCGAAGAATTGACCGGCGGGCATCTGCGCGAACACGTTCGGCAGCGCCGTGAACCCCAGTCCGAACGTGCCCTGCTGGCCGACCGTTGCGCCGAGAAAGATGAATGCCGCCGGCAGCGTGATCAGCCCGCCCAGGCAGACTTCGAAAAACTCATTCATGCTGCACGCGGTCAATCCGCTCAGCACCACGTCGTCCTTCTTTTTCAGGTAGCTGGCGTAGTTGACGATGACGCCGAACCCGACCGACAGGGAAAAGAAAATCTGGCCCGATGCGGCCAGCCAGGTCTTGGAATCCAACAGTGCCGAAAAATCGGGATTCCACATGAATCCCAATCCAGAGTTCACCTGATCGGCGGGCAAGGTCAACACCCGGACCAGAACACACAGGGCACACACGACCATCATCGGGATGGCATAGCGACAGAACGTCTCGATCCCTTTGGCGACACCGCGGTAGATAAAAATGAAGTTGATGACGAAGGTGACGATGACGAAGTACAGCAACGACGACTCGCCGCGGAACGCCGCCCCGTTCTGCCCCTCGCCGCTGCCGACGAAACTGCCGAAAAACGATTTGTACGCCGCCGCGTCTTCGCCGAGCATCAGCGATCCGTTGAGGTACGAAAACGCATACGCCAGACACCAGGCCTCGATGACGACGTAGTACATGTAAATCACCAGCGGGATCAGCAAGGCCGGAACCGCCAAATACCGCGCCTTGGCACTGCGACAGACGACGCTAAAGATGCCCGGCGAGGAATTGAATCCGTGGTGGCCGCCGTACCGCCCCATCGTCCATTCGGCCCAGCACAACGGGATGCCCAGCACCAGCAGCGAGATGAAGTACGGTAACAAGAACGCCCCGCCACCGTTCTGGGCCGCTTGACCGGGGAACCTCAGAAAATTCCCCAGGCCGACCGCGGAACCGGCGACCGCCAAGATCACGCCGATTCGAGTCCCCCACTGTTCGTTGCTGCCGTGGTGCTGTTCGTTGCTGCCGTGATTTGATGCCGGTTGATTTTCGGATGAATTTTCCACGTCTTTCCAGTCTTTGGATCGGGACAGGCGGACAGGCGAGCGGTCAGTTTACCCGGCAATGTCAATTTTTGGCGACGGCAGCCGAGAATTCTGGCGCAAGGGAACGTTGCCGGCCCTGAAATTCGTGGACGAAAACCCGCGGACGAAAATCTGCGAAAACTTTTGTTCGCCCGGTCCGTCAACCGTCGCCCCTTGATGCGGACGACCATTGGCTGTCAGTCATTGGCTGTCAGTCATTGGCCGCCAATGGAGAGCCACCGATGGAGGTCCGGTGCGACAGACGATGATTCAGCCGCCGCCGCAGGGGGCCGCGAATGGGGCGATGGCCGGGACGGGCGGCACCGCGTGTGGCAATTGCTGCGGCGAGACGCGTCCGGCTGGGCCGAGGCCGCGAAGTCGAGGCTGCAAAGTCGAGGCTGCGGACGCGTCCAAGAGAAGTGGTCAGGGCCGGGCTCGAACCGGCGACACCGGCCTTTTCAGGGCCGTGCTCTACCAACTGAGCTACCTGACCAGCTGGAAGATTCATTCGATCTGTGGGGATCCTAGGCTATGATGCCATGGTTCGTCAATTGGTTCACCTTCGATAGAGACATCTTTGATTTCGGCAGCGACGTTTGGCAGATGCTTGCGACACCGTATGATAGCTCGAATTATCTTCCCAAACGGCGGTTTCGTCACCTCGGTGATCCCTTCGCCAACTTTTCAGACCAATTATCTGCCTGCACTCGCGGCCGATGGGTTTTCCGATCACACTAAACGGTCGTCAGCCCAGCGAACGTTTCGGGTCGAAACACGAATCAAGGATTCCGGCCACGCCGGCATGGGCGGAGGTATCTAAAGATGTCATCGATCATTGATCAAGAAAAAAGAACGGATCAACTGGAAGCGGCGCGGCAGGAACGCGAACACGAACGCGAAAAACTGAAACTCAGCCGCTTCGACTCGGTGACGTCGCTGTTCCTGGCGCTGATCCTGTTTCTGGGCGCCTTTGTGTTCATGATGTTCGTCGTCTGGCTGCTCAGCGGTGAGCCTAAACCGATCGCGCTTGCACCGATCATCGAAAACCCTCCGGGCCGGGGAGAGAACCCCGAGGGATTTGAACGCGATTTCGAGCCTCCGGGGGCCGAAGAGGTCGAGGACCTGATGGAACCGACCCTGGCCGACACGATCGAAGCGGTCACCGACGCGGTCAGCAGCGTGGCCGCCTCGCTGACGACCGCCGACACCAACGCCACCGCCTCGACCCAAGGCACCGGCCAGGGCGACAGTCGGCCGCCGGGCCCCATGGGCGAGGGGGATGACATCATCGGTCGCTGGGAACGCTGGGAGTTGACGTTCAACGCCAAAGGCAAAAAGGACTACGCCAAACAGCTGGATTTCTACAACATCGAATTGGCCGCGTTCGGCGGCGGCGGCCCCAACGTGATCGAAATGGCCAACAATCTGTCCGGGTCGCCGACCAAACGCGTCAACACCCAACCCAAGACGGAAGAACGACTGTACTTTTCCTGGAAACTGTCCAACCCCCTGCTGCAATTCGACCGTCAGCTGCTCACCGAGGCCGGGATTCGAATCGACGGCCGAAATGTGATCCGGTTTGTCCCCAAAGATCTTGAAAACCGGCTCGCCAACATGGAAAAGGAATACGCCGAAGGCAAGGGGAAGAAATTTCCGCATTCGATCGCCAAAACCGTGTTCGAAAGCACCGCCAACGGCAGCGGATACACCTTCAGCATCGTCAGCCAGCGCTATCGGAACGGCTACTAGGTACCAGCGCTCGCGCTTTTCAACCCAACACCCTCAACTTATCCATCAACGGGAAAGACACGAATGTCAATGCTCCTTGCGTACTCGCTTTTCAACATGATCGCCGATGCGACCTATCTGGCACTCGCGGCGGTGGCACTTTGGGGGTTGTACTGCATCGTCGTCGTCTGGAATCGCGTCGGGCAAAAACGGTTCAAGTCCGAAGACGAACAGGACCAGTTCTTGGATGACATCGAACAGATGATCCAGTCCGGTGATTTCGAAGGCACGATCGACTACTGCGACGGCGACGCGCGGGCACTGCCCCAGATCATCGAACTGACCGTCAGCCACCGCAACCTGGGCTACAACCGGGCCCGCAAGTTCATGATGGATCGCTTCCAACGCGACGTGATGAGCGACTTGGATTACCGGCTCAGCTGGGTCAGTACCGTCATCAAGGCCGCCCCGATGATCGGGTTGTTCGGCACCGTCTTCGGAATGATGGGGGCGTTCCAAACCCTGGCCACCGCCGAATCGGTCGAACCGAGCAAGCTGGCCGGTGACATCCGCGTCGCCCTGGTCACCACCGCCAGCGGGCTGGCGATCGCCATTCCGCTGATGATCTTGGTCGCCAACGTCAACATCAAGATTGCCAAAATGGAAGATCTGGTCGGCTCGGGGCTCAGCCGATTCATGGACGCCTTCAAAGCCGGGCTCGCCCGCAGCGGGGGACGCTAATTCATCATGAGCAGCGTGATCGAAGACGACGTTCTGGAGGAAGAAGATGATTTCCAAATGCCTCGCAGCAAGCGAGACGATGACGAAATGGATATCACCCCCATGATCGACATCACCTTTCTGTTGCTGATCTTTTTCGTCGTCTGCTCCAAAATGGATCCGACCCAAATGGGAAAGATCCCCGAGGCACAAAACGGAATCGCCGTCAGCGCTAAAGAATCCGCGGTCGTCTTCATCGAGCCGGCCGGCAAAGACAAAGTCGTTCTGAAACGAATCGACGGCACCGAATTCAGCACCGATGAGGAAACGCAAACCACCGAGCTGATCGAATACATCACCGAGGAACTGAAAACGACCCGCGGGGAAGAAAAAAACCACGTGATGATCATGGGCGACGGAGAAATCGCGGTCGGCGAAGTCACCCGGGTGCAGAAAATCATCGGCGATGCGTTCGAGGATATCAATTCCACCTACATCGCGGTCAAAGAGTTATGACGCGCCGCAAAGAACAAGAACTCGACCTGACGCCGATGATCGACGTCACTTTTTTAGTCCTGATCTTTTTCATGGTCACCGCGTCTTTTTCATTGCAGCGTGCGATCGAAACGCCGAATCCCCAGAGCGATCAAGCCAGCGGCGACCTCGTTGCCGAGCAACGTGATCCGATCCGATTGCAGGTCGACCGCCACGGCTGTTTTTTGTTGATGACAACCGACGGCCAAACGGAAATTGTCGGCAAGCAGGAATTGGTGACCCAACTGGCCGCGGCCAAGGGGGGGAAATCCGAACCGATGGGATTGTGGATCGAAATCGAATCCGCCGCCCGTTTGCAGGCCTTGGTCGATGCGGTGGATGCGGCGACGATCGCCGGATTTGACCGCTACCAACTGACTGAAACCGATTCCGAATACATTTAGACACACCACTCTTCCGCTTTTCCTAACGCATGTCGATCCCAGTTACCTGTCCCCAGTGTGGCGCGAGCAACAAGGTCAACGATTCGTTGGCCGGTCGTCGTGTCCGCTGCCCCCAGTGCGACACCGCGGTGCATGTCCCCGAGTGGGACGAGAGCGCGGCTCCGCCGCCGCTGCCCAGCGACGTGCCGGTCGAATCCGCGGCTGCGGACACCGAGACGGCCAATGCCCCCACGGCCGAACCCGCCGCGGCGGCCCCCGTCGCAGGTCCGCCGGCTGGCACTGCCCCGCCGGCTGGCACTGCCCCGCCGGCTGGCACTGCCCCGCCGGCGTTTCCCAGCAGTCCTCCGCCATCCGGTGCCGTGCCCGAGGACGACGATGATGACGAGCCGATTTTCCAAAAATCGAAACGCGAGGAAGAAGAGCTCGACATGACGCCGATGGTCGACGTCACCTTCCTGCTGTTGATCTTCTTCATGGTCACTGCGGCGTTCAGCCTGCAAAAATCGATCGAAATGCCGCGGCAACAAACCGATGCCCCGAGCACGACCGTCGTCGAGGAGGAAGAGGAAGACCTGGAAATGGTCGAGGTCCAAGTCGACGAATTCGGGGCCTTCCTGGTCCTGGCGACCGATTGGCAAGAAGAAACACCCGGCAAGCAAAACCTGATCACCACCCTTAAACGTGCCAACGAATCCGGCAACCCGGCGCGACTGGTGATCAAAGTCCACGAGCTCTGCAAGCTGCAATACTTGGTCGACGCGATGGACGCCGGAACCATCGCCGGGTTCACCGAAACACAGGTCACGCAGGTCGAGGAGTTTGACTAGCCCCGACCCGATCGAGACGGCAAAGAACCGACACCCGACAACACGACGCCTGGCGCGTTCCGCACTTGATCCCCTGCCGAATTTCTTGACGCGTTGCGTGACGCTCGGCGGCGGCACCGCGGGACGATCAAAAAATCACTTCTCACCACCACTTTCTTGAACACGATGCTTGCTAACGAACTGATCGATCAACTGGAGCGACGCGGTCTGTTGGACCAGGAGATCATCGAGGCTCTTCGCGAACAACTCGACCAGGGCGGCGCGCGGGTGACGCCCGAAGCCGTGGCAAAGTTGTTGGTCGACAACGGACAACTGACCCGTTTTCAGGCGACCAAGTTGATCGGCGAACTACGCAGCGGCGAATATGCCGACGATTCCACCATGGCCGCTGCCGAGATCGTCGAAGAGGATTTGGTGGCGATCGACGAGGACGATGCGGTCGAAGTCGAGGCCGTCGAGGCTATTCCGGTGGATGCGACCGCCGACGCGTTCGATGAATTCGCCCAGGCCGAAGCCGTGCCCGTCGAAGCCGTCCCCGTGGAAGCCGTCCCGGTCGACGACTTGGACTCCGACACCCCCCAGCGGGAGCGGCCGCGGGCCAGACGCACCAAGCCGGATCCCAAGGAAAACCAATGGGATTCGTTCAAAATCTACGGCTTTCTGGGCATCATCGGTTTCCTGCTGCTCTCCGGCGGTGGTCTCTACTGGATCCTCGCACGCGGCAACGCCGATGATCGCATCAAGATCGCCCACGAACTTTATGACAACCAGAACTACACCCCGGCCCAAGAGAAGTACTTGGAGTTCCTTGACTCCTTCGGCAACTCCAATGAGCACAGCTCCCTGGCGCGAACGCGGGTCATCATGACCGAACTGTATCGTGCCGAAGGGATGTCCGATCCGACCTATGCGACCGAACTGGCGCAAGAAAAACTGCCCACGATCGAAGACGAAGAAGGGCTTAACGAAGAACGTGGTAATCTGGCCGCGCTGCTGGTCAAGATCGCCGAAAACATCGTCGCCGAAGCCAACGAAAAATCGGAAACCACCGCCAAGCGACAGTTGCTCGACAAGCTGAA
Organism: Stieleria mannarensis; assembly: GCF_014154935.1. Taxonomy (GTDB): domain Bacteria; phylum Planctomycetota; class Planctomycetia; order Pirellulales; family Pirellulaceae; genus Stieleria; species Stieleria mannarensis. The sequence goes on from NZ_JACEHH010000055.1 coordinate 8,572, forward strand.
CGAGCAGATCGAACTGACCAACAACCCGCTGTACATGACCGGCGCGATGCGGACGACGCTGTCGGGGCGGCTGAAGGAGATCGACGAGGCTCGAGGTCGGGTCGAGCGTGAAATCAATCGCAACGAACAGCTGGACGCTGCGGTCGAAAAAATGACCGCCCTGCTGGCAGACAAGAACACCAAAGCGGCGTACGACGTGCGTTATGAATTGCTGCAGTCCTTTCCCGAGCTCGGCGACAACGAACGTCTGGTCACGTTGATCGCCAAGGCCAGCGAAATTCAACAGCAATTGGTCGAAACCACCGCGTCGCTGCCCCAGCGGATCGAAGCCGAACCGGAAACCGATCTCCGCCCGATCGTGTTGACAGCACGGTCGGGTGATCGCGTTCCCGATTTGCGTGACGAAGTGATCTTCATCCGCACCAAAGGCAGCGTGTTGGCCTTCAACGGCGAAGACGGCACGCTGCTGTGGCGTCGTTATGTGGGCAACTCCCTGGCCCACAGCCCGATCCGATTGGACGGCGGCACCGCCGTGCTGTTGACCGGGTCGGCCAAGCTGACGGTCGAGCGCTGCGACGGTCGCAGCGGAGACATCGATTGGCGTGTCGAGATCGGCGAACCGTTCAACCAACCGGTCGTCAACGACAACGAAATCTACATTTCCACCAAATCGGGACGCTTGATCACCCTGGACGCGACCACCGGCGATGCCAAGTGGGCGCAACAGATTCCACAGTCCTTGGAAGTCGGCCCGGGCGTCGACGACCGCGCCTCGATCGCCTACATCCCCGGCGACCATAGCAACCTGTATGTGCTCAATAGCAACAACGGCGACAGCCTGCAAAGCTATTACATGGGGCACAAGGCGGGCACGATCGCGGTTCCGCCCACGCCGCTGTTGGAACACCTGTTCGTGGTCGAAAACAAAGGCCCCGAGTACTGCCTGGTTCACATCCTGGGGGTCGACCAATCGGGCAAGAACGTGAAAAAGGTTCAGGACCCGGTGCGGATGAGCGGTAACGTGGTGGTTTCGCCGATCGTTGCCCAACAGCGTCGCCTGGTCGTGCTGACCGATCTGGGCGAGATCTCGGTGTTCGACGTCGAAGTGACCAGCGAGACCGACAAGGTTTCCGTGGTCGCCAATCAACTCGCCTCCTACGGCACACCGACGTTGACGCAAATGGCCGTCGGCCGCAGCCAGATGTGGACGACCGGATCGCGAATCGGACGTTACGAATTGCAAGTCAATCGTGGTCGCGTCGTCCCGGATTGGTTCAAACACGAAGGCGACCGATTTGTCGGACAACCGCTGGCGATCGGCGACGCGCTCGTGCACGCCCGTCAGCTCCGCGGGACCTCCGGCATCCGTGTCTCCGCGGTCGATCCCAAGTCGGGCGAAGAATTGTGGCGAAACGATATCGGCGCCCCCGTCGCCATGCTCCGCCGCGCCGAGGCGGGCGTGCATGCATTGACCACCCAAGCGGCCCTGTTCGAATTGGATCGGTCCGCCCTGGGCAGCGGAGCGACACGGGCGCCGATCGAAAATCGGGGCAGTGTGGGCGTGATCATGCGGTTCGAGGACCCGTTGAAGGTCGACGACCAACGCGCCGTGTTGCTCAACAAAGCCGGCGGGGAAGGCGGCCAACAGGTGGCGGTCTACGATCCGACCCGTAAGACTGAAAAATTGCGGTTGGTCAGTTTGAATGTGCTCTCGGGCAAACCGTCCGGCCGCGGTCTGGTTGCCGGGGGCGGATTGTTCCTGACGCTCGACAACGGCCGTGCCGTCGTGATGAATTTCCAAACCGGGTCGCAGATGGGCAACCCCTTCCAGCCGATCAGCAGCCCCGTCGAAAAGATCAGCTGGACCAACGCCGTCGCGCTGCCCGATGACCCGGGCCAAGTCGTCGTCGCCGACAGCCGCAGCGGGCTGTATCGCTTGCGTGTCGGTGAGCGGACCACGCCGCTGGCCGAAACCAAGCTGCCCGCGCCGACCTTGGGGACCATCGCGGGCGTGGGAATGACGCTGGTGGCCGCCACCAGCGGACCGGCCGCCGATGTGGTCATCGGACGTGATCTTGCGACGTTGAAAGAAAAGTTCCAAACCCAGATGGACGGGCGGGTCATCTGGGGACCGGTCAGCGCCGGCGACCAGGCGGTCGTGTTGACCGACGATCAAATCCTACGCGGCATCACGCCCGACGGCCGGCCCACCTTTGCCGTCGCCGTCCCGCGCGGTTTGCCGGTCGGCGATGCCGTCGTCCACCAGGACAACATCATCATCGTTTCCGATACCGGCTGGATCGTCGTGATCGACCCGACCTCCGATGATCCGGTCGGCCTGACCGAGATCGGCGAACCGTTCTCGGCAACTCCCCTGGTCCTGCAAGATCGTTTGCTGGTGCCCGGTGAAGAGGGTGTCGTTTACGTCGTCAAGATTCCCAGTGGGGTGAGTGGTCAATGATGTTTCCTTTTCAATTCAACCCAACCAAGTTCGTTCTTGCGCTGGCCCTGATCTGCCTAGTCGGTGTGTCATGTGACGCCCCGGCGTGGGCGCAACTGTTGACCTATGCCGAATCCGGGGAACCCGAGGATTCCGGATTGGGGCTGCTGCAGGAAGAACCCCACGACATCATCTACTTCACCGAAGCCTCCGGGGGCGGCTGGGCGAAGGTTCTGCTGTTGCCCATCCGCAACATGCCGACCACGCCTCGCGGTTCGTTGCAGTTTTCAATCGTGGGCATCGAAGACGACAAGTTCGTCGCCAAATGGTCCGATATCCGGCGCATCGATTTCTGGGAAAAGCGACTCGAGCGAGAAACCGCATCGCGAATCGCCAGCGGGGACTTCGTCGGCGCCTACCCGTTCCTGTCGATCTTGATCCGCGATTATCCGCGGCGTCCGGGGCTGAAGACCCTGCGTGCGGAGTTTCTGTGGCGCAATGCGATCCAACGTGCCTCGGGTAGCCAACGCGCCGAATCCCTGGCGATGCTGGAGGAACTGCATCGCTACGACCCCCAATACAACCAAGCCCAGGTGATCAAAGCGATCAGTTTGACCACCGGATCGGTGATGCAGTCTCTGGTCGACACGGGGGACTTGGACAACGCCCAGCAATTGCTGGCCCGGCTGAAAGAAGACTACGGGCGATTTGACCTGCCGGCGATTGCGAAGTGGGAAGGCGAATTTTTGCGGATGGCGACCGAGAAACGAAACGAGGCGATCGAAGCGGTCAAACAAAAGGACTTTCGTTCGGCCCGCAAGCTGGCCCGCGAAAGTCTGTACCTGAAACCGGACATCGACGGCGGGCGTGAGCTGGTCCAAAAGATCGACGAAGCCTACCCGCTGGTTTCGGTCGGCGTGTTGCAAGCGGCGCGGGTTTACGATCCTGTGCGGATGGACAATTGGGCCGCCCGACGTGCCGGACGCTTGCTCTACCGCAACCTGTTCGAGATCCAAGGCGCCGCACCCGAAGGCGGTGAATACGATTTCCTGTTCGGATCGGCCGAAACGACACCCGACCGGCAGGTGTTGGAATTGTCCCTGGAAACCGCAAAACTGCCCAATCCGCTGAACCAAATCGAAGTCGATTTCCTGGCCGATCAGTTGGCACTGCGCGCGACGCCCGAATCAGAAACCTACTTTTCCCCCTGGGCGGCATCGGTCACGGGAATCGGAATCGATGGCCCGCAACGCATCGAATGTATCCTCCGCCGTCCCCACGTGCTGCCGACCTGCTTGCTTCAAATCAACGTCGACGCCAGCTGGTTCGGGGGCGAAAAAGGCGGACCGACCGGGGATTATTTCGTCGACGTTGTCGACGAGGGCCAAACACGCTTCATGCTGACCGAGGACGCGCGGCGGGCCAGCGGCGACAGCGGAAAACCCCGCGAAATCGTCGAGGTCCGATGTGCGACCGGCAGCGAATCGGTCTCCAAGCTGCTCAGCGGCGAGATCGACGTGTTGGACCAACTGTTCCCCGCCGATGCGATCAAATTGAAAGAGCGACGGGACGTCAAAGTCGTCGAGTACCCGTTGCCGACGATCCACATGTTGGTCCCCTGTTCGGACCACCAGTTCGTCGCCGACAAAAATTTCCGCCGGGCGCTGCTGTATGGCATCAACCGCGAAGACATTCTTCATGGCGAATTGTTGGAAAACCATGCGTCGCCGGGATGCCAAGTCCTCTCGGGGCCGTTCCCCGCCGGGCTCAGCCAGGACGATCCGCTCGGTTATGCCTATGACACGTCGATCCTGCCGCGACGGTTCGAACCCAGCCTGGCCCAGTTGCTGGTCGCGTTGAGCAAAAATTTGAAGGCCGCCGAAGCGAAGCGAAAGGATGAGCCGGAACCCAAACTCCGCGCCGTTCGACTGGCGTTCCCCGCCGACAACCTCTCACGCGTCGCCTGTGAAGCGATCCGCAGCCAATGGGAATTGATCGGGCTGGATGTCGAATTGGTCGAGCTTCCGATCGGACGCACCTATCCGGACCCCGATACCGCGGACTTGGTGTATGTTTCCTGTGCGATCTGGGAGCCCATCATTGACGCGCGTCGATTGCTCGGACCGCGAGGATTGGCCCGCAGCGAAGATCAATTGATCGGGCTCGGTTTGCGTCGCCTGGAAGAAGCGCGAAACTGGAAAGAAGTTCGCGACCGTTTGTTGGTCTTGCATTCGATTTCGCACCACGAATTACCGGTCTTGCCGCTGTGGCAAATGGTCGATTCGTTCGCGTACCGGAACAACCTTATTGGGATGGGCAGCAACATCGTGTCGCTTTATCAGAATGCCGGGAATTGGAGATTGGAATTTTGAAACGCCTCACCATCATCCCGACCAAGTTCATCTTCGCCATTGCTGTCGTTGCGTTGCTGTTTTCGACGGCGGCGCCTTCATTGTCGGCACAGACCGCCGACGCCCCGGCCGCGGCATCATCGGAGGTCGATTCCGAAACCGACGCGGCAACCCGCGAACCGGATCGACGAGCCGATGAGCCCTGGGACTATTCGCCCTATCGCGTGTTGATCTGGGTCGCATCACGCGACCCCCGGTTTACCGCCGAAACGCTTCGCGAACCTTTGGCGGACTACTTGGATCGTGATTTCAACGCACTCTGGCGGACCACCATCGAGGACGCGCCGGCGTCGGTGGCCACCGCGGCGTTTCGTTCGATGGGTGATTTGTCGTACGACCGGATTGCCGCGTCGGACCCGGTGATCGCCGTCAAACGCGATCACGAAGACGCGATTCGCATTCAGTCGGTACGCAGCTTGCCACAATACGTCAGCGCCGTGCCCACCACCAAAGGCATGCAGGCCAATGTGTTGCGTCGCGCGAGCGAGTACGGCGATGCAACCATGGGCGGCACCTCGGCCAAGTTGCAACCGATCGACGGCGACGCGATCGCGTTGGCGGAATTGTGGAACGATGCGTCGACCGAAGCCTTGTTGGTCACCCGCGGGCAAGCGACGACGTTTTCCAAACCCGGGGCGAAGATCGTCCCCTTGCCCGTGACCGGATTGGTCGCCTCGACCGTCCAGCGTTACGACAAAGTGTTCATCGTCCGAATCCGGCAGGATGCCAACGGGTCCACGGTCGCGGCGATCGAAATGGAAACCTTGATGCGATCCTTCGGCGCCGTCGTCCAGGCACCCTTCCTGTCGGCCTATGACCTGCCCAACGTCGTCGGTCACTCCGTCACCCGGGCGTTTTCGCCGATGGTGCGGATCGACGATGCCGGCCAGAAAACGGCAACCGGGATGATCCGCGCCGGCAACCTGATCCTGGATCCCGAATCCCCTGCCAACGTCCCCGTGGGAAGCGCCCTGCAACCGATGATCCGCAAGAACGATCGCAACGGCAAACCGATCGCGATCGGGCGGATCGAGTGGGCGTATCTGATCGCGACCGAACGCGAAGGCCCCAACGTCAACATGGACTACTACTCCGGCATGGCCGGTGGTCTGCAAGGCCGAAAGAATTCACGGACCTTCAAAATGGCCATGCTGCTCAAACCGCTTCGTGAGGAAACGATGCTGCGGCTGCACGTCAAAGGCCGCGAAGACCTGCCCTTGATCGGCTACGAACTCTACGAACGCGAACTCAAAAGCAAGTCCATGTCCTTCGTCGGACGGACCGACTGGAACGGACGACTGGCGATCGAAAAGACGGAGGACCCGCTGCGTTTGCTGTACGTCAAAAACGGCGGCGCGGTGTTGGCACGATTGCCCATGGTGCCGGGGCTGACGCCCAAGGAGGTCGCGGACCTGACCGGCGACGACATGCGGTTGCAGGCCGAAGCGTATATCCGCGGCGTGCAAAACGCCATCATCGACCTGGTCGCCATCCGCAAACTGCTGGCCGCTCGGATTCGCATGAGGTTGAAGAAAGGGCAGATGGAGGAGGCCGAAGAATTGCTCACCGCACTTCGCGAACAACCGACCAACGAGCAACTGGCCGACGACATGGGAAAGAAGCAAGGAGATTTCTTGAAAGAGATCGGCAACCGGAATCCCAACCAGCGTCGCAAGGTGGACATCATGTTCAAGGAAACCCGCGAGATGTTGGGCAAGCAAATCAACCCCACCGTCATCCGCGATTTAGAATCCGACGTGCAGCGCGCCAAAGACAACGGTGGCAAACTGCCCGACGAACCGGCCGAAGACGAAAACACTTAAGCGGTCGGTGCGATCTTGCACAACTTCGACGTAGCTACGCTCGCCAGAGCGTGGAACCCCCCGGGGTCCCACCTTCTGGCGAAGGTAGCTACGTTTGACCGGCGATTCACGATGTTTCTGATCGATGCGATGGCGACGTGCTGAAAAGGATTTTCAGCGTTTTTTCCGACTTTCGCCGCCATGTTCCCGCCGCAAATCTGTTTCTATTAAGAGGAGACACTTTTCCAACCGCCGGCGGCGAGGGCCACGATGAAACGTCTGATGAATGCGACCCTGTTGATTTGTCTACTGATTCCGTCGGCCCACTCGGCCGATCACGTTTATGGGACGATCGACGGCTGGGGACAGATGGTCGATCCGAATGGCGATTGCCGTTTCCAGGTGGGAAAGAACAGCGTCGCGGTCACCTTCGGTCCAGGTCCACATGGTTTGGACGCGGAAAGCAATCGCATGAATGCGCCCCGCGTCCTGCGTTCGATCAGCGGTGATCATTCCATCTCGGTCATCGTCCAAGGCAATCTGCCGCTACCGGAGCTGGCCTACGCCTACGTCAGCGGCGGTTTGGTGCTGATGCAGGATTCACGGAGTTACATCCGGCTGGAACGCGCCAGCTTCATTCGCAACGGCAAGAAATCCTTCTACACCAACTTTGAGCAACGGATTGATGCCAAGCGGACACGGATGGGCCGGTTCGCCGATTTTCCGCTCGACCCGGCCCGGAACGTCGAATTGCGGTTGGAAATCAGTGGATCGACCGTTCGGGGACTCGTCCGCCATGCCGGTGAGGAGTGGCACGAAATGGGCACCGCGAAAATCCCCCCCGGTCAAACCTTTCTTGCGGGCATTTCGGGGGTCAAGACGATTCCCGATGAAGTCAACGTCACCTTCGCCGACTTCCGCGTCCAACGCAACCAAAATGTCGAAGCCTCCGACAGTTCCGAAATCGACCTTTCACCCGCCGCCCAGAGCGTTGCTCTGCCAAGGTTGCCCAATTCCGCTTTGATGAAATTATTGCCTCGAATCAATCAGCTGCAGGCGCGTTCGAAAAATGTTGGCGAGATGACCGATGAAGAAATCGCCCAGTTGATTGAAGACGCGAAAGCACTGGCCGGTGAAGACGCCGAAGGTTTGCCGCAACCGCTGGGGCCGGGCATCGCTCATGGGCTGGCAAGCTCATTTCGCCGGGCCGGAAAGCCACGTTCCGCGATCCGAGTCTACCGAGAGTTCGCAGAAATGCTTCAGCAGCATGGCGAAGATGATCCTGAAATCCGAACCGCGATCGCAAGTTTAAAACGCTCGGCCGACAAGCTCCAAACGAAACTGGACCTGATCGGAAAGCCGATCGTTGTCGACGGAGTGCTGATCAGCGGAGAGCCGATCGACTGGGCAGACTATCAAGGCAAAGTCGTCCTGGTCGATTTTTGGGCGTCGTGGTGCGGCCCCTGCCGACGCGAAATCCCCAACATCAAGGAACAGTACGAAGCTTACCATGACCGCGGCTTCGAAGTCGTCGGCGTGTGTTTGGACCGCGAACGAGACAAGGCCGAGGAGTACATCGATTCGGCCGAGATCCCCTGGCCTTCCATCTATGACCCCGATGCCGAGGGAGAATCGATGGCCAAACGCTATGACATCACCGAAATCCCGACGGCCATCCTGGTCGATCAAGATGGAAAGATCGTTTCGCTGGAAGCTCGTGGCGAAACATTGCCCGCGCTCTTGAAGGAATTGATCGGGCCAAAGGAGAATGTTGACACCGAAGCAGAACCCGAAGAAAGCGAGGCAGATCCTGAGTCGGAATGAATTTCCAAATCCTTACGCTGATCAACGGCATCCTGCTGCTACCGGTCGCCTGATTCGGTGGCGGCGACGCCGGGGTGGCAAGCCTTTCCCGGCGTTTCAATTCCGCCAATCGGGACGTTTGCGACGTGCCTTGGGATGATGGGTGACGACGTTGAACGTCGCGTCACGGCCGGACAGTTTTCGCCCCTTGGGACGTTTGGTCAATCGAACCGCCTTGGCACGCAGACGCTGTTCCGATTCAAAGATCTCGTCATCGATCTCGAACTCGACGAACTTTGTCACCAACTCCTCGGGGACCAGCTTTCTCGGTTGATCCGAATTGTTTTGACGCAGTTCACCTGCCCCTTCCGCCTCCGCGCCTCCGAATTGCCAAACGGTGTGGTGAAAGAACACGTCGTCGCGAAAGTCCTCCGCCTCGATGAAGCCATAATCACCCTTGGGGTCGATGAACCGGATCGTCCCGAGACGCTTGCGCGTGATGCGGAATTTTTTGAGGCGTTCGTCTTCGGTCGGTTGGGAGTGATCGTCGGTCACGGCAAGCGGGCGGCACAGGGATGAAAGGGGAAAACGGCCGATCGGGCGCGTGCTTCAAAGGTACCAAGAAAGCCGAACGGCGATAGCCGAAATCCGCGGGCGTTGCTCAACCGCTTCGACGCCCGGCGCGCCGATCAATTCACCTCGGCGGCATACGGTGTGTCGGGGATCCCCAACCAGTTGGTCAGCGAGCGTGTGGTTGCCCGGCGAATGACCGTCGGCCACAGTTCATGATCACCTGCAAAGACGTCTTCGTCGGTGGCATCGATCATGTGCCAGAAACCCGCGTCACGCTCGGCACGAAGCTGGTCGTTGGTCCAACCCAGGTGCCCGACGATCAAGCGGAACGGTCCCGGTTTTTGCCGGACCAACGTCTCCAGCATGTCTCGCTGGGCGGCCACATAAATCCCCTTGCCGGCCTGGGCTTCGGCATGCTCGCTGGAACTGTGGACGGCGACGACCGGCCCAGAAAGCGGCCCGCCGAAATGAATCGTGCCCAGCGACTTCGATGCCTCGGCGGCTGCCTCGGCGGCCACCACATGCTTGTTGCCAGCGACGGGGAGCGACGCGGGCGGCCCTGCAGTGTCCGATCCCGCCCCCGGCAAATTGGTCGGAAACGACGGCGGGCCCGAGGGGGAATCCGAAGCCCCGAGCCTGTCGTGCGACGCGCCCGGTTGGTTCGCATCCCCCGGCGCGGCCTGGCCGGCCGACGATCCGAGCAGCTTCGCCAATCCCGGCGGAGCGGTCATGGGGCGATTGAGCAGCACCGCAAACACGTTGTCGCTATCCTGATGCACGATCAGCGAAACGGATCGACTCAACACCGGGTCTTGCACAGACGTCGATGCAACGAGCAGCTTTCCGATCATGGATTCTGACGGTTGGGGAGGATTCAATTCCTGCATGACTTCACCTATAAACAAGACAACCCGAGCTGCCAATTTGGCAGCTCGCTGATTCGCCGACTCTCAATAACGCACCGCGCGTGCCAACTCCATCGCCTCGAAAAAAGACGACCATGAGCCTTGACGAAATGCGGCAAAGCTACAAGCTCGGCCGCCTGGAAGAGAAAGACATCGCCGCGGACCCGCTGGTTCAGTTCCGCACATGGCTGGCCGAGGCAATCCAGGGGTCACCGGCGCAGGGGCCACTACCCGATTGGGTGGAAGCCAACGCGATGACGCTGTCGACCAGCGACGGGCAAGGCCGGGTGTCCAGCCGCATCGTCTTGCTCAAGGGGCTCGAGGACGACCAGTTTTGGTTCTACACCAACTACCAATCCCACAAGGCCGGGCAGATTCGTTCCAACCCGAACGTCTCACTGTGCTTTTTATGGCCCCACGTCCAGCGCCAGGTGCGGATCGAAGGCACCGCGGCCCAGGCGTCACGCGAGCAATCGGTCCGCTACTTTCGAAGCCGGCCGCGTGACAGCCAACTCGGTGCCTTGGTCAGCCAGCAATCGACCGTCGTCGACTCCCGTGGCGTGTTAGAGAAACGTTTGGAGGAGTTGAAGAATCGGTATGCGGATAAAGAGATCCCTTGCCCGGATGATTGGGGCGGATACCGTGTCAGCCCCAGCCGTTTTGAATTCTGGCAAGGCCGTGACAGTCGTCTGCACGATCGACTCTGTTATCGCCAGCAAGGTTCACAGTGGATCGTCGAAAGGCTTTGCCCTTAGAGCCTGCGACCGGCCAACCGTTTCCACATCGCCATGACGCGCAATCGAAAAGCAATCGTCATCTCACTCGCCTTTCACGCCTGCTTGCTGGCCGTGTTGCTGGTGTGGTACGTCCCCCGCGGCGATGTCGCCTCGCCCCCGATGGTCACCACAAACACGGCCGATGAATCGCCACCCCCGTCGCCGGCCTCCCCGATCGTCGCTGAACAAGTCGATCTTCCGCAAGTCGATCTTCCGCAGCCGGACGTTCCGCCGGATCAGATTCAGCGTTCGGTCGACTCGCAAATCAAGGCGACCGAAAAACTTTCCGATCAGCAGAAACTGACGGAGCTGGAACGGAATCTCAAGCGGCTGGAGTCGGTCGCCAGTGAACAATCGGTCCAACAGGTTTCGTCGACCATCGCCCGGTCGCTCGGGTTGGACGTCGACCAGTACGCCACCAAAGAGCCGCCTGGTGAAGGCGAGTTCGACATCGACACGGCGCAGCTATCGGATGTCGTGCGGACCCGTGATGAATCGGGAGCCTGGCAATACGAAACTGTGATGGTCGACGCTCAAGGACGTCAGATGCGTGTGCCGACCGATGCCGCCAGCGGCCAGCAATTGTATGACACCTTCGAATTGATGAAACGCTATCCGATGGCCCGCGGCGTGTATCAAAGCGTCGTCATGCCGATGCTGCAATCGATGCTCGAAGCCCCGAAGGAAATCGACCAAGCCAGCCCACCGTGATCCAGCCTCCTCGATAGGCGTTTCATGCCATCGCTGCGTATTCTCCGGCAAGCTTCAAAAGCTGGCGGCGAGCCGAGTCCAAGGAATCCGCCAATGCGGACCCGCCATGTTCATCATTCTCGATCGCGACGATTTCAACCTCCGTCACACCGATGAACGAAAACACCGTTCGCAAGTGTGGATCGAGGTGATTCAGCGTTTCGTTGCGTCCACCGGGACCGTAACCTCCGTCGCCTCGCGAGATCACCGCGATCAAACGTTTCCCGTGGACCAGTGGCGTGTACGCGGAATCGTGGCGATCGGGGTGAAAATCGAACGTTCGGCCGACGCGAACGATTTGATCGACATAGGCCTTGAACCCGCTCGGCATGCCGAAGTTATAGAATGCGAGCCCGAAGCGTCGATCGGGGCGTCGACCCACAATCGATGACAATCCTAGACGCCTGTTCCAGTGTTAGCGGACGATCCGCCAGCAGCGGTGGATGCGGCGGTTGCGAAAGTCTTCCGGCACGGTCTGTTTGGAAATTTCGTGGCACTCCGCTACGTCGAGCGCATCCGGATCGAATTTGAAGCGTCGAAAGTTGGTCGAAAACAGAATCACACCGCCTTTGCGGACCAACGGTAACAGGGTCTGCAGCATCGGGATCGCATCGGTTTGCACGTTCCAATCTTTCTCGGTCTTCTTGCTGCGTGAATAGGTCGGCGGATCGAACACGACCAGATCGTAGCGTTCGCCGGCGGGATGATCGGCAATGAATTGCTCGACATCGCTGGCGATGAATGAATGCCCGTCTTGGCGTTTCGCGTCGATCAGGCCGTTGATCCGGAGGTTCTCCTTCGTCCACGAAAGGTAGGTGTTCGACAGGTCGACGCTGGTCGTTTTCCGCGCGCCGCCGGCGGCGGCATAGACGGTGAACGCGCCGGTGTAGCAGAACAGGTTCAGCACCCACTTGTCTTTGGCGAGATCGCGGACCATCGAGCGGGCGACGCGGTGATCGAGAAACAGTCCCGTGTCGACATAGTCGTCCAGGTTAACGAGAAATTTCAGGCCGCCTTCGTGAACCACGAATCGGTTGCCCGTGTGGTCGACTTTCTCGTGCTGGGTGTTGCCTTTCTGGCGACCGCGACGTTTGAAGTGCACGTTGGATGCGGGCACCTCCAACGTCTCGCCGGCGGTCCGCGCCATCAGGTCCAACCAGTTGGCGTGCTGGGCGGGGTCACGATCGTGAGGACGCTCGTATTCGGTGATGTGCAAGTGGTCTTCGTAGCGGTCAACGATCAGCGGGATCTCGGGGATGTCGCGTTCGTAGAGTCGAAAACAGGTGATGTTGCGTTTCGTCGGCCAGCGTCGCAAATGCTTGGCGCGTTTGCGCAGCCGGGTGGCGAACAATTCCGCCTGATGCGTCGCCTTGGCATCCAAGTGTCCGAACGCGGCCGGGCCGGCGGCGTGCGTGTACGGTTTTTCCGGCGGCGCGGTGTGGTCACCCGGTGCGTCGTGCGGTTTCGCAGCGGCATCGCTGGATGCCACTTCGGCCGCTTCGCCCCGATCGCCGACGACGCGTTTGGGGCCGTGGAACTGATAGTAGGTGCATTCGATTCGACCGTTGTACAGTTTTCGTCGCCGGTCGGCCTGGCGTCCCACGGCGTGTTCGAAATTCGGATAGGCGGTCAGAAAATAGTGCGACCAGGTCGGCAACCCACGCAGCACGTCCGGCAAGGCGTGATAGAGCGCATCGAGTTCTCGATCCTCGCCGATGCGTCTGCCGTAGGGCGGGTTGGTGATCAGGCATCCGAAACGGCGCCGGCTGGTCAGCCTGAGTGCGTCGCCGGGTTGAAAGTGAATCGAATCGGCTACGCCGGCGCGTTCCGCATTGTCGCGTGCCGCGCGTAGAACGCGGCCATCGAGATCGCTGCCGAGAATCCGTTCCTCGATCGAGTCGACTTGGGCGGCGATCGCCCGACTGCGCAAATCCGGCAGCAGGGTCGTTGCAACCGTGGGCCAAGATTCGAAGGTGAAGTCGCGGTCGATCCCCGGGGCGATGTTGCGGCCGATGCGGGCCGCTTCGATCGGGATGGTGCCGCTGCCGCAGAACGGATCCAGTAGCGGCCGATCGGGTTTCCAAAAGCTGAGCAGGACCATGGCCGCTGCCAGGGTTTCCTTCAGTGGAGCCTGGGAGATGTCGGTTCGGTAGCCGCGGCGATGCAGGCTGCGCCCGGTCGTGTCGATCGTCAGCGTCGCGGTGTCTTTCAGTAGCGCGACGTCGATCTTGAACAGGGGGCCGGTTTCATCCAGTGTGGTGGCCCGGTGATCGCGGAGCATCGCGTCGACGATTGCGCGTTTGACGGTTCGTTGACAGGCCGGGACGCTGGAAAGTTGTGATTTGATCGATCGTCCGGTGACCGGGAATTCGGCGTCGATGGGCAACAGGTCCCCCCACGGGATCGCCCGTACCGTTTCAAACAAGGCGTCAAAGTCTGCCGCGGGGAATTCGGCGACGCGAATCAGTACACGGTCGGCACAGCGCAGCTGTAAATTCGCCAGCGCGATCGTTTCCAGGTCGCCGCGAAAGTGGACTCGCCCGGATTCGCCGATCGTGGCTTCGATGCCCAGCGTTTCCAGCTCGCGGCGGACGATCGCTTCGAGTCCGAAGGCGCAGGTGGCGATAAGGTCGTGGGTTGATGACACGGGGATTTTTAGTGGGTTGAAAGGCAACACCCGAGGATAACAGACCTGCCGAAGCGGGATAGGTGCTCGATTTGGCGGGATGCCGCGTTAAATGCCTATCCCACAATGGTTGGTGTCCAACTGGGCAGCGCCACTTTGAATACGAAAGACGGTGAATCGCCGTGCGGAGGTAGCTACCTTCGCCAGAAGGTGGATCCCCGGCGTTGTCCACGCTCTGGCGAGCGTAGCTACATCAAACCGATGTCCAGGCGGGTTTTAGTCGATCCTCGAGCAGATACGCGCCGCCTTCAGGCTAAACACCAACCTTTCCGACCCGGCTACCAGCGCGGTCGGCTGACGGGGTACACTCTTGGACTCTCCCGCCCGGTTTCCCGCCTTTAGAAAACGACTTTCGATCGGATTTTCAATGACGAGTTCCACGACTCCCAAATCCAACGGCATGTGGATCATCGCCGCGTTGGTGGTGCTGCTGCTGATTCTGCACCAGGACAATTGGTTTTGGACCGACGACACGCTGGTGTTCGGCTTCATTCCGATCGGCCTGTTCTGGCATGCCTGTATTTCCATCGGTGCCAGTTTGACCTGGGCCTTGGCGACGGTGATCGCGTGGCCGCTGGATGACGAAGTGGTTGAGCAACTCGAAGGCACCTCCAGCGAGGAGGCGACGTCGTGAATCATCCAGGACTGCCCCAATTAATCATCATCCTGTGCTATCTGGGCTTGCTGCTGCTGCTCGGGTTGTCATCAAGCCGGCTGTTCAAAGGCACCAAAGAAGACTACCAGGTCGCGAGCCACTCGATCGGTCCGTTCCTGTTGTTGATGAGTCTGTTCGGGACGACGATGACGGCGTTCGCGTTGGTCGGCAGCAGCGGCGAGGCCTTTAAAGAAGGCATCGGCGTCTACGGGATGCTGGCCAGCAGCAGCGGGATCATCCACTCGCTGTGTTTCTTTGTGATCGGTGTGAAGGTTTGGAAATTCGCCCGACGACACAAGTACACGACTCAAATCGAGTTCTTTCGCGACCGGTTGGAAAGCGACTTCATCGGATTGTTGCTGTTCCCCATCCTGGTCGGCCTGGTGGTGCCCTACCTGTTGATCGGCGTGATCAGCAGCGGGACGGTGATCCAGTCGTTGACCGCCGGATTGGCTCCGAATGTGGAAATGTTTCAGGCGCTCACTCCGGACGGCAACCCGATCGTGGCGCTCAACGGCGGCGTCCCGCCCTGGTTGGGGTCGCTGGTGATCTGCGTGGTGGTGCTGGTCTACGTGTTCTTCGGCGGCATGCGGGGGACGACCTGGGCCAACACGCTGCAGACGATCGTGTTCATGATCCTGGGCATCGTCACGTTCTATGTCATCGCCTCTCGCCTGGGTGGCCAAGACGGGCTGATGGCGAACTTGCAAGCGCTGGCCGAATCCGTCCCCGAAGAAAAGATCACTCGGATGGAGATGAGCAAGACGAAGTTCTTTACGTACTTGTTGATTCCGTTGTCGGTCGGCATGTTTCCGCACCTGTTCCAGCACTGGATGACCGCCAAAAGCGCCAACACGTTCAAGGTGCCGGTGATCTGTCACCCGTTGTTCATCATGATCGTGTGGGTGCCGTGCGTGCTGGTCGGCATCTGGGCGACGGGCGATTTGATTCCTCCCAAACCGCCATTGCCGAGCAATCCGAATACAATCCTGCCGTTCCTGGTCAAGACGCAAACCGGCAAGGTGCTCGGCGGTTTGTTGGCCGCGGGGATTCTGGCGGCGATCATGAGCAGCTTGGACAGTCAGTTCCTGTGCATCGGCACGATCTTCACCAACGATGTGTTGACGCATTACAAGGGCAAGGAAAACGTCTCCGACGCACAACAAGTCCTGTACACGCGGTTGTTCATCATCGGGATCGTCGCGATCACCTATCTGCTGAGCCTGGGGAACGTCAAAAGCGTGTTCGCGATGGGCGTGTGGTGCTTTAGCGGGTTCAGTGCCCTGTTCCCGATCGTGTTTGCGGCACTTTACTGGCGCGGTCTCACTGCGGCCGGCGCGATCAGCGGAATCTTTGCGGCGATTGTCAGCTGGAGCGTTTTGTTCTATCAGGCGCTCGAGCAAGACGCGTTGCGGACGTTCGTGCTGAAGTTGCCCCTGGGCGGCGAGGAATACGAGATCATGCCGGTTGTCGTGATGTTGGCCAGCTCGCTGGTCACGATGATCGTGGTGTCGTTGGTCACGCCCAAACCGAGCGAACAGACGCTGGCACGGTTCTTTTAATCCTGCCGCTGTTGCTTGTCACAGCTCTCGTCCAGCGGTGTTGCATCACCGACTTGGTCGACCGGGTGCGTGTAGAGGTAACGCCAGACGGGTTCGTGCATGAAGGATCCGTCGGTCGGATTTTTGTAGGCCCGGCTGCCCGGTTGGACGCTGCTGTGGGCGCGGCCGGCGTCGCCACCGACGTCGAAATCCGTGATCAGCCGGCGGGTGTTGGAGTACGGCGGCTGGGCCTGGTCGACGTTGACGATCGGGCCGAACTTGTGCATCCCCAGCAATTCCCAACTGCGGCAATAATGGTCGCCCGTCCAACCGCCGTCCAAGACGTGTGAAAACCCGAAGTAGCGATTCTCGGGCGTCGCCGAGGGCAGGGCCTGCCAGACCTGGTGCTGATCCCGCGGGCCGCACAACGCCACCACGCGGCTGACTTTCACATGTTTGGCGAACCGGGCTGCGGTGGTCGATCCGTGCGAGCTGCCCGAAACGATCACATCGTCCCAGCGAAGTTGTAATCCGTCCGCGGTCAAGAATTGGTCCCAGTTGCCCTCGGGATGCGTTTCGCTAAGCCAACGGACAAACTGAAGCGACCGTTCCATCATGCCGTCGGGCTTGGGGATGTCGACTTCGTCGCTAAAGTCTTCTCCGGTTGCCGCCTCCAGGCGAATGTTGCCGCGACAGTGCTCGCCGACCGGCTTCTGGCGGCAACAAATCGAAAACCAGCGGTTCGCGTAGTGCGGACGGATCACGTGCAGGCCATAGCTGTTCAAGCGATCGAACAGGGCCGTGTTGTTGCCCATCAACCAGATCACCAACTTGCCTTTGGCGGGGACACTGGTGTCGACCGAGGCGTGTTGAACGTCGGCCGGTCGGCCTTTGGCGTCTTCGATCAAAAAGCCGATTTCGGGATGCGCTTTGCAGCGTGGATCGATTTCACTGGCTCGGGCTTCCAGTCGTGTCGGGCCGCCGATTGCAACGGTTGCCCCCGTCGTGGTGATCAGGAGCATCGCAATCGCGACGGTTTCGAGAAGTCTTTGGTGTTTCATCAAGATGTTCAATGATCGAGGGGTTCAGGGGAAAAAGCGGTTGCAATCAACGGTCAAAACGCAATCACCACAGGGGCGCAGTTCGATCTGTCCTGCCGGTTGGGTCTGGTGCCAATTGTCGTTTGGGTCGCGTGTCCACATCACGATGCTGTTGTCATCGGGGTCCACAATCAAATAGGTTCCCACCCGGAAATCGCGGTAGAGAGTCTGCTTGAAGGTGAGGTCTCTTTCTCGCGTGGTTTCTGAAAGCACCTCAACGACCAACCCGGGAGGGTTCTGCACATGCCGATCCGGGACTCCGTCGCAGGACACGAGCACATCAGGTCGTACCACGGTCTCGTCGCTGACGATCCAGTCGATCTCGTGAAGCACTTCCGCGTGACAACCGGATTCCAGGATTGCACGGTGCAATTCATAGACGACACGCGCCGCAATCGCTTGGTGTCTGCCGAAGGGGCTGGGGCTCATCGAGACCGGAATCCCAGACCATAGCTCCCAGTCACCCTCCCAACCGAGATAGTCTTCGACCGTATAGTTGGGAATGTATCTTTGAGCCGCGGACATGAATTCGGATATATCGCAGTCGGTTTGGTGGGCTGGGAGTGCATGAGTCTCCCAGTTCGGACCATTGTAGTGGAAGTCAGTTGTGGACGGTCGGGAACGCGTGCTGTCCAGCTAGTCAGGCTCTCTCGGAGGCATCGACAGGCTGGAAGCCTATCCCACACTAATTCAACGTTTGATGCGCGGCCTGGACGGCGTCGCTCCAGTGGCCCATTTCGCGTTGGCGGACCAATCGCATGCTGGGGTACCAAGGCGTTTGGTCCCCCTCGCGTAACCAACGCCAATCGGGGACCCGACCGAGCATGACGGTGGTCGGAACACCGAGCGCGCCGGCCAGGTGCGCGACCGAAGTGTCGGTGGTGACCACATGGTCCAGGTTTTTCATCACCGCAGCGGTGTCGGTAAAGGCGCCGCCGCTGGTGTCGGTGTCGTCGGGCAGTCGGCTGATCGAGTCTCCAAAGTCAGCTTGGTCCAGTTGCTCGCTGCCGAATCCGAATTGCAAGCTGACCAAATGCAAGGATTCGTCTTCGGCCAGCGGTCGAAGTTCCTCCAACGCGATGCTGCGATACACATCGGCATGGTGCTTGGGGTTGCCCTGCCAGGCGATTCCGATCCGTTTTCGATGGTCTTTGCCCATCGCGTTCTTTTCCATCCAGTGATGCCAGTAGTTGACCAGCGGATCGGAAACGTTCAGGTAGCCGCAATGGTTCCCGCGTTGAAAGAAGCTGTCCGCGCCGTAGGGCAGTTTGCCGTTGGCTTGAAACCATCCGTCGACGGCATCCAGGAACGACGCGTGGTAGTCCACCGGCGGCAGTTGGCTGCCCACCGGCAGCAGCGTCTGCACGCCGTGGACGGACGTGAACAGCGGGATCATCTGGGGGGCGGTCTGCACGACCACGCGGGCACCCTCGGCCGCCAGCACGCTGGCGATGCGAATGAAGTGCATTTCATCGCCACGGCCTTGTTCGGGATACAGCAAGATCGAACGGCCGGAAATCGGCTCCCCTTTCCAAAGCGGGGCATGCGTTTGCGGCCGTCGCAGCCCGCCCATTTTCCAACGCCAACGATACTCCGCCCAGCCGCGCTCGAAGTCGCCCAGCAGCAGGTAGATCACACCAAGGTTGCGGTGCAGTTCGGGATCATCAGGCGCGATCTTTAGCCCTTTTTCATACCACGCCAGACCGCGTTCGATTTCGCCGGACCAGATCCACAGCGTGCCGCGGTTTTTGTAGACCGACAAATAGTTCGGATCCAACGCATGGGCTTTTTCGAAGCAGGCGTCACTTTCTTCGACAGCGCCGGTCATCCGCAGCGAATTGCCGAGGTTGTTCCAGGCGATCGGGAACTGGTCCTTCAGTTGCAGCGCGGTTCGATAGGCATTGATCGATTCGTCGTAGCGGCGCTGGTCAAATAGCGCGATGCCCAGATAAACGTGCGCTTCAGGGTTGCGTGGGGCCTGCTTGATGACGTGCTGGTACACGCGCAGGGCGTCCTCGATCTTGCCGGCTTGGTGAACTTTCCAGCCTTGCGAGAGGACATCGGCGACGGACGGCATTGCGGTGAGCTGGCTTTTACGCCTGCTAAATCAGAGTTTAAAAAACAAGGGCGGCGATTTTTCAATCGTCGCCCTTGATGCGTCATGGGGTGAACAGCCGAATGGGGTCGTCGCTGCTAATCCAGGAATCCGACCAAGTCTTGGCTGCGGCTGGGTTGTTGCAACTTGCGAACCGCCTTGGCTTCGATCTGTCGAATCCGCTCACGTGTGACTTTAAAGATGTGCCCGACCTCTTCCAGCGTGTAGCTGTAACCGTCACCGAGTCCGTAGCGGAGCTTGATGATTTCGCGTTCGCGATAGGAGAGCGACTTGAGCACGTTGGTGATTCGGTCGCGGAGCATTTCTTGCGTCGCGCCGATTTGAGGGCTTTCGGCGGTGCCGTCGGGCAGCAGGTCGCCGAACTGGCTGTCTTCGCTGTTGCCGACCGGGCGGTCCAGCGAGATCGGGAAGCGGCTCATGGTGAGCACACGACGCGCCTCTTCGACGGTCACATCGGCTCGGCGCGCGGTTTCTTCGATCGTGGGTTCGCGTCCGAGTTCTTGCAGCAATTGACGCGCGACGTTGCGAACGCGGCTCATCGTTTCGACCATGTGCACGGGGATCCGAATGGTCCGGCTTTGGTCGGCCACGGCGCGGGTGATCGCTTGGCGAATCCACCAGGTCGCGTAGGTGCAGAACTTGAATCCGCGGCGGTATTCGAACTTGTCGACCGCACGCATCAGGCCGGCGTTGCCTTCCTGGATCAGGTCCAGGAATGACAGTCCGCGGTTGCGGTACTTCTTGGCGATCGAGACGACCAGTCGCAGGTTTCCTTCGCTGAGTTCTCGCTTGGCCTGTTGGTACTCGGCGTAGACCATTTTCAGCATCCGGACGCGGTTGCGGAGCGAGGTCGGGGTTTCCTGGCACGCGGTCAGGATTTGGCGTCGCTCGTGAAGCAGGGCGTCGCGGGTTTCGCGGCCGTGCTTGGTGCGTCGTTGGTCGCGGATCAGCGAATCGATTTCGGCGATCCGGCGGCTGAACTTGTCCAGCAATTCGATGCGGGTTTCGATCCGCTGGGTCCGCAGTCCCAACTCTTCGATCAGACGGACGGCGCGACGTCGGCGGCGTGCCAGGGCCCGCCAGGCTTCGGCGCGGCGGCGTTTGGAAGCGCTTTTGCTGAGTGCGACCTTCCAATCGTGCTTGTTTCGCTTGAGCAGCGTTTGCAGGGTCAGCAGGTTGTGCGGCAGTCGGCCGATGATCTGTTCTTTTTCCAGACGGTCGGTCACCGAGACCTGGACGGTGCGGTCGAACGGCAGCTGGCCGCGGTAGACCTTCTTCAACGTCTTGTAGGCTTCGACCAAGACGTAATGGTTCTCGAGCAGTTTGGTTCGGAACCGTCGACGCGTCTCTTCAATGCGTTTGGCCAATTCGATTTCTTGGCGACGGGTCAGCAAGGGGATTTCACCCATCTGCGTCAGGTACATGCGGACCGGGTCGTCGGACCAGGTTTCCGCTTCCTCGACGGCCAATAATTCGTCTGGACTGTCCAGTTGAACCTCGCCCTCGGCCACCTGCGAAGGCGAACCCACGCCACCATCTTCCTCGTTCTCATCAATGGGAAGTTTGCGAAAGCCACCGGTCACCGCTTCGGCGGATTGTGCGGCGACGTCTTCAAATTCGTCCAAGAGGGTATCGAACAAAACTAAAACTCCAAGAGGAACAGTGCAGGGTATCTGTAATGAATGATGATCAGTGTGTCGGTTCGGCGTAGGGGTGTTTTGGTGAAAATCACCAAACCATTACTCCAGTTCAGTCGGCGGGTTGTCAGTGGTTGACGTGTCAGTGAGGGGTGACGTGTCAGTGATCAAACCGCATCGCCGGGTACCATGGCGAGCTATCCAACGGTGTCTGATTGAAATTCGCTGAGAAAACTCTACCACCCCCCTAGCGTCTCCCTGGTGTCCGCGGCCAATTGGAAAAACTTTCCAGTTGTCCCAGTTGACCTTGATTGGTTGACTTTACCGGGAGCGAGAAAGCGCAGTAGCGCTGCTGCCCGTCATTCTCCCGTGCAAACTTTCCCCAAGCATGACCCCCGTCTTCGCTTCCCGCCTTCACTTCGCGACGGTTAGGCGATCGATGACAGCAAACGAAAATGAACCTTCGAGTTGATTTCCGCGTAACACCTGAACCCGACCAACCGGAATGGTTCCACTTGATCAAGGCTGGGGAGTTGGACGCGAAGGTCTCTATCGGTCGATGGAAATTCGTTCCTGCCATCCACGCAACCATCGCTGGTGTTGGACTTCGACTTTCGCCATCCATGCCGTTCCCGACGTGTTCACGCCACCAAAATGAGTCGCAGATCCGTTTCCACCGGATCGCTCGTACGAACAAACTAGTTCGTTATTAAGCCGCGGGTCATCGGGGATGTCCGACAGGCGTCGTGATCGCACCGCAGCGAGCCGAGAGACGGAACGTTTCTGGCGTCGATGGGGCGGTCAGTCCGGTGTGGGAGCGGCGTGTATCGTGGCGTGATCGAGTACGGGTAAGATTTTAGTCCCGTCGTCAGTCGGGTCCACCCGCAACAACTTCAAATCTTCTTCATATTTTCGCCGATGTACCTGCTATCTTGCCCAAATTGTCACGCTGAACTTTCGGTCACCCCTGCTCAGGCGGGTGACACCACGCCATGCCCCCAGTGCCAAGGCGACGTGGCGATCCCGAAACTGGGTGAGCTGAAAAAATTGCCACAAGTCGAAACGGCCCCCAGCGAGGCGGCACCGGCGGCGACGACCGGGGGCGGGGCGATCGCCTTTGTCGCGCTCGCCTTGATCGCCGTCGCGCTGCTCTTGGGGGCCGGATACAACGCTGTTCGTTGGGCAATGATCGAAACCACGACCACAACCGAGTCGCATTTGCAGGAAGTTGAGGAGAGTTACGCGCAGGTGGAACCGGCGTCGGTCGTGCTGGATTTCGAGGACATGGAGGTCCGCTCACTGGATCTGGTGTCGCCCTACACCTACCACGCGGTTGTCACCGAGAAGGCGCGGTGGGGCTGGAATGCGGTGATCACTGCCGGCTTGGCGCTCGGTTGCGGCATCGCGGCATTCGGCGCTGCGTCGTTGGGGCGCAAGGATTGATCAATCGCGCCCGGCCACAAGGACACTTGGGTGGCGGTGTCCGATCTTAAGTCGTGCAAAAGGAACGGGCCAACCGTTCGTTGATTCTCAATCGCAACAGAGCTTGATCAGCTCGCGACAGAAATCCGGCAGGTCATCCGGCCGGCGACTGGTCACGTGGTTGCGGTCGACCACAACGGCGGCGTCCTGGTAGGTGGCCCCGGCGTTGATCAGGTCGTCTTTGATCCCCGGTGATCCGGTGACGTTGATGCCCCGATAGACGCCCGCGGAGATCGGGATCCAACCGCCATGACAAATCGCGGCGATCGGTTTGCCGGCTTCATTGAAGGCCTGGACCAATCGCAGCACGACCGGGTCGCGCCGCAGTTTGTCTGGCATGAATCCGCCGGGGACCACCAGCGCGTCAAAGGACGCTTCATCCATCGCGTCGATCCGCGCATCGGAGACGCAGGGGTAGCCGTTTTTTCCTGCATAGCACCGTTCCGCTTCGGGGCCGGCCACGGTGACCGCCGCACCGGCTTCGATCAAACGCAGTTTCGGGTACCACAGTTCCAGGTCCTCGTAGATGTCTCCGACCAGGATCAGCACGCGTTTTCCCGTCAGCGGGGTCTCGTTCATTGTGGGTTCCTATTTCTTGACCAGGTAGCGTTGGTATGCGGCGACGGCCAACTGGTCGCAGCGTTCGTTTTCCAAGTGGCCGCTATGGCCTTTGACATGTTCGAATTTGATTTGGTGCGTTTGCATCAGCCGGTCCAACTCTTTCCACAGTTCGACGTTCTTGACGGGCACCAGTTTCGAGCCGTCTTTGCGTTTCCAACCACGGCTCTTCCAGCCCTTCATCCAGCTTTGCATGCCTTGCAACACGTAGCTGCTGTCGGCATACAACGTGACCTCGCAGGGCTCCTTGAGGGCTTTCAAGCCTTCGATCACCGCCTGCAGTTCCATCTTGTTGTTGGTCGTCTGGGGATCACCGGCGGAGCGTTCGAGTTCCTTGGCGGTTTTGCCGCAGCGGAGGATAAACGCCCAGCCTCCCGGGCCGGGGTTTCCGCTGCACGCGCCGTCGGTAAAAAGTTGAACTGGTTTCATCGCCTGGGCGGGTTGGGTGACTTGGTCGGGCGGAGTGATGTGTCGATGATCGGCATCGGGTGGAATCGGCGGCGAGTCTTTCGGTGAACCCCGGGGGGGGCAACCGGCCAGGGGGGGCGCTCACTTGGCGACCATGTCACCGGGCACGTCCCCGACGGTTCCATTGGTCGGGGTGGGTAATCCGCGCGGCTGAGACAACTCGGTGGCCGATTGCAATGTTTCATCGCTCAATCGCCACGGCAACTCCACCCAAAACGTGCTGCCGCGTCCGAGTTCGCTTTCGAAACCGACTTCGCCGCCGAGCAGTTTGGCCAGTTCCTTGACGATCGAAAGCCCCAAACCGGTGCCGGCGAATTCACGCGTCAGCCCCTCGCCGTCGAGCACTTTGCGGCTCTGGCGAAACTTTTGAAAGATCACCGATTGGTCTTCTTCGGCAATCCCCACGCCGGTGTCGATGATCAGCAACCGGAACCGGCCGGTCGAGAGACCACCAGACAGATCGATCACCCGCACCGTCACCATGCCGCCTTCGGGCGTGAACTTGATCGCGTTGGAGAGCAGGTTGTTGACGATCTGGCCGAGCTTGTTGGGGTCTTGATAGGCCGTCGGCAGATCGTCGGGCACGTCGACGGTCAACGAAATGTCTTTCTCCTCGGACAGCGAACCGATCATGTCGCACTGCGCGGTGACCAGGCGTCCGAGGTCGAATTCATTGCGGCGGACTTCCATCTTTCCCGCTTCGACTTTGGCCAGGTCCAAGATGTCGTTGATCATTTCCAGCAACAGACGACCGCTCTTTTGAATGTTCTGGGCGTAACGCCGTTGTTTGTCGGTCAGCGAGTCGATGCCTTGCAACACATCGGAAAACCCGATGATGCTGTTCAGCGGCGTCCGCAACTCGTGGCTCATGTTGGCCATGAAATCGCTTTTGACGCGGTTGGCTTCGTAGAGTTGCCAGTTCAGCTGGGCCAACTGGTCGACCCGGCCGTCGAGTTCGGCGTTGATGATCCGCTCCTTCTCCTGGCTTTCCAGCATCCCGCGCAACATCCGGTTGAAGGCATCGGCCAGCTCGCGAAACTCGTCCTCCGATTCGATCTCCGCACGCTGCGTCACGTCACCGTGGGTGATCGAGTCACTGACGTCGCGTAAGTGATACAACGGCTCGAGCACCAGGTAGCGGATCAACGCGTGCAACATGTACAGCGTGGCTGCGACGATGAACAATGCCAACGCGACGACGATCGAACTGATCCAAGTGGTTTGGTTCTCCGTGTCTTTGTACGGCATGCTGACACGGATGACACGGAACGGCGCCAAACTGGCTTGCTCGATCGGCGTGCCCGACGTGGCCAACGTCGCCTTGTCGCCTTCGGGTGCGTGACAGGTGATGCACGTCAGTTTGGGAAAGACGGGGCGGTAGTAGATGTAGCGACCGTCGACCGGCCCGAGTTGTTGATGAACCGGCATCGTGCCGAGCCCGATCATGCTCATCGATTCGTTTTCCCCCAAGTCGATCGACTCGGAGATGTCGGGTTGTTGTTGGGCGATTCGGCGGGCCAATTGGGTGCGGAATTGGGGTTCCAGCTTTTTCAGCCGCTGCCGCTCGGCGGGATCCTTGGGCGGCGCGAGCGGCGGCAAATTGGTGTACGTCACCTCGTCTTCCAGCCCCAGGATTTCGAACTCGATGTCCTTGGCCAACATCTCGGCCCGCAAACCGGCCAGGATCGGCTGGTTGGCCGCAATCGCTTCAGGGCTGCTGGTCTGGGCCCACTTGGCGTCACTGTGCAGCAGCATCAGCTGGGCATCGGCCAAATCCTGGGCGCGTTGCTGCGTGGTCCGCTGAACCAGACGGTTGCCGAGCGTTTGCACCACCAAAAACGCGCCGCACATTAGCAGCGTGAACGCCGACCCGAAGAAAAGCAGGCACTTTCGCTCCAGGCTCATCGACGAAAACAGTCCTTGAACCACGCGAAACATGAGGCTGATTGAACCGTAGGGAGAGGACGAGTCTGGTAAACTGGTGGTGATGAAACGCTGCGACGGTGTCGATCCGCAATCGACGCAGCGTTGGTTTTATCGCGTTGACCGCCGCCGGTGACAGAGTGATTCCGGGGTTCTGGCCGGCGGAGAACAAGACCAATTTGCCCAGTTTATCTGCTTGTGACCCGATTTTGGGCGAATTAGCATAGTCGGTTCTAACATTCGCCGCTTTCCGAATCTCCCCCCTTAACCGCGTGTATCGTGCGGCAGATCGGCCGCTCAGGAGCCTAAAACCATGAATCGAAAGGTCCGAAACGCTTTTCAGTGGACCCTGGTTGTCTGCTTGACCGTGATGCTGGGCATCGGCCCCGCGTCAGCCGGCGGGCTGCTAAACCGTCTCCGTGGTAACTCGTCTGATTCCTGCGCAGACGTCTGTTGCCCGGAACCCGTTTGCGTTTCCCAGCCCGTCTGCCCCGCGCCGGTGGTCATCTGCTGTGACCCGGTGCCGGTTTGTGACCCCGCGCCGGTTTGCTGCGATCCCGCCCCGGCCTGCGAAGTCATCCCCTGCCCGCCGGTCGTTTCAGTCGATTGCTGTAGCAGCGACGTCGCCTCCGAAGCTCCGGCCGCCGATGCCGCACCGCAGACGCCGGAATCGACCGACGCGGCCCCCCCCGCCCCCGAAACACCGGCCGAATCTGAGACACCGGCCGAATCTGAGCCCGCTCCGCCACAGCCGGCCGCCAGCGAGCCGGAACCGCCCGTCGCCGAAGCCCCCGAGACTACCGAAGCGGAAACCACCGAGGCGGCCAAGCCGCCGGTCGAAAGCGAACCGGCCGCCGCCGAACCGAATCCGTTTGACAAGACTGCCGAACCGGCCCCCGCTGAACCGGCTCCCGCTGAACCGGCCCCTGCTGAACCGGCTCCCGCTGAACCGGCTCCCGCTGAACCGGCTCCCGCTGAACCGGCTCCTGCTGAGCCAGCGCCCGCTGAACCGGCCCCTGCTGACGATCTGTTCGGCGACGCACCCGCTGAAGCCGCACCCGCTGAAGCCGCACCGACCGATGACGCAATGGACGACCTGTTCGGTGATCCCGAACCCGCTGACGCGGCACCTGCTGACGCGGCACCTGCTGACGGCGGCCAGGACGATTTGTTCGGCGATGCACCGGCCGAAGCTGCTCCCGCTGAAGCCGCACCGGCTGATGACGCGATGGACGACCTGTTCGGCGATCCGGCCCCTGCCGATGCTGCACCGGCCGACGCGGCACCCGCCGATGCTGCACCCGCCGACGGCGGCCTGGACGATCTGTTCGGCGATGCACCGGCCGAAGCCGCTCCCGCTGAAGCCGCACCGGCTGATGACGCGATGGACGACCTGTTCGGCGATCCGGCCCCTGCCGATGCTGCCCCCGCCGACGCTGCACCGGCTGACGCTGCACCGGCTGACGCTGCACCCGCCGACGGTGGCCTGGACGACTTGTTCGGTGATGCCCCCGCTGAAGCAGCCCCCGCAGAAGCCGCAGCGGCCGATGACGCCATGGATGATCTGTTCGGCGACCCGGCACCCGCCGAAGCTGCCCCCGCCGACGCTGCACCGGCTGACGACGCGATGGATGACCTGTTCGGCGATCCGGCACCTGCCGACGCTGCCCCTGCCGATGCGGCACCTGCCGACGGCGGACTGGATGACCTGTTCGGCGACCCGAGCGAACCGGCCGACGATGCTTCTGGCGAGGCCCCCGCAACCGATGCGTTGGACGATCTGTTCGGCGATCCGGCCGACGACGCTCCGGCCACCGATGCCGCACCGGCCGAAGAGGCGACGGACAATCTGGATGACTTGTTCGGCCAAGCCCCCGCTGCCGACGACACCGTCAACGTTCATGTGGTCACCGTCGCTCCCGCAGCTCCGGCGATCAACCCGCTGGACGAGACCCACATCCGAACTTGGATCGACAACACGGGCAAGTACCAGGTCGAAGGTCGCTTGATCGAGATCAACCGCGACAACGTTCGGCTGTTCAAGTCCAACGGTCGAACCTGCACCGTTCCCTTCCAGCGGCTGTGCCCGGCGGATGCCTCGTACGTCGAATCGATCCGCGATGCGGTCAAGCAATCGCGACTGCCGTTGTTGAGCAGCAAGTAGCGTCCAAAGCTTGACAGGGTGAAACGATACGGCGAGCCTATCGCAGCTGCGATAGGCTCGTTTTTTTTATCGATGGCCGCCCCGCCACAGGTTTCAATCCAACCATGGCCGACACCGTTCGACTGATGCACTACGACCCGCGCTGGCCGCAGGAGTTCGAGCAGACTCGGAGCGGGATTCTGCACAGTTGTCTCGGGTGGGTGATCGATGTGCAGCACATCGGCAGCACCGCGATCGGCGGCATGATCTCCCGTCCCGTGCTGGACGTGGTCGCGGCGGTTCGCGACGACGATGATGCTCAACAGGCGATCGCCGAATCAATCGACATGATCGAGGGGCTGAATTTTCGCCGCGTCGCCACGCCGATGTGGGCTGCCGAGGCGATCGTACTTTGCAAACCTCGCAGCGGAGAACCGACCCATCGGGTTTTTTTGACCTATCTGGACAGCCCGTTCTATCGCAGCTCGATCGCCGTCCGCGATGCGCTGCGACGGGATCGAGAACTGTCGTTGCGGTTCGAGGAAACCAAGGTCGCGCGATGGCGCCAGGGGGCAGGCCAGCCGCAGCGATACGCCGATGACAAATCCGTGTTCTTTGCGCACCTGATCGAACACCATGGGGGCTAACCACGCAAGAACACCGGTGCCGATTCGGTCGACGATTCCGGGTCGTATCGGTACCCGTCTTCGGCAAACTTAACCAGCTTGCCGATCGTTTTGACTTTGTTTCGAATCACCCACGACGCCATCGTGCCGCGAGCCTTTTTGGCAAAGTAACTGATCACGCGGTACTTGCCGTTGCTCTGGTCCTTGAACACCGGCGCGATAATTTGTGCCTGGACGTCCTTCTTCTGGATGCTGCGGAAATACTCGTTGGATGCCAGGTTCACCAGGAACCCGCAGTCGGTCGCGGCGAGTTGTTCGTTGATCGATTGTGTGATTCGTGATCCCCAAAACGCGTACAGATCTTTTCCCCGACGTGTCTTCAGCGCGGTGCCCATTTCAAGCCGGTAGGGCAGCATGGCGTCGAGCGGTCGCAGCACTCCGTAAAGCCCCGAGAGAATCCGCAGATGGTCTTGGGCAAACAACAGTTGTTTTTCGGTCATCCGGTCCGCCTGCAGCCCCAGGTAGACGTCGCCTTTGAAGGCCAAAACCGCCGGCCGCGTGGCTTCCGGCGGCATCGGCAGCTGCCAGTCCTGGTAACGCTGATAATTCAATTCGGCCAATTTGTCGCTCACCCCCATCAAGGCCTGGATCTGTTTGAGCGTCTTCTTTTTCAGCCCCCCGACCAGCGTCTCGCTTTCGGCGATCCACTCCGGCGTGGTTTGCGACGCGATCTTCGGTTCGGATTCATAATCGAGCGTTTTGGCCGGCGAGAGGACGATCAGCATGATGTCGATTGGGGGAGCGGGTTGGACGGGTGGAATCGTGGTGTCGTGATCAAGTGCGGTGGGGGACGTGCTCCAGCGCGGTGGTAGACGGGGTATTGTAGAACGGTTAAAAGCCTTGCCAATGACCGATGCCTGCTGGTCTGCTTCGCCCCGATCGCCAATCAGCCCCCTTCGCCAATCAGAACTGTGCAAGAACTCAACGAATCCATCTACGACCACCCGAAATACTATGACCTGGTATTCGGGGCGGACTGTGCCGCGGAAACCAAGTTCATTCTGGGCTGTGCGGAGCGGTACTCAAGCCGTCCGGCGAAACGCTTTTTCGAACCGGCGTGCGGCACCGGGCGGTTGCTGTATTCACTCGCTCGACACGGTCACGACGTCGATGGATTGGATTTAAATCCCAAGGCGATCGAGTTCTGCAACGCTCGATTCGAGCGTCACGAGATGCCGTACCGTGCGTTCGTGGCCGACATGTCGGACTTTCGGCTGCGAAAAAAGGCGGACGTCGCGTTCAATACGATCAACAGTTTTCGTCACCTGTCGACTGAAGCGGCCGCCCGTGGGCACTTTGATTCGATGGCCGATGCCGTCCGCGTCGGCGGGCTGTATCTGCTGGGCGTCCACCTGACTCCGACCGATGCGACGCCGAGCGAAGGGGAGTCCTGGTCCGCCCGACGCGGGCATCTGACGGTCAACACGCACATGTGGACCAACTCGCGTGACCCCAAACGTCGCGTCGAAAAATTCGGCATCCGATTCGACATCCACCGTCCGTCCGGATCGGTGCGGATCGTCGACGAGTTGGTGCTCCGCAGTTACACGATGCGTCAGATGAAGGCGTTGATCGATCACAGCGGCCGCTGGGAGATCGTCGAAACGTTCGACTTCGGATATGACCTTGCCGATCCGATCGTCGTCAATCCCAGCAGCGAAGACGTGGTCTATGTGCTTCGTCGCCGCCGATCGAAATAGGCGGTCGATCGGACCGGCCGTTAGGGTGCCGAACCGATCTCAAACACGACCTTGAATGAATTCGGGCTGGCGGCCGATTCGAATGCGCGACCGAACTGGTCCAGCGAGTAACGGTCGGTGATCAGCCCGGTCACGTCGATTCTGGCTTCGGCCAACGCATCGAGCGCTTTCGCAAACGGCCCGCAACGCGATCCGACCACACTGACTTCATCGATCACGATCGCGGCGAGCGAGAGTTCATGCGGGGCGGCCACCGTTGTCTTCAGGACCACCGTCCCGCGCGGCCGAACCATGTGAATCGCCATCGGCAATCCCGTTGTCGATCCGCTGCAATCGACCACCACGTCGAATTTGTGTTGGGGAAGCTCGGCGGGATCGGCCGAGGGGACCTGGACCGTTTCGTACCCGCGGTGCCCGAACCGCAACAGTTTGACGCCGTGTTTGCCAAACACGGTGATCCGATTGGTGACCAGAGAAAGCACTTGAGCCGTCAGGTAGCCCAATCGGCCGTCGCCCAAAATCGCGATCTGGTCGTCGGCTCCGATCGCGACCTGTTCCAGAATTTCAAAGGCGGCGGCCAGGGGTTCGGTGAATAACGCTTGGTCATCGCTGACGTTGTCGGGAACCACGTGGAGGTTGTGTTCCGGAATCGCGACACTGTCTGCAAACGCGCCGTCGTGCCGGTCGATCCCGATGACCGTCCGGTTGGGGCAATGCGTCGGTCGACCGGCCAAGCAGGTCGGGCACGTTCGGCAATTGCAATTGATCTCGCCGACCACACGCCGACCGGCATGGGCACCGGATTGTGCGACGCCGACAAACTCATGGCCCAGAATACCGTGGAATCCCATGTAACCACGGGCGAGTTGCAGATCGGTTTCGCAGATGCCGGCCTTGAGAACCTGGACCAGCACTTCACCGTCGGCCGGTGTCGGATCGGCATGCGAAGGTTGGAAGTGAAGCCCGCCGGCATCCAGGGTGATCGCTTTCATGGGACCGTTTCCGTGTTTCTAAATTCGCGACTATCCGCGGCCGCCTTCGCAACAGGTTTCACAGATCGAATGGCAGCGTGAACATTGCAGTTTGCCACGGATTTCGATCAGCGTCTTGCCGCGACAGACCGGACAAACCCCGTGGCCGCTGGCGCCACGGGTGACTTCGCATGTTCTTGGCAACGCATCGTCTGTCGGGGCCAATGGAGTGGTGTTCGGAACGTCCATCAATGCGGTATCCTTCGCGCGTTCGAGTCGTGGATCTAACAAGCAGCTTGCAGTCTATCCGCTAGGGTAGAGCGTGTTCAACGGTCAGCGGGGATCGGGAACGCTACTTGAGCAGCCCGTCGAGTCCCTCGTCGAGCCCGGGCTTGGAACTTCGATAGGCGGACAGCATCGCGATCGGATCGATGAATCGCCATGCCGGCAAGCTCGATGCAAATACGGTCATCAACGTGCCGCCACGCAAGGCCCAAAAAACGTAACCGATTGAAAAGACGCTCATGCCCGCGCCCGCGGCGCCGACCATCACCGTCATCTGATTTTCATCGTCCTGGGGCGCCTCGTCCCACTGCGTCCAAACGATCGCTTGTTGCAAATCCTGTCTCAGCAGACGCTCAAGCTGCTGCAGTTCGGGGGAGTAACCCATCGTCAGACTCGATGCTTCTTTCGACGCCGCATAGATGCCGAACAACTGTCGCTCGAGTTCAAGGGCCATCACTTCGTCCCGCAATCCGGCGGCGTCTCCGCTGTTGCCTGCATCCTGACTCCGATTCGCGTCCCCACTGGGTTTGGCGTCGGAATCGTCCCTCACGGCCGCCGGCACGACGTCGCCCGCGGGGCTGGTCGTTTCCGACGCGTCGGCTGGTTCGGTCGATTCATCGGCCTGCGACTCGACTTCCGATGGCGGATCACTACCCGGCTCGGTGTAATCTTCTGTTTCGGGCTCAGACGACGCTTCCGTGGCCCCACTCGTCGCCAGCAGGGCAAGAGGTACCTCCAGCACCACCTCCGCGACATTGCTCGACAACGTGCCGTCGGTCACCTGATAAAAGAACGAATCTTGGCCGAAGAAGCCCGGGTTGGGCGTGTAAGTGAAATTGCCGCCTGGATTCAAGGTGAATGAACCGTTCGACGGTGCCGTGACCAACACGATCGCCAGTGAATCCCCATCGATATCGGTGTCGTTGAAGATCACACCCGACACGCCGACGGACAAGGTTTCACCGATGGTCACCGTGAACGATTCTCCGGTCGCCGTCGGAGCTTCATTGACATTGGTGACATTGACCGCGCTGACCATCGTTGCCGTCGATCCGTCGCTGCTTGTTCCGCGAACGGTGATCGACTCCATGGCCGACGTTTCATAGTCCAGTGCCGCGGCGACACGAACGACCCCTGTTCGGGCATCGATCGTGAATTTCCCGCCGGCATCATCGTCCAGGGAATACGTGACGATGTCACCGGAGTCCGCGTCTTGGGCAAAACCCGTGATGCCAACGCTGGTTCCGATCACCGCGTTTTCTGCGACAGCGTCTGCCGTCGCATCGGAATCGCTCAGTGCCGAAATCGAGTTGTCATTGACGGGGGTGACGGAGATGTTGAACGTCGCGGTGACCGCGGACGACCCGTCTTCACCACCATCGGCCAGCGAGAAACCCAAGGCGTCGCCGGTCGTCTCGCTGTCGTCATGGCTGTACATCACGTCGCCGTTATCCAAGTCCGCTTGCGTGAACGTGTCGCCCAGTCCCAACGCGCCGAAACCGGCCAACGACAGCGTCCCGTTGTCGGTCGCATCGGTGATCGTGTAGGCCAATCCCGCACCGCTGTCATCCACGTCCAAACCGCCAAGCATCGCCGAAGTGATCACCGTGCCCGTCGATCCTTCCGCCACCGTCACACCAGTGTTGGTCGGCAATGTCGGTGAATCGTTGACCGCCGTGATGTCGACGTTGACGGTGCCGATGGTTTGATCCGTTCCGCCGCCCAATCCGGTATTGCCGCCGTCGTTGACGACGACCTGGATCGTGTCGGCGTCGTTGCCGAAGGTGTGCGGCGTGCCGTGCAGGTATTGGATGTTGGCCGGCGTGTCCAGGAAGGTGTTTAAATCGGCTAGCGAGCCCGTCAACGTCAACGTGCCAGTGCCTGATCCGCCCACGGTGATCCCGCCGCCGGAACTGGCCGAAAGATCCCCGCCGGTCGACGTCGACAACGTAACGGTCAAGTTACCGCCGTTCGCGTCGACGTCGCTCAGGTTCAGCGCCGACAGGTCGACATTGCTACTGACGTCTTCGGTGACCGCGATGTCGGTGGGCAGTCCGGCGCCGGTCGGATCATCGTTGGTCGCGGCGATCGAGATGTCGCGGGTTTGCGTGTTGGAGTCCACGTCGCCGTCGTTGACCGTGAACGAAACGGTGCGTGTCGCGGTGGAGGGGGTGTCGCTGGTGTTGGTGTAGGTGATGCTCCGCAGCGCCGCCTGGTACTGGGCGACGGTCGCGGTCCCGGTCAATGTCAGCGTTCCGCTGCCGGAGTTCCAGACGCCGCTGATGCCGTTCTGGTCGACGAAGGTCAGCACGTCCTGCCCGTTTGCGTAGTTGCCGGTAATCTGGACGACGGCCGATTCCAGATTCGTGTCGTCGCTGTCGCTCAATGCCAATGTCGACGTGATCGCCACCGCACCATCGTTTTCGGTGTAGGCCAGCGTGCTGCCTTCGATCGAGGCCTCCACCGGCGCATCGTTCACGTTGGTGATCGTCCAGTTGAAGGTGCTGCTGGTCGTTGTTCCGGCTTCGTCGTCGACGGTGAAGTCGAACGAATCGCTGGTGGTGTTGCTGCCGTCACGGTCGTAGCTGATCAATCCGGCGTCGATGTCGGCTTGCGTGAACGTGTCGCTGACATTTAGAACGAAACCGTTTCGGTACAGGGTTCCGTTGGTCGGCACCGCATCGACGGTGTAAACGAGTTGTGAATCCGTGTTGTCGACGTCGGTGGTTTCAAGCATCGCCGTGGTCACCGTGTTGCCGGTGGAACCCTCGGCAACCGTATCACCCGTGTTAGTCGCCAGGACCTGTTCGTCGTTGACCGCGGTGATGTCGACGTTGACGGTGCCGACGGTTTGGTCCGTTCCGCCGCCGGAGCCCGTATTGCCACCGTCGTTGACGACAACTTGAATCGTGTCGGCATCGTTGCCGAACGTGTGCGGTGTGCCATGCAGGTACTGGACGTTGGCCGGCGTGTCCAGGAACGTGTTCAAGTCGGTCAATGTCCCGGTTAACGTCAGCGTGCCTGTGCCAGAGCCACCCACCGTTACCCCGCCGCCGGACGATGCCGACAGGTTTCCGCCGGTCGACGTGGACAACGTGACGGTCAAGTTGCCGCCGTTTTCATCAACGTCACTCAGGTTGAGCGCCGACAGATCGACGTTGCTGCTGACGTCTTCGGTGACCGCGATGTCGGTGGGCAGTCCGGCGCCGGTCGGATCATCGTTGGTCGCGGCGATCGAGATGTCGCGGGTTTGCGTGTTGGAATTCACGTCGCCGTCGTTGACCGTGAACGAAACGGTGCGTGTCGCGGTGGAGGGGGTGTCGCTGGTGTTGGTGTAGGTGATGCTCCGCAGCGCCGCCTGGTACTGGGCGACGGTTGCGGTTCCGGTCAAGGTCAGCGTTCCGCTGCCGGCGTTCCAAATGCCGCTGATCCCGTTCTGGTCGACGAACGTCAGCACGTCCTGGCCGCTGGCGTAGTTGCCGGTGATCTGAACGACGGCCGATTCCAGATTCGTGTCGTCACTGTCGCTCAAGGCCAACGTCGACGTGATCGCCACGGCACCATCGTTTTCGGTGTAGGCAAGTGTCGATCCCTCGATGGATGCTTCGACCGGGGCATCGTTCGCAGCCGTCACGGTCCAGTTGAAGGTGCTGCTGGTCGTCGTTCCCGCACCGTCGTCGACCGTGAAGTCGAACGAATCGCTGGTCGTATTGCTGCCGTCGTGGTCGTAGGTGATCAATCCCGAGTCGATATCGGCTTGGGTAAACGTGTCACTGACGTTCAAGGCCACCCCGTTTCGGTACAGCGTTCCGTTGGTCGGGACCGCGTCGACGGTGTACACCAGCTGTGAATCGGTGTTGTCGACATCGGTGGTTTCCAGCATCGCGGTCGTCACGGTGTTGCCGGTCGATCCTTCGGCAACCGTATCGCCCGCGTTGGTCGCCAGCACTTGTTCGTCGTTGACTGCGGTGATGTCGACGTTGACGGTGCCGATGGTTTGATCGGTTCCGCCGCCGGAACCCGTATTGCCGCCGTCGTTGACGACGACTTGGATCGTGTCGGCGTCGTTGCCGAAGGTGTGCGGCGTGCCGTGCAGGTACTGGACGTTGGCCGGAGTGTCCAGGAACGTGTTCAAGTCGGTCAGCGTCCCGGTCAAGGTTAGCGTTCCAGTGCCAGAGCCACCCACAGTAACGCCGCCGCCCGTGCTGGCCGACAGGTTGCCTCCGGTCGATGTGGACAGCGTGACCGTCAGGTTACCGCCGTTTTCGTCGACGTCGCTCAGGTTCAGCGCCGACAGGTCGACATTGCTACTGACGTCTTCGGTGACCGCGATGTCGGTGGGCAGTCCGGCGCCGGTCGGATCATCGTTGGTCGCGGCGATCGAGATGTCGCGGGTTTGCGTGTTGGAGTCCACGTCGCCGTCGTTGACCGTGAACGAAACGGTGCGTGTCGCGGTGGAGGGGGTGTCGCTGGTGTTGGTGTAGGTGATGCTCCGCAGCGCCGCCTGGTACTGGGCGACGGTCGCGGTCCCGGTCAATGTCAGCGTTCCGCTGCCGGAGTTCCAGACGCCGCTGATGCCGTTCTGGTCGACGAAGGTCAGCACGTCCTGCCCGTTTGCGTAGTTGCCGGTAATCTGGACGACGGCCGATTCCAGATTCGTGTCGTCGCTGTCGGATAGTGCCAACGTCGACGTGATCGCCACCGCGCCGTCGTTTTCGGTGTACGACAACGTCGAGCCTTCGATCGACGATTCCACCGGCATATCGTTGACCGCGTTCACGGTAAATACAAAGGTTCCCGTCACTGGGGACGCGCCGTCTTCGCCGCCGTCGGCAAGGGAAAAGGCGAAGCTGTCCGACGTGGACTCCGATCCGTCATGGTCGTAGGTGATCAAACCAGCATCGACATCCGCCTGTGTAAACGTATCGTTGACTCCGAGTAGGGTGCCATGATTTCGTAAACTTCCGGCGGCGACCGTCGACGTGATCGTGTACGTTAATTCGTTTCCGTCGTCGTCGACATCCCCTTCGTTCAGCACTGAACTATTGAGTGCATTGGCGACCGATCCTTCGTTGATGGTCAACCCGCTATTGGTTGCGAGACCGGGGGCGTCGTTTTCCCCGTTGATTGTGATCGTTACCGTTGCGATGTCGGTGGAACCGTTGCCATCACTGACTTGATAAGTGAATGTTTCGGTCGCGCTCTCACCGGCAGCCAGGTACTCAAATTGCCCGTTGGGATCGTAGCTGATCCTGCCGTTGGGGCTGACGGCAACGATCGCCCCTGACGGAAGCGTCACACCGCTTGCGATTTGCACCGTGTCGGTCACCGCCGATCCCGTTCCCGGATTGATCGCCGTGACGGTCAGGGTGTCTTGGTCAGCGTCCAGATCATTGGTCAAAATTCCTTCGTCGGCGAACCGGACAAATCGATCCGTCATTGAAGCGTATTGGGCGGACGTCCAATCGGCCGACTGTACGATACGCGCGACCCGCACTTCGTCAATCGTCCCATCAAAGGACCGCGTCGTCGCGCCGGCAAAGTTTCCGATATGAAAGTCTTTGGAGGAGTCGTCATCTGCGGTCCCCGTGGGCGTTTGGACCTGAGTCAAATCCTGGGCGACCCCGTTGATGTAGATGACCGGTATGTTCGCGGCCGAACTGCTGTCATAAACGACGACGACGTGTTGCCACTGCCCAAGCGTGACCGAACCGGTCGCCGTGCTCCAGACCCCGCGACCACCACCGGAAAAACCGACTTCAAGGTCGATGGATTGGTTTCCCGCATTGACTTGAAAGCCCCAGCCTCCGTCGGCGTTCGTGGCAGAGGACTTATCCAGGATGTTGCCATAATTGCCACCTCCCCAACCCGTCGGATTGATCCAGGCTGACAACGTGCCGCCGCCGACGAACAGGTTGTCCAACGAGGCATCGGAGCCGGCATTGATGTCGTCGCTCACTCCATCAAAGACTTGACCGTCCGCAAACTGACCGACGGCATCGGTCGATCCGAGGTTGTTTGCATGATTGCCTGTGCCGCTGGAATCGAGGAAGTCGTCGTTCAGATGGTACACACCGACGAAATCCGCGTTCCACGTTCCGTCAACGCTCTGTCCATCTGCGGCTGCGGCATTGCCGTAGTACATCCAAATGCCGTCACTGTCCGAGACGGCGTCGATTTGTGGAATACGAACCCAGACGTAGGAAATGCCTCCCTCGTTCCATTGCTCGATTTCATGATCCAGCACGGTGACTCCGTCCGCATCAATAAAGCGAAGATCCTGCCCTGCATTTTGAGTCAAGCCGTAGTCGATGCGTGAGGCATCGAGCTGAATCAGGACGGCGAAGTCCGTCAAATTTTCGGTGCGCCCAAGATTATCGAACGTCAATGACCGGCGTGCCACCCAACTGTTGTCCCACCAGGCCGTCCCGGTGCTCAGCTGCCCGCTTTCGGAAATGCTGTAGCTTTCGTCGCTCGCCACGACCGGGTCATTTACCGCGGACACCGAGATCGACCTGCCCGCGACATTACTGGTGCCACCGTCGCCGTCGGACAAGACCATTTCCACGGCGCGGTCCTGTGTGTCCGGGGAGTCAGAGACGTTTTCGAAGGTGACCGCTTGCATGACCGCCTGCACCGCGGCAAGATCCGCCTGGCTGTTGAACGTGATCGCCAAGGGGTCGGTTCCACTGGTGCCGCCGGTGAACGTACCGATCGTGACCGCTCCACCACCGTCGTTGTAGGAGATCAGGTTACCAGAGACGCCCACCTGTCCGACGCCAAGTCCCTGGTCCTGCACGGCGAGACGGTCATCGGCGGTTCCACCGGTGGTGATTTGGACACGCAGTTGGCCGTTGTAAAAGTTCAGTGAGTCCGAATCGGTAAGCGTCGCGCCGCTGTCGATCGCGACTTGGCCGTCGCCTTCGGTATAAGCGATCGGACCGGAGGCGATCCCGATCACCGGGTCGGCGACCCCTCCGGTAATGATGGTTCCCAGCGTGGTGATTTCATCGTTAGACGAATTCAGACCGGTGTCGCCGCCCTCGAAGAACAAACCAACCGATCCCTGGGTCGTGACGCCGGATCCTGCTTGGGTCAGCCTTAAAAATGCGACATCGTCTTTCGTGACGCGGAGCCCCGAGACGTCGTTGTCGCTCTTTTCCAGGCTGACAAAGATATCTCCGGCCAAGAACTGCCGTCCGTTGATCGTGATCTCAGACTGAACCAGATCCAACGACTGGACCGCGTTGGTGGCGCCCCCGAGCCCCAGGTCGTCACCATAGATCAACGTCTGCAAGGTACCGGACGCCGATGCGGCTCCGGCGCCAACTTGATCGGGCGTGAAGTGGTAAATGTTATTGGCAGACAGATCAGCGCTGGACAGGATGAAACTGCCGGACGTCAGAATCGTCCCCCCGACGTCGACGTCGGCCTGCACCAACGAAACGCCCAGAATCTCGTTGCCGACGCCGAAGGGATTGTGCAACAGTTCAAAGAAGTCACCCGTCCGGTAGTCGTTTTTTGCGGGGTCAACGGGGCGAAAGACGAAAATGTCTTCATTGGTGACCGAGATGCTTGTGCCGTCACCGGTGAAGGTCACGTTTCGGTCGACGGTAAGCAAAATGTCGCCGACCAACAGATCAAACGTGAATCCTCCTTGACCGAGCGTGATGTTCTGACCGACATAGTGAAGGGCATTCAGGCTGAAGCCGACATCCCCGGCGGCCCCCAAAAAGTCGGTGACCAGACCGAATGTCCCCGAACTGGTCCCGGGTTCGATATTGAAATCAGGGTCACCGATCGAAACGATGTCTTCGGATTGCCAGCCGTTGAGCCCGACGGTGCTGGAATTGGAAGCGTCGCCCGCGGTCGACAACAGGATCTTGATATCGACCGGCAGCATCTGGATCGTCGCGGTCTCGGTGGCCGAACTGTAAGCCGTTGTCCCGCCATTGGTTGAAACGTCCACCCCGATCGCACCGCTAAGATTGCCGTCGCTGGTGTCCCAAGCACGAAACGTGAACTGTGCGACGCCGCTGAAGTTCCGGTCCGGCAAAAAACGCAACCGGTCGTTGGCCGTTGATGTCAGCAAAATGGCCGAATTGTCCGCCGCCGTGGCGATCGGCTGCCATGTCGCTCCGCCGTCGATCGAAAACTGCCATTGACCATTGGAATCATCGACCGCGGTGATCGCGATGCCTTCGACGGCGCCGATATCGGCATCGGTGATTCGGTCGCCGCCCGCGCTGCCGATGATGTCCGAGACCAGCGTACCGTTGCTGCGATCATCGTTTTCAAAGATCGGTGTCAACGTCATGTCGCCGGAATTATCGAGGACCGGAGCATCGTTGACTGCGGTCACGACCCAATTGAAGCTCGACGAGCTGGTTGCACCCGCGCCATCATCGACGGTAAAGGCGAAACCGTCGCTGGTCGTTTCCCCTCCGTCGTGATCATAGGTGATCAGTCCGGCATCGATATCGGACTGCGTGAACGTGTCGGTGGCACCGAGCGCCACACCATCTCGATACAGAGTCCCATTGGAAGCGGTACTATCAACCACGTAAACCAGTTCCGATGCTTGGTTGTCCACATCGGTGGTCTGCAGCATGGCCGTGCTGATGACGTTGCCGGCGGAGCCTTCCAGCACTGTGGCGCCGACGTTGGTCGCGAGGACCTGTTCATCATTGACGGCCGAGATGTACATATTGATGTTCGACGCGGCGCTAGTTCCGCCGTCGCCATCGGAAAGTACGGCGCTGATGATTCGTGTCGCCGTCGAAGGGTCTTCCGAAACATTGTTGAAAGCGATCGCCCTGGCCAGCCCCTGGACGGCGGTGACATCGGCGTTGGCATTCAGGTTGACTGTCAACGCGGTCGTCCCCACGCCGCCGCTGAAGGTTCCGATCAAGTTGCCTTCGTAGTAGACATTGGACCCGGAGGTGCTGATCTGACCTGGGCCCGTACCGACGTTGCGAATTTCCAGCCGGTCATTGGCGGTCGCATTGGTCGTGATCGTGACCGTGAGATCCCCGCCGTCAAAGTCGGCTGAATCTGAATCCGTGACCGTCGCGTACGCATCATAAATCGGAGCACCGTTCTCGGTGAACAGCCCGTTGGGTGATGATGCGGTTAGAACTGGAGCACTGTTTGGCGCGATGTACTGAATTGATAATTCAGGTCGCAGCGAAGTATTCGCTTCTTCGGAACTATCAAAGTCAAACCCGTTCGCGTTGTCGTTGAACAGTGCCCAGCCGTAGTTGGTGTCTCCGTCGGACCACGTTTGCAACGCGTCCTCCAACCCCGTGATCGTGTACGTTCCGAAACTGCTTAGGTCGGTGACCGAACCGTCCGCGGTGGCGACGTATTCGGTGCCCGACTGCAGTCCGCTGCCGAGCGAGTTATAGGTCGACGATTCGCTCCAGGAGGTCAAGATTTCGTGAAGCGACAGGGTTGCTGCGGGATCACTCGCACCGACCCCGTTGATCGTCAGACTGGCCGAAACGATGGTCGATCCGAGCGGAATTTGCCCGGGACCGTTACCGAAGATGCTGTCGAAACGAATCAAACCGACACTTTCAAATCCGTTGTTGTGGTCGGCGTCGACGGCGATCGAAGCGTTATTGCCATAGGATGTATCGGGTGAGTCGCCGTTGAAATCTGTGTCCTGCGTTCCGGTGTAACCGTTGACGCCCTCTTGGAACGTTACATCCACCGCCGCCGCGAAGGCGTGCTGCCAGGAATGAATCGCATCCGAATCAAACGCGATCTGCGTTTCGATCGTTCCCACCGCATGTTCAAGGTCCCAGTCGCCGCCGAGTGACTGATGGCCTGTCAAGTCATCACTCGCCGCCACGTCGCTGTCACTGAGCACCGCCAGCATTTCGATCAGCTCGCGGCCCGAGTCGGAGGCGGCGAGATCACAACCATAGATCAACAGATCGGCATCGACATCCATGGCGTGACCCCAACGCGCGATCGAACCGGCATGTGCCGTCGCCGAGTTCAGGTCCAATCGCGTACTGCCGAGTTGAACACCCGTGCCATCGCCATGGCTGAGCAAATGGATCGCATTGACACCGGACATCTGGTCGAGCGTCCGGGTGATCTGGGCGATGCCGTCTTCCGCCGACGTCAATCGCACGATCGACCACCGGGTTTCCTCGGCAGAATCGTTTCGCAACCCGGCCAGCAAGACTTCCGCATCTTCCACACCGGCGTCCACGAACACGACTTCCAAACGACGGGATGCATCAGGCGCCGGCATGTCCGCCGCGTCGTTCGATTCGGCTTGATCTGATGCACCGTCCGGCTCGTCAGGATGAGCACCAAACAATTCGTCGGCTGCACTCCCCGCACCCGATTCGAGCAACTGCGCCAGCAACGCATCGAGGAGTTCCACGTCGGCGTGTCCTTCCGATTGCGCAACATCGAACCCGTCCGCACTGAGCAGAATGCGGTCTTCCAACAGATAGAAGTCGAAAACGCGTTCGTTGGTTGAGCCAGGCAAGGTCGTGATTCCACGTGACATACTCGGGTCAACGCACACGGTTTTCCGTCCCCGTTGCAGCCGACGTCCACTGCCCAAACTTATGCCACGGGCAAATGCGTGCGACGACGTGGGGACATGCAGAGCCGCAATGTCGGACAAACGCCATGGCGGATTGATGGGAGTGGATCGATCCTAACGCAGGGTCCGGCTGTGATGCCTGCACGACCGTTGATAGAGATGCGCCGACTACTGCCCGAGCGATCATCGTTGCCCCGGGCCGATCATCGCATCCAGCCCGTCGTCAGGAGCCGCTGCGGCATTCCGGTAGGCCGAGAGCATCGCGATCGGATCGATGAATCGCCATGCCGGTAAACTGGACGCAAAAACGGTGATCAAGGCTCCGCCACGGAGAGCCCAGAAGACGTAGCCGATCGAAAAGACGCTCATCCCCGCGCCGGCCGCGCCCACGTACACCATGATCGGGGTTTCTTGCTGCTGTTGCTCAAGATCGTCCCACTGCGTCCAGAGGATGGCTTGCCGGATGTCCTGCTGAAGCAACCTTTCCAGCTCGGTCGTTTCGAGTGACGACGAACTTCTGGCAGACACGGGGTTGTCCGAGACGCCGTACACATTCAACAGTCGCGTCGTCGAATCGCTGTGCAATTCGCCTGGAACGGCCGAACCGATGCCAACGCCTCCCGTCCGAAGCACCTGAGCATCACCGGTTCGCTGATTCCCCGAGGGATCCAGTGCCGATCGGGTTGCCGCGGCATCGCCGAGGGTGGACGAGCCGGTCGTCGACTCCTGCGACGCATCACTTTCCGACAGCGGGTCCTCGCTGTTCGCCGAATCGCTGTCCCGTGCGGTGCTCTCGGGTGTCGTTGACTGCGATGCCGAAGCCGAAGCCGCCTCGGTAAACAACGGTGACGACGGCACCGCGACCACTTCAAGGGTCACTTCGACCGTTCC
This sequence comes from Stieleria mannarensis, assembly GCF_014154935.1. Taxonomy (GTDB): domain Bacteria; phylum Planctomycetota; class Planctomycetia; order Pirellulales; family Pirellulaceae; genus Stieleria; species Stieleria mannarensis. Next base: position 51,504 of record NZ_JACEHH010000055.1, read on the forward strand.
GCTGACCAGGGCACCGTCGGTGACCGAATAGAAAAACGAATCTTGTCCGAAGAAACCGGAATCGGGCGTGTAGATCAATGCGCCACCGGGATGCAGCGACAACGTTCCGTGATTCGGCGGAGTGACCAGGATCGTCGACAGGGTGTCACCGTCGATGTCGATGTCGTTGAAGATCACGCCCGGCGTGTCTGATGCGAACGTCGCCGTCGCGCCGAGCGTGTAAGCATCCGGTTGGGCAATCGGGGCATCATTGACCGGTGTGATGTTCAATTGAACCGATTGAGAGAGCGTGTCATTGCCCCCGCCGTTATCGACGACTTGGTAGGAAAAGGTCTCCGGCCCGCCGTTGGCATCGTCAGTGGGCTTGAATCGCATTCCTTGAATTTCGGTCAACGTGTACGTCGACGCCGTCACGGTCGTCACTCCATCGGCCAAGTAGACTTGCCCGAATGATGCGTCGGGCAACTGGGTGATCTGGTACGACAGCGTTTGAGACGACTCGTCCGTTCCGCCGCCGGGCCCATAATTGACCGCAGCCAATCCGAGCGAAGTGAATCCAGAGTCTTCGGCGACCGTGAGATTGTTCACACTGCCGGTGGTCAGAACCGGGGCATCGTTGACCGGCGTGGCGGTCATCGTTTTGACACCCGTCACCGGAGTTGCCATCCCATCGTCCACGCTGGTATAGATGGTGAAGTCGTTGGCGTAATCAGCGGTCGGTGAAAACACGACGCCGGCCAGCAACGCATTGACGTCGGCCACCGCACCGCTGGCGGACCAGACCCCCGCGGCGAAGGACGACGTGACCGCCCCGGACGTCGCGGTGCTGAGCATTCCCGCAGCGGCATCGGAGAGAGTCAGCGTGACCGTTAAATCCGTGTCATCGATGTCACTGACCACGATGTCCGTCAAATCCAATGGGGTGTCTTCGACGTAAGTTTCTGCGGCGGCCAGATTCGTCCCCAGCGGGGCATCGTTGAGCGCCGTGATTGTGATGTTGACGGTCGCGGTGTCCGTGCCGTCGTTGCCGTCATCGACCTGGTAGGTGAACGTGTCGACTGCGGTTTGCCCCGGCGCCAGATAATCAAAAACACCGTTCGGGTCGTATTGAAAGTCGCCGCCCGCGCCGACGGTCAACAAGGCCCCCGAAGGCAGCGTGAACATCGAACCGACGTTCGCCCCGCTGCCGTTGACCCCGGTGACGGTCAGCGGATCGCCGTCGCCGTCAAGATCGTTATCCAGGACACCGTCGGCGGCGTTGATGACCAGCGTCGCGTCCTGGTTGGTCTGGTAGCCGATCCACTGCGGACCGGCAGCGCCCCCGCCGCCGTCGACGAGCGATGCCGTGTTGCCATTGGCCGACAAGTCGGCGGCGCTGCTGCCGGTTCCATCATTAAAATTCCAGTAACCGATCAACCCCGGTTCCGATCCGGTCAGCGCCGCATCGAAATCGCTGCGAATCTCGTTTCCTGTGCGGGCGACGTTCCAAAGTCGCACGTCGTCGATGTCTCCGCTGAAGTATTGTCCGGCCGGGTTGTTCTGGCGTCCGCCGACGGTGAAGTCATCCAACGTGGCATGGGCGTCGCCGATGCTGCCCGATCCGTAGTAGGTGTCGACCAGGTTGCCGTTGACGTAAGTGTTCATCGTGCCGTTGTCGTACACGACGGCGACGTGAGTCCACTCGTTCAGCGGAACGACGTAGCCGGTGTCGTACCACGTCCAGCCGGGATCGCTGTTGGTGACCGCCCAACGCAGGTTGCCGGTCGAAGTGATCCCGATTTCGTATTCACCTTCTTTGTTCAGAATCACGCTGGACGACGCGGGATACACATCGGGGCGAATCCGCGCCTCCATCGTCAGGTAGTCGCTGACTTCCAACGTGCCGCTGCTGCCCATGTTCACCGCATCATCGATGCCATCGAACTTCAATCCGTGATGGTCGTCCACGGCAAAGGGCACATCATCGACGGCAGCCACCGACAACGACTTCTGTGACGTGTTGCTGGTGCCACCGTCGCCGTCGGACGCGACAAAGTCGACGACGCGGACCGCGGTCGAAGGATTTTCCGAGACATTGAAATAGCTGATCTGTCGACCGACTTCTTCGGCGATCGACTGCGTGGCGTTGTTGTTGAACGTGATCACCAGTGGCGTCGCGCCCCTGCCGCCGCTGAACGTCCCGACCTGTGTGCCGCTGTGATAGACGCCCGTTCCCTGCAATGTGATCGCGCCGCCGGGCTTGATGATCAATCGGTCGTTGGCGGTCCCGTTGGCCGAAATCGAGGCGGTCAATTGTCCGCTGGCAAAATCGACCGAATCCACATCGGTCAACGTCAGTAGCGAATCCACGACGGTCGCGGCATCGTTTTCGCTGAAGGCCGTCGTGCCGGCGGAGGTGCCGAGGACCGGCGCGTCGTTGACATCGCTCACGGTGACACTGGCCGTTTCAGCATTGATGCTCAGCCCCGTGGTGCCGCCACGCGTCGAAACGTCGACTTTGGTGCCCTCCGATCCGCTGGACTGGTCCCAAGCGTAGAAATCAAAGCTGGCCGTCGTTCCGGTTTCGCCGTTGGGGATGAAGCGAACCAGATCGGTCGATCGCAGCAGCAGTGCCGATGCGTTGGAGACGGCGCCCACGCCGGACCAGGACGATCCGCCATCGGTCGAGTACTCCCACGAGCCGTTGCCGCTGGCGAGCGTCGTGATCGCGACGCCTTCGACGGCCCCGATGTCCACGTCGCTGACGCGGTTGCCGCCGGCGCTGGCCAAAACCGACGCGATCGTGTCGCCTGAATTATTGACTTCGTCTTCGGTGATCGATGAAAGTGTCATCGTGCCGCTGTTGTCCAACACCGGTGCGTCGTTAACATCCGTCACCGTGATCGAAGCGATCTCGGTCGCGACGCTGTACGGGGTGGTGGCACCGTTGACGGAGGTGTCGACGTACGTGCCCTCGGTTCCGGTCGCTTGGTCCCAAGCCCGGAACGTTACCGTCGGCGCCGTGCCGTTCTTTGCGTCAGGAACAAACCGCAGCAGGTCGGATTCCCGCAACAACAGCGCCGAAGTGTTCGACACCGACGCGACGTCGGACCAACTCGATCCGCCGTCGATTGAATACTCCCAGTGGCCGTTGCCGTCGTCGGTGGCGGTGACCGCGATGCCTTCGACCGGTCCAAAATTGACATCGGTGATGCGATCGCCACCGGCACTGGCGATGATCGAAGCCACGGTATCACCCGTGTTGGCGACCTGGTCCTCGTTGATCGTGCTCAACGTCATCGATCCCGCGTTGTCCAACACCGGGGCATCGTTGACCAGCAGCGATGCCGTGTCGCTGTCGGTCGAAAAGGCGGTGGTGGTTCCGTTGACGGTCGTATCGGCCAAAGCTCCGTTGGCTCCGGAGGTCTGGTCCCAGGCGCGAAACGTGATGGCCGAGGCGACCTGGCCGTTGAAATCCGCGACCGGTTGAAAGTACAGGCGGGTGTTGGTGTCGGCGGCTAGCAACCGTGCCGAGCCGTCGCTGACCGCACCGAGCGCATTCCAATTCGCGCCGTTATCAATCGAATAAAACCATGTTCCGTTGGTCGTGTCGGCAGCCGTCACCGCGATCCCCAGCACCGCCCCGATGTCGACGTCGGTGACGTTGTCGACTTGACCGGACGGAGAGGCAAAATCGACCAGTGAGGTGATCAACGTGCCCACGGCTCCGGCCGGTGCCGGTGCGTCTTCGTACTGGCCGTCTAATTGCGGGCTTTCGGTCACATCCAACACGGGCGCGTCGTTCACATCGGTGACCGTCATCGATGCGGTTTCGGTTGCGGTGCTGAACGGTGTTGCACCCCCGTTCTCGGACGCGTCGACGGTGGTCCCGGCGGTTCCGCTTGCCTGGTCCCAGGCCCGAAACGTGACTGTCGGCGTGGTGCCGTTTTCGGTGTCGGGGACGAAGCGGAGCAGGTCGCTGTCACGAAGCAACAGCGCCGAAGTGTCCGACACGCTCGGGACGGATGACCAATTCGTGCCGCCGTCGAGCGAGAATTGCCAGCTTCCGTTTCCATTGTCCGTCGCGACCAGCGCGATGCCTTCGACCGCACCGGGGTTCACATCGGTAATCCGGTCGCCGCCGGCGCTGGCGATGATCGATGCCACCGTGTCGCCCACGCTTGTGATTTGATCTTCATCAATCGTCGTCAGCGTCATCGCTCCGGAATCGTCCAGCACCGGTGCGTTGTTGACCAATTGAGATGCCGTGTCGGTGGCAGCGGAAAAGGCGGTCGTGGTACCGTTGGTTGACGTGTCGGCGAAGGCGCCGTTGGCACCCGTCGTTTGGTCCCAGGCGCGGAATGTCATGGCGCCGGCGACTTCGCCCGTAAAGCCCGGGTTGGGCTGGAAATAGACGCGTGTGGTGGCGTCGGCGGCCAGCAAGCGAGCCGACGCGTCACTGACCGATCCCATGGCGATCCAGTTGGCCCCATCGTCCAGCGAATAGAACCAGCTACCGTTGCTGCTGTCGACGGCGGTCACCGCGATCCCCAACACCGAACCGCCATCGACGTCGGTGACGTTGTCGAGTTCACCCGGGGGCGTAGCGTCATCGACCAGCGCCGTGATCAACGTGCCCACCGCACCGACCGGCGCGGGCGAATTCTCTTGCACGGGGGCCAATTCCGGGTCGGCGGAACTGTTCAGCACCGGCGCATCGTTCACACTCGTGACGCTGATGTCGGCGGTTTCAATCGCAGTGCTGAATGCCGAGTTGCCGCCACCGGTTGACGCATCGACTTTGGTTCCGAACGTGCCACTGGTCTGGTCCCAGGCCCGGAAATCAAAACTCGCCGAGGTGGCGTTGCGGCCGTTGGGGACGAATCGAATCAGGTCCGTGTCGCGCAGCAGCAGCGCGGCACTGTCCGACACGCTGCCGACGTCCAGCCAGGTGCTGCTGCCGTCGGTCGAGTATTCCCAGTGCCCGTTGCCATCGGCGGTCGCCGTGATCGCGATCCCTTCCTGGGCTCCCGCGCCCAGGTCGGTGATCCGGTCACCGCCGGCGCTGGCAATGATCCAAGCGACGGAGTGTCCGGAGTTGGACGATTCGTCTTCGTTGATCGTGTTGAGTGTCATCGTGCCGGTGTTGTCCAGCACCGGAGCGCTGTTGCCGGCGGTGATGTTGGCCGAAAACTCAGAGGTCGCGTTGGTCGTCAAGTCGGTCGCGGTCGCCGAGACGGCCTCGCCGGCGGACACCGCGGTCGCCAGCGTGGTGCTGAACGACGCATCGCCCGTGCCATCGGCCGTGACGTTGACAAACCCCAGGTAGCGTTGGCCTTGGCCGTGCCCGCTGGCATCACCGCTGGCACTGGCAAAGAACTCGATGCGGAACGAGCGTCCCGGCGTCGAAGCGAGCGAACCGGCGATGGTGGTTGAAGCCCCCGGGGTGGCCGCGTCTAAGGTGGCGAAGTTTTGCAGATCGTTGGCACCCGAATCCGTGTCCGGCGTCGGAGTCAATTCGCCGTCGTTGGCCGTCACTCCATCCCCACCCAAATCGATTCCCAGACCTCCGTTGGAATGAATCGAGTTGCCAAGGATGGCGTTGCCGGTTCCCGAGGCTTCGACGTGAACCCCGTCGTCGGTGTTGAAGCCGATGACGTTGCCCTGGCCGGCGCCGGTCCCGCCGATCGTGTTGTTGTCGCCGGCGACGACGATCCCGTCGTCTTGGTTGGCCAAGGCCGCGATTCCGGTTGCGTCGGTACCGATCAAGTTGCCTTGAATCACCGTGCCGCTGACCCCCGTGGCGATGTCGATCCCGTCGTCATCGTTGCCCGCGATCAGGTTGCGATCGGCCAGGGCGGAACTGCCGATGGTATTGTTGTTGGCAACGACCGCGATCCCGTCGGTCAAGTTGCCCAGGTCGGACGTGCCGCTGGCGTCGGTCCCGATGAAGTTGCCCAGGATCGAGTTGCCGGTGCTGGCGATGCGGATCCCGCCGAGTTCGAATTGGTTGATGACCAGCCCCTTGATGGTGCTGCCATCGCTTCCGGCGCCCAGATTGATCCCGAAGGTGGTGCCTGCGCCAGAGCCATCGAGCTGGATGTTGAGCGCCGCATCATCGCCGACGGTCAGGGTGTTGGCCGAGGATCCCGATTGTGAATATCCATCGATGATCACCGCGTCGGTGATCGTCGGGAGCGCGGTGGACAATGCGATCGAATGGAGTCCCGCGCCGGCAATGTTGAATTCGATCGTATCCAGACCGGACGACGCGTTGGCATCCAGGATGGCTTGGTGCAGCGACCCGGCGCCGGTGTCATTGATGTTGGTGACGGTAAAGGTTGCCAGTTGACCGGTCCAGTTCTGTTGAGACACGGCACTGAACGCGACCTCCGTTTCGATGCTGCCGAAAACGTACTCCAAATCCCAGTCGCCGCCGCGGGATTGATGACCCGTCACGTCGTCACTGGCCGCGACGTCACAGTCACACAGCGCGGCGATCGAATCGACGAGCGCTCGGCCTTCGTCGGATCCGGCCAAGTCACATCCATACAGCAGCAAGTCAGCATCGGCGTCCAACGCCCCGGCCCACGAAGCGATGTCTCCGGCGTAGGCGGCGATGGTTTCGGTGTCCAGCCGAGTGTCGCCGAGCTGCAGGCCCTGACGGTCGCCGTGACTGACCAGATGAATCGCGTCGACTCCGGAAAGACCGCCGAGTGTTTCGCTGATTTGGCTGATCCCGTCTTCGGACGATGACAACCGCACGACCAACCACTGCGTGTCCGTGGCCGACGGATCGCGAAGACCGTCAAGCAGCCCCTCGGCGTCTTCGACCGAGTCATCAACGAAAACAACTTCCAACCGGCGCGACAGATCAGTTTGTAACGGTTCGTCGGGCTCGGTCAACGGTGACTCGTCGGCTTCGGTTGCCGCTGCGTTTGCCGACACAGATTCTGGTCCTGGCTCGGTCGCGATGGCGGCGCCTGATTCAGCCAGCTGGGCGATCATGGCGTCAAGAAGTTCCGTCTCGGCGTGCGGCACCCCCTCGCCGGAATCGAGCCCGTCCCCGCTTAGCAGGACGCGCTCTTCCAGCAAGTAGAAATCGAAGACCCGATTGGGGTGATTCACGACCAAGACGTTGATCCGATGAATGATTTTGGGGGACGCCGATGGATGCGATTGCTCCCCTATGGCTACCGCTCTCTGATTTCCAAAGGTAGGACGCGGCGCAATAGTCTTTGTACAGATGTCAGGTGGGATCAATCACGAAGATCAACCGACGCGACGGGTCATTCGTGTCGCAACGATCGCTCCGGTGGGGGCGGGTGTAGCACGCTCGGACGCCGACTATCGGCCACGCGTTTCGTTGCCATGCCCGATCAGCGCTTCGAGCCCTTCGTCAGACGTCAATTGCGAACTTCGGTAGGCCGAAAGCATGGCGATCGGGTCGATAAATCGCCACGCCGGCAAGCTGGATGCGAACACCGTCATCAACGCCCCGCCGCGTAGCGCCCAGAACACATAACCGATCGAAAAGACGCTCATCCCGGCACCGGCCGCACCGACAAACACCGTGATCGGAGTGTGCTCGTCTTCGGTTTGAGTGTCGTCCCACTGGGTCCAAACGATCGCTTGTCGCATGTCCTGTTGCAGCATGCGTTCCAACTGTTCCAGCTCCGGGGAGTAGGAATGGACCAGATCGGCCGCGGTGTCGACCGTCGCGTCGGCGGCGAAGCGTTGTGGTTGCGAGGATTCGGCGTCGTCCAGCGACGGAGCTGCGTGTCCCCGGTCGCCCTTGTGGTCCCCGTCGACCTTTTCGGCCCGCTCCACGGCGACTTTTGATTTGGGGGTGCTGGCCGGTGCGGTGACCGACGACACATTGGTCTCCTCGGTTGCCGCATTGGATTCGGCTTCTTCGGCGGACTCCTCCGCTTCGGTCTCCAAATCTAATTCGAAGTCCAATTCAGGCTCGGTGACGGATTCAACACTTGGCGGATCCTCCACAACCGGAGCCTCGACGGATGTTAAATCGAACGAACCACCAGAGAAAGAAAAGAGCGGCACTTCAATCACCGCCTCGGCGACGTTGCTGGAAAGCGATCCGTCGGTCACGCGATAGAAGAATGAGTCTTGGCCGAAGAAACCTGGGTTGGGCGTGTAGGTAAAGCTGCCACCGGGCTGCAACGAGAACGAACCGTTAGCCGGTCCAGTGACCAGCACGACGGCCAGAGTGTCTCCGTCGACGTCGGTGTCATTGAAGATCACGCCGGGGGCGGTCACGGAAAGTGAATCGCCCGGATTGACCGTAAAGCTTTCGCCAGTCGCCGTGGGGGCTTCGTTGACCGCGGTGATGTCGACGTTGACCGTGCCGATCGTTTGGTCCGTTCCGCCGCCCGATC
>NZ_JACEHH010000056.1 GCF_014154935.1 Stieleria mannarensis
ATCGGGCCGCGCGGTGCCTGAGAGTATGCAGTCGATACTGACCCGATTGGGGATCGATCTATCGATGTCGCGCGACTTGGTGTGGAATTTCAAGCGGTATTTTGGGCAGAGTTGTTGCGCGGGATCCCCGAGTGCGATGGGGAAGTTCGCCGAATCGACCGGCCGTCACTGGTCCAAGGAGCAACAGCACGTCGCCCAATGCTTCGTCGCTTGAAAGTGAAAGTGACCGCGATCGGCGGGTGACGGGTTCGGTTCGTTGTGCGTTAAAGCGGCGGGAAACCTGCTAGACGTGCCGCAATAGTCAACAAGGGAGCAACATCGGTCGTGCGACTCGTATTTACATCGATCGCGAACCGGCGATGTGAAGCCGCGTTCCCCTGCGAAGACATCTGCTCAGCGACTATGCCTGTTGAATGGTCTTACGTTTATCTGCCGTGCAGCACCGCCGGTATCCTCGGCGACCCCGCCCCCCCTGTCGGCGGGGCCCCTTGACCGTTCACGAATTAAGTTGGTCGTGCGACTCCCCGAGCTTTAAGAAATCACAAACGCCAGGAATAAAGGGACCTGATAGATGGGTGGCACCTAATAGAGACAATTGGTGCCACCCAATATTCTCGCCGCCGTTCCAAAACTGCAAGTTGCTAGTGAACCAGAAGGTGGGTGGCACCAAAGGGTGCAAAGGGTGAGAAGGTGGGTGGCACCAAAGGGTGCAAAGGGTGAGGAGAAGGTGGGTGGCACCGATTGGGGAGGGGGGTAAGCGGTGGACGAATTTGCAGCGGATTAGCTGCGGGTTTCGTATTTGGCGAAGATCATTTTACCCGCATTGGTCTGCAGGGTGCTCGTCACTCGCACTTCCAACTCTTGTCCGATCCGATTGCGGGCCCCTTCGACCACCACCATCGTGCCGTCGTCTAAGTAACCGATGCCCTGCTCGGCTCCCTCGCCGGGCTTGATGATCTTCACGTTGAACGATTCGTCGGGGAGATAAACCGGTCGCAGCGAATTGCTGATCTCGTTCAAATTGATCACCGGCACGTTGTGCAGCTTGGCAACTTTGTTCAAATTGAAGTCGCCCGTGACCACCTTGCCTTCGAGATGCTTGGCCAACAACACCAGCTTCAAATCGACCGTTTGCCCAGCCAACTCTGGCAAGTCGCGGTCAAAAATCATCAGGTCGACGTTGTCGTCGGCACGCATCCGGTTCAACACATCCAACCCGCGACGACCACGGACACGCCGCAATTTGTCGCTGCTGTCGGCAATCGCCTGCAACTCACTGAGCGCAAAACGCGGCATGATCAGCTGGTTGTCGAACACACCGGTGTTGACCAAGTCCGCAATCCGACCGTCAATCACCACGCTGGTATCCAACACCAACGGCTTAAACCCCTTTACCTCGCGAACAAATTCAACGTACGGAATCAAAAATCGAAAGTCGTCCTTCGTCTGAATCAGAATGCTGACACAGACATAACACAACAACATCCCCATGATCAGCTTCACCGCATTTCCGACCAACAACGACTGAGCAAACAACGGCGCAATCGCGATCCATAAAATGTACGTCAGCAAAATCCCGATCAGCACGCCGAAGTAAACGGCCGAAATCGAATCGATGCGTTTGCGCGGGATAAAGATATCCCCCATGATCGCGACCACTGCGATCCCCATCACCCCCGCGAACACGACGTAGGGATTGACGTCGGCATCACTGGGGAGCGCCGTGTTGATGATCCACGACACCCCGCCGGCGCAGAGCAAGAAAACACATCGAAGGATGATCAGTTCCATTAGACTCGTTCGTCACAGGATCAATTGTTGGGACAATTCCGGACGTCTCGATGCGCCGGATTCCCCTGTAGGCCAATGCCACAGTCTAAATGACGCGGCGATCAGTCCCCAAGGGGACACGAATTTTGAAACCCTGTGACAGGCAGAAAGTGCCCGCAAAACCCACAGAAACGCGCTAATTGTCGCATTGCGGCGGCCACCAATCCAGGCGTTCGGCCCTGCCAATCGCTGGCCAGAGGCAAACGGAGACGAAACGGAGCGGGCCGCGATTGAACATCACGCATGCCGGAAAGACACCCCGGAGGGAACGTCCAGATTAGAACGACCACCACCCGGTGTACGATGGTCCCTTCCGGGCCGTCGCCGCTGGGGCTCCGCACGACGCGTCTAGAAAGGACGTCGTACACCCCTCACCCAACCACCTCTTGCCTAATCGGTCAGATCACTCGGATTCGTCGCGATTCGCCGCCGACCTTAGCTGAAGATCCCCGGATGCCGCTCCCAACCTTCGATCCGCACAAACTCGACTGCCTCGCGACCTGATCTCCGCTATTTGATCTCCGCCAACAAGCGATCCATCTTGGATTGGACCTTCGACGCGGCTGCGGCAATCTCGTCGTGTGCCTGCTTGGCCGCCTGGGCGAGCGATTGAGCCTGATCGAGCTTGGTTTGCAATGCCGCTCGACCGGCAGCCAGCTTCTCCGCTTCGGCCTTTCGCGCCGCCGCAGTCTGCCGATGTGTCTTGATGACATCGATCATCGCCACGCGGTTTCGACGTTGCTTGGCCAAGTCGGTCAACTTGCCAGCCAGCTTCTCTTCCGATTCGGCCAACGGAATCATCTTGGACGCATCGGATTTCAACGCCACCCGCAACGCAGTGACTTCGTCTTGCAGGTCACGAATCGCGTTGGTCAGCGACGGGAGCTGTTGGTCAAACGCTGCATTCGCTTGCTCCGTTTTCTTGGCCTGGGCGTCACTGTCCGCTGCTTGCTTGTTGAGCATCGCGACCTTTTGATCCAAGTCGGCCAACGACGTTTGAGCAGCCGCGACCGCCGCGTTGGCCTTGTCTAAATTGGCCTTTGCCGGCGTCAATTTTTCCTGGATCGAAACCAGCGTGGTTTTGACCGCCTCGACACGTTTCGCCGCCGGTTCTGGATTGGCGGCCAATCGAACCATCGCATCGGGATCGTCGACGGGGGTGTTGAAAACCGATCCCGCCCAGTCGCCGTAAACCAAGCGTTTGCCGTCATGGGTGATGGCGACTTCCAACATGTCTTCGCCGCCATGGCTGAGCGACTTCAATTCCTTTCCAGTGGCGTCCCACAATTTGGCTCGGTTGTCGCGTCCCGCCGTTGCCAGCCGCGCCTGGTGATCAAACGACACCGCCGTCACCCCACCTCCATGAGCGTTGATCGTCTTGATCGCCTTGCCCGAATTCATGTCCCACAACTTGACCGTCCCGTCTTCGCTGGCACTGGCCAAGACGTTGGAGTCATCACGCCAGGCGATCGAATTGATACCGCCTTTGTGTCCGGTCAGATCCATGTACTCGCGTCCCGTTTCGGCTTCCCAGACGACCAGCCCACCCGAGCGATCGCCCGATGCCAACAGCACTCCATCCGGACTGTATGCGACACTGAAAATCCAATCGGTGTGCTTCTTGATATCGAACAACTTATCACCGCTGCCGACATCGAAAATTCGCAACATCTTTTGCGGCCCTCCCATGGCGACTCGCGAAAGCGTTTCATTGGCGTCGGCACCAAAAACGATGTCCAGTTCATCGCCAACGGTTGCGACGCGTTCGCCCGTCTTGACGTCATAAATCGCGACAATCCCCAGCACCGAGTGTTCGCCACCACCGACGATCAAGTACGAACCGTCGCGGTTGAACCGGATGTCCTGCGGCACGCCTTCGGGAAAAGGCAGAATCCCCAACAACTCCGCCGTGTCGCTGTGGTACATCACAATTTGTTTTTGACCGGCGACGGCGACCACCGGAGCCCAGGGGCTGGCGGCAATCGCGGTGACCGCAGCGGCCCGCGAGGTCACGACGGGTGTTTCCAGCGGAAGCGTCTCGGGCATCGCCACCGGGCCTTCGGGCTTACCACTGGATGACGCGACAAACGCCAACGCATTTTTTTTCTTGGCCTTGGCTTTCGACCCCGAGTTCTCCAAGATCCCGCCTTCAATCCAAGCTCGGATCACCGCCAACTTGTCCGCCGGCAATTTGTCTTGATTGGGCGGCATCACCGGTGTGTCGTCGTGATTGACCAACTGCCACAATCGGCTGCTTTCGGCATCGCCATCGTCATAAACAACTTCGCCGCTACCGCCGCCTTCGACGACCGACCCGAACGTGTCCAGCGCCAGCCCGCCCTTCTTGTCGCTTTGCTGGTGACAGTTCAGGCAATACTGCCGAAAGATCGGTTTGACGTCGTCTTCGTAAGTCACTTTCTTCGGCGCTTCCTCGGCCGCTTGGCCTACAGAAACAGCCGCGACGGCGACACACAGCAGAACGAATCGAGCGGGAATAGATCGAACCATCGTAGATCCGGCAGACATGGCGGGGGAAAGTGAGGCGGGAGAGGGCACGCGTTCTAGTTTAGTCAACATCGCCCGAAAACCGACGTGCAGGTTTTCCAGCGTTAGCGTTTTCGTTTGGATTGGCCTTCCGCCGGTTTCACTCGCCGTTGACCACGCCGAGCCCTCCCTACCTGGGAGGGCTTTTGCGAAGGTTGTCTGTGAGGTGTTGAGCGAAACGCAGCGAGGCGAGACGCGGCGTCAGTGATTGAACACAAACTCGCGGCTGTTGAGCACGGCCCAGAAGATGTCCTCCAGGGCGGCGACCTTGTTTTCAGCTTTGTCGACCGTTGCCTTCAATTCGGCCAGCTCATCGGCGGACGGGCTGCGGGCGAGACATCGGACATAGATCCGATCAATCACCTGCTCTTCGGTCAACTTGTCGGCGTCCATCCAACGTTTGATCTTGTTCCCCTGGGCGACCTTGCTACTGACACTGCTGCCGTTGAGCAGGTGCAGGGCTTGCGAAAGCGAAGGATCGGTCGACGCTTCACAATCACACACGGTCGCACGCGGGGCACGACCGAAGGTCGTCAAGAAGTAGTTGCTGGTTTTGCCGTCGGCGATCTGAACCGCACGTGCCCCCAGCGGCAGACCGGTGAACTTGTCCGGCGCCTCGGTGACTTGGCAGATACAATCCAACAAGCTTTCGGCGGGGATTCGGCGGATGATCGCGTGGGCGTAGTTGCGATTGTCGTGCGCGTTGGTTTCGTTCGTGTCGCTGCTACGCTGGTACGCTTGGCTGTTGCAGATGTCGCGAACCAGGCGGCGAAAATCAAAGTCGTATTCCACCAGTTTCTCGCCCAACAAGTCGAACAGTTCGGGGTTGCTGGGGGGATTACTGACGCGGATATCATCGACTTCGTCCACCAGTCCGACGCCCATGTAGTGTGCCCACACGCGGTTGGCGATCGATCGGGCGAAGAACGGGTTGTCGGGGCTGGTCAGCCATTCTGCAACGACGGCACGGCGGTCTTTGCCGCGGGTCTCAGGCGACTCGCCACCCAGGAAGGTCGGCGGGACCGGCTTCTTAGTGACCAAGTGATTGACTTCGCCACCGCCACGGTTGTAGATAATCTTTTCGCGATAGTCTTCGGCGTTTTTACGCCCGATCTGTGAAAAGAACGATGCGAACCCGTAGTAGTCGTCCATCGTCCAGCGATCGAACGGGTGGTTGTGACACTGGGCGCACTGGGTGCGAATTCCCATAAAGACTTGAGCCACGTTCTCGGCGGTCTTCAGCGTGTCGCGTTCGATTTCATAGAAGTTGGTTGCCGGCGAATTGAACGTGCCGCCGGTGCTGGTCAGCAGATCGCGAACCATCTGGTCGATGGGAACGTTCTTGGCAAATTTGTCGGTCAACCAGTTGGCGTACAAGAACGCGGACTTGTAACTGACTTGGTTGGTGCTTTTGATCATCAACAGCTGCGCGAACTTCATCGCCCAGATTTCGCTGAACTCCTTTCGCTCCAGCAGTCGGTCGATCAAGGCGGCTCGTTTGTCGTCGGCGGGATCGGAGACAAAGCTGCGATACTCTTCCTCGGTCGGCAGCATCCCGGTGATATCGACCGTGACACGACGAATGAACTCTTCGTCGCTGCACAACCCGCTGGGCAAAATCCGCAGTTGTTGAAGTTTCTTGCCCACCGATTGATCGATGTAGTTTCCGGTGACCTTGGGCGGCGTGTATTGCAAGTTGGTCGGCAACGCCAGAACTTGGCTGCCGACGGTGTGGGTATCGAAGCGAGCCATCACGAAGGCTTCACCACGTCGACCGGCGGTCACATTGCCGGTGTCGTCGATCGCGGCGGTGCCGGAGTTGTTGGACGTGAACGCGGCCAGGCGGGTGACGTCACGGGTGGTGCCGTCGCTGTAGGTCGCCACGGCAACAAATCGCTGGGTGGAACCTTCGCCTTCGATCACCGCCTGGTCGGGATAAATCGCAACCGAATCGACGGTCGGCGGCTTCTTGTCGGCCGGATCGGCGGGGGCTCCGTCGGACAGCCATTCCAACACGGTGGCGTAGTAATCCGAATCGGTATCGAACAATTTACCGCCGGTGTGCGGAACGGATCCGATCGCCTTTTTCAGGAACAGACTTTCTTCGGGCAAAGCGAGGTTGATCCGTCGAACGCCGATTTCCCGGGTGATTCGCAAGTAGTCGCCATCGGGATCAAACCCGAACAGGCTCAATCGAAAGCCGTCTTTCCCGCGCGCCGCACCGTGGCAGGAGCCCGTGTTGCAACCGGAGCGTGTCAGCACCGGCATCACGTCATTGGTAAAACTGATCGGCGGTTTGACGTCCGCTTTCGAGACGGTGACGGGGATCCGGATTTCGGTCCCCAGGTATTCGGCGACCAACTCGGTCGCCCCGTCGGCCAGCGGCAGCAGTTTGAATCCGTCCCGTTTGACTTTGGATTCATCAGCGATCTTCCAGATCACTCGGTCACTGGCGTCTTCGGTGATCCCGTCATCGCGTCGGATCACAGCCACAAAGGACTGAAAGTCACGAGCCGAGTTGAGTTTGATTTCCGGCGGATAGACCGCCAAGTCCGGCTTGCGGGGGGCATCCGACGAACGAGACGCGGCCTCGTCGGCGGGGGTGATCCCAAGTGACGGCATTGCCAGAGCGGTCAGGAGCAACAGGGATGCAGCGGGGCGAATCTTCATGTCAAAAACGCGTTTTTGGGGGAGCACTCGATCAGATCGCTATCCGTGTCGAGTCGAGTCGCCAGGCGGAATCAACCACCGGGCACCAAAACTGTGGTGGGTTAAAAGACGATGGCACCGGCGTGTCGGGCCGGCGCCATCGTCGTGCTACTGTTTCTTTTGCCGAAGCTGTTCGAGCCGGCTGAGCGGTTTCGGCTTGGCAGGTTGTTTCGGGGCGGCCTTGGGTGCGGCCGGCTTGGGAGCATCGGATTTCGGCGGCAAGGGTTTGTCGATCCGCAGCTCGCCGGTTCCGTTGGTCTGGACGATCGTTTCGTCACCGACCTTGACCCGAGCGATGCAGTTGAGCGTCTTGTGGGTGCCCACTTTCGCCTTGGCATCGATCACCAAGGGGAACGTCACGCTTTCCGAATCCGGTTTGATCGGTTGCTTGGCCGCGGGGCTGGTGACGCCGGCGGGGATGCCGACCAATTCGACTTCGGCTTCCCCCGGGTATTCACGCAGAATCTCGACCGGAATCGTCACGCTGACTTCGGTCCCCAGCTCACCGGCACTCTTGGGGAAGGAATACTTGAAGATCGAGTTTTCGACTTCCAACATGATCGGCGGCGTCGCGGTCATCGCCGAGCCGGTCTTGGAGTTGTAGGTGGCCACAAAGATGATCGGCCAGGTTCCGATTCCGGCACCGCTGTTGGCAGTGATCGGAATTTCGATTTCGGTCTTGCCCTTGTCGATGTAGCGGCTGTTGTTGATCGAGATTCCCGGCGGGTTGTACAGCGTTCGGAAGGACACGCGTTCGTCGAACCCTTCCTTCTTATTGATCCGCACCTTCAAATTCTTGCTGCCGTAACGCACGATCGGCGTCTTCGGCTGGACGATCTCCAGGGTAAACGGCACTTCGTCGGTGACCGCCATCGCGGCGCGGTCGGTGTCATAGCCCCACATCTCGCGACGGTTCTGCCCCAAGACCATTTTGTGGTGTTGTGACAGCTTGCCGCCGACCAGCGGGTTCTTGTCATCGCCTTTGGCAAAGATCGTGTACAGCGAGGCGTTGTGGGTAGCGTCCGCAGCGGCCGTCAGCAAAACGGGGACTTCGGGGCGACCGGCGGGCATCGGGAACGTCGTCGCCGTGACGCCGTCGGGCAAACCATCGAACGACAGATTGACTTCGCCGTTGTATCGGTCCCGGGCGGCCGACACGACCATCCCCACGCTGCCTCCGATCGGAACCGCGACCACTTGAGCTTCATCGCGGCGAAGTTCTTTCAGGGTCAGGTTGACCGCGGGCGTCGGCGTGCTGACTTCGATGCGATAGGTGTACGTCGGCCCGCCGCCACGCAAATGGTCGTACACGCGGACAGTGTGCTTGCCATCGACTTTGGCGTCAAATTCGAGGAACGGATCCACCTTGCCGCGGCTATCGTCGCTGGACGTAATGGTCGCATGTTTCGGGTCAAACACGTTCAACACGGCATCCAGTGGTGACCGAAGCACGTCGCGTGCGAACACCTCCACGCGATACTTGGTTCCCTTCTTGGCTTCAAACGTAAAGCAGTCGAAGTCGGCTGGTTTTTCGATCACGCCGCAATAGGCACCGGGAACCGGAACCACCGGAGCTTTCGTCCGATCGTCATTCGGCTCTTGCTCCATCGCAACGGGCAGCTCGTTGACACGGACCCAGTTCGGCGACGGCGTGACTCCGTTTTCGTCTTCGGTCGTGACGCCCCACTGCGGGTAGTTCTCACTGGGCAGCGGGATCTTGGCCGATCGTTCGCTGCCGTCGGACAAGATCAATTTGGCGTCCAGTACCGTCGACGGAGGCCCGCCGGCGGGAATCACCGCGACCGGTCGCGGGTACGTGCCGACGTGCAATCGATAAACGCCAAGGTCGCTGCCGCGGAACGAGCTGTCACGCACGAGGATCGAGTACTTGCCATCTGCGGGAGCCGTAAACGTGCAAAAACCGTCCTGCTGGAACAGCGACGAATCATCACTGGAGGCGACTTCGAAGCGGCCTTCGTCAAGAATCGCAACGTAGGGGTCCAAGATGTCTCGGTTGCGAAGCGAATGAGCCAGACGAATGCCTTCGATCTCCACATTCAACGTCTGACCCGCCTTCAGTTCAACCTGGTAATGATCCAAGTCCTCGCGTTTGACCACACCGTCGATGGTCGAATTCAATTCGATCGGTTGCGGAGCGGCGAAGTCATTGTTGGGTTCCACCTCCGCGACCACGGGCATCGCACCGACCCCCAATAGACGGAGGTTGGCGACGCCGCTTTTGGTGATCAGGCGAACCGGATACAGCCCCGGCGTCAGGTCTTCAGCCGCACGGAGTTTGACTTCCGTGGTGCTGTTGTTGACCGCTTTGACCTCCAAGATTTCGATACCTGGCAAATCGCAAAGGACTTCCGAGGCGTCGCTCAGCCGGGTGCCTTTGAAGGTCACGACGGTTTCTTCGCCACGGACCACCCCTCGCGGCTGGAGACTGGTCACCACGGGAAGCGTCGCAGCAGCATTGTCGATCAGCATCAGTGTGACCAGCAAGGATGCCGCAAGCGAGCGGAGAACGGTGGATTGTTTGATCATCAATTCGGAACCGATTGTGGGGCAGGCGTATTTCGTGCTGGGCAAAAAAGTGGGATAGGCTTCCAGCCTGTCGATCATACGACCGCCAGGCGAGAGGACTACTTTCACATCTGGCCGAATCAAACCATCAACGGTTCGATCAGTTTTCCGCCATCGACGATTTCGATCGGCCGGTCGCCGGGCGCCATCAATTCCTTGTCGGCGACGATGCCGAGCAAGCGGTACATGGTAGTTGCCAAGTCAGCCGGCGACACGGGGCTGTCTTCCGGTTCGGCGGCGGTCGAGTCCGATGCGCCGTAGATCATGCCGCCCTTGATGCCACCGCCGGCCATCAACACGCTGAAGACCTTGGGCCAGTGGTCACGGCCCGCGTCGTTGTTGATTTTCGGCGTGCGGCCGAATTCGCTGCTGACCATCACCAGCGTCTCGTCCAACATGCCACGCTGGGACAGATCATCGAGCAACGCGGCAAGCCCGGTGTCCAAAGCGGGCATCTGGCTCTTGAATCCGCTCGTGATGTTGTTGTGCATGTCCCAGCCGCCGTAGGTCAACGTGACCAGTCGCGTTCCGGCTTCGACCAGACGACGCGCCATCAGCAAACGCTGGCCGGCTTGGTTGCGGCCATACCGGTCACGCGTCTTGGCGTCTTCTTTGTCGATGTTGAACGCTTCCTTGGCTGCCGGGGTGTCCAGCAAGCTGTAGGCGCGCTCGTAGAACGTATTCATCGCTCCGACGTTGTCGGCCGCCGTGGCAGAAACAAAATGCTTGTTGACGGCCGCCAAAGCCTCTTTGCGTCGCATGAACCGATCGCCGTCCACGCCGCCGGCCAAATCCAAATCACGCACCTTGAAACCGCTTTGCGCCGGATCAGATCCGAGGGCAAAGCCGCCGTAACTGCTGGGCAAGTAGCCCGTGCCGGCAAATTCGTTCGGGACGTTGGGAATGCAGACGTACGGAGGCAGATTGTTGCGCGGTCCGTACTCGTGACTGACGACCGCACCGAATGACGGGTAACGCAGCGCCGGGCTGGGCTTGTAACCGGTGAACATGTTGTGCGTCCCCCGCTCGTGGGCCGCTTCACCGTGTGTCATGGAGCGAATCACGCTGAACTTGTCCGCCCGCTTGGCAAGCTGAGGAACGGATTCGCCGAACACTTCGCCGGTGTTCGTTTTAATCGTCCGCATCTCGCCCCGGTATTCCAGCGGGCTGTACGGTTTGGGGTCGAACGATTCCTGCTGGGCCATCCCGCCGGGCAGATAAACGTGAATCACGCTCTTCGCTTTCGCTTCGACAAAATCGTAGTGCTTTTGCTCGGCCATCGCCTGACGCATCAGCAATTCCGGCAAGGACAGGCCGATCCCTCCAAGAGCACCAGCGGCCAAAAATCCGCGACGGCTAAATGGGTTTCCTTCGCAACGCATCGAACGACTCCGTGAATCAGTGATGGGTGGGGTGAATTCCAGCGGCCAGAAAGGTGACCAAACCAATGCATCCATCGGCGCGGTTTGCGACGTCACGTCTCCAGCACAATCGGTGCATCCGAGTTCGCTGAAATGGTTGTAGGCGGGAACAGCTTCTCGCGGAGAATTCTTTCGCCGCAGAGCTGCTGGGGGTGGGTGTGGTGTCCAGCATCGTCGTCGCTTGTTTGCACAAACGAATACTATCCTGAACGACAACGAGTCTATCGTCTCAATGAACCCGGGAAAATGATCTAACCGGAAAAATTAATTCCACCGGATAGTGAACGTAATTCCCCTAAGGCACGCATAGGGTAGCGGCAAACCACAAACGAGTCAAACTCGCCTCCCCGACGGGGGGTTACCATTGCAGTTTCCAAGTCTCGGGAGCCTGCTGCAAATCGTACCAACCGTCGAAGTCTTCCGGTCGGTCGCTTTCGGCCAGTTCGATCGCCCCTTGATCGGCCAATTGGTGAATGAACTGGCCGAGCTGTTTGCTGGAGCCGAGTTCCCAGGCGATCAATTCGTCCTTGCCCGCTTCGGCGAAATGGTCGACCGCCAACTCGAGCAGCACTCGGCACACACCTTCGGCGGTGACGTGTCCGGCATGGCACAACGACCGGTCTTTCATTGCGACCCGGATCGTGTGGCGAACAAACTCCACACGTTCGGCATGTCCGGATTCAAACTCGGGGGCGTGGTTCAATTTGATGAGACCTTCTCCTTCAGCTTGTTGATATCGCCTTCGACCGAGTTTCGTTGGTTGACCAATTCGGTCAGGGTCGCGCGTTCTTTTTCGACGACCTCGGCCGGGGCACGGGACACGAAGTTCTCGTTGGACAACTTCGACTCTTTGCCGGTGATCTGCTTGAGCAATTGGCCGAGCAGCTTTTCCAGGCGTGAAAGTTCGGCTTCGACATCGATGAACTTTTCCAGATCGACGTGGACTTCGACATCGATGGCCGGGATCGCCAACGGCGCGTCGGTTTCGAACGCTTCGGCCGACGGTCCGATCGTAACAACATCGGCACCGGCGAGGGCACCAAAGTAGGCCTTCATCGGTTCCAGCAAGCTGCGGCTGGAATCGCTGCAGCGGATCGCCGCCGGGACGGTTTCCCGCGGCGGAATGTTGCTGCTGGCGCGGATCTGGCGGATCGCGCCGACAATGCTTTGGAATTCCGCAAATTGCCGTTCGATCGTTTCATCGAAATGCCCGCGGTCTGCCTCCGGCCACTCCGCTTTCATCACAAACTGAGACACCGTAGCGGGCTTCAGCCCACGCTCGGGCGCCAATTCGCCCAGGTAGCCCCAGATCGATTCGGTCACGAACGGCATGATCGGAT
Source organism: Stieleria mannarensis (assembly GCF_014154935.1). Classification (GTDB taxonomy): domain Bacteria; phylum Planctomycetota; class Planctomycetia; order Pirellulales; family Pirellulaceae; genus Stieleria; species Stieleria mannarensis. Next base: position 12,431 of record NZ_JACEHH010000056.1, read on the forward strand.
GCAGCAAACGCAACAGCGTATCGAGACCGTGGGCGATGACGTTTTGGGTCACGGCGCGCTGTGATTCGTCAGCCAAACGAGGCTTGGCGATTTCGACATAGAAGCTGCAGAATTCGTGCCAGGCAAAGTCGTACAGGATGCGAGCCACGTCGGCGAATTTGAACTGGTCGATCCCCTCGGTCACCTGCTCGGTCACCGTCGCCAGTCGGCTGAGCAGCCAACGGTCTTCCACCGGCAGCGTTGCGACGTCGATCGTCTGTGGCTTAAAGCCTTCCAAGTTCATCAACACGAACCGGGCGGCATTCCACAATTTGTTGACAAAGTTGCGACTGGTTTCAAATTTCTCGCTGACGACGGCTGCCTTGGGGAATGCCAAATCGGCGTCGGATTCCGCCCACTGCGTCGAAAACGTTTCCTTGCACTGGGGACACTTGATCGTCGTCGCAACACGATTCTTTTTCGTCTGGTCGATCAGCTTTTCACAGTGCGGGCACTCGTACTGGACCGGCATGCGGACGTCTTGAGTCTCGGTCGCCAATCGAGCTAAACCGAACCGCAGCGAATCGGGCCCGAACTTGTCGATCACATCGATCGGGTCGACGCCATTCCCCTTGCTCTTGCTCATCCGTTCGCCGTGTCCGTCCAGGATCGTCGGATGGATGAAGACTTCGTCGAACGGGATTTCGTTCAAATTGTTCAGGCCCATCAACACCATCCGCGCGACCCACAGCGTGATGATGTCGCGGGACGTACACAGCGTGGACGTGGGATAAAAGTATTCCAACTCCTTGGTCTGCTGCGGCCAGCCGAGTGTGCTGTGGGGCCACAATGCCGATGAGAACCAGGTATCCAGAACATCCGGATCACGTTCCAACCCCAGCGCTTCGACCTTGGCTTCCAGCGGTGACTCTTCGTCTCGCAGGCAAACAAACACGCTGTAGGACGCCGACGCATCGTCTTCATCGTCGGCCTGGATTTTGGTGGCAATCAGATCGTCGCTCCCCAAGGCTGCCGCTTGCTCGGCAACCCGAGACGCTTCGGCGCGGCTGTCGAAGGATGCCGACCAGATCGGAATTCGGTGTCCCCACCAGAGTTGACGGCTGACGGGCCAATCACGTTTTTCGCCCAGCCAGTCCAGGTAGCCTTTGCGATAGCGGGTCGGATAAATACGGACGCGATCGTCGGTAACGGCGTCCATCGCCGACTGGGCCAGGTCATCCATTTTGACGAACCATTGATCCGCCAAGTAGGGTTCGATGGCGGTCTTGCTGCGATCCGACAGCGGCATTTCGATGTCGCGATCCTCAATGTCGCCCAGCAAGCCGGCATCATCCAAATCGGCGACCACTTGTTTGCGCGCCGCGGCGATCGTCAATCCTTGATAAGCCGGCACCAGAGCGTTGATCGTGCCGTCGGGATTGAGAATGTTCAGCATCGGCAACGACTGCCGTTTCCCGACTTCATAGTCGTTCGGGTCGTGTGCCGGCGTGATTTTGACGCACCCGGATCCTAGTTCGGGTTTCGCCCAGACGTCAGCCACCAATGGGATCTTGCGTTCGGCCAGCGGCAACATCAAACAACGGCCGTCGGCGGCCATGTCCCGCAATTGCTCCAACTTGGGCAGCATCGTTCGCCGCCGCTCGACCAAACCATCGAGTTGCTTTTGCAAGTCGGGCTGTTCCTTGGCCGTCGCAGCAGCCAACTTTTCTTCCAGCTCCGACTGCAGTTTATCGAGCGCCGCGGCGGGATCGGGGTGCACGGCCACGGCGGTATCGCCGAGCATCGTTTCTGGGCGGGTCGTGGCGATCACCACGTGATCGGGTTCGCCCGGCTTGGGATCAATCACGGGGTAGCGAAAGTGGTAAAAGTGCCCTTTCTTGGTCACGTTTTCCACTTCGTCGTTGCTGACGGCGGTTTGCAGGAACGTGTCCCAGTTGACCAAGCGTTTGCCGCGGTAGATCAAATCCTTGTGGAACAAATCATAGAACGTCGCGCGGACCGCGGCACCGCACATGGGGTCCAGTGTGAATCGCAAACGCCGCCAATCGCAGCTGCACCCCATCCGTTTCAGCTGGCCCAGGATCCGTTTTTCGTATTGGTCTTTCCAATCCCAGATCCGTTTGACCAGAGCCTCGCGTCCGATGTCGTGGCGTGAAAGGTTTTCCTGTTCTTTCAATCGCCGTTCGACCACCGCTTGGGTAGCGATCCCTGCATGGTCGGTGCCCGGCATCCATAGCGTTTCGAAGCCTTGCATCCGCTTGGTGCGGATCAGGATGTCTTGCAGGGTGTTGTTCAGCCCGTGTCCCAGGTGCAGCGCGCCGGTCACGTTGGGCGGCGGAATCACGATCGTATAAGGCTTTTTGTCGGGATTGATTTCGGCGTTATTGCAACCCGCTTCATCCCACTGGGCACCAATCTTGCCTGCCGCCGTGCTGTGATCAAATCGGTTTGGAATCATGACGATGTTTAAGTTGCCGGTGTAACGTTTTCTTTGTGCAATTTGTATTCGACAGAATCGATCAGGGCCTGAAAGCTGGCTTCGATGATATTGTCGCTGACGCCGATCGTGCCCCAGGATTCGTGGTGATCGGCACTTTCGATATTGACGCGGGTGCTGGCCGCGGTGCCGGCGCCGTTGTCGACCACACGCACCTTGTAATCGACCAGTCGCATGTCGCGCAGTTGAGGATAGGACGGCAGCAGGGTTTCGCGGAGAGCGGTGTCGAGCGCGTTGACCGGGCCGTGGCCTTCGGCGGCATTAAAGCAGTCCTGGTCACCGACGCGGATCTTTAGAATCGCTTCGGCATAGACGTCTTTTTCGTCCGCCGAGGTTTCTCCGGCAACGACGCGGTACTTGATCGGGCTGAAGTGCGGGGTGAACGAACCGAGCACCCGTTTGATCAGCAAATCGAACGAACCGCCGGCGTTTTCGAATTGGAACCCTTGGTTTTCCAGACGCACAACCTCGGCCAAAATCCGGTCTTGGGTTTCGCGGTCGTCTTCGATGCTGTGCTTGTTGGCGACGGCAACGATATTGCTGCGGCCGGACAGCTCGCTGACCAGAATCCGTCGCTCGTTGCCGACCAATGTCGGATCGATGTGCTCATAGGTCGACGCGGCCTTGTTGATCGCGTGGACATGCATGCCGCCCTTGTGTGCAAAGGCGCTTTGACCGACAAACGCTTGCCCGCCGCGCCACTGCAAGTTGGCCGTTTCATACACGAATCGACTCAGCTCGGTCAGCGATTGCAAGCTGCGGCCGCCCAGCACGCTGTAGCCCTTTTTCTTGAGCGCCAAATTGGCCATCACGGAAATCAAATCGGCGTTGCCACAGCGTTCGCCGATGCCGTTGATCGTCCCTTGCACCTGGGTCGCGCCGACGTCGACGGCGGCCAGCGAATTGGCGACCGCCAGTTCGCTGTCGTTGTGGCAGTGAATGCCGAAGGTCACGTCGGGATAGTCGCGCAGCGAATCGATCGCCGCCGTGGTGATTTCGGCGATCTGTTCGGGCAGCGATCCGCCATTGGTGTCGCACAGCGACATCACGGTTGCACCGCCGCTGGCGGCCGCCCGCAACGTTTTCAGGGCGTATTCGGGGTTGGCCCGATAACCGTCGAAAAAGTGTTCGGCGTCATAGATCACGGCCGCATTGCCGGTCAAGAATTGGACGCTTTCGCCGATCATCGCCAAGTTTTCTTCCAGCGAAACCCGCAACACTTCGGTGGCGTGGTAGTCCCAGGTTTTTCCGACCACGGTGATCACCGGGGTCTGTGCGGCGACCAGCGCCTTCATGCCGGGGTCGTCGGCCGGGTCGATCCCGCGTCGGCGAGTCATCCCGAAGGCGCAGACTTGGGTGTCGCCCAGATCGTGTTTTCTGATCTCCTCGAAAAACGCCACGTCTTTTTCGTTGCTCAACGGGTAGCCGCCCTCGATAAAATCGACGCCCGTCTCGGCCAATCGCAGCGCGATCTGCAGTTTGTCGTTCAGCGAAAAACTGACGCCTTCCCCCTGGGATCCGTCCCGCAGCGTGGTGTCGTAAATTTGGATCGGTTTTGAAGTCATGGCTGGTTTTCAAGTACGAAAAAACCCCCGGAGCTGGAAAGCCACGGGGGTAAAAGTTTCTTCCAAAGGCTGTGCTTGAAACGCACTCAATGGCCGAGCGAAGCGTCGCCGAGCCAAGGAGCAGTTTCGTTCCCCCGCGTCATCGCTGGCAAACGGTGCCAGGGACGCGGCAAATAATGACAGATTGAGTTTGCACAGTGATCGTTGTGGATGGAATGATCGGTGGGGCGGATCGCGAGGAATCGCTGGATTCGCCCAGGAATCGAGAGAATACGGCGTCACGTATCATCCGTCAATCGCGGCAGACGGCAACCCAGCGAACCGGCCCGTCAGGGGGAGGCCGCCGAGCGTCGCCCGCGCTGCCGATGGGACGGTGTAACCGACCACAGGTAGCTGACCGAAAACACGATACAAATCGCGACCATCAGCGAGACAATTTGGGTCGAGTGCAGGTTCACCACGCCCTGGGTCCGCCAAAGGGAAAAGAAATGGAACAGTTGGCCGCAGCCGATCAAGCTTCCCAGTGCGCCCACAATCGCGGCGGTCGCCAACGCCTGGCGACGGCGGTGCGGGTTGAGCGCGACGACGCCGAAAAACAGGATCGGAATCCCCAGCATCATCGGAATAAACAGCAACGGGGCCTTGTTCAGTGATCCGAACAGGGCGATCGCCGTGTCGATGCACAGCAACAGACCGGAAACAATGCCAAATCGAGCCATCAATCGCTTTCGAAAAAGGGGTACCAACGCCGCCTGACCTCGGTGAATCCTAGCTCTCTTCGGTCCGCAATGTCAGCCCAAACGTTGCCGCCATCCAGCCCCCTGCAGGATGGGTCTGGGGGACAAAGGCGCCGAGCTCAGACAAACCCCTCCCCTGGCGACTCCCTGCCGAGGTCGTGCGGTTCTTAACCTCAGAGATACAACGCGTTTACGCGCTTCACTCCCCAGGTCTGGAAGAACGAATAAGCCCACCGATGGCAGCGCGAACCCGCGGATGTGATGCGGCCTGGGATCCGTGGGTTCGCGCTGCCATCCGCGGGCAATCGACCCGCCTGTGGTTCAGGGCGGCTAGAGAAACTCGCAAAAACCCTCAGAATCAAAGACTTAGAAACCGTACGACCTCTCCAGGGAAGGTGAATTCTTCACCTAGCGCCCAGCCCGACGCTTTACTCTTCTTCGGCATCTTCCGCAGGCTCCTCGGCCGATCGCTGGCCGCCTATTTCAATGGCGGAAGCCTGTTCCTTGGCCAGCTTTTCTGCCGCGTCGCGGTGCCCTTGCGCCAGGTCTTCATCGCCGACCTTGTCGTAACAATCGGCCAGCATTTGATGGGCCTTGGCCGCCAACGTTGGCTCGGGCAGGGCGCGTTCCAAGTCGCTGATCGCCTCACGGAACCGCCCCATGCGAAATAGAATCTGGCCCCGCGTTTCATAGAAGTGCGGCGTCGGCGTGGTGACATTGCCGATCGCGGCGTTGGAGACTTGCAACGCCTTGTCGTACTCCGGCTCTTCCTTCATCGCCAGAGCGACGGCCAAATTGTTCAGGATCGCGGCGCTCCGCGGCATCTGTTCGGCCGCCTTTTCCAGGTGCAATTCGGCCATCGGCTGATCCTCGTTCATCAATGCCGCGGTGCCTTTGATGAAGTGGGCGATCCCGGCCGGCGAACCCGAAATCAGCGCCTCGCGGACGCTGGTGATTTGCGCATCGCTTTCATTCAGATTGCTCAGCACGTGGTCGGCCACCATCGTGACCACGCGGGGGTTATTCGGCGCGATCTTGACGGCCGCGTCAAGCATTCGCAGCACTCGCAGCCTTTCTTGCACGGTGTTGGTCGGCGATTTTTCGATGTAGGTAATGTACGCGATGATCGCGTCGCCGAGGGCCTGGGTCAGCACCCGCCGCTCGTCGGGGGTTTTAGCCACGTCGACGCTCCGCTTCAACGTGCGGATCGCGTCACTGTGACGTTCCAGGAAGATTTGGTTGCGGGCGATACTCATCGCATAATACGTGTTCGTCGGATCGTCCTTGTGCAGTTCTTCGACGCGTTCCAAAGCGGTCGATGCATAACGCTCGGCCGCATCCATTTCGTTCAATTGACGCGCCAGCGCCGCCGCCTGTAACCCGCGCATCGGTTCGGCTTCGGACAATTCGATCAAGACGGGAATCGCCGAACTGAGACGCTGGCGATAGATCAGGTACTCGGCGTACATCCGTTTGACGCCCAGATTGTCGTCTTCGCTTTCGGTGATCAATTCCAATACCGTGCCGATCTCGTCCAGTTCCTCGGGCTCGAAATCGGTCAGCTTCTTGCCGATGATCTGGTTTTCTAACAACCACTTCGCTGCCGGGAGATGGCGACGCGTCAGCAGACGCCGCATCAGGACCTTGGCTTCTTCTTCAAACGATTGGGCTTCGCGGACGAGCGCGAAGCGGTGGATCAACTGCATGTTGCTCGGATCGGCTTCCAATTGACGGCGAATCACGATCTCCGCCGTCGGAAAGTCTTCGCGGTCCAACGCGACTTTCAGCTGACGTTCCAGCTGACGGTTCCGCCAACCCGTCCCACCGCTGAACGCGATGAAACCGGTCGTGAACAACACCAGGGACAGGATGATCGCCGGAATCGCTTTGGGGGCATCACGCCAAGGAATCCCCAGAAACCAACTGTGAACGAATTCGCCCATCCAGCGGAACCAGGCCAGCGGGTTCAGGAATTGCATCTTATTTCAGCTCCTTTTTCGTGACGGCATCGGCGGACGCCGCCAACGAGGACACGGCCGATGGAGAATCACCCCGCAAGGCTTGGGCCGGGAGTTTTCGCCCGGCGTTTTTGACAATCGCATCGGCGATACGGGCTCGCGCCGCAATGAACTCCTCTTGCATTTCGATCAACTGCCGAGGTTTCAATTTGTCCGGCGATGTGATCCACATCTGCAACATGATCACCTCGCTTTGATCCCAAACACCGGTCGTATCGATTCGATTCCAAACCCGGTGGGTGAACGCGGACAGGCTGTCCGGTGCATCGACCAGCGTCCCGTCGCTGCCGATTCCGGCAAAAATCAAATAGCCGTGCTGGGTCGGGCCGCGTTTAAAGCGGGCGACGACATAAGTGGAACTCAGTGCGTCGGGATTCTGTGCGATGACTTCGAAATCTTCGAATTCGTCGGGCGATCGAATGTCGCGGTCCAGCAACGTCCAATCCAGCCGCTCGTAACAGTTGCACAGTTCGTGCCAGCCCTGGTGCGGTTGGCTCAACACGAACTGAACCGTCACCTCGTTCCAGCGGCATTCCCAGACATCGGAGTTCGCGCCCAAGCGAGGCTCTTCGTAACCCCGATTGGCCTTGTGCCCGACGACCGTCAAGACATTCAAGGAATCGGCGATCAGATCCGAGGGCGGATCAAAGACCAGTGACTTGTCGCTTTCAACCATGTTGGCGGGGCGACGCGACCGGACCACCTGGGCCAGCGATGCCAAGCAGATCACGCCGGCGAGAACGGCAAAACTGATTTGCGCGATCCGGTTGTCGACCAACCGCTGTGCCCATTGGAACGCGCCGCTGCGGCTGTCCCGGTCCAGCAGGTCGGTGACGCTCCGCTGCGTCCCACGCCCGCCGCCGTCCTCGACGTTCCGCAATGACAGGTAATTCCACGCCGACACCAACGGATTGAACTCGGATTCCTCCGGGACGCGGTGCAGTAGCGTCGCGACCAGGTAATCAAACGACAACAAGAACCCGAAGGCCATCGCCAACGCGATGTAACCCAACAGTTCGTGCGGCCAACCCACCGCCAAATCGAATTCATAGGAATTGGCAACCAGGGCGACCACGGTGACACGGACCACGTTGGCAAAAATGGCCAACAGACAAGCGATCGCGATGTACAACGGCGCCATCCAAATCCGTCGCCGCCGCCAGGCGATCATCAAGAACGCCAAAAAGCTGAGCGTGAAGACCGACTGAATGCCGCTGCACGCCTCGGCCACGAACAACTCTCGGTCGGCCAGCTGGATCACGTTGTTGGTGACCGCGTGTGGAACCGCCAGCGTGTCCAACATCACGCTCGACATCCACGTCGTCACATTCTGCAGCCAAAGCACCAGCAAGGTGTCGGCGCGTATCAGTTGGACCGTCGTCAGCAGGGGCAGTACGACGACCAGCAAATTCTCATCATCCGGGCCGCGCATCGCATACAACATGGCCGCACACAGGATGGACAACGCCACCGCGGCGAACCACGGAAACTGCAACACGGTCCCGAACGCGACCAGAAACAACGCAAACCCGATGGCTGCCCAACTGAACCAGCCTCGTGGCGGATAGAAATGGCCGTCGCTGCGGACATAGGTCAACCAAGCCACCGCGGCGATCGCAAACGGGAAATACCGATACGTCGGCTTTTCCCACATGCTGATGAAGTAGGGCACCAGCAACGGCAGAACGGCCAGCAGCAGACCGAGCCAAAACCACCGCCAATTCGGATGGGGCTCTAACTCCAAATTTGCGGCGGTCGCGTTCGTTTCGGCCTCGTCGATCATCGACGTGTACAAACCTGTCGAATCGGTGGTCGACATTCTTACAGTCTGCGGATTTGAAGTGTGTGCGGGTCGTAATGGTTCAATTCATCGCGGCGACGCGTATCAGTCATCGAACTTCGATTGGACCGACGACGCTCCCTGCGGGCCACCCGTCTCACCACCCGATTGCGACTTGCCCGCCTGGCTGGGCGGGTCGACCAGCAGTGTCCCTGAGCCGTTCGAAGCGTAGGGCCGTCCCTGGCTGGCCGTCGCTCCCCGGGGCGAGGCAGAGCCGTTCTTCACCGCCGGTTTGGCTCCATTTCCGGTGGACGCTCCCGAGGGAATTGCCGGAGTGGTCCGCGAGACGCGGATCGAGTTGTTGGATGTGACGGCGACACTGGTGCCAGAGGTCTGGCCGTTGCGTCGGTAGTACCCGCCGTAGCGTCCGTGCTTGTAGTATCCGTATCCGCGGTAACCATCGCTGGCATTGGCTTCGTCGGAGTTGTTGATCACCACGCCCAAGACATTCGCGCCGACGCCGTTGAGGATATTCAGTGCCTCGCGTGCGTTCGGTTTGCTCTTGCGACGAATCCGCAGGGTCAAGATCAACGCGTCGGCCATGCTGGCGGTGATGCTGGGGTCGGTCACGACCAACAGCGGCGGAGTGTCCAAGATGATGTAATCATATTGCTCTCTCAAAACTTCGAGCAACTCGTTCATCACCGGCAACGACAGTGCCTCGGCCGGATTGCTTGGGATCGGGCCACAGGGCATGATCGAAAGTTTTGCCAGCGGTGTGGCATGGGCGGCATCGAGCGGTTCGCATTCGCCGTTGAGCACATTGGTCAGTCCCAACTTGCTGTCACAGTCGAAATTGTCGGTCAGTTGTGGTCGTCGAAGGTCACAGTCGATCGCCAACACACGTTTACCGCTTTGGGCGATCGAGCAAGCCAGGTTGCACGCGATCGTGCTCTTGCCATCACCCGGCAGCGGGCTGGTGATTTGAATCACCTTGCCGCCGTCGATGTTGGTGGTGTCAAAGAAGACCGTGGTCCGCAGTGAGCGGATCGCTTCGGCCGCCGACGAAGCCGGTTGGTGCACGACGGTCAAATCGGTCGACAGCGTCTTGTAAGGATCGATCTCGCCCTTCTTCGTTTTGCGTCGCTTGCCGCGGAAGAACGGGATGTGGGTCAGGATCGCGACACCCAGCATTGCACTGATTTCATCGGGATCACGGAACGTGTTGGCGTTCTTTTCCAACAACAGCGCCAACCCGCCACCGAGTATCAGGCCGACCAGTGTGCCGAGGCCGCCGAGTTTCAGGATGCTCGGGCCGACCAGGTAGGCCTTGGTCGGCTTCATCAACTCGACCACCTGAGTCACGCTCTCCTCGTCAGACAGCTTGGTCTTGCCCAAGTTCTCCTCGAGTTGTTGCATCATTGCGCGGTACTGTTCCATCTCTCGAACAATGGCATCGTTTTCCAGTTCGTAGTTCGAGATATCAGCTGCCGCCAACTTTTCAGTGATGATTTGTTCTTCCAACTCGTCAACGAATCCTTCCAACATCTTGACCTTGGCCTCGTGCGAGGCAAGGACCGCTTGGACGGTTTCTCTGGCTCGTTCGACCGGGTCGCCAAGGTCTTCGTACCATTCTCGTCGCAGCTTGGTGATCCGATCGGCCTGCTCACGCACGAGACGGAGCAGTTCTTCGCGGGTGGTTTCCAGTTCCTGATCGAGTGCTTTGACCGTCGGGTGAGAGGGCCCGAATTGGGACACGTTTTGATTCTTGGCAACGATCAGCGGCAGCAGCTTCTTTTCCAAATCGATTTCCGCAAGCAGACTGTCACCGATCAGCGGATCGGGCTCACGGGTGTTGCCCACCGCACTGATTTTGACACCCAACAACTGGCTCATCACACTGAGCGCGATTCGCGGGTCGTCCGTCTGCTCGGCGACCTCCTTCATCGAATGGAGCACTTCTTTCTCGCGACGCCATTCCTCGGTTTGTGACGAGAGGCGTTTGGTCAAGTATTGCTGTTGCTCGCGGCGCGGGTTCTGGACGCGACCATCGGGGTCCCACGTCAGCGGAGCGTCGCGACGAAACTCCGCGTAACGCTCTTCCAGTTTCGACAGCTTGGGGCCGACCTCATCGATCGCGATTTTGATCAAGCGTGAAAGGTCAGCCCGGGCGCTTCGGTGCCGTTGGTCGTAATAATCCTGGAGCGCCTTGCTGTAGGCCTTGATCGCGGCTTCGCAGTGTTCGGTGTTGCCACTGTCGAAGTGCAGCAGCGTGATCAGGGACTGAGCTGTTGTGATGTCGGTGACCTCCGGTTCAAGCTCCAGCTGTTTTTGGACTTCGACGATGAATCGTTCGATGCTGTTGCCGTAGAACTCACGGTGGGGCGCCATGTCGGGGTCGTTGAAGGCCATCGTCGCGACGGTGTCGCTGAACAATTGGGCCTGCAAGACTTCGATGTCCGGGACGCCGCCGACGACTTCGCCGGTCAACGCGTCGAAGATCGGCGGACGGTTCGATTCGACCATCAGCCGCGTGCTGCTGCGAAAGGTCTCCGGGGTCCGCAGGTAAACTAAAAAACCGATCACTCCGAATAGGAAGGCCGGCACAATGACTGCCCATCGATAACGCCATAGCGCTCCGAGGACATCCAGCGGTTGCGTCGACCCCGTCGCCGCGATCTGGCGGCTGCGTCGTTGGGAAGTTGGTGTCGAAGTTTGTTCTGCAATCATCGTGGGGCGTGAATCTGTTTCGGCAGAGCGTGGGGAGCACCGACAAGTCGAGAATGTCGGCCAATTCGTGCGTGTGGGCCGTGCGGGAGCAGTCTGGTCGCGGTCCAGGTTACAAACAAGGATCCGTTGAATGAATCTGTCACGATGGGGGAAAACCGACAGCTTCAAAACTCAACATGTCGAATCAACGGCTCCAACGCCAGTGGGGCATTTGACTGGGAAAACGCGGTTTCCCGAAGGCCGATCGATGGAGACTTCGCTCAACACCCACCGGGAATCCGTGCCAATGTAGTTTAACCCTCATCGGATTCCGTCCATAGCGATTTCGAAAATCGGACGCCCCAAAAACGCTTCCCGGTCGGAAGAATCCGCTTCATCGACAGAATGTTGGCGGTTTTCGGACACTTACGCCGCTGGAATAAACACTCGTCTGACTTCAGGAAATCGCGATGGTTCCGTAAATTCTGGACGCCCCGCAGCTTTTCTGCGCAAGAGTTGGATGCGGTCGCGCGCCGCTGTCCGGCCCTCCCGATGCGCCGCTGTTTTGATACACCCGACGAAATAAAGTTTTCTTCATGTTCGACTCAATCACGCTTCCCGACGCCGCACATCCTCTAGCCGGTACGACCTGCCTGGTCACCGGAGGGGCCGGCTTCATCGGTTCGCACCTGGTCGATGCCTTGCTCAGCCAACAGGCGTCGGTCCGCGTTCTGGACAATTTCAGCACCGGGTACGAATCCAATCTGCAACATCTAAGCGACCATCCCCATGTCCAGATCATTCGCGGCGACGCGGCCGATGCGGCGGTGACGGAAAAGGCGGTGGCGGGCTGCGACGCCGTGTTTCATCATGCCGCGATGGCCAGCGTCCCCCGCTCGATGCGCGAACCGGCATTGTGCCACGCCTGGTGCGCGACCAGCACCATCAATCTGTTGGCGGCGGCCGATGCGGCCGGCGTCCGCCGCATGGTCCTGGCCAGCACCAGTGCCGCCTATGGGGATTCCCCGTATGTCAGCAAACGCGAAGAAGACACGCCCGCCCCGTTGTCTCCCTACGCCGCGTCGAAGTTGGCCGCCGAAGCCTACATGCAATCGTTCTCGCGAACCGCGACGATCGAAACCGTGATCCTGCGCTACTTCAACGTCTTCGGCCCGCGACAAGATCCGCAAAGTGAATACAGCGCGGTGATCCCGCGTTTCGTTTCGATGATCCTTTCGGGAAAACGACCGGTGATCTACGGCGACGGATCGCAGTCGCGCGACTTTGTCTTCGTCCGCGACGTCGCCAAGGCCAATCTGTTGGCCGCGACCATACCCGGAGTCAACGGCGGAATCTTCAACATCGGACAAGGCCAACGCACGACGCTGTTGGGGTTGTTGACCATGCTCCGCGAGATCCTGGGTCAGGACATCCAGCCGATTCACGACCCGCCGCGACTGGGGGACATCAAGGATTCACTGGCCGACATCACCCAGGCCCGGACGAAGCTGCAATTCGAACCCGACGTCGACATGAAATCCGGTCTGGAACAAAGCGTCGACTACTATCGAACGATCTGTTGATCACAGCCCCACAGGCCCGATTCACATCGGGCCGGTCATTTCCCAGACCACGCCGCGGGTGGTTTCCGGGTCGATGAATCCGGCCTTGCGGCCCCGTGGCGCGTCGTGCGGCGTCTCGGATTTCGCCCGCATGCCTCGCGCCGGCAATTCGGCCAACGATTCCGCGACGTCGTTGGTTTGGAAACACAGGTGGTGCAACCCCTCGCCGTGCTGGGCCAAATGCGCGTGCAGCGGATGGTCCTCGGTCAACGGTTGGACCAGTTGCAAATGGACATTGCCCATGTCCAAATGCGTCAGCCGCACGTTGCCGCTGGGAATTTCCTCGCTCAGCACGACCGGCAATCCCAGTTGGTCACGATAAAACGCCAATGCTTCGTCGGTGTCTCGCACGACGATTGCGATGTGGTCGAGTCGATTGAAAAGCGGTGTATCCGACATTCGAAGTCTCTTTTGTTATGCTTTGATCCGCCGATCGAACCGGAAGGAGCTATTCGATCGATCTTTCTCAATCATAATGGATCCGACACGCCCGCTTCACGCCCACCGGTACCGATTTGATGATTCGTGCTGACGTTCACCAACCGTTCTTTCGCAAATTCCTGTACGTCTTTCTGGGTTGCACGGCATTTGCAGGGTGGTGCCTGTACGACGGGCTGATCGGCTATCCGAAAAAGCTGACGATCGCCGAAGCCTACGAGAGTCTGCCCGAGGAGAACCGCCGCGAGGCCTGGAAAGAGCTGGCCGGTGAAAATGGATGGCCGACGATCACGCCGGCCAAGACCGCCGATGACATTCGCCATGATATCGGCAGCCAATTTATGATGGTCGTGCTGTGCATGCTGTTCGGCATCCCCGCACTGTTGATGTTCATGTCCGGCCAAGGCACCTGGGTCGAAGGGGATGAGACGCTGATTCGCAACAGCAAAGGCCGGGAGGTGCCGATCGATGCGATCACCAGAATCGACAAACGCAAGTGGGAAGCCAAGGGGATCGCCAAAGTCTATTACGAAGTCGACGGCAAAAAAATGAAATTCGTGATGGATGATTTCAAATACGAACGCGAACCGATGGGCCAATTGATGCAATTCGCCGAAGCGAACCTGAGCGAAGACCAGGTCACCGGCGACTTCCTGGAACGCGACAAAAAACGCATCGCAATGCAGGAAGCCGCCCAGCAAGAAGCCGCCGAGGAGGAAGCGTATGAGGATGACGAGGACTACGAGGACGCGGAGCCGTACGAAGACGCCGCCGATTCGGAATCAAAGTCGAACTCATAAAGACGTCCCGGTGAATCGCAGTTCCCTTCGCCAGGAACTGGTTCGCGGTGTGATTTACACCGACGATACGCCGCCGCAAGACGTGCAGTCAGCAACAACACCCTCGCCTTCGACAATCCCTGCCGAGGTCGTGCGGTTTATAAGTCGTTCATCAAGTAAGTCACCCTCCCTTCCAGAGGTGTGCGGTTTTTAACCTCTGATTTAACAGGCGTTTACGACTTCACCCTCCCCTTGGGAGGGTCGCAGAGGAGTGAGCGACGACGCGGGGAGGGTTGATCCGCGATTTGACACGACCGGCGGACAAAAGCTCGTCCAGCGATTCACCGTTCGACCTCCCCTCGCTGCGCTCGACCCTCCTGCCAGGAGGGTTAATTTGAAAAACCGCACGACCTCTCCAGGGAGGGTTTCGTCTTTGCGCTCCACCGTTTGCCACGCTCTGGCGAGCGTAGCTACGAAGACGACTCGTAAGAAATCGACTGGGCGTGCTCCCGCAGGGTTTGGCGAAACGATTTCAGCAGACGGCTTTGATACCGATAGGGATTCCAGGCGGCCACGATCGTTCGCGTCGGCGGAACTCCGCTGAGCGAACGGTAGACGCGGCGGTCGGATTGATCCAAGCGGCGGGCCATCATCGGGATCATGGAAATGCCGTGCGAGAGCGAAACCAGTTCCTGGACCGTCGCCATCTGGCTGGTGCGTTCGACCGACACCGGATGGAAGGCTTGCTGCTTGCAAAACGAGACGATGTTGTCTGACAAACAATGCGCCTCACCGAGCAAGACGAAGGGAACCTGTTCGAGGTCCGACAGCTCGATCGACGGCTTGGACACCAGCTCGTGATTCGGCGGCAACACCAGCACCAGTTCCTCGTCCAACAGCCTTTCGATCTCCAAGTATTTGGCGTGGATCGGCAACGCCAGGATCGCCACATCGACCTTTCCGTCGGCACAGGCTTTCAACAACGCGTCGGTCGTTTCCTCTTGGACCACCACAGTGGCATCGGGATAGTCTGTCGCGAATCGGCGGAGCAATTCGGGTAAGAAGAATGGTGCGATGGTTGGGATTGCACCCACACGAATACGTCCGGACCGTCCATCGTCGACGATCTCCGCCAGCGTGTCTTCCACAATCGCCAACACGTCTTTGGCACGCCCTTGCAGCAACCGGCCGGCATCGGTCAGCGCGACACAGCGGGACTGGCGTTCGAACACCGGTTGACCAAGTTCGTCTTCCAAACGCCCGATCGATCGACTGAGTGCGGGCTGGGAGATACCCAAGTGCTCGGCCGCCCGCGTGAAATTGCCGTCGGCGGCGACCTGTAAGAAGTAGCGAAGTTGATCCAGTTCCATGGTGCAGGAATCCCGTCGAGAAGCAGCTGCGAATCGCTGCAGTCTGTGCGGCCGTCATTCGTCCTGCCGATCATAACCGATGGGGCGACTCTTGAACGTGTTTTGAAGCTGCGTCCCTAATACAAGCACGATGCGCATGCGGGCTGTCGATTTAATCGCAACCGATACAATCGTGAGTTGATGGCGCTAGCCCAATGGCACCTACTTTATGAGCCGACGGCGCACTAAACCGCCCCCCCGAAAAAAAGGGAGTGGGACCCGACGCTGACATTACACTTGCTCGACGCTCGATTTTTCTGTTGGTCAGCGAAATTCTTAGCGAATTCCGCTACAGGAAAACATCCCAACACCGCGTGCTACGGCAACTGAAACAACTTCCGGGCGTTTTCGGTGGTGGTTTCGGCGAGCGACTCGGGCGAGACGCCGCGGGCTTCGGCCAGACAGCGCAGCGTGTGCTCGACTCGCGCCGGCTCGTTGGGCCGTTTTCCGCGAAACGGTTCAGGACTCAGGTAGGGCGAGTCGGTTTCGACCAGCAATCGATCCGCCGGCACCTGTTTTGCAACCTCTCGCAATGCGTCGCTTTTTTTGAACGTCACCATCCCGGCAAAGCTGATGTGCAATCCGAGATCCAAGCACGTTTCGGCGCACTGCCAATCGCCGGTAAAGGAATGCATGATGCCCGGCGGTACGCTGCTTTGCCGTTTCAATTGATCGACGATCAGATCGCCACTTTCCCGCATGTGAATCACCATCGGCAATGCGGTGTCGCGGCAAAGCTGCAGGTGTCGGTCGAAATAGACGTGTTGCAATTCGATCGGTGTGTCGTCCCAGTAGCAATCCAATCCGGTCTCGCCGATCGCTCGGACGCCGGGGTACCCGGCCAACTCTTCGATGATGGCGAAATCGCCGGCGTCGGCTTCGGCGGCCGAGTTCGGTTGAATGCCGACCGCGGCGTACAGATAGCCCGGGTACTGGGCGGCCAGATCACACGCGCGTCGGCTGGTCGCGACATCGATTCCGATCACCATGATCGCTTCGACGCCGGCTTGTCGCGCGCGGTCAACGGTCAGATCCAAGTCATCGGCAAACGCATCGACGTTCAAGTGCGCGTGGGTGTCGAATAAACGCAACGTCATCAGGCTGAAAAGAAATAGCGAGTCAGGTGATAGAAAACCGGGGCGGCAAAACAGATGTTGTCGATCTGGTCGAGCACCCCCGCGTGGCCTTGAACCAGCGTTCCGGTGTCGGTGACGCCACGGTCACGTTTGATCGCACTCATCGTCATCGCCCCGCCACAGGCCATGGTGGTCACGACGGCCGCCAGCACCCCGGCTTCCCAGGGGTAAAACGGCGTCGCCCATGACAGCGCCGCCGCGATCAACCCCGTGGTCACCATCGATCCCAGCACGCCTTCCCAAGTTCGTGACCCGTTGATTTTTTCTGCGATCACATGGCGTCCGGCCAGCTTGCTCCAGCCGCGTTCCAGCACAGCGGCCAGCTGCGCGATC
Organism: Stieleria mannarensis; assembly: GCF_014154935.1. Classification (GTDB taxonomy): domain Bacteria; phylum Planctomycetota; class Planctomycetia; order Pirellulales; family Pirellulaceae; genus Stieleria; species Stieleria mannarensis. Next base: position 29,454 of record NZ_JACEHH010000056.1, read on the forward strand.
ACGACCAAAAAGATCAACACGCTGACGTTACTGCCACGCCAGGGTTCACCGCCGGTACGCACCAGATTCAGATCCAACAGCGCCGGGGCGTAGCTGAGCGCATAAACACAAATCAGCAATCCGGCTTGGATTTTTGCACTGCGTTCGAGAAACCGCTTGTAGTCGCCGGCGATCGCGGCCCGGGCGGGAATGAACAGGCTGGCGTAGACCGGGATCATGATGCTGTACAACCCGTAGTAATCGTTCTGCGGGACGTAGCTGGGCGGATGGCTGCCCAAGGCGATCAGGATGTACTGCAGCGGCGTAAACACAAAGAACACCCAGAACAGCGTGCGGTGATCACCGCGCCGCGTCGGTGTCATGGTGATGAATTCGCGCAACGCCCAGAACGACACGAATCCGAACAGCACGACGACTCCGATTCGCTGCAACAGAAAACCGAACACGAAGATCGCCGTCATCAACCACCAGACGCGCAGTTTCTGGTTGTACCGCCGGACGAGCGCCGAATCGACGCCCATCGTTTCACGACGCGACAGCAGGAATCCGACCAACGACGCGATTCCCAGCGCGGACAGGATCACGGCAACGAGAATCATTGCCCGCGTGGACAACCAGACGGTGCTCGCCAGCATCCCCATCTCTGGTCGAAGTAGAGTGTCGTTCATCAGGGTTCCCGATTCACTGCGATGTCATCGCAAACCAATCACTGCTTGATTTGATCGACGACCGCGTCTCCCATCGCATCGGTGCTGACCGACGGACCGCCACGCGCGATGTCGGCGGTTCGCAACCCGGCGGCCAAAACGTCGGCGACGGCTTGTTCGATCGCCGCCGCTTCGGTTTCCGCGTTCAGCGAATGACGCAGCAGCATCGCCGCGGCTAGGATCGTCGCCAGCGGATTGGCGATGCCTTTGCCCGCGATATCGGGTGCCGACCCGTGGATCGGTTCATACAACCCCGGACCGTCACTGCCCAGTGAGGCGCTGGGCAGCATGCCCAACGAACCCGGCAACATCGACGCTTCGTCGGTCAGGATGTCGCCGAACATGTTGCCGGTCACCACGACGTCAAAGTCCGACGGGCGATTGATCAAGTGCATCGCCATCGCGTCGACCAGCACGACGTCATATTCCACCTCGGGAAACTCTTCGGCCATCACCCGGGCGGCGGTTTGACGCCACAACCGACTCGGCTCCAGCACATTGGCCTTGTCGACGCTGGTTAATCGATTGTCGCGTCCCTTGGCCGCCTGTGCCGCCAGACGGACAATGCGCTCGACTTCCGCGACGCTGTACACCATTGCTTGACTGGCGGTCTCCTCGGCACCGGATCCGGTTCGGCCCGACTCGCCGAAGTAGATTCCGCCGGTCAATTCCCGCAGAAACAGAATGTCGGTGCCTTCGATGATCTCACGGCGAAGCGGCGACGCGTCGATCAGCTGGTCGAACAATTTGATCGGCCGCAGGTTGGCGAACAGCCCCAATTCCTTGCGGATCTTCAGCAGGCCCGCCTCCGGACGCGTTTTCGCCGACGGATCGTCCCACTTGGGGCCACCCACGGCACCCAACAGAATCGCATCAGAATCTCGGCACGCCTGAATCGTCGCCTCCGGCAACGGATCCCCGGTTTCGTCGATCGCGATTCCACCGATCAAATGCGATTGAAACGTGAATTCGTGGCCGAAACGATCACCGATCGCTTCGAGCACACGTTTGGCTTGCTGCGTGATTTCCGGGCCGATGCCGTCGCCGGGCAATAGAACGATGGAAGCTTTCAAGGGTATTGAGCTGGTAGGGGGGAATGACTGACCGGGATGGAGACGAAACGCGTACTGTAGCCGAATCGGCCGCGTTTCCCCAGAGGCGCTCCGGACGATTCAGTCGCCCGAATAACCGGAGCAATCCGCAATTTCGATCCCACCGAAGCTTCGCTTGGCGTCGGTTCCCATGCGACGAGACGAATTGCCCGCGGCGGCTGGCAAACGCGACGCAACTTGTTGAAACGACCCGATCTATTGCGCCCCCAACGACATCATGCAAGCTGGAAACCTCGGCCGATCGAGCCCGCTCGGGCCAAACACTCCAACTCCGATCGTCATCCATCCGCAGGTCGCGATGCGGGAAAACGATGTCGAGAATCAGGACGGGGGACAGCTCCCGATTTCTACGGTTCGCGTGTTGCACCTCGTCAACGGGGAACATTTCGCGGGCGCCGAGCGTGTCCAGTCACACCTCGGACGATGCTTGCCACAATGCTCCGTCCAAGCCGACTTTGCCTGTGTGAAGCCGGGTCAGTTTGCCAAAACGCTGACCGAACACGGCGGGGCCTGGGGGGCGTGCTATCCGGCGGAAATGAAGAATCGATTCGACTTGCGGGCGGCGTGGAAGATTCGCCACCTGGTCCGTCGAAATCGCTATGACCTGTTGCACGCGCACACGCCGCGAACAGCCATGATCGCCGCACTCGCCTCGCGGCTGACCGGATTGCCGTGGATTTACCACGTCCACAGCCCCGCGGCGCGGGATTCGTCCAACCCCCTGACCAACCATGTCAACGCCGCGGTCGAAAGACTTTCCCTGCACCGGTGCGACCACCTGATCACGGTTTCGGAAAGTTTACGGTTGGATTGCATTCGCCGCGGTTGTCGCGAAGAAGATGTCTCGGTGGTGCACAACGGCGTGCCCGCGATCTGTCCGCCGCGGACGACGACGCCCATTGTCGGCGGTCGCTGGGTGCTGGGCATGGTCGCGTTGATGCGGCCGCGAAAGGGATTGGAAGTGGCCTTGCAGGCGATCGCAAAACTACAGGATCGACACGACGTTCGACTACGCATCATCGGACCGTATGAAACGGACGCCTACCGCGAATCGATCGAAAACCTGATCGCACAATTGCGAATTACCGGGCTGATCGAGCGAGTCGGATTCACCGAGAACGTTCCCGCGGAACTGGCCAAGCTGGATGCGATGGTGCTGCCCAGTCTGTACGGCGAGGGGCTGCCGATGGTCGTCTTAGAAGCCATGGCCGCGGGATTGCCGGTGGTCGCGACACGGGTCGAGGGGACCCCCGAGGCGGTCACCGACGGCGCCCAAGGTTTGTTGGCCGAGCCGGGGGATGCCGAAAGTCTGGCCGGAAAACTGGACGAACTGATCTCGGGCGTGCACGAATGGCAACAGATGTCCGACGCCGCGAAGGAACGTCACGAGGAAGCGTTTTCTGATCTCGCGATGGCAACCCGCACCGCCGACGTCTATCGAAAGGTGCTCGCCAACACGATTCCAACGCTCCGTTAATCGGATCCGCTGGCGCAGAGCGAAAAGGGGACGGGGGTCAATAGTGCGAAGCACCCGGAGGGCCGTACCGGCTATTGACCCCCGTCCCCTTTTCGCGCGCGCTCGATCCACTAATCTTCCAGCAGGCTGTCGCAGACCTGGACCGTCGCCCAGTTCTCTTTTTGACGCTCGATGAATTCCAGGTGCCGCGGTGCCGTTTGATAGACGTCGTGCGTCGCGCGGTCGCGGAAGATCACGTGCAGCGAGACGTCGAATTTGACGTTCACCGCCCGGTCCAGTTCGGTGTCGCGACGGCCGACGGAAAACCCTACCACGCCGTCGTGGTCGTCCAGGTATTTTTGGCAGTCGGCGACCAAGCTGTCGACCGCGGCCGGGGAGTTGTCTTTCAGCGTGAAAAAAACGTGGTGGGCGAGCCGTGCCATGGAAAAACCTTGCGCGGATTCAAAGGGAAAATCGGGAATGCGTCGGCGGCACGTATCCTAACCAAACCGCGCCCCGTGGCGAGCCCCCGATGGGACGCGGTAAATTACGTCGCCCGCTGTCTTTCCGCCAGCCTTGTCTCTCTGCGCCCCTTCCCAAGCGATTCCATGACGACTCCGGCCCAACGCGTCCAAACCCTGCGCGATGAAATCCGCGCGCACGACCACGCCTACTACGTTCTGGCCACGCCCTCGATCAGCGACTTGCAGTACGATCGCTTGCTGGAGGAGTTGCGCACGCTCGAAACCGAGCACCCCGAATTGCGGTCCTCCGATTCGCCGACCCAACGAATCGGTGATCAACCGGTGGAGCATTTGGTCCAAGTCCCGCATCGCGTTCCGATGTTGTCGATCGACAACACGTACAGCCGCGAGGAGTTGAAGGCCTACTTTGACCGCACCGAAAAACTGCTCGACGGCGAGTCGATCGAGTGGGTGATGGAATACAAGATCGACGGTGTGGCGGCGTCGGTGCGATACGAGGACGGTCTGATGAAACTGGCTCTGACCCGCGGCAACGGCACCGTCGGCGACGACATCACCCACAACATCCGCACCGTTCGCGACCTGCCGCTTCGAACCACGGGCGACAAGACACCCAGCGTGTTGGAGGTCCGTGGCGAAGTCTACATGACCAATACCGATCTGGCGGATCTGAACGAGCGACAAGTCGCGGCCGGCGCCGAGCCGTTCAAAAACACCCGCAACGTCACCGCCGGAACGATCCGGTTGCTCGATCCGGCCATCGCCGCCGAACGCAACCTGCGTTTCTTTTGTCACGGGGTGGGCGAAGTCGACGGGCTGGCCGCGAAAAACCACATGCAGTTTTTGGACGAAATCGCCTCCTACGGCATCCCGATGACTCCCGATGTCCGTGTGTTTCCCAATTCGGCGGCGGTGTTGGAGGCGGTCGAAGCGTTGGAACAGGGCATGCCCGACTTGGAGTTCGAAGTCGATGGGATCGTGTTCAAGGTCAACGATTTTGCCCAACGCGAAAAACTGGGCATGCGGAGCAAGAGTCCGCGTTGGTTGATCGCGTATAAATTCGAGCGTTACGAAGCGGTCACGCGGCTGAACGACATCAGCGTCCAGGTCGGCAAGACCGGAGCGGTGACGCCGGTGGCCCATTTGGAACCGGTCGACATCGCCGACACCACCGTCTCGCGCGCGTCACTGCACAACGCCGACGAAATCGAGCGTCTGGACGTGCGTGTCGGTGACGTGGTCGTCGTCGAAAAAGCCGGCAAGATCATCCCCAAGGTCGTCCGCGTGGAGAAACACCTCCGCACCGGTGCGTTGCCGGCGTATCAATTCCCGCAAACCTGCCCCGAGTGCGAGACGAAACTGGTGCGAGATGACGGCGGGGTCTACATCCGTTGTCCCAATCCCCAGTGCCCCGCCCAGCTGAAACAACGACTGATCTACTTCGGCAGCCGGCCGGGAATGGACATCGACGGCCTGGGCGAAGAAGTCGTGGACTTGCTGTTGGGTCACGGTCTGGTGAAAAGCTATGCCGACCTGTATCGGCTGACGGTGGACCAAGTCGCGGCGCTCGACTGGTTGAAACCGCGGAAGGGAAAAGACGGGAAACAGATCATCGTCAAGGTCGGCGAGCGAAACGCGAAGAATCTGATCGCGGGGATCGACGACAGCCGAGACCGCGGGCTGGCGCGAGTGCTGTCGTCGATTTCGATTCGCCACGTCGGCCCGCGAGTCGCATCGCTGATCACGGCCAAGTACCACACGCTGGATCTGCTCCGCGAAGCGTCGGTCGAAGATCTGGCGGGGCTGCATGAGATCGGCGATCGAATCGCCGAGAGCTTGCATGAGTTTTTGCACAGCGACTACGGCCAGAAAACGCTCGACGAACTCCGCTCCCAGGGCGTGACACTGGAAGACCCCGAACCTGTCGAGGTGGAAGGCGGTCGTTTGTTGGAAGGAAAAACCGTCGTCGTCACCGGGACGCTGAAACACTACAAACGGGACGAAATAAAAAAATTGATCGCCAAACTCGGCGGCCGGGCCTCGGGCAGCGTCAGCAAGAACACCGACTTCCTGGTCGCAGGAGAAAAAGCCGGCAGCAAGCTGACCAAAGCCAACGAATTGGGGGTCAAAGTGCTGTCCGAAACGGCGTTCCAGGAGTTGGTCGCCGGCGAAGATTCCTAGGTTGCTTTCCAGGCTTGTCAGGGTTGGCGGGCTTTGGCATACTGTGCCGCACTTGGCGAGGTAGCTCAGTCGGTTAGAGCGGTGGCTTCATAAGCCATAGGTCGCTGGTTCAAGTCCAGTCCTCGCTACTTCTTTCCGCGGTCGGTCAGGTCGACCGCGTCTCTCGGGGCCCCATCCGGTCGGCCCCACGCAGGATTCCTCAGGCGTGATCGTCGGCACGATCCGCCCGGCATCATTCTGCCTTTTCCCCCCACGCGACGCTCGCTAACCGGCCTGTTGATCTAATCAGCCGCACGGCGCTAGCCGCGGTTCTCGCCGCCGCAAAACCGGGGCTAGCGCCCATCGGCTAATCGTTAGCTGTTTCATTTCGACTCAATCAACAGGCCGTAACGCGTCCCGCTGGCATTGCTGCTCATCGTTTTGCCCCTTCTTCTCCGCCCGGTAGGGCCGCAGTGGTATGCTGAACTCCAGCCGCATTGACATGCCGACCGCGCGCGAGCACCACACCGATGATTGACGGGGGACAGTGACCTTGCTGTACGAGACCGACCGCTGGCTGACGCTCCCGAATCTGGTCACCAGTGCCCGCATCGTCGGATCCCCCGCGTTGATCCCCTTGGCGATCGGTGGGCAGATGACATTGCTGGCGGCGCTGGCCCTGTTTCTGGTGTTCACCGAGTGGCTGGACGGATTCCTTGCCCGGCGATCCCACGTGACTTCTTCGGTTGGTGCTCGACTGGACACGGTGGCCGACGCCGTGTTCTACCTTTCGCTATTGGGGGCCTTGATCGCCCTTCAACGCGACGAGGTCGCCCAGGAGAAGTATTGGATGCTGGCGGCGATCACCAGCTATGCGTTGAGCTGGTTGGCATGCTTGGTCAAATTTCGTCAATTGCCCAGTTACCACACGTGGGCCGCCAAGGGCGTGTGGCTGATCATCATCCCGGCCACGATCCTGTGGGTCGCCGACATCACCGCCTGGATGGTCCGACTTGCGATGCTGCTGGTGACGCTGGCCAATCTGGAAGCCATCTGCATCACCCATGTCCTTTCCCAGTGCCAGGTCGACGTTCCGTCGCTGTGGCATGCCAGGCGGATTGAAAGACAGCGTTCGATGGTTTGAAAGGCGCACCGGTGATCGGGGCGGAAAGACAAGAAAATGGCACCATCCTTGAGCCAACCACTGAGGTCCCGCCCTATAATCAGCGATGGCGTTGCTCTGTCAATTTGATCCGGTGGAGGTCGATACGATGCGAAGGTTGCTGATTGGACTGTTGATGGTCGTGATTGCTTTACCAGCGGTTGCAGGGGCAGACGATGCCAAGGACAACGCGATCACCAAGGATCGCAAACGACTGGAGGGCACCTGGCAAGTCACCTCGCTTGTCGTCGGTGGCAACAAGTCAAAAAAAGAAGACGTGAAGAAACTGACGGTCGTCAACGGTGACGACGGGACTTGGAAGGTGCTTTCGGAAGGCAAGGTGGTCAGCAAAGGCACCAGCACGCTCGCCCCGACGGCCAAACCCAAAACGATCGACTTTGTCGCGACCGAAGGCGGCGGCAGCGGCGATCGCTTTGTCGGAATCTATCAGCTCGGCAACAACAAACGGAAACTCTGTTTCGTTCGAGCCGACCAGGAACGTCCCTCGGAGTTTACGTCCACGGCTGAGAACAAGCAAATTCTGGTCGCGTTCAGACGCGTCGAGTAGCGGGGAACGCTGATGCGGCGATCGCATCCCTCTTTCACCCCCCCCTTTAAAGTGACAGGACGCCGTGGCAGCTGGACGGGTAGGAAGATTTTGGAGAAAGGAAAATTAGCCAAGTCAAATGATGGTGCGTTTCATCATCTTCTTACCCCGGAATCTTCTTACCCGATTTCCGTAGACGGCGCGACCTCTGGAAAGGAGCGTGCTTTCTCGTGTTGCCCCATCAGCAATTTGGCAGGCCCTCAAATAACGCAACTCACGGCATCCAACGCTCGTCAAAGAATCCCGCCGCTTGAATCTTGCCGGGATCACGCGTCGTCGCTCCGCCGGTGATGTCGATGATCGCCCAATCGGGCAGCTTCGGTGTTTGGCGGGCGTTGTTCAAGTAGTCGTATTCACGAAACGTAAAGCCGCTGTTGGTGACGATGTAGCGATCGGGGTTGAGCGGATTCGGATAAACCATCGCGACCGCATGGCCGCGGCGAGGGAAATTGCTGGAACCGAGTTGAATCGAATCGGTGTTCCATTGGACCGGCAACGAATCGGCCAATCGTGCGATCACAGAGTTAGATTGGGGGTCTCCGAATAGGATCAGGTGGTGTGATTCGATCTGCTGCTTCGTCAGTTCGCGATCGGAGACGCGTTGTATGTCGCCGCGAAAGTGCTTGCGCCAATGCAATTGCGCATGCTCCGCTTCGGATGCGCCCCAGGCGTCGAACTGGTCGTCACCACTGCTGCCTGATGGAAGCACAAACAGAAACGAATCCATGAACGCATCGTCGATCGGTCCTTGCATGCCGGGACGTTTGCGACGTCCGGAGTCGTCGATCGATGTTAATTCCCACCGGCCATCGCGGCGAACAAAGTCGGCCATCCAGGAGCGATCCGATCGAATCGGCGTTCCTTGCAATTCGACGCCGTCGATCACAATGAGCGGACGTTCGGGAATCGCCGCCGGCCACTGACCAGGAGCAAACTCCAATCGCAAGTGGGTGACGTTGGAGGTCTCGATCTCGATCCGCGACGGCGCGACGTCTGCATCAAGCCGTGCCTGGACGCGTGCAGTTTCCCAGTGCTGGCCCAATCCATGCACGGACACCCAGTGCATGTGGTTGTAGCGCAATGTCTGGGTCGTCAGGTCGATGGTCAGGGGCACGTCGGGTCGGACCGCGGCGGCAAGCGCATCCATTCGTCGTTCGATTTCCAGCTTGGATTTTTCGTGGATCTTGTGTGCCGTCTGGGGGCCGATGACGTGCACCAGATCGATGTCGTGCTGGGCGAGTGACGCTTCCATCACATCGGCCGCTTGTTTTTGCCGATCGATTTCGCCGCTGTAGGCAACGGTCGGACAGTGGATCAGGTTCCGCGCCCAATGGGGGCAATCATAAAGCCGCCATAACGTCCGCTGGTATTCGGGTGTGGACGTCAGGTCTTCGCCTTGGAATGACTTCAGGAACTCGGGGGTTTCGGAGAACCCCGCGCCGGGGTTGGCCGCAAAAAATCGATCCGCATAGTGCGTCGCGAACTGCCAACACGCCGCGCCGCCCATGGAAAAACCGCGGACGCTGATGCGGTGATCGTCAACCGGAAGATTGCTGCCGACGTGCTCCAGCGATTCCAAGACGTCGACTTCGCCGGCAAACTTAAACGCGTTGCTGTAGCGTCCGTAGGGATGCAGCACGAACGTGTCGTTCGGTGTGTACTGTCCGGCGGACGTTCGCCCCTTGGCCAGGAACCCGACTTCGCTGAGTGTTTCGCCGCGTCCGTGGAACCAGATGTCCAAGCGGCGTGGACGTGAATCACCATGCGTGAAACCGGCCGGAACCACCAACGCGTAGGGTTGGTAGGATTGATCGATCTTTGATTGGTAACCGCCGATGATCAATTGCCGATGCTCGCCGTCGCCGATCCCGACCACGCGGCTCCAACTCGGCGTGACCGCTGCGACTTTGATCCGCCGCTGTGCCTCGTCGAGCAACGTGACGGCGGCGTCAAAATCTTGCGGCTTATAGAACTGGTCGAACTCCAACGCGAGTTCGACCGCGCGAGGAAAGACCAGGATTTCGGGTGTTAGCCGTGACAGCGTTTGAAAGGCCTGTTGATGCTGTGCCCGTTGCCATTTGTTGCCGACGCGCGTTTTCTGTTCCGCGTTATCGAGCAATTCCCCCCAAATTCGGCGGACCGTTTGGCAGCCGTCGTGGAGTTGCCGCGTCTGTGCCTGGTCCAACGGCTCACCAGACGGCGGGATGGGCCGCACCGAGTCGGGGCGGTTATCGGCGGGGCCATCGGCCACCGCGATTGACGCCAAACAGAAACCAACAACAGCAACGACAAACAACGGCAGCTTCACGGTGAGACCTTTGGGAGCAAGGAGACGGGGAAGCGGCGAGTATAGTAAACTACAGGTCCAACTCCCAACTCCCAACTCCCAACTCCCAACTCCCAACTCCCAACTCCCCTACCCCGCCCGTCGATAGTACCCCGGTTCATCTTTCCCGTCGCCGTCCCAGTCGCCGACGACCGGTTGGGCATCGGCGTCGCCTGGGGGCAGTTCGATGCGGAGATCGTTGGCGGTCATTTTTTGATCGCCGTCGGAATCGATGATCCAGGTGTTGCCGCGGATCACGCCGACTTCATCGATCCCATCGCCGTCGAAATCGCCGACGATCGGCCGGTCACCGGGCTGGCCGAAATCGAAGGTGGTTTCGGTGGTCTTGCGGCGTCCATCGCCTTCGGAATCCAGCACCCAGGTGCCGCCGCGGAAGACGCCGATTTGGTCGATCCCGTCCCCGTTCCAATCGCCGGATACCGGCGTATCGACATCTTCGCCGAACTGGAACACGTGGTCGACCGCATCGGCACGCAACTCACCCTGGTTGCCGCGGCGGAGCCATCGCTCGCGATCTTGGCCGCGCAACTTGGTCGACACCAATCCGAGCGTTTTGCGGTTTTCCAGGTAACGTCGCGATCGGTTCGACGGATCGGGCAAGCCGGCATCCAGCTTGACGCGTTGCAGGTCACGTTCCCACTTGCGGCCGAAGATGCCGATGTCGTCTTTGCCGTCGCCGTCCCAGTCGCCGACGACCGGTTGGTCCATTTCGGTCCCCAGCAGGATCCACAGATCGCCCTGGTCCCAGACGCCGTTTCCATTCAGGTCGACGAACCATTGTCCGGCGACATACACGGCCGCTTCGTCATCGCCGTCGCCGTCAAAATCGCCGACGAGCGCGACGGCATCTTCGGCACCCAACGTCATTTGACGGCTCTCCTGAAGGACTTCGCCATCGAGCGTCATCAGTTTCCACGTGCCCTCGGCGTTGTCGCCCTCGGACCAGTTTTCGCTCATCTGCTGCATCGCGACCGCTTTGAATTTGCCGCTCGACGCGATCGTGCCACGCGGGAACCCGCCGTTGATGATGCTCAAGTGCCACGTGACCGCATCGACTTCACCGATGAATCGCGGAACGATTTGCTCGGCCGTTTCGCCCGCGGTGAACGCGATGGTTTTCGGTTCAAACGTTTCAAGCGGCGGCTGAACTACCGGCGGCGTCTCTCGATCAGGCAGCGGCAAGAGGTCCGACGGCGGCGGCTCGACGGGCGGCTGGACGGGCGGATCCACCGGAGGCTCCACGGGCGGCAGCACGATTTCGATCTGGACTTCGCTGAAGTTATTGTGATGCGATTCGTCCGCCGCACCAACGCTGATCGACAACAATGCGTCAAACGATTGCGTGCCATCGATCGACGCGATCCACTGCAATTCTTCGTCGCTGTACCGATCCGCCGCGTTGACGGCCAACCCACCGGTGCTGCCCGGCGTGTCGATCGAATCGGTCAGTCCGTCGGGTTGAGTTTGAAACAGCGTGTAGGTGCCGGGCCGCAGTCCGGCAAACACGTAGGCGCCCGAGCCGTCGGTCATCACAACCGAGTTTTCTGACGCACTGCCCGATAGAAACGCATCATCGGTCAGCCGATTGCCGGCGGCGTCACGGATCTCGATGCGGACGCCAGCGAGCGGCGTGTCATCACTGGTGAACATGCCGTCGCGATACTGTCGTAGCATCTCGGGTGGGATCGGCGTTTCGCTTTCAATCACGCCGCCATCGATGAACACAAACCCGGAAATCGCTGCGGGTGGGATTTCGGGGAAATGATAACCCGCTGCATCCACACCGCTGCCGATGTCGATGCCCACGATCACATCGTCTTCGGCGACCGAACCGCCACGGTCGCCGATCAGTTGGCCGCCGTGGAAGTAGTCGTCGGGTTGTTCTTGGCAGACGCTATAGACCCCCGGTGGAAGTTGGTCGAAGACATAGCGGCCGTGCACGTCGGTTTGGGTGGTTTGGATGACCACGCCATTCTCGTCGACCAACTTGATCGTCACGCCGCCGATCGGATCTTCTTCGTCGTCCTGCACTTGGTCCAGGTCTTTGTCGCTCCAGACCATTCCGGAAATGGTTCCGGGTTCGAATTCGCAGAACAGGTAATCGACCGCGTCTTGACCGGGTTGCAGCGAGACGGACATCAGGTCGACGCCCAAAACGACGCCGCCGGCGCTGCCGAGCACCTGGCCGCCTTGCAGGAATCCGTCGGGCTGATGTTCAAAGATCGTGTACTGGCCGCCCCGCAGCCCGTCAAAACGATAGTCGCCGTTTGCGTCGGTGGTGGTCGTCGCGACCCGGTTGCCGTTGGCGTCGCGAAGTTCGATGGTCACGCCGGCGATGCCGCGTTCATCATCGTCGCGGACACAATCGCCATCGCTATCGATGTACACCGCCCCCTCCAGGCTGGCCGGCGGCTCTTCGCAGAAATCGTAGTCCGTTGCAACGTTCCCGGATTCCAAATCGATCTCACTGACTCGGTTCTCGCCGGCAACGCCTCCATGTGATCCAGGCTTGGTTCCGCCGTCAAAAAAGCCGGCCGGTTGATCTTGCACGACGGTGTAGCGACCGGGAGCCAAATCGGTGAACCGGTAGATTCCTTCGGAGTTGGTAACCACCGATGCAACTTCGGTACCGTTTTCGTCCAGCACGCGGATCGTCACACCCGCCAATCCGACTTCATCATCGTCGCGAATGCAATCTCCGTCCAAGTCAACGTGCACCATGCCGGCAAGTGAGACGGGTAGCAACTCGCCAAAGTTGTACTCGGTCCCGGACAGGCCTTGCGGCAGATCGATCCGTTGGAAGCGGTCATTGGAAACGACACCGACGTTTTGGCCGTTGACTTGACCGATCGAATCGATCCCGTCCAGGTAACCGGCGGGTTGCGATTGACGAACTTCGTAGACTCCTGGTGGCAGATCGGTGAATTCGTAGCGTCCGTTGGCATCGGTGCGTGTGGTCGCGACCACCGATCCGTCTTCACCGACCAGGGTCACCAACGCGTCTTCGATCCCGTCCTCGCCTGTGTCTCGACGGCCATCATTGGACTGGTCGTGATAAACGTATCCGGAGATGGAGACGGGCGCGATTTCACAAAAATCGTATTGCACGCCGACGCCGCCGGGAGTCAGCGTGATGTTCTGGATCATCGTTCCGTCGGTGGCACGACCGCTTTGAATCCCATCAATCGTGCCGACATGCGACGCACCATCAAGCAATCCCGATGGCGTGTACTGCACGATGCGGTAGGTGCCCGGCGGAACCGCATCGAAACGATAGTGTCCCATCGGCGTCGTCGTGACCCGCGAGATCACGTTACCGTCGGGCGATTGCAGTTCCACGATGACGCCGCCGAGCGGCTGGTCGGAACCCGGCGTGTGAACGCCGTCACAGTCCTCACCGGGTGCGGCCAGGAACACGTATCCGGACAGTTCGCCGAGGGCGAGTTCGCCGAAGTTGTAGTCGATTCCGACGTCGCCCCCGTCCAAGCCAATGCCGTGAATCCGATCACCGGGATTGACCGCCGTCCCCACGATCTGTCCGTCGATCGTTCCCGCCGAGTCGCTGCCGTCGACGAAGTCCGCCGGCTGGGTGACTTCGATGATTTCGTATTCCCCCGGTGCGAGGCCATCAAACCAATAGGCTCCGGTTGCGTCGGTGACGGTCGTCAGGACGCCTTGGTCGGCGATCGCATCGATCGGAACGATTCGCACCGTCACCCCGGCGATTCCAGATTCACCGGGGTCGCGAATGCCGTTGTCATTGTCGTCGGCATAGACCGACCCGCTGATCGACGCCGGCGCCGCTTCGGCAAAGTTCATTTCGATCGCGTCGGTATCCCCCAGCGGGATTTGAATCGACGACAAGACGTCGACGCTGTGCACCACGCCAGTGGTTTGACCGTCCACCGTTCCGGGCACGGCCGCGACGCTGTACAGACCATCGGGCTGTTGTTGGACGACGCGGTATTGTCCGGGCATCAGGTTCAGCGAGCGGCCGAATTCGTAACGCCCGTTGCTGTCGGTTCGCACGCGATGCCCGGTGTCGACGTACTGCCCGGTTTGGTCTGCGGCGAACAACGACAACTCGACATCGGACAATCCCAGTTCGCCGCTTTGCCAGACGGCATCCAAGTTGTTGTCCAACCAGACCCCCCCGCTGATTGAAACCGGTTTCGGCGTCTGGACGGTCGATGCGACCGCCGCGGCGCTGCGGTTGGGGCGGCTGTCCGGCCCGGAGCCTTCGTCCGGCGGCAAGTTCAATCCGTAGTCGACGTCGGGGCTGCCGTAATCATTTAGAAAGATCGCGTCGGCGGTCACCGATTCGTAGTGTGGGGCTTCGAACACCGCTTCCAAAATCGAGTCCTGGAATTCCTGGCCGGACGTGATGACGTCCAAGCGATCGTTGAAGACTTCCAAGTCCAGCGAGTTGCGCAGGACTTCGTCGACGTCGATGGTGAATTCCAATCGATCGCCGGCGCGAAAGTTTTGCAGGTTCAAGACCAACTCTTGTCCGCCGTCGGCCACGCTGGCTTCTGCGGTCGCAATCCGTCCGTCGGCAGTGACGATTCGAATGATTTGAAAATCGTGCGCGTTGGCCTTTCCGCGCCCGCCGGGCAGGGTATCAAAAATCGGATCGCCGACCGAGATGCCGTCGCCGTCTTTGTCGGTGCGGATCCGCAATTGCTGCAGCTCGGTGTCCGCAGCGCCTCCGGTGAACGACAGGATGAATCGATCGCCCTGGGAATCGCTGCCCACATCGTTGTCGGACTCCAAGTAGTCCGTTTCCAGATAGACCACGCCGACGTGGATCGGATCGGCGGCCAACAATTCTCGTCGTTCCAACTGCTGCGGCCGCGGCGCACGTCGTTTGACGTCCGACGGCTGTTTCCGCGAAGAACGGCGAGTCCGTTTGGGTTTCCAAATCACGAGCGCGGCACCTCCCTGTGCCAATACGAAAAAGGGGTCAGGCCTCTTTTTTCGGGATTGCGTTGGTGTCCAGGCTTGAGCCGCCCATGGTCGCTGCGTCGCAGCGACGGGGAATCGCCTCAAGGCTGGACACCAACGGTTGCCGAATCTTCATTTGGGTTAGCGGTCGATCGGGTTGTTGCGTTCGGCGATGCGGTCGCGAACGGATTGCAGACCTGTCAATTGCCATCGCCGCAGCATGGTGTCGTATCCGCCGGAAAACAAGAAATTGCCGGTTGATGCCAAGGCGGCGATCGAGCCGTTGTGTCCGACCAATTCTCCAACCGTCTTTCCGCTTGTCGCGTTGACGATCCAGGTCACGTTGCTGCTGCCGGCGACAGCCAAGTGCTGGTCATCCAAAATACAGACCGAAAACAGTTTTCCTGTCGTCACACTGATGCGGCGGACGGGTTGCTTGACCTCGGTATCGAACAACCCCACGCAACCGTCTTCGCCGACGCTGACGACCACCGGCGACTTGTCGTTGAATCTCAGGTCGTGGATTCGCCCGCTGTGGATCTCGTAATCGCCCAGGAGCGCGCTCGTCTTGCGGTCAAACAGATGCAGATATCCGCTGCGACCGGCGACCGCCAACAGTTTTCCGTCGTCGCGATAATCGACCGCGCGAAGGTCCGTGCAATCACACGTCGCCTGGGGCTGGTTTTCCCGTTTCGTTCGCCCGATCAAGTAGACTTTGTTTTCAAAACCGACCGCCGCCAGTTCCTGACCATCCGGCGAAAACCGGACGCAGGCCAGAGCGGGGGTTCCCGACATCCGCTGCAAGACGCGATACGCGGCGTTGCGATCCCAAAGGATGAGTTGCCCGTCGTTGCCCGCCGAGACGAGTTGGTTTCCTGTCGGGTGAAAGTCCAACGTCTGGATCAGGTCCGTGTGCCCTTGCAGTGTTGCGATCAATGTCAAGCGGCTGGCATCGTAGATCCGGATCGCATGGTCATCCCCGGCCACCGCGACGACTTCGCCACGGGGGTCCGTCGCGATTGCTTGGACGACCGTGCTGCGAAAGTCTTGGCTGATCGGCTCCAATTGAAACTTCTGACTGTCATTCATCTGCACCAGCCGCTCGACCGCCGGCTGGACCGACAGTTTTCCCTCCGCGACACGCGCCGGTTCGGTCGCCCCGCAGGTCACGTGCCAAGGCAGTCCGGCAATCGCACCAAACGCCGCCAGAAACGACCGCCGCGACCGCGTGCAGGTGCCGTTCCATCGCTCTGTTTGTATTGACATCAAGAATTACCCCTCCCCCGATTGTCGCCGGTGGTCCTTCGTCCCTCGTGCGGATTCCTCAATGGCCGGCGAGCACCCTTTGTGGCGTCGAACCCTCAAGCTCAAACCCGAAAAGCATACTTTGCGCAGCCCGATTCTTTTCACTCATCGGCCATTCAACGCGTCACTCATGACCGGATCAATCGGAATCTCGAAAAGCCGTTGCTAGCATTGACGGCAAAGACGGCAAATCTCTGTGGTGGGGGTAAATCCGGCTTTCTCCGATGTGACACGACTTGCTACAACCGCCAGCTGCCGCAGGTATTTGACGCGGCTCTTGTCGAATGGATTGACCACTCAATGACTCCAAGGATGGTGCCGCTGGCCATGGGAAAGACGTACCCACACAACAGGAAGGACGACCAGGGGACCGGTTTTTGCAGCCGTCGCCCCGCATTTCGATGGTTTGGTGCTGCGATCATCGGCTGCCTGATCACCGCGTCGGTCACCAAGGCACAGCAGGCCGCTGCCCCGCAAGGCGCCGCCCAGCAAGCCGTCGCCGGTGGTGCCCAAGCCGCCGCGCCGGCTCAACAGCCCTTTCCCCCGCTGACTCCGCAACAACAGGCACAGTTGGATCAGGTTCTGAAGGCGTGGGAAACGCAAAGCCAAGGGACGAAGACGCTCGAATGCAAGTTTGAACGCTGGCACTTTGACCTGATGGCGGCCCCCGCGGGAGTTCACGCTCACAAGGCCGAGGGTGAAATCAAGTATGCGAATCCCGACAAGGGCCTGTTCCGCGTTGACAGCATGATGTTTTACAAAGGCATGCAGAACGGCAAGCCGCAGTACGGACCGAACCCGAACAAGTTTGGAGAGTACTGGGTTTGCAACGGCGTGGAATTGATCGAATACGATCGCGGCGAAAAGAAGTGCAACGTGCAGACGCTGCCGCCGAACATGCAAGGGCAACAGATCTTTAACAGCCCCTTGCCGTTCGTGTTTAACTTGGACGCCCAGAAGATTAAGCAGCGCTATTGGGTGACACTGAAACCGTCGCCGAAACCCAACACGTTCCTGATCCAAGCCTGGCCCAAGGCGCAAGAGGACCGGGCCCAGTACAAGATGGTGCAAGTCGTCTTGAGCGCGGCGTTTGAGCCGGAGGTGTTGATCATGTACGCACCGAATTTCCACGAGAAACTGGCGCCCCAGTGGGACCACTACGAGTTCAAAGACGTCAAACGCAACGCGATCGGGGCGGGGCTGCAGCAATTCATGGGCAACTTCATCCCCAAGAAGCCGCCGTCCAACTGGGAGATCACGCGACAGAACTTCATGCCCCCGCAAATCGCCCAAGGCCAACCCGGCGCTCCGGCGGCGCCGCAGCGATAGGCTCACGCGCACCAGACATTACTGTGCCGGCCCTCCGGGCCTCTGTGTTTGATGAGCCCGTATCCCGGCGGCTCACGCCGCCGGCAGACACTCTGCCGGCCCTCCGGGCCTCGCTGCCAACCAAGCATTCCTAACAGGCGGCTCACGCCGCCGGCAGACACTCTGCCGGCCCTCCGGCCCTCGCTGCCTGCCGGAGGACAGCGAGCACACAACCGGCCTTGAGAGTGTCGACGATGCTTGCCATGGAGTTTTCGGTGCCATAGGATCAAGCTCTCTCGCCTACTCTTCTATTCACTCGCCTGTTCGAGAGGGCATTTGATGAGCCATCACCAACTGCTCTATCACATCGTTTTCAGTGTGAAGGAACGGCGTCGATATCTCAGCGACAAGATTCGTGACGAGGTGTTTTGCTACATGTCAGGTGTTGCAAAAAAACTTGGCGGATACGCGCTGAACGTCAATGGCTTCTATGACCACGCGCACTTGCTCGCTCGAATTCCAACCAAAGTCTGTGTGGCAGATTTTGTCGGACGCGTGAAGGCAAACACGAGCAAACACATCAATGACAACAAGTGGTGTCCGAGGAAGTTTCAGTGGCAGGACGGCTACGGGGCATTCACCGTCAGCTCCTCGATGCGCCAACCGGTTTTTGACTACATCGACAAACAGATGAAACACCATGCAAAGCGTCGTTTCGAAGACGAATACCTCGCCATGTTGAAGAACCATGGCGTTGAATATGATCCAAGGTACGTCTTTGATTGAATGTGCCTGGTTGGGATCGATGTCAGCGCGGCATGCAAAGCATACCCAAGCCCGGAGGGCTGACACAGTGTCTGCCGGTGGCGTGAGCCACCGGAACCGGGGCACCCTTTCATGCGCAGGCCTGGAAGGCCGACACAGTAATGCTTGCGCCGGAGATGACTGTGCCGGCCCTCCGGGCCTCCGTGCTTGATGGGCCCGTATCCCGGCGGCTCACGCCGCCGGCAAGCACCCTGCCGGCCCTCCGGGCCTCGCTGCTCGGATTCGAAAGCCCGGAGGGCTGACACAGTGTTTGCCGGTGGCGTGAGCCACCGGAACCGGGGCACTCTTTCATGCGCAGGCCTGGAAGGCCGACACAGTAATGCTTGCGCCGGAGATGACTGTGCCGGCCCTCCGGGCCTCGCTGCTCGGATCTGAAAGCCCGGAGGGCTGACACAGTGTCTGCCGGGCCTAGGCCGCTTCGCCTTCGCTGATTTCGCCGTTGTCGCTGACGTCTTCGAATCGAATTGAGACGCGTTTGCTGACTCCGGACTCTTGCATTGTGACGCCGTACAGCGTGGTCGCGGCGGTCATGGTCTTTTTGCTGTGGGTGACCACAACGAACTTACTGTGGTCCAGGAATTCGTTCAGCACGGTGACGAAGCGGCCGATGTTGGCTTCGTCAAACGGGGCATCGACTTCGTCCAACACACAGAACGGACTGGGGCGGAACTGGAAGATCGACATCAACAACGCGACCGCCGTCAACGCCTTTTCACCACCGGACAGCAACGAGTTGCTGAAGCTGGGTTTGCCCGGTGGCGTCGCGACGATCTCAACTCCGGCTTCGAGCGGATCTTCGGATTCCTCCAACACCAAGTCGGCATGCCCGCCGCCGAAGGACTTTCGATACAGCTTTTGAAAGTTCTGGCGGATCGCTTCGAGCGTATCGAGGAACAATCGGCGGCTGTCGGCATTGATGCGCCCGATGATCCGCTGCAACGAGTCCTTCGCCGCGGACAGGTCTTCGTATTGCCCGCTCAAATGGTCGTAGCGTTCTTGCAGCCCCTCCAGTTCCGCCAGCGCTTCCATGTTGACGTTGCTGGTGCGTTGCAACTGATCGCGCAACCGATTGATCTCCTCGTCGATCGCCACGCGGTTCTCGATTTCCGCCAACTCTTCCGGCGGATCGTCGTTCTCCAAGTCAATCTGATAATCTTCCTGAATCCGCTCGGCCAGCGAGACCAACCGCAGCTTGGCGGCGTCGCGGCGACTGGTGATCGCGTGAACTTCCTCGCTGGCCTTGGCCGCACCCTTGATCGCGTCGTCGCTGGCTTGCGTGATCTCGCGACTCGCTTCACGAACGGCTTCGGCGCTGGCGGCCAACTCGTGCAGCTCTTTCTCTTGGCGATCACTTTCCACCGTCAGCGCCGCCAGTTCTTCCAGCGTTTGCTCGATCCGTCGATTCAATTCGGCAAGGCGGGCGTATCCGGTATCGGCCGCTGCCTGGGCTTCACCGACCGCCGACTCGCGTTGCACCTGGTCGCGGCGCTGCTGCTCGATCGTCGCCACCAATGCCTCATGCTTTTGTTCGGCGCGGGCGACTTCGACCGAAACCGTCATCACACCGCCGATCGCGGATTGCAGTGCCTGCTGAGTTTCCGAGAGTGTTTCTTCGATTTCAGCCGCTTCGCTCTCCAGCTGCTCAACGGTTTGCCGGTTGTCGATGATCTCTTGGGCCAGCTGTTCGGATTCCGTCTTCGCCTGGGCTTGCTCGGCCTGCGTCGACTGGACCTCCAGCGCGATGGCGTCATGCGTCGCTCGGGTTGCCGCCAAGCGTTCCCCGGCGTGCCGCCGCTCGGCTTCTGCCGCGGCTAGTTCGGTGACCAGATTGCGATGGGCGATCTCCAAGCGACCGAGTTCGCTTGCGTGCGTGTCGACCAGCTTCGCCAGCTCGGTGATCGCTTCGTCGTTTTCAAAGATCTTGAACGTGTAGTGTTCGATCTCTTCGGCGGCGGCGTTCAGTTCGCTGCGTCGACTGACCAGTCCGGTCGCCGATGCCGCCGGACCGACCACCATCGTTCCGTCGCTTTCAAGCACCTCGCCTTTACGGGTCACGATCCGTTGTCCGGGGCCGCTGAATTTCTTGACCGTACGCGCCGTCTGCAGGTCCTCGACCAACCAAGTCGACGAAAGCAAGTGACTGATCAGTTTGACCTGCTCGGGGGCACAATCAATCACACGATCGGCGCGACCGATCACCCCTTGCAAGCCTTCCAGCTGAATGCGGTTTTCTTTCGGCGGCTCAGGCAGCAGGTCGCTGCGAATGATCCCCACGCGACCGTCGGCCTGGACCGAGCCATCGCAGATTGCATCGGCCAAGTCACCCGACCGGGCGACCAAGAACTGCGATCGCTCACCGAGGGCGGCGTCGATCATCGGGGCGATGTCGGTGTTGGCGGTCACCAGGTCGGCGACCATGCCCTCGACCGAATCGACCAGGGGATGATCGGGCGCGGAAACCTGATCCAGCACGCCCAGCACGCCGCCGGAAACACCTTCATGACGTTGCTGCAGATCCTCCAGCACCAAGTACCGTTGCCTTACGCCCTCCAAGCGGGTTCGTAAGGCCGCCGTCTCGCCGCTGCGGCGGTCCAGGGTGCGGCGGTGTTCGTTGGTTTTGACTTCGGCCGCACGAACATCTGCCGCTGCCGATTCGATCGTCCGCTTCAGCGACTCAACACGCTTGCCCCACTCCGCGTCGTCCGACTCGGCGGTCTGCATCGCCTCCGACGCCTCGGCGACCCGCTTGGTCAGATTGACCAGCAAGCGGCCATATTCCGACAGCCGAGATTGAATCCGCTCGCGACGCGATTCCAGCTCCGCGACTTTGCGAAGGGCCGCCAAGTGGTCGCGTTGAGTCGTGTCGCGGCGCTGGACGATTTCGTCGGCTTCCGCTTGGATCTTGTCGCGCTGTGATTCAACTTCCGCGCTCCGCTGACGCACCGATTCCAACTCTTGCTCGCTGGCCGCCACGCGCGCCGACGCATCAGCAAGCTCCTCCGCCGCCTTCTCGGCCTGGGACCGCAACCCACGGACACGGCGCAAGGATTGGGAGATCGAAAACCGCACGTCGGTCACCGACGATTGATCGGCATCCTTGCGGCCTTCCAGCGTCGCGATCCGACCCAGCGATTCACGCCGCTCGGCTTCGAGGGCCTGGGCGTTGTCGGCGATCTTTTGCAACTGCAGATCGGCAGCCTGGCGTCGCGTCGAAAGCTCCTCACGCTCGGCTTGTAGCTTTTTCAGCTGCTCATTGGCCACCTCCAGCTCGGCATCGCACTGGTCGATCTCTTCGTGCAAGTTCGTCCAGTCGTTCCAGGCCACGACGGTGCGCAGCTCTTTCAGCCGCTCGCTCGCCTGGCGATAACGTTCGGCCTTGGTTGCTTGGCTGCGGACGCTTCGCAATCGCGTTCCGACTTCCTCGACAATGTCGCTCAGCCGCGTCAGGTTGGATTGGACGCGGGCCAACCGCCGCTCGGCTTCCAGCTTTTTGGCTTTGAACCGGCTGATCCCCGCCGCCTCTTCGAAGATCGCGCGGCGATCCTTCGCATTGGCCTGCAGCATCCGATCGACCTTGCCCTGCTCAATCAAGCTGTAGGCGTCGATACCGATCCCCGTGCCGCGGATCAGATCCCGGACGTCCTTCAGCCGCACCGATTGCTTGTTGATCAGGTACTCGCTTTCGCCGCTGCGGTACACCCGCCGGGTCACGTGGACTTCGGGGGCGTCAACCGGCAGATTGCCATCGGCGTTGTCGAACACGATCGTGGCCTCCGCTGCACCCGCCGCCGGGCGAGTCTGGGACCCCTTGAAGATCACGTCCGACATCTCCTTGCCGCGGAGACTTTTTGCGCTCTGGGACCCCAGCACCCACTTCATCGCGTCGACGATATTCGACTTTCCGCTGCCGTTGGGGCCGACGACCACCGTGATCCCGTCGGGAAAATCAAAGCGCGTACGATCCGCAAAGCTTTTGAAGCCGGCGAGTTCGAGAGCTTTGAGCATACGCGGTCAGGGCAAGGAAAGTCCGGGGGAATCGACTCCTTAAGAGTAGATAAAACCGGTCCGCGGGGATAGCTGGTTTGCCGCCAAACCACGCTTTCGGCGGCCTCCCCAGGCCGAATTCGGCTTGCGATTTAGCCGACTTTTTCGGTAACCCCGGTTCTTCCGATTATACCGGCCACCATGCGAACCCGATCCCCCAAACCCGAACCAAAGCCAGGCCTGGACAGACGGCCAGGGGGGCGTGCTGCGCGCCGCGGTGCCGAAAATCCGCAAGATACTGGCACACAAGCCGTAAGCAACCCTCCCTCGAAGGGAGGGTCGAGCGTAGCGAAGGGTGGGTCGACGGCTGACCCGCAAGTGGTCTCAGACCCCGACGAACCCTCCCCGCGTCGTCGCACACTCCTCCGCGACCCTCCCAGAGGGAGGGTGAAGTGGAAGCCGTCTTCATGGGACTGGACTCACCCTCCCACGGGGAGGGTCGAGCGCAGTGAGGGGAGGGCTCCCGCCGCAACCGCTTTGCGATTGCTGGCCCTGACATTCTTCCTCACCGCAAACCTACTCTTTTGTGCCCCCCTCGCCCTCGCCGGCCCTCCCGAACCGACGATCCGACAAGCCCGCCAGGCTCGTGACGAAGGCCGATATTCTGAGGCTGCCGACCTGCTGATTCAGCTCGACGATCAGTCCGACACGGATCTGTCCGTGGATTTTGTGCTTTTGGCTCGCGCCGCCCAGGGACAGTTGGATGCCGATCGGATCGACGAGCTGTATTTGAAAGCCATCCAAGCACTCGATGATCACGATCCCACTCCGGAATCAGCCAACCGTCGACTGCTGGTTCGGACGTCCGCAGCCAGCCACTTCGCGGGCAGCATTCAGAACGAGTTGGTTGTGCAGGCCTTGCTGCCGGCTTTTGAGGAGATGCGATTGAGCACGCCCCCGCCGCCGGAAAGCCATCGACAGCCTCTAGTCCAGCTGGCGATGCGCGCGGCTTGGCAGGCACTGACGCAGCAGCACCCGGATGACGCCGAAGCGTTGTATCGCGAACTGGTCGACAATTTTCGGCAGACCGGCGGTGGCGACAAAGCGGACAAGGACCGTGCCTTGGCGATGCTCGGGTTAGGCTGGGCGACCGCGATGCAGCCCGACCGGACAGCCGAGGCGGCGAAACGTCTGCAACAATTTATCGACGCCTATCCCAAGCACGCCGATGCCCCGAGTGCCGCCGGGATGCGGATCAAGTGCCTGCGGCGGGACGAGGATCCCCGCCCAGCCGGACTGGCGATCGCGGATTTCCTGCAGCGTTGGCCGCGGAGCCAAGCGGCCGATGCGTTGGTGCTGGAAACGCTTGGGTCGAATCCGCCCGACCAGACCTCGCCATTGAAGGATCCCCTGATGCATTGGGTGGTCCGGCAGGGCCGGAGCGAACAATGGTCGGCGGAGTTGCTCGGCCGGGCACTGTTGTTTGCCGGCCCCACGTTGCCTCCGCCACGGTTTGATGAACTGTTGAAACGGCTGGCCGCGGCAGACCAAACGGGCCAGCGGGTCGCGGTCCTGTTGCACGACGCGGCCGAAAACGGCAACTCGGGATTTGCCGAACAGATCGCCGCCACGCTGATTTCCGGAGACCTGACCGAGGCGACCAAGATGGCACGCGAGTCGGCGTGCCGTTGGGCCGGCAGAACCGGTCGCTGGTCGATGCTGGCGCTGGCTGCGGAATCGACGGATTTGGCGGCGCCGGACGAGAGCAGGACCGCGCACGTGGACCGCTTGTTCGCCGAAGCCTTGACCCAGACAGGCCGAACACAAACGGCAGCTCGCTGGTGGGCCCATGTTGTCGATCAACACGCCGCAACCGACTTCGCGACGCTGCTGCGGTGTGCCGAGTCTGCCGTCGCACATGCGGACGTGGCCGAAGCGACGCGTCGACTGGAACGCGCGCGAGCCGCCTTGGACAGTGTCGATGCGAACGCGTCGGGCCTGCAAACCGCGCTGGCGGATCTGCTGGCAGCCGACTTGGCAGTCCGGCAAGTCGACTTCGCAGCCGCTCGATCCCTTTACGAAAACGTCGTTCGCAGTCCCGATGCCACGCCGGCGTTGCGCGGGCGTGCCCAGTGGATGATCGGCGAAACCCACTTGATGCAGCGACAGTTTAGCGAAGCGATCGAGAACTACCGCAAGGTGGAAGGGCTTGATCCCGGGGGTCCCTATGTGGCGGCGGCGCTGGTTCAAGCCGGCAAGTCGTTTGAGCAATTGGGGCTGACACGCGAGGCCGGAGATTGTTACTCAGCACTGCTGGGCCGTTTCGCCGACAGTTCGCACGCGACCGAAGCACGCCGCCGGATGGCCGTTTTGCCAGGCGTGCGTCGGTCATCGGGCAAGCGACCACCAAGCGGGCGCCCACCCGTCGGATCTCCTCCCGACGACGCGTCTTTTGATTCCCCCATTTTGCGACGCTGAACCACGCCAACCGATGACAGATTCTGCACTCAATCAACGATCGCCCCGCAAGCAGCGTTCGACCGTTCAACTGCGACCGGCGCGGCAACCACGACGATGGGGCGGTTTGCTTTCGCACGTGTTGCCCGTTGCCGTCTTGGCCGTCGGGACGCTGTGGTGGATGTCCACGATCAGCACCGCCCAGGCCCAGGTCGCACAAACGCAGTTCTCGGCCGGCCAAATTCCAAGCGGCCAAATTCCAGGTGGTCAATACGGCGGTCAATTTCAAAACGGCCAGTACGGCAATCAGCCCCAATACTCGGCGACGCCGGGACAACCCGCCTTTCGCACCGCGATGCAACCAGGGAATGTCCAAGGCCAAGCTGCGCCGACACAGGGCGGCATCCCGGCCATCCCTGCCACGGGGCCGGCCACCGAACAGATCGGCGCCGATGGAAACACCGAAAGCGAGGCCGAAGCCGGTTGGTTTCAAACGCCCGCGCTGGTCAGCAAAGTGATGACGGGCGGCTGGCTGATGCTGCCGCTGGCGATCTGCTCGCTGGTCGTGTTGTCGCTGTCGTTTGAACGCTTGATTGCACTTCGACGTGGCCGCGTGATCCCACGTCCGTTTGTGCAGCGGTTCACCGAATGTGTCGAAGACGGCGTGCTCAGCTATGATGAAGCGACCGAGTTGTGCAAGGAGTTTGACTGTCCGGTTAGTGAAGTCTTTCGAGCGGCATTGCGTCGCTGGGGCCGGCCGATGTTCGAAATCGAACAAGCGGTTCTGGATGCCGGCGATCGTGTGTCGGACGGACTGCGAAAGTACTTGCGAGTCTTTCACGCGATCAGCAACGTCGCGCCATTGATCGGGTTGCTCGGTACGGTGATCGGGATGATCGACGCCTTTGAAGTGATCAGCGACCAGAGTTCGATCGGACG
Source organism: Stieleria mannarensis (assembly GCF_014154935.1). GTDB lineage: Bacteria > Planctomycetota > Planctomycetia > Pirellulales > Pirellulaceae > Stieleria > Stieleria mannarensis. The sequence goes on from NZ_JACEHH010000056.1 coordinate 55,252, forward strand.
CCCGGAGACCTTGGCCAGTGGAATCAGCATGGCATTGATGACCACCGCCGGAGGACTGGCCGTCGCCATCCCGGCCTACCTGGCGTACATGTATTTCAGCAGCAAATCGGATCGCTACCTGGGCGAGATCGAACGACTGTGCCAACGCGTGATCGACTGCATTTCCGCCGAAGGGCTCGAAGAAAACGGCGGAGCTTCGCGAAACAAACGACGCAAGGCAGCCTGACCGGTGGGATAGGCTTCCAGCCTGTCGGCACACACCCCATCGTTCTGCCCCCATTGTTTTGCCCCTCACATCATTCTGCCCCGAATCATTCTGTCTCCTCCAACCGCCGTTCGCTAACGCGCCCCGCTAGCATCACCACCCCCTCACGACTCGCGACTCGACGCTCGCAACTCAACTCCCATGGCCAAACGCAACCGATCCAACGAAGACGTGACGATCAACTTGACGCCGATGATCGACGTCGTGTTCCTGCTGGTCATCTTCTTCATGGTCGGCAGCAAGTTCAGTGAATCGGAAAGCCGCATCGACGTCTCGGTCCCCTCGGTCGGCCCGATGCAAGCGATCTCGCGCGTCCCCGATGAACGCGTGGTCGAGTTGACCGCTGAAGGGAACGTGTTGCTCGACGGACAGGCCGTCACCAACGAACAACTCGCCGACGTCCTGGCAACCCAGTTCGCCCAGTACCCGGATCTGAAGGTCGTCGTGCGGGCCGACAGCGCCGGATCGCTGCAAGGGTTCGCGGAAACCATTCACACCGTTCGCCGGTCCGGTGTCGCTCAAATCGGGATCGCCGTGAAGGTGGATGCCGGCGGAGGCGGAGGGATGCTTCGTTGAACTTGATCGGCGAAATCACGGGGCTGTGGGACGATCCGCGACTGATCTATGCCGTCGCGATCGTGGCGGTCGTCCTGTTGGCGATCACCATCTGGTTGTTCCGCCGCGCCAAACGCGATGGCCGAGCCGCCGGAACGATTTGTCTGGTGCTGTCGGTGGCCTTGCATGCCGTCTTGATTTATTTGGTGCCTTACCAGGCTAGTGACAACGGCGGATCGGCAACGCAAGAGCTGGAACCGGACACCGACGGAGTGGAAGCGTTGACGTTCTCCACCTTCGATCCCGACCTGGCCGTCGACGACGCATCGGGCGACAGCGACACGCCGGCGATCGAACCGTTACCGGTGGCGGAGCTTCAGGACTTGCTGGACGAGCCGTTTGATGAACCCGTTGTGGAAGACACCATGACGGTCAGCGACCCGCCGGACACGGTCGAACCGATGCCAGCGCCGGAATCCTTGGCAGAGACATCGCCGTTGGAACCCGCTACGTCGATCGATCAGATCGCTCAAGCCGTCGATGCGTCGCTTGATCAGTTACTGCAATCGCAACTGGAGATGGCCGAGAGCCTGGCGGCCGCGGAAGTCCCTGACGAGACCAATGTGCCTCAGGTCGCCGAATCGGATCCCGCCATTGCCTCCGAACCAACGCCACCGTCGGTCGCTACGAAAACGTCCAAGCCGACGACCGAACCGATTCCGCGAGCCGAACCTGTCGAGCGGACTGCAAGCACACGCTCCGCCGCGGCGGTCGTGCCGGGATCCGAACAAGCCGACTTTGCCAACCGAGTCGGCGCGGCGAAACAGGTGGCGATCGCGGAAACCGGCGGCGACGCACAGACCGAAGCGGCCGTGAAAGCCGCGCTTCGTTTTTTGGCCGCGGCACAACGACGCGACGGCGCGTGGGACCCCCAAGCGTCCGGCGGCGGTGTCGATCGGATGCCGCTGGGTGAACGCCGACCGGGCGCGGGAAGCAAGAGCACGACGGGGCTGACGGGGCTTTCCCTGTTGGCCATGATGGGTGCCGGCAACACGCACCTGTCCGGTGACTATGCCGAAAACGTCTATCGCGGGTTGGCCTATCTGATACAACACCAACACCCCGACGGATCGCTCAGCGGTGACGCCACCGTGTATGCGGCCAGCTACTGTCATTCGATGGCGGCGCTGTCGTTGTGTGAAGCCGCGGTGATGACGAACGACAAATCCGCGATCGAAGCCTCCCGCCGGGCGATCGCCCACACTGTTCGGATGCAACACCCGGTCACCGGCGGCTGGCGGTACACGCGTGGCGATCCCGGCGATCTCAGTCAACTCGGCTGGCAAGCGATGGTACTCGATGCAGGCAAACGGGCGGGGATTGCGATTCAGCGTGAATCGGTTGCGGGAATCGCCCGGTTCCTGCGCAGCGTTCGTGCGGGCAACGGCGGCTTGGCGTGCTACCGTCCCGGTGAAGCGGTCAGCCGAACGATGACCGCCGAAGCCTTGGCGACGCGTTTGCTGATCGGAGAAAACGTCCCGCAAACCGAAATCGACGAAGCGGAACGGTATCTGTTGGAATCGTTGCCAGGGATGCGACAAGACAACTATTACTATTGGTACTACGCCTCGCTCGCGCTGCATCAATTACAAGATGACGCCTGGGAACAATGGAACGCCGCGCTCAAGAACCGTTTGTTGGCGACCCAGCGCGACGACGGCAGTTGGCCGGCCGACACGGTCTGGGGCGGCTACGGAGGCACGGTGTACACGACGGCGATGGCCACGTTGTGTTTGGAATCCTACTACCGCCACGCCATCCGAAACGCCACCCCCCGCATCGCCGGCCGGCCGGATTGAGCAAAGCAGACCCTACCGCAATGCCAGCACGACGCGTAAGCAAGTGGCCCACGCAGGAATCGGAGTGGACTCACCGGCCGCTCTCTAACCGGCCTGTC
>NZ_JACEHH010000057.1 GCF_014154935.1 Stieleria mannarensis
AGGACTGGTGGGGGTCGTGATTTATGCTATCGGCTTGGTAACGGGTTTCTGGCAACCGTAGCGGAACTCGCCAAGAGTTTCGCTCCCTAGCGGAAGATACGCGTTCCCAGTGGGCCGAAACGAGAACCAAAAGTGATCCGTTTCAAACCGCTCGATCGCCTGGATGCCGAGACCGCCAAGCCCGTTTCTGCGGTTCATCTTAGCGCGGGTAAGCACCGTCAATGCCCGCCGCGACCGTCACGCAACCAGCAAGGGCCAGGATGATCGCATGCGTCCAGGTAAACGTTTTCGTACGTGCGCAATCGATGACGGTGGCGGCGGCAACGATCAGAAACATCAACGAGCAAGCCGACATGATCGACGAGCCAACCGCTGGCATCAGATCGTACAGTTTTGCATTCGTGCTCGGATCGACAAACGACGAACCGAAAAACCGTATCAACCACCCCGCGACTCCGGTCGCAGCGGACACGAGTGCGAGTCGGATGTAGAGCGGATACTGTCGCCGTTCCACCAATCGGCCCCCTCAGTCGTCAAACTCGTTTGCAACACCGTTTCTGCACCGAACCCACGGCTACCCCTCACCTTCTTAACGACGTTTGATAGATCTGCGTTCTAATGAATCGCATTCAGCTCCAGCATGAACTGCTCGACCTCACGCATCGCAGGCTGGCCCTGTTTGATTTCCAAGAGACCGGCGCGTCCTCGTGTTGGCATGATTGTCCCTGGACCACCAAATGCTTCCCAACTGTCGGCAGCAACACTCTCGGTAAGCAGATGGATGAACGAACTCGTTTCGGGCACTGGAAGCTTCACGGCAAACCGTTTTGAGGAGAGTGTCTTCTCGGCTTCATTCGAATCCATGACGATGAGCTTTTTGCCGTCCTCGACCCAAGTGCAGTCCACCTGCGAGAGCAAGAGGTCGAGCGCATCCTTGGCGGAAACGCTTTCCAGGTGAATGCTGCTTTTGTATCGAGTCTTCGACAGATCCAGTCCCACTTGAGAGAGTTTCGCCGACGGCTCGATGGGGACGTTGATCTGTTGGCTGATCGAGTCAAGGATCTCAGTGATGGGGGCGGTTTCCATGGACACGGTGACAGCGGTCAAGTCCAAGCGATGCTTGAATACATGCGGCATCGATTTGATCTTCAGTGTCTTTACAAGCTGGCGGTGGACATCGGGAGATTGTGTGATGACGTATTTGTCAACGAGGTAAGGAATTGCATTCACCGTGCCTCGGCCACCCAGATGCTCCCAGCTTTGCGGAGATACCCTTTGACTGAGTTGTTGGATGACTGCGTCGCGGTCAAAAAGAGGTCCCGCCCCGCCCCGCCCTCGTGGCGTCGGTATGCGATAGAACCTTGTGTCAGCGAAGCGTCTTTCGAGTGCTTCCTTGGAAGTCAACACGAGCGCGGTCTGAGTCGTGCACCACGACAAATCGAGGCCATTGAGCGCATCATCCAATTGGTCTTGAAGGCTTGCGTGCCCCTTGGCGAGATTCACTTGCGTCTCGGTACCAAACCCGATGCTTTCCATTGCACGGATGTCGAGGAACACAGGGATTGGTAGTAACTGCTGGAGTTCGGTGAGTCCGATTTCCGCGGACGGCAACGGAGCTCCCGTGATTGTTTTGGCGAGGGCGATGCCGGTTGCGACGGGCGTGCGTTTTGTCCGCGGAGTGCGTCCCGCCAAAAAAGCTCGATCTTGAGCGCTCAATCGTTCGATGGGCACAGAGATGTCTTTCCCATCCTTCAAACGCAGCTTCACCTCGCCGTTATCCGAACCAAGCAATTCCGCCGTCACTGAGAATTTCCCGGTGACGTCGCGCCAAACGCGAGTGCTGGGATCTTGCGCATTTGCCTGTGCGGCAGCAACAAGGAACAAAGTGATCGATGCAATGACGCAGTGTTTCGCTGCCCGAAAATGCAGGTGCCGTATTCGTGCCATTCTTTCGTCGATTGCTGGGATTCGCATGACAGGATTTTCTCGTGCTGGTGGGGGGCGGATTGTACCGTTTTCGGATCGCCACGATACTTAAAGATCAGGTAGCGCCAACGCCTCTTTAACGCCCGGCGGCAAGACACTCAAGAAGACTAGATGTTGATGAGCACTGCGCAAGCGATCTCTTGCCTCAGCTGACGTGGGACGCATCTTGCATATCCATGCACTGTGGAACGCTATTGCGAACCATTCTTCCACTTCGAGTCCTTCATCACTTTCTTCGAGTATTTCATCACAGCGTTGCTGGTGCCACGACGCTCGCGGGCGGCCAATGTGAGATCTGTAGGCAAGTGCACTGATTGGGAGATTCGCCCCCGCGATCGGTGTCGCATCCCAAATCCTCAGGGTTTCGTCTTCGCCACAAGACGCGAGTTGCCGTCCATCATGGCGAAAACGAAGACTGGTAACCGCGCCCTGATGACCTTGAAGGGTCAACAGTTCGCTTCCACCAATTCCCACGCCGGAGTCCGGGGTATCGCGATCGACTTCCCTTAGCTCCCAGAGTTTGATTGAACCATTGCGATCCGCTGAAGCGAATCGGTTGCCACCATGATCCGAGGCGATACTTGTCACCGCAGTTTTGTGCCCCGCGATTGTTTCGAGTTCACGCCCAGTCTTTGCGTCCCAAACGACCAGAGTCCCCTGATTGTCCCCGGTCAAAACAAGGTTGCCTGAAGCGTTGAAACAAACACCGGTGAATAATGTGGGTGAAGAGGAATGCAGACTCGCGATGATGGAACGCACATCAAAGGTCACCAGTTCTTTGCCGGATGAGACATCCCACAACCGCATCGAACCGTAGTTGATGGTGACTAACTCGCTGCCCGACGGGCTAAAACACATTTGGTAGACGTTGCCAGTCTTTGACCGATCCAACGCTCTCAACTTTCTGCCCGTTTGGACATCCCACACCAACAGGCCATCCTCGCCTGTTGACGCTGTCGCAATCCGAGAGCCCTGAGGACTCAATCTTACCATCACGTCGCTTTTTCGTTGGATGTCGGCTCTTCCGAGCACCGTTTCTGTATGAGTGTTCCACCACTTGACGACATAGCTGAGTCCCGGTCCGGTGTGCTCGGTGGTGGCAGCGACGCAAGTACCGTCTGAGCGATAGGCGAGGTCACGAATCTTGTAAATTTGCCCCAGCGGTTTGCGCGTTGTCTTAGGATATTCGAACTCTCGAAGATCATATTGATTGAGATCGAACTCTGTGATTGTGCTCGAGTCACTCAGAAAGGAAATTGCTTGCTTCTTGGGGCTGAAACCAAGGCAGCCGCGAACTAAATGCGGCTGAAAATCACGCGAGTACTCATTCGTCTTGAATTCGACATCGCGCATGACGACGGCTGTCTCGTCGCCGCCGACCGAGTTCCAGATCTTCAGCGTTTGGTCCTGTCCCCAAGAAAGGAGGCGGTGGCCATGCGGACTGAAGCAAACTCCATTGACCGGTCCGTCGTGGCCAGCAAGCAATCTCGGCAGCAAATGTCCGCTCTCATCCCAAATGCCGATCACTCCATCGAAGCCTCCCGCGGCGATGAACGATCCGTCTGGACTGATGGAAACCGAACGAGTCTCGCCGGACTGAATCGTTGTTCGCTCAGTCCCCGTCACCAAGTTCCACAGACTTATTCCCCTGGCTGACGAACTCGCCACGGTAGTTCCGTCTGGACTGAAAGACAGGTTCGTTGCCGCGCGGACGTCAAGAATACTTTCAACAGTGCCTTCCTCACTTGTTGCTTGTGCGTTCCACAGCTTTAGTCCATTGGAGTTTGCCAGTGCGATGTATTTTCCCTCGGGGCTGAACCCAACGTAGTGACTGTAGGCGACATTGAACAAGTCTTTCATCCCCGCGTCTTGTCCGCCGAACCTTGCGAATTCTTCCCCCGTATCGGCATTCCATATGGTGATTCCGTCGTTAATGTTGTTCGCTGCCAAGTACTTCCCATCCGGACTGAATTGGACACAGGGATTGCCTCGAAAGAACTTGCTGAGCGTCTCGATCTCAAATTGTTCTGCTTTGTCCCACTGCTCTTCAAAGCGTTCTCCGTCAGAAGAATTGAGGTTCCAGATCGAGATTACCCCGTCACCTGAAATCGAAGCAATCCGTCCTCCATCTGGGCTGCAGGAAACGCTGACACTTGCCCCCTCGCGACGAATCAGAGACTTTCCGGTGATCGCATCCCAAATGATCAATTCATTTCTCGATCCGGAAACAATTCGTTCGCCGTTGGGGCTGTAGCATGCCGACAGCACGGGGCTGGTGTGGCCGTACAGTGATACTTCACTACCTCGAAATCGCCTGTTGCAGTAGTGCCATTCGAAGTTGTCTCGGTATTCAGCGGGAATCTGATGCAACACACGTCGCGCCTCCCCGGCTCGTCCGGCATCCCAACGGGCATTGGCCAGTTGAAACTTTGCTGCGGCAGCCTCCGCTTTTGCAAGCTCCTCATTTTCATTTGCCCGATTCGCCTCCAGCCTTTTTTGCTCCGCCTCCGCGTCTGCCCGATTTCCCTGTTCGATGGCTCGGCGTTCGTTGGCTTTTGCCTGTTGATAGTTTTTGCGTGCGAGATGCCACATGGTCCCCGTGCCGGCTAACCCAGCCAACAGCAAACAAAGCATCGTACTGGCTGCTAGGTATCTCACTCGGTGTTTGCGGAAAGACTTCTGAAGCTGGTACTTGAAGCTCGGAGGCCTCGCTTCGATTGCTTCATTCTTTAGGAAACGCTGAACATCATCTGCCAAAGCCGCCGCAGTGTCGTACCTCCGATTTCTATCTTTCTCCAAGGCCTTCATTGCGATCCAGTCGAGATCGCCCTTAAGAATGACGGTCAATCGTCGTGGATCCGTTCGACGCTGCTGGGATATCCCCGTGAGGGCATCCCCGGAATCGCTCAGCCGAATGCTTGGGCGAGGAGGATCCGCTTCTCGGATCAAAGCCAAGATGCGGTCAAAGGCGTTGCAGCGGATTTCGTCCGCAGTAATCGGGGTGGAACCGGTCAAAAGTTCGTAAAGAACCACCCCCAGAGAATAGACATCCGTCCGCGTGTCAATATCCAGAGAGCTCAACTCAGCTTGCTCGGGACTCATGTAAGCAAGCGTCCCCACAATTTGGCCGTGTTGAGTGAACAGCGTTCGGTCGGTTAGTCGGGTCGCTGCGTGCATTGCTTTGGCCAAACCGAAATCAATGACTTTGACCGTCGGCTTTCCATCATCCAGCGTCACCAACACGTTCGACGGCTTGATATCCCGATGCACGATCCCTTTTGCATGAGCGTGCTGGATGGCGCGACAAGTTTGAACAAAGAGTTCCAATCGATCTTCGGGCGAAAGTTTGTTCTTGTCGCAGTGTTCCGAGATCGGGACCCCCTTGACCCACTCCATGACAAAGTACGGCCGACCGGTATTCGTAACACCGGCGTCAAACACTTTTGCAATGTGTTGATGCTCCATCATCGCAAGGGCTTGCCGCTCGGCCTCAAAACGAGCCAGAATTTCTTTCGTTGGTGTGTCGGTGTTGATGACCTTGACTGCGACGCGACGGATAACTGGTTCGGTCTGCTCGGCCAAAAAGACTTGTCCCATTCCGCCACGCCCCAGGGGCTGCAGAATCTTGTACGGACCGACACGCGTTAGAAGCTCGATTTCTTTTGAATTCGCGATGTCTTTCGACGCGAACGCCGTTTCAGGCAATTCGTCAAAGGTCGATGACCGAAGCCGCCTCCTAACGGAAGTGAATGCCTTGGCGACCACTTCTGGTTGATCTGAAAATCGAGCTTCGTATTCCACCGTCGACGGCGGTTGGTGACTCTTGAAGCGATATTCCAATTCGATGTCCAAAAGTGATCGCAGCAATTGAACTCGGTCACCCGTCTTCAACTCGGCCAACAGCGACTCAATTGGTAATGGATGGCCGTCACGCCATGATGCTTCAAAGCGATCGCACAGCTCTTCAAATTCTGAATTGCCCACGGTCAAGTCTCGGGGGAGCGTCTAAGTTCGGTGGCCGAAAGGCTTGGCGGCTTCCGCTACGGAGCGTTCGGGAGTGGCGAAAGCCTTGGCGGCTTCCGCTACGGAGCGTTCGGGGGTGGCGAAAGCCTTGGCGGCTTCCGCTACGACGACGCGGCGGGGTCTTCGCTGACAACGTTGTAGACGAATTCATCGTCCTGCATGTCGATCGCGATCTCGGCGATCGTTGAACTGGTGGCCAAACTGGACAGGACTTGCGAGGACAGTTCCGGTAGCAGGGACTTGTTCAAGATGTGATCGACGTTGCGAGCCCCGGTGTCGACTTCGGTGCAGCGGGCGCGGATGCCGTCGACGACCGCGTCGGTGTACGTGAACCGTGCACCATAGCTGTCGGCCACGCGGCGCTGGACCTTGCCAAGCTTGAGCCGCACGATCTTGCTCATCACGTCGTCGCTGAGGGGGTAGTACGGAATCACGCTGGTTCGTCCCAGGAATGCCGGTTTGAAGGTTTTGAGCAACTCGGGGAATACGGCTTCCAAAAATCCGTCGGCATCGGGCATCGTTTCATCGTCGGCGCAAAGGCTTTTGATCAGGTCGGTCCCGGCATTGGTGGTCATGATGATGACGGTGTTTTTGAAGTCGATGTCGCGCCCCTCGCCGTCTTTCATGCATCCTTTGTCAAACACCTGGTAAAAGATGTCTTGGACGCCAGGGTGAGCCTTTTCGACTTCGTCCAACAACACCACCGAATACGGTTTGCGGCGCACCGCTTCGGTCAACACGCCGCCTTCGCCATAGCCGACGTAACCGGGAGGCGATCCCATCAACAGCGAAACCTTGTGCTCCTCTTTGAATTCCGACATGTTGATCGTGGTCATGTTTTGCTCGCCGCCATACAGCAGGTTGGCCAGCGTGATCGCCGTTTCCGTCTTGCCGACGCCGCTGGTGCCGGCCAACAGGAACACGCCGATGGGCATCCGGGGGTCACGTAGTTGGGCTCGGCTGGTGCGAATGCTTTGGGCGATCCGGTCGAGGGCGTGCGACTGGCCGACGATGGATTCTTCCATCAGTTCTTTCAGATTCAGCACGGTGTTGATTTCGTTGCTGACCATCCGCCCGACGGGGATGCCTGTCCAGGCGGCGACGGTTTCCGCGATCGCACCCGAATCAACGCATGGAAATAGCAGGGGGGTTTCCCCTTGAACCTTCTTGAGTTCCTTTTCCGATGCCACCAGTTCCTTTCGCCAGGCTTGCAGCTCTTCTTCGGTCGGCGCGGCGGGTTCGTCTGCGGCCGCTTTGTCCGCTGTTTTTTCGGCGGGTTTCGCATCCTTGGCGGCGGCGTTCTTGTCCTTCGTCGCCTCCCCCGGTGACTCCTCTTTCTGTTCCGCATTCCAGCGTTCGGGAGAGTCTTTATCCAGCCGCTTGCGCAGGTCAATGATTTTGGCCAGCAGTTCCTTTTCCGTTTCCCATTGCTCATTGAGCGCGACCAGCTGTTCTTCCACCGCGGCTTTGGCTTCTTCGGCGGCCACGATGTCGTCGGCGTGATCCATCCCGGTTTGTTCTTCGCGGCGGAGGATGCGTAGTGACACGTCCAGTTGGTCGCGGCGGCGGGTGGCGTCTTCGATCGCCGGCGGCGTCGCCGATTGGCTCAATTGGATCCGAGCGCAGGCGGTGTCGAGCAGACTGACCGATTTGTCGGGCAGTTGTCGTCCGGTGATGTAGCGATTGGACAGCTTGACGGCCTCGACGACGGCGTCGTTCATGATCCGGACATGGTGGTGGTTTTCCAGCGTGTCGACCAAACCACGCATCATTTCGACCGCCGTCGGTTCGTCGGGTTCATCGACCTTGACGACTTGAAACCGTCGCGCGAGTGCGGCGTCTTTTTCAAAGTACTTTTTGTATTCCGCCCAAGTCGTCGCGGCGACGGTTCGCAATTCACCCCGAGCGAGCGCGGGCTTGAGCAGGTTGGCCGCATCGCCCTGCCCGGCCTGGCCGCCGGCGCCGATCATCGTGTGGGCTTCGTCGATGAACAGGATGATCGGTGTGGGCGATCCCTTGACTTCGTCGATCACCCCACGCAAACGATTTTCGAATTCGCCCTTCATTCCCGCACCGGCTTGTAACAGCCCGAGATCGAGGGTGCGGATGCGAACGTTGCGAATCGATTCGGGGACGTCGCCGGCGGCAACCCGCAGGGCGAATCCTTCGACGACTGCCGTTTTTCCAACACCGGCTTCACCGGTCAGAATGGGATTGTTTTGCCGCCGGCGGGTCAGGATGTCGATGATTTGGCGGATTTCGGGATCGCGTCCGAGCACCGGGTCGATCTGACCGGCTTCGGCGCGGCTGGTCAAATCGATCGTGAACTGATCCAGCGACGGTGTTTTGGTCGGGCTGGCGGACGGCTTGGCCGGGTCACCTGCTTGGCGAGGCGCGGCGGCGCCGGCCGCCATCGGGATCTGGGATTCTTCGCTGTCGGCCAGCAGCGTGCCAAAATCTTGAATGATCGCATCGCCGTTGATTTCATCGAACTCGTCCGATGCATCGCGGGCCAGCGGCCGCAGCGTCGTGGAGGTCAACAGCGCGACCAGCAGGTGTCCCGAGCGGACTTTAGCGACGCCATGATCGACCGAACCGAACAACCAGGCTTCGCGAATCAGGTCGACGACGTTGGGGGACAGTGCGGGCGGTCGACCGTTGCCGGTTTTGAATTTATCGATCGCTTTGTTCAGGTCCGCCATCAGCGTCGCGACATCGACCCCCGAAGCTTTGCAAGCGATCACAAAGTCGGACTTGTCGTTCTCGGCCAACTTGAGCAACCAGTGCTCGATTTCGATGTTGTAATTGGTTCGCGAAAGACACAGCCCCGCGGCCGCTTCGAGGGCGCCACGGCAGGTGTCGTTCAGCTTCCCGACGAGTTCTTTCAGATTGATTTGTGCCATGGTTCAGTCAAGCGTCGTAGGACAGAGAAGGAGACATCATATGTTCTAGCGTGTCGGCGCACCGTCGTGGTGAAAAACGGCGTCGTCGCTGTCGCGGGCCGGCGGTTTGCTGCACAGCCACGTGTTCCAGCCCAGGTAGGGCTTTACTTTGGTCGATTCGCCAGGTCCGGTGAACGAGGAATGCGATGGCAATTCACAGGCGGGGATTTCGTCTGCGAGCAAGATGACTTGCAGATCGAAATCGAATTCCATCCCGACATAGCTGCGGATGAATTGGCAGATCCGCACCAACGATTGGCCGGTCGGCATCAGGCTTTCGAATTGTTGCCAGGTGACCGGTCCGATCTGAATGCGAAATTTTGAACTGGGGTCCCAAGTCCGGTCGCCCATGATCGTGTCGACGCCCATTTGGCAATGGCCGTCCAAGCGTCCCAGTCGTGATCGCTCCGGCGTCGGCAGCACCAACCATTGTCCGAACAGGGACAGCACTTTGGCGGGTAATTGCAAGTAGTCGGACACCATCTCGCGCAGCGACTCCGCCGTCGGCCGATCGACGAACTGGCCGCCGTAATAGACGCAGGCATCGTCGGAGGATTCCAATCGGTCCCGCACCTGTTTGGTCCCACGTCCGACGATCGACAGCAGGGCTTCGCGGATCAGGTCCGATTCGGGGCGCCGTTCATGAATCGCGTTTTCGAAACCCGCGGGCAAAAAGTATTTTTCCCACGCGCGGTAAAAGAACGACAACTGACGATGCGAAAAGATGTCAAAGAAGTCCCGCATCGCGGTGTCTTTGTTGTGCACCCGGTCGATCACCAGCTGGGTGTAATGATTCGGCAGCGCGCCGGCCGGACCGATCAGTCCCCAAAACGCGACTTGCATTTCCCACGGTTGCTTCGTCGATTCGTCCGGCTCCTCGGCGTCGGATTGCCGGGGCTGCAGCGACACGATCTCACTGGGCGAAAACCCCAGCGACACGTCCGACCGGAACCGCACGGATTCCTCGGAAATGTTGCTGACCGTCCCCAGGCGGCCGCGGCGGGGATGCAGCCCCAGCGCCGAGTCGCGATCCATGTCCGACAGCGCACCGGCCAGCAGCAACCGCACGGCCTGAAAGAAACTGAACTCATAGGGCTCGTCGACGAGCCGCTGGTTTACAGAAATGTCTGTCTTCCGGATCGCGCCGGCCATCGGGCAACCTCTTGTTCCCTCAGGCTACTTCGTAGCGAGGTGCGGGTGAATGAATTGATCGAAGCGTACAGGGCCATGAACCGCTCGAGCACCATGCCCAACAGGTACGCACCGCCGCTGCTCAAGCGTTCTTCGTCGATCACGATCTCCAGGTCCAAACCGCGACAGAGGGTTGATCCGCCGGACGGGTTTTGGCATCGTGCCACACCGGGGCTGCACTTGACCGAGCGGATCGAATCGATGCGTTGTTGCGAGTCGCCTTTGCCGATGTAATCGTACAACCCCAGAATCTCTCGCAGAGCCGTGGCGCCTTCGTCGCCGTCAAACAGCGACACATGCCCGAGCGACAAATGGCTGATCATCCGCCAATAGGTGCCTTTTTCCAGCGGAGGACGCAACGTGACACGGGGCTGCGTGACGCATTTGGGCGGTTCCAGCGGTCCACCATGGACCAGCTGCAATTTCGGACGGCCGCCGCCAAACTCCAATCGCTGCGGCAGGTTTCGGCTGGTGCAAAGTGCCCGCACGTCCAGCACGGTCCCGTCACTTTGATCGGGCTGGAAATCCAGATCGACCAGCGACAAATACACCTCGGTCGCCAGATCCTGGGCACCGCCGCTCTGCCCCGACCGCCGCCGATGCAGATGGTAAAATCCGCGTCGCAGCCGTTGTTCGCCGGCGTGCCGGACCGAATAAAACGGGTGATAAACCTTTTCGTCGCGGTTGGAATCGATCGCCGTGACGCTGGTGATATTGTGGACTTCAAACGCGCGGGGCTGGCGGGCATCGGGGATCACGCGATACTCCGGCGCCGCGTGCGTGACCCGAATCGGTTCACAGCGTTGTTCGAACAGGTTGACCATCGGCGTGCAACCGATCCGAATCGTTTCCGGTTCGACAAACTGTTCCACCGCACCGACGTGACGTTTCATCAACACGTACAGGTGCAACGAGCCGCCGAAACCTTGAAGGTCTTCCTTTGAAATCCCGCGGATGTCGAAGAACATGAACTTCTCGGGCGCCGCAAAGTATTCCGACAACAAGCGGTACCCGTTGAACGTTCTCGGCTGTGGCGGAAAGATACATTCGTCGGCTTCGAACCCGATCGGGTGAATCGAATCGGTCGACAACCGAATCGGTTTGGGGTCGGTGGGCGAGCGGGCCAACAGGACTTCGATCGAATCGTTGTGAATCAATTCGTAAAAGTCCATCGCGGCGTGAGAGATCCCGCGGATGAAAAATCGCAGCGAAGTTATCTCCATCGTTTCGAAGGCCACGGCCTCGCGAAAACTTTGCAATTGCACGTACAAGACCGATTCGGCCTTGGGCAACAGTGGCGAAGGTGGGGACTGGAACGGTTGGCCTTTGTAGGCGGCGGTCGCCACTTTGTAGGGGAACAGCGTGACCGGATACACCGTGCGGTACTGGCAGGCACCGTCTTCGGTCGACTCGGTTTCGACGCCTTCCCCGGCGGCAATCGTGTATCCGCCGACCAGTTCCGCCTGGCGGGGATCGAGCGCGAACTGCACCACCGCAGTCGACGGGATCGGCGACAGGTAATGCGGGTACAGCACGCCCAGCATCGCGTGCGTGATCTCGGGGAAATCGTCGTCCAGTTTCAGCCGCGTCCGCGCCGACAGCAGCGCGAACGATTCGATGATCCGCGAGACATGGGGATCTTCGCTCAGGTCATCGCCCAGCCGAAGTCGGGCGGCGATCTTGGGGTGCTCCTGCGCGAACTCGGAACCGAAGCGGCGCAGGTATTGGAGTTCCTGGTTGTAATAGGGCAGCAATCGATCCGTCATCGGCGCACTCCACGCACTAAAAAGTCCCCACTGGTCGCATCCAGTTTACTGTCATAAATCACCGGTTCGGGCGCGGGGTCGACTTTCAACATCGCGTCGATTCGAAACCGCAGTGCCCGATCGGTCGGGTCGCTGGTGTCGGCCAGACGGACTTGAATGTTGATCAGACGCGGCTCGAACGTTTCGATCGACCGCAGGATCATGCGGCGCAGCGTTTCTTGTTGTTCTCGCGATCCGGTATTGATGCCCACACAGTCGGGAATGCCATAGGCGAACAGCGAACGATCCAGTTCCTTCAGGTCATCGGACCAGCTGGTGGCGCGGCAGCGTGTGTTCAACAGCGCCTGCAGATCGCGGCCCACACTCTCCTTCATCTGTTGCAACACCTGCGTCCGATTCATCGGCGCTTCGGTCCGATTGTGGGGCTCCCAATCGATCAGCCGATCGAGCACGCTGGGGATCAGTGGGCGGTCATTGGGGACACGCGACATTTACTCACCACGCCGGATCGATTGCAGTTCCAACATCGGCATGTCTTGGTCACCGACCAGCAGCATTTTTTGGCCGCGTCCGCGTACGATTCCCTGCCCCGAATCGGCCCAATCGGTGCCGCGCCCGAGTTGCAAATTCGGGTCGGTCGAGCCGTCCTCTTCCGGTTCCAGATAGATTACCGGCAGATAGACTTCGCCGTCGGGTCCCGATTCGATCGACAGGGACGCTTGTCGCCAGAGCAGATCAAAGGGACGTTTGGGCGGATGGATTTCTAAATCCAGGATCTGATTCCAGTCGACCCAAAAGTACTTGCCGGTCGTCGTGTGGACTTCCAGCACCGGGGATAACAGGTCATCCAGATCGCGAATGTCGTCGACCTGATTGTCATTGACCTGGACCGGTTGGTTCAAGTTGGCCGTTTCGACCAGTGGCTGGAGTGCGGCGGCGGCACCGGGGACGTCGCCGGATCGGTACAGGGTCAACGCTTGCAAGTGAGCTTTCAGCTTATCCGATGGCTCGCCCAGGAATTCCGGCACACGGCCTTTGTAAAAGCATTCGCGCCGGGCCAGTTCGGCACGCACCAGTTGCCGCAACAAGGCCGCGCCGATCGCCGCTTGGGCGTCTTGGTTGGACACGGTGTCGAGCTGTTTGTCGGCGCGATCCAGGTTGCCGGCGATGCAGGACAATTCGGCCAGTTGAAATCGCAGTCCCACGTCGGCCGGCTTGGATTTGACCATCGCCAGGGACGCGTCCACCGCCTCGCTCAGCCGTCCCGCTTCGTACAGCTCCATCGGAGTGGTTGCCATGGTTGAATGCCTCTGATTGACGGTGAACTAAAGTGAGGGAATTGGGTGTCGGAGATTAATCGGAGGCCGGCTGGACAGAGTCACTTTGACGTAGCTACGCTCACCAGAGCGTGGAAAACCCCGGGGATCCACCTTCTGGCGAAGGTAGCTACGTTCGACCGGCGATTCACTATGTTTCTTGTGCAATGTGGCGCTATCCAGCTACGATCGTCCGATTCGTGTCTGCAGCCGCACACTGCCGACCATTTCATCGAGTTCGTAGTGCGGCGCCAATCGCATGATACAGTAAAACGAGCCCGGTTTGCCGGGGTCGGGCTGGACCGTGATGCTGGCTTCGCGAAGCGGTTTGCGACTTTTGACATCGGCGCTCGCTTCCCGGTCGGCGGTGACATATTCGATGATCCAATCGTGCAGCAAACGTTGCAATTCTTCCGCGGTCGTGAACGATCCCATCTTGGTCCGCCCAATCACTTTGATGTAGTGGGCAAAGCGGGAGACCGTCAACATGTAGGGCAGCATCGCGCTGATTTTTGCATTGGTATTGGCGTCTGCGGTGTCATACTTCTTGGGACGCTGCAACGATTGTCCGCTGGCAAACACCGCCATCGGTGTGTCTTTGCAATCGCAGATCGGCAGCAGTCCCAAATCGCTGAGCTGCCGTTCCAGCGAATCGGTGACGGCGATTTCGGTCATCGGTCGCGGGATCACGCCGGGGGCGTCGGAGGGAAAACTGAGCGACGGTAAATCCGACACCAATCCGCCGCCTTCGAAATCTTGACGCAGCCCGCGGATGTCGGCCAGCCAACCGCTGGTCGCGAACGATCGCATCAAGACCGACGCGTAGGCGTATCCCGGATTGCCCCACAGATAGTTTTGGCCGCCGGGGCTGAAGACGTCTTCACGGAAAACAAAACGATCCACGCGGCTGCCGTCGTCCTCGTACGGCCCGCGCATCAGGATCCGCGGCAACACCATCCCGATGAAACGGGCGTCCTCGTCGTCGCGGAGCGCATTCCATTTCAGGTAATCCGGCCGCGACAGGCGCGATTCGTGATCGCGGGTGACCTGCAGCTCGGTAAAACTTTCCAGATCCAACAGCTCGGGACTGGCCGCCAGCAGCATCGGGCAAAACGAGCTGGCTGCGACACCGGAGAGTGCCCGCAGGATCGACAAGTCATCGGTCGGATGCTCAGCCGAAACCCGCGGATGGATGTCGTAGTCCCCGATCAAGACGCCGAAGGGTTCCCCACCCGGCATGCCCAGTTCTTCTTCGTAGACCTTTTTGAACAGCGCACTCTGGTCAAATTCGACGTTGCGTTCAAAGTCCTTTTCCAGTTCCTTCCAGCGCGCCGACAGCACGCGAACTTTGATCATCGGATCGCTTTCGATATCCGCACGCCGGACCAAGAATGCCAGCCCACGCCAGGACGATTCCAGTCGCTGGAACTTGGGGTGGTGCAAGATCGCGTTGATCTGGTCGTTGAGTAACCGATCGATCTCGGCGATGTCGGCGGCCAAACGCGCGAGCACGGATTGCTTGTCCCGCAGCCGTGCATCGCGGCTCCAGTGTTTGCCGAACCAGCACTCGAGTGCGTCTTCGATACCGGTCGCGGCAAGGAAGTGATCCAGCGGATCGGTGGCGGATCGGTCGTGCGGCGAGAGCGACCCTGACGCTAGCGATTCCGCGCCCGACGCATCGCCTGCCAAGACCCGCTCCAGCAGCGACTCCGCGAGCACCTCGGCAGAGAACGATCCATCGGTGCGGAACTGGGCAGGCGACATCGTGGCTTGCTCGTGGCAATGGTGGGTGGACGGCCTTCGAAGAACGCCTCTTGCGCCTCGCGGGTGCGACAGCCCTTTCGGGACGTCGCACGATTTCATTCATCGACTCGAAAAGGACGTCACAGCACGATCAGGCGTCGCGGGGAGTCCCGCGAGCGACGGCCCGGAAGGGCCGTCGTACGGGGTTAACCCAGCTTGGGAATACTGGCGACCATTCGCATGCTGGTCGTCAGTTCTTCCATCTGCAACCAGGGTCTCATCCAGGCGACCGCGTTGTAGGAGCCCGGTTTGCCCGGGATTTCCTTGACCTCGACTCTCGCTTCGGCCAACGGGTAACGTGCCCGCACGTCCGAGGGCGGATTGGGATCGCTGGTGACGTAATTGTGAATCCAACGGTCCAACCAGGCTTCGCAGTCGCTGGCTTCCATGAACGATCCGATCTTGTCTCGACCGAGGACCTTCAAGTAGTGCGAGAACCGGCTGGTCGCCATGATGTAGGGCAATCGAGCACTGATCGCGGCGTTGGCGGTCGCTTCGGGGCGATCGTACAACTTAGGCTTCTGGGTCGTTTGGGCGCCGAAGAAGACCGAGTAGTCGGTGTTCTTGAAGTGACACAGGGGCAGGAAGCCGAGATCGCTGAGTTCTTTTTCGCGTCGGTCGGTGATCGCGATTTCGGTCGGGCACTTCAAGTCCATGTCGCCGTCATCGGCTTTGAAGATGTACGACGGCAAGCCTTCGACCTTGCCGCCGTTTTCGACGCCGCGGATCGTCGTGCAGAAACCGGTTTTGGCGAAGGCGTCGGTCAATTTCGCGCCCATGACATAGGCCGTGTTCATCCAGCAGAACTCGTTGTGCTGGACATGGATGGATTCACCCTTCTTGCCGACCGGCACTTCCTCGTACGCAAATTCGTCGATGGTTTTGGTGTTGGCACCGTAGGGCAGTCGGGCCAGTGTTCGCGGCATCGTCAACACGCAGAAGCGGCTGTCTTCGCTTTCGCGGAAGCTTTTCCATTTGGTGTATTCGGCCGACTCGAAGATCCGCGCCAGATCGCGTGGCTTGGACAGCTCGGTCCACTCATCGAAGCCGAACAATTGCGGCGCGGTGGCGCTGATGAACGGACAGAACGCCGACGCGGCGACGCCGCTGATGTTGGTCAGCAGATCGACGTCTTCGGGGTGGTTGGTGAATTCGTAATCGCCGATCAAGGCGCCGTAGGGTGCGCCGCCGGGGGTGCCGAATTCGTCTTCGTAAAGTTTCTTGAACAGCTGGCTTTGGTCGAATTCAACGGCGCGGTCCATGTCCTTGAACAGTTCGCGTTTGCCGCAGTTGAGCACGCGGATTTTGAGCGATTCCCCGGTTTCGCTGTTCATCACCAAGTGGTGCAGTCCGCGCCAGGAGCCTTCCAGTTTTTGGAATTTTTCGTGGTGCATGATGGCGGCGAGCTGGGTGCTCATTTTGGCATCGATGCCGGCGATCGCGGCGTTGATCGATCGCATCACGTCCTTGTCAAACGTGACGGTCCCCTTCAGGGCTTCTTCGGTCAGCGTTTTGATCAGTTCTTCGGCGCGCGAACGCTCGGTTTTCTTGGTCGCCGCGATGGCGGTTTCCAACAGACTGGCACTCTCTTCGGTTTCGGTCGTTGCCTGCTGTTCAGCTTGGCCTTCAGTTTCACCGGCACTCATGGCAAGTTGACTCCTCAGATCAGGGGATGGATTCGGAATGGGTTGAACGACGATTGTGGCGGTTTCTATTCGGCCGCCGGCTCGTCGGCCTCGACGCCAAGCTCGCCGGAAAGCTGTTTCAATTGATCGCTGTTTTTGAGGACTTGCTCCAGCACGTTTTCCAGATCGTCGCTGCGATCAATTTTGGTGGCCAAGTCGCGTAGCTTGTCGCGGGTCTCCATCAACTTCTTCAGCGGATCAACTTTGTCGACGATGTTCGCCGGTTCGAAATCGTCCATCGATTTGAAGTCCAGGTTGACCGACATTTCGCTGCCATCGCCGGCCAGCGTGTTTTCGACACGCATGTTCAATCCCGGTGTCATCCGTTGCAGCACGTCGTTGAAGTTGTCGCGGTCGATCTGGATGAACTTACGATCCTTCAGCGGCTTCAGCTTGGCCGTCGGGTCACCCGAAAAATCGCCCATCACGCCGACCACAAAGGGCAACTCTTTGACGACCTGTGCACCTTCGGTTTCCACCTCGTAGGTGATGTGAACACGAGGCTTGCGGACACGGTTCAACTTTTGTTGTTGGCTTTCGGCCATCTCATCATCTCCAGACGCGCGATTGGTGAGCTCGAGCACGAGCCCCGGTATCATTCGGTTTTAAGTCACCGGTCCCCCCCAGGCAAGCTTCCCCAGCCGACCGGGTGACAAGAAACCAGTGAAAAACGGTTTCAGTCCTCATCGTATTCATCGTCCTTGACCGGAATCCCCGTCCGCTCGGACAGGTTCCTAAGAACATCTGAGTCTTGGATTAATCTTTGCAACAAAGTGGGCAAGTCCATCCGTCCGAATTCGACGGTTTGTTGCAACATGTAACTGACCGGCGAATGCGGCTCGGTCTTGCGGAAGAACTCGCTGGCCTTCATCAACATCCGAAACGCATCCTCGCGATTGTTGACCTGGGCCTGAGCCAAGTCGACTTGCGGTGCGGCATTGGGGGCCAACCCTGTTGCCGACGTCTCCGCGTCGCCTTCGCCGCCGGCATCGGAATCGCCGGACAACAGGTTTCGCGTCAGGTTTGAAAACGCCTGCTGAATCGATTCCAACGTGCGGCGGATTTGGCTGCTCGGCGGCGTGTGGTCCTCTTCGTCACCTTCGACGCGGCACTTGTCTTCCAGCGTCGCCGTCATTTCCTTGAACGCCGCGATCGCCTCGGCGATGTCTTCCTCTTGTTGCCGCAATTGGTCCAGGTCGATCTGGCGGACCGCGTTGTCGAAGTCCGATTCGGTGACTTCGCCGCCACCGCCGCCGGTGGTCGCTTCGCGATAGGCGGCAAAGGTCAGCGCGCCGAATCCGGGCAGCAGCGGGATTTCCTCCAGCGGCGCGATCAAGGTCCCCGCCCCCTCCAGTCCGTTCAGGCTGGTGATCTGGGAAACGGTGTCCAGATACCCGTCCTCTTCATCGTGCGGCGGGTAAATCCCCTCCCAATACGATTCGCAAATCTGGTTGACCAATCGAAACCCGTCTCGCGCGCCGGCGTAGCCGTTGCGTCGCGTGTTGGCTTCGATCAACCACGAGGCGACCCACAGGTCCTTGGAATGGTTGGCGATGATGTCGATGCATTGGTCCAGCACCACTCGCCAATCCGGCGCACTGGGGACCTCGACCCCCTGGCCTTGTTCCTGCAACGCCGCCAGTTCGTCTTCGTCGTACATCGCGAATTCGCGAATCTTGCGTTCTGCATTGACCGCTTCGGCCCGGGCGTCCTTGGCGCGCTGAAACCGCTCGAAATCCCTGCGACGCAAGTGCTGGCCGCTGGGCGAATCATCTGAAATCGGGGCGATCAGCTGATCAAAATCGAGTGTCGGTTCGGATGCCATGATGAACTTTCGATGCCGTAACGGTGAGGGTTTCTACTCGGTTAGCGGAGAACACAGTCAATCGTTACCAGTGCGGCGAAGACTTTGTGCCATTTGGTCCAAACTTTTCGCGTGGATACGACTCGCCCAACTCTTGCTGATCCCAACGCGGTCGGCGGCTTCGGTCAGTGAAAAACCTTCGAAATAGATCGTCGAGATCAATCGTTTTGCGTCATTGGGCAGCTCGTCGACCAATTTGCGTAGCGTTGTTTGCATTTCGCGGTTTGCAACGACCTTGCTGGGGATCTCGTGCTGATCGGGCGCCTGGGCCAAAAGGTTCGTTTCGGAATCCTCGTCTCCGCTGGCCAGATAGACGATCGCCAGCCGCTCGGCCATCTTGCCCAACCAATCGGCATCTTCGGTGGGGCTGGAGTTTTCGCCACCGCCGTTGCCCGCCGACGATTCGCCCCGCAACACGTCCTCGGCCATGTCGCGAAATCGCATCCGCCGCAACCGCGCACGGCTGGTCCAATTCATCTTCGACACCCCGTCGTAGATCGCCCCCCGCACCCGGTAGTAGGCGAACGTGGTGAAGCGGGTGCCGCAGTCGGGATCGAATTTTTGGGCCGCTTCGGCCAACCCCAGCTGCCCGTAGGCGATCAGGTCATCCAGGTCCATCGGGATCGGCAGCGAGCGATGCACTCGCATCGCCAGCGAATGCACCAAGCCCTGGGCTTCGTTGATCAAATCGGCCGGCGATTCGGCACCACCGGGTGATTCATCGCTGGACGGGGCATTCTCACCGGACGGGGCATTCACGATTCCGCTCCCAAAGAGTTCCAAAGCCGCTCGATTCGGCGACGACTGTGCTCGTGGGACCATAATGCCCCGCCGACTTCGTCATACAACTCTGCCGGCAAATGGCGTGCCCGTGCCCCCAGGCGATGCTTCAACACCGCCTTGGCAATCAGGACAAATAGCCCTGGATCAATCGCATGGTCTTGATGCCGACGGTGAAACTTGCGGAGCGCGTCGAGCAGCTGCCGCGAATCCTCTTGGCTCCGCACCAGCGTCTCACCCAACACCTCTTGCAGCAGTCGCTGATTCTGGCTGGGCGTCTGGCTGGGCGTCTGCCGCTGTTGGCCACCCTGCGCGCCGCGCGATGCGTCGTCGTCGTCGCGGTAACGCGTGTAGGTTCCGCGCGACGGTGAGGGCTGGGCTGACATCGGACGCTCGTTTCACTCTGCGTTAAAGTACCAGATCAAAAGTCCCACGATCGTCGCGACCAAGGCTCCGTTGACGACCATCAAGATGCGAACGCCGGTCTGCATCCGATCTTCTTCGGCCAACGCTTCGCTGCCCCATTCCAATTCTTCTTCTTCGTTGGTCGCTTTTTTGAACACGCTGGCCAGGAACGCTTGGCGATCGGGCATCGCGCCACTGGCGACGAAATAGCAACCGCTAAACAACAACGGTTCGCCGTCACTCAGGTGTGGGCCGGCGGCGTTGATCGCGTAAGCCGACTTGATCAAATGCGCCAGCCGCGGTTGGAACGTCGACCGAATTCGGCACAGCAGCGAATACAAGTGTCGGTTCCCCGGCTTGCTCAGCCCGTCGCCTTCGCGAAACAACAAGTACGACCAGTCTTCGAACGCCCCGCAGGCATGTTTGACCACGGCGTCCAACTGCGGAGCGGTCGGCAAATTCCACAACCCGTAACCTTTGCCGAACCGCTGCACCGACGAGCGTTCCGCACCGACGCGTCGAACCAGTTCGCGGAATCCGGTTTCCAGTTCCATCGAGTCGACCACGTGGGTCACGCTGCAACGCACCCGCAGCGCCCCGCGCAGGCAGGCCAGGTCGGCTTTGAGTGCAATCAGGATTTGGTTGACCATGTCTTGCGAGCCGTCGGCCAAAAAACGGAACGGGGTGGAAACGATCACGCCGTTGATCGGGCACAGCGGGTCACGCAAGCGACGAAACAGCCGACACAGGTACGCCAACCGCGCCGTCGCCATGCTGGCATCGCTGGGGGTCAGAATCGCGCTGGCGATGCCACCGCCCTGCGGCTGCATCGGATTTTTGATCCCACCGGAAACATCGCCGACCATCATCGTCCCACGCATGTCCGCGCCCTGATTCTGCGGGGGGACGGGAATGTTCAGCCCGGCAATGGTATTTCGGACATCGGCCGAATAAGCCGACGCATTGCCGCCGGCCGGGGGCATCGGCGGACGCATCGCCGCGGCCGGGGTTTGCCCCATCGAACTGACATCCATCGTGCGATCGGCCTGGAACGGCTGCGGCGCACCGGGCATCTGCCCCGGCACGATCGTCGAATCCCGCGGCGAACCGAGCAGCTTGCTCAGCTGGCAGCACTCGGTGCAGACCACATAAATCGCTTGCTGGTTGGCGAACACATGGATCGGCGCCGGCCCCAGCGGGGCACGCACCGGGAACTGGGTGTTGGACGTCGCCATGAATGCATTGACCGATTCGACCGTCCCCGGGCCGGCGATCAAAAAGATCGGCGTCTCGGAGGGATCGATCGATTGCTCCTCCATCGCCGCCAGTGCCGTCTCCCAGGCGCGGTCGATGTCGGGGAACGCCGACGGTTCGCCTTCCAACCACAACTTGAGGGCAAACCAAACGACGACCGGGATCGCCACGACCAGGGCAAAGATCGCCGGCAGTTCACGCCAGTAGAAGCTGGCCTTCTGTTCGGTCTGGTCGGTATAAAAACGAATGATCGCCCAAACGATGGCGACGATCAGCAAGCCGAAGAACAGCAGCCATGCGGCCCGCGCCTGCAGCGACAGTCCCAAAATGCGTTTGGGCGAACTGATGACGCTGCTGGGAATCCGCGCCAACAGGCGAAACGGGTACAAGACCGCGTCGACAAAACTACGTATCGCGCTGCCCATCTTTATCGACTCCCCACAATGATCATGGCCACACCAACATTTTTCCGATCCCCACGGCGACCGCGGCCAGCAACACGCAACAGATCACCGAGCTGATCAACAGGTACTTTCCCTCCAGCGGCGGTGCGCCTTGGCCGGGACGACCTTGTTCGAGGATCGGCGGACGGCCCTGTCCCAATTGAATCGCCATCCCGGTCCGCCGGGCCCATTCCTCCAACGACGCCGGCACGCCGAAGTGTTCGTGTTGGGCGGTCGCCTCGGGGTCTGCGTAAAGCCCGCGGAACCCCAGCACGACGCAGACGTAAAACACTTCCAACGCGTCCTTCTGCGGCAACTCCGTCGCCTTTTGACTCTGTTCGTAAAACTTGGAAAACGCGCTCGTGCTTTTGAAGATCTGGAACTCCAACCGGTTCTGTTCCCACCAATTGCTGCCGTCCCAAGCCGCTTCGATCAACAAATCATCGACCCAGGCGACCAGGGCGTATTTGGCTAGCTCCCAATCAGGGCGACGGCCGAGCATATTTTCGGCGTTGTCCAACAACCCTCGGATCTTCGCGCTGATGTCCTCCGGGCTGGGGCTCTTGTTCGCCTCGATTTCATCCACGACGGACGAAACGTACATGAAGACGGGGTCGACGGCGGCGGCGAATTCAGGCGACATAGAGGAAAAGGGTTGATCCGAGGCGAAAATAGGGCGCGCCGGTGGCGGCGATCGGGGTCTCAGTCTTCGGCGGTGGGCACGGCGAACAAACTTAGCTTAAGCGTGGCGTCGACGCCTTGATCCTTGATCTGCAGTTCCTTCTTTCCCTGCAGCGTTGCCAAGTTCGCGATCAACGCCTCTTTAAATCGGACACCCAGCCGCGGTGAGTCGTCCGAGCGTAGATCCTCCCACGCCGGCCCGCTTTTGTTGACGCTGTAGAACAGCCAGTTGTCGCCTTGTGGAAGCGCCCTTGGGGCTTTCGTTTCGGTGATTTTCAGTCCGTCTTGCCGAAAACGGAACATGAAATCGACCTTCTCGCTTTTCCCCAACTTCCAATCCAACCGACCGATCTCCAGCAATTCACGACACTGGGCCGCCGTGATCTGCTCGTACTGAACTCCAATGTACCATTCCCAGCCCTTGCTCATCCATTTCTGGTCCAGCGAAACTTCTTGGCCCTTGCCGGCACCGATGAAGTCGCGTCGCTCGAACTTGTATTCCTGGACTTCGGTGATCAGCGTGCGAATCTCTTCCAAGACCCAGCGAAAGATTCGCGCCAGGTCGTCGTGGTCGTACATCGGGATCTCGCCCGGGCGACGATCGGAGCGAAAGATCGAAAGCGACCCGACGATCCGGCACAGGTCGGTGTAGGCGACGTGCGGGTGCACCCCCCGGGCAAACGCCAACGACCGCAGCGATCCGTAGCCCGCGTTGAGGGCGGTCAACATCAGCAACCGGTTCATGTCACCGGCCTCGGGGGCGCCCTGCATGATCCCGCGGGTGATGACCTGGGAACTGAGCACTTCGATCTTTTGACCGATGATGTCGTAAGCGGCACGCACATAGTCGCGTGCCAATTCCGGCCAGGCGTCACAGCCCAACACCGGCGGGATGTAGTCGCTGTCCAATTCTGGCGCCGCTTCGGCCGCACCGGAGCGTTTGATCCGAGCGATCGGCAGCGTTTCATAGCCGGCCAGGTTGTCGGTTCCTAACAGAATCTGAACATTCAACGTCCGCAGCGAAATCTCTTGCTCGTTGCCGCCGGCGTTTTCATCGGCGACCGTGCCGGGAAGTCCCACAAAACGATGCTGTCCGCCACGCTCGGGCAACGTGTTGGGGCGACCGAGTCGAAGCTTGGGGACGGCCAAGAACACGTCGATCGATTCGACTTGATCAAACGCATCGGACAAACTTCGCTTGACCGATCCACCTGTTTTACCCAAGTCCACACGGTCGGGTTGTTGTGCCGAGTCGATCCAGATCACCGTGCCGTCGCGCAGCCGCGCCTGGCATTCGCTCAATTCGAACTGACCGTTGGCGATCGCTTCGCGGCTGAAACTGATCTGCCGAAGGCCGTAGTTGTATCCGTGATCAAGCGCAACGTGTTGTCTCGCATTCTCGTCGATACTTCGTTCGGCAGCCTGCATGTGATGGGGCCGTAAAAACATCCCCTCTAACCAAGCAACACTCTCGTTGTGCATCGCTGTCGTGTTCTCCTTACCCGGGGCGTCAGCCGTCTGCCGTCAGTAATCGCATCGTTGCGGTCAATTCCGTTGCCATCAATTCTACTGTGCTCTGATACTCTAGCAGGTGTCGGGTATCGTTCCCACTAGGTAAACTTTTCCCATAGGGATCAGACTTCTTCCGTGGGATCGCAATCAGATGAGCACCTCAGGCAAATACGGCGAGCGACAATCGTGGCGGCGTGCCGGAAGCGGTCAAGCTGGGAAGCGAAAAACGATCAAGGCACTGCTGACGCTCGTCGCGATCGCGCTGACGCTGCTGTTCCTGTACATGTTGATGCCGGGCCCGAGTCGACAATTGATCACGATTCTGGTTTCCAACGACTATGACACCGACGTCGTCACGCCGCCGATGTTCGGCGCAAGCGCGCGACAGGCTTTGAAATCGCAGCTCCAGGCGGAAGACGTGCGCGGCAATTGCGAGGTGATCGGCAGCAGCTTTCAGCAAACCGAGATCGTGTCGAAATACTTGGGCGATCCCGACGACACCGTGATGGTGATCTTGCGGGGCTATCTGATGCGGGACGACCAAGATCGCCCCTCCCTGGCGTGCAGCGATCTTGCGATCGGCCCGTCGCCCCAGTCGCCACGCGGACTGTTGCCGCTGACCGAGATTCTGGAGCCGCTGGCGACCCAAACGCCGAAATCGTTCCGCGGCACACGGCTGGTGGTGATCGACGCCGAACCGCTGGCCGCCCAACCCTCGCTGGGCCAATGGAACGATGAAGTCTTTGCCCAGCTTGACGAAACGATCACACAATTGACCGGCCCCGCGGCCGACCGAGTCTGGCTGCTGGTGACGCGTGGGCCGATGCAGAACGTGGGCTGGGATCCGCACACACACCTGCCGTTGTCGACCCAAACGCTGTTGGACGGGATTCAAGGCGGCGCGGATCTGGACGGGGATCTGAAGATCGAATTGGACGAATTGTGTGCGTTCATCTCCGATCACTACCAGCGCATGCCACGCAACAACGAAACCGACAGCCCTCGCGTCATGCTGTTTCAGGGCGGCAGCGGACGTGTCGATTCAAGCGACTTGACCAGCGACGACTTGGATGTTTGGATCGCCCGCGTCGATCCGGCGACGGCGGACGAAACGGGCGAAGGCGAAGAAGGCACGCCGGACGACTCGGGCGAACTGGCCGATGATCTCGCCGACAAAATTTCCCGATCGCGACCACGCACGCCGGCGATCACCCCGGTTGTGTTGCAGACACCGCCGGGCGAAACGACTCCGCCTGCCGCGGTCGCCGCCGGCAGCGGCGATGACCGGCCCGATACCGCAGCGACGTCAGCCGATCCCGCCGCTGCGAAGACGCCCGCCGAAGCCCCTGCCGCCCAGACGCCGCCGACAGGCAACGGCGGCCCGACCGCGGCGTTGACGTTTTGGGACATCCGCGACCAATTCGAATCAGTCCCCCTGGCCGGATCGGGCGACGACCAGGACGTCAGCGCGATCGCGCTGGCACCGCACTTGTGGCGGCGCGTGTTGGTGCTGGTGCTCGCCGGCCAAGTCAAAGATTTCGACCCGGCGTCACCGACCCAAACGCCGCGGCAAGTCGCCAAGGATTTGTTAGAGCTGCAACGCATTGTCAAAGGGCAAACGTCCGCCGGGGCAATCGGCGACACGATCTCCGACGACATCGTCAGCCGGCTCCGACGAATCGTTTTGGACCACCGGGCGGCGCGACGGGGAGTTCGTTCGGATCGGCGAATTCGCTCCGCCGATGCGCTGCAGCACGCGGTCGCGGTGTCGCGATCGAGACTTTGGGCGTGGTTGGAATTTCAACGCCAAGCCGCGCTCGGCGGCGCCCCGATCCCCGACCAGGGGATCAACGACGCGGCGCTCCAGGCCGAACGCACACTGGCCGAGGGCGGCGGGGCCGAGACTCCCGACCAGGGGACACTCGACCGCCAGCTATCGCGACTGCACAGTGCGATCAACGTGTTCGACCGCAACGTCGAAGGCGCCGTCAATCAGTTGCTCGCCGGATTCGCGTTGGACGATCCGTCCCGCACCTGGGAACTCAATCGCGTCGCTTGGGCTTGGCTACGCAGCCCGCTTCCCACCGGCGACCAGCGGCGACGGCTGGAGGCGGCGCTGATGAAAGCACGCTTCGATCCGACCGACACCGAGGATCGAAAGGTCGATTGGGGCAACATCACGTTCGCCTTGCCCGCCGCGCCGCAACGCCCCCTTGATGCGATTGCCAAATACCGTTCGGAACTGTCGCGATTCGAAAACCCACGCGACGACGGCGGCAACGCCGGTTCGGCCGGCAACACCGATTGGAAAACCACCCTCCAGCAGGGCGACGACCAGCAGGCCGCGTTCGCCGATCGGCTTGCCGCGTCCTTGCGAATCGACCCGCGTATCAATCTGGTTGCCGACGGCCATCCGATCGTTCATTCGATCACCCCGAAACCGGTCGTGCGAAATCCCAGCGTGGTGATCCTGGACGACAGCGGTCAGAAGCTGGGTGATTCGGCGGTCGTGCGATTGGAAACGATGCAGGACACCCGCAAGCTGACGCTGCGAATCGATCCCGGCCGCGATCATCCCGTTCGATTGTTGGTCAGCGCCGATCTGCGCTCGTCGACGGGCGATTTCGGGCCGCCGCGCGCCCGAGTCGCGTGGACGTCGCCCGGTTTGGTCCCCGACCGTCCCGGCGCACCGGTCGCGGTGGCCATCGACGGCGATTCGTCACGCGACCTGTCGCTGGAGATCCGGCCCGCCGATTTGGCCAGGCGCGGCGATGATTTGCAACTCCGTCTACAGATCCGTGCCGACCGGGTGGCCGACGAAATCGAAGGCGTGGTTGGGATTTATTCGTTGCCGATCGAATTGCCGCGCGAAAACCGATTGCGATTGGTCGCGTCGTCCCCGCCGGGAATCGGTTGCTCCCGAGAAGTGCTCAGTGACGAGGGCAGCCTGCCGGGCGGGCTTTGGTTGCGGACCTTCAACGGCCGCAAGACCCCGTTTCGATTCGAGGTGTTCAATGAATCCGGCAAAGCCTGCATGGCCAAGGTCTGGTTGATCAAGCTGCCCAAGCCGATGCCCGATGACGTGGCCGCCTATTGGCCCGACTTCGCCGCCAACCTGTACTCCAACCCGGCCGGCGGGATCCTGGACGAAAAGGGCCGGATTCTGGAGAAGTTCTTGCTGCCCAACCAGGTTTTGAAGGGGCCCGCGACGCTGTCGATTCCCGCCGACCAAGGCCGCGTGCCGCTGCGGTTCCAGGCCCCCGCCGTTGCATCGGGCGAATCTGCCGCCGCCACACCCCCGGGTGCAGCCAGCTCCGACGCGGCGGCGACCGATATCAGCCACGGCATGGCGTTGGTGTGTCGGTTGGTCGACGCCCAAGAGAACGTCATGCCGGAAAAAGATCAAGTCATTTGCCTGGTCGCCAAACCCTGGGCGCCGAGTGATTACGTGACCACCAAGGTGAGTTATAACGACGGCGAAGTCGAAGTGAACGTGGAGCTGGAATTTGATATCGACGGTGACGCGTCGCGCGACTCGTTGCCCGAATTGGAAAAGGTCCCGGTCAACGTCCGCTGGGTTCAAGACGACCAGTGGGCGGACTTCGCCGCCGAAACCAGCCTGCCCCCGCGCAGTTTGTTCGTGGACCTCAATCCGCAAGCCGGCCGATCGCAAGCCTTCTTTCGCGTCCCCGTCGTCCGCCGCAATCGCGAATCATGGTGTCGCCTGGACGTCGACGGTTGGCCGCGTGCCATCCAGCATGTCGTCCAGCATCAACCGGGCGCCCTCGGAGCGGCCAAGCTGAAAAACGAAATCCGTTTCGGTTCGATCGCGTTGACCCGGCGTCCGCAGGGAAACACCGAGCGACCGACCACGTCGTATTATTGGCCTGAGAACGAAGTTTATTTTATAGGGGACGGAGACCAATTGATCGCGACGATCAAAGCAGACTTCGGGTTTTTGACCCGGACCAGCGACCCGGAGGTCGCGCTCACCGTCGAAGGCCGCCGTTTCACACGCTACAAGACCGACCGATTCATTCGCACCATCGCGACACCGCTGTCCGATTCCGGCGAGATGACCCTGACCACCCAGGTCAGTGACATCCAGGTCCAGCTCAGCCAGGGCCGATACCGCGACGAGCGGATCCCGATCGACGCCTCACTGAAACTCGACGGCATCGAACAAGAGAACGCGTTGATCACGGCGGTGTTGGATTCGACCGCGCCGGACAAGAATCTGATTTCGATCAGCCCACGGCAGCGCGGCCCCTACTACGAGTCGTCGACGTTGGAGTTTTCCGTCACGGCCAGCGACTTGGGGGCCAAGGCGGCCGGGATCGCCCGGATCGACATCGGGCTCGACACGACCGGGGACGGCAAGGCGAACACCAAAAACGATTTCCACCTGTTTGATCCGCCGGTCTCTCCCGCGGTGCTGCCGGCGGCCAAGAGCATTTTCAAATTCCAAGCCGCCGGCGAATACAACGTCGTCGTGCGGGCTACCGATGCGGCCGGCAACGAGAGCACAAACCAGTCCCCGATCACCATCGCGAAGAAACCCGCCCCGGCGGCCACGCCCGGCGGCGGAACACCGGACCAGCCGAAAGTCGCCGTGGGGCGGCTGCACGGCATCATTCGCACCCGCGCCGGTATGAACGGGACACTGTTCCTCAGCCCCGCCCCGGCTCCGGTCACCAGCAAAGAAAAGACGATCCTGGGGCAGGACAAGGGCTTCGATTTCGGCCCCCTGCCGGAAGGCAAATACGAACTGAAATTCAAGGGGACGAAGCAGAACACCAGTGTCGAATTGACTTGGAAGGACCTGGAAATCGACACGACGCCGGACAAGTCCAAACCGCTTTCGTTGAGCCTGGATCAAGCCGAAACCGAATGACGGCCGCTGCCGGCGCGGCGATCCTATGACGCCCGCATTTGGCGGCCCCCTTCGGTTCTCTCTTTCAGGACGTGAAATGTCTTGCTCGCAAGGGAATTGGGCAGCAATGGATTTCGCAACTCGAGCCTTGGAACGAGGCAAGCGGCCTGAAGTCGACTTCGGCCCTACGCCACCAGGCCCGCGCGGACGCGGAGCGTGTCCAGATCCAGCAATCCGACCAGGCGGCCGTGGGCGTCGGCGACAGCGAACTGCCGGCAACCGTCCAAGGGCCGCGTGACGACCGATTCCAACGATTCCTCAGGAGCCAGAATCGGGGCGTCGTGACGCGTCAATTGGCCGACGGTGGTCTGCGGTTCGACGCCGCGGTGCAGCGCCGCCGAAACGTCTTCCAGGGCCAGGATTCCGACGACAAAATCGTCAGGTCCGACGATGGGAATGGCGGTCGTCGGGCACGATCGCAGTGTCGGCAGCAATTCCCCGAGTTCGGTTTCCATCGTCAGAAATGGCGGCTGGTGCAGCATCGCGTCGCGGATCGTTAAATCCCGCAGCGGTTCGATCGCGTCAACCTGACGCGCTTCGGACAGCCCCGCGTAACAGATAAACACCGCGATCAACCCGGCGGTGACCACGCCGTTGTACAACGCAAGCGCCCCCATCACGACCGCGCACACCACGCCGATGTAGGACGCGATCCGCGTCGCCCGGCGGTATTCAATTCCCAGCGCCAAAACGCTGCGCAGCACCCGGCCTCCGTCCATCGGGAACGCCGGGATCATGTTGAACAGGATCAGTGCTGTGTTGACCAGCATCATGCTCAGCAGATAGCCCAGCGGCGTCGGCGAATTGAGCGCTTCGATGTAGCGGTCGACCGCTTCCGGCTCGGTCAGCAACGCGCCCAACGATGGCAACCCGAACCCGGAAAAGACGAACAAAACGGCTGCCAACGCCACCACGATGACGACATTAATCGCGGGGCCGGCGACCGCCACCAAGAATTCTTGCCAAGGGATCCGCGGAATTTTCATCAACCGTGCCACACCGCCGATGGGAAACAGCGTGATGTCCATCGTCTCGATCCCGAACCGCCGGGCCATCAACGCGTGGCCGTATTCATGCAGCGTCACGCACAGAAACATGCCCAACAAAAGCGTGACGCCGAAGACCGTCCCGATGACGCCGTCCTGGTATCCGGCGTATGCCACATAGGCGACCAAAAGGGCGAACGACCAGTGGACGTAGACGCCGATTCGAAAGTAAGTTCCCAGATGAAGTCGTCGTCGCCACACGTTGGGTCGGCCTGTTTTTGAAGTCCGTTGATTTCCGTCTGTTCTCCAAACGCATCACACTATGTTACGTCACAAACTGATTCACCCCCAGATCTCCTCCATCTTAGCCGCCTCGGGGCACCACAGCACCATTCTGATCGCCGACGGGAACTACCCCGCAGCGAGTAAACGCGGCCCCCGAGCCGAGCTGGTCAGTTTGAATCTCATGCCCGGCGTCCCGACCTGCAATCAGGTCCTCGAAGCGGTCTTGTCGGCGATCCCGGTCGAAGCGATCCAAACCATGAAGACCGAAACCGAGGGGCCCTACGCCCTGGACGGTGATCCGCCGGTTTGGGACGACTACCGCGCGACGATCAAATCCGAGGGGCTGGATCTGGAATTGGAACCGATCGAGAAGTGGGATTTCTACAAAGCGGTTAGCACCGAAGACCACGTGCTGACGATTCAAACGGCCGACCAGCAACGTTACGCCAACATCCTGCTCAGCGTCGGCGTGCGGATGTAGTGATCGGCCCGGTCGTGGGATAGGCTTCCAGCCTGTCAATTCCAGCGGACGACAGGCTGGAAGCCTGTCCCACAGCGTTACCGCCACAGCCATTCGCGGAAGCCTTCGACGACCTGCTGTCGTTCCGCGATGGCTCGCCACACGACCAGAGTTCCCATCACCAGCGCGACGGCGATCATGGTGCCGCCACGCCGCGGGGCGGCGGCGGTCGTCGTCGCCGCTTTGTCGCGGAGATGCCCCAGCAGTTTCCCCCAAAACGCGGCGGCCGCGATCGGTTCGAAGGATTCGATCGACGTGGTGTCGATCGCTTGATGCCCCGACGCTCGCAAATGGACGCGCAGATTCGGCAGATACACCTGCAACGTCTCCCGATCACAACTCGCTTCGGAATCGAGTTCCAAGGCGGCTTCCAGCAGCGGGGTCAACATTTGCTCCGGCGTGCGACCGTAGACGACCAACCGGGGACGAGCGGTCAACGCCAGCAACGAAACGATCAGCCCGTAAAATGTCGCCAACGCCAGCCAGACCCAGCCGCCGAAAACCCCGGCCGCGGCCTTGGGAAAAAACAATTCCCCCGGTCCGATCGCGACCAACCCGGCGACCGAAAACCCCAGCGCCGCGATGTCACGGCCGCCTGTCGTGACCAGCACCCGACCGCTGATGCGGATCATCCCTAGCAGCAACAAATACGCGATCAGCGGCAACAGCGCGATTAACAAATAGATCGGTTCGATGGACATGCGCGTGGGGCGATCTCAATAGTCGGGCGAAGAACGAGTCGTCGACGGTAGCGTCGTTTTCGATGGGGCTCAGCAGCCGCCGTCCCCTCCGCGGTCGGCGGGGGGAAGGTCTGCTCTTTCGTGCGCCGAGTTCGGAGAACACGGCGACACTCGAAACGCATCCGATTCGCAGCCCACCCAAATTCAAGTTTGGACGAAGTCGTTGGGGAGCCCGTAAAGCGTACCACTTCAAAGCGATCGACGCGACGACACCGCGGTCCGTCCGATGATCCGGTCAATCGGACCAACCGGCAGATTGAGGGTAAGCCATCGCCGCCGTTGAGCGGGTCCAGCGAGCGTGCAACCGGATCGCGTCGCAACCTTGGGAAAGGAACGCACCCTTTCCGAGCCACCGACGTAGTTGCATGAGTGAAATCTTTAATCCAGCCGAGCCGCGATCGAGCACCGTGGGAATCGCCGATGGAATCCAACCGGACCTCCCAACCCTAGGACCAGCCGACGTGATCGATCGAGTCCAGCATACGTTGCGCGATGTCCAACAAGCGTGTCGCCAGATCAAAGATGACGGCAACAGCGCGTTCGACTTAAGCGTCATCGTTCCGGTCTACAACGAACGAGAGACGTTGCCAAAAATCCTGGAGCGTATCGACGAAGTGTTCCCGCAGCGGACGCAAACGGTCGTGATCGATGACGCCAGCAGCGATGGCACGACACAGTGGCTGGCAGCACTGGCCCCCCGCGCCAACCGTACGGTCTTGCTGCGTGGGCGAAATCATGGCAAGGGATCCGCGGTTCGAATGGGGCTGCGTCACAGTCGCGGTGAGATCGTCGCAATCCAAGACGCCGATACCGAATACGACCCCGTCGACTTGCTGCAGGTGATCAAACCGATTCAATCGGGCCAGGCCGAAGTCGTCTATGGGTCGCGGTATCTAGACGGAAGCGATGACCCGTCGCTATTTCATCGGCTGGGCAATTGGGCGTTGACGGCGATCAGCAACTGCATGACCGGACAGCAATTAACGGACATGGAAACCTGCCACAAAGCGTTCCGCGGCGACCTGGTGCGATCGATTCGAATCCGTGAATGTCGGTTCGGGTTCGAACCCGAGATCACCGGCAAGATCGCCGACCGCGGGGTCACGATCGCCGAGGTTCCCACCGGGTACCAATACCGCAGCTATGACGAAGGCAAAAAGATCACTTGGAAGGACGGCGTCGCGGCACTGGCGTGCATGTGGCGCTATCGCAACCCAGGTTGGTTGTGGCGGGCGTTTGCCGGCGCCGGCCGGGTGCTGGTCCGTTTGCCACGGTTGATTCGGCCTGATAACAGATAAGACTTGTGTCGTAGCTACCTTCGCCAGAAGGTGGTTTCTCGGCGTCTCCACGCTCCGGCGAGCGTAGCTACGTCAGCCTTGCGATCTCCCACCTAATTGCCGGGAAGCTGCCGCCGGTGTTTGGGAGTTTCCGAGGGTGGCAGTTCGCAGTCGTGTTCTTCTTGATAGCGACGTCGTTCGACCGGGCTGGCGTAGTACCGCAGCCATGTCTCGGTGTCCTCGACACACATCCACTCGAGTGCCTTGCCGGGGACATCGACCTTCTTTTCGCAACAGGGCAAGATGTCGCGATAGATGATGGTGTACAGTTCCCGGTCACAGAGGTGATCGGTGCATCGCAACACGATGTTCATGCTGTACAGCTTTGCGACCGTCTTTTTCAGCCGATGTGCCAGTTGCGAATCTCCCAGGGCGTCGGGCGGCAGCAAGTGCAGCGGTGGGGAGAACCAATCGGAAATCGGCAGCGCCGGTGCACGCTCCCAGGCCAACATCGAGGCCAGGTATTCATTCTCGGCCTGCAGCGACATTCGGTTGATCGACGATTCGATCGACTCATCGCGATAGGGCTCCAACTCGTCCCGAAGCCTTGCATTGGCCAACATCAACTCGACTTCGTCGATCGCTTGTCGGCGGGTTTCTCGCATGTCCATCTAAACCGGTTGGCTGGGGGGGAGGCAGTCCGTGCTTCGTCAACGTCTAAACTTGGCCGCGGAAAAGGGGTCAGGGACCAAAAATGCGAAGCACCCTTCGGGCCATTTGGTTTTTGGTTCCTGACCCCTTTTCCGCTCGACAGACGCAAGCCGAAAATCTAACGCTGACAGAGCACTGGGCTGGGGCAAAGGATCGGATGACTGGTCGGCGGAGAGCCCGTCGGGGGCCTCGGCGGGCCGACCAAGTCGTCCAACGATGTTCTGATGGTATCTGTCGTTTGCCGTCGCTCAACTTGCAACTGAAGCAAAACTGAGGTTTCAAATCATTTTCGCCGGTTCGGCCTTGCCTTGATCGTTACGAACGGAATGGCTTATCAGGATTTGCCGTCAATTCGCCAGTCCGTGGACTTCTGGGCCCCAAAATTGACTACCGCGACTCGGATTGCCAACGCAGCTGGCGATAGAGTTGGGCGTGCCGTTGGACCATCTTTTCCACCGAAAAATCTTCGTGGATCCGCTTCCTGGCGGCCTCCCCGAGCCGCTCGGCCGTTTCGGGGTGTTCCAGCAAATCCAAGGATTCCCGAGCCAGCGCGGCACGATCCCCGACCGGGACCAGCCGTCCGGTTTCGTCGTGGCGGATCAAATCGCGATTGCCGGGGATTTCCGATGCGATCACCGGCCGTCCGGCTTGCATCGCTTCGATCACCGCATTGCTCTGGCCCTCGTACTCGCTGCCGATCCAAAACAGATCCGCGTGCGGCAGCAATTCGGGCACATCATCGCGCTGGCCGACGAAACAAACATGTTCGGGGATGGTGACGGCATCACGGAAACGCAGCAATTCCGCTTTTTGCGGGCCGTCGCCGATCACGACCAATGTGGTGTCACTGCGGGTGCAGGCGAGCAATTCGGCGGCCCAGATCAAATCGCGATAACGTTTTTGCGGCCACAGGCGACCGACCGCCAGGACGAGCTTGCGATCGGCGGAGACGCCCAGCCGCTCAAGCGCCTGCTGGCGAGTGATCGACGTCGCCGATCGGTCGGGGATTCCATTGGGGATCACATGAAACAGATCCGGCGAGATCCCGTGGTCGGCGTAAAATCCCACCACGCCCGAGCTGTTGGTCGTGATCGCTGCGGAGCGACGCGCCAAAACGCGATCGATCCAGAAGTGCCACCAGGATTTCCAGGGATCGACACAGCGTTCGCTGGCGATGACCACCGGCACCTTGGCCATCACGGCGGCGGTACGTCCAAAACTGTTGGCGGCGAACAACCAGGTGTGGACGACGTCCGGTGACCAGTTTTTTAGCAGACGGCGCAACCGGAACAGCGCGGTCGGGTCGGCTTTGAAACGTTTACCGATCACCGTGACCGGAATACCGCTGTCGCGCAGCGATCCACTTCGCGGGCCGTCACGCGTCAACAAGTAGACGCGGACGTCGAACTCGTCACGTGGCAAGTTCTCGGCCAACAATGCGAGCTGTTTTTCGGCGCCCCCCTGATCCATCGTCGGGATGATCAGCGCGATTCGAAGTTTCATTGCGCGTTTTCCATGGACGTCGGATCAAAGTGACGGCGGGTCGGTCCGCTGGCGAGTTGCCGAAACAGCGTCACAAAATGCTCGATGGAATCGGTTTGCGACCGCGTTCGTTGCATGACACGTCGTGCTTGCTGGGATATCCGCCGCGCCTGTTGCAGGTTGTCGACGATCTGCTGGATGGCAAAACGCAATGTCTTGGGTTGCTTGGGATCGAACCACCACACGCAGCGGCCGGCGTCGTCGATGGTTGCATCGTTCGGGGCGTCGTCGGCAGCGGTTGGGCTAGGCCGTCGGCGCAGGATCCACGCTTGGACATCGGCCTCGGTCACTCCGAAAAATTCGCGGGCCGGCTCGGTGTCGGCCAGGATCAACGGCAATCCGGCCGCGATGGCGGTCGGGATTTGATGTTCGAACCCTTCGTCGCCGGCATGGACCATCAAATCGGCGGCGGAGAAAACGTCGTCGGCCGAGGAAAACGATCCCGGCATCGCCATCGATTGCCGCAGCCCGTCGCTTCGGAGCTGTGCGTAGATGGTTTCCCGCAGCGGCCCGTCACCGACGATCCAGAACTGTAACCCTTGGATGTTTTGTGCCAGCGAGTACGCCGATTTGACCAGCGTCATGACACCGGAGCTGCGATCGAGTCGTTCGACGGACAGAACGACCGAACAGGAATCGGGGACAAACAGATCGCCGTTGATCCGTGCCATTGCCTGCCGCAACCGCTTGGGGCTGGACCAGCCTTGATCGGGCGCCGGGCCGACCCCGATCGGAATCCGATGCACCCGCTCTCGGTCACCGCCGTCGGCCAACCAGCGTCGATGGGCCGACGCACTACCGACAACCACGGCGGTGGCATCCCTGACCGCCGCACGACAGCGACGACCGGTCCGGCTGTGTTGGTGGTACTCCAGATCGCTGCAGCTGCCGTGGCCGGCCAGCCGCACCACCGAGGGCAGCTTGATCGCCCGGGCGGCCTCCACCGCCGCAATCGCTTCTTCACGACCGGAATCGCAATAGACGACGTCGCACGCCGTCGGGTTCGACACGATCCAATCGCGGAGGTAGCGAATGTAGCGTGACGCCGTACGGTCGCCCCGCGCCGTCCAACCGGTTCGGAACATCCGAATCGGCCGATACACCTGGCACTCGCGAAACGAAAAACGCTCGGCCCAGGACGCGGCGTGCTTGGGCGTGACGACCGACACCTGTGCGCCGGCCAGCTTGAACCCCGAGGCGAGTTCCATCAGATGGCCGGCCGAATCGAGCGAACCGTGCGGCCAAAAGTGTCGACCGACGACCAGAACTCGGACGGGGCGTTCCAAACCATTCACTGTTTCGATTTGTGCTCGGTCGCTTCGATCTCGTGCGTTTCCAAGACCGCCAAGTAGGGCAGGTTGCGATACATGTCCATGTAATCCAATCCGTAGCCGACGACAAACGCATCGGGGATTTCAAAGGCGACGAAATCCGGGCGGAGCGAGACGGCATGTTGGCGATGTTTGTGCAACAGCACCGCCGTCTTGGTCGACTTGGCCCCCAGGTCTTTGATCATGCCCGACAGCCGATCGAGCGTCCGCCCGGTGTCAAAAATGTCATCGACCAGCAGCACGTCGCGGTCTTTGACGTCGATCAGCATGTTTGCGTTGACCTCCAACTTTCCGGACTCCGTCCCCCCACGATAACTCGACGCCTGGATCACGCCAACTCGCTGCGGCATCGACAAGCGTCGGATCAAGTCGGCAAACAGGACCAGGCTGCCGGTCATCACCGCGATCACCGTCAGCGGGCGGTTTTCCCCGTAAAAACGATCGATCTCGGTCGCGAGCCGTTCGACACCGGCCTGTAACTGATTTTCATCAAGCAAAATACGCATCCGTCTCGCGTCCAAATCAGACGCGCTCCCTACGGCAAACTCTCAAAGAACTGGCCAACTGGTCTCTGGCAAACTGGGCGATTTGGGGTTTCGGTGCGATTCGGTCCAGCAATTTGCGGATCAATCGCGGCAAAACGCCGATGAACGATACACCGGCGGCCGACAAATTCCCACGGGACTTGCCCTCAGGTCGGCCCGACCGCCGGCGGGAAACTTGCTCCACCCACGTGTTTTATCGACAGACCCGACGAATGACCAATTCCCAACGCTTGGCTACCGTGCGAGCCCACCTGCAACACTGGTTGGCCGCCAACGTGACGCCCTCGGCCGCGGAGACGGTGGGCGAGCCGACGTCCGAGGGAAACGAACAAATCGCGTCGCAAGACGGGGGCGAATCCGACGGCGACGCTTCCGCCCCCGCCGAACGGAGTAGCGAGGCCGACCCTACCTGCGAGGCCGACCGGGATGACGTCGATGCGGCAAAAATCGGCTCCGAATCGATTCTGATTCGCGACGGGTTCTACGCCGGGCGGACGTTCCACGCGACGGCCGGGGATCAGACCTATCGAGCGACCTGGTTCATGGAGCCCGATGAGCTGAAAATCCACGGCGCCGGCGGAGCCTTGGTGGCGTCGTTCCAAGGCGATCAAATTGGGGCGGAAATTCCGGTCGTTGAAACCACGGTCTTGGAAGAGCAAGACGATTCGCAATCGCACGAATCCGACACGGTCAGCATCCCGATGACGGCGGCCGAACAGGAATCCGCGACCGATCTGGATTCCGACCAAGACGGTCAACTGCCCCAGGCGGCGTAAGCACAGCGGCTGCACGTGTCACGATCTTCTTCCGCGTCTGCCCAAAGCAAGCGTCGTTGGCAGTCACACAAATGCCGCGATTGCTATCGCGAACCCCGCCATATCAATGGCCGGGGGGGCGAAGATTTTGGAGGTAACGAAACTCCCCGCGAGCGCGTCGGTGGGCTTGCGTGTCAAAGCCGCACTAAACGGCAAGGGAAGCAAGTGCGGTTGTTACTTGCTCAAGGCGCGAGTGGCGCCTGACGGGGCGAGTTTTCGAATTCAAAAAGCGTGTTTGATCCCCCGCCAACCCGAATTCGCGATCACAACGGGACCTCTCACGGTTCCGTTGGGGAGTGATTCAAAAAAGTGCAACTGTCCATTCTGTGTGATCGTGTAAATGCCGTTGCCTGCCGCGAAGACATGCTGAAGTCCTGACCATCCAGAGGAAGCGATTAGTGTTGGGCCGGCTCCCACAAGTGACCCATCAACGCGACGATTGAAAAAGTGCAATTGGCCATTCGATGTGATTGTGTAGATGCCGTTGTCTGTACCGAAGGATTTATCGAGCCCTTTCCAACCCGATGGAGCGACTACTTTAGGACTCCCTGCAATACGGCCATCCTGAAGACACTCAAAAAAGTGGAGCTCACCGCTCCCGGTAATTGTGTAGAACCCGCTGCCAGCTCCAAATGCATGCTCAAGTCCTTGCCAACCGGAGGACGCAATCGTCTTGTGGTCTTGTGAAATCCGGCCGTTGGGGAAACGTTCGAAGTAGTGCAGTGCTCCATCTCGGGTGATTGTGTAAATCCCATCACCTGCCGCGAATGCTTTGCTTAGCCCCTTCCAACCCGAGGAAGCGACCAGTTGATGACTGTTTGCAATGCGCCCCTCCGCAAAGCACCTAAAGAAATGCAATTGTCCGCCGACTGTGACCGAGAAAATGCCATTGTCCGCAGCGCATGCACTGAGTGGGTTCAGACATCCACCTACGAGGACTATCGCCACTTTCAACATTGTGCCCATTTCTGTCTCCCTGAGTTTGTGGTCTGGCCTTCAACGAGCGACTGAATCTCATGGTCGTTATTGGACGTTGCACAATGACAACTCCCTGCCGAAATACCGTGTAAGCAGCATTGGGCTCACGTCCTGAGATGCACGTTTCCATGAGCATTCAGATCATTGTTCACAATAGGCCCTGCAGAGCTATCGCGAAACCCTCTTCAGGTGGTGTTTGTCTCTTTCTCTTTTCCCCCTCATTTTATTAGCTCTCGTTCCTAGGCTTTTTTTCCAATCCCCGCATCGAGCGGATGAAGCTTTTCAAGGGGCAGTGTTCGGAGCGATAGACATAAGTGCATCGGCACTGCTATTGCGTGAGCTGACGGCTGAGGACGCGTCGTCAATGCTCCGAACGACAGACGCAGGTCGGATGTGAAGAATAGGGTCAACGCATTACTCAGCAGTCGGCAGGTTGGCGTTGATCCAAACGTATTTGGGGAGGCGTGGATATGAAGGTCGTCGGTCGGGCTGGATCGCTGAGGTCATTGAGACCAGAGGTGGCAGAATGATGGGGGAAGCAAATGCGAGGCGTTTGCGATGATTTTCGAGCCCATCGGCTGGACTTCACGCGAGGCCGATGACGATGTAGACTGCTCGCCTCCGCCGCAGCGGTGAACGAGCCGGTGGCGGTGATTCCGCGAGGAATCAACTCGTTGATGCCGGATGGGTGGCCGAGTGGTCGAAGGCACTGGTCTTGAAAACCAGCGTAGGGCAACCTACCGTGGGTTCGAATCCCACCCCATCCGCTCTTCTTTCCGCACCGACCCAACTCCGATTCGGCGTCGTTGTTTGCGGAACCGTCCGGATCAGGGCGGTTGCGTTTGGTTTCGCCGCAGCTTGGTCTTCAGGTTCGTGTCGTAGCGGAAGCCGCCAAGGCTTTCGGCCCTTGGCGGCCTGTTGATTCAATCAGCCTTTCGATCACAAACTGAGCCGTCGACGCTAGCCTCGGGCCTTACACGTCTCGAAGGCCAATCCAAGGCCCGCGGCTAGCGCCGTCGGCTCATCGAGTAGGTGGCATTGGGCGCGATCCTAAGGGCCCCGGTGCGTTTTTTTGGTGCTTCAGCCCCGTACGCTCGCGCGTTCGCGGCTCATCCCACGTCTGATCAGATTAGATCAATCGTCCGTTGACGAGTTCGGCTACCTGAACGCCCGACGACGGCGGATTGGTCGACACGGCGGCACGCCAGACGGTTTTTCGAGCTAGGTTCCTTGTGACTCCGAAGCCTGTGCCCCAAGG
This sequence comes from Stieleria mannarensis, assembly GCF_014154935.1. GTDB lineage: Bacteria > Planctomycetota > Planctomycetia > Pirellulales > Pirellulaceae > Stieleria > Stieleria mannarensis. The sequence continues at coordinate 39,573 of NZ_JACEHH010000057.1, forward strand.
CCTCGATCGATCTGCCCGTCTGGTTCCGCTGCCGGTGAACGCCTCCGATGAGCTACAACCCCTACAATTCGTCCACGCCGCCACGTCCCTTTCGGATCGTTTTCGGCTTCGTGATCGCCGTCGCCGGGTTGATCGGCGGCATGACCGGTGCCGTCCACGAATTTCACAAGGCGTCGGTCATGCAGGGGGAACCGGTCGAAATGGACTGGCAGACCCTGGTCGATGAAGGCTATGGGGACAACCCGCACATTCGACTGGTCAATGTCACGGTCATCGATCCCTACGTCGACATGGACGAACTGCTGGAGGACGAAGACCTGGATGCGTTGATGGATGACCCGTTGGTTCGCAGCCACGTGCATCCTGACATCGGGCCGGCCAACGTCGTCCCGATCGGCAGCGACGAATTCGAGGTCGAGTCGCGGGTTTTCATCGCCCAGGGCGAACATTTTTTGGACGAAGCGTTTCGCCAAGTCGACGAGACCAACTCGGTGACCGGGATGGTCAGCACTTATGGCGTGGCCCAGATGGTCGCCGATTTCGTGTCCTTCTGCACCGGGAATGAGGTCCAAGGGCCTCCCGAGGACGATGACGTTTACTACACCATCGTTCCGATCGACGGGACACCGGACCTGGGATTCGCCCGCAACCTGTTCTTGACCGCCGGATTCGCCTTGGCGCTCGGCTTGATCCTGTGCGGCAGTGGCGGCCCCGGCATCTGGTGTTGCTGGTACGCGCCCCTGCCTTCGGTGCTCAGCCTGATCGGATACCCGATGCGTTACGGGCGCGGATCCTGGTCAACGCGCATCACCTACATCGCCGGCGGAGCGATGCTGATGGGATATGGATTCTACTTGCTGGTTCCGATGGGCAACTTCGGCTCGACCGATGGCAACCCGATCTTCCACGCCTTCGGGTTTGCAGCACTCTTCGTCGGACTCGGAGGCATCCTGGCGGTGCCGTTCCAAATCACCACGCGAGCACTCTGCGTGAGTGTCGAAGTGCAGCCGAAAAAGAAACCTGTACGCATGTCTTGGAACCAAGCCTGTTCGATGGAACCGGTGATCCAGGAAGTGGAGTACACCGACCCGCCACTGGTGCCCTCGGGAGCCTTGCCGCTGAGCGGCGAGTTGAAACAGAAAGCCGAGGCGCTCGCCGCAGCGGGGTTCAACGAGGCCGATCCGTTGCAATGGCAGCGTGAGACCGGGATTGCGGCGGCGGCGATTCAGCTGGGCTGTCAAAGCATGGTGGTGACGGATCTGGAATACAATAACGACGCGGATCTCGTCGAGTGCGGCTTGATCAGCGTGCTCGGAACGGGGCTTCCGATCATCACCGTTTCGGCCAATTCCAGCGTCAAACAAAACCGCCCCTCGGCGAAATGTCTGTTCCAGCGTGCGTCAACGAGTGATCCGACGGAAATGCTGGCCGAACATTTGGAAGTCACCGTCCAGGAAGCAGAACAGCGTGACACGATCGTCGTCGAATTTGACGAGAGTGAAACACACGACGTGGTGCGTCTGGCCCGACGGGTGCTCGCCGAGATTCAAGGCACGATGGACGGCCAGATCGTCAACGTCGGCCCCATGCGTTACGGACGTTTCCACTACCCGCCCGCCCCGGTGCCCGAGTTTGTCGCGGCGTCTTGCTAGCTCCGTCGTGGAACACGCCAACGGATTGTTGATTTGATCGAAACGAACCCTCGAACGACGATCCGACGGGCACTCGCACCGATTTTGTGGCGTCGGGCTTGTCGCGTCATCAACCGGAGTGTCGCAGAGCTGTTACGCAACCTTGCGCAGACGACTGGGCGCTTCGATGCGTTGTCGAACGCTGGCCAACGGGCCGATCTCTGACGGGCCCGCTTCGGCGTACCAAGCCCTCTGGGCGATCGAATCGAGAATCCGCTCGGCGATCGTCACCGCACGGGCGCCGGCCAATCCGCTGACCGTCGGCGAGATGCCGGATTGGATGCTGATCACGAAGTCGTGCAGTTCATCCAGGATGGCGTTCCGCGGTTCGAGCTGTTTGGTTTCCAGCTGCAGATGGTCGGTGAACAATTCGTCGGCGTATCCGAGCGGATTGTCGGTGGCCTGGTCCAGGTCGAACGCGCGGTCGACCAGCGATTCGCTGGGACGAACCGCGTGCAGTGCGGGGCCGGAGAAATCGATTTCGGCGAATCCGCCGCATCCATACACTTGCATCTGTCGCGCCGGTGCGGGGCTGACCCGCGACGCTTTGAGGTTTGCGACCAGTCCGCAGGCGAATTCCAATCGGGCTTCGGCCAGATCTTCGTGGTCGCTGACGACCGCCAGTCCGCTGGCCGAGATGTCGGCGACGGCGGCATCGGTCATCGCACAAACCAGGTCGATGTCGTGGATCATCAGGTCCATCACCACGCCGACGTCCAAGCAACGACCGGGGAACCGCGAGGCACGGACGGCTTCGACGTACTTCACATCGACGCCGATATCGCCCAGTGCGGTGAAGGCCGGGTTGAATCGTTCCACATGTCCGACTTGCAGTGTCAGTCGTCGCGAGGCGGCCAGCATCGCCAGTTTGTCGGCGTCGGCGGCGGTGGTCGCCAGTGGTTTTTCGACCAGCAAGTGCTTGCCCGCTTTCAACAGCGTCGTCGCGATCTCGGCGTGCGCATCGGTCGGCGCGGCGATCACGGCGGCATCGATTTGGTCGATGCAGTCGCGGTAATCGGCAAACGTGGGGACGTCGAACAGTTTGGCCGCGTTTTCCCGGGCGGCTTCGATCGGATCGCTGATCGCGACCAATTCAGCCCCATCGACGCTGGCGAGAAGTTTGGAATGAATTCGGCCCAGGTGGCCGGCACCGATGACGGCGACGCGCAAACGACTCATGCTGCTTTCTTGCTCCGTTGGTCTTGACCGCGTCCGTGACGTCCGCTGCACGAACGATCGACACAATCAAAAAGGTGTTTGATGACGGGACGAATCGGGCCTTGGGAGTAGACGATTTCGCGCGCCTTGTCGATCCCGACGCGGGCCCGGTACAACAACTTGAACGCTTGCGTCAGCACCGCGATGTCTTCGGCGGTGTACCCGTGGCGTTTCAATCCGATCGTGTTGACGGCGCGGGGTTTGGTCGGTTGGCCGTCGACGATGGTGTAGGGCGGCACATCGTGCAACACACGGCTCATCGCGCTGACAAAGCTCAGCTGGCCGACGCTGGCGAAGTGTGACACGCCGACGCCGCCGGCGATCGTGACGTCGTTTCCGACCCGCACGTGACCGCCCAGCATGCCGTTGTTGGCGATCACGATTCGGTCGCCGACTTTGCAGTCGTGTGCGACGTGTGTCCCGGCCATGAAATAATTGTCGTGCCCGATCTCGGTCACGCCGTCTTCCTTTTCCGTTGCCCGATTGACGGTGCAGTGTTCGCGGAAAACGTTGTTGTCGCCGATGACCACTTTCGTCGGCGTGTCTTTGTAGCTGGTGTCTTGCGGATGGCCGCCGATCACCGTGCCTTGAAAGATGTGGTTGTCTTCACCGATCGTCGAGTGGCCGGTGATGACGACGTGTTCTTCGATGAGCGTTCGGTCACCGATTTTTGCATGCGGCCCGATCACAGAAAAATGGCCGATTCGAACGCCGTTTCCAAGTTGAGCCCGCGGATCAACAACGGCTGTTTGAGCGATGACAACACTCATGGCAAACCAATCTGGATAATTGACAGAGGAAGTTGCGATCTGAAAGCGAGATCAAATCGCGGATGATTTGGAACGTAGCAATTTGCAGTCTTTTGGATCGAGAGGAATCGGGCTGTTTTTTCGTCCACCGGCGGAAAGTTTTTCCGCGCCGATTCAGGCCGCATGACGGCGATCGCTGAAGCAACTTGATCGGTTGCGCGATTGTGACAACACGGCCAACTCGTGCAGTGCTTTGGCCATCCGACCGTTCAGCCGATGGCCGCCGCGATAGGAGATGAACTTGCCGACCAGTTCCACACCGACCAACGCCAAGTCGCCGACCAGGTCCAGCGCCTTGTGACGTGCACATTCGTTTTTGAATCGGACTTCGTTTTCGATCGGGCCGTCCTGGCCAAACACCAACAGGTCTTGGTAGGACACGTGCCGGGCGACGCCGCGGGCATGCAGCGATTGAGCTTGTCGCTCGGTGACGAAGGTCCGCGCCGGGGCGACGTCACGGCTGAACCGCGTCGGTGTGCAAGGGAATCCGTAACATTGGTTGCTGATCTCGCCTTCCTGGTCAAACACCAACTGGTAACCGAAATGGCTGACGCCCGTCACGACCGGCGACGCGGAAATCCACGACGACCCTTCGTGCAGCGTGATCACTTGGTCGATCACCAATCGCTGTCGCTCGCCCGCTTGGATCACCAAGCCCGCGCCGGCCAACGCGTCGATGTAGGGTTTGCTGCTACCGTCGAGCCCCGGCAGTTCCTGGCCGCTGATTTCCACGACACAATTGTCGATTTCCATCGCGTAGAGCGCCGCCATCAGGTGTTCGATCATCTCGAACTCGGCTGCCCCCTGGGCGATGTTGGTCCGCAACTGGGCGTCGGTGCGTTGACTGACGTGTGCCCGGCAGGACGGGTGGCCGGGCAAGTCCGACCGGACCAGCGTGATGCCCGAGTCCACCGGGGCGGGGTGCATGACGACGTCGACTTCTTTCGCCGTCCAATAGCCTCGGCCACTCAGCCGACAGGACGAAGCGATGGAATGCTGGTTGCGTGATAGCGTCACGGCGTGCCTCCCTGCCCGATCAACCCACTTTTCGATTCTGGAAAATAAAAACGACGGACATCACTGTCCGCCGCTTTGCGTGTGGTGTCAGCCGACCCCGTTGCCCACCGGTGTCGCCTGCCGCCTGCTGACGCAGACCCGTTGCGGTTGGTTGCGACGGGCGCCAATCATTGGCGGGGCCACACCGCTGGGGCTGCGTGTGAATCGACGGATGCCGTTTTACTGACGCTGCGTCGTGCCGTTGCGGCCCGCGATCGCCGGATCGGCCTTGATGACCTTGTCCAGGTATTGGATCACGCCCGGGGTCATGTCCAACGCCGCATCGTGATACACGATGTTTTTCATCACGCCACGAATGACCGATTCGCCTTGGTCCTTGTTCATTTCTTCGCTGTTGTAGCGAAGCACCAAGTTGATCTTGTAGTGGTTGGCCAAGAACTTCACGCCCGCGGCGATCTGTTGATAGTTGTCGTAGTAGATCTTGGCTTCCGCGTCGGCCAATTCCTTACGTTTACGAGCCATGTCCAAGCGGAGTTTGGAATCCATGCTCGCCAGCTGCTCTTCCAATTGAGCGTACTCGGGCGATCCCGGCGACAGCGTCTTCAGCTTGGCGGCGGTGTTTTGAAGCTGCTCACGCTTTTGCTTCAGCTCGGCATCGTAGGCCTTCAAATCGCCTTCGACTTTCGCCACCTGGGCTTTGATCCCGGGATGGTTTTTAAAGATGTAAGCGACGTCCACGACCGCGACGCGGTGCGGAGCCGATTCCTGTGCCGATGCTGTACCGGTGAGAAGGCACGGAGCTAACACAGTTGCCAATCCGATGGCAATTCCACAGACTTGATGGCGAACGGTTCGCACTTTCGCTCTCCTTGCGTATTGAGTCGCAGTCCTTTTGACACAGCGATGAAACAAATCGAGTTACCGTCTCAATTCGCTCGCAGGTGGCCAGACGCAGACATCCGTTGCCTGAACCGAACCACCCAGTCGCTGTTGTGCCGAAATCGCTCCGGCGTTTGTTCACTAATTTCCGATTGTGGCAATCATTCCTGGCCACGTAAAGATTGATCACGCGCTTTTTTCTAGGAGCGTTTCTCAAGCTTTCCACGCAGCGTCACGGTGTTCGCATCGCGACGGACCTGGATCTCGAAGGTGTCGCCGGGTTCGTGCGCCCGCACCCACGACAAGACGTCGTTTGTGGTGCGAATCACCTGCCGGCCGATCCGCTGGATCTGGTCGTCGATTTGCAATCCCGCTTTCGATGCCGGGCCCCCCTCGGTCACGTCGGTGACGCTGACCACGCCGCCGCGTTCCGTAATCCGCACGCCCAAAAACGCCGTCATCTGACGACGGATCTGGACCCTCGGATCGGTCTCGGCGTACGCGGGCCGTTGGGGGAGCACCGCCAGTTGAAATGCCACTTCTGAAACCATATCGGTTACACGGGTTAGGTTCCCAAAATCGATTTTGTCGAAATCGTCAGAAGGACGATGATAATCGTTGTGCAGCCCGGTAAAGAAAAACAGCACCGGCACACCGACCCGGTAAAACGACTGGTGATCGCTGGGGCCGTAACCGCTGGCAACCTTGAACAAGTCAAAGCCGAAGCGGTCATTCGCCGCGTCGACGACACGCTCCATTCCGCTGGCCGATCCCGTTCCATAAACCGTCAATTCGTTGTCGCGAAGCCGGCCGACCATGTCCAAGTTGATCATCGCCGCCGTCGTTTCGATCGGCCGCACCGGGTTTTCCACGTAGTGTTGGCTGCCCAACAACCCTCGCTCTTCGCCGGTGAAGGCGATGAACAACACCGTGCGGTGCGAGGCCGCCGATTCCAACCGACGCATTAATTCGGATCCACAGGCCAACATCGCCGCGGTGCCGCTGGCGTTGTCATCGGCGCCGTTGTGAACCGCGATCGTCCCCGGGGCCAAGGAGCCGAACCCGCCCATGCCGACGTGGTCATAATGGGCGCCCACCACGATCGTTTCGCTTGCTAGCAATCCTTTGCCCGGCAAGCGGCCGATCACGTTGTCGCTGGCCGCGATCGCCGGTTTTAAATCGACCGACAGATCGGCGGTCACGTCCTGGAGCGCCCGGCTGGCCGGCTGGAACGTCCGATCGATTTGTGCTTCAACCTCTTCCAGCGACAGCCCGCCGCCGGCGCGCAGCATCTGGTCGGCCAAGTCGCGGGCGATCGACGCCACCGGGATCTTTTCGGTCTGTTTCGTTTTGGTCCCAGCATCGGCGATCCCCAGCACGCCGCGCCGGGCGGCGGAAAGCTGAGCCTGCATCGCCAAAATCATCCGCTCGGTCGCGGCGATTTTCTCCACCGTCGCCGCGCGGTTCTTGACCGCTTGCTCGGGAAGGTTCTTCAGCATCTCGGCCAAGCGATCCTTGCGACGCACTTCCTGGTCGATGCGATTCTGTTCCTCCTGGACGGCGTCGCGGGTGCTTCGCGGATCATTGACGATCAGCACGCCGGCCGCCCCCTGCTTGATCGCCTCGGCAACCTTGGTGGCAAAGTAGGCGTGCCGCGTGTTCTTGACCCCGTCGAAAGGGCTGTCCGGGTCGCCGGCTCCAGGCTCCTTTCGCAGGATCAACACGATCGCTCCCTGGGCATCGACCGAGGCGTAATCGTCGTAGTTGTGCGTTTCGGAGCTGATTCCGTATCCCGCAAAGACCACGCGGGCCGACACGGATTGTTTGTCGCTGCCGATCCCCAGCGGCCCGAATCCTTCGTTCAATCCTGCTTCGATGACCGGTTGGCCGGGGATCCGAATCCGACAGAAGTTGTCTGCCTGGTTGCGAACCTCGCTACCCACCGTGATCGCTACGCTTTGAAAGGGGCTGCCGGCGACCGAGTTCAGCTGCAACCCGATCGATTCCATTCGCTCACGCAGGTAGTTTCGCGCGACATCAATCGTCTCGTCGGTCACACTCCGCCCGCGAAGCTCTTCCGACGCCAGGTATTCAACGTCCTGACGCAGCGTCGCGGTCAGTGCCGCTGAATCAGTGCCCGCGGAGTCTTGGGCGAAGCACGATAACGCGCTGATCGACAACAATGCCAGAAACATCGTGGCGAGCGCAGGGATGGTTGCGATGCGGTGTAGGCCTGAGAGCGACGGGTGTATGCGAGTGATCATCGTTGATTTGCAAATCGATTCCGCAATCAATGTGTGGTTGCTCTCGGTCTTGGAGCATCAATTCCGATGGAGAAAAAGTGCTTCTGGCTCCCCTCTCCCCCAGGACTCTGGCGAGCTTCAGCGAGCCAGAGTTTTGGGGGAGAGGGGCCGGGGGTGGCCTGATGAAAATTGAGTGGCTTCTGATACTGGTGAACCGACAATGATTGCAAATTGCAAAATGAACAATGCAAATTGCAAAATGATTTGAGCGACGATTCCCGGCAAATTTAAATTTTGCAATGAACAATTTGCAATTTGCAATCGAGGGATCCAGCAGAATCGTTGAACGTCCCCGAACCTACCCAGCCTTCCAAGTTCCGTTGATTTTCATCCGGCCACCCCCAGCCCCTCTCCCCAAAACAGATCGCGGTCAACATCACTCAGCGATCTGAATCTTTCGGGCGATCGGTTTTGGGGAGAGGGGAGCCATGCACCTGGGGAACTTAGGACTATTCTTTGTTGCGGGCAAATTTGCAGACGTTACCGTCGCTACCCTTGACCGCAGACCGAAGCGTCACGTCCCGTGTGACCTAAATCACGCCGCTTCGGGCGTCTTCTCACCTCGCTGGACCAGCATCAACAGGATCGGGCTGGCCACGAAAATCGAACTGTAGGTTCCGACCAGAACGCCGATGACCAAGCAGAACGCGAACGCGTGGATCCCTTCGCCGCCGAACAGGTACAACAGCACGACCACGATCAACGTCGTGATCGACGTCAGCAAGGTCCGGCTGAGCGTTTGATTGATGCTGGTGTTGATCATCTCGCCGGTCAACCGCGGCGCCTTGCCTTTGGTTTCCCGGATCCGGTCAAACACGACGATCGTGTCGTTCAGCGAATAACCGATGATCGTCAGCAAGGCCGCGACCACGGTCAGACTGATCTTGAAGGGATCGATCAACAGGAACCCGAGTGCGTCGGCGACGTAGTAGCTGATCGCGATCGCACCGAGCGTGATCAAGACGTCGTGGACCAACGCCGCGACGGCCGCAAAGCCATAGATGACGCGTTGGAATCGGAACCAGATGTACAAAATGATGACCATCAAGCTGGCGAACAGGGCGACCGAGGCGCGTCCGACCATCTGACCGGCGACCCGAGCACCGACGCTGCTGCTGCTGACCCAAACCGGTTCGTTGCCGAGCGATCGTTCGACCGCTTGCATCACTTGATCGGCCGCTTCGTTGCCCATCGGCAATGTCACCTTCCACTCCGAAAACGGAACACTCGATCCGCTCTTCCAGTCCTCGGCGCCTTCGCCGCTGGGCAGCAAATCAACCGCCCGTTCGTTCAGCGGGATGTTCAATTCCTCGGCGGCCTCTTTCATCCGCTGGATCAACGTCGGGCCGCTGATCGAGGCACTCGTGTCGCCACCGTCGATTCCCAAGCTGATCCGGCGAACGGCCGATTCGCCGGCGCTGAGGGCCGGTTCAGTCGATTCCGGTGCGGCGTCAGCGCTGTCGCCGGATGCGGTTTCACTGTCGGCAGCTTCACTGTCGGCTTGCATCGCGACCAGCATCACGCCGTTGGAATCGCGGTCGATCGACGAGGTTTCCGATCCGCCGGCGGAGATCGTGACGTCGTAGGTGACCAGATCGGTGTCGGTGGATGCTTCGAACGCCTCGACGATTCGCGTTTGCAGATCATCGACCGACACCAGTGACGAGTCGACTTTGAACACCGTGCCGTCATCGGCACCGTCCATCGTCACGCCGTTGACGGTGAATTGGACGGGCGAACCTTCTTGTTCACCGATCCCCGCGCCGACGATTTCACGAATGCTCTCGGTCGTCGTCGTCTCACTGACTCGGAACTGAACCGACGATCCGCCGGCAAAGTCGATGTCCAGGATGTTCTTGCCGCGTGCGAACAGCGATCCGATGCCGATCAGAATCAAGATGGCCGAAACGCCCAGGGCCAGTTTCCCTTTGCCGATGAAGTCCATCATGCCGCCGCCGGACACCGAGTTCTTGATCGCGTTGACCATGTCGGACATCCCCAACGACACCTTGTTGTGGCGCTCGGCGATATCGAACAACGTTCGCGACATATAGATCGCGGTGAACATCGAGTACAGGATGCCCAGGATCAACGTGACGGCAAAGCCACGGATCTGGTCGGTCCCGATCGCATACAACACGATCGCGGTAAACAGCGTGGTCAGGTTGGCGTCGATGATGGTCACCGTCGCTTTGGCAAACCCGTTTCGGATCGCCATCCGGTCCTTGGCGCCTTTGTTGATCTCCTCGCGGATCCGTTCAAAGATCAACACGTTGGCGTCGACCGACATACCGACGGTCAAAACCAGACCGGCCAACCCGGGCAACGTCAACGGTTGGTGAATCAACACCATCGTCGCCAGGATCATGCCCAGGTTCAGCACCAGGGCCAAGCAGGCGATCGCACCGGCAAATCGGTAGTAGAACAAGATAAACACCAGCACCAGCGACAGCGAAACGCCGATCGCCATCACGCCCTTGCGGATCGTGTCGGCTCCCAAGGTCGCGTCGATTTGGTTTTTCGCGATCGGTTGTTTTGTCAACGCCGCGGGCAATTGGCCGGCCTTCAGAATGTCGACCAACGCTTTGACTTCTTCGGTGGTGAAGTTACCGGTGATTCGACCTTGCTTGCTGATCGGTTGCAGGATGTTCGGGGCCGACAACAAGCGGTCGTCCATCACGATGCCGAGTTGACGTTGGCGGGTTCCTTGCGGGGCGTTTTCGGTCGTCAAGACGCGGAACTTGCCGCTGCCGGAATCGGTCAGGTTGAACGCGACCGCCGGGGCACCTTGCTCGTCAAAGGTCGTCGATGCGAACGCCAAGTCTTCACCTTTGACGTCGATATCGGGATCAATGATCATCAACACTTCCAGACCCGACAGACCTTGCTGGTCGACCCAACTTGCTTGTAAGGCTTGGTCGCCGCGGACATTGGTGGGCAATTCGATGAATTCGCCGGTGTCGGGATTGCGAACGATCGCGTTCCCGACGTTGACGCGGAACGGCCCGTTATCGCCCGTCCGAGTCGTCTCGCGGTCGACGATGGCCCAACGGCCGACCGTGCGACCATCGACGTCTGAAATCACTTCACTCATGCGGATCGCGCGTTCTTGCGACGCCGCCTGTTCAGCCGCCAAGTTGATGATCCGCTGGTGGTCGGTTCGATTTGCCAAAATCGCAAAACGCAGGATTCCGGCTTGCTTGAGCGTCTCTTCGATCTGAGCGACTTCGCGCTGATCGACTTCCGGGATGATGATTTCGATCTGCGAATCACCATAGGGGCGGATCACGATCTCACGCGTGCCGCTGGGGTTGATCCGCTTCGTGAGCGGGCCGACCAGATCCTTTGATTTGACACCGTTGCCTTGCTGTTCGGCGTCCGGATTGCTTTTACTCGGGTCGATCTCATAGACCAGAATCGTTCCGCCGCGAAGGTCAACGCCTCGGTCGGGCAATCGATTGACCAGCACCACGATGCTGGCGGTGATCGCCAACAGGATGAAGCCGATTCGCGTGCTGTGATTCGGCATCTTCAGCTGTTTGGCGAAGAAACCGCCCACCACGAATGGCAGGATCATCACCGCCAATGCGATGGCCAGCATTCCGTACTGCTGCCATGAAATACCTTGTTCGGCGTCAGCTTGAGCGATCAGGCCGGCCAGCAGACTCGGGGCGGCCAGACTTACATTGCCCAGTGTGGCGTCGGCTAGGGGCTGAACGAGAGAAAAGCAGTCCATCGTTGGTTGTTTCGTTGTCGAAAGGAATGCAATCGTTGCGTATTGCAGTGATCGGGGAAAGTAGATCCGGCCAGGCCCCAGTTGGGCCCGGCGTCACCACCGTCGGTGTATTTTGGCTATCGGTGTGTTTTGGCTGTCTTGGCAAAAACCAAGCTTGCTGATTCTGTCGTGGGGGCGAACGGTTCGAAACGCTCGGATTCGATTGGTGGGCAATTCGAATGCGAATCGACGTTCTTTAGTCCTTGGCGTCGTCCTTCGGCTTTTTTTCCTCGATGACCGTCAGCGCCCATCGGCTGACCTTCACCCGTAACGTGCCGCTTTCGTCCAGCCGAATCGTCACCACATCGCTGTCGCTCGGGGCGCTGACGACCGTTCCGTGTAACCCGCCGTTGGTGATCACGCGATCATTCTTCTTGATCGCCGCAATCCGTTTCGCCTCTTCCGCCTTGCGTCGACGCTCCGGAGCGATCAACGTCAGGTAGAAGATCAAAATGATTCCCGCAATCGGGAACAGCGGATTCTCCATCAACTGCAACAGAAACGGTTTGGGCTCGGCGACCTCCGCCGGGACATCTTCGGCCAGAAACAGCCAAGGTACGAATTGAAGCAGGGGTTGGATCACAATCCGGACCGAATGGGTTCTAATCTGGTTGGCAAAATACAAGTGCGGCATGATATGGAAGCCCAAAATTGGTCACAAGCCCAGCCAGCACCGAACTTTCATCGCTTTTGCCAGACTCCCGTGGCTGCAGACCGCCCCCGATGACCCACCAACACCCTCCCAAACCCGCTGCACAACCATCAAATGCCGGTCCGGTGCCCCCTCCGGATCGCTCCGGCGGCCCCCAACCCGGCGCCAATTCCCTTTTTTTTCCTGCCTGGCCTCCCCAATGGCCCGAGATTACCGAGTCGATTCTTCAAGCCGTCCACAGCGGCCATTGGGGCCGCTACCGGGGGGAAGCGACGGAAAAGCTTCGAGAAAAGATTGTCGAATTGATCGGCGGTGGCCACGTGCGATTGGTCAGCAGCGGATCGCTGGGCGTCGAATTGGCCCTCCGCGCCGCCGGCGTCTGTCCCGGCGACCAGGTCGTGCTGTGCGGCTATGATTACCCGGGCAACTTTCGCGCGATCGAAATCTTGGGAGCCCGGCCGCTTTTGGTCGACGCTGATCCGAGCGGCTTCTCGGTCGATCCCGAATCGCTGCGGCAAGTCAGCTCTGATTCAGTCAAAGCCGTGGTCGTCTCACACCTGTACGGGGTCCCGGCAAAAATCCGCCAGCTGCACGAAATTTGTGACCAGAACGATTGGGTGCTGATCGAAGACGCCTGTCAGACGCCGGGGATGCACATCGATGGCCGGCTGGCCGGGGCCTGGGGCGACGTGGCCGTGCTCAGCTTCGGCGGCAGCAAACCGCTGACCGCCGGCAACGGGGGCGCCGTGCTGACCAACAGCGACCGGATTGCGAGCAAACTGAACGCCCACCTGGACCGCCCCAGTGATTCGACGCCGATGAGCGAATTGCAGGCCGCGGCGTTACTGCCCCAGTTGGACCGGTTGGACGAGTGCAATCGGATTCGCTGGGAAACCTATTCGGCGATCGTCGCCGGCGTCGATTGGACCGGCCAGGCGACGTCCAGTTGCTGCGTGACCGAGTCCTCGACGATTTACAAAGCGGCGTTTTTATCACCGCGACGCGACGAATTGATCCAGCGGTTGCGGCGATCGGGGCTTCCCGTCGGTCCGGGCTATCGATCGATGCACCGCAGCAGCGATCGTCGCTGCGAAAAATCCGGGCCGCTGGACCGCTGCCGCCAACTCGGCGAACAGCTCTGCCTGCTCGACCACGCGGCGCTGCTGTCCACGGGATCACTGCGAAGCGAGCTGGTCAATTTGCTATCAGCTGCGGGCTAGGCTTCTGGGTTGATTCAGTCCTCCCGCCCCAATGCGGACAAGTACGACGGTCCTTCCCGGCCGTCGCTCGTGGGACCACCCGCTCACCGCCGCTTTTCGTTCACCTCATCTTTCCGCCATTCCAGCTCCCAGCTCCCAACTCCCAACTCCCAACTCCCAACTCCCAACTCCCAACTCCCAACTCCCGCCAACACGACAGGCTAGAAGCCTATCCCACGGCGCCTCTACGACGCGACGAATTCCAAAACCCGCGCGGCGTTGCCCTGGCTCGCTTCGTTTTTCTTTTTCGAAACCCGCAGTTTTAACCGGTGCGGGCCGTCGTCCAGCCCCGACTTCAACACCACCGTCCGAGGATAGTGCAGCCCTTTGCTGAAGCGGTGGAACAGGTCGGCGGCCTGCCAATCGCCGTCGTCGATCGAAAACTCGACCACTCCGGCGTCCGGACCGGCCAACACAAACAATCCGACCGCGGTGCCGGAAAACGCGACCTCCAGTTCCGCTCCAGGAACCGTCGCGACGGTCAGCGGCCGACCGGCAAACCGCTGGCGGAACGATCCGGCGATGTCTTTCCAGGTCGGTTCGACATACGACCACCCCGTCCCCATCGTGATCGCATCGCGGCCGAGAAACCGTCCACGGTCGAAACTGGATGGATCGATCGGGGGCGGCAGCGGTCGCGAGAGATCGCGTCGGCGGTTTCCTGATTTCGCATCGTCGGCGGAAAACTTGGTTTGCTGAAAAACGTCTTCGATCAGGTCCGCAGCGATTCGGTTGCCCGCCGGCTTCGGGTGTGTCCCCCCATAGATCGCCCAAGTGGTTTTTCCTGCCGCGATTCGCTGGGCCAATTCGACCGCCACGTTGCAGGTTGAAATACCGTAGTGTTCGGCCACGGCCTCATGAGCCCGAATGCTGGTCGGGACCTCGCCCTCTTGGACCGTCTGCAACATCGACGGATTGACGAAGTGTGTGATCACGATGTCCACGTCGGGCAGGCTGGTCCGGGCGGCTCGAATGATGCCTTCCATCCCCCGCACCGCATCGTCATAGCTGTGCCCGGCGTCTTGATCATCGTTGACGGCAAATTCGACGAACAACAATTGCGGTTTGACCGATAGCACATCGGTGGGCAACCGAAATGCCCCAGTGTGCGAGCAAGTGGATGCGATTCCCGCGTTGGTGAACTCGAACTCGGTTTCGGGGAAGCGAGTCGCTAAATTCTCCGTCACCATCGGCCGGTAACCGTCCATCTCGGTGATCGAACCACCGATGAACGCGACGCGTCCCTTTCCGGTCGCCGTAAACGCTTGGCGGCTGCGGTATAGGTCGCCACGCACGGTGACTGAGTCAGGCAACGTGTCCGAGTGGCGGGATGCCGACACCGGGGCCTGTCCGCGGCACGTCACGGCGGACCACACAAGGGCAGCCAAACAGCAGGCGATCCGACCGGAACGTGAAAGATTCATGATTTCTCGATGGTTTTGACGACTTCGGTACTGACGAACCTGAAAACTTAAAGGATTGTCCTGATCTTAATTTCTGAGAACATAGAGCGCCAAACCGGCTTCTTTTGTTTTCCTACCATCCCCATTTTCATGGCAGGTCGCATGGATTCACCCTTGATCCTGATTGACGACAAGCACGTCCCACTTTACCGCATCGTCTGGGTCGCCGACCTTCCCCACTGGTGTGGCGACAAGGACTGTGAGCGCGAAGGCGAATACGAAATCCGACTCGATGTCGAAGAATCGGTTTGGACCAGCCTGCGCGGCCGCGACCAAGTCCTGGAAAGTCTAAAGAAATGGTGCGGCGACCCCGAAGACGACCACGACCCGCTGTTCTAGTGACTCCCAACTCCCAACTCCCAACTCCCAACTCCCAACTCCCAACTCCTCCGTCTCCATGTCTGCTGATCGAATCCTTTTCGAATCCCATTCCCACACGCCGCTCTGCAAACACGCCGACGGAATGCCGACCGAATACGCGGCGGTCGCCGAAGCGCGTGGTCTGTTGGGCATGCACGTGACCTGCCACAACCCGATGCCCGACGGATTCTCCTCCGGCGTCCGGATGGCGGAATCGGAATTCGACCAGTACGTTGACCTGGTGGCCGAAACGACGGACCAGTGGCGCGGCCGCGTCGATGTGCGTTTGGGGCTGGAAGCCGATTACTTTGAAGGCCACGAAGCGTACCTGGAGAAACAACTTGCCAGCGCGGACTTTCATTTCGTGCTCGGATCGGTGCACCCGCAAATCGGCGAGTTCCGCGACACGTATTGGCAAGATGACTTGGTCGAAGTCCAACGGATCTATTTCAACCTGTTGGCCAAGTCGGCCGAAACGGGGCTGTTTGATTCGTTGGCTCACCCCGATCTGATCAAGAACTTCACCAGCGAAGCCTGGGACCCGGAATCGATTTTGGACGTGATCCGTCCGGCGCTGGACCGGATTGCCAAGACCGGTGTTGCGATGGAACTCAACACCAGCGGCGTCAACAAACGCATCTCGGAAATGAACCCCTTCCCGGACATGCTGGCCGAAATGAAGACCCGTGACATCCCGGTCACGCTGGGCGCCGATGCCCACGTTCCCGAGCGTGTCGGCGACGGCTATGAAACCGCGATGCGATTGCTGCAGAGCGTCGGCTACACGCACGTCAACTTCTTCACCAACCGCAAGCGCCGATCAGTCAAAATCGACGACGCCCTGGACTCCCTGATCCCCGTCGGCGAAGCGACCAGCCAGAGCACGCGGTAGTAATTGTTCGTGACGTCATTGCGTGCTCCCGCTCAACCGGTCAACTTTGCCAGCGCGCGTTGCAGCGGGCATTGCTGGGGATCGATTGGTTGTCCGCTGCGATAACCTTGCAGCACGCGGCGTGATTCTGCGGCCA
This sequence comes from Stieleria mannarensis, assembly GCF_014154935.1. Taxonomy (GTDB): domain Bacteria; phylum Planctomycetota; class Planctomycetia; order Pirellulales; family Pirellulaceae; genus Stieleria; species Stieleria mannarensis. The sequence goes on from NZ_JACEHH010000057.1 coordinate 56,027, forward strand.
ACATGCGGCGCACTTCGCGGCGTTTTCCCTTGACGCGCGGGATCACCAGGTTGTCGTAGGCGGTCGTCTGGTGACGCATCCAGGCGATCACCGCCGATTCGGCGCGTCGCTCCACGGGAATCCGCTGCGTGCGGGCAACCGTGCCGCTGCCCACGGGCGTGGCGTGCTGGGTGACCGCGACCGCCAATTGTTTCGCGATGCCGCGATGGGAGGCGTGGAAACCCAAGAACGTGATCACCGCGTTTTCGAATTCATCGACATACTCGGCCTGCTTTTTCTCGCGTCTGGCAGCGTCGCTCTTTCTCTTGCGTGCATAGGCGTCGGTCGATCGTTCGGCGTCCAGTTTCGCTTTGGCCGCGGCGATTTGCCCGGCGTCCGCCCACACGCCTTTGGAAAACACGCGGCGCCCGCGACGCTCCTTGACCGTCCACGTCGGCCCGGCCGCCTTGACGCGGCGGGTCAGCCCGGCATCGCCGGGGGGCAACAAGTCCCAGCCGGCCGGAATCCCAAGCGTGTTGCCGTCGTCGTCGATGACGTGTCGTGAATCGGGGCCGGGGGCAACCACACGTGTTTTTTCAGGCATGGAAAAGCGAGCTGCAAACGGAACGGGGAGAAGCGGGCAAACACAACATACACCGATGGGATCGGCGACCGAGGCGGGGCAACTTGATACGGCGAATCCGATTTCGCATCAAGCCTGTCCATGCCAGCACGCAGCGAATGCCAGCACGCAGCGTAAGCAAGTGGCCCAGGAACTCCACCACACGCCGCCGCTCGCTCGCTGACGTCGCCCCCGCCGGAATTTCTGTCGTATCATTCTGCCTTCCCATCCCACGCAATCCCGGG
>NZ_JACEHH010000058.1 GCF_014154935.1 Stieleria mannarensis
GTTGCCACTATAAGTTTGCTGTTATATGCCACGAGCATTGCATCGATCAGGCTGGTTCGAAAGCATCTACCTCTATTGCGTCCATTCTTGCAAGTTACTGAGACGCAGTATCTCGACCAACGATTTCCGCGTGAGATCACAGGAATCCACAAAGGTGGCGAAGACGCTCGGCGGCAGGAACTCGAAGCTGCATCATTGTTGCGTTGGGCCGGGACGTATCAAGACATCCCCAAAACAGATCGTGTTTACTACATTGAATCAGAGCCAATTCCTGAAAACTGCGACGATGCAAGAGTTTTCTGTATTGTAGCGCAAGCAATGACCATCCGTGGCGTCGCGGCATACCTTGTCTCCCCGGCCGAGGGGAAGCCGCTATGGCTACAACCAGTGATGAGCAAGCAATACCACTCCATCAGTGGCAACAAGATCACCGTCTTGCTTGAACGCCCAGACAAGGCCCAACGATTAGTACTTTTTGTCGAAGCGACATCGTGCCCCCCATCCATGATGCCAGACGACTGTTCCGACGCGGTCGAGCCAGCGAACTTGTTGAAAGATGCTTACTTTGAATTCGAATAGCTACGAGGCAGCCATGCGTAATCTTCTCGCTCTATCCCTTGTTGTAGTCGCTACCGTAACGGTCCGAGCTGCCGATTTGGATCTGCAATTGAAGAGGCTCAGTGGCAAACAAATCAACGCGGCCCAGGTCCGATATTCAATCACTGAATTTGACCAAAAGGGGAATCCGGTTGGGACTGTGAAGAACGGGCAAGCAAATTTCGACAAGGCCACTGGCCTGACTAAGATCCCGCTTGGAAATACGGCGAATCCGCTGCAGGTGACAGTAAGACTCAGCCCCTACACGCCGATCGCACTCGAACCGCTGGATGCGACTAAGAAACATGATGTCGGCATGATCGTGAATATTACGTCGTTTGTCGTGCAGACGAAGCAGGTGTCCTTGGAATCGGAACGTCGCGTGCTCGGCAATGGCGACCTGCGTTTTCATCTTGCCGGGGATGCCTCGACAGTGTTCGATCCTCAATCCAATTCTCTAGAGGTTTTGAAACCGATCGAAAGCCAGGACCCCACTTATGATTTGTACCGCAGTGAAAATGGCGGAAAGTGGGCGATTGGAAAGAACGTCCGTGTCAGGTGTGTGATCGTTCGCGGCAAGGCGTGTTGGGTTAAGCTAGGAGTTCCCGTTTGGAAAACGGATGTCGCAAAACGCAGGTGGGTTTTCCGAGGATACATGCAAGAACGCCACCGGAGTGTGGTTGTCGAGACCATTACCATTGACGATGAACCGCAAAAGATTATTCAGTTTGACTGAGCGGATTGACGCGACAATGCGTGCAGGGGTGAGCGACTAACTCGGCTCACTTTCCTTGCGATGGTTTGCTGAAGCGTTTACGCTGAGCCGTCCCTGCCCGTTTAGGGGTGCAGAATGATGTGAGAACCTTCATTCTTTGACGGATCGCTTCTACAGCATGCCCAATCCGTCAAAAACTTTTTGTCGCTAAAGGGCAAATCTATCGGAAGGACCACGAATGAGTATCGATCGCTGCGAACGCGTGTCCCGGAGAGTGCTTCTCGCGGCAATACCATCATTGTGGTTTTGCGATCCTGCCAATGGCCAATCCAACCTATGCATCACAGAGCGGTTGGTTCTGCCAGATTCCAGGCGACTTGCTTTTCGCAGGTATGGTGATCCGAATGGCGTTCCGGTCTTGTACTTCCACGGAACTCCGAGTTGCCGCTTGGAAGCACAGTTGTTGGATTCAATCGCATGGAAACGAGGCGTCTGTCTAGTTGCGGTCGATCGGCCGGGAATGGGGCTTTCGACATTTTGTTCGTTTGACCAGCAATCATTCGCTGCAGATGTCAAAGCATTGATTCATCATTTACGGCTACCCTCGCCGCACTGTCGGATCGGGATTCTGGCGATGTCTGGCGGAACTTCCTACGCTTTGGCCTGTGCTCAAGCGTTGAGTAAAGACATATCGGCCGTGGGTATCCTCTCTCCCCGAACGCCTTTCGCACCGGGCGTCCCGGTCACGGGGTTGGACAAGCAACTTCAGTCCGCCACGCGATTCCCGAGGCTGGCTGGATTGTTCTTGAGCCGACAAGTTCGATTGGCGAAGCGGGGGGCTCCCAGGGCTGGACAGAAGCAACTCGACAGCTTTGGCACGCTCGACCAGCAATTTGTTTCATGCCATTCAGCGGTGTTTCGACAAATCCTTGTTGAATCGACGAGAGGTGGAACTGCTGGCGTGCGAATCGACATGAACAACATCATCTGGCCATGCGGCGTTTGCTTGCAGCGTATCAAAACGCCCGTTGCCATCTGGCGTGGTGACTCGGATTTGACGTCACCGCCAGCGACATCTCAATTCCTGGGCCGATACCTCGCGAATTCCGTCTCTTTCACCATCGCCAATGAAGGTCATTTCACGCTGATGCGATCAGCCGCGGGGCAGGCCCTCGATTGGCTGGTGCATCGAACTTCTTGAAAGTCAATCGAACGACAGACTTGGGCAAATTTTGTTGGAGGGCACCTTGAACGGGCAACTGAGTGCGGAGAGTCGATCGCGGCTCAACAGATTCGGGTATTTTCTACAGTTTCTTGTAGCGCCACTGCTTGCGTTGGCTTTCATGTTGGTCTTGCACGCCAAGGCGGCAGGCCGAGCAGGCGCGGAAATCGCACAAGTCGGCTATTCGGTTCTAAGTAATCATGTCATTCCCGATGATGTCGAGGATTCAAAACCGTCCGACGCGGCCCGGCAAGTCCGCATCGATCGCCTTCGTTCGACGTGGCGAACGATTATCGGATCTAGCGAGGGAAAGTTTGGTGCGGTTTCGGAGGACAAGGATGGAGCGCAACAGAAATGGGTTGAAACGATAACTGAGCGAAGCATCCGACATATCGTGCTAAGCAGACAGGGGGTGATCATTGTCTTCATGACAATCTTGCCGTTTTTGGTTTTCGGCATCAGCCTGAGCGGAGATGAAGAACAGTACCGACGTAGTCAACAATTGGAAGACCACAAGTCGGGTATCGTTCAGGTGTTTGTCAATCGCGGATACGGAAAGCGGTTCATCCTTGCCTTGATCGTCGCCTACAGCGCTTCACTCCATGTTTGTCCTGATGGGCGGGCTGCGTCGACCGTAGAGGATTTTATCTCGGTTCACAGTGCCACCGAAAACTCGACGTACGCTCAGTTCTTGCATCCCCAAAACAGCGACATCGCTCCGGTTCTTGCTGGGCTTCTCGGATGGTACGTGCATCTTCTCATGACGTTCTTCTATCGCGCTGTCCGCCGCGATGTTGTCAGCACCAGCATCCTGACATTGATGGTCCAGCGTTTTTTTCTGGTGCTCGGTTTGTCGATGGCTGTCCGGATGACGCTCGTCGGAGCCACCGGACAATTGACCGGTTCCGTGCTTCTGTTGTTTATCGCTGGCGTCTTCCCGACCGATGCCGTTCGCTTGCTGACGACTTATGTGAACAAGAGCCTTCCCACCGTCGATGAGCCGACGCCCCTGACGGAGTTGGAGGTCATTCCGTTCGGCAAAGTCTCACGGCTGGCCGAAGAAGGAATTCATGACGTCGTCGACTTGGCGGCGATTGATTTGCAGCGGATGGCGATGCTGACAACCATCCCCATTGCGGATCTGGAACGTTGGGTAGACCGGGCGAAACTCGCGAAAGTTGTCGGGGCGAAGGTCTATGCCAAACTCCACCCTCATTGCGCAACAGCGTCCTACCTTTGCGAGCACCTCCATGACGAAGATTTCCGTGCCAAGCTGACTGAATTGGAGTTCCATCGAGTAGACGAAATTGCACGGCAACTGGGATGTACCAGCTAGTTTTCCGGAGAGCAACCTGCAGATGTGCTCAGCCCAATTGATGCCCCAGAATTACAAAAAAACGTCGCGGAACGACCCCAGAAACCTCCGCTCCGGAGACCAGTCCGTGATCGCAAACACGACGGTTGAAAAGACGCCGGCGAATTCCGTTTCGAGTGCACTGCGGAAATCCTGTGCGGTCCGTTTCGGATCATTCTCAAAGGCCCCGCAGCCCCAGGCTCCGAGCACGAGGCTGCGATGGCCATAGGCCGCGGCGATGGCGAGTACGCGTTGGATGCGACTCTTAAGCAAGTCTCCGGATCGTGGTTGACCGATCGTCGGGGCGTACGGTGCCGCGCAGGTGAGAAAACTCAGCCGCCACGGTTCGTCGAGCTCCTTGCCGTCATCTGAGCGAAACACGGGGACTTGCGGCGAGTAAATGGCCCAGTCGGTCGAATCGGGAACTGCTCGCTCCCGGTGATGGTCGTACATCGGATCACCGACGAGTGTGAGAAATAGCGCGCTCGATCGGCAAAGACCTTCTTCTTGAGCACGCGCGCCATGGAGAAACCCGCCGCCCGGGTTAACACCATTAGCGAAATTCAACGCAAGCGGTGTTGGCCCTGACTCGGTCAGCCGTTTCGCCGCTAGCAAGGTGGTCTCGTTCGTGACCTGGACGGTCGTTTCCGTGCGTTCGACCTGCTCAGGAAGCGGAGTGTCGGGTGCGATGCTGACCTTTGTGGCGACAGCATCCTCGACCATCGTTTTAATCTCGACTCGCTCACCTTTGAAATTCTGGTAGACCCCGGACTCGGATATCGCCACCGCGGACCGACCGAGATCCTGAGCGAAATCTCGCGAGATATCCAGCTCATGCCGACGGGCTTCGGCCATCTCAACGGAGTCGAGGCAGGGAAGCCGTTTTAGTTCCCAGGACTCTTCTGCCATTTTGTTCCTTCAGCCATATAGTTGGAGGGCGAGATGCCAGGCGTTACAAATGAGGAGCGTCTGATTGGTCGGCTCAAGAAGCGATTCCCTGATCTCCAGTTGAAGACAAATACGTTTATTCTTTGACCGCATGATCGACGCTATGTTGCGAGGTCGCCTACCACTGTTTTCCAAGCAGTATTCTGAGCATCGCCTATTTCATTTCCGATCAGCGGAAAAAACTTATCGGCTGGAGCGTTGAGGGAAAGATCTGTGAAATTGGGGGAACAAATCACAGGAATACTGCTCAACTCGCAGTCGCTGCGGCCAGGAACGTTGTGCTGGACTTGAATCGTCATATCGCTGATGTTGGGGGCCGACAGCAGAGTTGTGGAATCGGGCGGCATCTCTCTATCAGACATCGAGTACTTGTAGACCATGTTCCCTGGCGAGGTGCTGGACATTTTGATCTTGGACCATTTGGCCGGTGCGTCTCAGGACGTCGGTGTAACGATCGGCGGTAATATCTGCTCCTTGGTAGCGGTTGAGTAACGTGAGTCGACTATCACAGATCTCGAAGGTGGATGCGTGATTCCATAAGGGATTACATGTCCAGCGGGAGGACACCATTTGAGGATCAGTCGACCTTCCAAAAACGCACCCATCCCTCGCTACTAGCCGAGACGAGTCCGTTTAAGGTGAAGCCGATCCGGCGCACATGCTCTCCAGGGTGGAATGAACCGTAGTTCGACAACGTTTCGGAGTCCCAAAATGTGATTTGTCCGCCTTGACTCGCTGTTACCAATCGTCGGCCATCGGGCGTGTAGGCCACACAAGTCACCCACCATGAACTTCTGTGTGTACTCCTCATTGTCCCGGATTCAATATCGACGACGCGAACCTCAGGTTCCAACAATCCGATCGCCAGTGATTTCGAATCTGGGGAGATTGCGACCGAATAGACGGTGCGATCAAACGGCTCATTTACTAATTTGATAACACGACCACCGTTATCTAAGTCGGAGATGTCCCACAAGATCACCTCTCCTTTCTGGTTGCGAGATCGAAACAACATGTTTCCCCCGCCAGCCGCCAGAAATATTCTTCCATCGGGGCTTTCACGAATCGTAAGGGAACGGAAAATTGTTGATGGAAACTGCCCCTCCAGACGGATACTGGATCGGTCAGCAAGATTCCAAAGTTCCACCCCGTTCTCGCCAGCGGTTGCTAGCCATTTGTTGTCTGGTGAAAACGCTACCGCGATCGCAGCATTCTGTGTCGGCAGCTTGATGGGCTCATCGTCACCTTTGACATCCCAAACAATTGTTCCAATTCCGGATGCTGCCGCGATCGATTTCCCGTCATTGGTCAGCGCTACGCCCCGAACGTCGACCAAATTGGCGAAGGAAAACGGCGTTGTTTCTTTCGTGCGGATGTCCCAAAGTTCGACTGAATCACGATTGCGTCCGGGAGTCACAACAAGCAGCAACGAAGGGTCGGTCGCGATGAATTGATGGGCGCTTCTGTGAATCCCAGACCGGACCGATGGCGGAACTGCCGCCGAGACGTCCCAGTGCTTTTCACCGCCGAACGCGTCCGCCGTGACAAGTCGACGGTCACTGTCAACGAGTTCTAACGACATAACCGTGGCAACGCCTTCTTCATGGACGAATCGAGATCTTGTCCGGCACGTATTGATGTCGAAGATCCTAGCTCCTCCGCCGGTGTCGGCTCCGACGACAAAGCGATTATTCGAGAAGAATGCTACGGCATGACTTCTGATCGGGATGCGTTTGTCATGCCGGAGCTTGAGATTAGGGTCAAGTGTGTAAAAATCAATTCCAGTCGCGTTGCTTGCGGTCAGATACTTCCCGTCGTTCGAAACAGTGACGCACCGAACCGCTTGATTCAGCTCAAACTCGCTCTCGACTTCACCGTTTGCGACATCAAGGATGATTCCCAACGGATCTCGGTATCCCGCTACGATCGCATAGTCACGCCAGATCACTGCGTACGTCTTTCTCGCTCGGGCTGAGAAGTCTGTCGGCAACCTTGGTTGATACTGATACGTCCATTCGACATGCTTGACGTCAGCCTGATCGAAGCAATACACAATTCCATCTTTGCAGGCGACGACTAAGGAGTTATGCGCAGACGATTTATCAAGACTGGTGACAAGCGACGAAAGACTGTCATTGACTTGCACCAATTCAAAGTTGGGCACGCGAAGTATCGCGATCGCTCCGTCGCCGTCACGAGTTTTACCACCGGCAGCAAGCACATCGTTCGACAAGAAAAGCACCGTCGAAGTTTCGGTCCAGTCGAGCAGCATGTCCGTTAGATTGACGAGCTCGTTGTCGTCTGTTTTCCGTACCATCAGACGCCCGTCATCAAATGCAAGTGCCAGCAAATCGCCACGGTCATTTGCATCCATTGCCGTGATCGCCGATGGATGGACCATCGAGAATTGTTCGCGAACTTCCGGGAGCCTTGAATTCAGAAACCTCCACTCGTAGGTTTGGCCGAAGTCAGCCTCGGATTTTGCTTTGGCAAGGATTTCTCTGAGCTGATCGAAGTCGCCTTCGCGGAGTGCTTGGAACGCAATCTCCATGGTTAGCGCATAGTTTTGACGGTCGGCTTGCCGTTTTAATCTGGCCTGAACAGCTGCAAAGATGAATCCCGCGATTGCCAAGGTCGTCACAGCGGCCAACAACAAAGCTCCCAGCGACGTGACAACAGGATTCCTTCGCGACCATCGCACGGCTCGCGAAATTCGACCGATTGGTCGAGCCACAACTGGCTCGCCCGCCAAAAAACGGCCCAGTTCGTCCGCGAGTTCCTCGGCGTCTGCGTACCTGCGACTTGGTTCTTTCTCGAGACACTTCAGGCAGACGGTTTCAATGTCGATCGGAACGCTGCTGTTTAGCTTCCTCGGCGGTAACGGATCATCATGGATGACTTGTTGCATAAGCATTCGGGCACTGCCGCGAAACGGACGATGCCCGGTCAACATTTCGTACAGGATCACACCGAGTGAGAAAATATCGGAGCGGCGGTCGGCTCGGTTGGCCTCTCCCCTTGCTTGTTCAGGCGACATGTATGCCGGAGTGCCCAGCAGCTTTCCGTCCATTGTTATCGTGACATCAGTCGTTTCCCGTTTGGCTAATCCGAAATCCAAGATGTGCGGTTCATTGTGTTCGTCGATGATGATGTTGTTTGGCTTCAAGTCACGATGGATGATTCCCACTTCATGGGCGTGGCTGAGCGCTCCCGCGAGTTTCATGAATAATTCCGCTGTCACACGCGCTGCGGTCGCGTGCCCGACCATCCAGTCAGATAGCGTCAGGCCATGGACATAGTCGCTGACGATGTAAATCTGATCGTCCTCGCGGCCTACCTCGTAAACGGAAACAATATTGGGGTGCCGAAGCTGCGCAGCGGCGCGGGCTTCGCGAAGGAATTGCTCTGACTCCGAAAACGACAACTGCAATTTTCGGGGCATCTTGATCGCGACGTCTCGATCAAGTTCCTCATCGCGTGCAAGCCAAACGGCACCGAACGCCCCAACACCTAGCTGGTCGATCAGTTTGAACTGACCAATCTGGTGTGATCGTTGACCGTTGCCTGCCGTGGTTGAGGGAAGAATGCTAAAGCCATCGCCGCATGAGCGGCAAATGATATCGGACAATTCTGGCTCAGGGCCAAGTGTCACCGATTCATGGCAGTTAGGGCAACGAACCTGCATTGGTAAATCGACCAGAATGAGACAAAGTAGGCATCTGAATTGTGCCAGATCGGGCGACCCGTCGCCACCAAATGCTCCTGCTGAATTGCGAGGTATTCGGAAAGTGCGACCTAGGTATATCTCCCAGGTCGATGCTCCCGCTGCCGTAATGCGTTGTCATCTGCGATAATGGCAGCTCTGCAAGCTTGTCCTCTGAACGGCCATGATTCGATGGGTGTCGAAGCGATGTCTGCCAAAACATTCCCCACCGTGTTTTCTGCTCCCCAACGTAGGGTCGTTGCGGAATTGCTGCCCGAACTCGAAGATCGACTGATGCTGGATGCAGTCAATGCTCGAACGGTGCGGTTGACCGCGCAAGAGCTTGAGTTGGTCCGTGATCTGGCCATGGCGGCTCATCACCACTCCCATCACGGCATGAAACGGAACTCGCTGCGTCACATCGTCGAGGCGATCAGCAAAACCCTGGAATCAGCAAGCGGGATCGGTTCAATCCCCGCGGCAGAGCGCCTTTATCAACTCAAAATCACACTTCTCGATTCGACACCAGCGATCTGGCGACGGATTCAGACCAGGAATTGTGCGCTCGACAAGCTCCATGAACGCATTCAAACCGCAATGGGGTGGACCAATTCGCATCTACATCGGTTTAAGATCAACGGCGAAGTTTACGGTGATTCCTTGCTTCTCGACGACGGATTTACAGACTTCGAGTGCGTGGATTCGACCGTGACAAAGATCAGTGAGATCGTTCCTCATAGCGGCAGTCGGTTTGCATTTCGCTACGAGTACGATTTTGGAGACAGTTGGCAGCACGAAGTGCTCTTCGAGGGGTGCCTCCGTGCCGAGAAAGGCCTGCGGTATCCGATCTGCGTCGAGGGCGAGCGGGCCTGCCCACCCGAAGACGTCGGCGGAGTCTGGGGCTACGCTGAATTCCTCGGAGTTCTCGCTGATCCCGAGCACGAAGACCACGACCACTTCACGCAGTGGGCCGGCCCCTTTAACGCGGATGAATTCAATCCCAAAAAAGCGACAAAGAAAATGCAACGTGGGTTGCCCAACTGGCGGCGGACCCAGTGATGTTGAGTGGCACCGTTCAGTGCTCGTAGATTGCCAGCGGTCGGCGAGCATCTGAGATCAAGGATAGAATGATCGGTGCCGCAAGTGCCGTGACGGGAGGTCGACCGACAAACGCGGGGAATCATGAAGCGAATTGCCGGTGTTCCGGCGAGATTGCCTTTCTCGTTGTCGTTGGGTTCTGCGGATTCGGCTTCTTGGCGACATTTGAGCCGACCGACAACGTGTCGCAATTCTTCGCGTTTCGAATCGGCTATGCTGTGATCGCCTTGGGCTGCATGGTGCGAGTCGGGCTCTTGATCGCAATCGCTGTTTGTAAATGAGTTCATCAAAGGAGATCGCTAATGGACCAGAAGGTCGTCAAGAAGCTCGAACGCGATTTTCAGAAGGCAATCGCTCAAGTCATCATGGAGATGGGTTTGAAGCGATTGCCGCTTCTCCCAAGTCACCAGACCATGCACCTGATGGCGAAAGCTGCGGTCACGGTCTACGAAACCGCCGTGGAGAGTAACCAACGAGACGATTAACCGCGGTGTGCTGACCTGGCTTGGACCGACCGCTTGAGCAGGAGGCCATTTCCCGAGAATCATCCGGTGATGCCTCGTTTCCGTCTATCCGAACAACAACGGTTTTTTGAAGTGAAGAGCATTCTCGATAACCCCGCGATCAGCGGATGCTACCTCTTTCCACAAGCACGTTGTGTTGATGATCCGTTTCGCGTCAAAATCGATCAGATAGAACTGGCCTGCTACAGGAGGATCATTGATGCCGATGCGTTCACAATGATTCACTTCCACGGCAACGGCGAGGCGGTCGCCGACTACGTCCCCTTCATGGCGGACGTGTTTGCAGATATTGGCCTGAATTCTCTGTTCGTTGAATATCGCGATTACGGTGGCTCGACTGGCGAGGCCCAGCTCGTTGCGATGCTCGGTGACGGCGAGGCGGCAATGGACGCCGCTGAGGTTGCCCCAGAAATGGCAATCGTCTTCGGACGTTCCATTGGATCGCTCTACGCCATCGAACTAGCCCATCGCCAGCCGAGCATCGCTGGCCTGATCATCGAGAGCGGCATCGCCGATCCCTTGGAGCGTTTCTTGACCTACGCCGACCTGGAGGCGGCGAGGGTGGACGAAGCGGAGGTCGAGGCGGACGTCAAACGCTTCTTCAATCACAAAAAGAAGCTTGCCGGATACACGAACCCGCTTTTGACGCTGCACTGCGAAAATGACGGCCTGATTGACATCTCCCACGCGGAGCGCAATCACAAATGGGCCGGTTCCCGACAGAAGCAACTTGTTCGATTTGCGTATGGGAACCACAACACGATTTTTCGGGCGAACGAGATTGAATACGTCGATGTCGTTGGCCGATTCGTCAGGACACTGCAACGATGAACGGCAATTACCGACATGTGCAGCGTGCACCGCTCTGTCTGCTCGTTTACGTGATCGCGGTCATGTTCCTTGGATTGGGTCTGGTTTCGCGCGCCGAGCCGGTCATTCAGTGGGTTTTCCCTGCCGTTGGACTGCTGATGCTCATCCTCGCCGCCTCATTCCATCATCTCACGGTCGAAGACGAAGGAGACCGACTGTCGATCGGTTTCGGGCCAATGCCTTTGTTTCGACGATCCACGGCGAGCAGTTGCTTGTCGGACCGATGCCGGCCGGTCGACATTTTGGACTTGCTGACCATGTAAGTTACGTGAACAGCTGATGCAAATATGCAATTGAGTGGCAAAAAGAAAATTTGCCGTTTGTCGTCTTGGCTGGTTGGCCGAGTCACGTTTGGAAGGGGGGCCGGCCAATTCGGAGAAGCCGGCTGGCGATGTGAAATCGACTCTCGTGATCGGTAGCGGGAAGGAATCGACGAGAGCTTGATCACCGTGTTGTGGAATCGCGACCACCGGACGATGCCTTCATGCTCCTCCCGGAACGCCCTGAAAGGGTCGACCGAGGTGATCGATGACGACGCGAGTCTGGGAAAATTCCTTGATCAGCGGCTCGAACCCACGGGCGTAGCGAGGCTCAAAGTGAAGTTGCATGGCCAGGCCAGCCAAATCAACCGGTGGGCATCGAGAGCGTTCAGCGTTCGTTCAATTTGATCAAAGGAACAACATAATCCATCGGTTTTCCCGGCAGCAATGACGTTGGCGTCCAACTCGAGTGACCGGTCCCAGCAGCCAAATTGCCGCGTCCGCTATCCCTTGAGCTGAACGTTCACGTCGTCTTCCTCGAACAAACTATCTGGACGAACGGCCGCCCACTGGATCTCAATGTCATTTTGTCCAACCTCGGTTCGCAGGTAGTCCGCGGCTTTCTCGTTATCCTGATGAGGCGGCACCAGCAGACAGAGAAGCCCAATCACGCAGCTTTGAGCGAGTGAAATCGGCTCCTCTAGATCGCGATTGCTGTTTCCCGCTGTGTTCATGAGCACGAACTTCGTTGACTTGTCGGAGACGTTTGCACTAGGCATGCATGCCATGTGCGAGTTGCCGAGCGAACCACGCGTCGGTGTTTTGGATCGATGCACTTGGCGAAATCATCACATTTTCAAATGGGACGACCCGTTCGCCATTGGCAATCCTTCGAGGCCAATTAGGTGTCGCCAGTGCGGCGCGTCCAAGCGAAATTAGGTCAGCATGCTCGTTTCGGATCACGTCGTCGGCGAGATCCGGATCATGCAATCCGCCGTTGGCGATCACTGGTAGTCCGGTCATGCCACGAGCCATCGTCGTAAGCGGCTCCCGGTTGTCTGTACTCGACTCGCGGAAACCGCGGCCTTCGCCGGCCACGTGGATATAGCTCGCTCCGGCCTCAGCGAGTGCTACGAAAATCGTCTCGGCTTCGGACTTTCCGCCCCAGCGGTAGTTGAAATCGTTGACTTTGGCCTCCGAAACGCGGATGCCAACCACGAAGTCATCGGGTGATGAATCGCGAACAGCGGCAACGATCTCTGCCGGATACCGAATTCGCGCCGACACCGCACCACCGTACCCGTCATCGCGGCGATTCGTGTAGTCGGTGATGAACTGGTCAAGCAGATAACCGTTCGCGGCGTGGATTTCGACCCCATGAAATCCGGCGCGTCGTGCGCGTCTTGCCGCCGCGACAAAGCCCTTGCGAACCTGAGCGAGGTCAGTCGTCGTCATGGCCGAAGGCAACCGATAGGGACCGCTGCCTCCGTATGCCGGCATCATTTCGCCGAGTGGCGGAACAGCGGACGGCGCAACGACGCGATCTGCTCCTTGCCTTTGCGACAATGCGCCAGCGTGCATCAATTGCATGATGGCCAAGCTCCCATGATCGGCGATCGAATTGGCGACCGGCTTCCAGGAGTTGGCTTGCCGCCGATCCGCGATACCGGGCTGGCGGTCGTAGCCCTGGCTGGCATCCTTGTCCGTGTAGGTTCCCTCCGTGATGACGATCGCAAAGCCACCGCGAGCAAAATCGCGGTAGTAATCTTTCATGCGATCCGTCGCCAGCCCATCGCCGCTGGCGCTCACGCGGGTCATCGGAGCGACTGCCAGCCGGTTGCGCAGCCTGCGCCCGAACATTTCGACAGGGGAAAGAACTGGCCTTGATAGGCTCGACATATTACCCGTTGCTTGCTTGGGATCAGTGGTTGGGATTCTGGACATCGTTCAACTCGACTTCTGAAGGTGGTTCGGTCGGTCAGCGTTGTTCGCCGATCGTTGACATTTCCCAAACGCACGTTCAATGCCAGTTGAGGCGAACTTTCTTAAGTGACTTTCGCAAAGGGAGTTACGGCCATTCCCTCGGTCACGACCGGCGGCACGACATTTCGGGGATCACGAAGATCCGTTGCAGAAGTAACGAAATCTCGTCATTCTTGCCACACACCCGATCAGTAACTCTCGCTCACCTGTGTTGGAGTATAGAGACCAAGTGCTTGGCGTGTTGGCCACCGGTGAAAGCGGCACTGGAAGAGAACTTCTGGCGCGAGAGGTCCATTATCAGTCGTTTGGTTCGCTGCGGCGGAGAAGCCGCGGCGAAGGGCGACTTCGTTCGGCGCGGCGGGCGATGCAAACGCAGTCACTTTTGGAGAAGGAGAAGCGAGGTCGTCATTGGCTGAGTCCTTGCTCTTGAGCCGATACTTTACGTACTCGCTTCGAGGCCTTTTTGGCAACATGGACTCGAAATTGACGATCGAGTAATTGGGAACAGGCCGCCCTGCAAGCAAGGTGTACATCATTCATCTCAAAGGATTTGGTTAAGAAGTACGTAGACGGCCCCCAACTAGTTGCACCGCCACCCTGACTCCTTTAACGTAACCGTCCATCAGCGGGGATACATGCGTTTCTAAGGCGTGGGAGAGTTTGCGATGCGACGCGGTTTGTTTGGGAACAAGAAGACTCGGAGTCGGCGAAGGAAGGATTTCTCGCGGCAGATCTGGGGTATGGAGAGCCTGGAAGATCGCCGCATGCTTGCGAGTGATACCGTGCTGCTCGACTTCAACAGCCAGCAGGACGACCTCGGTCAAAGCCACGGGGACTTGGTGTTCAATGGACCGAAGGGCTTTCAGATCACGTTCACCGACGACGAGTCCAATGGTGCGTCGGGCGGCAACGCGGCCGGCGTGCATCTCACCAACGATAACTTCGGCAACATTAAGGTCGGCAGCCAAAACGACTTCGTACTGGGAGCCTTCAACACGACCACGGGGCCAAACAACTATCACACCAGCGGGATCGTCGCGCAGTTCAGTAAAGGCGTTGATTCCGTGTCGTTCGATGACACGGATGACGACACGACCCTGAAGACTCTCTTTGCTTACGACGCCGAGGGTACGTTGATCGGACAAACCGCGCCGGACTCGATGACCCGATTCAGTATCGATACGTCGGCGACCGGCGGGCGACGCATTCATTCCATCGAATTTGATACCGATCCGGGAACGGCGGGCGGCAGTTTCGATGGGACGTACTTCACGATCGACAACTTTGAGGTGACCTACCGTTCGGCAGAAACAGGCTTGCCGAGTGTCGAAGGCGATGGTGTTACGATCGACCTCTACAACGGCATCGGCGGCGGCAGGGCACCGTTACCAAGTGACATCGCCACGCGGACCCCCAGTGGCTCGACACTTAGTCCCTTTATCGATTTCCCGCGCCCCGGTTCCGTCATCAACGTCGGCAATTCCTTCAATTCCTTCTTTTCCAACACAACGACCCCTCCGGATCAGGTCGCGGGATTATCGGCTCAAAATTTCATTCTGGACATCGATTTCTATCTCGGGATCACCGAGCAGATGGATCTTAACCCGGCGACCGAGGACATCGATATCACGATGTCGGTAGGAAGTGACGATGGATTCTATCTGACGTTCGACGACCAATTCATAGGGTCGACCGGTGACCGGGGTTTCAGCTTCTCGGGATTCAGCTTGAGTGTTCCCGAGGAAGGGCTTTATCCGGTGAATCTGCTATTCGCCGCAAACTCGCGTGGTCAGAGCGGACTTGAGCTTTGGTGGAACACGGCATCGACGGGATCACAGTTGATCCCTCAGTCTTCGATGTATGTCGATCCGAATGTCGGCAACCAACAGATTACGTTCGAAGAGTTGCCCAGTGGGACGGCGGTCACGGATCAATTTGCTGACAAAGGGATCTTGTTCGAAACATCGGGCGGTCTTGAGGTCACCAATGCATTCCCGACCGACTTCGTCCCAGTGTCTCCCTCGAACGTGTTCGGCGCTTCGAACCCCAACCCGGCGGACACCGGAACGGTGTCGTTCACCTTTGTCGTGCCAGGGACGACGACACCCGCCTCGACAGATCTATTCAGCTTTTACGCGCTCGACGCAGAAGCGATTGGCGTGACGGCAACGGCATACGATCAGACTGGAGCCGTTCTGTTTTCCGACACATTTAACGCAGGGGGCGCAACACAAGAGTTGGTGACCATCGCCACGCCGGGCATCGCTCGTGTCGACCTCTCACTGGGATCCACGACCGATACTTCCGCGATCGACAATGTTACTTTCAACACGCCGATACCGCTGCTCGCCGATCTCGCCGCGACCCCTGTTACAGATTCCTTGCTGGCTCAACCGATGCAGCAAGTCACACTGGATTACTCGATCGAGAATGTGGGTTTCGCGGCGACAACGACCTCTCGCGTTGATGCGGTGTATCTCTCCACTGACACTCAAATTGATCCGGGTGTCGACTTGCTTTTGAGCAACTCCGTCGCCAATGACATTGTCAATCCCGGGGAGCAACTCCCCGTGTCGCGCACCGTCCAGCTGACAGGTATCGCACCCGGGGATTATTTCCTGATCGTCAATGTCAATGACGATCAACGCGTTGCTGAGCCGGATTTCACAGATAACACCGCGGTAATCCCGCTCAGCATCCCGACGTCGGCCCCCGAGGTTGTTTCGCAAGTACCCTACGGCTCAACGAGCGACGAGGCCTCTCGGATCACGCTGAATCTATCCGAACCGGTTTCGGTTGCCGGAGCAAATGATGCGAACAATTACGTGCTCACCGATCTCGGTCCGGATCGCCTTCCGGGCGGCGGTGACGATCAAATCATCCCTGTTGCACCGACGTACCTGAATGGAACGGACGTAATCGATCTCGCCCCCGTGCAGGGTGGTGTCGTTGATTTGGCCAATTGGATCGAACGTGACTATGCCGCCGGTGGAAGTGGCGATTGGCGAATCGAAGGTGGAGGGTCCAGCGTCAAGCAATACGTCAATGGAAGCCCCACGTTCTTTGTCAGCGACTTCGACTTCATCGATCGTGAATTCACAGGCCGAATCAAGGTGGAGACTTCGGGCGATGATGACTTCATCGGTGTCGCGTTCGGACTGAGTCTCAACCCGAGCAACAATCGACCGGATAGCTATTATCTTTTGAACTGGAAACAGAGCAACCAAAGTTCGGCCGAAGAAGGATTTAAACTCCTCAAGATCACGAACTCTTCAACCATTTCAGCGGGCACCGTGAACGACTGGATGTGGAACGGCGAAAACGCCACCTCCGGCAGTGCCCGCATTGAAGTGTTGGAGCGGCTCACGAACACGACGGTCGGGTGGGCCGACAACACCGAATATGAATTTCGTTTTCGCTACGAAAGCAACGGCGACATCGACGTGTCAATCAGACGGAGCAGCGATGGAGCTGTCTTTTGGCAACGATCTTTGAATGACCCGAACGCCTTGGGTGCCGGAAAGATCGCCTTCTACAACTACAGCCAATCTTCTGTCCGCTACAGCGGATTGCGTCAATCAGAATTTTTGGAAGAGGGGACCTACCAGCTATTGGTCGCATCCGGGGCCGGCGCTCTAGAAACCAACTCCGGTGTACCGCTCAACGGCGACCCCGACGTTCCCGGGTTCGAAGACTACATCAGCACGTTCACCATCGATCAAACGCCTCCGATGGTTTCGGACGTCGCCATCTTGCCCGTCGGAGCCGCCATCGATTTCTTTGACGCGGGCGGCGTGGATACCGCAAGCGCCCAGTCCACATTGAACTACACGCTGCTGGGCAGCGGTGGGGACGGCACGTTTGGAGACGGCAATGAGATTTCTATTCCGATCAACTCGGCAAGTTACGCCGACTCCTCCGTGCTACTGGCCACGGATGCGCTGGGTGACGAGGTTTATCAGCTCACCGTTGATGGGATCGTCGATAGGGCCGGCAATGCCTTGGAGACGCCCTACACTGCGACACTCAGTCTGCTGACTGGTCCGGCCATCGGATCCATTGATCTGCAAACAGTAAGCGACTCCGGCGTATCCGACTCAGACAATCTGACCAACGATGAAACACCGACATTCGATTTGTCTGTGAACAAGGCGGGACTTTTGGAGGTCGACCTGGACGGTGATGGAGTCACGGACGTCTCTCAACTTTTCACCGAACCAGGCACACTTACGGTCGAGACGGCGCCGCTGACTGACGGGCGCAGAATTGCGTCCGGCGATTTTTTTCCGGCCATTGGTGACCCGGTCTCGTTCTCCCTGCCTTTCACAATCGACACGCAAGGTCCGTTCGTACTTCCAGGTTTCGCCGAAGAGCAGGCTCCCCTCTCGTCTCGCCAGATCATCTTCAATGAAGACATCGATGTGTTCAGCATCCTTCCGACCGACATCGTCATGCTGGATCCAAACCTTTCGGTTGTCCCGCTGACATCCGCCAACGGCATCGGGAACGCGTTCACGTTCGGGTTTGCTCCGATCACACTGCCCGGCACCTATCAGATCACGGCGTCAGCCGCGCTGACCGATCTGGCCGGCAATCCGGCCAACCAAGATCAAGACTTCATCAATGGAGAGCCCTTTGACGATCGTCCCGCCGACACCTTTGAACTGCTGCCGGACATCACCCCGCCGGAAGTCGTTTCGCTGTTTCCGACCGGCGTCATCAACAGCGACGTGGACGCGTTGTTCTTGGAATTCGACGAGGCGATCTGGCCAGGATCGTTCACTGTCGACGACGTCAGCATTACCGGCCCCAACGGTCAGGTTGGGGTAGCCTCGATCTCGGATGCAGATTCGCTTTTCTTCACCGTTGAACTGACCACGCCCATCACCGCAGAGGGAGACTATGACGTCTCGATCGGCCCCGAAATCGAAGACCTCAGTGGCAACCAATTGAGCTCAGCGGTCTCGACTACCCTCACACTCGACAAGACAGGACCAGCCGTCGAATCGGTCGTGCCCCATTTCGGCGCAAACGGTCAAGCCGAGAACTTTGATGTAACGTTCGACAGCAGCATTCTCCCGGAGTCGTTCACGTCGAATGACATCTCGCTTGTCGGACCCGCGGGAAATATTCCCGTCACCGATCCGGTTTGGATCGCCGGCAACACGTTCCGGGTCGATTTCACGGACCAATCTGCCAACGGAACCTACACGATTTCGGTCGGCCCCGATATCATCGACCCGGCGTCCAACCTGATGAATCAAGACGGTAATGGAACCGGCGGAGAACCCACCGATGCCTACCTTGACTCCTTTGTCGTCTCCTCCCCGGACCTAGTCGTCGAAAATGCCATCCTGACGCCGGCAAGCGGCCTCCGCTCAGGAGAGGCCTTCACCGTTTCGTACGACGTCACGAATCGCGGTGCAACGCAAGTTGGAAGCGGCTTCCACGACCGCGTTCGTTTGGTCGACGTCGACACAGGCGACACGCTCGCGGCCACCAACGTGTTCTACGACGCGCCGACCCTCGGGACGCTTGAGCAAGACGAGTCCATCGCGAGAATGGCGACCTTGATGTTGCCGGATGGACCTCCCGGCATTGGTGACTTCGATGTTCTGATCGATACTGATTGGTTTGGCGTTGTCCAAGAAGACAACGAGTCGGGGACAGCCGAGACCAACAATCGCCTCGATCCTCCCCTGCGTTTCACAGCGACGATCAATGATTATCCGGATCTGAAACCGGCACAGCTCCTCACGACCAACTCGACCGAGATCATTTCGGGCGAGACGGTCTCGTTGCAGTGGAACACCGAGAACGTCGGCAACGCGTCCGTATCGGATCCTTTTGACGAGCACATTGTGGTGACCGACGCCGGTGGGAATGTGATCGTCGACAGCACGCTCCGCTATGACCCGGCAGACACAGGCAACGATCTAATCGGAGCCGGTGTATCGCAGAACCGTACATTTGAGTTTGATTTGCCTGACGGTCTCGCGGGCGTGGGCGACTTTACGGTGACCTTGACCATCGATTCGGCAGACGAGGTGTTTGAGTACAGCGCGACCAACGGCGAGTCGAACAATGTGGCAACCGCGACGTTCGCCTCGGCCCTGGGCAACTATCCGGATTTGATTCCGCAAGCGGTCGAGGCCCCCGCCTACATCTTCGCCGGCACACAGATGACGGTCACTTGGCAAACCGCCAACCCCACGGACCTGGATGCGAGCGGAAGCTGGATCGAGGAGGTCGCTCTCGTGAAGGGGGAAAGCGAGATCGTGCTGGGTGAATTCCCTGTAGAAGAGGCGCTGATACCGGCCTTCCAGTCGTTCAACAGAGAGGAGCAGTTCACGCTTCCCCAAGGAATCGATCCGGGTGAGTGGTTGATTCGGGTCAGCGTGGACAAAGATGACACGTTCTTCGAGGTGGACGAAACCAATAACACGGCGTTTGCATTGCTGGGAACGGTCGTTCCGGTAACGTTGACGCTCTCGTCACCCACGGTTTCCATCGCCGAGGACGGTGCACCGATCAATGTTCGACTGACTAGAAGCGGCGACGTCGACGATGCTCTCACGGTCAACATCGTGAGCGACGACGAGTCCGAATTGGACGTGCCGGCACAGGTCACGATTCCCGCCAACCAGCTTTGGGTCGAGTTCCTCGTGTCGCCCGTGCAAGACTCCACTGCCGACGGTGATCGGGTCGCGAACGTCACCGCAAATATCCTGAATCCCGACGGATCCGAATCCGCCAATTATTCGCCCGACACGATTCCCTTCACCGTCACCGACTCCGCGGTTCCCGAACTGACACTCAGCCTTGCCGTAGCTGAAGTCGATGAGGGCGACAGCGTGACCGCAACGGTAAGTCGTGACACCAGCGTCAACAGTGAACCCATGTTGGTCACGTTGCGAGTCAGCAATGACAGCCAGCTCGATGTGCCGATTAGCGTTTCCCTCGATGCGAACGAGGCTTCGACCACCTTCGACGTGCTGGCGCTCAGCGACGAGCTCGTCGAAATCGATCGGGCTTACACCGTCACAGCGAGCGGATTTGGGCAGGACACCCAATCGTTGTTGGTGCGCGATGTCAATCGAAAAGACCTGACCGTGACAGTCGATCCGTTCGTGATCGAAAACTCAATCTTCCCCAGTGTCGGTCGTGTCACCCGTCCGGTTGCTACTGATGTCTCTCAAGTCATCCAGCTCCGCAGCGGAGATCCGACTCGCTTGACGGTACCGAATACCGTCACCATTCTTGCCGGCCGAGACTTCGTCGAGTTTCCCATGTACCCGGTGGACAACGTCACCCAAGGTGACTCGGTCAACATTGCGATTGAGGCTAAGGGCATTGACCCGATCGACCGCAGCACGCCGGTTCCGCCGGGCGGATCGTCTGTGATCGAAGTGCGTGATAATGACAGCCCGACGCTGACAGTCACGCTTGATCGTGGGCTCGTCAACGAGGACGCGGTGAATCCCGCCGCTCGCGGCACCGTCAGCCGAAACACCCTGGACAATTCCGAAGCGTTGGTCGTCACTCTGGCGTCGAGCGATACAACCGAAGCGACCCTGAACTCAACCGTCACGATCCGGGCGGGCGAGAGTGAAGCGGAATTTGACGTCAATGCCGTCGATGACTTCACCCCCGATGGACTTCAGTTCGTGACCGTCTCCGCCGGAGCGGACGGCTTCAATACCGGCTCGGCAATCCTAGTGGTGTCTGACGTCGACAAACCCGATTTACGGCTGTCGGAAGTCTCCGTGCCCGAAGCCGGCCTAACGGATCGCGTTGTCGATGTCGTCTACAAGATTCAGAACGAAGGCCGACAACCCGCACCGGCAGGTTGGACCGACCGAATTTATCTGTCGACCGATCCGATTCTCAGCGACGCCGACACGTTGGTGTTCGAACACGAAATCGATCAAGCCCTGGACGTCGGCGCCGAATTGACTGTTACGGCACCGGTCATGCTGCCCCCGGACGTCGGCGAATACTTCTTCATCGTGCAGTCGGACGTGAAATTCGATGTCGATGAAACGCTTGAAAACAACAACCGCGGATTCTCCCACACCATCGATGTCACAGCCGAGTACTTGGTCAATGCGTCGACGGAAGTCGAACAAGCCGTCATGGGGACACCGGTGGCGATCGAAGGAGCGGCCACCCTCGCCGACAGCGGCTTGCCCGCCGAAAACGCGGACATTGTCGTCTTTGTCACTAGCGAGGGCGGCTTCGTGCGACGCATCAACGCGACGACCGATGCCAGCGGGCAATTCTCCGCCACGTTCACGCCGCTGCCGGGTGAAGCCGGTGACTACGCCATCGCGGGCGCACATCCGGGCGAAACGAGTCCTGCGTCACAAGACGAGTTCACGTTGATCGGCATGCGGGTGCTGCCACGATCGACCAGCCACCAGATCAAAGATGGAACCTCACTGACCCAGAACTTGCAACTGGTGAATCTGAGCGACGTTGATTTGACGGCGATCAACTTCGAAATCATCGGCGCCCCGACGAACCTCGATATCGACGTCTCTCCACCGGCGTTCGCACGGTTGGTCGGACGAGACACCGAGACATTTTCCTACACCATCGATGTTCTCAATGACTCCATCACCATCGCCGACTTCACCATTCGTGTGACGGCCTCGGAAGGTGCCACACTGGACGTTCCCGTTTCCGTGACGGTCACTCCGCTGATGGGCCGACTGACCGTGCCATCGCGAATCGACGAGGGAATGTTGCGGGGACGCTTGACCCCGATCGACTTGGAAATCACCAACGACGGTGGTGCGTCGACCGGCCCGATCGACGTTTTGTTGCCGCCGGCACCCTGGCTCTCGGCGCCATCCCAAATCGAGTCACTCGCGCCAGGCGAAACCACGAAGCTGCAATTGGTACTCAACCCCGACGCGAGTCTGCCTCTGGGGCCCTACTCCGGAAGTCTCGTGCTGAGTCCGACGAACGCGTCGGCGGTCAGCATTCCGTTCACGTTCACGGCGACATCGGATGCCACGGGCGGCCTTCGAATCACGGTCGTCGATGAGCTGACCTACTACGGCGCCGATGCCGCCAACGTCGAAGGCGCCACCGTCACGCTGACCAATCCATTCACGGACGAAGTCGTCGCGTCGGCTGTCACCGATGCCACCGGTATCCTATTGCTGGATGCAATCCCTGAAGGCAACTATGAACTGGCCGTATCCGCCGCAGACCACCACACAACACGGTCGTCTCTGGTAATCGAGCCCGGTGCGACCATCGAACGAACCGCCTTCATCAAGACACGACTGGTCACGTACAACTGGAATGTCGAACCGGTCGAATTCGAAGACCGCACCCGCGTCACGATCGAATCGGAATTTTCGACCAACGTTCCGGTTCCGGTCATCGTGGTGGATCCAGGCCAGATTGACCTGGCGCAGGTTGAAAACGGGTTCCAGCAGATCGAGTTCACGATCCGCAACGAAGGCTTGATCCAGGCCGAAGATCTACGTTTGGAATTCCCGAGTCACCCGCTTTGGGAAATCACGCCGCTGATTGACAACATTGACGTCTTGCCCGCCAAAAGCTCGGTCAACATCCCTGTGATTATCCGTCGCATCTCGTTCGATGGTTCGGCATTCCCCAATGACCTGTTGGCCAACAACCAGGGGCCCTGCTCGTTCACCGCGACGATCAAATGGATCTTGCTTTGCGGTCCGTTCGGAATCCCGTACTCCGTTCCGATTCCGGTTTTGAACGCGCATGGTAACTGCGGCAACACTTACTCCGGATCCGGCGGCGGAGGAGGTGGTGGTGGTGGCTTCGGAGGTGGAGCTGGTGGAAATATTGGCCCCAGCCTTAATAACCCGGTCTTCAACTACAACCCACCCGAGGAGTGCGATTGCGTCAAGCGAAGTCTATCTTTGTCCGTCGGCGTCCCGATTCCGCTGAAGGACTTCAGCCTCGGCCCAGTCAAGGGAGAGGTCAAAGTCGAGTCGAAACTGGAGGTGAAAGCGGAAACATGTTGTCCGGAGGAAGACGGCGCGACCGGACTCAAATTCTCTGGCAGCGCGGGCATCACCGGCGAGGTCGGGTTAACGTATTTTCTTGCCGGTGGTTCAATCTCCCACACCGAGGTTATCGGCGGCTATGAATACTCGTTCGAGATCACTGCCGGAGCCCCCTTGGAAGTGAAGGGAACGGTGACAGGATCGGCGACCGTTGAAAAGGAGTGTGATGGTGAATTTAAGGCCTGCGGTCAAGTCTCAATTGGCCTTGGCGCGTCGATCGGGCTAAAGGCAAGTGTCTCGGGATCCAGGAAGCCCGTCGGTGGATTGCGCGTTGAAAAGTATGGCGGGGAGGCTTCGATCTCTCTACAGACGGGGGTCTCCGGTTCGGTGCAAAAATGTGTGGGCGAAGAAACCACTGGCAAAATTTGCTTTGACGGGGTCAAGTTTGTTGCCGAAGCAAAACTGTTCATTGGAGAGGAAGTAGTCGGCGTCGGTTTTGAGCAGGAAATTGCGGGGGCGAGTTGCATCCCCGAGTCGACTGCAACAAGTGCGCTTGATGCGTTATTCGAGGATCTGTCTGATCCACAAACGCTCGTCAACGCGTACGACGGCACCGAAGAAGACTTCAAAGCTGCGCTTGGAATGCATCCTGATGCGTCGCTCGGCCAACCAATCACGATCAATGAGGACGGTACGGTCGAAGATCCGCCGCCGGCGGATCATTCCCTGTTCCGCACCACGAGCGATGTGTGTGCCGTGGTTCGATTGCGTCTGGAACAAGACGTGGTGCTCACCCGAACAGCGTTTGAAGCGACACTCGAAGTCAACAACGGGGCCGCGTCTCGACTCGAAGACTTGCAGGTCTTCATCACAGTGATCGATGTCGCCAGCGGCGACATCGTGGACGATCGATTCGCCATCAGTGAGGCGATTGCGTCCACTTTCACGTCGTCTCCCGACAGTTCCGATGAGCTTCCGCTCTGGGACTTGGCCGCCGAAGCGTCCGGCGTACTGAAGTGGACGCTCCTACCGACCGACTTGGCAGCGCCCCAAGGGCCGACCGAATACACCGTCGGCGGCTTGATGACGTACACGCTCGATGGCGAAACGATCAATGTGCCGCTCTACCCGGCACCGATCACCGTCTTTCCCGACGCGGCTCTCGAACTGAAGTACTTCCACCAACGCGACGTCTTCAGCGACGATCCGTTTACCGACGAAGTCGAGCCCTCGATTCCCTACGACCTGGGCATCATGGTCAGTAACGTCGGAAAAGGAACGGCCAACAATCTAGAAATCGTCTCGGCGCAACCGCAGATCATTGAAAACGAAAAGGGGTTATTGATCGATTTCGAAATCATCGGTGCCGATGTGAACAACGTGCCACAGCCGGAAGCATTGACGATCACGATGGGCAACATCCTGCCCGACGAGACCCGTGTCGGGCGATGGCAACTGACGTCGACGCTTCAGGGTCATTTCGTTAACTACAGCGCGTCCTTCGAGCACCTGACCGGGTTCGGCGATCCGAGAACCTCCATCGTCAAGCAAGTCGAGATTTTCGAAACGATCCGCACGGTGCGAGACACCCGAGACGGAGCCGACGATTTATACGACTTCTTAACCAATGACGTCGACGATGAATTCGATCTACCCGACACCGTCCACCTCAGCGACATGTCGGTCCAACCGGTCGGCCGTGGAAACCTCCAAGCGGTGCTGAAGAATCCTGTTCTGGGTGATTTGGTCGCCGAAATCGATGTCACCATGCCGGACGAATTCGGCTATCTGCTGATCGACGACCCCGGCGACGGGCAATACCTTCTCGATCGTGTCGAACGCGCCGACGGAAGCGTCGTTCCCATCGACACGAATGTCTGGTTGACCGACCGCACCTTCAAGACGCAAGGTGAACGTCCGATCTACGAGAACAAACTCCATCTGTTCGATCATGGCGGATCGAGCGGCTACCGTATCTTCTACCGTCTCGATGACGAAGTCGCTCCCGTCCTGACCGACGTCATCGACGTCACCCCCGACCCGCGAGACGCCTCCGTTGACACGATCCGAGCTCAATTCAGCGAAGAGATCAATACGTCGACATTGACGTTCGAAGACCTGGGGCTGACCCGAAACGGAACCGTTGTCCCGCTCGACGATTCGATCACCATCTCTGATCTTGGTGACGGACTCTACGAATTTGGTGGCCTCGCTAGTTTCACATCACCGGCCGGCGTCTACCGATTCTCACTGGATGCCTCCGGAGTCACCGACTACGCGGACAACGTCGGCCTTGGAGCCGAAGTCGATACGTGGACCAACGGCACGGCGCCGGTTTACGTCGTCGCAATTGACCCGGGGCCCGCCCGCCAAAACGTGCCGGTAACCCAAGTCGATGTAAGCTTTTCGGGGGACATCAACCCGGCCACCTTCGACATCGGTGACCTCGCGCTGATGCGAGACGGAACACCGCTTGCCGTCGACGGCCTGAGCATCGAAGCCATCAGCGATCAATGGTTCCGGATCTCGAATCTCGCTGATCTAACAGGCGCCGAAGCCACCTATGCGATCAGCGTCGATGGCACGGGCGTCGCCAACACAGCGGGAACACCCGGCTTGGGCTTGGAAATCGCAACCTGGACCTTCGATGAAACGGCCCCATCGCTGATTGATTTGGAGCAACCGGGAACGCCGCGCAAGATCGTCCAACTTGAGTTTGAAGTCGCCTTCGATGAACCGATCGATGTCGGCACATTTACCCGCGACGACGTGACCATGACCCGAAACGGAGGAGTCAACTTGATTGACAGTCTCGTTTCGATCGAGCAGGTCACGGAAACGACTTTCCTCATCAAGGGAACAAACTGGAATCAAGGCCTGGAAGGCAACTACGAACTGACGGTCGATGCAAGCGGTATCGCAGACCTCGCCGGCAACCTCGGGCAGAATGCGTTGACGGTCACCTGGGTCATGGATTTCACCAACCCGCTGCCGCCGGAGAATCTGGCGATGACGCCCGACACCGGCGTGAGTGACACGGACGGACTAACCCGAAGTCGCGAAATCACGCTGACAGGAACATTGGCCGAAACAGGCTTGAGTGTCCGACTCGTCGACGAAACGCTGGGGGAAGAACTCGGCTATGCGACCGTCGACGGAACGACCTTCACTCACACGTTTGCGCTGGGAGATGGTGTCAACCACCGCATCCGGGTGCGAGCGGTCGATGGTGCCGACAACATCGCCGACGCATTCTTCGACATCGTTCTAGACGAGACATCCCCCGTCGTCACACTCACCCAGGTAGCGCCCGATCCACGCGACACGCCCGTCACCAGCCTGGACTTGTTCAGCAACGAACCGATGAACTGGTCGTTGCTGTCGCTCAGCGACTTGGTGCTCACGCGAGATGACGGCCCGAACCTGATCGACGATTCGGTTTCAATCGACGTCCTTTCGGATTCGTTGGTTCGGCTGTCAGGCCTTGCCGGGCTGACCGACCTGACTGGAGCTTACAAGCTGCAAGTCGGCGGCGGACTCGAGGACCTCGCCGGGAACTCCCCCGATTCCAATGTGATGACCAGTTGGCGGAACGTCGACGACCAGTTGGCGCCGATCAGTTCGGTCGCCGACGGAGGCCAGGTCACCACGCCCAGCTTCCTGGTTCAGTGGGGCGGCGCCGATGAAGACGGTGGCAGCGGCTTGGCCTTTTTCGACGTCTTTGTCTCCATCGACGGAGGAAACTTTCTGTTGTGGCAAGATGCGACCACAGCAATCTCCGCAACATTCGACGGCGAGTTTGGTCGGACCTACGCGTTCTACAGCGTGGCCACGGACTTCGCCGGCAATGTGGAAGCCGCTCCGGTTACCGCAGACTGGCAGGTCGAGGTACCGCTGGGCGAAGCCACCCTTGGCGACTTCGTTTGGGATGACGCCAATTTCAACGGAGTCCAAGATCTCAACGAAGCTGGCGTTGCCGGTGTCACCGTCGAACTGTTCCGCGTCGACCCCGCGGGCGATGTTTCGGTTGGATCCACCGCCACCGACGGAGACGGCTGGTACTCATTCGGAGGCTTGGATCTCTTCAGTCAGTATTTCCTCACCTTCGCAACCCCAGACGGCTACTCGTTCACGAAGCAAGACATCGGAAGCGATTCGACCGACAGCGATGTCGACTTCCTGACCGGTTCGACCGATCCGTTCAACGTCACCAACGGACTCAACAATCGTTGGGACGCGGGACTTGTCCAATCGGGATCCATCTCGGGTGTCATCTGGAACGATGTCAATGGAGACGGCCAACGCCAGAGCGGTGATGACGGTCTTCAAGGATGGACCGTGTACCTGGACAATAACGACAACGGCTTCCTCGATGTTGGCGAACCTTCACGCGAGACCGATTCCGACGGACGCTACACGTTCGACAGCGTTCGCCCGGGAAGACACGTCGTCGCGGAAGTCATCGAAAGCGGATACACGCAAACCTTTCCCGGTGCCGCCGGCGCTACGGACAACGAAACTCATACCGGCGACACGTTCGTCAGTCGATCGTACTCGTTGGACGGGGGATCTTCGCTGACCTTCACCCCGGGACAGGAAATCGCAGGCCCCACCGTCCCCGAAGCGTCTCAACTGGTCGGACTGAATGACTTCTACGACGATCCGGACTATAGCGGCGTCGATGGAAGCGGTCATTCGGTGGTCATCATCGATACCGGAATCGACCTCGATCACGCGTTCTTCGGCGGAGATCAGGACGGCGATGGCGTCGCCGATCGAATTGTCTTCCAGTACGACTTCGCCGATGGCGACAACGACGCGTCCGACCACTCGGGACACGGATCCCATGTCTCCAGTGTGATCGCGTCCCAAGACGAGATGTATCAGGGTGTCGCTCCAGGATCGGACATTATTCATCTGAAAGTCTTTGGAGACGACGGGATCGGATACTTCAGCTATGTCGAGCAGGCATTGCAATGGGTGATCGATCACGTTGACACGTACAACATTGCCGCCGTGAACCTTTCCGTGGGCGACGGATTGAATTGGACGCAGCCGCGAGGTCTTCATGGGATCGATGACGAACTGGCAGTCCTGGCCGGACAAAATGTGATCACGGTTGCCGCGGCCGGAAATACCTACGGCCTGACAGGAATTGAAGGCTTGGCCTACCCGGCTGCTGACCCGAACACCATCTCGGTCGGTGCGGTCTGGGATGCTGATCGCGGCGGCCCCTGGGGATCCGGAGACAACGGAACGGACTACACGACCGCCGCCGACCGAGTCACCAGCTTCTCGCAACGCCATGAAGAGATGCTGGACGTGCTGGCACCGGGGGCACTGATCACGGCCGCCAATGCCATGGGTGGCGTCAGCACGATGCGAGGAACCAGCATGGCGACGCCGTACGTCACGGGGGCCGCCGTGTTGGCCCAACAGATCGCAACGACCACGCTCGGACGTTCACTCTCCACCCACGAATTCCGTTACTTGCTGGACGCGTCGGGTGCGGTTGTGATCGATGGCGACGACGAAAACGACAGCGTGCCGAACACCGATGCCACATTCCTGCGACTCGACTTGGTGGCATTGGCGGACGCCGTTTCCTCGTACGACGGATCCCAGGCGGTAAATCCGACAAGCCCAGACAGCGACGGCCCTGGTGGCGAAGTCGGGCCCTCGGCGGGAGGCGGATTCCGTTACACGATCGAGTTGGCACCGGGACAACACCGCGATGACATCGATTTCGGAAATCAACCGGTCGACATCACCGGCCCGTCCGTCCTGGACGTGAAGGACGTCACTCCCGATCCGCGGACCACAGCCGTGGACTTCGTGGATGTCGTCTTCGATGAAGAAGTCGACTTGGGCAGTTTCAGTTTTGAAGATGTCACGCTCAGTCGCAACGGCGTCAGTGTTCCACTGGACGCGACCGTAACGAGCTCATTGGTAAGTGGCACGACGTATCGCATCTCCGGTCTCGGTTCGTTCACCGTTGCCGAGGGCAACTACACAATCGAAGTCAGCTCCGCGGCCGTTCAGGATCCGTTCGGAAACAGCGGAACTGACTCGGCATCAGACACTTGGACCACCGACACTTCAGGCCCGACCAGCTCGGTGCAAAGTCTCGCTCCTGCTCAAACCGCGAAAACCTTTCCCGTCAACGTGTCCGGCTCAGACACGGCCGCGGCCGGATTCGGATCAGGCATCGCGGCCTACGAAATTTATCGGCTGGTTAACGGAACCGCGTGGGAACTCTGGACCACGGTGACGGCCGATAGTCCGCTGGCCATGTACACCGGCGAGAGCGGGGATTCGGTCGGCTTCTACAGCATCGCGATCGACGCGGCAGGCAACCGTGAATCGAAGGCGCCGACGATCGAAGCGGGGACCTATGTTCCGGATCTCGACGCGCCGGTAACCCAAGTGGATGCCGTCGATTCCACGAACCCGACATTCGACGTTTCGTTCAGCGGAACAGACGCGGGGCCGACGGGGCTTCAACACTTCGAGGTGTTCGTCTCTGTCGACGGTGCCACGGCACAAAGCCTGGGGACGGTCGCGGCCGGATCGCCTGACGGGTCGGGCGTCTACTCCGGATCGATTGCCTATCAAGCGATTGCCGATGGCACCTCGCACTCGTACCGGTTCTTCACCACCGGAACCGACGGAGCCACCACGGCGAACGTGGAGACGCCCCCGGCTTCACCGGCGGACGTGACGATCGATGCCCTCTTCGAAGTTCCGGCGTCTCTGGAGGCGACCGACTTTGACGTTCAACGCGGCGCGATCCAGCGATCGTACATCCGCTACTTGGATGTCACGTTCAACACGCAGGATTTCGGCGACATCATCACCACGCTCGACGATTCCGACGCAGGGAACGACCGCCTCCGTCTGCTGCGATTTAACAACGACGGATCGGGCCCCGGAGACGCGGTGGATCTGACCGGACGCGCGAGCGCGGTGGACCAAGTGATGGAAATCGACTTCGGCGAGCAAGGAATCGGGGGCGACGCCAACTCCGCGACCGGCGACGGCTATTACCGACTCGAAATGGACCTCGACGGCAACGGCTCCTTCGAGACGGTGAAGGCGTTTTATCGCCTGCTCGGCGACGCCACCGGCAATCGCTCCGTCGGATTCGAGGACACGTCTCCGATCTTCCTGAACTACTTCGCCGCCGGGCCGTTGGACAGCGATTTGAACGGCGACCAACTCACGGACTTCAACGATTATCAGCGGGTGATCGACAACCTGAATCAGACAATCGACGGCGGGCTACACCTCGATGATTAGAAATTCGTCATATTTTTCCAGTGAGGATCGATCGGCATCCCCTGACGATTACACTATGTCCACCTATTTTGACGGCAACGACTCCGGGAACGCTCTGATGAATCTACGAAGTACGGTACTTGCTACGCTTCTTCTTTTTGTGTCAGCCACAGCCGCCGAGGCGGGACTGATCATCAAAGGCGTAGACACGACGATTCAACAAGGCGGCACGGGTTTCGTCGACTTCACGATCGAGTCTGACGGCCCAGTTTTCGACTTCCTGGCCTTTTACAACGCACAGTTTCAGATCGCACCAACCGGGAGTACAAGGCTCGAGTTCGCTCCTACCACTATCCCACCGTTCAACACTCCTGACTATGTGATGAATGTTGTGGGGATTAACCAGGGAATTACCGTCGGCCCGACGACTTCCGTTGTGCCGAACGACACAATCACTGTCGGCGACGCGACGGGGTCCAACCCTCCTGTCGCGATTCTTCCGAGTTCCACAAAGCTATTGGCCCGTCTGCAACTAACGACATTGGGTCCACTCGCACCACAGGCAGGCGACGCATTCGTTATCAGCATGAATCCATTTCCCCCGACCGGCTTTGCTCCTCCTCTGGCTGACTTCTCGCAGTCCGACTTAACCGCCAGGGTCGAAGTTGTTGCATCCTCCAACGTGATCCCCGAGCCGGCGAGTGCTGTAATTTGGGCACTCCCCGGAGTGGTCAGTGTCTTCGGCCGACGACGGCGAAGGTAGCCGCTGTCAGAGTTCTAAGCATCGGCCATCCAGTTCCAGGCAGGAGTTGGGAATGCCTATGGCTTCGGGTTCTCGGATGTCTTCGATGAGGAACCGAAGGGGAGAGTGGCGATACGCGACCGTGCCGTCGCCCTTTGCTATTCCACCGGGCACCGTGCTCAATTTGTGCCTCTGCAGAACTCTCTCGTCCGCCAAAGCGTCGTACGTGGTTTCAGGAATCGCGACGATGTTCTGCTGGATACTGCCGTACACGCGCCGTCAACCGTCACGAGCGAATGTGGAAATCTGTTACACTTACAGCCCCCCATCGTGGATCCTTCCAACTGATAAACTGGCGCTGTTGATGAACGGAAAACGAATCTCTGTGTTTGTGCTATTGCTTGTGACCGCGATCTCGCCGTGCTCGGCCTTGCAAGAAGCTGCGAACCAAGAAGCGACAACGGCGAATCGATTCCTCGAATCGCTCAAACGCAGCAAGGAAGCTCATCTGAAGGTCACCGAGACGATTAACAAAGGCGACCACCCGACCAAACTGGATCCCGACAAGCTGGTGCTTCGCGCGTACGACAAGGCGATCGCAAGTGCAGAAAAGATCATTGCGGCGGGTGGCACTTATGGACAGAGTGAAGTTGCGGCCGATCAAAAACGGATTAACGAAGTCGCAGAGCGAGTCCGCGAGAACTACACCAATGCGGCCAAGTCGCGGATTGCCGACGCCCGCCGAGAGGCCACCGAGACTTACGAACGCGCGGTGGCAGAGGCGATGAAAAAGCGTTCCGCAACGCTAAAAAAATCCAACGCGACGTACCAGCTTTCGGTCGCGCAGTCGAACCTCACGCTTCGTTTGAAGCAAAACGCTGGCAAGCTGGGGATCGTGATTTGGAATCTTCCCTCCAAAGCGAATCTGCACGATCGTTCCACGGTCGCGGTCAAAATCGAACTTCTCCAGCAAGACCGCGTGGTTTGGACCAACAAATTTGCCAAGCTCAATCGCCGTGCCGACAACAGCCCCTTTCGGCTGCCCAATGTTCTGTTTGACAAGGTCCGAGTCGAAACCATGCGTTGGACGGGCAGCGGCAGTGGGCTTGCCGAGATCGAAGTGTATGCCGGCTCAGAAAACCTGGCGCTGGGACGCCCCTGCGAAGTCAGCAGCATTGAAACACTGCCGGCACACCTGGACGATCGTGACGCATTGACCGATGGAATGACGCAACCGACCGAGAAAGGAGAGGGGTACTGGATTCCCGAAGAGAAAACAAAGGCGATCGTGACGATCGATCTGCTGGGCCCACCCAATCAAGAAATCATTGATGCCGCAAGGGCCCGCGCTGCCAAGACGCAGGCCGCCCAGATTCGTGCCACTATTCCGACTCGTTGAGCCGATCAATTTTGCGTTGCACCGATCGCTTGCGGGAGTCACTCGTCGTCACCTTCAGCTGTTCTTCGTAGCTTTTCCTGGCCAAGTCATCTCGTCCCAGTTTGACGTACAAGTCAGCCAATTGACCGAGATTGGATTCGTATTGCCGGTCCTGTTTGTCTTTCAACAGTAGCGTTGCCCACTCGTTGGCGACCACCAGGCCTTTCTCGTGTTCTTCAGCACGGACCCACGCGTCAACGGCCATGCGGTAATACATTCCCGCAGACGAGGGCGTCTGCTTCGCCCGGGTGTGATAGTCGGCTGCCTGCACGCGATATCGATTCAGTGGATCAAGCTTTTTGGCAACTTCCGCATCAAATTTCGGAACGGGCAACGAATGCGTTTGGCAAAGCAGCTTGATCTTCTGGAAATAGCGTTGCGCGCTGCTATCGCTGCGACAATGTTTGACCGCAGCAACCAGACAGCGGACTTCATCGGCCGGCATCTCATGCTCCGCGTACGCGTCTGCCAGTTGCGTGTAGGGCGTCTCCGAGCGAGAACTGTTTGCGCCGCTGGCGACGGTGTCGATGGCTTTTTCCGCAGCGGCGATGCAACGCAAGGCCTCTTCGTTCTCGCCTGCCTCGTTCCAGTAGCCCGCCGCCCGCAACAGATTCGCCGCGCGCCCGGAAGCATCGTAGGAGCGGCTCGCTTCGATCTCTTTGGCCTGGACGCGGGGAGCATACTTGGGATCGAGCAAGGGCTTCGTTTGGTCGTCAACGGCCAGCGAAGCATCCTCCTGCATCAACGCTTCGATCTGAACCTGGTAGCCTGAGATCGACGACGCAAGCGTTTCACTCTTGAGCGCGAGAATCCATTGATCCAATGCCGCTTGGTTATCGCCAGCACGGACAAACAACTTGGCGATCTTGTCGTGATTGGAGCGAGCTGATGTGCCGGCACGCTTGTTGGCAGCCGACGCCTTCTTGATCGCTTTGACTGCACGCGCGTTGTCTCCCGCCTTGAGCCAGAGGTCTGCCGCGTCCATCATCGAATTCACGATCAAGGTTGGGTGGGTACTTGCGTTCGCTTCGGCCTGAGCGGCGGCGACGGCAAATCGGCGTTTGGGGTCGAGCAAGGATGCGTCGGAGGGCGGATCCGCAGCGGCCCCTGCTTGGCCGTCGGGCATGGCGGCAACGGTGGGTTGCTGGCCGACCGCTTGGGCAAGTTTCGACTGTAATTGTTCGACCGAGTAGTCCGGGGCTTGCGCGATGAGCGCGGATCGGTACCGCTCGGCCGCCAAGTCACGTTCATCAAGCCGCATGTAGAGATCCCCCATCTCGACGTAGGCGTTGGCGATCGCGTGGGACCGGGCCGCTCGCCACTCTTGATAGGCCAGCTGGAGCGACGTCATCGCTTTCGGCTTGTTGCCGGCTTCCACCCACGCCGCAGCTTGCAACAGATACAGATTCGCTTTTTGTGCTCCGAACAGAGAGGGGATTTCTCTTTCCGTCAACCGAGCGGCTTCCAGTCCGTTACCCGCCTTCACCATCAGATTGGCAAGCGTGACGTATTGCTCGATCTTCAGTTTTTCGCCGCGCGTGCGGAGGATTTTGTCCAGTCGCTCCAGCACAACCAAATGCTTGTTGTCGTCGCGTTGGATGTTCGAATAGAAATGTTCCAACACGAGCAGGGTTGGCTCGTGATTGGGGTATTTCGCGAGCTGAGGTTCGAAGGTGTTCGCAATCGCCCGCGTGGTTGACAATGGCCATTGAAACGGTTCGTCCGAACGACTCCACGAAGCGTCTTTCCCGATCATCGCTTGCAACGTGGCAAACATCTGTTCGCGGGTTCGATTGACTTCTCGCGGGGTACGGCAGCTGTTGATGATGTAACAGTACACATCCAGCACCGCTTCGACGGCTTCCATTCGCTGGTAGAACTCAACGGCTTCCTCACAGATTTTCAGCCGAATCGTTGCTGACGTCGCAGCTCGGATGGCGATTTCAAATTGGGGTGCCGCATCGCGCCACTTGGCTGAAGCAGAAAGTCGCCTCGCCGTTGCCAACGCTTGTTCTGCCACGCCGGGTTTGGTGCCCATCGGCAACGCGGAAATGTTCATCCGCTTGATCGCGGGAGCGGCGGGCGCCGCGGGAGCTTGCTGCGGCGGCACGTTGGCAATTTCATTGGGCATCGCAACGGTCGCGCGGCGCCCCAGATTGAGTGCGTTGGCCAGTTGGAAAAATGAGTCGGCGAATGTTTCTCGCTTTACGACACCTCCTTTGCGGAGCAACGAGCCGACGCGACGACGGAGATTGGTATCGGAAAGCTTCTTGAGTTCTTCCAGCATTGACTCCGGCGTCATCCCAAGTTCAGCCGACGCCAGCCGCAGATCCAGCTCGTTGTTGTATCGCAAGGAAGCCAGGACAATGGGTTCACCAGCCTGCGTCGGTTGGTCGATACCAATCGCGTCGGATGCCAAGGCTGTCAGGTAGGCCTTCGTGTCCTTGGCGATCGCAGCGGATACGGTTTCCGAAACGGGGTAGAGATCAAGAATGTCATCCGCTCTCGGATAAGCGGTCTTATTGGCCAACACGTGTTGCCGAATTTCGTCGGACTTTTGAATGAATCCGCCGTAGTGGCACGACATGCACGAGACACCGTTGACCACCGCACGATCCGGTTGACGCGGGTCACTGACGATGCTGGTGGGCCCCTTGTCGATCCGTTTCCCCTTCGCGTCGACCAGCATGTAAGCCAACATCCCGTTGGGAAGTTGAAAGATAATCTCACCTCCGTCATGTTCGAAGTCGGTTGCCGTCTCCCCCGGCCCCATCGGCAAGTCAAACAAGTTTTTGCGGCCGGCCGACCCGGCGAAGTCATAGCTTTTCCAGTAGGCTCCGAAGATCGATTCGTGACGCTCGATCATGCGATTGTGCTGCGAGACACCGGATCGGGTGAAACCGGCGCGAACCACACGCGTTTCTTCCAGGTTGCGCTGGACGTCTACTTGAAGGAGTTGTTCCAATTGACGATCGGTCGCCGGGATCTGCCCCAAGACGTGATAGAGCGGCGGACGCGAGGCGGTCGACGTAAACCAATCCGCTCGCACGACGGGAATCAGAGATTGAGTTTGTTCGCGGATGCTGACAGCGGCCTCGCTGTCGTGCAACAATCCGTAGGGGTAGCCCGCCAGGATCGATTTCCAACTCTCGTCCGTCCACTTCAGGTCGCGCAGATCGATCCGATACACTGTGTCCAGGTTGTTGACGGTTCGCAAATTCGCGAGCTGCCGATTCCAGGACAGGCTGTTGAGCAATTTGGCGAGCGCGGTGCGGTAGATTTCGAGCTCATCATCGGAATAGCCAGCGTTTGCCAAATGGGTGATCGAAAAGTAACGAACATAGGCACGTTCCTTGGCTGGAACGGAGTTTAAATCCTGAGCCACGAATTCATAAAACGCATCCGTGCTGACGAATTGCTGCGGTGCCAATTCGTTGAACGGTTTGGCACCGGACTGAATCCAGTTGCCAATGGTCTGGACGTCCTCGTCGGTTGGACGTGGCGTTTCTCCCTCTGGAGGCATCGGTGACTCCACCGAGACCATCCGCTCGAACAACAGGGAATCCTTGGTACTGCTCGGGACAACGAACCCGGACGAGATCAGCTTTTCACGCGAGGTGACAAAACCGAATCCACCCTCGTCGGACTCGTTCTCACCATGACATCGATAACAATTCCGGCGAAGGATGGCCTCTGCTTCGGTCGCAAGCTGCATGTCGAAGACGTGGGGATCTTCATCGGCTTGTTCCACGGTTGCACCGCGAGCCGACGATTCGGTTGTCGCAGTGTTGTGTGCTTCAACTGCGGATGGCTGTGGCGTATTTGGCGCACTGTTCGTTTCAGATGATGGCTCGGATCGCAACGCCGGATCCATCGACGCGTCGATTGCCGGGTCGATCGCCGGGTCGATTGCCGGTTCAAGTGTCTCGCCAGTCGCCGGCGAGATGGGATCCGTTTTCGAGGAAGCATCGGTCTCCTCGGGACCGGGCGCCGCGATAACGGGCTGTGGCGAATTTTCAGTTTTGCTTGCGACGACGGCTGGTTCTGCTCCGCCCATGAGAAAGTACGCCGCGCCACCGAGACCAACGAGCACGAGCAAGCCCGCCGCTACGAACAGCACGGCTTTCCTGGACGAACGTGCGTCCGGGGCCGCGTCGGTTGACGGGACAGCCACGCGTTGCGCGGTCGGGGCGGTGTGCGAGGATGGTTGACGCGTCGCAGACAGCTTTGACAGATAGTCCTGCCGATGCGGAGGACTTGCCAATACCTGATAGGCATGTTTGATTTCGGCAGCTAACTTTTTGCATGCCTCGTGTTCCGGGCCGCCTTGCGGACCGGTTTTGTGCTGACGCAGTTTTTGCAGCTGCGCATTGGCAGCCTTCTTAATCGCTTGCGGATCCGTTTCGGACTCTGAGAGACTGAGCAGCTCAAACAGATTCGGTCGTGTGGATGTTTCGATTCCCAAAAAGCGACGATAGAAATTCATTTCGATCGGATCCAAAAGCACTGACGGGCTGCGGTTTCGGCGAA
This sequence comes from Stieleria mannarensis, assembly GCF_014154935.1. Taxonomy (GTDB): domain Bacteria; phylum Planctomycetota; class Planctomycetia; order Pirellulales; family Pirellulaceae; genus Stieleria; species Stieleria mannarensis. The sequence goes on from NZ_JACEHH010000058.1 coordinate 37,264, forward strand.
TGCATCACACCAATCCGCGTCGTGACAGCGTGGCTGCCGGAGTTCGATGACAAGGTGCCTTCGTCGCGGATGACCGATTGCAGGCAACGGAGGAACTGGACGCGATTTGAATGATTGGTAGTGGACCAAGAGTACCGCAAACAGCCTTCGCCATCCACTTTCCCACTCATTTGGCGACGATTTTACCGTTGAATTGATGGCGAATCGAAATCATCCGACCGTTCTGCCGCAAGCTTCACGATTCCTGGTGTAGGCGGATCGTCCAAGAACGCCGATATCGGTTCGTCAGATTTCCTGTGCGGATGCTGCCGCAGCGTACCACGATGCCGTTCTTTGGATGCTGACAAATAAAGAACCACAGAAGCATTCGCTAAAATTCGCTCGCTGGCGGAGCCCGACGTGAAGCGTTTCACAGCAGAGACGAATCACGGCAGAAACGAGTCCGATCGAAGGCGGCGGTCGAGGCGCCGCGCTTCGCCCCCGATGGGAACGTTGATGTTCTGCGGCTAGGCCAGTCAACCGATCCGTGATGACGTCGTCTTGACCTCTCCGTCAGGGAGGGGGCGTTTCAATCCTTGCTTTCTGACGGAGTGCCCGATGGCAGCTTCGGTGAATTCAGTCCGGCGGCAACGTAAAGCCTGCCTACGGTATCGAGCTTAAGGCCATCCGGCCCCGGCGTTGCCCCCAGTCATCAATCAGCCTCGGTATCGCGGTGTCAACGCTGCCATCGGGGTTCAGGTTGAATTGCCACAGCTTGCGTGCCCCGCCGCGAATGTTGTTGTTGAGGTGCGACGGTAGGGAGATCGAAGATTTTGGTAGAAATACCTCGATCGGCGGCAAAGATAAATGTGCAATTTGCGAATCGTCCAAGCCCTTAGATTCCTCCGTAAGCACCACCAGTCAAATGAGCATAGCATCGGCATTCGAATTCAAACGACCAACGATTCTTCCTCTCATTGCGTTGGTGGGGCTGACGCTGGTCGCCCAACTCGGTAGCGTGGCCGCTACCTACGACGGCAACTTCCTTTTCGTCTTTAGGGCCAAGTGCTTTCGTTTTGTGTGCCGTCACGATTCCGCTGGCGGCGTTCGGTTTGATGCTCGGACAAACGATCGGACTTGTCTCGCCTTTGGTCACTGACCTACTGAATCGAACGCCGGGATCGGGAAAGAAACTTGTCCTTGATGCCAAGCTGGCTATCCCCGTGGGACTGGTTTTGGGGATATCGTTGCTGTTGCTTCGATTCGTCGCTCAGCCGTCTCTGCCACCAGAATTGCCGGCGCTTGGACACCGGGAATTTGGGGGGGCTGATGGTTTCAATCGGTGCTGCGGTCGCGGAGGAGGTCTGGCTGCGTCTGCGTGTCTTGACGATTCTCGATCAGGACGGGAGGTTGGCTCGTATTCCACGTCGCCTCGTCCACGACCCGATAAACAAGCTGACTTGGAGTACTAGCAGAGTTCAAAATCCACCGCGGCACCGACATCCCCGAAAATGACGTTGCGTGGATCCCAGCGAAAATCGAGGTCCACGCGTGAATGCCGAAACCCTCGCCCCTTGGCCGGTTTTCCAAAACTGATCCGTTCGTCGGCAATGGACAGGAAAGCGTCGCCGGCGAAGTCGTCCGGTTCGATGGCTCGCAAGTCGGTGAACGTCGCCTTGTCGCCACGCAGAATCTCAAACTGCTTGGGTGCTCCCGTGATTCCGCCGCTGCAATAGGGGACACTGTGCTCAATGGTGTAACGTGCGGATTCTTTGAATAGTTTGTCGACGATCTCCACCTCGAATTCCAACGCCAGGAGCCCGAAGCGTGCGTTGGGAAAGGGAAGTTTTTTGAGAATCTTCTCGACAAATTTCGTACTCGCACCGATGCGTTTGGCGATCCGTTTTGCCACACCTTTGGCCAGACCGGTTGGGGCGGCCAGGCTGAACAGCGACTCGGCTTCACCGCTGATCACCTGGACCGAAAACGATTTGGTTTTCGGAATCGGGGGGATAACCTTGGGGATCTTCGTCGGCGGCAGCTTGCGTTTTTTCGGCTTCTTTGTCGGCTTGGGCAGGCGATTTTTCGTGACGATCACGGCGACGGCCCGGTCCCAAGCGTTGTCCTGGACCGATGGGTCGACCGGCACGCTCTCGCCCCTGGGGATCACTCGAAACGTCAGCGGATGCCCGGCGAGCCGACCCCGAATGTAATGCTGCACCTGATCGGCTCGGCGCTGTGACAATTGCAGGTTGTAGCCGTCGCTGCCGACTTGGCTGGCCGCTCCTTCGAGGCGGATTTCCCAATAGCCGTCCGCCGGCTTCATCGCCACGGAACGAATCCGGTCGACCACGGCGGATTCCAGCCAGGCCTTGTGATTCGATTTCAGTTTGTCATCATCAAAACCAAAGTCGGCCAAGAGGGCTGCCGGAGGGGACACGCTCCGCTCGTCAACGATACCGTCACTCATGGTTTTCCCGTCCAGTTATCAAGAGGTTGGTGTTGTTCGCCGTCGGGCGTTTGCCAAACGGGTGGCGGTGGCTCTGAAGTCGAGCAGGGCGCCCGCCAACCCAGGTACGCAGGGCGTTACAGAACGGGGAAGGAAATCGTCAGCAATTTCGTTTGTGGCCGAGAGGGCTTGGCGACGGGGACTCGGTAATTTGCCAGAACCGGCAACCGGGACCGTGCAGCTAAGGACCGTCGGAAGAATAAGTGGTGGGGATTGATTGTGGGATAGGCTTCCAGCCTGTCGTTTTCGCCATGACGGGCTGGAAGACTATCCCACTTGTTCTTCCGCCATTTAAACGGTCGGCCGCATCCAACGCAGGTTTTCTCAGGCAGGTTCGGTTTCTTGTGTGCCATTGCGTTTTCTTTCAGGGCACCCTGATTTCGAGGCCGTAGCGGGGTGCAGCGGCGAGCAGTTTCTTGATCTCGTCTTCATTTGGCGGCGGCGCGGTGTCGGCGTCATCGGCGAGTGGTGTCCCCACCTCGAAAAACATTGCCTCCATCCCGGCCGGTGCCAACGTGATCAGCAGCCGTGCGGTCTTGTTTGACTCGTTCTTGAAGCAATGGAGGCTGCCGACGGGCATGTTCAGGAACGTGCCTTCCCCGGCCGTGAACCTCTGGTCGCCCAGCTGGAACGTCATTTCGCCTTCCAGGACCAGGAACGACTCCTCTTCTCGAGAGTGGATGTGCGGAGGCGGGCCGCTGCCGGGCGGAACGATCGCCTCAAACGTGGCGTACTTCCCACCCGTCTCTTCCGCGGTGGCAAGGAAGCGGTACACGTCGCCGACAATGCCGATCCTGCGCCCCTCGCCGGGATTTCGTCTAATTGCGGGGTGTTGCATGGTTTTCACCGCTGGGGTTCGTTGGTCAGTCAGGCGATCGATCTGTCTGGTAGGATACCAGGGCGACCGGGAAAATACCGCATGACGTACCGATCGCCGGAGCGGAGACTCCGGTCCGGGTTCAATCGAGCCACCGAAGATGCGGCATTTCCCGTGGTTTGCACTCAATGATTCCGCCCGTGGCTCGTAACATTTCGAACTTTCTTGAATCCCCCTCCATGCGTCGCGTCAACGTCATAGCGAGTGTTGTGTTTCTCGGTGTTCTCGCGTGGCCCTCAATCCCAACGCTCGCACAGAATGAGTCGACGGACGTTTGGGTCGATCGGCTTGTCGGAAGCCTGCACTCTGTTTCCGACGAAGACGATTCCGTTACGGAAGAGGAGCTTGAGTCTGTGATGTTACAGGCGGGTTACGCATTAAGTCTTGCGGGACGGCCGGAGCAGGCGATCCGTTTTTTGCGTTCGCAACTCAAGGGCTCGTCGTTGTCCTTCGCGATGCTGGCCGTTGCCGATGCCCAAGCGACGATGGGACACGTTGAAGAGGCGCAGAAGATCGTGAAGTCGCTGACCAATGAGCCATTGGTAAAACGTGCTCGGTCCCTCATCGCGATCCGTCAGGCGCAACGGGGCGACTATGAGATAAGTGTCCAACTTATTGATCAGATCGAAGATTTCACCGAAAGAGATCGGGCAAGGAAGAACGTCATCAATGAACTACTCGAAGCCCACCGCTACAAGGATGTCGTGGATCAGTACGCGAGGGTGACGGACAAAGAGATTCGAGAGGACATTCGGCAACGGATGGAACGGGTGCGGCAAACAAGGCGTCCAAGCGACCCGGACTATGTTGAAAAGACGATCGCGGCTGCACGCCAACTGAAATCGCGTTTCGGCGGCTTCTCGGAGCAGGAGGCGGCGTTGTTGAAATTCGAATGTCATGCTCGCATTGCCGCCCATCGTGAGGACCGAGCCGCATTCACGCAGGCGATCGACGACGCAATTGATCTGGTGCAGGACTTGGACGTCCCTGACCGGTGTTCGGCTCTTTTGTCACTGGGAATGATTTGCGCTCAGTCGGGCGATGCTGAAATGGCGAGTGACCTCTTTGCGGATGCTCTGAAGACACTCTTCGATGGAGAACAAGCCGATTTCGATCGGCGTTTCAAAGTGTACCTCGGTCTTGCGGCGGGTGACCGCTTTGAAACCATCGCTCAAGTGATGTCCGAGGCCGAACTGCTGAAGCTGAGTGAATACCTACGCACTGTTCCGCCAAGTCTTGGCTTGCTAAACGCGTTCGGTCGTGGGCTGGGGGCAGCGAATAAGACAGACGTTGCTGACACTGTCTTCAATAGCCTTCGCCGTCCGGTGTCAAGGATCCGGTTATCGTCAGGCACCTTGTATGGCATGACCACGCGTGAGACGCTACCAAAACCTTCGGTCGCGACCGAAACGCCGCATGACGAAAGCCGAGAGGGTAGCCCTGCTATGATTGATGACCTCATCGCAGTGAAGCCGCCGCTGGAATTCAGGCTTTCTGGAAAGCGAAGACCGGAACGCGAGTCCCTCGGAGCGTACAACGTTTCGAGGGCCGGTTTGCAAAACCACAGGGTCGAAGTCTGGCAAGAGATCGAACAGTTGCCGAAACTCACTCTGGAAGAATTTTCGCAAGTGCGTTCGGAACTCGTGTCCGCCTTGTGGGAACATGGCAGTGTTAATGGATTCCCCGCCACGGAAGGCGAACACGACTTCTTTGTTTACGACGACAAATTTTTTGATCGAACACAGAAGATTGAGATTCATCCCTCGGACGATCTACCCAGCATCCTGCCAGCGGCAGTGGCGAAGGTTCAAAAGGTGCTGGCCAAACACCGGTTGTGGCGAGTGATGGTGATCGGACACGGGGAGAACGCCAAAGACGAGTTTTTTGTCATTTATCCGGACGCCATCAAAATCTTGCAAGCAACCAACGGACGTTCGATGGCGGAAGCCATTCGAGCAAACGCAAAGCTGCGAGCACTCGACAAGTAATGCGAGGTGGCCGAGAGCGAAACAGCCCTGGATGGTCCTTGGCGGCCGTTGGGTGCACACGATGTATCGGAAAAGCGGTCACGTTTTTCCTGAAGTCCCCCCACCGCTCGTCTATCTTCACCACCATTCCGCTGGCGTCGATTGAAAAGTTAAAGGCCAGCCTGGATCCATACTTTTCCAAATAGAGTTCGATGCAGAGGGCTGAGGTCGGTCGCTGGTTACAGGTTGCACAAAGAGCGGATGCGAATGTCGGGCACTCAGTCGGAAACTTGGACATCGTACCGCTTCTTCAATCGGCCGTACCGGTTTTCTCCGATCAACCAGACCTGCATCTTTTTCGCGTTTTGCGTCACACTGGCTGGAATGGTCACCGTGGCTGACTTGCGGTCTTCTTCGGTGAGAAAGATGTTGTGCTCGTCATATCCATCGGACGAGTTTTTGAAGTAGAGAACGATCGGCTTCAGGTTGTCGGACGTCAGATCGATCGTCCAAGGCTTCGCTCGCTCGACAGGTTGCTGCGGTAGGCGAAAATCGAGTTCACAGACGGAAAACTCACAGGCTTGGCTTTTCGATCCATCGTTCATCACGCAGTGCGCCGTGTAGTCGCCACAGGTGTCGAACGTACGTTCGATGACGCCGTAACCAGGACGCTTGATCGTTTCGATGGTTGTTTCGCCTCTCTTGATCACGAGTGTTCGAATCCCTTGCTTGTCACGGTCCATCAGATTGATTTTGACCGGTTGTCCCTTTGCGTAGGGAACCCAGTCGCCGCGATCGAGGAGCAGGACACGATTAATCTTGGGAGTTGCCGAGTCGTCTCCGTAGTTGGGGAATAGAAACGCGTCCGCTCGGTTGCCTCCGCGCCAGGCGTCCAGATCAGTGATGCGGTACAGCTCGCGATTTCTGGAAGCCAGGTGTTTATCAAAGTCCGCTGCATCTCGTAACGTGTTGCTGGTCGTTTGCGGCCGACTTTCTTCGACCCGGACATGAGTCACATCGCCATCTTCGTTTCGGATGACTTCGGTGACCAGCTCGACATGCGAGCCGCCGTTTTTCTTGGCCGGCGGCGTATAGATGATATCGCCGGGGCGCGCCGCCCGGGCAGACTGCGGCTGGACCGTCGAGACGCCTTCACGAAACCGAGGGCCATGCACCTTGCTGACATACCAGATTCCGCACTGCAGTGCGTAGCTGGTGTAGGAGGAGCAGACCTTGCCGTAGTAGCACTCGGCATTCTTGACCTTGCCGTAGAGATTCTCGGTATAGAGGACGCTCTTCGGATTCTCCACCGCGGCAAGGAAAGTCTTCAGAAAAATATCAAACCCGATGTAGCGGCCAACATGCTTGACGCTGGAGTAGGGAACTCCGGTGTATTGTTTTCCGGCTGTGAAATGCCCACCCCGCTTGGGCATGTCTTCGGCCACCGGCGTCCACTTCACCCGCGACATGATTCGCGCGTATTCAACCGCCTTGCTCTGCCAAGCGGGCGCGGCTTCGGCCTTCGTTTCTTCCGTAGTTGCGGCAGCGTCATCTGCGCAAAGAGGCGTCATTGAGATTGGAATTGCGAAGATTGTTGCCGACAAGAGGATGATCGATTTCATGCGGGATTCTCCGCGTCGTCGGAAAGAGGAAGGGGATGTTACGTTGAGGATTGCCGAAACTGCGGAAGGCTAATGCTGATCGGTCGGCGCCCGGACTTCGGAAACGAGCACGGACGTGTTTGGCGCCTTGCCGGAATAGAACGACACGTAGTGTACGTTCCCGATCACGGTGGCGTTTGCGTTTCCCGAGTCCCACATCACCGGACTGGCGAGGGTCACGATCTCCGACGCGGGCCAGTTTTGTGGATGTTCGAAGATGTGCTCCGGATCGACGACGCGGCGGCGAAGGAGGCCTCGGCCACGTTCGTAGTAATAGTTGCTCAGCAATCCGGTTTCGGGATCCAGGATCAGGCTGGGGGTGGAGGCCGCGATGTCGCCGATGTTGGTTCGCTCGCGGGTCCAGGTTGCGCCATAATCGGTGGACACCATTTGGAATTGAGAAGGGCCGGTTTCGGTTCGCGCGATGGCAAGGATCCGCCCTTGGCCCAGGTAGACGGCGGCGGGTTCGGTCGGCCAATCCTGTTTCGTCAATTCGGATTCGATGGTGGTCTGTTTCCAAGTGACGCCATCGTCGCTGCTGGTCATCATGCCCCACGAATGAACGGGCTGGTCATTGTATTTTCCCGCGAACCACAGCGACATCAGTCCGACGCCGGGGACGGAGAACACGTCGGTGATCTGCATCGGTTGAACGTCCAGTTTGGGTGTGGCCAGGAGCGTGAACGTCCGCCCGTCCGTGCTGCGGTAAAGGTCGTGGTTCCAGTCCTTTCCGATGCGGCGCACCCACAACAACATCGCTCCGCTGGAATCCAGACCTTTTCCGACGGTGACCTCTCCATATCCGGGTGTGTCGGCAACCACCGTTTCCTCGGTCCACGTTTTGCCGCTGTCGGTGGAGGTGCGAGCGTAGACGGCGCGGGCGTCTTCGGCGATCGAGTGTGCTGAACCCCTGCTGTAAGTGCAGACGAGCTTTTCTCCGATGGCCTGGATCATCGGCCAGGAGTTATAGCCGGCCACGTCCTGCACGACGTGCGCTTCCGGAGGGTTGGTCATCAAGGGTGTCACCTTCACGACCGCCAGGCCAGTGGGCCGTGTGAACGTGTCGCCGGGGAGCCCCGGTTCACGCTGAATCCTCAGCCACAACGGAGCTTCGGGAACCACTTGGTAAAACGTCTCCAGCACGATCGTCCGGCTATGAAACGGTGCGGCGGGGAGCTTGGTTTGCACCGGTTTTCCTAGTGCGTACCGGTCCGTGAACGGGGCGTCATCGACCAACTGAGACAAATGGACGCGGTAGAGATCCTGGAACTCGGGGCTGGTCGTACCGTCCGTCGTCGTGACCACAATCTCGACCCTCACCGCGACGCACTCGCTGGGCAGACCGTTGACGATTCCGGCGACAGACTGCCCCGTGGTGCCCCCGGACAAGGACCACACGGGAACATGCGTGGACCCACTGGACATGGTCACCAGCGAAGGCTTTCCCGTCGCGATCGATAGGTCGTTGGCCGTCAAGAAAATCGGCGTTCCCTCTTTGACGCTAGAACCCGTTTCTTGAACCGTGTGGGGCGTTGCATCGGTTGGATTGACCAGTCCGTCGGCTGCGACGCAGGCGACGCCGGTACATAACCACACGAAGAATGGAACGAAGGTGCGAGTTCGCGGCGTGGGGGTCGGCATGGTGGGACACAAGTTCCGTTGGAGTCAGCGAGTCATCGGGGGCCCAGTTTAACATGACGCCACTCTTGCGTGCGCATGCCATCGCTGCGCTGTGCCCCTCACTCACGCTTTTACAAAGACAAGCCCGACGCGCAAGCGAGTGAGCGCCCGCTTTTGGCGTGTCGATGGAGATTGATGTCAAGTATTTCTCGAGGTTCACTCGCTAGCGCGTCGGGCTGGTGCAAAATGTGATACGGACGAAACTCGTGGCGAGTTCCTCGACTTGATCGTTTGGGGCTAGACCGCTGCGGTGGGTTTCTTGAAAAAGGCGTCGATATACCGAGGGGCCGTTTGAAATGGGACGGCCAACCGATTCCAAGTGTTGATCATGGCCACCACCATGCTCAGCTGGCAAATCCCTTCCTCGCTGAACTCTCGGGCCGCGGTTTCATAGAGTTCTTCGTCAACACCTTCTCCGTTGGAAAGTCGGGTCAACGCTTCCGCCCAACGAAACGCCGTTCGTTCGCGATCGGTGTAGCACGGGGCTTCCTCCCAAACGCTGATCAAATCGATCCGCTGATCGGATTCGCCAAGCAGTCGCAATTGTTGTGTGTGCAAACGGACACAGAAGGCACAGCCGTTGATTTGTGACACCCGCAGCTTCACCAGTTCCAGCAATCGCTGCCCCATCGGGTAGCCCGACATCGTCGCCTCGACGCCGGACAGCTGCCGGATTTCTTTGGAAACCAATTGAAAGTAATCTGCTCGCATTTCATTCTCCGATGGTCATAGAACGACGTTTCGAAGTAGAATCATAGAATCCCGGTGGCACCGGCAAAGGGCCACTTTACGGCAATTTGTTGGGACCACTTTGGGGAAGTCATGTCGCGGCGCAGAAACGAGCAGTTCGAGTTCGAGTCCATTCAGTTGATTCCCGAATCTGCGACGCCGGTCTACCAACAATTGGAGCATCATCTGCGGCAGGCCATCGCCGACCGAGTCTTGCATCCCGAAGACCGCGTGCCCTCCAGCCGCAACCTTGCGACCGCCATCGGCGTCTCTCGCAATACGGTACTGGCCGCCTATGAACAGTTGATTTCCGAGGGGTATTTGGTATCGGTTCGCGGCAGTGGAACTCGCGTCGCCAAAATGCCGCCACAAGCGTTCGAATTCGATGCCACAACGAACCCGAAGACGCCGCAAATGGATTCCACGGAAGGTCTATCACCCTTGGGCCGGGAGTTCTGCGAAGAGGCTCGCTGGACGCCGACGATGACGGCGGCACCGAAAGCGTTCACTCCCCACTTGCCAGCGATCGATGAGTTTCCGCTCGAAATCTGGAATCGTTTCCGCAACGAACAGGCTCGGTGGTCTAGCCGCCATCTATGCCTTGGCGATCCGCAAGGCTATCAACCGCTGCGGGAATCGATTGCCCAGTACATGGCGGTTTCGCGAGGGCTTTCATGCCACGCAGACCAGGTCGTGATCAGCTCCGGATCGCAGCAGGCGGTGACGTTGATTTCGCAGTTGTTGTTGGAGCGGAACGAGACGGTTTGGGTGGAAGATCCGGGGAACGCGCCGGCCAATCGGTTGCTGGAAATCGCGGGGGCACGCCTGATACCGTTGCCGCTGGATTCCCAGGGGATCGACTTGTCACGAGTTCCAAAAAACACCGCATCGCCCAAACTGATCTTTGTGACACCCGGTGGCCAATGGCCGATGGGCATGACGATGAGCTTGAATCGTAGGCTGGAACTGATTGCGACGGCACAGCGGGACAATAGTTGGATTGTCGAAGACGACTATAACGGTGAGTTTCGCTATGCCGGACGTCCCCATGCTTCGCTCAGCAGTCTCGATTCTTCGGGACGTACGATCTACATGGGGTCGTTCAGCAAGATGCTCTATCCGGCGATCCGATTGGGATTCTTGATCGTGCCGACGGCCCTGGCGAAGACCTTCGCCTACGCTCGCTTTTTGCAGGACCGTGCGTCACCGCCGCTTGTTCAAATGGTGCTGCACCGATTCATCGAGTCCGGAAACTTCGTGAAGCACATTCGCCGGATGCGAGCGTTGTACTGCGAACGGCAATCAGTCCTTCTCGAGTCGCTCGACAAACACCTCGCCGGGTACGTGCAGGTGGATCAACTTGAGTCGGGGATGCACCTGGTGGCGCGCGGTGTCACGAAAGCGACCGAAACCAAGCTCATCGCAGCCGCCAACCGAGCGAAAGTTGAATTTCACCCGGTCAGCATGTATTCACGAAACGGGGACGCACCTGGCATGATCTTGGGCTTTGCCGCGTTCGACAAAGAATCGATCCGTCGAACGGTCCGTCGTTGGGGGAAAGAGCTGCAAAAGTGAGCCCCCACAGTGTCGTCTCAGCGGTTGTAGTTCTTCAATCGGTCCAGATACAGATGCGATTCGACGAAGTTGCGATGCTGCCGGCTCGTCATCTCTTGCAGCAACTCTAACGCGGAGATGTAACTGGCGAGGTTGCCGTTGGACGAGATCATTTTGCCGTCTTTCACGAAGCTCACGCGGCTGTCATCTTGGACCGCGAGCTTCGGATAGGTGTCTTGAAGCAGATTGCCTCCGCCGATGTAGGTGACGATTTTGCGGCCATCGGCGACGCCGGCTGCGCCAATCAAGTGGGCACCCGCGCAGTTGCTGACCATAAAGTCCGTCGTTTTGCCTTTGGATCTGACAAAGTCCACGATCTCGGCGGAAGCCACCACCGATTCCATTTCATAGGAGCTGGACACCACCAGAACGTTCAATTCGGGGCAATCGTCAAACGAATAATCCGGTACGACTCGCAGCCCGCTTTCCATCGAAACCGGCTGGAGGGCCCGGGCGACGGTGACGACGTTGAAGAGTGTTTTCCCGTTTTTGTCAGGCTTGGAAAACACATCGATCGGCGCGGTCACTTCCGTCATCAAGACGCTGTCAAATAGCAGGACGCCGATCGTCGGCAGCGACGCGTCGAACGTCGACCGACTGACACTGTCTTTGACGTTGATGGTGCAAGTTTCCGGTGCGGTGATTGTCGCCTGCTGGGCGCTGGCGACGTGGCTTGTGCAAAGGGTGGCGATCACTAAAACAAAATTTGCTAAGAGTTGTTTCACAATTTCACCTGTTCGACGAAGTTTTTGTGGGCGGGACACTCGACCGCAATTCTAGGATCAGGGTGGCCCTGCACCAGAGCCACAATTGCGAAGAACGCCAGGGCCACTTTTGTGGGCCAAGAAGAATTTCAAGACATTCAGTGCAAAGGAAGTAGGACGACATGAGAGTCGAGCAAGCGACCCAGGATGACTATTCAACGCTGATCCAAATCTGGGAGGCGTCTGTGAGAGCCACGCATGACTTTCTGCAGGAAGGCGACATCGAAAGGCTCCGACCGATGATCTTGGACCAGTACTTTGACGCGGTCGACCTGCGATGCGCGAAGTCCGATGCCGGCGAGATCCGCGGTTTTTGCGGCGTGCATGAAGGGAACATCGAGATGCTGTTCGTCGCCCCGCAGGCGAGAGGCTCTGGGATCGGACGGCTGTTGACCGAGGAAGCGATCGGGCAGCAGGGAGCAACAAGGGTTGACGTCAACGAGCAAAACGAGCAAGCCGTCGGCTTTTACAAACGCATGAGGTTCCGCGTCACGGGGCGATCACCGCTGGACGGCCAAGGCAAACCCTACCCATTGTTGCACATGACACTGAGCGAGGATCCATGATTCAGACTCGGACAATGTGGATTCCTGTGGCAAAACGATAAGAGTAAAATGCCAGCGGGAAGCGTAACGGCCTATTGATCTAATCAGCCGCACGGCGCTAGCCGCGGTTCTCGCCGCCGCAAAACCGGGGCTAGCGCCCCTCGGCTAATCGTTAGCTGTTTCATTTCGACTAAATCAACAGGCCGGTAAGCGAGCGGCACACGCTGGGATCGTGCGCGGTAGGGAGGAGGCAGAATGATCCGGGGCATTCTGCCTCCTTCTCTTCGTCTCCCCTATCATGTTTATCCTTCAAACGAGTAATCGTTAACAATCAATCAGCAAATGACTTGTCGTTCAGGGTTCGACGTAGCGCCTCGTATTCCTCTCGGCATTCGGAGCATACGGTCAAATGCTGCTCGACGGCGACCAATCCTTCATGGATCGATTTGCCGGTCAACTTTTGCTCGGCAAACTCTGCAACCAACGCGAGACATTGCTCGCAGTTAATTTCTGTCCTCTCGGTGAGGCCGACCAAGCGTAGCAGATCATCGATTTCTTGTTTGGATAGTGGCATGTTTCGGTCCTCAACGCGTCACCATGGTTGCGACATCGGTGGCAGTGTATCCGGCGGCTTCTAGCCCTGCTTTTAACTTCTTCCGAGCATCATGGGTCAGCTTGTACATGGCATTTCGGTTGCTGCCGAGGTGACGGGCGATTTCCGCTTGTGGCATTCCTTTCAACTCCGCCCGAAGCGCCGTTCTCTGTTTTTCCGTAAGCTCTTCTTCAATGACTCGCTCCATGAGCGCACGAAGTGACTTTCGTTCCAGTTCGGCATCGGGTGTTGCCTGCCGGTCGATGGCAAAGTTCGGCGAGCCAGTGGCATCTGAAATGACATCATCGAGCGAAACGTCCTGCCAACGTTTCCGCCGCAACTCACCCATCGCAACATGGATGGCAATGGACGTCGCCCAGGTCAGGAACCGGCTGCGTCCCTGAAACTGGTTAACGCGCTGGATGATTCGCAGGATCGAATCCTGGACGGCATCTTCCAGAAACGATTCATCCGCACGGGGATGGGGCGACAGTGCCTTGCGAAGATTGCGTCGCAAAGCGTCACGAAGATCAGCGATCGCCGATTCGTCACCTGCTTTCAAGTCCTCGACCCAGCGGTCATTGTCCCGGCCCATGTCGCAGCCATCCCCTTCGTGTCGATCGCGAAGCAACTCAGTCGATTATACGGTTGCCAGTTCCGGCGCGGCGGGGAAGTCCACCTCCGTTTCCGCGACGTGATTGAAATAGTTGGTGAAGATGTTCAACGCCACATTGGCCACCATTTCATTGATCTGGCCGTCCGTGTAGCCGGCCGCACGAACGTTTTGCACGTCGGCATCGGACACGACTCCACGTTCGGCGACGATCTTGCGTGCGAATTCCAAGGCCGCGCCCTCTTTTTCGTCGCTCGCGACGGCACGGCGGGCGTCACACGTCTCCTTTTCCGACAGACCGGCCCCCTTGCCCAGCGCCGTGTGTGCGGCGACACAGTAATCGCAGCCGTTCGTTTCGCCGACGACGAGCGAAATCTGTTCTCGCAATCGAGCGGGAAGCGTCCCGGTCGACAGCGATTGACTGAAACCGAGATAGGCGTTCGCCACCGCGGGCGAATGCGCCATGGTGGCAATCAGGTTCGGGACCCGACCCATTTTCTTCTCGACCGCGCCGAGCAGCGTGGTCGTCGCGGAATCGACAGTTTCGGCGTTCACGGGTTGAATGCGAGGCATCATGGTTCTCCTTGGAGTGACTCCAATTGTGAATGGGGTGTTTCCCGTTTGATGCCGCAAGACCATGGATCCTTACTTTGATTCCCAGAAAATCCTCGGTGCGAGTGTTCTTTTATGGCAAAACGATGGGGGCAAAACAATGGAAGGCAGAATGATTCGGGGCAGAATGATGATGTCGTCAGACGACGAAGGCTCACTCTGGTGATTTCACATTTCACGTCTCAATTGATCCACCGTTCCATCCCTCCGGATCCAGCCACACCGCGCCCCCGTCAGTCAGCGCGTCAACGATCTGCCTTCCATCATTCTGCCTCCTTCACTCCTTCACTCCTTTACTCCTTTACTCCTTCACTCCTTCACTCCTTCACTCCTTCCCTCCTTGAGAGCTGGTCGCTGCGATGCAGTGACCGGGAATCGCCTAAAGCCTGGACACCAACACGTGTTCAGGGTGTTTAGGTCTTCGACTGGATGTCGTAGCAGAACAGGGCGTCTTGGTCGCGAATGTATAGCTTTCCGTTGGCAATGACCGGATGCGTCCAGGCGGGTGATTCGGTGCGATCGGGTTGTTCAAATCGTCCCCGCTGGATGAACTCCTGCTTGTTGGGCTCGATCAGAATCAACTCACCTTCTTCGGTTCGCAAGTAGAGCCGTTTGTCGGCGTGCAAAAGGGCTCCTTTGTCTGCATCGCGGTCTTGCCAAAGCACATCGCCGGTTTGGAAGTCCAAGCAGGTCAGCACACCGCCTCCGTTGCCACCGTTGGCACCGTACAGCGCACCGTCGATGACGATCATCCCGCCGTGATGGTTTTGCATCTTGGGCGTGAAATAGACCTCATCAGCGTTGACCGTTCCTGCCGCGTCATTTTTCAACACCACGGCGCCGCCTCCGGTGCCGTAGGCCGACGCTGCGAATACCAGGCCGTCTCGGAAGATCGGAGTCGAACAGTTGATTCCCATCGGGTTGGCCGGTGCTTTGTACTGCCAGAGAGATTCACCGCTGTCGGGGTCGACTCCAACGAGGGCGTCGGCCGTCAGTTGAACGATTTGCCGCATTCCGGCCGCTTCGATCAAGATCGGAGACGAGTACCCGGCTCCGGATCGCGGGCCGAATCGACCGCGTCCCCGTCCGCGACGTCCTGCGGACGCTTCTCTTTCAGACTCTCCGGCACTCGCGACCAACTGGTTGGTCCACACGGTTTGACCGGTCTTTTTGTCGACCGCCGCCATCGTCGCGTTGGGCCCGCCGGGCGTACAAAACACCAAGTTACCCACTACCAGCGGTGACTCGTTGTATCGCCACGTCGGCACCACCCCGCCAAAATCCTCGGTCAGGCTCCGTTGCCAAATGATCTTTCCGTCCGATACCTGCAGACAGGCCATCGTGCCGCCGGCACCGATCACGTACATCAGATCGCCATCGATCGTCGGCGAGCAGCCCGCGCCCTCGCGCCCCTGCGGCATGCCCTCGGTTTGTGCCGGCCCGAGTCGCGTGACCCAAAGCTGTTTGCCATTGGTTTCCGACAGTGCCCAGACCACCTCGTCGTCACCCCGATTGCTCAGGCCGAACATTCTGCCGGCGTCGATCGATGGAGCGCTGTAGCCGCCGCCCAGCCCATCGATCCTCCACGCCAACGGCGGCCCCTCGCTCGGCCATTGCTGCAACAATCCGGTTTCGGTCGACATCGCATCACGATTCGGCCCATGCCACTGCGGCCAATCTTCGGCGATGCAAAGATTGGTGGAAAGCAGGAGGATTACCGCGAAGATCGCCTTGTTTCGATTCATATGATTCATCATTTATAGAAGAAGGTTGGTCGGACAGGTTCGGTAGCGGAAGTCGCCAAGACTTTCGGCGGTGCGTCGAGTAAACGAAACTCTTGGCGAGTTCCGCTACCTCTGGAAAAAAAATGTTGGAGTGCTAGTTGTTTGTGGATTGAATACAGAAAAGCTGACGCAGGCTTCGGATGAAGATGCGATTTCCGACCAGCGCCGGAGTCGCATAGATGGGTTCGCCGAGGTTGCCTTTTCCGAGCAACTCAAACGACGCGTTGAGCTTGAAGATCTGGACCGTCCCTGACAAATCCGCCAGGAAGACTCGATCTCCGGCAACGATGGGAGAACTCGAGAATCCGACATCGAACTCGTGCTCCCAACGCAACGTTCCCGTCGCTGCGTCCAGGCAGGAAACGACACCGAAGGCCGTCGGCAAGATCAGGAGGCCCCGGTCGGCAACGGGGCTGGACGTGTCTGGCAAGGATTCGTCCCACTGCCAATCGACTTTGGCACCGACGTCACGATCGCGAATGTCAATTGCGGTCGCAAATTCACCGTCGTTGGCAACAAACACTCTGCCATCGGAAAACGCCGGCGATGGAGCCACCTCGCCACCGAGACACTCCACGTGCCACAGTATGTCGCCGCTTTGCGGATCGTACCCGTCGACCGCGTTGGAGTTAGCCAGCACCAATTCGTTTCGCCCCGCATTGTCGATCAAGATGGGTGATGACCAGGCGATCAGAGTGCGGGTCACCGACCATTGAAGCTTCCCCGTGGAAAAATCAAAAGCGAGCAGTTTTGCTCCCGCGTCATGATCGAATTGAACGAACAGACGGTCACCGTCGCTGATCAAAGAAGAGGCGTGACCGTAGTGGTTTTTGGGGACACCGAGGTGCTTTGCCCACAACCGTTTCCCGTTCCAATCGACACACGCAAGTTCGCCCGTCGCGAAAACGGCGGCGACGTACCGGCCGTTGGTCGTTGGGGTCGGCGCGGCGTATCCGGTCTCTTCGAGGACGCGTGGCAGCGTTCCGTCAGCGGATTCACCCTCCAGGCGGTTCACATCGTGAGTCCAGTTGATATCGCCAGTAGTTACGTCAAGACAGTAGATCTGCCGCGAGTCTGGATCAGCGCCGGTCAGAAAGATGCGATCATTCCACACCACGGGCGAACTCATGCCGTGTTTGGGAAGCGTCACTTTCCAAAGGATGTTCTGCCCCGAATCGACATCGAACGACAAGGGCGGATCTGCTGCAGTAGCCCTCCCAAGCCCGCCAGAACCGCGAAAATTCGGCCAAGTCTCGGCCGACGTCACGTTCTTCTCCTGAGCGACAGCGGTCGTGGACACGAGGACCATCAATGCGCACATGAATCGATTCGAGAGTCTACTCCGCAACTTTGACACATTTCAACTCGGTTTGATCGCGAATGAGGAGTTTGCCTTCGGAAAGAGCCAGCGGCGCCCAGTTTTGGGTCCGTCCACCGATCCTGCCGGCGATTCCACTGCTGTCGCCGCCTTCCCCGAGCAGCTCTGCTGACGCCAGTGGTTTGAATGCCATCGGGTCGGGGTCGATCAGATAGAGCGACTTTTCGCCATCGGTCGCCAGCCGCAACCAGCCTTTCGCGTACGCCCAATAAGCATCGGCGGTGTTGTGCGAGATCCCGAGGGCTTCCCCCGCCTGCTGGCCGGTCAGCCCGCCGAAGAATCGCAGCCTGACCAGAGCCGCGACTTTCGGATCCTTGGCCTCCAGTTTTTCGAGCGCCTCGTTCAAGCTCAGCAAGTCTTCAATCTCGACGCCCCGGTCATTGACAACGATGACGTCGTCCAGGACCTCGCGTTCTCGATCGCCTCCCCGCTTCAAACTCCGTTTCCTGCGAGCGCTGTCGATCAGGATTCGGCGCATGGCTTCCGATGCCGCGGCGAGAAAATGGCCGCGGCTTTTCCAACGTTGGCCTTTGCTGCCCGCCAAGCGTAGATAGACTTCGCTGACCAGTGCGGTCGCCTGCAAGGTGTGCCCAGGTGACTCACGCGACATCTTGGAAATCGCCAAACGTCGCAATTCGTCGTAGAGCAAGGGCAATAGGGCATCGGCGGCGCTCGGATCGCCTCGATCCAGCGCAAGCAACAGTTGTGTGATCTCGCCGTGCTCTTGTTCATCGACCGCCAACGAAACACCTGCTATCAGTGAGCGGTAGGAGTCCTAGATACATCTTAGCAAAAATGCGTTGCGTTTTGACTCCTGCCCCGATTCGCAGCCGATGGTTGGGCCGTACATCGTCTAAAACTACAGGGATGGTCCGGTCACGGGAGATTCATTCCGCCGGGTACGACAGCCCTTCCGGGAGGTCGTCCGTCGGACTCCCTGCGACGACCTCGAAAGGACGTCGTTCCACTCGTGCTGCACCGTTTTTACAATTGATACCGGCCTGGGAATCCGCAATGAAACTTGGACTGTTGGCTGACATCCACGGTGACGTTGAAAACTTGCAAAAGGCGATCGCGCGGCTTCGACAGGAACACGTCGATCAGTTCATCGTGCTCGGCGATGTCATCTATCAATCAAGCCATGCCGATGCGACGGTTGAGTTGTTGAGATCGTGTGATGCCGTCGGAGTCTGGGGAAACCATGAATTAGGACTGTGCGTCGATCCCGACGACGATTTGCGGGAACTGTACTCAACGAATGCGATGCGATTTTTCGGCACGCTGCGGCCGAGGCTTGAGATCGGCGACGTGCTGTTCTCGCACACCTTTCCGACCGAAGATGCCAGCGACATTCTGGCATACTATGTTGGCGAACCGGAGGACGACGATTGGGTTGGCGGCTGCTTTCGAAGGTTCCACCACCAAATCATGCTGATCGGGCATTTTCATCGCTGGCTTGCCGCCACACCGGCCGGAAAACTGGACTGGCGCGGAGAGCGTCCGCTGGTGCTGGAGCCCGACCAGCGATACTTCGTCGTCATGCAAGCAGTGATGAACGGATTCGCCGCCGTGCTGGACGACACGCAAAACAAGCTCACTCCGATCGAGTTCTAGCTGCCCCCTGATTGAAGCCGCATGTCTGGAAGTCCCCGAGAGCGGAATGATGTTGCGGGACTGGTGAGGACAAGGGAAAAGCGATGGGGGAAAAATGCCAGCGGGAAGCGTAAGCGAGCGGCCCGCGCTGGGATTATGCGCGGTAGGGGGAGGCAGAATGATTCAGGGCAGAACGATGAGGGCAAAACGATGAGGCAGAACGATGGGGGCAAAACGATGGGGGCAAAACGATGGGGGCAAAACGATGGGGGCAAAACGATGGGGGCAAAACGATGGGGGCAAAACGATGAAGGCAAAA
>NZ_JACEHH010000059.1 GCF_014154935.1 Stieleria mannarensis
GTTAGCGAGCGGCCCGAGGGGTTCACCCCGCGTCCAGCGCCCCAAAAACGCCAAGTTAAGAATTAACCCTCCCTGGCAGGGAGGGTCGAGCCCAGCGCGGGGAGGGTGATTCGTGGCGTTTGACTGAATCCGAGCCACAACAAACCCTCCCCGCGTCGTCGCTTACTCCTCCGCGACCCTCCCACTGGGAGGGTGAATTCAATTGCTTGACGGCTTCATGCGTTAACTTGATGCCGATGGGATTCGGTGTCCAGCGCCCGCCACTGGCTCACGCCACGTGCTGGCACGCGACCTTACACCGTTTCCATAAACCCGGCGTCGTCGGTGATCACGATCGTGTCCAGTGCGGAACCGGCTTCACGCACCGCGACCTTCAACGTGTGGGTTCCGGCATCCAGATCAAACTGAACCGCTTCTCCGTTCTCGGTGACGGTTTGCCAGGTCATTTCTCCGTTGGTCACCTGCATGTGCCATTTCACCCACGGCCCGTCATCGATCGCGATCCAGAACGAATTGGACGCACCGTCATCGGCACTGACCAACGCGTGAATACTGAACACGCCGGCATGATCGACGGTGAAGTCATACGTCAATTCATCGCCGACCGACGGCGAACTGTAGTGCGGCGTCCCGTTGGACGCGACCAGGAATTCATTCCCGTCGTCGTCGCACTCAACCATCCAGTCACCGCTACGGTCCATCTGCGTTGCATCGATCACGATCGTGTTGCTCGACAGCTTGCTGACCATCCACTTGTCCAACTTCACGCCGTCCTCACGAACCTTCAACTGCATCGTGTGATGCCCGGCGTCCAAGTAAAAACTGGTCGCATCCTGGTTCCAACCGTCCGTCACCGTTTGCCAATCGAAGGAACTGCCGGTGTCCATGTGCCACTGAACCCACGGCAGGTCGTCGATCTTAATCCAAACCGAGTTGTCAGAACTGCGAGACGCCTTCACCAACCCGGACAATTCATAGTTGGCGGTGTGATCGACCGAGAACTGATACATCACCTTCTTGTGCGACGGCGGCGTGTTGTAATGTGATCCCGTACCGTTGGGAGCCTTGATGTACTTGCCGCCGGAGGCGTAACTGGAGCTGTAGACCTTCCACGGATGATCAATCCACTCGTAATCCTCCGCTTCAAACATCTTGTCGACCGCCGCTTCATACATCCCGGCATCGATCGTGTTGTCGCACTCGTGATCGTCCAAATGGATCAAGTCCGTCTTGCCGCTGGCGTCGGCATTGCTGCCGCTGTCGGCATCATGGCCTTGATACTGCGGCGAGAACACGAAGTCTTGTGGTGCGATGAACTGAACGTAGTAGTCGCCGCTTTCCAAGTCTGTGAATGAATACACCCCGTGGTTGTCCGTCGTCGTCGTCGCCACAACGTTGTGGGCCGAATCCAACAACTTAACGGTCACGCCCGGGATTCCCGGTTCGTTGTGGTCCTGCTTACCGTCACGGTCCAAGTCGTTCCAGACGTAGTTGCCGATCTTGCCCGATGGCGCGGCAACGGGATTCTTGTAGTGGCTGGGGTCGGAATCCGCAACGGTATCGGCGACCACCGATCCCACGTTTGCATAGACACCTGCGGCGAGGTGTTGGAATTTCACCTTGCGAATCTTGAACCGATCTTCCGGCGTGGTATCGGCCGTCGATGCGGCCAGCACCAGTACGTTTCCAGAGACCTCATTGCCGTTGAAGTCAGCCCAGCGCGAATAAGAACTGGTCGTGTTGCTGACCTCATTCAGCGCTAGTCCGTTCAGCAGAGCGTCGCTGAGTGTTTGATGGCTTCCGAACGCACCGGGGATCGTTCCGATCCAAATCGACAAGTCGCTGTCGTTGACAACGCTGTCCAAAAATGCCTGGTCGACGACGACGTTTTCGGAAAATTCGAACAATACAAAATTGTCGCGACCGACGTTGTCCACGCGGTGCGTGCCACCGCCGCCGTCACCTTCGCCGGAATCTGTCACTCCCAAGCCGCCGGAGAAAATCCCCAAGAAGGCTTCGGCCCAGATGCCGTTCGAATCTCGGCTAAACGCACTCGCGTTCACGGAGACTCCATCGGTCGTGAAGGTGCGGATGTTGCCATTGGCCCCGTCCAGACCGCTGCTGCCGTTGAAGTAGAACGTGCTGGTCGCCCCCGTCGTCGTCAACGATTCCGCCGTCGTGCTGTAGCTGTACGTCCAAACTTCACCGGGCGACAGCAACCCATCGTTGCCGGCGTCTGATCCGTCAAAGAGCGGTGTGAAGTCATCGCTGGTGTTGTTCGGTGTCCCGTTGTCATCGGTCACCACGACTTCTGCAAACGTAAACGTCGTTTCGCCGGTGTTGGTGACCGTGTAGGTCCAGGTCACCGGAGCACCGGGAGCAATCTGAACCGCTTCGGCCGGTGTATCGGCATCGACGCCGTTGGTCGATTTTTCGATGTCGATGTTCGGAATCCCTGGTGGTTGGGGCGCCGGGTTGGTGTAGTGACTGGGGTCGGAATCCGACGCCACGCCGATGTCCACCGAGGCGATGTTGCCGTAAATCCCATCGACCACGTGCTGGAATTTGACCTTGCGGATCTTGAACGCATCTTCGGGCGTGGTATCCGAGGTCGATGCAGCCAATACCAGGACGTTTCCGACGATTTGATCGCCGTTGAAATCAGCCCAGCGCGAATACGAACTGGTCGTGTCGTTGTCTTCGTTTGCCAGTCCGCTCAGCAAACCGTCCGAAAGCGTTTGATGGCTTCCGTAGGCGCCCGGGATGCTGCCGATCCAAATCGACAGGTCGCTGTCACTGACCACGCTGTCCAGATAAGCCTTGTCGACAACGATGTCTTCGGAGAATTCGAACAACACATAGTTGTCGCGGCCGATGTTGTCGACGCGGTGTTTGCCGCTTCCGCCGTCACCTTCGCCGGAGTCGGTCACACCCAGACCGCCAGAGAAGATACCCAGGAAGGCTTCGTCCCAGTTGCCGTTGGAGTCCCGGCTGAAGGCACTGGCGTTGACCGAAACACCGTCGGCGGTGAAGCTGCGGATGTTGCCGCTGGTGCCACTCAACGAACTGCTGCCGTTGAAGTAGAACGTGCTGGTCGCCCCGGTACCGGTCAGCGTTTGAGCGGTGGAACTCGCGGTGTATTCCCAATCTTCGCCGGGCGAAAGAACCCCGTCGTTCCCGTCATCGGGGCCCACGAAGGTCGGAGTGAAGTCATCGCTGGTGTCACCCGGCGTGCCATTGTCGTCGGTGACAATCACATCGGCCGCGGCGATCGGAGTGTCGCCGGTGTTGGTGACGATGTACGTCCAAGTGACCGGAGCCCCCGGTGCAATTTCGACTGCTTCGCCGGGCGTGTCGGCTTGCACGCCGTTGGTCAGTTTTTCGATGTCGATGTCGGGAGTGCCGATCACGACATAGTTGGCCGGGTCGTCGTCGGTGACATCGTCAAGTCCTTCAACGATGGGCGTTCCGACCACATCAGCGGTGTTGGTGAACTGGCCGGCCGAGGTGGCGGTGATTGTGGCGGTGTACAACCAAGTTTCGCCGACTTGCAGAATACCGTCGCCGTCATCGCCGCTAACGTAGACCGGATTGAAGGGTGTTCCACCGGCGTTGTCATCGGTCACGATGACGTCCTTCAAGTCGACTTCGCCGGGGTTGGTCACTTCATAGTTGAACGTCACCTGATCACCGACGTTGAAACTCGGGCCGGGACCGGTGTCGGCATCCAGGCACTCGACCATCTCGTTCGGATTGGTAAATTTCAAATCGGTGATCGCACCGCTGCTGGGGAACGTAACGACCAACGACGTGACTTCGTCGACATCGATCAGGATTCGCTGGAAACTGTTGTTCCCAAGTGCCGCGATGTTGAAGGATTGCTGACCCGAATTCGTCATCATCGTGACGACCGTGCCGCCACTCTCATCCGAATCGATGTCCAACAATCCGATGTGATCGATGCGAACTGCGGTGTCAAAGGTAAACGTGACCGTCCCGCCATGAGCCTCATCGTCGGGGTCATTGGAGTCACCGTCTTCGGAGATGATCAAGACATTGCCCAGGGCGACACTGTTTTCCCCGGTCGCACCACTTCGGCCGCCATAGCCGACACCCGGACCAGCGAAGTCTTGGTTGGGCGTGCCAAGGTCATGGTCACCACCGGTCGGCGTGGAACTATCAAAGATCATCGCGACGTCTGGGGCACCAGAGCGAGCATTGTCCGCGGAGATCGTGACCCCCAAAGAGGCATACTGGTTGTCGATCACGGTCCCTTTGGCGTACCCATCAAAGTCGATCACGTGCATTTCACCGCTACCGGCGACCACGTGCTCGACACATTTTTCGATATCAATTTCCGCCTCAGCACCAACGATGTAGTTCGCGGGATCGTTGTCGGTCACATCATCGGCAATCGGGGCACCGTTCTCATCGACCGGCGTTCCCACCACGGTGCCGATGTTCGTGAATTGGCCGATGGCGGTCGCGGTGATCTGAGCCTGGTACAGCCACGTTTCGCCCGGATCGAGTCGACCGTCCTGGTCATCATCGCCGACGTTGAAGAGGTTGCCGAATCCGTCGTCTTCTTCGACGGGATCGGGATTGAAATCGTCAGCCGTCGCAGTCGGCGTCGTGCCCGGAGTCGCGTTGTCATCGGTGACGACCACGGGGCTCAGTTCAACATCACCGGGGTTGGTGACGAAGTAGGTGAACACCAGCGTGTCGCCCAACTGAGCCGTGGGACCGGGCGGCGTGTCCGCGTCGACGCCGAAGTCGTTCAAGTCCGTGTTCGGGACGTCCGCGGGTGTGCTCAGATCAGCGCCCAGTTCGTTTTGAACCGCGAACAGGTTCTTCGTTTCTTCGACCAGCGCCGGGTTGCCCGAGGTATAGGCGGCTTGCGTCAGCGCGATCACTTCGGCTTGGGTGTACGCGTAGTCGACGTTGGGATTGGCGGCGTTCAGCAGTGCCGCGGTCGCGTGGCGTCCGAGGGCATTGAACCCGCCGCCGCCGCGGCCGAGGGCATCCAGCAACGTCAAACCGGCCGCGTCGCTGACGCCAAAGACCGAGTTATACGAGTCTAGGGGAGAGAACCCTGTGTCCGGCCAACCCTTCAGCGGCGCCGGTCCAAATTCCGAGTGCGTCTTCCAAAACCCCGGCGTCAGCCCCTCACCGCCGGTGGTCTGATCCGCGACGACCTTGACAAATTTCTCGATATCAATCGCCGGATTCAAAGGCGGAGGAGGAATAAAGATCCCGGCGTCCCAGGTCAGGTCATCCACCAAGCCCAGATTGATGACCTCGGTCAGCCCCGTCGATTGATCGGCGTCGCTGTCGACTTCATCGTTGGTTCCTTGATTCTGGCTTGTCAGCACGTACCCCGCGGGCAACGTCGAGGTCACAAACTCGACGAAGTAATCACCCGGTTGCAGGTTTTCAAACAGGTAGAACCCGTTGACGTCGGTGACGTCGGTCGCGATCACCGGTCCATCCGACCCGTCCGTTTCCGGAATCCCATCGCCATCGCCGTCGCGATAAAGATTCACCGTGACATTCTCGACGCCGGGTTCACCGCCATCCTGAATCCCGTCCAGGTCGTTGTCGTACCAAACGTAGTCGCCGAGGTTCACCAGAAGCGGTTCAATGGGGCCTACCGTCGGTTTATTCCCGCCTGAGAAATCCTGTGTGAAAACACCCGAAAACGAGGAGTCCTCGCTGTTGATTTGCACCCCGATGTCCAGTCCATCGAAGAACACTGGGCGAGGATCGCCCGACGGGTTGAGCGTTCCTGGCTGAGTAAGCTCGCCGCCGGTAACGATAAAGCGAAAATCAAAGTCAGCATCGGAACCCGCGTCCAGGAAGCCAAACTGAGATATTTCACCGGTCAGTAGCACCCCCGTGACATCGGGGGTGCCGTTAAAATCAAGGTCGATCTCGCCCGTGACAATAAAGTCATCCCCCGGGACCCCACCGACCAAACTGCCCGTTTGCGGATCAATTTCTATGGCAAGCTCGATTGTTGGATTGCCACCGACGAAGACAGGGAAAAATCCCGGAGATTGTTGGAACGTAATCGGTGGGGCCGCCGAAGCTGAAAGGACTCCAGACTGTGCGTCATATTGAGTTGTTCCATTAGAGCTTCCCGAAAACGATGGAAAGTCGGGAGTGATTCCCAACAGCGCCAATACTCGCCGATCCTCCAGTGATTGGACCAACAGCTTGCGTTTCGCCGTTCGCTTCCCGCGTTGTCGTTTCGGAGACTCGTGACGTTTCTTGGAGCGGAATGCAAATGGGTTTGAAATCATTGGAGCAATTACTTAGCGGGGTGGACTCAATGCGTTCAAGAATCGTGATAGCGATCGAGCATAATCCCAATCTGTAGATTGACGAGATTGGCGGCAAAAACACGCAAAAAGAACGGGAGTCCCCGTCGATTGTTCCGGTGGCGGAAGTCCCTTAATTAGAAAAATGCAGGAAAAACCATATTGCTAAACTCAGCTACAACACAAATCGCAAGGGGAATGCTGATTTATAATAAGAACGCATGACCGCAAGTCTGGGCAACGTACCGACCAAACGCAGAGACCTGTGTTCCTCCCAAGCCCCGTTCACAACGTGGCCCTTGATGTGATTTGGCGGCAGGCCGCCATGACTTCGAGACGGCAAAGAATCGTCAGGTCGGCAGTCGCCCGCCCAAACTGAACTGTGGGATCACGACTGGTTGCTGTTGTGAGATCGCGAAAGAAACGATCTAGGGGCGGCGGCGTCTCCTCACTGCCGCTCGATAACCCCGATTGTCGATCTTAAATCTGACAGAACGCTAACAGCTGTTGTCGATTAAACCATCTTGGCGAACGATGCCCATCACCTCAAATGCCTTCAGTTCGCTCCGGACAAACAAATCGCCACAGAGTCTGTCGCCCGATCTAAGCGGCTGCAGCAGGAAGCGTGAAAACTGATGAAGCCACCGCATTCGTAACGCTCTAGGCGATGGTTTACCAACCGCCTACAAAACTGCATTGCCCAGCGACGAACCTTCTCAGCAGAGCGCATCAAAGACGCGTCCACCGAACGACCAGATTTTCAGATCGTCAACCACTACTAGTGAAGAAATCACGCCCGCTGAAGTCGGGTGCACCATCAACTATTGCAACCGTGCCGCGACCGCAGATTAGCTCTTATAGAAACGTCTCGTATGTGAGCGTTAAATCGCCGACGCCTGCAATCGATCCGCTCGTTTTCGGCCGCTGCGACGTGTAAGTCCGATCCCACCCAACCCAACCAACCAAACGGCCATTGCACCGGGTTCGGGCACTGGGCGACCGATGTCCGCCGTTCCCAGGTTGGTGTTCAGGTAGGACGCCGTAAACGAGAAGTCGCGTCCGGTCTCCAGGCTGCCGATTTTGATCAGTACGTCGGAATTAAGAACCCCGTCATCAAAGTACTGACCTGAATCCGCTGTGGCGGCGAAGTACAATCGCCCATTGCTCGTGTACATCGAAGAATCGAGATCGGTAATCGTGCCCGCGAGAAGCGGGATGTTCGGCGAGCTCGCGTCTTCAGCACCACGTACCAGAAACGTTCCTGTCCCGATCAAGTTACCCGAGTCATCAATCGTGGCCTGCAAAGTGAATTGTCCAGGGGTACTGTTCAACACCGGCATGGATGACCAGTTCATCCCGTAAACCAAATCATTAACACCATTATAGGCCCCCAGAACAATCGGCGAAGTTGAGCCGTCCGTCTCTCGAAAGGAAATCGCAGTCCCTTTGGCAGAAAAAAGCCCGCTGGAACCAGTGAAGCTATACTCCGCGAAGTCAAGCGTGATGTCCGGGGCAGGTGCCGGCAACAATTGTCGCTGAACAATCCCCGCCACTGCAGGACGTGTCGCCAATGTGATGGTCAGCACCACGATGAGTGCGACGGCAATTCGCTGCAACTGTCTTGCTGCTGATAGATTCACCTTACTGTCTTCCATCTTCAAACCTTCCGATCGCCCGCTTTTGGTCGTGTACACACCGAGCTTGTCCGTAGGTGGCGAGTCTAAACCAATCACGCGGCATTGCAAGTAGCATTTGTCCACTCTTCGTGTGGCACTAGTGAGTGCCTATCGGACAACTTCGGACCCCACCGACAGGACGATTGGATCTCCCAAATCCCAAATTGTGCGAAACGCTTAATCCCTCCAGCCTAACCTCGACCGAGTGGTCGTGGTACTCTTTTATTCGCAGCAAATGCTTAAGTATTCTGGTATATCCTCACCTTAAGTCGTCGGGAGGCACCGAGAATGTAATCGATTCGACGACGACGCCGATCCCTCCTACGATAAGCAGTCCCCTGTCTTCAGCGGCAAATAGGACGCTACTGGATTGCTTCGATCAAGTCCTGCATCCCGAAATTACTCACCGAAGACAGGCCCGTAGCGGCCTATCGAATCAAATAGCTGTTGATGAATAAACGGGACAGTACTAGCCCGAATCGCAAGCGAGTGAATGTGCGGCGCCGCTTGATCGCGCCGCAGATTCATCGTCAATGGGCCAGTAAAACAGCGGTGCTGCAAATGCTCGCGTGCTTCGTCCGAAGGAGCCGATGAGGGCAATCCCGACCGCTCTCACGGACCGTAAATCGCTCGAACCATCGGCAGCATACCCCAAATCAGAATCGCTGATACACCGACGACGGCAAGCACGACCAACCCGGAAATCCCGGCGATTTTCATGAGTCGACGCCGAAATGACTTGCGAGCATTGGTCTCCAGTAAGCGGGCGGTCAACTCCATGGTGATGCTTTCAGCTTCGTCATGGGACGTCGATTCAACCACCGCAATGCGACGCGCATCGCTCGATGACGCTGCAGCGGACGCCTCCGCCGTCCCCGGATTTCCCACAGAGTTGGCTGACAGACCCCCTCCACCGTGAGCCGTAGGGGACGCTGTCGTGGCGTCTTTTCCGTCCGGCCCGGCAGATTTCACCAATCTCTCGGTGTCCAACGGCTCCGCTCCCTCGACCCACAGGTGAATGCCCCCTATCACCACCGATCGGTCCCCTGGACGAATCCGCCGAATCAGCGAACCGTTCGATCCAAGCCGTTCCGGGTGCAGTTCGATCAGCCACACGTCCTGGTCGAAGCAGACAATCCCGTGGTCGCAGCGCTCGAGGTCGGCGTTGTGAAGTCGGATCAAACTGGGATGATCCTCACCCATGATCGAGACATTGCGGCTGAGTGACTTTCTCCGCGGACCTCGGCCCCAATCCAGAATCAACGAAGCGGCTGGCAGGGCGTCCGAAGAGGCGTCCCCATCGCCGGTTTCAGCACCGAAAATTCCCCCGCCCCCAACGAAACGCCGGTGATCACCGGGTTCCTGGGTGACGTCAGCGCTGTCGTCGTCCAAATCAGATTCCTGGCTAAATCCGATCTCGTCGTGATCGTCCTTGAAGTAGAACTGGATCCGCGCTTTCCCAACCATCAGGACATGATTTTTGCTGACACGCCCCCAAATCGGAAATGCCAGCGGGCAGGTCGGCCAGACCTCGATCCGATCTCCACACGCAACCACCAAATAGACGACTGGCGGCAGCTTGGAATCGCCGATCTGCACATCACAGTTCGGGTCGGATCCGACGAGCGCGAACGGCTGCTTCAGATCAATCCACGACTCCTCGCCGTGTTTGCGGATCCGCGCCCCCCATCGCTTGGCAGCCCAAAGCCTCATGTTTTCGGAACTCTTCGTCAATGTTGGTACGGAGGTCGTTGCAATCAGCTCATTGGCAGTGTTCGGTACCATACGTCAAACACTTCTCCGGAGTCATTGAGAGACAAAACCCGCGATCGTAAACGGCCAAACGGGTGAAAAAACCATTTTCCCCAACGCGGGGCGAGAAAAGCGATTACGAGCGGCATGGATCTGCCGCCTGTACCATTCAAAACGAAACTCCCCTGGTTGGGTACAGCCAATTCTGTGGTTTTTCTACGATCCCCCTCACCCAACGGATAATAGAGATCGCACCGGACGCAAACGTGCGAAAAGGCACATCGACAGCCGTGCAGATACTGTCGAAGCTCCGCCCCCAAGCGGCCCCCAACGGCGCCCCTGGAAAGATAGGCAGGCTGAAAGGCCTGGGGGTTGTCGATAGCAACGCCTTTTAAAATTTGCCAATTGACGGCCACCTGGACGCGTCTATCCTTGCGGCTGACGCGAGAGGTGGGACGCACGTCCACCCGCAGGATTTTGATGCTCAAGGGGCAAACCTGCGCAGTGTCGAGTCGGGCCAGGGCTCACCAGAATTCAGCGGTGACGCTTGGCTAACTTGACGCTTTACCTTTGCTCCACCCACAAAAACGCGATCAAAACGGGGAAGAAAACGCCTCGCATCATTCCAGGCTAGATACACGATGGCTCGCACCAAGAAACGAAAGCACCCCCCAGGGGTAGCCGGGACCCACCCCACGCCCCCGAGTAAGTCCAAGTCACAGAAGCCCAGTTCACGCGGGGGGAAACGCAAGAACCGTTCCGGCGCGAGACGATCCGATGGCTCGGTGGGGCAAGCGGCACTGACTGAAAAACCGTATGCGCGCTCTCGCACCCAATCGGAACTAGTGCCCTTCCCCCCTCCGTCGAAATGGCCTGCGGTTTACTGGCAGGTGATCGCTGCCTTGGCGGTCGTGTTCATTTATTCCTACTGGCCTACGGTCCAATGGATGGTCGGCTCATGGATCAGCCAGCCGGATTACTCTCACGGATGGGCAGTCCCATTCCTGGCCGGGATGATCTGCTACTACCGCAGCGAATCGTTCCCGGGCGTTGCTCGAGGTACCTCATGGAGTGGGCTGTCCTTGATCGGTCTGGCGATTGTCATGCGACTGGCCAGCCGGTTCACCTACACCGATTTCCTGGACGCGTGGTCGATCTTGCCATTGGTTGCCGGTGCGGTCTGGTGTCTTCTGGGAATCCGCGCGATGTGGTGGGCCTTGCCTGCGATCGGATTCCTATTTTTCGCCGTCCCAATGCCTTACCGGGCGGAAACGATGCTCAGTTGGCAGCTCCAGGGCGTTGCGACGGACCTGAGCACGATTTTTCTGAGAGTCTTGGGTCAACCCGCTGTCGCGGAGGGGCATGTCGTTTGGATCGGAAATGAACGCCTTTCGATCGAGCAGGCGTGCTCCGGGCTGCGAATCTTCGTCGGCATGGGCGCGTTTGCGGTTTTCTGGGCAGCGGCCAACGTGCGTGGCTGGTCCGACAAAATCGTGATTTTGGTCGCGGCGATTCCGGCGGCGATTTTTGTCAACTCGGCCCGAATCGTACTGATCGGTTTCGGCTACCTGATGTTCGAAAGCGAGTCGGCGCGTCGCTTGATCCACGACCTTTCTGGGATTCTGATGATCTTCGCCTCCTTTGCGATCATGTGGCTGGTGAGCGTTTACTGGCAGCGGTTGTACGCACCGGTGAAAAAGCTGACGGCCAAGGAGATCCTGCGGGAGTCAGGGTTTAATTATGCCCAATCTTCGGATGGAGCCAGTGGAATCCCCCACCAAAGCTAGGTAGATTAACGGTTCCCGCAGTTTTGGTGGATTTCTGAGACTTTCCTGACGGCAGGACCGTTCCCCTTTCGGGATTGTATTAATCCATTATAGGGATTGTCACCAATGTTCCAGGATCGATGATCGGTTCGCAAAATCCTGCTCGGAGACTTTCTAGGAATCGTTAGTTTTCGAGCTAGCTTGGCCTTTCTTGTCGTTGCCTTCGAAACGCTTTCGCACCGCTACTTAGATCACCTCAATGAACCAATCCGTCATTGTTTCTGACCCGGTCATTCGTCAGCATCACGCGGGCGAATCCAAATCGTTTGACCCCTGGTTGTTGTGGGTCACCTTGCGTCGATGCTGGTACTGGGCTGTTCCGGTGGGCTTGGTCCTGGCGTGCCTGGCCGCCTTCGCCGTCCTGGCAACGTTCGAGCCTCGATACCAAGCCCAGCACTTGATCGAAGCCAACGAGGACTACATCCTGTACCGCAACGTGCTGAAGACGGTCGATGATTTGGCGCGAACCGAAAAGACGATCTTCTACAACGAAATCGTCCTCCGCCCAGTCCTCAGTGATCCCGCGTTGAGGGCGGCTCCCAGCCTCCGCGATCCCGACTCGGCGGAACGCAACCTACGCAACAATCTTTCCATCGCCGCTGCTGGGTCGTCGGCACGAATGATGGTCTCTTACCAAGACTCCGATCGGGAGTATGCCGCGAAAATCTGTAACGCGGTCGTTGACGCATACATGAACCAGCGTTCGGTCTTGGACCAGAAGCGTGTCGCCATTCTGGAGGAGTTGCTGGATCCTGAAATCGATTTTTGGAAGAACAAAGTCGAAGAGAACAAGGCCAGGGTTCGCGAGCTGACCAAGACCATGAAGGGCTATGATCCCAGCAGCCCGCTCGGTTTCACCCGCAATGAAAGCCGGATCGCCCTGTTGAACTCCTATGAAAGTCAGATCAACGACCTCCGCGTCGACATCTTCGAGCTGGAAGGCAAGCTAAAGCTGGAGGAGATGGAAAAAGAGAAGGCGGCCACACAAAAGCCCACGCCGGCTCCGATCGCTGCGTTTGTCCCGCCCGCGATCGAGGTGACCCGCAAGATCATCGGGCCTGCCGACATCGCCGGGTTTGTCAGCGCCGACGCGGAGGTCATCAACGCCCAACAGCAAGTGCAGCGCTTTGAGTCCCAGGTCGTCAAAATGGAAGACCTGGGAACGTGGCGGCTGTACCAATCCGAATACGCCGATGCGAAAAAGAAGCGTGACGAGTGGAAAGAAACGCTGGCCGAGGCAAAATCGGCAGCCGAAACCAAGGCGGTGACGGAATTGGAGGCGATCGCCGAAGCCGATTACCAACACCAACTGAAACAACGCGAAGAAAAAATCGCCAGCCTGCGTGCGGCACACGAAGAAACCCAGCGGATCGAACGCCAGAACCGTGCGTTGGAAGAGGCCCAGCAGAGAACCGAAACCGCGCGGGCGCTGCTGCGGATGATCGCCGAAAAGAAGGACAAGATCGACATTATCCAGTCGCAATTGGACAAGGAATCGGCCAAGTTCACCACCTTACTGGACGACTCCGCAAAGCTGCAATTTGCACAGGACGATCTTCGTCGTGCAACGGAGTTGTTGGTCAAACTGGAGGATCGCAAGGCCGCGATTCGGACCGAACGCCGCCAGGCCAATGCCGTGCGGACGGTCTCGGTCGCAACACCGCCCAAAGACCCCGTCGAAGACATTCCGTACAAAAAACTGCTCGGTGCGTCGGGAGTCGCCTTTGTCATTCCGCTGCTGCTGGGATTGCTGTGGGAGATGCGAACCAATCGGGTGACCGACAGCACAACGCTTGACACATCACGGGGCATCGCGCCGGTCATCGGCGAATTGGCCCGCTCGCCCAGTACCACCGCTGGACGCGGATCCAAGGGACGTCGGGTGTTCCAGGAAAGTGTTGACACAATGCGTGCGAACATCTTTCTGTCCAAGGAGACGAAGAATTCACGCTCGATCGCGATTGTCAGTTCGATGTCGGGCGAAGGAAAAAGCACGGCGGCATCCCAGTTGGCGATTTCGTTGGCCAAATCCAGCGGCAAGACCGTTCTGTTGATCGATGCGGACATGCGTTGCCCTGACCAACATGATCACTTCGGGTTGAGCCTGGAGCCGGGATTGAGCGGTGTCTTGACCCAGCAGTCGACGCTGGACGAAGCCATTCAAACCGAACTCGGCGACCTGATCCATATCTTGCCCGCCGGACGCTTGAAAGCGAGCCCGCACCGACTGATGTCACCGGAATCGATGAAGACGCTCGTACATGACGCATTGGAACGCTACGAGTACGTGATCTTCGACACTGCACCGGTGCTTTCGGCGGGCGAAACGCTCGCAGTCGCTGCATCGGTCGACACGACATTGGTGTGTGCGATGCGAGATGTAACGCGGATGGACAGTGTGATCCGAACGACACACCGCCTGGAATCCGCAGGGGCAAATGTGGCCGGTACGATCTTCAGTGGCGTCACGCCACGGCAATACGCCTACCGCTACGGTGACTACAACTACAGCAATTTCTCCAGTTTGCCAGGTGCGCCTAATTAGAGGGTGAATTCCCACTTTTTTGTGTCATTTTTGCAAGTGTAACTGTTCAAAGATTGCCCCACTTCTCCCTTTCTGCTTCGACATGCAATCACGCACACGCTCCGCCGATCTTCGCGACGCTGACGATCGACGCGACGATGAATCAACTGACTCGGACGCGCCAGATTCACAGGGCGCCGAAGTGGGCGAATCGACAACCAGCGACGTTTTAAAGGGTCAGCGTGCGTCGGAATCGGCTGGTGGTGAAAGTTCAAAAAAAACGGCCGCGGTGACAGAATCCGAATCGGCGATCGAGACAGCAACAGCTGGCGCAGCCGCAACAGAGGATCCTGCGATCTCAGAGTTTCATAAACAGAAACTGAAAGAGCGTCGGGAAGAGTGGCGAATCGATGTCCGTTTGCTAGCCGTCTCCGTCGCTGCCGTCGTGGTGGTTCTGGGACTCGGCACGGTCTCGTACTTCTACAATTCCAGTGCGGCAGCAGCAACGTTCCGGTTGCGTGCCGAAGAAGCCGCCGCGGTCGATGACGCCAATGAGGAATCGCGATGGTGGTCGCGTTACTTGATGATGGTGCCAGACGACGCCGACGCCTTGATCCAATCGGCATTGGCCGCCGACCGCGCCGCTGACCAAGCGGAACCGGACGAATTGTCTCGGCGATTGACCACCGCGCGGCGCCGACTGTCCGATGCCGTGGCGCGGCTCCCCGAGGAACGTTCCGCCGATCAAGAACAGTTGCGACGGCGTTTGATCGGACGTTTGCTGCAGTCCGGCGGCTACTGGCTGCGTGAGGCAGAAACGCAGCTTAAGGAGCTGGACGCCGCGATCGACGATGTTTTTGCGAACAAGGCGATGGCGCTGTCTCTGTATGGACAGGTTCAGGCAGAACTGTACGACAGCAATAACCCCAGTTCGGGACCGGCCAACAGCTATTGGGAATGGCTCTCGCGTCAGACGCCGACCTTGGTCCTTCAGCGAGCCGTCCTACTTGCACCGACCGACCTGGATGTCATCGCCGCGTTCTTGGCAGCCACAAAATCAGCCGATGAACGATTGGCCGTCGAAGCATCATCCAAGGGCCAGGATCAACAGGACGACCAGGATTCGGAAGACCAACAACGGTGGCGCAGCCAACTCGGTGATCACAAGGACCTGGTCCGCCAGTCGCTTGAGTATCTTGGCGACGTAACATCCGGTCGGGCGCGACTGGTCGAGTACTTTTACGGAATCGCCGGCGAAAATGCGGCGCAAGCCGAGCAGAGGTTGCTCGATGCGGCTTCCGACGTCGCGGCGCGGTTATCGCAGTTCGCCGAAGACGGGAGCTATTACGAAGCTCTGGACAACGTCGACCAACCGGCGAGTGAAAAACTGGTCCTGATTCGACGAATGCCCGCCGCGTACTGGGATTACCAGTGCCTGTTGGAAGCCAGTCGGTTGGTAGCCGCTAAAGCATCAGGCCAGGGCACCACAACGGCCGCCGCGGACCCATCGGCGCCAGAACTTTCGGCAGAGGAGACGTCCAGATTTGCTGCATTGGCCGACAGCTGGTACGAGCTGTTGATGGACGTCTCGGCGCCGGATGTAACGGCCAAGATGCGTGAAAACACGTTCTTTTATGCCGGTGTTCATGCTGAACTGCAGGGAGATCCAGAACACGCTATCGAAATTTGGAAGCGAGGACTTCAAGCCGTCAGCCTGGATAACCTGGAACTCAACGGAGCTATCGCGACGCGGCTCGCGTCGACCATCGCCGCGGAAGAGTCGCTGGAAGGCGGTGATGCCCAGGCCGCAACGTCGAACCGAGAGCAGGCGTTGAAGTCAGCCGAGGAAGCCGTTGAGGGCTTCGGTAAGGCGATTCAGGCGGAATCGGGTCGGTTGTTGCTTTCCACGACGATGGAGATGACTGATGCCCAACGCAATGAAATCGCCCAAATCATCGAGATGGCACGCTGGCGTTATAACGTAGCTCGTGCACAACTTCAGATCGCTCGTGACGGTGGCACCGACCAGATGTCACAAGCGATCGCGGGGTTAAACACGGCACTCTCAAGCACCGCAGACGTTCGCCCTCAAGAAAAAGCTCAATTGGCAACCAATCTCGCATCGCTGTATGCAAAGCAGGGCGTCTGGGATCTGGCCGCCGATGCTCTCAGCACCGCCTGCGATTTATTCCCAAATGACACCGCCCGTCACGTCTTGGCGGCCGAAGCCTGGACGCGAGCCGGAAACCGTGGACGTGCAGCCGAGCACTGGCGAGCGGCAGGCCAAGCGGCGTCACTGAATGTTCGCGTCCAAGCCGCACAAGCTGAGTTCAACTACCAACTCCGAATGCCTCCCGCACTTCGTGACTTCAGCAGCTTAAGAACCACCGTGGATCAGTTGGAGAGCGAAGTCAACCGGATCGCAACGGACCAACGCACGGCTGCGACGCCGGCGGATCAGTTCGAAGAACTCGAACTGTCGCTGCGAATCTTAATAATGTCGATTCCGCCGCAAGGGATGCTGGCCGAACAGCACCTTCAATCCAAACAGATGGCGATGCTTGCCGACGAGTTGGCGTCCGAGAAACAGGACAACGCCAAGATTCAGGCTTACGCAGCCGAGCGGCTTTCTGCGGTCGGCATGAATGAAAAGGCGGTCGAACGGATTGGGCAGCTGGAAAAGATCCTCGGCAAAAACTCCACGCCTTTGGCCGTGGTGAAAGCCCGAATCGATGCCGCCAACGGCAAATCGTTGGCAGCGGCCAAGCGACTGATCCAACAGATCGACTCCAGTCCGGACCAAAGCGACCAACTGGCTCGGCTTGCGGCCAACTACGCCTTGGCATCTCGCGACTTGGAATTGGCCTACCAAACCACGAA
Source organism: Stieleria mannarensis (assembly GCF_014154935.1). GTDB lineage: Bacteria > Planctomycetota > Planctomycetia > Pirellulales > Pirellulaceae > Stieleria > Stieleria mannarensis. Next base: position 16,979 of record NZ_JACEHH010000059.1, read on the forward strand.
GCGAATTCCGGAGGATCGCCGTCTACCAAGTGACCTGTACCAACTGTATCGCCAATCAAAACAACTGGCCGCAGCAACCGAAGACAAATCAGCGACCGAGGAATTGGACGAAGAAGCCGAGCAGTGGTTCGCACAGTTGAAACGGTTGGAAGAACCACCCGTGGACGATGACAGCGATGTCAACTTGAAACGTTCGGTCGGTACGTTTTGGCGAATGATCGAGGTGGAGAATCACCTTGATGCGCTTAGGACGCGTGCCGGTAAGATCAGCCGAACCGACAAGGAGATGATTCGCACGCGTGGATTGCTGGATACCATTCTCCGACAACGTCCCCGCTGGGGACACGCCATCTCGATGCGGGGCTATTTTTCGGCCGTCCTGGGGCAGCACGAAGACGCGGTGGAACAACTCCGATCCGGCATCGCCGCCGGTGATCGGTCGCTGCGAACACGTCAATTGCTGCTTGAGCAATTGATTGCGCTCGGTCGCGACAGCGAAGCCGATGAAGAGATGAAACGGATGGCCATGTCCGTTGACTTCGTCGTCGATCCCTACGCCAAGCAGGACATCCGATCGGCGTTCAATCGCGGCGAACTGCTCGCCGCGGTCGACGCGGCGCGACAAAGTATGGAAGCCAACCCGACCGACACCACTCCGCTGGTCGTGTTTTCACGTGTCGCATCGACGGCCGTCCAATTGGATCGTGAACGAGCGGCGACGGGGAAGGGAAAAACGCGGTTGACGAACGAGCAACGAGACCAACTGGTCCAGGATGCCCGCGAAGCGATCGAAAAGGCGAAAGCACTGGGCAAGGAAAACCAGTTCGCGTTGGCGGCCGCGGCACTCGACCTGGAACTGCGACACGGAACTCCCCAATCCGTCGATACGGCATTGGAACAAATCAACGCTTCGGACTTGCCGGAGAACCAGCGACTGGTGCTCGATGCACGTGTTTCCGTCTCCAACGGGGACATCGACGCAGCCATCGAAAAACTCCGTCAATCCAACCAGTTACTGCCATCGCTGGCGGCACAGGTTCAGTTGGCCAAACTGCATCAAGCCCAAGGAAGCTCAGCGGACGTCGTGCAATCGCTTCGTGACGCGGTCAAAATGCAACCCGATAACGAACGGATGAAGATGGAACTTGCCAAAGCCATCGTCGTGCACGGGGGCGACGAGGCCGATTGGGATGAGGTCCAGCAATTGTTGCGCGGGGGAACGAGCACGACTGCGGAAGGTAAATTCGCTCACGCGGCGTTGTTGAGTGCCCGCGGCAATGGACAGCAATTGCTCCAGGCCCTCAGCTTGGCACGGGAACTGGCTCGCGAGCAGAACTCGGTCAGCCACGAAGCACAGGTTTTGCAGATCTCGACATTGATCAAACTGATCGATCGGATTGATGCCGACGACACGCCGGAGGATCCCGAGCGGCGTCGACGTTATCTGGACGAAGCACGCAACGCCAGCCAGGCTCTGGTCAGTGCCCGATCGGCCGGTCCGGTAGACCTGTATCGACACGCCGCTTTTCTGCTGAGGTACGGGGACGAGAGCGATCTAAAGACCGTCAAATCGCTCGCGGACCGCTTGCGTATTATGCCCAATGGAATGCTGCAATCGCTTGAATTGAGCCTTATCTACAACCAGCGTGCAGGGTCCGAAGAAGGAGTCGCCGGCTTGGTCAACGGTTGGGTGCGGAATGCAAAACCGGATCAAGATCGCCACCGAATCGGTGGAGTAGAATCCGCGGCAGGACGCGTCCTCTTGAATCTCGGATTCATCGAAGAGAGCCTGCAGTGGTACGAGAAAGCGTACCAGGCCAACGATGATGCATTGACCAGTTACATCATTGCGTTGTCTAAAGCGACTCAATACCCCAAGGCCGCAGAGGTTGCTGCAGCCCACTACCGCAAGGTCGGCGATGCTGTTTCAGCAACGCTGTTGATCGAAGCGTTGCTCGCACTTGATCCTCAGCAAGATATTTCCAAATACTCCGAAATTCTGGATGACGCAGTCGCAAAGCACAGCCGCAACGCCGGGCTGCTGGAAGGGGTCGCGACGCTGGCGATGCAGCGAGACACGCCGCAAGAGGCGATCAAGCTGTATAAAAAAGTGCTCTCCTACGACGCCTTTCGTGTTCGCGCCTTAAATAACTTGGCAATGGCCTACACCCAGGTCCCCGGGCTCGCGGCGGAAGGGCTGGTGCCCATTGATCGAGCGTTGAAGCTTACCAAACGCAACCCAGAGTTACTGGACACCAAAGGCACCGTGCTGCTGAAAGCGGGCCGCGCCAAAGAAGCACTCGCGGTCTTTGACGAAGCCCTGGCCTCGAAAAACGAACCCCGTTTTCTTTTTCACAAGATTCTCACATTGCTGGCACTGAAACAGCAACAGAATGCTGCCACACTCTGGGATTCGCTTGACCTTTCGACACTTGATCCGTCAGGCCTGACCAAAGAGGAACAGCAACAACTCGAGCAGATGAAATCCGACTTCGAGTCCTTCGCCACTAGCCAAATCTAGCAACTCCCAACTCCCAACTCCCAACAATGCCCACTCCGCCCCTAACCTCCCGCCGCCCCATCATCGTCGCACTGTTGATGTTGACACTTTTTTCCGGTGTCGTTCACGGGGTGCTCGATGGTCGCTGGGCGATGCAGGAAGACAAAACTGCGACCGGGGCGGCACTCAAAGAATTGCCCAAGAAGATCGGTGCGTGGACGCTGGTCGAAGAAGGGGACATTGATGAAAGTGCCCTTCAATTGCTGCGGTGCTATGGATCGTTCATGAATGTCTACCGCCACGATCTTACCAAGTCGCTTGTGACCGCTGCTGTTCTGTATGGTCCGCGGGGGCCAATCGCCGTCCATACTCCGGAGTTTTGCTACAGTTCCGAAGGGACCGATCAATCACGGTCGCGTTTGGTCGAAACGATCACGATCGGCGACACCGGACACCGGTTCTGGTCTGTCGAGTTCACTCGCAACGATGATCCGAGTGATAAATTCGAAGTCTGGTACGGATGGAGCACTGGTGGCGAATGGATGGCCGCAGAGCACCCCCGATTCTGGTTGACTGACGACTTGTACAAAATTCAGTTGTCGGGGCCGTCAATCGAATCATCCTTTAATCCTTGCGAGTCATTTTTGACCGCTTTATTGCCCCACCTTGAGCAACACATCAAGTGAAGGACGCTACCGTGTTTGAATTCAATGATTCCGATTCTGACAGCTCTGTCGCGATCAAATCTTCCGAGCCGGCATCTCACGGCTCCCGATCGGTTGTCTACGCGTCGCACGAATCTGACACCGCAAACTGCCAGTCGCGGCCTCGACGGAGCCCCCGTGTCAGCCCCGCGCATCCGGTCTATTTTCCGATCAAACACTGCTGCGAACGTCTGTTCGCGGCATGCTTGTTGATCCTGGTGTCCCCATTGATTTTGGTACTGATCGCACTGGTGCGATTGACCTCCAAAGGCCCCGGAATCTACCGCCAAGAGCGAGTCGGATTGAACCGATGCACGTTCGACGTGTTCAAGCTGCGGACGATGTATCAAGACGCCGAGGCCGATGGGCAAGCGAAATGGAGTCAGAAAGGCGATCCACGCATCACATCACTGGGGCGTTTTCTGCGACGCACCCATTTGGATGAACTGCCCCAACTGTGGAACGTCGTCACCGGTGACATGTCGCTGACCGGTCCGCGGCCGGAACGCCCGTGTATTTGCGAGAAACTGGCCGGCCATATTCGCGGCTATTACGCCCGAACGAACGTGAAACCCGGCATCACCGGAGTCGCCCAGATCAATTTGGAGCCCGATCGCACGATCAACGATGTCCGCCGAAAGCAGTGCTTGGACCTTCACTACATCGAAAACGCGAATGCCTGGCTGGACCTAAGAATGGTCTTCGCGACCGTGCTTCGCATGTTTGGGATTCGCGGTGCAGTGGTGACGCGCTGGATGGGGCTGTGTCGCAAAGACGTGCTCGAGGCTGCCGGGTTGAGCGAATCGGAACGCCACGGCTCAAGGACGATTGAATCGCTGCCTTCGCTCAAACCCTCCGACGCAACGCAGGAATTCGAGGCGATGGTTGCCGTTCAGGTGCCAGAGTTCGAAACCAAGTCTGGTGCCACCCGATCCCTGCGAATCGATCGAAAGAGCACTCCCAAGTAACCGATGTGATGCAAGCTCTTTGGCTTGTTGACCGTAGGGCAGGTTCCTCGGCCTATTCGTCATATCTACTTCAGCATCGACAAGCACCATGCGCACCCGCCATGCCAGCGGGACGCGTCAGCGACCGGCACCATGTCGCCCCCCCTCGTGCCACTGGCTCACGCTACGTGCTGGCATCGCCGTAAACCATGCGAGCGGAACGCGTTAGCGACCGGCCCCACACACCGTCCAAGCAACCACGTGCCGCTCGCTCACGCTTCCCGCGAGCACTCCACCTGCAACCGGGACGAGTCAGCGACCGGCCCCACGCACCAAAACACCCCGCTCGCGCAGAGCCATCAGCCCGACGCTTCACGCCCATGAATGCAAACCCGAAAACCACCGTGCCCCCATCACCCTAACCTCGACCGAAACTGCACTGACAACATCACGTCGACCACACTCGATGTGAACCGACCGAGCTCGGATCGCGCGACCAGCACGACCGCACCATTCCGACCAAGTCCACGCCTGGTGACTTGGTTGTAAAATTGAATCGAAAATCCGCTACACCAAACGTCGGATTCGTACTAACTTACCGCCCCACGCCCTGGGTAGCAGCAAACACGCTGTCACCCAAGCGGACGAAGTCCGCCCGGATCCAACCGAAATTCAACCCGCAAGTCGGCCCTCCCTTTATCCCCGCACAAGCCACCACGCTTCACGCCATTTTCTTGTCGTCCGCCTACCTCCCATTTTTCTGCCCGCAATTTTTCTGTCCCCCCCGCCCCATCATTCTGCCCCGTATCATTCTGCCTCTTCTCCACACGCCGCTCGCTCACGCTTCCCGCTAGCAACTTTTGATTACCTCCCATCATGCCTGTCCGCGTGACACCGACGTTGACCTCTGCTGACCAACTCATCGGCATGACTGCCGATGGGTATCGCTACGAACTTGTCGCAGGAGAACTTCGGATGATGTCACCTGCTGGTGGTCGTCACGGCCGTATCGCCGTCCGTGTGGCTCATTTGTTGATGCAGCATGTCGATGCAAGAAAGTTGGGTGTGGTTTATGCCGCAGAAACCGGGTTCCTGATCGACACAAGCCCCGACACGGTACTCGCCCCCGATGTCGCCTACATCAGCACCGCACGACACGCGACCATAGAAGACGAAACGGCCTACCCGGCCTTGGCTCCCGATCTGGCGGTCGAAGTGCTCTCACCGAACGACCGGTTCTCACGCGTTGAATCCAAAGCCTTCCAGTGGCTCGATGCCGGCACGAAATTAGTCCTGCTGGTCGATCCCGAAACCCAAACGATTCATCGCTACGCATCCCGAAAACAAATCGAAGTCTACCAACTCGGCGAAACCCTCGACTGCAGCCCCGCCGTCCCCGACTGGACGCTCACCGTCGACGACGTCTTTCAGTAACCGTTCCGCATTTTCTTGTCACCCATTTTCTTGTCTTCCGCCTACCTCCCATTTTTCAGCCCACCATTTTTCTGTCCCCCCGCCCCATCATTCTGCCCCGAATCATTCTGCCTCTTCTCTCCACCTGCGGTTAGCCTTTCCCAACCAACCGTCTCCTGATCCTATGTCCCAACCCAGCCACCTGCCTCACTACACCTACGGCGACTACTGCCAGTGGCAAGGAGATTGGGAACTGCACCAAGGCATACCGATTGCGATGACCCCTTCGCCGTTCGGCCGTCACCAATTGCTAGTCACGCGTCTCGCGTGGTTGATTCAATCCGAAATTGAAGCCAACGATTGTGACTGTCAAGCCATCGTGGAATTGGATTGGGTGGTCAACGACGACACAGTGGTTCGTCCCGATTTGCTGGTCGTCTGTGGTGAGTTACCTGATCGACATCTCCAATCACTGCCTTTGATGGTCGTCGAAGTGCTCTCGCCATCAACGCGATCCAGCGACCTCGGTTACAAACGCGAACTCTATCAGCGCGAACGAGTCCCCAATTACTTGATCGTCGACCCAGAAACGACCGACGTGACAAAATTGACACTCAAAGACGATGTCTACGTTTCCACTCAACATACCGCCACAAATCTGACCGTGCGTCTGACTGACGACTGCATCATCAACATTGACCGAGACAAGCTGTTCCGATAGCGATCGACCACCTTTCAGACATCATCGTTCTGCCCCCATCGTCTTGCCAGTTCTTCATCAGATTGCCTTCGACGCTTCCCGCCATTTTCTTGTCACCCATTTTCCTGTCTTTCTACTGCCTTCCATTTTTCTGTCCCCCCGCCCCATCATTCTGCCTCTCCCCCACGCGCCGCTCGCTCACGCTTCCCGCTGGCATTTTGTTGTCCCGTCCGTAAATCAGCGATCCTCCAATGCTTAACGCCCTGACCGTTGACGTCGAAGACTACTTTCAAGTCTCCGCGTTCGCCGATCGCGTCACGCGGAAAGACTGGGACAAATACGAATGCCGGGTGGAAGCCAACACGGACAAGTTGCTGGCAATCTTCGATCAGTACAACGTCCGCGGCACGTTCTTTGTCCTCGGCTGGGTCGCCGAACGATACCCGGCCCTGGTCAAACGCATCGCCCACGCCGGCCACGAACTCGCATCGCACGGCTATTGGCACCAACTGGTCTATGACCTCACGCCGGCCACGTTCGCCAAAGACATCGCGGACAGCAAGGACGCCATCGCCGATGCCTGCGGAATCGAAGTCACCGCCTATCGAGCCCCTAGTTTCTCGATCGTCGAAGAATCCCTGTGGGCCTTGGACATCCTGGCCGAAAACGACATCCGTATCGATTCCAGCATTTTCCCCATCGGCGGCCATGACCGTTACGGCCTGGCCGACGCCCCCAAAGAAATCCACGACATCGAAACGCCGCACGGAACCATCCGCGAGTTCCCGCCCAGTGCCTGGAGTCGCGGTCGCATCCACGTCCCCATCGGTGGCGGCTACTTCCGGCTGTTCCCCTTACCCCTGACGTTGAAAGCCATCCAAAAAGTACGCGAGCACGGCCGTCCCGCGATGTTCTACACACACCCCTGGGAGTTTGATCCCGATCAACCCAAGTTGTCCGGGCTAAAGCCCAGCACGCGATTCCGCCACTACGTCGGGCTAAAACGAACCGAGTCGCGGCTCACCAAGATGCTCACCGAATGCGACTTTGGGACCGTTTCCGACGCACTCGCCACCAGCGACTTCCAACGCTCCCCAACCAACACACCACTCGTCTCCACCCACTAACCCAACGCCCCCATCATTCTGCCGCGTATCATTCTGCCTCCCCTTCTTCATCGTTTTGCCCCCATCGTTTTGCCCCTAAACACCACCTGGCTCTTTTTGTCACAACTCGCTTCTCACCTCGCTTAACTCTGCCCCATGTCCATCGCCGAAACCCCACAACCGTCCGCATCCGCCGCCCAATCATTGCTCGATTCCATCGCATCGCGTCAGTGCAACGTCGGCGTTATCGGACTCGGCTATGTCGGGCTGCCCTTGATCGATGCCTTTACCAGCGCCGGGTTCTCTTGCACGGGCTTCGATGTCGACGCAACCAAAGTCGACTCGTTACTGTCCGGTAAGAGCTACATCAAACACATCGGCGACGACAAGATTACGGCTTGGCTAGATAAAAAAGCCTTCGACGCCACCGCCGACATGACGCGTCTCGGCGAGCCTGACGTCTTGCTCATTTGCGTCCCTACGCCCTTGGACGACGCCCGCGACCCGGATTTGAGATATGTCGTGGGAACCTGCGAAGCGATCGCCAAATCTCTGCGTCCCGGACAACTAGTCGTCCTGGAAAGCACGACCTACCCGACGACGACCCGCGACGTGATGGTCCCGATCCTGGAACAGTCCGGTCTGAAAGCCGGCGTGGACTTCTTCGTCGCCTACAGCCCCGAGCGGGAAGACCCGGGCAATCCGGATTTCTCCGCCGCCGGAATCCCCAAGGTCGTCGGCGCGATCAGCGAAGAAAGCCTGGAAATCGCCAAGAAGCTCTATGAGTCGGCCGTGGCCGGAGTCGTCCCGGTCAGCAGTTGCGAAGTCGCCGAGGCGGCCAAGGTTCTTGAAAACATCTATCGAGCCGTCAACATCGCGTTGGTCAACGAATTGAAGACCATCTTCGATGACATGGATATCGACGTCTGGGAAGTCATCAATGCGGCCAAGACCAAGCCCTTCGGATTTCAAGCCTTTTATCCCGGTCCCGGACTCGGCGGCCACTGCATTCCGATCGATCCGTTCTACCTGTCCTGGCTCGCTCGAAAACAAGGCTTGAGCGCCCGTTTCATCGAGCTAGCCGGCGAAGTCAACCGCGCGATGCCGGACTACGTCATCTCCCAGTCCGCCAAGTTCCTCAACGAATTCCAAAAGCCAATCCACGGCAGCAAAATCTGCTTGCTGGGAGTCGCCTACAAAAAAGACGTCGACGATCCGAGGGAAAGCCCGTCCTTCGAACTCATGGAACTCCTGCTCGAACTCGGAGCCGACCTGACCTACAGCGACCCCCACGTGCCGAATCTTCCGGAAATGCGACACTACGACTTGCCGGCGATGCAAAGCCAAGAACTCACCCCCGAGTTCCTCTCCTCCCAAGACGCCGTCCTGATCGCCACCGACCACACCGACTTCGACTACGAGTCGATCGTCAAACATAGTCCGTTGGTGATTGATACTCGAAATGCAACCGCAAGTGTCACCGACCGCACCAAAATTCGGAAATGTTGAGTTCAGTAGCTAGTGGCTAGACGCGAGTAGCTAGTAAGAACTCAGAATCAAACCACTAGCAACTAGCAACTAGCAACTAGCAACTAGCAACTAGCAACTAGCAACTAGCAACTAGCAACTAGCAACTTCGCATGTCCTACGAAGACCTCGATGTTTGGAAGCGTTCATCGCGACTGTCCGTAACGCTCTATCAAGAAACGAAAGACCTTCGCGATTTCGGGTTTCGAGACCAACTCACACGAAGCGGGCTATCCATTCCTTCGAACATTGCCGAAGGCTATGAACGCGACAGCGATGCTGAAATCGCACAATTCCTCAAGATCGCCAAAGGTTCCGCGGGCGAACTTCGTACCCAAATCCTGATCGGCATCGAAGCTGGCTTTCTGCCCCGTCCCGCCGCCAAGCAGTGGGCCGACGAAGCAAAGCAAATCGGCAAGATGCTTGCCGCTCTCATCCGCCACCACAAGAGAAGTCGCTAGTTGCTAGCTCCTAGTAGCTAGCAATCGGTCCACTAGCCACTAGCCACTAGCCACTAGCCACTAGCCACTAGCCACTAGCCACTAGCCACTAGCCACTAGCCACTAGCCACTAGCCACTAGCCACTAGCCACTAGCCACTAGCCACTAGCCACTAGCCACTCAAAATGCCCCATCTCGCCTGCGTCGTCGGTGCCCGTCCGAACTTCATGAAGATGGCTCCGCTGCTGCGCGAGATCGACCTGCACGCCGACCTTGAAGCGACGTTGATCCACACGGGGCAGCACTACGACGCGGCGCTTTCGGACATCTTCTTCGAGCAGCTTGATATTCGTCGCCCCGACGTTTCGCTGGATGTCGGCTCGGGAACCCAAGCCGTCCAAACCGCCCGAATCCTCGAACGAATCGAGCCGGTCCTCCAAAGCGGCGGCCCGTCGGGCAATCCCTTCGACCGACTGGTCGTCGTTGGGGATGTCAACTCAACCATGGCCGCTGCGATTGCCGCGGCCAAACTGGGCATCCCGATCGCCCACGTCGAAGCGGGCTTGCGAAGCTTCGACCGTTCGATGCCCGAAGAGATCAATCGGATCCTGACCGACTCGATCTCCGACATGCTGCTGGTTTCCGATCCGATCGGCGTCGATCACCTTCGTCGCGAAGGCCATCCGGAGGAAAACATTCATCTGGTCGGCAATCTGATGATCGACACGCTCATGCATTCACTCGAGCAAACAAAGGGGCTGACGATCCTGGATGATCTGGGGCTGACCGAAAAACGATATGGGCTGGTCACGCTGCATCGCCCCTCCAATGTCGACGAACGTGACACGCTGAAACCCATCCTGGACGTGTTGGTCGAGATCAGCCAGCGGTTGCCGTTGGTGTTTCCCGTTCATCCCCGGACCGCCAGCCGAATCGAAAGCTTCGGTCTCAGCGAGCTTCTGGATTCGGCACCAAACATTCGCACGATCGCCCCGCAAGGCTACCTTGAATTCCTGGCGCTCTCCAGTCGCTCGCGAGTCATCGTGACCGATTCGGGAGGGCTGCAAGAAGAATCCACCGCACTCCAGATACCCTGTCTGACGATGCGAGAAAACACCGAACGCCCGATCACGGTGGACCAGGGCAGCAGCACGCTGGTCGGCAACGATGCCGAATTGCTACGTGAACAATTGGAATCCGTGCTGTCGGACGATTACCACGTCGGAGGTTGCCCGGATCTCTGGGACGGTCAAGCAGCATCACGGATTACAAGCATCCTCAACAACGAACTGATCTCCGCCTAACACACTGCCCGCCCATCTTCCTGCCCCATCATTCTGCCCCGTATCATTCTGCCTCCCTGCCTTCATCGTCTTGCCCCCATCGTTTTGCCCCAACGTCTTGCCCCCAACAATCGCCGCCAAAGTCCCCAACACCATCACGGCGCCCCCCGCTGATGACCCGCCGCGACGCAAACGCGTGCTGTTGTTGACGCATCGATTCCCGTACCCGCCCAACCGTGGCGACCGGATTCGATCGTACAACCTGATGCGTGTGTTAGCCGAACACTTTGACGTGACGTTGGCATGCCCGCACGACGAACCGATCACGGACGAACATTTCCGGCACGTCGATCAGATTTGCCGGCAAACGATCACCGCTCCGACCGGAAACGAACGTTGGTTACGCGCAGGTGGTTCGGTGCTCCGCGGTCGAAGTTTGACCGAAGGTTTGTTTCATCACGCGAAGATTTCCAGCGAGATTCGCAAACTGCAGCGTTCTCGTCCGTTTGACGCAGTCCTTGTGTTCTGTTCAGGGATGTTTCGCTATATCGACGGCAACGACTTCACCGGCACCCCCATCGTCGTCGATCTGGTCGACGTCGACAGCATGAAGTGGGAACAGCTGGCAAGAGAGTCAAGGCTGCTCAAGCGGCCGATTTACGCTTGGGAAGCCAATCGAGTGAAGCGATTGGAACAGCGAATCGCGCGTCGTGCCGATGCGATCACGCTCGTGAGCGACGATGAAGCCAACGCTTTCCGCGGTCGAGTCACCACAAAGAGCCCGATCATCGGCGTCAGCAACGGAGTCGACACGGACTACTTCCGTCCTCGCCCGGCGACGTCGCCGGGCGAGGACGGAAGTAGAGATGCGAGCGGCGAGCAGCGAGATGCGAGGAATGCAGTCGAGCCGAGCGACGTGAACCGAGAAAGAACAGACAACGAGCCCTCCGACCCAAATTCTCGCCTCTCGCCGCTCGAAACTCGCAACTCTGCAAGCCACTCGCCTCTCGTCGCTCCCCGCTCACGTCTCATTTTTACCGGCGTCCTTGACTATCCACCGAATGTGGAAGGCATGCGTTGGTTTTGCAATGACATTTTGCCCGGACTGCGTGAACGACTCGACGTCGAACTTCAGATTGTCGGTCGTCGGCCGAACCAAGTGGTTCGTCGTTTGGGGGAACTGGAGGGGGTGACGTTGATCGGAGAGGTTCCCGATGTTCGTCCCTATTTGCTCGGAGCCGACATCGCAGTGTCACCGCTCAAGCTGGCGCGGGGAATCCAGAACAAGGTGCTCGAGGCGATGGCCAGTGGCTTACCCGTGATCACCACGTCCCAGTCTGCCGAAGGCATCGACGCGGAATCGGGCGAGCAGTTCATCATTGCCGACTCGGTTGGAGAGTGGCAAGACTCGATTCATGATCTTTTTTCGGATGCAGGCAAGCGAGAGGGACTGGGCCGACAGGCACGTCAATTGGTCGTCGATCAGTATTCTTGGTCAGCCCGACTGGATCGGATCATTCAATTGTTACGGCATTCCAGTTCAGCGCGGGCATCGCGTTAAACGCGAGTCAGACGCCCCACAACGCAGCAACCACAAGCGACGAAGAATTGATTAAAGGTAACACCATCCTCTGTTTCGCCAGCGGGTATGACGCACCGCCGACGAGCAAGCATCACGTGATGCACCTGCTTGCCGAGCACAATCAAGTGTTGTGGGTCAACTATCATGCGTCGCGGACACCGACCGCTAGTTCGTCCGACATGTTGTACATGGCCAAGAAATTGGGCCAAGTTGCCTCGGGTTTGAAGAACCCGCGTCCAAACTTACACGTGCTGACGCCGCTGGTGGTTCCGCTGCCGAGTTCGGATGTGGCGAAAAAACTCAACCGTGCACTCTTGATCAAACAGGTTCGACGAGCGCTCCGCAAAGTCGGCAAGGGGCCGGTCCAGTTTTGGACCTTCACGCCGGACGTGGGCTATCTGCTCGGGGCCTTTGAGGAAGAAAAGGTGATCTACTACTGCGTCGACGACCACTCACAATTCACCGGTTACGACGTCGATCAGGTATTGGCCGAGGAAGAGGACCTTTGCCGACGATCCGACTTGGTGATCACCACGTCGATGGCATTGCAGGAAGCAAAAAAGGGGTTCAATGAAAACACCGTGCTGATTCCCCATGGTGTGGACTATGCGCATTTTTCCAAGGCGCTGGACGAGTCGACAGTAGAGGCGCCCGAGCTTCAGGGGATCCCGCACCCACGGATCGGATTCTTCGGATTGCTTCGGGACTGGGTGGATCTTGACATGGTTGCAGCTGTCGCGAAACGTCGCCCCACGTGGCAATTTGTGATGGTGGGTGACGCGACGTTCGACTTGTCGACATATCGATCTCCCAACATCCATTTTCTCGGGCGAAAACCCTACGACTCATTGCCAGGCTATTGCAAGGGATTTGATATCGGCATCATTCCTTTTAAAATCAACGACCTGACGCTTGCGGTCAATCCGATCAAACTTCGTGAATACCTCGCAGCAGGACTTCCCGTCGTTAGTACGCCCCTGCCAGAAGTTGCGATCTTTCAACATCATGTGGGACTAGCGAACTCAGCCGATGAGTTTGAGTCTGCGATCGAGCGATTCCTAAGTGAGGACGCGGGCGAGCTTGTGAAAGAACGCTCCGCCGCTATGAGTTCTGAGACTTGGCCCGCAATTGTCGATCGAATTGGTCACCAACTTCAACGCTAGTTTGAATTTGGAAGCGTACTCTTGTGTGATCTCGTGACAACTGCTTCCGTCTCGTGTCGGATTCTCGGGATGGTCAAACAATGATCAACTTCACGCTTCACGTCGGCGCGCCCCGCACGGGAACAACGCGCATTCAAACCGTATTGGACAGCAATTATGATTTTCTGCTGACCAAAGGGGTTCTTGCACTTACACCTCCCCGTCCGGGAAAACGTAATGAACAGACCGTGCGATCCGTTATCGGCTTGGCGCGTGGTTCAGCGACATCAAGAACTGGCTGGGCTACGAAGCATCTAGCCCGACGAAAATTCAGTCGCCTTATTCCCGGTGGAGCGAGGAGTGCTGTTATTTCTGACGAGAGTATGTTGGGGCCGATTTTTGACCGAAAGACTGGGGTCGGGCTCTTTCCCAACGTTGTCAAAAATCTACGTCCGATGGTTCATCTGACTCGTAATCGTATCCAACGCGTGTGTCTCGCGATTCGATCATATGATTCCTTCATCCCGTCGGCGTACGCAATGGCTGCGCTGTATAACCGTGACAAATTCGCGGTTTCAGCCCTTCAGAATGCGCTAGTCAACCCCAACCGAGGATGGGTAGAGTTGATTAGCGACATCGTCGCTACCATTCCAGATGCGGAGATAATTGTCTGGCACTATGAGGATGTAGCGTTTGAGTCACAACTGAAAGCGGTAGTCGGAGACGTGTCAGTCGACAGCCTTTCGATCATTGATACTGGCGTCGTGAATGCTGCGCCTACCTTAGAGGCAATTCGGCACGTTCAGGGAGATGGTGTTATGGACGACCGGCACGCCGACACCATTGTTAAACAATTTGAATCAGGTAGGCGTTTTGACCCGTTTTCCGAGTCCGCAAAGAAGGAGTTGAGACTGCGATACGCGGAGGATTCCGATCGAATTAGGAAAATCGATGGGATACATATCGTCAGTCAGATGCAATGAGGTCTCATCAGCAAATCAGCGTAGGCATGGGATGTCTTTTCTGTGACTCCGGTATTCGTGTGCAAGGTTGTCCGCGATTATGGGAGTACGGCTTGATGCCTGACCGACGGGTTACTAACACATGTTGTGATCGGTTTGTTGTGAGCATGATGTCTTTTCTCTTGTCGGGTTTATGGGGCGGAGGAGCAAGAACGAAAATTCGACGTCGGAAGAGGAGCTATCACTCGAATTTTGTAGGATTGGTGCAGTGCAAAGCGAGTGCGTCGCGAGTAGCCGGAGATAGCGATGCACAGGTTGGAGAGGCATGGTCATGAGCAGCGGACGACGTAATGCCAAAAACCTTGCGATCAACTATTCAAGTTTCATTGCGACTGGCATGGTAATGTTGATGCTGTCGCCCTTCGTGATCCGCTCACTTGGACCAGTCGCTTATGGAATCTGGTCACTCTTGAACATGTTGATCGGATACATGGGGATCCTGGATCTCGGAGTTCGAGGAAGTACTGGAAGACACATTACGCTCTATCTCGGCCGAGAAGACTCGGTCGCGATTGACCAAACAGTCAGAACGAGCCTTGCTTGTTACACGCTGCTCGGACTTGTTATATTTATCGTTGCCGGCGTTTTGGGTGGAGTGTTTCCACATGTGTTTCCGTCCGTCCCTGCCGAGTATCGACCAGCACTTTTGGTGCTTGTGCCATTGATGGCGGTCAATATCTGGACGTCTGCCGTTGCGGCGGTTTTTGCGAGTGTGCTGCGGGCGCATGAGCGATTCGATCTCGCGTGTGCCGTCGATCTTTCGACGCTTGCCGTTCGCACGGTGGGGACCGTATTGGTGTTGCAAGCAGGTCACGGCATGGTTGGACTTGCCATCACTGTCGTGGCTAGCAATTTTATTCCATTGTTCGCGAACGCATGGCTCGCCAAACGCATCTATTCGCCATTGAGGTTTTGGCCGTTGGAGATAAACCGAGAGCGAATGCGGGAGCTGGGCACGTTCGCGGTTGGTACGTTCGTTACAACGGTTGCGCTTAAGGTCATTAACCAAACCGATTTGGTGATCGTGGGGTTCACATTTGATGTTGCTACCGTGACGGTTTTTTCGGTGGGCGCGATGCTAGTGAACTATTCCAACAACCTTACATCGCTCATCTACACCACATTTCGACCTTCTTTGCAGAAAGCGGTGGCTCGAAATGAAATGGGGGCTGCACGCTGGATCTTTTTTAGACAGGTCCGATTAGCAAATCTTATCGGGATCCCGGTTTACGTCGGTTTTACTCTCTATGGTGTCCACTTCATTCGGTTGTGGATGATGGGTCCAGGTTTTGACGCGTTGTCGGTGCAGTCTGCTGCGACTGTGATGGGAATCCTTGCCAGTGCTAGGCTACTAAACCTGTTTTCAAGTGGGTTCACCTCTCTGCTCTGGGCCATGGGAGATGTGCGTTTTAATGCAACGCTCGCGTTGACTCAGTCGCTGACGAATTTGCTGTTGTCCCTGTTGTTTGTATTGGCGTTGGGATGGGGGCTTTGGGGCATAGCGTTCGGGACCTTTGTCAGCGGACTTGTGGTACCGACTTTTGCGCTTCCGTGGTATGCGTGCAGGAAGGCAAAAATAAATTTATGGACGTACACCATTCAGATAGGTGGGCGAGTGCTCGTGTCAGCTGGCTTGTTTGGTTGCTGGTGCTATTTGGCTCAGCAGATCCTTCCCTGCAATTCTTGGACAACGTTTTTTGGTAGCGTTGCTCTCGCTTTGATCGGCTATGTACCGATCGCATTGTGGCTGCTCGTTCCAGAAGCAGATCGCTCTCGCGTGCAAAGCAAGATTCGTGCCCTGACCGCGATCGGGTAGTCGGATGAGTGTGTCAACTCAGCAAGTAGTTGCGAATGATGAAATGGGGATGTTCACGGCTGAGACGCCCGCTTTCCTAATCACGATTGACACCGAAGGTGACAACCTCTGGCACAGTCCCCGGGAGGTCACAACGAAAAATGCCGCGTTCGTGCCGCGGTTTCAATCGCTCTGTGAGAGATGGGGTTTTAAACCGACCTACCTGGTCGATTACGACATGGCGCGTTCGCGGGAATTCCAAGAATTCGGCTGTGATGCGATTCGGCGATCGACCGCTGAGATCGGAATGCACTTGCACGCCTGGAGCACGCCGCCGGAGTTCGAATTGACGGGTAATGACACGGCATGTCGGCCCTACCTCATTGAGTATCCGGAAGCTGTGCTCCGCGACAAGGTCGCTCTGATGACAGACCTTCTTGAGCAGACTTTCGGCGTCCCCATGCGTAGTCACCGTGCCGGGCGTTGGGCATTCAACGAAACCTATGCCAAGGCTTTGATTGACCAAGGGTATTGGGTGGACTGTAGTGTTACGCCGCATATCACTTGGAAAAACAACTATGGCAATCCCGCTGGTGAAGGAGGAATCGACTATCGCGACTTTCCTGAGCACGCGTATTTCGTCGATCCAGATGAAATCGGTCGGGTGGGCTGCTCACCGCTGCTCGAGATTCCGATGACGATTCGGCCGTGCAAATCGGGTCTGATTCGCCGGATACGCAGGCGGTTTGGAGAACAAGCCATTGTCAGCCGTGCCCTCAATCGGCTCGTTCCGGCACACACTTGGTTCCGCCCCAGACGAAAGAAGAACCTGGTTGACATGCTTGAGATTCTTGGCTGGGTGAAACGAAAGAAGATCGATTACGTTGAGTTCATGCTGCATTCGTCGGAGTTCATGCCCGGCGGTAGCCCCTGGCTGAGGAATGAGTCAGACATCGACGCTCTGTACGAGTCGTTGGAGATCGTATTCCAGGCCGCGACATCTGCACAATTCCGTGGCGCGACGCTCGCGGAATACTACCTTCAGTACAAGCATGAAAACTTACGACGGTAACGTGCTCGTTCTGGGCAGCGGCTCACGAGCATTCTTGACCGTGATCCGTTCACTCGGACGCATCGGGTTGAATGTCCACGTCGCGATGTTTGAGCCGGGTGAGTTAGCGCTAAAGTCGCGGTACGTGTCGAAGGTGCACGCCGTGCCGGCCTATCGGCCGGGTGACGAGTCATGGGTCGACGCAATGGAGGCGATTCTGAGCGAGACGCCGTTTCAGTTGGTAATCCCATGTACCGATCAAGCGGTTATTCCACTGCAGCTTCATCAGGAACGACTTTCTCGGCTTTCTCGACTGTATGTGTTAGATGACGCAGCGTACGAGATTGCGTTCAGCAAGATCAAAAGCGGCCAGCTGGCTGACAGCCTTGGCATTCCGCAACCGAAATCCGCGGTCTTGCATGCCGGTGACAGTCACGACGTCATCGCGGATTTCTCGTTGCCCATGGTCGTCAAACCGCCGTCATCGTTTTCGGCCAACGATCTCTCGGCAAAAAAGGGCGTGGTGCGATGTCGAACGCGCGGAGAACTCGCCACGAAATTGCAGGACTTGGATCGGTGGGGCAGCGCGATTGTCCAGGAAAACTTCAACGGCGTTGGAGTCGGTGTCGAGATGTTGGTCCGTCACGGGAATGTCTTGGTAGCGTTTCAGCATGTCCGAGTTCATGAACCGCTCGAGGGTGGCGGTAGCAGCTACCGTCGGAGCGCCCCATTGCATCCCGAACTGCTGGCGGCCTCCAAGTCGATGATGAAAGAGCTCGGCTATACGGGCGTGGCCATGGTCGAATTCAAGCTGAATCTGCAAACGACTCAATGGGTCTTTGTCGAGATCAACGGTCGATTTTGGGGGTCGCTGCCGCTTGCAATCGCCTCAGGAGTCGATTTCCCGCGGTACCTGTACGAGATGTTGGTTCATGATCGGCAAGAGTTTTCGCAATCCTATCGAACCCCGATGTTCTGCAGAAACGTCTCGCAGGACCAGAGATGGATGCGGTCTAATCTGACGGCGGACAAAAACGATCCGGTCTTGGCAACCCGTCCGCTGCGAAAGGTCGCGATGGAACCACTGAACCTGCTGCTCTTGCGGGAACGATGGGACACGTTGGCAATCGATGATTTGCGCCCCGGCATCACGGAAATCAAAAGTATCTTTGACGACGCGGCCAACAAGGCGATTCGCGTTTGTCGACGTAGGTTGGACAATACGTTGCCGGTCAAGAAATGGCGCCGCTGGCGTGCCTCGCAAAAGGCGACCAAAGCCACGAATATCCTATTCGTATGCAAAGGGAATATCTGCCGCAGCCCATATGCTGAACATTATGCGCGCCAGCGGTTGCCGAAGACCATGAGCGTCCGCTCGTGCGGCTACTATCCGGTCAGCGGACGCTCGGCTCCAGAGCTTGCTCAAAAAGTGGCGCGGCAACGAGGGATCGATTTGAGTAGTCACCGGTCGCAAGTCATTCACACTGAATTGATCCGCGAAGCGGACCTGATTTTCACCTTTGACGATCAAAATCGCGAGACAGTCCTCACGCAGTTTCCTGATGCATCCGATCGAGTCTTTGCATTAGGCAATTTCTGTACTCGGTTTCCCTGTCGTGTTGTCGACCCTTATGGAGGACAAGAGTCGGGGTTTCAAGCCGTCTACGACCAAATCGTCGAAGCGATTGACCACCTGTCTGATGTTGTTGGCGGAGAATCTGCCGTTGTGACGCCGATCGTCACTAAAGTGCGGAGCGACGCGAGCTAGCTTCGATGGGCATTCGAACGCTTCTCTGGGCAGGGTTCTTCTTCGGCACCTGTATTGCCGCATTCGCGAACCCGATCTGGGGCCTGATCGGATACATCGGTCACTACACCGTGGGGCCGGAAAGCCAGTGGTGGGCGTTACCGGTCAACAGTTTAGGTCTCCGTTATTCCTTCACTTTGGCCGGTTGTACAGCGATCGGCATCTTCTTGCACCGAATGAAGTCCACCTTCCGTGGTGGGCTGCTTCACAATCAACAGAAGCTGATCCTCGTATTCTTGGGGATCGTGTGGATGACAACGCTGATCTCGCCTGAGACCGTAGGGCGGTACACATCGGTAGATCACCCTTCGGTGAAATTGACCAAGGTGGTCATTTTTTGCTTCATGCTTTGTCACGTCGCAACGACCCTAAAGGATTTTAACCGAGTGCTGATGATTCTGGTCATCGGCGCGTTTGTGCTCGGGCAAAAAGCGTATGAAA
Source organism: Stieleria mannarensis (assembly GCF_014154935.1). Taxonomy (GTDB): domain Bacteria; phylum Planctomycetota; class Planctomycetia; order Pirellulales; family Pirellulaceae; genus Stieleria; species Stieleria mannarensis. The sequence continues at coordinate 36,439 of NZ_JACEHH010000059.1, forward strand.
TGCCACGTTCAGCGTTCATAGGCGGGCGGCTGGAAGGTGTCGGCGGTCCCGACTTCGCCGAGTCGAATTTCTTCGCTGCGTTTCTTGTGGGGGTGCTCCCGATCATAGGCGTGCAATTCTTCCGCGCAACTGGCTATGTAAAACTTGTGTGCTTGGTCAGCGGTGTTTTTGTGACCAACGCGATTGTCCTGGCTCGCAGCCGGGGAGCCTTTTTGGCGTTGGCGGCAACCGCAATCGTTGCGGTCTTTTACGCGCCTAAACACCTTCGCAACAAGATCTACCTGGGGCTGATCCTGGCCGCGATTGGAGCGTTTCGGCTCGCCGATGAACAGTTTCTGGAGCGCATGACGACGATCTTTGTGAGCGCAGAGGACCGCGACTCATCGTCGGACATGCGTTTGGAAGCTTGGAAGGCAGGATTGCGAATGGTCCAGAATCATCCGCTGGGAATCGGCACCGGCAATTGGTACCAGCAAATTCCTCGTTACGCGCCTGATCTCGGAGGGCTGGATTCACACAGCACCTATGTCAAGCTGCTCGCCGAACAGGGATTTCTAGGGGCGATCGTGTTTGGATCAATCCTGTTGTCTGCATTCTTCACCTTGCGACGCGTGCGTCGGCGAGCGATCAATCTCCCGCCCGAATTGTCTATGGACTTTCAAATGCTATCGCTTGGTTTGACACTCTCCATGGTAGGTTTTTTTCTCTGCTGTGGGTTGATCACGTTGCTGTACATGGAAGCGCTCTGGTGGTTCTTGGTGCTTCCGATTTGCTTGGAACGCACTCTGGACCATAGCGAACAAAAATGGCTTGAGGAACATCAAGCAAATCGTCAGGGGAACTCCTCGCGGATGGGGAATCATAAAGGGGAGCATTCGCAATCGTTTCACGAGGCGACAGTTTAACACGTTGTGTCCACCAATCTATCGATGATACGTTTTGGTGGTGCGGCCGAGTTCCGCAACATCTCGAGATCGTTCCGTTGACCCATTCATTGACAACAGCCGAAAAAGATAACCAAGACGTTGGTCGCAGGGGCGTCCAACGCGTGGCGATTGTCTTGTCCGAACTGAGAGCGGGGGGGATGGAACGTGTTGTGGTCCATCTGGCCTGTGGTCTGCGGGACCGGTGCGTGACGCCGCGTGTGTTTTGCCTGCAGTCGAAAGGTCCACTTGCGGCGGATCTGGAAGCAACTGGCATCGAGGTTGTCGAAATCGGCAGCCATCGTTCTTATGACCTTAAGGGGGTTTTCCGCCTGGCGGCTGAGTTGAAGACGTTTCGCCCCGATGTGATCAATGTTCACGACTACTCAAGTTTGCCATACGCCGCCGTGTCCGGGCTGTCTGTGCCGCGTAGTCCAATTGTATTTACCGCACACGGGCTGCTTTACGAAGGATTTGATGGCAAGGAGGGGCGTTACCGACTGTTTGCGAAACGAGTCCGATCATTGACCGCTGTGTCGACGGAAGTTTCCCGGCGGCACCGAGAGTTTCTGGATTGGCATGACGGCATCTCCATCGTCCCGAACGGCGTGCCGTCAATTGAGACCTCTGCAGAGATACGACATGGAGTTCGGCAAGAGCTCAACATTCAAAACGACGAAGTTGTTTTCCTGGCTGTCGGCAACCCCCGGCCGGAAAAAGCTTTTGAGGATTTGATTTCCGCTGCAGCGAGTGTCGCCCGCGACTCACCAATGCGTCCGTTTTCGGTCTTGATTGCGGGCACGCTACGCGAAGACGAATACTGTACCCGTTTGCAACGCCTTGCCATGGAGTCTGCGGTACCTGGCCTTCGGTTGCTTGGCTTCCGTAGCGACGTTCAACGTTTGTATTCCGCAGCCGATGTGTTGGTCGTGTCCAGTCGAAGTGAGGGACTTCCGATGGTGATCTTAGAAGCGATGACTGCCGGGCTGCCTATTCTCAGCACGCGCGTGGGAGGAATTCCTGATGCATTGCCGAAGAACTGTGGGCGACTTGTTCAGGCAGGTAATCCCAGCGAATTGGCGAATGGGCTCAATGCATTTTTGTCCATGCCATCGCAAGAGTTGCGGAAGATGGGTGATCGCGGACGTGGCTATGCTCGACAACGATTTAGTGTGGACGCGATGATTTCACGCTACCTCGATGTCTTTGCACTTGGAAATACGTCGAACAAGCCGGTGCAATCGGCATGAAAATCCTATCGTTTTCGTATTGCTACCCGAATCAAAGCAACCCGACATGGGGTGTGTTTGTGCAACATCGGGTTGCGGCGATTGGCAAGAGGGCTGAAGTCCGCGTCGTGTCGCCGATTCCCTGGTTTCCGTTGATCGCCAGAAGTCAAAAGGATCCGGGACCGGCCGAGGATCACTGGTGTGGTCTTACGGTCTATCGCCCAAAGTTCTTGTGTACTCCCAAAGTCTTTAAATCACTTGATGGAAAACTCTATCGACGCTGGATTCAACCGTGGTTTGATCAGTTCGTTGATCGGTTCAAGCCTGATGTGCTAGACGCGCATTTCGTTTGGCCGGACGGCGTCGGTGTAGCTGGTTTGGCGCGCCGCGCGAAACTTCCGTATTCGATCACGCTTCGAGGAAAACTGTATCCCTGTCTTGAAGAGGCTTCTCAACGTCGTCAATGCGTTGACGCACTGGTTCATGCGGATCTGGTGATCAGCGTCGATCCGCGAATGGCTCAGGTTGCCGAGGATCTCGGTGTAGGGGCGGAGCGAATCAAAGTGATCCCGAACGGAGTCGAGATTGATCGATTCCGGATCGGAGATCGCATGGAAGCGAGACGCGAGTTGGGCCTGCCGCTAGATGGTCGCCTGATCGTCACCGTCGCACACCTCGGTCAGCGCAAGGGCCATCATGAAACGATCGCTGCACTTGAGAAACTGGCCCGTGACGTGAATCTGGTGCTGGTCGGCGGGCCCGGGCCACTTGGCGGCGATGGCAATAACTTGCGACAGCTAGCTGCCAGTCATGGAGTTACGGACCGATTGATCATTGCGGGAAAGCAATCGCACGAATTGATTCCTAAATACTATCAGGCAGCTGACATCAGCGTGCTCGCGTCGTGGCGCGAAGGTTGTCCAAACGCAGTGCTTGAAAGTTTGGCCTGCGGAACACCCGTCGTCGCAACCGATGTAGGGTCCGTCCGTTGGATGATCGACGATGGCATCAATGGCCGCGTCGTTCCTGTGCGTGACGCCGAACAACTGCGCGACGGAATACAGCGCGTGCTCGACGATCCACCTCCCTCGGATCGAGTGCGTTCATCACCGGTCGTCCGGTCATGGGATGCGGTTGCCGAAGACGTGCTGAATGCGTGGACCGGCGTCCTGCATCGTGCCCCTATGGCAGCGGTGGTAAACCCGTTGTCCAATTCCTCCAGAAGTCGTCTCGAATGCAACTAGTTCGAAAAATCAAAAGGAAGCCCTCCACGGAGCGGAGACGCAAGGTGCTCGCGCTCTGCGGCGACAGTCAAGTCGGCTTGTGGATGTTGCGGAGCCTGGCACAAAACGGTCTGACGGTCTACGCAGTGTGCAAATCATCCGAGGGACAAGCGGCACACAGCCGCTATTGCTCGGGCGCCTGGGCCTTGGATCAAGGCGACGATGCGGCGACGCCCGCAGAACAAGTCGTGAGACTCGCCAAGGAATTGGAAGTCGGATCGGTGATGCCGATCTCCGAGGCCTTTCATGCGTCGCTGATTCAGATTCGAGATCAGCTCGAACCCGAGATCCACCTCTTCTCGCCGTCGGCGGAGTCGTTTGAGAAAGCGACAGATAAAGAGTACCTGCACAACTTGTGTCTCGAGCTGGGCGTGCCAGTGGCGAAGGGGATGAGGTTGGATAAGCTGATCGCGAGTGGTCATGACACCTTGAAGTTTCCGTTGGTGTTGCGGACGTGCCGGCAGAATTCGGATGAGGGACAAGCGCCCTGGAAGGCGGCATATGCCCGTGACGCTGCAGAGCTCCAACGCCTTTGCGACGAAGTCCGTGACTGTCCTCAAAACGTTATTGTCCAGGAGTACCATAGCGGCGTTGAAGACCACGTCCACATGTTGATGCATCGCGGCGATTTGTTCATGGTTGGTGAATATATCGGAGAGTATCATTCGCCACTCGCAGGCGGAGTGACGGTCCAGCGTGTGTCGTGCTACCACGAGCGAGTCGTGAAAGATGCCGTACGTCTGCTTCAAACGCTTGGCTGGGATGGGGTCGCGACCTGTCAGTTTCACTATGACATTGAAACGGACGAATACATTTTCTTGGAAATCAACCCCCGGATGTGTGGCGGACAGCCGACGGTGATCATGGCAGGATTTCATTCGCCATTCCTGCTTTGGCAAAGCCACTTTGAACCCGAGAAGATGCGTAAAACCGGATACCGCAAGGGCCTTCGGACGCGGATCTTAGGGGGGAGTGCGAATTGGATGTTGGCGATGATTCGAGGCGATGAATTACCACCGGATCAGCAACGCTTATCTACCTTTGGAACGCTGATGCGGTTTCTTTGGAACTCCGGTCCATGGACAAAAGACGACTCATTCAGCATTCGGGATCCAAAGCCGTTCTTCATTGATCTGAAACAGATGTTTATCAAGCGTATCATGAAGCGGCGTGATTACAGACCTATTGATTTATCTTAGTAAAATGCACTGGTGCTGGTAAACAGATCGTGCTGAAATTGCCTACATCAACGGAAGTCACATGAGATCGGAGTTGTACGTATGGGTGTGATTGGCGGAACGCTTGGCTATTCAATCCTGAAACAAATCAGTCCGCGCACTCATGTGGAAAACGGTAAGCGGGAACCGGGTGCCGAATTGACGGCGGAGTCGATCAACGCGGATGACAAAGCCGAAAGTCTTCTTGGTGCCGATATTTTTGCCGCGGCACGCGACAAGAAGGTTGTCGACTTTGGCTGCGGCTATGGAATTCAAGTGATCCAGCTGGCGCAAAGCGGAGCGAGTGAGGTTATCGGAATCGACATCCGCGAAGAGGTCTTGGAGGTTGGAAGGCAGTTGGCAGACAAGGCGGGGGTCAGCGACCGCTGTAAATTCTATCAGCACTACGACGGCAAAGCCGACGTGATCCTTTCGGTAGACTCTTTTGAACACTTCGAGGATCCCGGGCAGATCTTGGCGATGATGGGTGAGATGCTGGCAGATGATGGTGAAGTGATCATTTCGTTCGGACCCACATGGTACCACCCGCGGGGCGGTCACTCGTTTAGCGTTTTTCCCTGGGCTCACTTGGTGTTTACCGAAAAGGCTCTGATTCGATGGCGAGCCGATTTTCAATCCGACGGAGCGACGCGGTTCAGTGAGGTCTCGGGAGGTCTGAATCAGATGACGATTCGTCGCTTCGAGAAGATAGTTCGAGAGAGTCCGTTGCGTGTCGCGTCATTGAAGCTCATTCCAATTAACCCGCTTCGCATTTTTCACAATCCTCTGACGCGAGAGTTTTTCACCTCCGTCGTCCAATGCCGGTTGACACATCGCAAAAACTGATCGGATTTGAACCGGCCATTGGGTTCGATACGCGTACCCATCGGTAAACCATGACGCATTCGTTCCACCAACCGAGCGTTTACATCACGTTTGATGTGGAGTGCAGTATGGGAGGGGCTTGGAGCAATGAAAGCCTCAAACCCGTTTCTCCCGCTCGCGGGATCTGGGGAGAGTATGGGGATCAGCGGCTGGGAATCCCTTTGATCGTCGACATTTTGAATGACTACGGCCTGGCGGCCACATTCTTTGTCGATGCGTTTACGGATGATCAGGGATATGACGGACAGACCGAACCGGTTTGCCAGTACTTGCTCGACCGCGGACAGGACGTCCAACTGCATATCCATCCGAACAAGAAGCACTATGGAATGAAGATGCGGGGTGAACCGTATCCGATGGAAGATAATTTTGCCGGTCTGAGTGCCGATCAGCAACTTGCACTGCTTCAAGAGGGCACCGAGCGGATGACGCAGTGGACCGGATTGCGTCCGGCCGCCTTTCGGGCGGGGAATATGGGCGCGTCGGAGCAGACGTTAAAACAGCTTGCAAAAGTTGGAATACGTGTGGACAGCAGCTACACTTTCGGGAGCCGATTTTGCCGGTTCGAACACACTGATCCGTTCAATGGGTCGAAGTGGTATGACGATGTGCTGGAGTTGGCTCTTTCCGGATTCTATCAGCCCAAGATTCCACCGCTGCGTCCGACGAAGAAGGTCGATCCCGTGGGGGTCTCGTTTGGTGAATGCCGGGACGCGATCAGCGCGATTTGCGGCGCCGGTGCGGATGCCGTGTTGATTTTGCATAGCTTTAGTCTGTTCAAGTGGCGTAATTCACAATTCGACGGAGGGCGGATCAATCGGATTGTGAAGCGACGATTTCGTGAAACGTGTCGTTGGCTGGCGGAACACGCCGCGAAATACCCTTGCCAGACATTTAAGGAAGTGGCCGCTGCCGTTGACGCCGGGATTTATCAAGCCCGCGAAGTGCCGCCATGTCATTTGGGGCGGCCGATCAGGGCATTGATTCGAAAGGGAGTGCAGGGCTGGAACAACGTGTATTGGACGTGAAAGAGGTTTGCGTTTCGAGACTTCCATACCGTTGGATTGTTCATTGCCGCTCCCTACTTGATAGGATGTCAAAGTCAAACAACCGAAGAGTTGCCAGTAATGTATTGCGAGCACTGGTGTACTGTTATGTGCTGGCGATCATTGGCGTCTGGTTGCTGTTTCACTCTGTTGGCGATCGTTGGTGGTTCGCAACCCTCTTGCTTTACGGGCCGAGGTGGGTCTACCTCGCTCCGGCCGGATTGCTGGTTCCCGCGACAATCGTGCTCCAGCCTGCTCGAACATTGATTCCACTCGGTTTGTGCAGCTGTCTTGCATTGTTTTCTTTGATGGGAATGAATCTTCCGTGGCGGTCATGGGGCGGGGCAAGTGAGTCGGATCTGTGTGTGTTGAGCTACAACTTGCATCGCTGCCGAGTTGACCAGAGGCGATTCTCTGAGCTGCTCGAGGAGCAACAGCCCGACGTGATCGCGTTTCAAGAATACGCGGGGTATCGTCGTCACGAATGGTGGCAGCCCGATGAGACTTGGTATAGCGCACGCCGCGGTGAGCTGATGGTCGTGTCTCGATTCCCCATCAAACGTGTCGAAATCTCATTCTCACGCTGGCCTCCGGACCAGAGGCCATTTCTCAATGCGATGTACTGCGTGTTGGAAACACCGCAAGGAGAACTCGGTTTTTGCAATCTGCACATCGATACGCCGCGTCGCGCCCTCGGCGCTGTGCTGGACCGTGAGCGAATTATCAAGTTTGAAAACGCAGGCTACGCGGATTATCGCCTGAAGTGCCGTCAACTGGAATCGAAGGAACTCCGGCAGTGGCTGTCAAGCTTCCCCGGCCCCAAGCTGATCGCGGGCGACTTCAATATGCCGACAGATAGCTTGATCTATCGCGACGATTGGAATGCCTTCCGAAACTCATTCGGTTGGGCAGGATGGGGCCTGGGTTTCACAAAACAAACGGTCATCCGTCAACATGAATACGGATTGCGGATCGATCATGTCCTGACAGACGATCACTCTACGCCATTGAAATGTTGGGTCGGGCCCGATCTCGGATCCGATCACTTGCCACTGTTCGCCGAAATCGCCAGACGCGATTGAGGTGTTGCCGTTGTGCTGATCCGATCGAGCGTTCCAGATCTGTTGTAACAGGCTCCTCGCGTCTTTTAACAAAGTCCGTCATCCATCCATGCAAACGAAATTCGAAACTGCACCGCCGGTTAATCCGTCAAACGATTTTGTCCAGCCGGGGGTCTACCTGACCTTCGACGTCGAATGCAGCATGGGCGGTGCCTGGGCAGATCCCAACTTGAAACCCGTCCCCCCGTCACGCGCGATCTGGGGTGAGTATGGCGACCAAAAACTGGGGATTCCACTGATCGTCAAGATCTTGGAAGATCACGGCTTGGCCGCGACCTTTTTCGTTGATGCATTCACCGAAGACCAGGGCTTTGAAGGGCTGACCGAACCGGTATGTACGTACCTGCTTGACCATGGCCAGGACGTCCAACTGCACGTTCATCCCAATAAGAAGCATTACGCGATGAAGATGCGCGGGGAGGAACACCCATTTGAAGACAATATCGGCGCATTAGCTCCCGATGCTCAGCTCGTTTTGCTTCAAGAAGGTGCTGATCGTCTTCAACGGTGGACAGGACAATCGCCGGCGGCCTTTCGGGCTGGGAATGGGGGTGCATCGGAAGAAACGCTTGTTCAACTTGAGAAGGTTGGAATCCACGTCGATAGCAGCTACACGTTTTCGGGATCTGCATGTCTGTTTGACCAATCCGAAGCGTACAACGGCTCCAAATTTTATGGAAACGTCCTTGAACTTGGACTATCCGGTTTTCTTCAGCCAAACCTGCCACCGCTGCTTCCCCAAAAAGCTCTCGACCCGGTCGGAATCTCATTTGCCGAGTGCCGTGACACGATTCAGTCTGTTTGTGACGCAGGGGCCGATGCGGTGTTGATCCTGCACAGTTTCAGTCTATTCAAATGGAAGAACGTTCAATACGACGGAGGGCGGCTCAATCGAATAGTCACCAGCCGTTTTCGACGGACCTGTCGCTGGCTTGCCGAGCACGCCTCCGAGTATCCATGCCAAACTTTCTTGGATGTCAGTCGAGCGGTCGATGCCGGAACCTATCAGGCCAGGGCGGTTCCGCCCTGTCGATTGAATCGCCCGCTACGTTCCTACGCACGCAAGGCTGCTCAGGTTTGGAACAACCTCTACTGGACCTAACCCCCGACGAATCAAATCTGAACGAGGAATCATCAATGCACGTTGAAGAACATCAGGGAGCCGAGGGGCCGTCGTCGGCGGACGAAGAGCAGCAACGCAAAGCGTACGAAGAGCAGTACTGGGACAAGAAAATGTCAGGCGGAGGCAAGCTGCTTTTTCGCCGCCATTGGTACAAGCAATACAACCGCTATCTGTGGCAGAGCGTCCTTAAGGAGCTTGGCGATCTGGAGGGACGCAAAGTGCTGTTCGTCGGTTGTGGTTCCTCCGCCTCCGCCGCCAAGGATCTTGCGTCCAGGGGGGCCGATGTCTGGTGCAACGATATTTCTCCGGCATCGTTGGATCAACTGATGAAACATCCGTTCGGCGACTTGGCCGAACGCATCCACCCGGTGGTCTCGGATGCCGAGAACACTCCCTTTGAAGATGACTTCTTCGACGCAGTCGTGGGTACCGCGATCGTCCACCACTTGGACATTCCCAAATTCTTCGACGAAGTCCGAAGAGTTTGTCGGCCGGGCGCCCGATTCGTGTTCTCCGAACCGTTGGGAACTAATCCTTTGATCGAGTTGTTTCGTCTCGTCACGCCCAGCCTGCGTGTCCCGACGGAGCATCCGATCCGACCGAGTGATTTAAAGTACTTTCGAGAGAACTGCGAATCGTTTCGAATGCTCGGTGAGGGGTTCCTATCGGCGCTCTCGTTTCCGGTGTTTTTTGTCGGATGGAAGTCTGCCGGACACGCTGTTTATCGAGCCACCCATGCGGCCGAGCTGGGCTTGTTTCGAGTCCTGACGCCTGCTCGTTGGCTCGCCTGGTCTGCCATTTTTTCCGGTCAGCTGCGAGGTGAAAGGCCTGCTGCGAAGACAACTTGACCGGCAGTTGCATACGCAAATGATTTACCCGATCGACCGTGCCGGGGCTGTAGCCGATCTTCGTCTACGCGTTCTCCGCGCTTGCCCACCGTGTACCCCACGCTGTACGCGGTTTCTCACGCTGAAACCTCGTTACGCGAACCACGCGATCGTCCGCTCAGTACGTTCTGGAACGAATATCTCAAAATGCTTCCCGTCATAGCCAGAGCGAACTACCGACTGCAGGAACGGATGCTTGGACGCAGGACGTTTGCGTTCCTCGATCAATTGGAGGAACGTCAGCGTTGGCCTCAAGACAAACTCAAACAGTTACAATTCGATCGTCTGAAGCAAATAGTGACGCATGCGTATGAAAAGACGGAGTACTGGCGGACGACGATGGAGCGGCAGGGGCTCACTCCCTCTGATCTCCGTTCATTCGATGATCTGTACAAGTTCCCTTTGCTTGACAAGGAAACCGTGCGCGCCGAACGTGAACGGATGGTTGATCGTGAGGGGCGGCGACGTTTGATGCTGGTCCGCACCAGCGGTTCTACCAATGAAGCGCTGCAGTTCTATGCCGATTCGGATCGTGAAGCTCAGATCAATGCCGCTCGAATTCGGGGGCACCGCTGGGTCGGGATTAACAAGGGTGATCGCGAGATGTACTTCTGGGGCTCGCCGATCGAGCTGAGCAAGCAGGATCACATCAAGCGTTTCCGCGATTGGTTGATCAACGACGGGTTGACCAACGGTTTCGAGATCAAGCCCGAATTGGTCAAACAATACTTTGAATACTGGATGCGATGGCGTCCCAAGTGCATTTTTGGGTATCCCAACAGCCTGATGTTGATGGCACTGATGTCGCAGCCACAAGATCTGGACCTCACGGCGCTGGTCCCTCGGGGATTAGAAGTGATCTGCACGACATCGGAAATGTTGACCGACGTTGATCGCGATCGGATCAGCAAAGCATTCGGCGTGCCCGTTTTCGATTCGTATGGGTTGCGCGAGGCGGGGCTGATCGGACACGAGTGCAAGCACCAGGTCATGCACACGATGGATGATCAGCTCCTGCTGGAAACCATTGATCCGCAAACGTCGGAACCGACCGAAGGGGAAGGCGAGTTGGTCGTCACCAGCATTTACAGCACCGTGATGCCGATGATTCGCTACCGTACCGGAGATGTAGTGACGTTGTCATCAGAGCCATGCCGATGTGGCCTGAGCTTGAACCGTCTGAAGATCAGCGGGGGACGCGTTGCCGATTTCGTGATCACGACCGACGGCCGCTGGATTCCGGGATACGCATTCATCTACATCTGTCGTTCGGTGCCAGGAGTGATCAAGTTCCAGGTGAGACAGGATCGGCCGGGCGAGATTCGCGTTGTTGTCGCAACCGACCATCAGTTTCCAAATGACGGCATTGAGCAAATCGCTAGCCAAGCTCGTGATCGGCTGCAAAGCGAGGATCGCGTGACCGTCGAAGTGGTCGAGGATATCCAGCCAGCCCGATCCGGCAAGTATCGGCCCGTCGTCAGCCGTGTCGCCGAACAGGCTTTGGCCCAGGCGAATGAATCATGAACAGCCGCAACACCGCTGAAGGCAATCGTCCGATGTTGGTTGATCTTGCGATCGGCCTGGGGCTCATTGTGACGGCGTTGGTAATCGCACTGTTTGATCTGCAGCATTCGGGTGAACAATGGCTTGAAGATGGGCCGCGATACTGCAACAACGCAGCCATGATGCGGGATTGGATGGTTGCCGGAAGCTGGTCCGATCCGATCGGGTTTGCGAAACAGAATTACGCGCAATACCCGGCACACAGCGTCCCCTTTCATCCCCCGGGTTACGCGTTCCTGCTGGGGGCGTGGTTTCTGGCGATTGGGATGTCGTATGCATCAGCGCGGATCTTCGTTGCGCTCTGCTTGGGGGTATCGGCATGCTGCTTTTATGGAATACTTCGACAGCAACGTTTGACACCGTGGATGGCCGGCGCGGCGTCGTTGCTTTTCGCCTCCTCGCCCGAGGTTAGTCGGTGGAGCCGGACTGTCATGTCTGAAATCCCAGGCATGTTATTCATCCTTGCCGGGACTTTCTGTTTCGTTCGCGCAGTCAATACGAATCGAGGAAGGTGGTTTTGGCTTGCTTTTGTGATGGCAGAATTCGCTTTCTTCTGCCGAGTCACCACGGCGGGCGTCTTGCCCGCATGGATGCTTTATCTGTTGATCACCAAGGGATTTCGGCGAACGGTATCGATCCATGTCGTGCTTCCCGCGTTGATCTTTCTTTTGATCAGTGGCAGCTGGGTCAAGTTTGCAAGTGCTTACGCTAGTTACGAGGTAGGGCAAGTCTTCGGAAACGGATTAATGGCCTACGCAGCAGCAGGCAATCTTACCATCTGGTTCTATGAACTGCCGGGGATGGTCGGCGGAGTAGCACTTCTTGCGGCAGTGCTGGGTGGTCTGCTGGCGATTCGGAATCCAAGGTCACGATGCAGTGCTTCTCTCTGGATTGCTTGGATCTTATGTTGTTACGGGTTTCAGGTTGCCCAGTTGATGCATTTTGAATCACGTTACTTTATCTTCGCAGTCCCTGCAGTTTGTGCGTTGGTTGGCGGCTTGCTGCTGCAATTGAACCGGTCACCTCGGTGGCGTTTGGTAGCGGGGATTGTCATCGCTAGTGCAGTGGTTCGAAACGCGGTCGCGGTCTATCACGCGCCTCGGGGTTTGCAAGGTTTCGAGGCGGTCGCTGCTCAGTTGGCAATCCAGGACGATCCGGGAAATGTTTTGGTTTCTTGCTGGTCCGATTCAGACTTGGTTTTCCGATACCGCTGTCACACGCAGCAGCATTCTCGACAATTGATTCGCGGAGATCGCGTCCTGGCGGTTCGCCTGCCTTACTATGCCCAGGTTGCTCCGAAAGTGTTGGCTGAGAATGCTGAAGATGTGCTTGACACGATTCGCAGGGGCCGAATTCGCTATGTCGTAACAAGTCCACCCAGCTACCCGTCTGGTTCCAAACACGACCGAAGACACGCTGATATGGTTTTGTTGCACACCGCGGCGCTGACGGAGAACACTCAATTCTCATTGATCCAGCGTTTTCCGGTGACCCTGGACTTCGGCAGCCACCGCGTTGAAGAAGCATTTTTATGGCGCTATGAAGGCGAATTGCCTGCCGGACCTAGCGAATTGCCCGTGTGGATTCCCACCGCAAAGTTGAACGCGAAACAGGTAGGGGCGGACGAGAAAGTCGGACAGGAGCGAGCAGGATGAATCAATTGAACAGGACGCGCCCGATGCGACCGAGATTAACCCTGATCGTGCCGGTCTACAATGAGGAGGATGCGATTGAGCCGTTCCTAAGTAGCGTGTCGGAGAAGCTTGGTGGCGTCGCCTCTGACTTGGAGATCCTATTCGTCAACGATGGATCCACTGACAGCACCATCGTTGTTTTGCGGGAAATTTCGAAACGCGACGACCGCATTCGGATCATCGACTTCGCAAGGAATTTTGGGAAAGAAGCGGCGCTCACTGCAGGACTCGATTTTGCCTCGGGAGATGTTGTCGTGCCGATCGACGTTGACTTACAAGATCCGCCAGAACTGATTCCTACCTTTCTGGATAAGTGGCGGGAAGGGTACGACGTGGTTTACGGGGTCCGTAGGAGCCGAGCAGGAGACAGCAGGGCAAAAAGGATCACAGCCGGCGCGTTCTATCGTGCGTTCAGCAAACTCAGCAAGACCGATATTCCGCAAAACGTTGGTGATTTTCGCTTGATGGACAAGCGTGTGGTCGTGGCTTTGCGGTCGCTGAGAGAACGCAATCGATTCATGAAGGGATTGTTCGCATGGACCGGTTTTCGGTCGATCGGTGTGCCCTACGAGCGTCCTTCGCGGAAAGTCGGGGTGACGAAATGGGGATGGTGGAAACTCTGGAATTTTGCGCTCGACGGGTTCGTCAGTTTTTCCACCGTGCCGCTTCGCATCTGGAGTTACATCGGAGGATGCGTGGCCAGTTTAGCGTTTCTGTATGCGACGATTATCATCATCCGTGTCTTGCTGTATGGCATCGATGTCCCGGGGTACGCGTCACTGCTGACGGTTGTCCTGTTCTTGGGAGGGATGCAGCTCCTTTCCATTGGCATTATCGGCGAATACATTGCGAGACTGTTTGAAGAGACCAAGCAACGTCCGATCTACATCGTCGGCGACGTGTACCAAGGTAACTCCATTGCCACACGCTATGACAGGGTGGATCGTCGGGCCAGCGTCTCGCTTCCTGAATCACGAGGCCATTGATTGGTCGACTTGTGGTTCAGGGCTAGTTGAGATAAGTGTCTCAAGCGAGAGCTGAAACAACGACATCAGTCGAACTGTGATTTCAACTGCGCAAGCGAGTGCGCATGTCCCAGAATTCAGGAATTGTGTTTTTCTTTCGCTGACGAGACAAACGCGCGTCGAGTAAAAATGCAAAAACACTGTCAATTTTCACCTTGCTATCGGAAACATGTATCCGAATGTGCGTCGCGCCAGATTTCAGTGTAATCATTACGTCCCGAAACAGGCCCGTCATGGTCGAACGAGCTGTCCAGTCGGTGTTGTGTCAATCACACAACTCCTTCGAGGTGCTTGTCGTAAACGATGGATCTGACGGTGAGAACGAGGAAGCTTATCAGCGGTTGGCTGAAAAATATCGCGGGAAGGTCGTCTTTCTGGATCTTGACCAGACACTAAGTGGTCACGGCCAATGCTACGCAGTGAACGTCGGAGCCCACCATGCCTCAGGGAAATTCCTAGGGTTCTTAGACGACGACGACTTCTGGATTGATGACACGCATCTCGCAAGGGTCAGCAACATAATTGCTGCGAGTCGCGGATCGGTGGATGTGGTACTATCGAATCAACAATCCTGCAGCAACGGCGACATAAGACTTGGTTGGCTGGCCGGCGTTGAATATTACGCGAGGGAAAAGTTAAAAGCAGATCAATTTGGCGCTTATGAGGTCACTGCAAAAGATCTTATGTCCTGTGGAGGATTTGGCCATCCTAATGCGATGATTGTCAAACATACCCTATTTGACGCGATTGGTGGATTTGATCGGCATCTTAGGTGCCAAACGGATCGCGACTTCTATGTGAGGATTGTCGACAAGGCCAAGAAAATCGCATATTCACCTGCTGTCACCGCACAGCATAGTGTCCCGGATAAATCGAAATCCGCCAATGTGTCGACTGGCACCCCCGATGACATTAAGCTGCTCGCGCGCCTCTACTATCAAAACAAGGCGATCATGTTCTCGGAGAAACGCGAAGTGAGATTCGCAGCGAGAAAGCACAAAGCATATACGCTTAAACGCATTGCAAGGTCCCGGCGGTTGCAACACGACTACCATACTGCATCGCATTATGCAGGTCAGGCACTGATGGTTGACTTTTCGTTGAAGTGGCTCGTCTACTACATGGACACTCAAGTTCGGTGTTGGTTCGCTCGTTCACGTTGACCGACTTCGCTTCTCGAACGAAATCGCCAACAAGGTCGAAGTGCGACGCACTTCCCAACGGTCCGGCGTGAGTGTTGTCGGCGGGGTCTAAGCGCAGGGGCAAGGCAATATGCCCGGGGAGGGTGTTGCGCCGCAGCCCTCAAATTCGTCGTGCCCCGCAAATGGCGACTCGTTCTTCCCTGGGATGATGCGTGGTGGTTTAGTCCACGCTCGACGAAGAATTGTGACTGGCTAAGGTAAATAGGTGCTTTACTAACAGCCTGCTAGCTTTCTAGGCGAGAAAGCATGCATCCTAACCGCTACCAAAACAAAGCAAACGCGACTTCCCGAGAACAATGTGCGACCTAACAAACGGCCTTGATCGCCCCTGCGGTGACATCACCATCCTGCTTGCCTCGTCTCCCATCCCCTCGCACCCGTCAACTCGGCTGATCTCCTCGGTACTCAGCTCGCTGCGATTCATCAAAGACCTTAAGAAGGACACGAAGGTATTGATTGCCCAAGACGGATGCGATGACTCCGACGTACTGCCAACGTACGACAGGTATCTGCACAAATTGGAGCGTCTATTAGACCGCAGTCCGCTCAATTCACGCATCGTCCGCAACCCAATACGAGGGCACCTGACAGGAAATATTCGGAACGCGATTCAATTCGTAGACACAAAGTACGTGCTAATGCTTCAGCATGACTTGCCGTTTGTCACCGAGTTCGAAATCTATCCTGTAATAGAGGACATGGAAGCTACCCCCTCATTTAAGCATATACGCTTTAATCGAAGGAGCAATGTGAAGGCCAAGTGGGATGCCCAGAGCGATCTGTTTGGAAAGCAGATGCAGGGCAAAAACTGCACATACACACGAACAGGTGCGTGGTCGGATCAAAACCATCTTTCAACCGTGGACTACTACAAAACTATTGTGTTGAGCGAAGTGAGTGATGGGACCTTCATGGAGAGCGTCCTGAACGAGCGGTCCCACCGTGACCACGAACGATACGGGACATACATCTACGGAGGCGTGGGGCACCCGGCTATGATCCGGCACATCCGAGGGCGAAATTCAAGTCGGTATGCTGCTAAGGACCAGTTTGCTATATGTTGCGATCTGTTCGGGAGGGGAGTTCGGAAAATCAGCAAAGGGCTCCGGGGGACTTGATGTGGTGCGATCGTCACCGGTGGTTATTTTTACTTTACGTCAGTGGATAGCGATAGGTCGAATTGGTTTTCGGACTGACAGGGCGGAAGCAGAGTGTAGCGAAAGAAGGTGCACGCTGGTTTCCCCGCTTTGAAATGGCCATGGCTTTATAAGAGTCATGCTGGATCGATACATACTTTAAGTCGCGCTACGACATACCTACCATACTTGCTTGCAATAGAGTTGCTCCATGGCAAACAATTCCAGTCGCCTGTATCTTAAGGCAAAGCGCGCACTGTCGAGGATGGGTGCGAGTGCAGTGCCTGGTCGTCAGTTTATTTTTTGCGCCTCTACCGGCCGGAGCGGAACACATACGCTGCGTCGCATATTCGAGCAAGTGCCCGGGGTCTGGGCGGAGCACGAGCCGTGGCCACGTTGCAACGGTGAGCTTCTTGAGAAATGGAATTCTGGGCGGGCAGATGATGAAGAGTTTTTCCGCGATCAAATCCGCTACTACAAGGTCCCTCGCATCATTTTTCGTGCAGGACTTGCTCCAGTCTATCTTGAAGCGAATCATCAGTTCATCAAGTCCTTTGCGGACGAGGCGGCGGAGTCGCTCGGCGGCAGGTTGAAGGTTGTAGTCTTGCGGCGATCTCCGATCGCAGTCGCAGCGAGCATGACGGGGCGGGGGGATGTACCGGGGACAGATAGGGGTAATGTATGGAATTTGAAACCCGACTGGCCGAAGAACTTGATTCAAGTCAATGAGTTGCTAACAAGTGAACGTTACTCGCATGCGTTCTATCGGTGTATTTGGTACTGTTTTGAAGTTGAGGCAAGAATTCAGCGGTTTCAGGAGAAATACCCTTCCGTTGAAACATTCGAATTGGAAACAGGTGACCTCAACAAGAGGGAAGATGTACTGAGACTGGCGGAGTGGATGGGGGTGTCGAAGAAAGGCATGGCGCATTTGAAGCACTCTTTTGCACCTCGCAAGGAGGATGCAAGCCATCGTACCCCCACAGTCCCTGAGGAAATCGATATTGCCGAATTGCGTAGCTTTTACGAAGGGCTCAATTCACGATTGGCACGCCCGTTGCCCGTTGATCTGGTGGTGAATGAACTGAAGCTGCAGCAGCGTTGATGCCTCATTAAATCTGGACATGCTGTGCCTTGGGAGCAAACGAAATTTGCAGTGTTGAGGCGTCCGCCGTGCGGAATGGTCGTTGGTGTAGTGACAGAATGTCGGTCTAGCCAGTCTTGCGTTGGCGGCATGCTGGAATTGTGAAGGCCCTGATTTGCAGTGCCCGCCGCGTATTGCCGGATGTCTGATTGGATCGCAAGGCGAGGTTATGGCTGTCGCTTCAAAGAATTTGAGAATGCCGATATGATCCAGTTGAAATACCGGCCCGACGTTGATGGCTTGCGAGCAGTTGCAGTGACGCTCGTTCTGCTCTTTCACGCCAATCTGGGTTTCTCGGGTGGCTATATTGGCGTTGATGTATTCTTTGTTATATCAGGTTTCTTGATTACTGGTTTGATTTTAAAAGACCAGGAGGCAGGCAAGTTTCGGCTAGCGAATTTTTGGATGCGCCGTATTCGCCGCATCATTCCGGCCGCGACCTTGATGATCGTTGTGGTGCTATTTGTAGGTTGCGTGTTGATGCTGCCAAGCGATTATGCAAGTCTCGGTAAATCTGCCGTTGCTCAGCAGTTGATGCTTTCTAATGTCTTTTTTTGGCTAGAAACCGGGTACTTTGATGGGCCTGCAGAACTGAAGCCACTTTTGCATACATGGTCACTGGCAGTTGAGGAGCAGTTCTATTTGGTCTATCCATTTCTTTTGATGTTTCTTTATCGTGTCGGTCGTCGGGCGACTTTCCTCGCACTGGCGGCGCTTGCGTTTGGTTCGCTGGTTGTTAGTCAATACGGCGTGATGCACCATCCGTCGGCCGCTTTTTTTCTCTTGCCCACAAGGGGCTGGGAACTGCTCGCTGGTGGACTAATTTGTTTTTTTCCGGAGCCAACCCGAATCAAACCACGCATTTTGGCGTTTTTCAGTTGGTGTTCATTGGTAGCGATCATTGCTGCAGGTTGGTTCTATAAGCCCGCGACATCCTTTCCTGGTCTGGCGGCCATTATTCCCGTTGCCGCAACTGCCATTTTTATTTACTGCAATGCACTACGGCTTAGCTTCCCAGCATCAGTGTTGGCGACACCTCCGATCGTCTTTGTCGGGCTGATTAGCTATTCCCTTTACTTGTGGCACTGGCCTCTGTTGGCGTTTATGCGATACAGTGCCGCCGAAGAGCCAAGTGTTTTTTGGAGAGTTTTGTCGCTATTCGGGAGTTTTGGGGTGTCGTTCTTGGCATGGCGATTTGTTGAGACGCCTTTTCGGAAGGTGCGCTGGCTTCGTACCCGACGATCTGTTGTTGGCGCGGCGTCGGTCAGTGCTGTCGCTGTTATCGGTTTCGGCCTCTGCGTGTTTGCAATGAAGGGGATGCCAAACCGCTTTCCAGAGGACGTCGTTGCGATCTTCGCTACGATGGAGGAGCGGGGCGCGCGTCATATCGTCGCTGAGAACGATGTGAAGTCTGGCAGGTTGCCTCGTTTTGGCAAGATGAATGCGCCTCCTGAAATTTTGATTTGGGGCGATTCTCATGCTATGTCGTTGGTTCCCGCGTTCGACAAATTAGGTAGACAGCATGGTATGGGGGGCGTTCAGGCGACCCACTCCGGTACGCTGCCACTGATCGGATTTGATAATTCACGAGAGTGGTCGGCATCGCATTCATTTAACGATGCTGTCCTCGAGTACATTGTGGGAGGCGACATCTCAACAGTCGTCCTGGCAGGGTATTGGAGCCGGGATTCCCATGAAAAAGGATTTGAAGAGAGTTATCGGAGAACTGTTGTGAAGTTGCTCGATGCTGGTAAGACCGTGCTATTGGTTCAAGATGTCCCGATACAAGAGGTTTGGCCTGCAAAGGCGATCATGCGAGCGATAAGGCTTGGTGGCGACGTTGCGGAATTGGGGGTAGACCTCCGAGACCACCGGAAACGTCAATTTCTTGCGGATACGACGTTCGCAAGTATACATCATCAGAATCTGATTGTGCTTGATCCGACGCCTTACCTAACAGATAGGAGCGGGGTGTGCAGAATGGTGATGGGCGGAGCAGCCCTGTATCACGACGATGATCATCTCTCGGTAGCCGGGGCCGAGCGACTGCTACCGATGTTTGAGGGAGCGCTCGGTCTGTCCGGAGGCGGTGACGCGGTGAAGTAGCCCGGTTGGATGGCTTGGGAGAACTAGTAGTTTCAATTGGCGTTGCCTTTAGGATCGCAGAATGTTGACGTTAACGAGATCGGTTGCCACTCACGACGGTCTTCTTAAGGAGTTTGTTTCCCGCTCTCGCGTTCCTATCACGGCGCAGG
>NZ_JACEHH010000006.1 GCF_014154935.1 Stieleria mannarensis
GAAAATTTTGGGGGTAAGAAGATTCTGTGGATCGCCGTGGATGCGTTTGCAGGCATCCGTCTTGGTGTGCCGAGTCAGCGGTTGGTATGGGAGAAGGGGCAAAAAAGGTTCTTCCGCGAATTTAGTGGCTGCTCTCGGATACTCGGGGAAGGTTTTTTGAGGGATGGCTGCGATGTCCGACGGTTCTGTTCGGTCTGATGGCGAAGCCGGGTGAAGCGGAGACGGGCTCTGCGGAGGAGCAACCCGCCAAGGAATAACTTGGTCTGCGATGCGGCGAAGGTGCTTCGTGCCCTCTGCCGGCCCCCGTGTCGGCGGAGGGTCGTTTGAGCCGAGCGTTTGTCGTCGAACACCCATTCGGACATCGCAGCAATGCCTCAAAAAACCTGGGTCCTGTGCGATCAGCCACTAAACTCCGCGAAGAACCCATTTTTTGACCCACATTCCGCTTGGCGTGTTGAGCGGAAAGCTGACGGGTGCGCCTCACACGGATAATACTCACCTGTAAAGCTACGACACGACAAGCCCGTTTCGTTGACGGACCGATCACAGGTGCCCCCAATGACACTCTCCCTGAAGAACGTCCAACCGATGAGAGCGTGCAAGATGAGTAGCGCTGTTGAGCCGACCACGCATTGATTCGCTTCTGCCATTTGGTATGCTTATTAAAACAGACATTCTGTCTGAAAGATACGGTCGGCATCTCAACTTGATTGAAAGGGAAATACCATGATTCGGTCGATGGTCATGATCTGCATGTGTCACTTGACCATCGTGTCCACGATGTGGGCTCAGGAGCCGACGCAAGAGTATGAAACCCTAAAGCAATTTTATCGCCACCAGGCGAAGCGGGTTCGTTTCCGACTGGATGACGACGGTTTGCAAAGGCTGAAACTCGAAGATCCCGTCTTCACGTGGACGGGACTGGACTATCAGAAGTATCGTGATACCCTCGCGCCGAATTCGGGAGATGTTTACGTTTGGACCTACCAAGGCCGAGCGGTGGTCGCCGGCGGCGTCTTATCCCAACCGACTCCATCGGGACGGGAAGTCTACCAGGAATTTCAAGCACTGATCGAGACGCCACCCAGGCCGATTCGAAGTCCGATGAAGTGGGGGCAAATGTGGTCTCCGGTTGGTGTCAAGTTGCGATCGTTGCCGACAGCGCCAACGCCTCCGCCCGGTGATGACGACCTCTCAAGACGTCGAAGGGATCTACAAATGCGAGGCATCGCGAAGCAGTTCACCGCGGAAACACGATCGGTCCAGACGGGGCAGGTTGATGCGCTCAGACTCATTCCCAAGGCTGTTTTTCGCCTCAACGCAACGGAGTTGCGGAAGGCGGATTCGGCTGTCATCGACGGATCACTCTTTATCTTCACGAATCAGCTTGGCACCGATCCCGAACTCACACTGTTGATTGAATGCCACGAGACCGACGAGGGTCTCGTCTGGAAGTACGCGCCCGGTTCATTGGCGTTCCAGGAGATTTGGCTCAAGCACAACGGGAGGCAGGTTTGGCATCTTCCCAACTACTTGGATCATCCAGGAGAAGGGAATTTCAATTCATCGCGACTGTACGACAGCGTCAGCATCAAAGACATAGAATCGATGATTCAGCAATGACGGACGCGTTCGAAACGTTGTTGCTAGCGGGCGCGATCGGCACGTTCGCAGCAGAACTTGTATTTCTTTCCGCTGTTGCAATGGCAGGGATCGTAGCGGCCCGGTTTTTCTATTGCCTGCTGCTGCGTATTTGGATGCAGTGGGGGTTCCCAAAGAGGAGGTCCCTCTGGCGAGCTTCCTTTTGACTGTCCGAACATTTGCTTGTAGCGAAGGAGCATCGGGCCAAGCATGGACTCCTTGAAGTCTTCAAATTCGGCGTCGTCTAGCCCAAACTCTTCAGCGAGTGCGTCGATGGCAGATTGTTGTTTTTCCTGGGGCAAAATCCCAATATTCCAACACATCATGGCCAGATTCAATGCACCTTGTACCTGCTCCCGCGAACCGTCTGTTTCATCAATCAGCGGTTGCGCGTACGCAGTGATTGCGTCGCCGATCGCTCCCATCGTCCGTCCTCCCCGTCGTGTGCGATGATCCCGCGTTCGGATCACTCGCCGAAAATCGCGAAGCCATCCCCTCGATTTTTGCGTGATCTGGGCCTGACCGCAAGAATCGGAAAGCCAATCCTGTTAGGGAGCGGCGTTCGATTTGGACGGGGACGGGGTAAGAAGATCCGGCGGATCGCTGTCGATGAACCTGCGTGCACGGGGCTTCTTGTACCGAGTCCACGGTTGGTATGGGAGAAAGGTCAAAAAATGGGTTGGTCAAAAAATATGGAAGACGAAAGCACCGCTGCCGCACGGTGCCTGCATTTTTTGACCAATCCATTTTTTGACCAGCATTCCTTATGGCACGCTGCCGCCCACAGCTTGAGCGCAAATCTTCCCCGTGGCGTTCGAACTGAAAATCGGCGCTAGTCCTGCGGGGAACGCGCGACTTTGGGGAATCCCCAGGAATCGGCCAGGGCGTCGGCCGCTTGCTCTGGATCGGTGTGTTCGCCCCAGCCGCCGTTGTGAAGATGCGCGTGCGCGAATTCATGTGCGATGATGTACAGCGCAAAGTCTTCGTTGCAGACGTTGAGCCGTTTTCGAAGTACGACGACGCGACTGCCGCTGCGATTCGCCCCCGGCATCGCCATCCACAGCGACCAACCTTGGCCGGGAACAAAATTCTCGAGCGTGACGCGAAAGCGTTCGTCCTGCAAAAAATCCTCCACGACCGGTGTCGGCAACCGCTCTAACACGGCCCGCACGCGCTCGCGCAGCACACTGTGTCGCTTAAATGGATCGAGGAACTCGGAAAAAACATCAGCAGTCATCAGGTAGCCCGTCGCAGAGCATTCGAGTATTTTTGTTCCGATGAATCCCCCAACATTGTACGAGCAGCTCGGTGGCGAAGAGAAATTGCGCGGCATCGTCGATCGGTTTTACGACCTGATGTCGGAATTGCCCGAGACGAAGACCATTCGCGCACTCCATCCCAGCGACTTAACCGAATCGAGAAACAAGCTGTTCAAGTTTTTGTCGGGGTTCTTCGGCGGGCCGTCGCTGTATATCGAAGAATATGGACATCCGAGGTTGCGAGCGCGGCACTTGCCGTTTCCGATCGGTGAAAACGAACGAGACCAATGGCTGTTGTGCATGAATAGAGCACTCGACGAACTGGTCGACAACCCGCTGCTCGTTTCACAACTGAAGATGACATTCTTTCGCACGGCGGATCACATGCGCAATCGCGCCGATTGATGGCCCGAAGGAATCAAGACGATTCAGTGAGCAGGTCATCGATGCGGCAGTAGCCCATTTCCATCGACGCGGTCATGCCGGCCGCCAGGGCGGCATCGCGAGCCCCTTTGGAGGCATATTCAATCCGGGTTGCGACGGTGGTCACCCCGCTCGTCTCTTCAAACGTGATCGTGATGACGGCTGAGCTCACCGGAGAACTTTACAGAGCCCTACTGACAGCGTATTGTCAGGAGACTGTCAGGATCCCGGAAATACCAGAGTTGCCTGCTGGCAAGCCACATGCGCCGCGCCGACCGCTTGTTTCGAATCGTCGAGTACCTCAAGGCGCGCCGCGAGGCCGTCACCGGGGAGGAGCTTGCCGCGGAGATGGACATCGGGGTTCGCACGATCTACCGCGATGTGGCAGATCTGCGGTCCTCGGGTGTCCCCATCGTTGGCGAAGCGGGGAGTCGGCTACCGCAGCGTCCGGTTGGGGCTGGTTGGGATCGAGAGGGAAGAAGATTTGGGGCGCCGTCTATGCGGCGGGCGTATCGGTTTTCACTCGCCGTGTCCCGTTTCGCATTGGGTGCTGGTCAAAAAATGGGCTGGTCAAAAAATGGGCTGGTCAAAAAATGCGAACTGTTGCGAAGTTGCTGCTGCGCAGCGGCTATGCGGTGGCAGTGGCTATGCGGTGGCAGTGGCTATGCGGTGGCAGTGGCTATGCGGTGGCAGTGGCTATGCGGTGGCGGTATTTTTTGACCCTCCAATTTTTTGACCACTTTTCCGTTCTACTTTCTCAAAGCGTGGCGCAAAGTGATGATGCTCGACCGCTTCGATGTACCCCAGGAGCGTGCCGAAGCGATGTCGAATTGTTGATCAGCCGATATGCTCAACCGGCATCTCGCGCCTGATCCGCCCTTGAAATCCACGCCGCAATCGTGTCCAAGACAGCATCGCGGCGGGTTTCCAGCAGCAGTGAATGGCGGAGACCGTGGAATCTTTTCGTCGTGCAACACTCGCCCGACCGCGTGCAAAACGCTTTGCTCGTTTCAGCGTCACAAATCTCGTCGTCCTCACCAATTAAGAACAGCAATGGAGTGCGGAGCTGGTCGGCTTGCTCCAATATTTCGTGCCCACTGGACATCAATTCGCCACCGATGCCGATCGACAACTTTTCGTGCAGAAGTGGGTCGGCGGCAAGTCTCGCCAGCATCTCAGCGTCCTGCGTCAGCTGACTCGGCTTGATGTCCGCCGACAAACGGACTCGCGGGATGACCTTGGCCGTCAACCAGGCCGCAAATGACTGTGCCTTCGTCGGTGGATTTTTGGGAAGGATCATCGGATTGGTGACGATCGCTCGGTTAATGGGCGGTCGGTTGCGGTCGAGCAAGAACCGCAAGGTGATGTGCCCGCCCATGCTATGCCCCAACAGAACGATCTCCGCGTCGGGCTGTCGATCGGCGACATGCTCGCAAACACATTGCACGTCGTCGATGAAGCGGTCCAGCGACGGTGCGTGCCCACGGACACCAGGACTTTTCCCGTGTCCGTGCTGATCGTAGGCGTAGGTTGTCACCTCGGACGAAGCCATCGCATCGCCCAGTTCGCCGTACCAACCACTGTGCTCACCTAAACCGTGAACGACCACGAGGGCCGTTTCATTGGCCGTGTCGCCCCAGCGCCGGAGGTGCAAGCCGCGGCCATCGGGGGTGCTGAGCGTGCTCTGTTGCGGAGCAGATGGAATCGTCGCGGACATCAATTTTGCGTCGCTGGTTTGGGGAGGCGTCTGAACCGCGGCACGAATAAGCAAACAGCGTACCGGTCGGCGAAAAGATGCCCCAGAAGGTCGTCATTGGGTGAGTCGCCATGCCCAGTCTGCTGGCGTGAGGACGATCGAGAACCAATCGCGACGGCCGCGGTCAAGAATCGTTCGAACTGCGCGATCCGCGACCAGCGGTCCTCGTCAATGCCTTTATGCCTTTCCCTCACCGGCCGATCAGACGCGTGCTCTCGCTTGGTCCAGCACGTGCTGGTGAAGCAGGTACAAAGTCCCACGGACGAGCAATAAACACTCTAACGTTGAAAATGCCTTCCAACAACGATCACAGGAACCCCATCGATACGTTTGAACGCATCGGCCATTATTTGCATATCTCCGTTTCGTGCAGGAGACTGGTCAAAAAATGAGTTGGTCAAAAGATGTGAATCGCGAGAGGGACGCTACACGGAGCGAGCATTTTTTGACCACTCAATTTTTTGACCATCAGCCGACCGATCACGCAATGACACCTACCGGAAACCGGAATCGGCCGTAGGACATCGGGCCGACTTTGTCGCGGGACAACCCGCGATTGACCCGCAGATCATGCTTTGCGCGGTTGCAGTATCGCAGCACGTCCACCACGTCCGTCTCGGACAGTTCCGTGATGGGCGATTCTATTGCTTCGGTAGTTTCGATTGACTTATGGCGATGAATGGCGAGCATGTCTTCGAAGGATCTTTCGGTAACGGTTGTCATAACGATCGACGGTGTGCTTTCCGTGGCGTTATCGGTTTCATTGCCAATTTCACCGTCAGCCTGTGAACTTGTCACGATGACGCGTCCGCAGTCGGACATTGACACCAATTCGGTCCACTTGGTTCCCATCTGCAGATGGAAAACGGCGACCACCCGCTGCCGAGAACTGAGATAGACCTCAACAAACGTGGGGGAAGCATCGCCATCGACACGAAAAGTCTCCATTCGACGAAAACCAAATTCATCGAGGGCTGTTTCAGCCTTCTCACGGTATAGGAATAGAAACCATGGAGTCTCGGGGACCGCTTCAAATCGCATTTCGCGGAATTGCTTTTTGAGGATACGGGTCAGAAGCGGGGACGCCAGCGCCAGGACAAACCCGGCACAAAGGATGTAGGACACCAAGGGTTTGGTCACCCATGTGATCCTCAGGCCGGTCAGGTTTTCGAGTGTGTCGAACGACTCGGATAAGAACAGGAGGCCGAAAAACGCGATGCCAATGCTATCCCAAAACACGGCGAGAATGCGGAGCATCGGCCAGCCTTTGGCACGTCGGCGATCGTCCGGTTGCGAGGCGATTTCGGATCTGTTTAATAATCGCTGTTGTATCGATGATTCCTGCGCAGCGGTCGGCATCGTGTTCGGTCTCGGATCAGTGATTCGTTGAAACGCTACGCTGGAAGTCTAGTGCGTCCTTGGAACGGTCCCGTCGTTCCACCTACGGTTTGGTCTACTTGGAAGCAACTGAAATCGGGACGAGGCAGATTCTGGGGCAGGAAGATTGGACTGTCCCCGATTATGTCTTCGCGTGATTCACGCTTTCGTGTGGCGAGTCTGGATCTGCATCGGAGAAGGGGCAAGAGATTGAATGCTCAAAAATGTAGGTGAAAAGAGGCGCGTTGCCGCGGAATGACTGGATTTTTTGACCAGCAAATTTTTTGACCCTCCTCTCGTTATCCTGGTCCCCCGTGAGCAAGTGAACTCGTGCGATCCTCCTCAGACGCCATCGAAGATCGCGTTGTGGGTGGCGCTGCTGCTGTAGGACGGGTGCAAACTGATGGCGGTATCGAGCAGGTTCCATTCACTGGAGGGAACGGTTTTTCGGTCGACGATCATCAGGGCGATTTTCCAGGCTTGTTGGAACACCGCATCGCGGCGGATCGCGTTGCGAATCTCTTGCGGGGTCGCTCCTCCGGGACCGAAGCTGGGAATGTCCACGTGCAACCGATCCTCGGGATCATCGGTGTGCTGGACCATAAAGATTGATTGCGCGACGTAGGCCAACCCTTCAGAAACGCCGACGGTCATCGTATCTTGACGCAAATCGAACAACGCGTGCACGCACTCATGGACAATCAGTGCCTTGCTCTTGTTCGTGCGACCGGCGCTGCGGCCGAGTTCAATCACGTTGCGATCGGAATCGTAAACCGCCCGACCGCTTCGGATCGAACTGGACTGTAGAACGCGGATCTTGCCGTCGATGATCGCATTGCCCACGACCATCAGTTCGCGAGTGGAAACCCGATGACTTCCACGCAGGAAATTGATCGACTTTGTCGCCCGGTTTGACAGGGCGCCGAGCACGATCAGTTGCAACGAACGCTCGATCGAAGGATCCCAATCGGCCGGCGGCAAATAAATTTCGCCAGCCCCGGTGGAGAAGCTGTAATTTTTTCCATCGCTCGATTCAGTGCAATTCAAGTAGCTTTCCAGATACCAATTGACTTCGCGGGGATCACGCGTCGCGAAGTTGAATTCGATCAGGTCCCAGGGATCGGACCGACCGGCCTCACGGGACGCCACGCTGAACCAATCGTCACCGTCCTTGACCGGGTATGCCCCGACGTGACCGGGAGGCGGAAAGATGGCGGGGACCGACGGAGTCGACTTGAGAATACCCATGGGAACACCATGTGGAACGAAAGAGGTGATTCGCGGGAGGACACATTCACTGTCCTCGTAACTCGGACGAATTTGTTACCACAATTCTGCAACGTTTCCCCAGAAAGTTGCCGCTGCCAAATGCTTTGTCAGACGCACATCGCTCGTCGACGCAAGCGATGGCTGCCGATCCACACGTCACCTCGCTCTCGTTTTGTCTCCATCGTTCTGCCCCCATCGTTTTGCCCCTCCCATCCGCACCGTCAACGGCCGTGTTCCCGTTTCGGCGGCGACGAGGGGCCATCACCCCCGCTTTTTGATGCCCCTGTGACTTCGGGGGCTTCAAGTAGATAAGATGGTGGTCCCGAAATGTGTCTCAGGCTCCACCTTGCCAGCGCGACGCACGAAGCCCGCTGCTCCTCGCACCCGCGAAGTCATCCATGCAGACGAAATACCTTCTTTCGGAAAACGGACTCGCGTCGGCCACTCCATTGAACGACGCCGCCGCGGAAATCACGGCTCACGTCGTTGACCGCTATTGGGTCCGTTGGCTGACGCGTTTTGCATGGCTGGCGGTCGTGTGCGGGATCATTGGGGCCGGGGCGACGTACGTCTGGATGCGTTCTCAGCCCCCGGCGTTCCGTTCCGCCGCGTTGGTCCAGATCGACGCAGCGGATCCCCCGATGACGGGCGATGAATCAGAGCCCAGCCGGGCAGCGTCGCTCGGTGACGAAGTGTTCGTGGTACGGAGTGATCAGATCCTTCGTCGGGCAATCCGTCAAACGTCCCTGGGAGGCGTTGAACCGTTCACCGGAATGACCGAGGCAGAGATTGCGACCCGACTTAGCAGCACCCCCGCACTTGTTGTCGAACCGGCCGGCGATCAGACATCCACCCGGGTGATACGGATCCGATATGACGCAGCGACACCCACCGGTTCCCAGCAGGTGGTCCAAGGCATCTTGGACGCCTACGTGGGGTTCAGACAGGAGAGTTTTCAGCGGGGCGACGACGAAGCCATGGCTCGGATTTTGGCCTCGCGAGAAACGGCGCTCAAGGATCTTCAAGCACTGGAGCGACAACACGACGCGTTCTTGCAGCGGACGGAGTTGGTTTTCCTGGACGGCGAACCACAGAGCGTGCATCGCAAGATCGCAGACCGGTTCCTGGCCCAGCGCGAAGAGTTGATGATTGAACGGGCGGAGATCGAGAGTCGCATTCGTTCGGCGGAGATCAATTTGGAACAAAGCGATCCGCGAACATTGATGCTCTCGTTAAAGGCGGAATCGGAAACAGCCTCCGATGCGATCAACCAGAGCCTGTCCAACCAATTGGACAGCTTGCGAAACGAGCTGCGCGATCGCGCGTCGGTGCGGATGCGTGAGACCGAGCAGACACCGTTGGAGATGGAACGGGACAAGCTGTTGGAAAAGTTTGGGCGTCGCCATCCGCGGGTCCGTGAGGTTCAAACACAGATTGAT
The DNA here is from genome assembly GCF_014154935.1 of Stieleria mannarensis. Lineage (GTDB taxonomy): Bacteria > Planctomycetota > Planctomycetia > Pirellulales > Pirellulaceae > Stieleria > Stieleria mannarensis. The sequence goes on from NZ_JACEHH010000006.1 coordinate 9,165, forward strand.
GTCGTCAGCAAGCGGATTGCCCGAATGGAGGCGGAAGAGGACGAAAAGGAAGCGATGATCAAAAAGATCATGACGTTGGGCGGAAAACCCGATGCGGAAATCGATCCCCAGGCGGAGCTTCGTGCACGCGTCGAACTTGCGATCAATGGCCTGAAGCAGCAACTCGAGTCACTCGATCGACAGCTCGAATCGGTCAACACGTCCTACGCCGAGGAATCGGCTGCGGCCAAGGCGGAGATTGAGGCGATTCGTGAATCCGAACGCTTCGAGCGGGACATCGCACGTCAACGCGAGCTGTACGAAAAGATCCTCGCGCGTATGGACGAAGTGAGTTTGCTGTCGAAGGATCGAGGTGTCGCGGTTTCGGTCCTGGAACATCCACGCGCCGGGCAGGCCGTCGAGCGTCCGCTGGAAAAACAGACACTGGCGGGTGGTTTAATCGGATTGGGCACCGGCATCTTGCTGGCGATGCTGTTGCCCCCACGACAGCGCGACGTGCCGATCCAAGTCCATCCAGGTCAATTCTTGTCGGCACCGGTGCTCGGGCAAATCCCGCTCATTGCACCACCGAAGGCATCAACGCGTACGGCGGGGGCTTTAGAACACCGACCTGACGCGTCGAAGCTCTGCACGGTGAGTGCACCGTATGGGCGAGCGGCGGAGAGTTTCAACACCATCCGCACCGCCCTGCTGTACGCTTCCGCTTCCCGCGATCATCGGATCATCCAGGTGACCAGCCTGAAGCCGGAAGTGGGCCGATCGACGGTGACGGCAAACCTGGCCGTTGCCTCGGCCAGGGACGGAAAGAAGGTGTTGCTGATCGACGCCGATCTGTGGCGTCCCAAGATGCAAGACTTGTTCGGACTGACCGATTCGCCCGGATTGCAGCGGATCCTGGAGGGGATTGCGTCGGCAAACAGCGGCAATGAGATCGCGGATCAAGTCATGCAGACGATTCAACAGGGACCGACGAGCAATTTGTCGGTGCTGCCGGCGGGAAAGTCACGCGAGAATCCTAGCGATCTCCTTTCGCCCACGCGCGTCGCGGGGCTTTACGAGTCCCTTCGCGACCTGTTTGATCTGGTCCTGGTTGACATGCCGCCGCTCGCGTCGGTGTCGGCGTCGCGGGATTTGGCTCCGGTGGCCGATGCCGTTGCCGTGGTCATCGGTCCGAGCCCTCGAGATCTGGATCAGGCCATCAAGGCGACCGAAGCGTTGAAGAACGCTGATGCCACCGTGGTCGGCGTGATCATCAACGGCGTCGGAGAGGAAGGCGACGAGGTGGAAGGGCATCGGCTGTCGCCCGCGGCTCGTGATTTGCACCTGGAGTCTCCCTAAACCCGTAGCGGAAGCCGCCAAGGCTTTCGACTCGCAGCAGTCCACACGGAAAAAGCCGAAATTCTTGGCGAATTCCGCTACCACATACGCCCCTTGCCGGGTTTAGAGACAAAGCTAGGATCGCGTTAGCACTCGCTGAGATTGACGGAGATCTGGCCGGCCAAGCCGCCTTCGGAGGTTTCTTTGTACTTGGAGTTCATGTCCTGTGCGGTTTCCCACATTGTGCGGACGACGGCGTCTAGCGAGACGCGGGCATCGTCGGGGTCGCGACCGAGCGCGATCTGTGACGCGGTGATGGCTTTGATTGCTCCGAAGGCATTGCGTTCGATACATGGAATTTGAACCAGCCCGCCGATCGGATCGCAGGTCATCCCGAGGTGGTGTTCCATGGCGATTTCGGCGGCCATCGTTGCCTGACGCGGCGAACCGCCCAGGCATTCGGTGAGCGCCGCGGCGGCCATCGCCGAGGAGACACCGATTTCGGCTTGGCAGCCACCCATGGCCGCCGAGATCGTGGCGCCCTTTTTGAAGATGCAACCGATTTCCGCGGCCGTCAGCAAGAAGTCTGCAAACCAATCGTCGTCACTATCGCAGAAGCATTCGAAATACAACAGGACGGCGGGCATGACGCCGGCCGCTCCATTGGTCGGCGCCGTCACCACGCGTCCAAACGCCGCGTTTTCCTCGTTCACCGCCAAGGCGAAACAACTGACCCAATCCATGACCGACTGAAAGTCTCGCGGTTGTTGCCCGAGCGTAGCGATCCACTGCTGGCGGTCCGGTGGACAGGCATGACCGAGTAAACGTCGTGCCGCCGTCGGGGCGCGGCGCCGGACATTCAAACCGCCCGGCAGGATCCCTTCGGTCATGCACCCGCGATGGATGCAATCCAACATCGTCTCGCGAATCGCGGCAAGACCGTCACGAATCGCTGTGTCATCCCGCCACGTCCGCTCGTTTTGCATCACCACTTCGCTGATCCGTAGTGATTGGCGTTCGCAGTGACCGAGTAAATCGTCTGCGCGGTCAATCGGAAACGGCAAGTCGACCGAATGGCTGGTCGACGATTGCTCACCCTCTTGGACGATGAAACCGCCACCGACCGAAAAAAAGATCGCCTCTGTCTGTTCGCCCTCAGCGAACCACGCGGTGAAACGCATGGCGTTGGGGTGTTGGGGCAGTTGCTGGTCGAAATGAAAACGGATGTCAGCCGTCGGGTCAAAGGCAACGTCGGTCTGACCGAGTCGGATCGTTCGGTCCGCAGCGATCTGGCGGAGATACCGGTCGGTCGAATCGACATTGATCGTCGTCGGATCGTGACCACACAATCCCAGCTGCACGGCAACATCGGTTCCATGCCCCTTTCCTGTTTTGGCCAGCGAGCCATAGAGGTCAACAACGATCCGCTGAACCGCTGCCCTGTTCGGCCCGAGTTGATCGACGAACTGCAGGGCGGCTCGCCAGGGGCCCATCGTATGGGAACTGGAGGGGCCCACCCCGATCTTGAACATGTCGAAGACGCTTAGCGATTGATGTTGCATTGCCGAAGGCATTGTCGAGGGGGCTGTGGACGAGAGGCCGCCGCCTGCCACTAATCCTTGCGTTGAAAGTGGACGTCTTGGAGTGCATGTCCCGAGGGGCACTTTTTAGATCGCCCCAAGCCGATACGCAACGCACGCTCCGAAGTGTTTTGGATCCGTACTGTGGAGGGACATTCGCATTTGGGGGAACACCTCCAGCCCCGGCGTCTGACGACCCACGCAACCGCCAGAAATCAGCTGTTTGGAAAACCTTTGCATTCGTCTTGCAGGGTTAGCCGATCGATCCAAACGACGGCGAACTCCGCCTACGCAGCAGGCACCCTATGCAGCAGGCACCACGAGCTCGCACCTCCACTCCCTTCCGCCGATCTCTCCTCCCACCCCAAAGCGTTCCGTGTCTACCGATCAATTTGAACTCGACCTCGAACGGTCCAATCCGACATTCGATTTTTTGCGTGGTCTTCGAAAGGCCCAGGCATCAGGGAAGAGCCTGTCGAGCATGATGATGGAGATCTTTCGTCTGCGGCGTGGACGTGGACGGCTGAAGCCCGACGAGTATTTCATGTACGAGCTGTACGATGACGCTCGTTACACGCCGGAAACGAAACAAACGTTTCTCAGCCAAAGCAACATGATGTTCGATTCGCCCTGGACCGAGGTCGCTCGGGACAAACAGATCCTGTCGGCATTGTTGCAAGGGTTGGGATTGCCGACGCCGGAAACGCAGGCCATCGTTCACTCCACGCGAACCTACCCAGGTGCCGCCGCGCTGCGTGGCCGAGACGACGTGTGTCGCTTTTTGCGAAGCGAAGCGAAGTACCCGATTTTCGGCAAACCCTTCGATTGCGCCTGCAGCGTCGGGACCGCCAAGATCACCGGTTACGACAAAGCCGCAGACGCGGTCATCGTCGGCGACGGGCATCGAGTCCCGGTTGAAAAGATCGCCGACTTGGTCGAGCAACTCGGACGCGCCTACCTGTTCCAAACCCTGATGCTGCCTCACGATTCGATCGCAAAGCTGATCGGGCCGTGCGTCAGCTCGGTTCGCATGTTCGTGATGTCGGACGACAACGGATGCGATTTGTTCCGGGCTTCCTGGAAGATTCCCGCGACGGCCAACGACGCAGACAATTTTTGGCGTGCGGGCAACATGTTGGCCGGGATCGATGTCGAGACGGGAAAGATCGGTCGCACGTTGATCCGAAAGGGTGGCGGTACCGAACCGATCGAAGCGCATCCCATCACCAACGTCAAGTTCTCTGAGATGACGTTCCCGCATTGGGACCAGATGCGTGACGTGGTGTTGAGTGCCGCGACACATTTGCCGTCCTGCCACTTCCAAGGCTGGGACGTCGCGATGACCGACCGCGGGCCGGTGTTGGTCGAATTGGAAGGCGACGGCGGAAACCCGATCATGGAGCAACTGTGCTTTGACAGCGGCCTGCTGAACGAGCGTTACCTGGCGATCATCGATCGAATCGCAGAGCGAGAGAAGGAAGGCCAGTCGGACCGGCGCAAGCGAGGCCGACAAGAGTTCAAGCAAAGTATCGTGTCGCTTGCATCGGCGAAACCCAGTGCCGACGTCTCGCCGGACGAGGAGCTGCAAGACACTGTGGAGCTGCACAATGTCGCGGAGCAACAAGAGACGGCGGAACCGAAGGCTGAGGAAGTGGAATCCGCGAGCAAACCGGCTCCCATCGTCGTCCCCGGTGCCCCCGGCGGACTGCAAAGCGGAGCCAACACCTCGGTTCATTAGTTCCATGTGGCAACGTGATCTCAATCAAAGTTACGCCGAACTGATCACGGCCGGGTGCGACAGTCGCCTGGTCCCGGGGTCCGACGGGCTGAATCGATACGGGTGCAGCGTTTGGCCGCGCCGAGCGATTGCGTTGGGTTCGTGCAGTTGTTCCAGCCCATCGCCGCGTGGCGTTGCGGCCGCGGAACAATTGCTCGCCGAACTGCAATCGGCGAACGACCGATCACCGATCGTCGACCAGACGCTCGGCGAGATTCGATCCTGTCTCCGCAGGCACTTGCAGTTGGCCGATGAGACCGACATCGCGTTGACGCCATCGGGAACGGATGCGGAATTGCTGGCCGTGTCGATTGCCGATCGCGATCCCGACCGAAGGATCGTCAATATCGTCGTGGGGCCGGATGAAGTGGGCAGCGGAACGTTGCGTGCCGCTTCTGGACGACACTACGACGACCGAGTTCCCCACGGCGACCGAGTCGTTCCCGGCGGCCCGGTCGACGCAGGTCTGGCGCGAAGGATCCAAACCGAAACGGTGCAAATCCGTCATTCGGATGGGAAAATCCGCGCCGCCATGGAGATCGACGCGGAAATCCACGAACGGGTATCTACCGCGGTTTCGGGCGGACATCAGGTCTTGCTGCACGCGGTCGCGCACTCCAAAACCGGTGTCTTCGCGCCTCGATTGCGAGTCTTGGATCTAATTCAATCGCATCTGCACCGCGATGTGGTCGTGTTGATCGATGCGGCACAGGCGCGTCTGGGCCGTGGATTTGCGACGGTCGGTTATCGGGCATTGCTGGAACGCGGATTCATGATCAACGTGACCGGATCAAAGTTCTTCGGCGGGCCACCGTTTTCTGCCGCCCTGTTGGTCCCCCGATCGATGCAGATCGAAGGGCGGTCGCGTGGAATCCCGGCGGCGCTGGGCAGCTACTTTAGCGGTGCCGAAATGCCGAAGTCTTGGACTTCGATTCGCAACTCGCTGGATCCGTGGATCAATCTTCCGGCACTGTTGCGTTGGAAAGCGGCGATGGCGGAGATCACCTCGTTCGCTTCGATCGCAACACAGTCGATCAGCGAGATCATGGCGCGGTTTGCCGAGTCGACGGTTCGGCACCTTTCCCGTCGACGGGAGATCGAACTGTGCGATTCGTTTGACCATCGCGACTCGGATTGGGCGGACGGGAACATACAACCCTGTCCGACCGTGTTTTCATTCTTCGTCAATGATGGCACCAATCGATTCGACAAGCCTGCGTTGATTCGGTTGCACCGCAGTGTCAACGACGCGCAACACTCGATGCCAATCCACCTCGGACAACCCGTGACGCTCGCCCCGGGCCACCATGTGTTGAGAATCGCCTTGGGCGCTCCGCTGGTGACCCAGATCGCAACCGACATTCAATGGGGGCGTAATCTGGAGCAACGTTTGGATTCATTGGACGACCATCTCAGCAGGGTGGCCGATCAGATTGCCACCCAATCACACCACATTCACCCGACGCAGGAACAGGTGCAGAGATAACGATGACGATCGATGCAACCGCCGTAGATTCCGTTTCGACAAGAATTGATCAATCCCGCGCCGAGTGGATTCTCCGGTCGGCGCTAGAATCCGGTTTGTTGCCCGAGCACGCGTCATCGTTTCTGGTCCACGACCTGGAACGGATGAAACAACGTCTGGGCGAATTCAAACATGCGTTTCCCTCCAGCACCCGACACTCGCTGGCGATCAAGGCGAATCCGCTGGTCGAAGTGTTGAAGGTTGCGGTTGCCGAGGGGTTTGGGCTGGAGGCGGCGAGCATCGAGGAAGTGGAGTTGGCGATCGCCGCCGGATGCCCGCACAATAAAATCGTGTTTGATTCTCCCGCCAAAACGGTTTGGGAAATCGAACATGGATTGCGATGCGGTGTGATTTTAAACGTTGACAATTTTATCGAGTTGTCTCGGGTCGACGAGGCGATCCGCCGGGGCGGTTCGAAATCGGCGATCGGGCTGAGGATCAACCCCGAGGTCGGATCGGGAAGCATCGCCCACACCAGCGTCGGCAGCGTCGGATCCAAGTTTGGTCTGTCGATCTCGGATCAGCGGGAACAGATCATCCAGGCGTACGCCACGCATCCGTGGCTGGTTGGGATTCACACGCATGTCGGTTCGCAAGGTTGCGGTGTCAAGTTGCTGTGCGAAGCGGTTGCCAAGGTGGAGCGATTGCGGCGCGAGATCGAATCGGAAGTGGGCCGGCCGATTTCGATTTTCAACATCGGCGGTGGTTTGCCGGCCGCCTATCTGGCCGACGACAACCCGCCGACGCCGGCGGAGTATGCCGACCAATTGCGTCAGTCGGTCCCGGGGCTGTTCCAAGCCGACACGACCATGATGACGGAATTCGGTCGTGCGATTCAGGCGGGTTGCGGGTTGGCATTCAGCCGTGTCGAAACGGTCCGCCGGTTGCCGAACTCAAGAAAGCTGGCCGTGATTCACCTGGGGGCAGACTTTCTATTGCGGCCCGTTTACCGCGGCGACGACTGGAAACATGAGTTCTTTGTGTTTGACCGACAGGGGAAAATCTCCACGGAACACGACGAACCGGTGACGATTGCAGGCCCGTTGTGCTTTTCTGGTGACATTCTGGCGGATCAACTCTCGATTCCAAGTGTGAAGGAGCATGATTGGATTGCGATCCGGGATTGTGGCGCGTACACGTTGAGCATGTGGTCGCGACACTGCAATCGAGCGATTCCCGCCGTGCTTGGTTTTGATCAGGGGCGTCTGTCGATGCTTCGCCCCAGCGAAACGGTGGCAGACATCGTGCAATTGTGGAGCAGCGGTTCCGAATGATTTGGGGGGCGACGAGGCTTTGTCCCTAAACCCGTAGCGGAAGCCGCCAAGGCTTTCGTCTCGCAGCAGTTCGCACGGGGAAACCCGAAATTCTTGGCGAATTCCGCTACCACATACGCCCCTTGCCGGGTTCAGGGACAAAGCCTAGCTGGACAGCGCCACCTTGCACAAAAGCACCATGGATCGTTCTGCAAACGTAGCTACCTTCGCCAGAACGTGGATCCCCAGGGCCTTCGTTGCGAATCAAATGGAATCGTCGCTGTGTTCTTCGAACTCGGCACGCAAATAAGCGCAGCTTTGCCCGCGCCGACCTAGAGTTGGTGCGGTTTTGGGAGATCACGCTCCTGGCATGGAGGTTCGAGTGCAGCGAGGGGAGGGGCGACTCGTGGCGTTTGCGTCAATCCGAGCCACAACGAACCCTCCCCGCGTCGTCGCTCACTCCTCCGCGACCCTCCTAAGGGGAGGGTGACGTCGTAAACGTCTGTTAAATCAGAGGGTAAAAACCGCCGGACCTCCCTCGGGGAGGGAAACGACTGTCGATCTAGTGCCTACGCCGGCCGATGAACGCGAAGGAAAGCAAGCCCAGGATCGAGGCTGCCATCACCACCCCGTAGTTTTTCAGCCATGCCAAGGATCGCGACTTCAGCGACGTCATGTCTTGATCGACCGAGACGACGTCGGCAAACGCGTTGAACATTTCGTCGGTCGAGTCGGGGCCGTAGTAGACTTCGACGCCGGGATCGGGATTGAAGGGGTTGTTGGACGAGTTGTCGTAGTGCGCGATCGCCGTCAGTGTGGTCCCCGCGGGCAGCCGAACCGGTTCGCGGAGCTGGTAGCGGTGTTGCCAGTTGAAATCCCAACGGGGCACGTCCAGCAGAATCTGTTGCGTTCCATCGGGGTAGGTCGCGACGTAACGAAAGTCCTTTCCGCGGTAGTGCATGTGCGGGTACATCGAGATCAACAGCAAGTCTTCGCAGGCCCTGGTGCTCATCTCGATGCGGTGTTGCTCCGCACCGGCCGGAATCTTCAAGCTGAAATCGAGCATCGCGATCGTTTCGACTTCTTTCTTGACATCTTTGCGGTCGATGAACTTCAACCCGATGCTGGTGCGGTCGGTTTGCTCCGATCCGATCGCCTGGTAATGGCGAATCAGTTCGAGTTTCCAGCCGGGAGGCAGTCGTTTGGCGGTGTCCTGCGGGTAGACACTCGGCGGCGTCCCGACCGCTTGGCCCGATAGCCGAATGCTGCTGTTACCGGACGGCGAGACCAGATTGACGGCACCGTGATGAAGCACCGCCGGGTTGGATGCTTTGATCTCGACGGCGGCGATCCATTTTTCCTCTTCAAAACCGGGATCAAAGGTCTGGTATTGATACTCGACGATGCCCTCGGCGGGCACGGCAAACGGAGTGGACGTGAACACCGCATCGGGATCGCCGATTTCCCATTGATCAGATTCCTTTTTGCCACGGGGCTGTTGCGGCTTCGGTTGACTGACTTGCTCCCCGCGGACACAGCCTCCGGCGACCCAATCCTTCAGCACTTTCTTCTGCGGATCGGTAAGCACATTTGCGTTGGAGAAATCACCATACTTTGGATTCGCATGCCACGGCGGCATCAGTCCCTGGTCGACGACGTGGCAGATCATTTCGGACCAATCGACCACTTGTTCGTAGTTGGTCAGTTCGAACGGCCCCGACATGCCCGGTTGATGACACGATTGGCAGTGCCGACCGATGATCGGGGCTACGTCGCGAAAATACGTCAGTTCCGTTGGCTTGGTGCTGCTAGATCGTCGTAGCCGGCATCCGATCGGTTCGGTTTGTTCGACCGCGATCGGCTGCCCCTGGATCAGTGATTCGACGGCATCGACGAGGTAGCGGTGTTTCGCCTGCGGCTGTTGGACTCCCAATTGATACCGATCGTTGACGGCCCCGCGGTACTTGAGTCGACCTTGACGGTCAAAGACCAGCACCTCGGGCACGACGCGGCAATCAAAACGCTCGGCGAACTCAAAGTCGACGTCGTCTTCGATGGCGTTCGTCCATTCGTGTCCAGCGCGGAACGCTTCGACCGCTTTGCCGTCCGGGCGTGGAGGGATCACGGCCACGACCGAGACGCCGCGGTCTCGCCACGCGTCGGCCAGTTCCTTCATGCGAGGCGTCTGCAAGGCAGAGATTCGACAATTCGGGCGGGCGTAAAAGACGACGACAATCGCGGAGCCGTTGGGATCCGATGTCCCGGAGGCGATGCGTTGGACCAAAGGCACCGTCGGGGCTTGCTGACCGGCGGCACCGACATCAAACACGTTGCCCAAGCAAACCAGGACCAACACGCCGAACGTGCACAGCAGAGAGTAGCGGTTGCGATCGCGGATGACCATCGCGTCGATTCCAGTGGCGGATAGACGGTTCGGAAGATTCGGGATGCGAAACATGCATCCAACTGATCTGTAGGCCCGTGAAACAATGAGTCGAGCGATCGGCCGAAGAGTTGCCCCGATTTGCCGCGGAGAACTTGAGGTTTGTCGGTGTGGGGTGATTTTATCGCCTGACCCGCGACGGCAGCGGTCGTCGAACGCTACGGGCATGATGCAGGATCGCTGTGGCGAAGGAACGAAAACGCTTCCAGGGCAAAACGATTTGAACTTCGGCAAATTCTGTTGACAGGGCCTTCCCCCCCGCATAACTTAATCCCGCTATGAATCCGTTTTCCCGGCTCCGACACGCGCCCTTACGCTACCACCGCAACTGCGTTGTGGCGGGGATGTTGTTGTCTGTTGCCATCTTTGGTTTGACGGATTCAACCGCTTACGGGAGTTGCGGCGATTGGCTGGCGCATCCGTCCGGTGCCGATCATTCGCCCGAGATGGATCCGGCCGAGCAGGTGGATTCACCGACGCCGGTTCGACCCAAGCCATGCAACGGTCCGAATTGCCGGAGCAATCCTCATCCGCCCGTGCCCCCTCATTCCGCGGCGTCAACATCGCAGGAAACCGTCGAGGTTTCAGCGTGTCGCCAGCAGTCTCATGAATCCTTGATTGGTGACGAGTCAACGGATTTCTTCTTCGATCAGGACGCCAGTGGTCATCCGGGCCACCCCGGTCGTATCGAACGACCTCCCCAGGGTTTCTGAATCCAGGGTTTCTGAATCCAGGGTTTCTGAATCCTGTGTTTGGATGCGTGGACCATTCCATTGCATGAGTTGATCTTTTGGCCATCGCCCTGCGCGTCGGTATTCACCGAGGCACGTTAACCCACGTGCGGTGTCGCAGCGTCTGTCTGACCTCAGTCTCCATGCATTGCGTTTGTTGAGCGCTCCGACGATTGCATTGCAGTCCATGGGCCGATTGCCCAGGCCGGTAATGCACGCGTCGGTGTCTTCCACGCCGATCCCCCGTGAATCTGAAACGATCGGGAAATCAGGTCAACACTGCGCCGCGCGTGGTGACCATCGGTCTCGCGTTCGCCTGCTGAACCTGTCGTCCTAGCCTTGGCCACCAAGGCCGAAGGTCCGGTCGGGCGAATCAAGGGGTCGACCGTTGATTGCCGTTGGTTGATCTGCCGCTCGCGATCGATCCGGTCGTTCATTGTCCGCACGCTGCCGCTAGGTCTCCGTGCCATGCTCCGTCTACCGCTTCCTGTCTGTGATTGAATTGAGATTCTTTTAAAGGAGACCATCGATGTCTGCTTCTACCTGCACCGTGCCGTCGTCCATCAGCCAGATGAGCTGGATGGACAAGATCAATGGCCCGTACCACAAACAAGCGCTTTGGCTGTACACGGCGATCGTGCTCGCGCATTGGTGTGAACACCTGGCGCAGGCCATTCAAATCTATGTGCTCGATTGGCCGATCGCGGAATCACGCGGCGTTCTGGGGTTGTGGTACCCGTGGATGGTCAAGTCGGAACTGCTGCATTACGCCTACGCGCTGATCATGTTGATCGCCTTTTGGCTCCTTCGTAAAGGGTTCGGCGGCCAGTCGTACACTTGGTGGATGATCGCTTTTTGGATCCAGTTTTGGCACCACATCGAACATGCGTTGTTGCAAGGGCAGGCGATTTTCCAACACAACCTGTTCGGATCTCCGGTTCCGGTCAGCATGCTGCAGCTCGTGATTCCACGGGTGGAACTGCACCTGTTCTACAACACGGTGGTGTTCGTCCCGATGGTGATCGCGATGTTCTACCACATGTTTCCGTTGCCGGGCGAAGCCGGCCATCAAGGCTGTTCGTGCGCTTGGCAGCCTCGTGCACCGAAGACCTGATCGTCCGTCGCGCTCCGCAAATACCGGGAGAACCAATATGAATCTTGTCAGAGCCGTGATTTCATTTTTCCTGATCGCCTTGGTCGCTGTTTCGATCGCCGGTTGGATTTGGGCCGGCGGACAACCCGCCGCCCAGGCGATCGGGGCTCGCGTCGTGCTGGTCCTATGCGGGTTGATGTCCGTGGGCTGTTTTGCACTGTTATGGAGTGCCCGACCGCTTCACGGCGACGCCCCAGTTAACGATGCCTCACAACATGTTTAGGAACAGATTGATGCACATGCGCTACAAACGTTTGCAATGCGATGTTGATCATCCACCTCGGCCACGCATGGTGGTGACGTTGCTGTCGACACTGCTTTTGTCGATGGCGGGCGGAATCGTCGGGTGCGGTGGTGCGGGAGCGGATTCGGCGGCGACGTCGGGTCGAGCCGTCGTCCAGCTTGATCCGGAAAAGCCGTCGATGGGTGAGTGCCACCTGACGGTCAAGCTGTTCGATGCGGAAGACAATCCGATCGATAATGCAAAGTTGACCGTCGAAGGAAACATGAACCATGCCGGCATGAAACCGTCCTTTGCGGCAATCAAGGAAACCGATCAACCCGGTGTGTATTCGGGAACGATCGATTTCACGATGGGCGGCGATTGGTTTTTGCTGGTCACCGCGATCACCGACGAAGGGACATTGGTGGAGCAAACGATTGACGTTCCCGGAGTGAGCGTCGAGTGAAATCGCAGACGGGTGATGATCGATCAATAAACACATCGGCGCAACCTGCGTCGGTGGCCAACCCGTCGTTGGAACGCCCCGATCACGGGTTCGATCTGTTGGCGTTGCCGCTTTTGGGCCGTTTTCTGCGTTGGCATCGGTCCCGGTTGGTGCTGCAGATTCCCGTGTTTTTGATCAGCTTGATAATGATTGCCCATGCGTTTTGGGGGCCGCAGTTGGCTCCCAAGAACCTCGCCGCCTTGTTGACCTGGGTGCACTTTCGCGGGCTGGTGGTTCTGGTGATCTTGTTTGCGGGCAACTTCTTTTGCATGGCCTGTCCGTTCATGCTGCCTCGCGAATTGGCACGCAAACTTTACACTCCCAGTCTCCGTTGGCCGAAATCTTTGAGCAACAAGTGGCCCGCGATCGTGCTGTTCGTCGGGGTTTTGTTTGTCTATGAATGGTGCGACTTGTTTTCCAGCCCTTGGTGGACCGGCGTCTTGATCGTGACGTACATGATCATCGCGCTGGTCATCGACGCATTGTTTCAACGTGCATCGTTTTGCAAGTTTGTTTGTCCGATCGGGCAATTCAATTTCCTGGGCGCAACGCTTTCGCCGCTGGAAATATCGGTGCGTGACCGCAGTGTTTGTGATCGATGCGAAACCAAGGACTGCATTCGAGGTCGATCAGGTGGATCATCGACGGCCACTCATTCAGACGCAGGGCAACCGAGCAAGAGGTCCGGGGCACTTCCGGTCGTTCAACGCGGCTGTGAGATGGCGCTGTTTCAGCCCCGTAAGACGGGAAATTTGGACTGCACGTTTTGCCTGGACTGTGTGTACGCCTGCCCGGAAGACAATGTGGGCCTTTTCACCCGCATCCCGGGTGAAGAGTTGTGCGTGACCGGCACTCGATCGGGACTGGGCGTCCCGGAGCGTCGCAGCGATTTTTCGGCGTTGGCGATCGTGTTTACCTTCGGTGCCCTGCTCAATGCGTTTGCGATGATCAGCCCGGTTTATGCGTTGGAATCGGCGATCGCAATGGCCACCGGTTTGACGGTGGAATGGCCGATCTTGGGCGCGATTTTCGTGCTGTTCTTGATCATCGAACCCGCAGTCTTACTGCTCGGTGCGGCGGCAATCACCCGTCGCATCACCCAAAGCAGCGAGTCGCTGCCGGTGATCGTCAAACGCTACGCGCCTTCATTGCTGCCGATCGGATTCGGTGTCTGGCTGGCGCACTACGCATTTCATTTTTTGACGGGCGTGCTGACGGTGATCCCGGTAACGCAAAACGCCGTTCGGCAAGCGACGGGATCCGATTGGCTGGGGAGACCCCAGTGGCAACTCGGTGGGCTACCCGAATCGGTCGTCTATGCGATCGAACTCGGATTCCTTTCCTTGGGGCTGCTCGGGTCGTTGATCGTCGCATCGGCGATCGGACGTCACACGGCGAACACCGCAGTGGAACGGCCGACCGGTTGGAGCCTGGCCCCGTGGGGCGTGTTGCATGTTGCATTGTTTCTGTCAGCGGTCTGGATCATGAATCAGCCGATGGACATGCGTGGGACATTCTTGGGAGGCTGAAATGCAAAAGTACCACCTACGATTCGCGATCCTCGCCATGATGCTGTGGGGCGTGTCCTGGATCAGCCGGGAGGGGGCAGCGTGGGCGCATGAAGGACCGCCGTTCCCGGTCCTGATCGACGAGCTCGTCGCGAACCAGCTGGTTTCGGTTTGGGCCGATCCGGATATCGGCGAGGCGCGGTTCTTTATTGTTATCGAAACCCGCGACGGCAATCGGCCGTTGAAAACGCCGGACGTCACGTTGTGGACGGAACCGACCAGTGGTCGTCTGGATCGGGCGTCTTATGCGGCTGAGGAACAAGCGTTGCGAAACAGCATGCAATTCTTTGCCGAACCGTATTTTGATCAACGCGACATCTGGAATGTCGGTCTGCGGATCAAGGATTCGGAGGGGGAAACCGCAGAAACCGTGGTCCAGGTGGAATCGACTCCGCCTGGCTATGGCGTCTGGGATTTAGCCATCTACCTGTTTCCTTTCGTTTTGATCGGCGGTGTCTGGTCCTACGCGATGGTGAGACGGATTCGCCAATACCGGGCATTGCAGAACGGACCCTCCGGCGAAATCGTCCGGGGCGGGCAAGGACACAACGACGAGCGACATCGAGAACACGTGCTGATGGAAGGATCACGATGACCGAAATCGAACGACGACAAAAAACCATCTGGATTTGCGGCCTGGCGATCGTGGCAATCGTCGTGACCATTCTTCTGATCGTCCGAAGACAGCCATCGCAGCCCGATGAAGGTGACCGGCCAGATGTTGCCGACACGAAGACGGCGACCGGTTTCTACGTCAGTCTTGCGGCATTGGACGTCGAAGAGAACGAACGCGCCGCGGAGGTGTTGGATCGACTGGTGAAAGAACAGCCCAACGAGCCTGCGCTGTGGGCCAATCTTGCGGTTGCCAAGCTCCGCCTGAACGACCTCGGCGGCGCCGAACAGGCTCTCAATTCCGCCTTGGCCCAATTGCCTCGATCGCGTGAATTGTTGCTTTTAAAAGCCCAGCTACTCAAATCAGCGGGACAGATCCCCGAAGCGATTGAAACGCTACGCACGGTGCACGCGGACTGGCCGGGGAACCTTCAAGTTGCGTTCGAGTTGAGCACGTTGTTGGATCAGCCCAACACCGACGCTGCGGACCAAGAGCGGCTGGAATTGCTTTCGAAGATCCTGGCGCGGGCCCCTGAAAACTTGCGTGTGCGATGCGAATACGCCCGTTTGGCGGCCACCGTCTCGGATCGACAGCGGTTGGACCAGGTGATCGGCACGTTTGAATCCTTGGGGCAAGACTGGACTGCCTTGCAGCAATCCCAATTGGACCAAGCGTCCAAAGCGGCCAGCGACGGAGACTATCGCCAAGTGGCGGTGGCATTGACATTTTTTGAAAACGTGGTCAAGCCGATGCCGATTTACCAGAAAAGTCTGGACCAGTTGGGCATCCTCTCGGTCACCGCCGTGGGGACTCCGGTCCGTTCGTTCCTGGCGTTGTCGTTGCCGTCATCCGAAGCAGCGCCGGCGGACCGAGAATTGCAATTCAGTGCAACCGACATGCTTGGAAAAGCAGCGCGGCACGATTTCACATGGGCTGTGAAGCAGCCGGGTGAGCGATGCTCAACCCTTTTGTCGCTCGCCGGCGATACGCTTCACATCCAGGAGTCGGCCGCGCTGCCCTTTCCAGGATACACCCCTGGTAACGGCACGGCCTCACTCGCCTGGGCCGACCTGAATTATGACTTTCACAACGACATCATTGTTGTCGGCGAGCGGGGCTGCTACATCTTCCTGTCGCAACCGTCGGGCGAGTACACCGCACTGGAAAGCGAACTGGAGTTGTTCGCACGACCATGGACAAGGGTATGGTGCACCGATATCGAAACCGACGGGGATTTAGATCTCCTGCTCAGCGACGGCGAGAGCGAGATTCGCTGTGTGCTGAACAACGGCGCCAATCGATTTCAATCGTTTGACAAAATCCCGTCGGTCCCCGCAGTGATGGCGCTCGAGGAGATTGACTTCGATCTTGACGGCGATGTCGATCTGGTCAGCCTTGATCGTCACGGCCAACTGACGGTGTGGACGAATGGCCGTGGAGGACACTTTGATCTTCATACGCTAGACGGGATCGGAGCGAGCGTCGCGATCGCGGTTGCCGATCTGAACCGCAATGGGCGATATGAGATCCTGTGCATTACTCGTCAGGCGGAGATCCTGTCCGGGGAGTTTGACGGGCAACAATGGGCCGTTCAACACATCCTGCAACCGGACTTCCAGAACGGTGGGGACGCGACCGAGCCTCCTGTCCCAGGTTTTCTCGGCACCGCGGACCTGGACAACAACGGTGCGATCGATGTCGTTGCAAGTGTCGCCGGGCAAACCCAGATCTGGTTGCAAGACAGCGGTGGGGACTGGTTCTCGTTGCCGAATGTCGCGCAAACCCAGGTCACCTCGGTCATCGACATGGATTGCGATGGGTTGCTGGATTTGATCGGACAGAGCGACGATGAAGCAAGGCTGTGGAAAAATGACAGCCGCGCCGGTTACCGTTGGCACAGTATCGGGCCGAAAGCGACACGGGCCGACGGCGACAAACGAATCAACCCGTTCGGCATCGGCGGCAGGATTGAAATCCGTGCCGGAAACACGGTCCAATCGCGGATGATCGATTCGCCTCGCATTCACTTCGGCCTGGGCAATCAAACGCAGATTGATGTCGCTCGGGTGGTGTGGCCCAACGGCACCAGCCAAGCCGAATTCGAATTGCCTGAGAACGCGTCTTCGCTCGCGGTGCAGCGTTTGAAAGGATCGTGCCCGTGGGTATTCACTTACGATGGCGACAAATTCCGCTTCATCAAAGATTTCCTTTGGCGGTCGCCGTTGGGGCTGAAAATCAATGCCCAAGACACCGCCGGAATCACTCAAACCGAAGACCGGATCAAGATTCCGGGCGACGCCCTGGTAGAGCGCGACGGCGAATACGAAATCCGCATCACCGCGGAGTTGTGGGAAACCCATTTCTTTGATCATGTGTCCTTGCTGGCCATCGACCACGGCAGAGACACTGAGATTTATGTGGACGAAAGCTTCGTCCCTCAAAAAGCCCCACGCAACGAGGTCCTGGTTGGTTCCGCACCAACGGCATTGTTGAATCTGATCGATTCGACCGGGGCCGCTGTCGATAAAGTGCTCTACGAAAACGATGGCAGGTACGCCGACCACTTTCCGCTCGGCCCTTATCAGGGACTGGCCGCCGAGCATTGGATCGAATTCAAATTCCCTCGCGAAGCACTGGTCGGGGGCGAGATCCTATTGATCGGGCACGGCTGGATCTATCCCACCGACAGTTCGCTGAACGTCGCCATTTCGCAAAACGAATCGCTGCGACCGCACGGGTTGGTTTTGGAACAGTTGTCGGCCGACGGAAGCTGGCAACTGCTTCGCGAGGACCTCGGTTTTCCGGCCGGGAAGCACAAGGACATGATCATTGTGCTCGACAGCAAGGAATTGTCATCGGAGACCCGCTATCGGTTGCGGACGAACATGGAAGTCTACTGGGACTCCTTGCGTTGGTCGTCTCGGCTGGCCGATCACGACGTCACGCAATCCCAACTCGCGATGTCGAATTCGCAGTTGCTCGGCCGCGGATTCTCGAAGCTGGAACCGATCGATCGACGTCGCCCCGACACTCCGGTCTACGAAGTGACCGCTCGCACACCGCAGTGGTTGGATCTGGAAGGGTACTACACGCGGTATGGCAACGTCGGCGAATTGCTGCGGCACGTCGATGATCGCTACGTGATCATGAACGCCGGTGACGAGTTGAGGCTTCGTTTTTCCGTTGAGAATGATCCGCCACCAATTGAAACCGGTGGGGCGGATACAAAACGCACCTTTGTGTTGGTCGGTGACGGCTGGGTCAAGGATGGAGATTTCAACACGACCTATTCTCGGACCGTGCGGCCCCTGCCGAGGCACGCGCCGAGGCACGCGTCAGGCCGTCGGCCGAGCGATTCGCGGAACGCCTACGACGCCCCGGATGGCAGTCGCCCTTTGCCGCCGCTGACGACGGACCCGGTCTATCTGGAACATGAAACGGACTGGCGGCTGTTCCATACCCGCTACGTCACGCCTGACGCGTTTCAACAAAAACTGATGCGACATCATCGCTCGCCATTTCCCTCCTCTGACAAGTAACCGCCCATGATTCGCTCATTGATCGCAATTTGCTTTGCCGGTTTGCTGTTTGGTCCGGCCGCGTACTTTCGTTGGTCGTCTGACAACTCGGAAACCGAAGGCCGTGAGTTGATTTCGACCGACACGCGGCTGCAACGTTATGGATTCTCATTGCAAGAAGTCGCCAAGGACGTCGGCATCGATTTTGTTCATCAACCGCCGCGGGTTGATATGCGACTCCGTCACATTGAACCGCAGATCGCAGCGATGGGAGCCAGCGTCTCGATCGTCGATGTGGACAAGGATGGCTGGCAGGATTTCTATCTCACCTCAAGCGCCCCGGGAGCGAAGAACCATTTCTACCGCAACCGCGGCGACGGTACGTTTGCGGAAATTGCGGAACAACTCGGTTTGGCAGATTTGAACGCGGACGGTGTGGGGGCCTGTATGGGGTCGGTTTGGGCCGACATTAACAACGACGGATTTGACGACGTGCTGGTCTATCGCTGGGGACGTCAAGAATTGTTGATGAACCACGAAGGCAAACGGTTTGAATCGATCGGAGATTCTGCCGGGCTGCCCGACTGGGCCAACATCGGCACCGCGACCTGGCTGGATTACGATCGCGACGGACGGGTCGACCTGTTTCTGGCGGGCTATTGGCCGGATCACGTGCATCTGGACGATTTGGAAGACACACGCATCATGCCGGAGAGCTTTGAATATGCCGACAATGGGGGCCACAACTGGATGCTGCGCAATGTCGGCGGCGGGCGATTCGTAGACGTCACGGACGAAGTCGGCGTCGACAGCACGCGTTGGACGCTGGCGGTAGTGGCGGCCGACTTTGACGATGATTCCTTTGTCGATCTGTTCCTGGCCAACGACTACGGCAATTCCGAACTCTTTCGCAATGAAGGTGGCAAACGATTTCAAGAAGTCGGCAAGGACGCGGGCGTCGGATTCGCACCCAAGAGCGGGATGAATGCGTCGGTCGGAGACGTTCTGAACCAAGGCCGACTTTCGATCTATGAATCGAATATCTCCGAAGAAGGTGTGCTGCTGCAGGGCAACAACTTGTGGTTTCCCTCAGGCGACGGTTCGATTCATTTCGACAACCTGGCCTCGGTGATGGGTGTGGAACTCGGCGGATGGAGTTTTGGAGCCCAATTCGGTGATCTGAACAACGACGGGTTCAACGACCTGTCCGTCACCAACGGATACGTTTCGGGCGATCAAGGGACGAGCTACTGGTACGACTTTTCCCAGATCACCGGCGGGCATGAACAAATCATTTCCGACGCGTCCAACTGGCCGGATATGCGTCAGCGGAGTCTGGCGGGTTACCAATCGACGCGTCTGTGGGTCAACGACGGTGCGGGCAGCTTCCGAGACGTCGCCCAGTGGGTGGGCGTGACCGACCGGCACGATGGTCGCGCGATCGCACTGGCGGATTTCCGCAACCGTGGCGTCTTGGATGTCGTGGTTGCCAATCAGCGGGGGCCGGCATTGGTGTATCAAAACACGGTCGATTCGTCACGGCATTGGATTGCGTTCGAACTGGAAGGTATCGTCAGCAATCGCAGTGCGATCGGTGCCCGCGTCCGTGTGTTTTGGAACGGTCAGCAGCAGTTGCAAGAAAGGGTTGCAGCGAGTGGCTATTCGTCGCAAAACCAAAGCCGGCTGCATTTCGGCCTGGGCGCGGTATCCGATGTGGACCGCGTCGTCATCCGATGGCCCAGCGGAAAGGAACAACAAGTCATCGCCCCTGCGGTTGATCAGGTCCATACGATTCGAGAGGTACGATGAGCGATTCCCAATCCCTGCAGTCGACATCCGATGTTAGCTCGGTCGGTGATGCCGTCGAAACCGATTCCGCATCCGATGGGGCGCAAGTCTCGCCGGGCGGGACCTGGCGCAGATGGTTGACGCTGGAAAATCGGTTCCTGGCACCCCTGTTGATCACCAGCATCTTATTGGCCGGCCAGTTGACGTTCGGCATCCTTGAAAGCTGGTCCAGAACGTTGATCGCCATCGGAATTGCGATCGCTTGCGAGCTCGTGTTGGGCAAGTTGGTGGTCGGAAGATTTCCACACCTGGCGAGTGCTTACATTTCTGGGATCAGCGTCGGGATTTTGATCCGATCGCCCTTCATTTGGCCGTATGCGATGTGCGCGGGCCTGTCGATCATGTCGAAGTACGTGTTGAGGATTCAGAATCGGCACCTTTGGAACCCTTCCAATTTCGGTGTCAGCGCGATGCTGTTTCTGTATCCGTCGGCGGTGGCCAGCTTGAGTATCCAGTGGGGAAACAGTTTGTGGCCGATGCTGGTGGTGTGGTGCTTGGGGGCGATGATCATCAGCCGGCTAAAACGGTTTCACATCTGTTTGACGTATGTGATTTCATTCATCGCGTTCGCCGGGGCACGGAGTTGGCTGACCGGCAGCCCGTTCTTGGCCAACGTGTCACCGCTGACCGGGCCGATGTACCAGTTGTTCGTTTTCTTCATGATCACCGATCCGAAAACGACGGTTCGGCCCAAATGGGGGCAGTGCTTGGTGGCGTTTTTGGTCGCGGCGGTGGAGATGCTGTTGCGGTTGGCTGAATTCATTCACGCACCGTACTACGCTCTGTTTCTGGTCGGGCCAGTGGCGTTGGCCGTTGAGATGCGATGGACGCGAGATCGTGCCGGCCGGGCGAAGGCCCCCGAGTCGGTGGTAAACCTTGACAAAAATGCCGCCGGTTCCGGCTCCCTCGGGGAAGTTGAAGCACCGCAGTCAACTTGAGAGCGTTTCGGCGCGTTGAACGTGACGAAGACCGTAGCCAAGGGTTGAGCAAAACGTTGTCCAGAAACAAGTTTTGCGCAGAGAGGCGTACCGATGCATTTTGCTCGAGCCGGAGGGCAGGGATTGGCCCTCATGGTGGCGTTTGCCGCTATTTCCAACGCGGTGGCCGATGATGGCAGTGCCGTTCCCATTCTTCACGACACGGTCGTCGTCGACGCGGCATCGCCGGCCCCCGATGGGGTCGGACGACACGAAACGACGGAGCAAGCCTCGGTTGTGATGTCGGCCGTCGATCGGATTCCGCCCCCGGTCGCGCCGCTGTCCCCTCGGTGCCAATGCAACGTCACCGGCGCCGGTGTGGATTGGTCCAAGTACCCTGAAACGATCCGCCAGATGCCTCGGCCGGGGATCTTTTCGATTCCGCCGACTGGTTGCGGCTACTACTCCGCATTGGATGCCTTGACCGACCGGTGTCGCCCGGCCCAACCGCCGTCGGGGTACGCACCATTTGCGATCAACGCCTGGCCATTCTTTGACGCCGATTGGCGGTATGTGGAAAACGTTCGCGACAATCAACGCACGATCGTCGAGCGGTTGAAACGAATCCGCGCGACCGATCGGCTGTTGCTAAGCACGGGAGGCGAGTTTTGGCTCCGCTATTCCAACGAGACCAACAGCCGGCTGACGGGGACCGAAAACGACTATTTGCTCAGCCACGTCCGGCAGTACCTGGATGTATGGTACGGCGACAACCTTCGTGTTTATGGCGAATACGTTTGGGCGGACAGTTTCGGAGAAGAGCTGGCACCCGTCCCGCCCGACGTTGATCGCGGAGACATCCTGGATTTGTTCGTTGATGTCCGCCTGGGGGACCTGGCTGGAAAACCGGTCTACCTGCGTGGCGGACGCCAAGAACTGTTGTTCGGTTCACAGCGGCTGGTCACCCCTCTTCCGTGGGCCAACAAACGTCACTCCTTCGACGGGTTTCGGCTGTTTCGTAAAGGGGAAACGTTTGACTTTGACGCATTCTGGACCCACTACGTCCCACCGCAAGCGAGCGAGTTTGATTCGGCGGACGACAATCAAACGTTTGCCGGACTTTGGGCGACCCAGCGGCCACAAAAAGGCGAGTCGCGCGACCTGTACTACTTGTTCTATGACAATGAAAACGCGGCGATGCCGTTGGGCATCCGCAGAGCCCCCTTTCAAACTCACACGTTTGGATCGCGCTGGGCGGGCAGCCGCGATGGCTTCTTATGGGATGCGGAAGCGGCGTTGCAAAGCGGCCACCAAGCCGATCGCGACCTGTTTGCCGGGATGGGCACGATTGGCCTGGGGAAACACTGGAGCGAGGCATTATGGTCGCCCTCGTTTTGGCTGTATTACGACTACGCCAGCGGAGACAATGACCCGACATCGGGGACATCCAACACGTTCAACCAACAGTTTCCCTTCGGGCACTACTACCTGGGCTGGATGGATCTGGTCGGCCGTCAGAACATTCACGATCTCAACGCACATCTGTACCTCTATCCAACGAAATGGACGACGGTCTGGCTGCAGTACCATCACTTCTACTTGGCCGAAGAACGCGACGCCCTTTACAACGCCGGCGGCGTCCCCTATCGACGTGATCCGACGGGAGCGGCCGGCAATAACGTCGGGGATGAAATCGATCTGGTGCTCAATTTTCACCTCACCCGGTATTCCGATCTCCTGGTCAGCTACAACAAATTGTTCGGCGGCAGCTTCCTGGAAGCCACTGCCGGGCCCGGGCAAGCCTCCGACGCGGAAACGTTGTATCTGATTTTCCAGCAGCGTTGGTGAGCCGTTGCGGCGGCCGCGGGCGGTCAAGCTTTGACGGCCGCGGGCGGATTACTTTGACGGCCGCGGGCGGATTACTTTGACTGCCGCGGGCGCATCGCATAAGATGCACCCGGCGGTTCGCGGGTGTAACTCAGTTGGTAGAGTGACAGCTTCCCAAGCTGTTTGTCGCCGGTTCGAATCCGGTCACCCGCTTTGGCGGTGACGAGGGAACCGTGAGTCGGGCGCAGCGTCGCACCGAGTCCCACGGACGACGGCCCGAAAGTCAACGGTCGTGGACGACGCGAGGAGTCCCTGCCGGTGGCGATCCGGATGGAGTCGTCGCCTGGTCCGGTATCCGAAAATCAAGCTCGCGTTAGATCACGAAGTGGCTGCGATCTTGGTCGAGCGTGCGGAGCAACTCTTGCAGCTTTCGCATGTCGAGCGTGTCGTTGTTGATCCGATCGACGACGTCCAGCTTTTCGCTGTCATTGCAGACCTCGGCCGCTTCTTTGCAGAGGTCCAACACATCGACCGGTTCGCTGCCGCTGTCGATCGCGACACCACACCAACCGGCGAGGTATCGGCACCGATCGTCACGCTGCTTTTTTAGCTTCCAATACCGCTGCTCCAACCTGTCGCGAATATCGCCCGCGATTCGCATTTGGGATGACACGGCGCTGTTCCTCCAACGAGTCTGGATATGGTGCCGCCTTGCTCCGAAGCGGGAGCAATTCTTGTACCAACCTCGCCGCCTGCGATTTGGGGAGCCGCTTCCGCACAAACAACGACGTCGGGCGATCAATCTCGGCCGCCGCCGTGCATGGACGCACAGACAGCCGCACGATCAACGGTGGTGATGTGCAGCGGAGCGTGCCCTCATGCGACGTCGACACTGGAAACGATCTGGTGGGTCACGGCGGGCTACCAGGCACGGATCTCTGGCACATCCGGCGGATCGTCGGGAGGCGACGGGTTCGTGATCTTGCCATCAACGACTCCATCTTCGGCGTCAATTTCTGTCATGATCTGCTGAAACCGCTGGGGATCCACGGCACCGTTCTCGCGCAAGATGGTCAGCAGAGATCGGCACAACAGAGCCAGCTCGCCGACTTTGTCTTCGAGCTGTTCGATCCGTTTTTCCTGGCTGTCGATTTGGTCGGCGGTGCGGCGGCGAGCCAGACGGCGGGCGCGCGCCGTTCGCTTCAGCTTCTCGATGTCGGCTCGCCGTTTGTATTCGTTGTCAAAGAGATGATCCCAAAAGTCCATGTCTTTCCTCCGATCTCGATCGCGTCAGGGCGTGGAAGTCAAGTCACACCAGTGTCGGCTTGATTCGGAAAGTCGGCAAGTCGATGGGCAAAACGATGGGAGGCAGAATGATGGCAGAGAGGAGGATGTTGGAGGGAACGGGCATCACGGGCTGGGATTGTTTTGCCCCCATAGTTTTGCCAATCGTTCCACCGGTGCGCCCGAACCGATGATGGGGCGGTGCCGAGCAATCGTCCCGGTGGATCAGCGTTTCCAATGGGTTTCGATGCCCTGCCGCCGGATCGACTGTTGAAAGTCGGACAGCAAGCTCGGCGTCGCGGCGACCGAAACGACCGCAAGAGAAACGCAAAACTCGCGTCGTTTCATGTTCATTGAGCGTCGCGCACGCAGGTGAGGGTTTGTTGGGCGATTTCTAGTTCTTCGTCGGTGGCAACGACCAGCACTTTGACACGGCTGTCGACGGTTTGGATTTCGCTTGTTTCCGATCCAGTCGCCGCGGTGTTGCGCGCGGGGTCGATGGCGATGCCCATGGCTTCCAGCTCACGGCAGCTGCGGGCTCGGATCTCCGGGGAATGTTGGCCGATTCCGGCGGTGAAGGCGATCGCATCCAGGCGTCCCAGCACCGCATGGTAGGCGCCGATGTACTTCTTGATTCGATAGACGAAAATTTCCACGGCCAGATTCGCCGCTCCGTCTCCGCCGGCCGCCATCGCCATCACCTCGCGCATGTCGTTGACGCCGCAAAGGCCTTTCAAACCGCTTTGTTTGTTGAGCGCCGTGTCCAACTGTGACAGGCTCATTCCGGCTTGCTTGCCCATGTGGACCAGGATCGCCGGATCGAGATCACCGCAGCGCGTCCCCATCATCAAGCCTTCCAACGGCGTCAGTCCCATCGAGGTGTCCACGCTGACGCCGCCGCGGATCGCGCTCGCGCTGCATCCGTTGCCCAAATGAAGCACGATCGTGTTCAGTTCGTCCGCGGACCGCCCGAGGTGACGCGCGATTTGTTTGGCAACGTACTGATGCGAGGTGCCGTGAAAACCGTAGCGGCGAACGCGGTAGGAATCGTACCAATCCTGGGGCACGGCGTAGTGATAGGCGTATCGGGGCAGGGTTTGATGATAGGCGGTGTCGAAGACAGCGACTTGCGGCACATGGGGGAACGCCGCCCGGGCGACTTCCATGCCGACCAGGTTGGCCGGGTTGTGCAGTGGAGCGAGCGGGATCAGATCGCGGATCGCCGCCAAGACTTGATCGTCGATCAACGTCGGACGGGAGAATGTTTCACCGCCATGAACGGCACGGTGTCCGATGCCGACCAGATGGCGGCCTCCGTCAAAACTTGCGTTTTCCGACAGCACGCGTCGGATCATATCGATTCCATGACGGTGATCGGGCACCGAAACTTCGGTCGTCCGCGACGGCCAGTTGGTCCCGGACCCGGACGAGGTTTGCTTCAGGCAGCTCTTCGCTTCGCCGATTCGTTCGACCAAGCCGGCCTCAAGCGCCCGGCCTTGATCCATCTCGAACAACTCGTACTTGATCGACGAGCTGCCGCAATTGAGCACGAGGACTTGCTTCATGCCGGGCCTCCGTTCCCGTTGCGCTGCTCTCCGTTCCCGTTGCGTTGGGATTGGATCGCGGTGATGGCGACGGTGTTGACGATGTCGGTCACGGTGCAACCGCGGCTGAGGTCATTGACGGGTTTTTTCAGCCCCTGCAACACGGGGCCGATCGCCACGGCGTTGGCGGCGCGTTGGACCGCTTTGTAGGTGTTGTTGCCGGTGTTCAAGTCGGGAAAGATAAAGACGCTCGCGCGGCCGGCGATCTGGCTGTCGGGCAGTTTCGTTTTGGCGACGCCCGGGTCGATCGCGGCGTCGTATTGGATGGGGCCTTCGATCAACAGATCGGGGCGGGCCTGGCGGGCCAACGCGGTTGCCTGCTTGACCCGTTCCACCTCCTCGCCGCTGCCGGATTGGCCGGTGGAATAGGACAGCATGGCGACGACCGGATCGATCCCGAACGCCTTGGCCGTGCTTGCCGAACTGATCGCGATATCGGCCAGCTCGGCCGGGTTCGGTCGGGGATTGATCGCGCAATCGCCATACACCAGCACGCGGTCTTTCAAGCACATCAAAAACACACTGGAAACGATCGAGCATCCCGGTTTGGTGCGGATGACTTGCAGGGCGGGACGAATCGTGTGGGCGGTCGTGTGCGCGGATCCGGAAACCATCCCATCGGCGATCCCTTCGTAAACCATCATGGTCCCGAAGTAGCTGACGTCCTGCACCGTGTCATGGGCTTGGTCCTCGTTGACCCCTTTGTGTCGTCGCAGTTGGTAGAACTTGTGTGCGAATGAATCCAGATAGGGATTGTCGCTGGGGTCGATGATTTCGACGTCGGTCAGGTCGATCGCCAGTTCGTCGGCCAGCGTTCGGATTTTTGCCGGGTTGCCCAACAGAACGATCTCCGCCACATCACGACGCCGCAAGATTTCGGTCGCCCGCAGAATGCGTTCTTCTTCGCCTTCGGGCAAGACAATCCGTTGGCGTTTCCGTTTCGCCTGTTCGATCAACTCGTATTCGAACATTGCCGGGGTGACCACCCGGGAGCGGACGACGTCGACCCGCTGGAGCAAGACTTCCGAATCAATCGATGACTCGAAAACGCCCAGGGCGGCCTGGATCTTGCGTTCGTTATCAGCGCTGATGACACCTTCGACCGCCATCACGTTTCGGACCGTTTCGTAGGTGTCGGTTTCGACGGCAAAGGTCGGGATCAGGGGACGGCGAATCCCTTCGATCAAACGGGTCACCGTTTCGGGAGGTCGCAGCCCACCGGTCAGCACGATCCCCGAGATATTGGGATAATTGTCCGACGCGACGGTGGCCAGACAGCCGAGCAAGATGTCGGATCGATCCCCCGGTGTGATCACCAGTTTGTTTTCCTGCACTCGTTCCAAGAAGTGGGGCAACTGCATCGCGGCGACCGCGATCGTCTGGATCTCGCGATTGAGATCCATTTCGCCGTCACGAATGGGGACCGCACCGAGAGCCTCGGCCACCGCGCCCACCGTGGGCGATTCCAGCGTCGGTTCGTCGGCGACGAACAGAATCGGGTCTTCGTAGTCCCAGCTTTTTTGGACCTCCCCGCGGACCGCGTCCATCTGCTCGGGCGCGACGCGATTGACGATGTTGGCGGTCACCGTGCAGCCTTCGTCGACCATCGCGATTCGTGTCGCATGGGCGGCGCTACGGATACTCTCGGGGGATTTATTGCGTCCGGAAAGAACATTCAGCACGGGGGTCCCGAGGTGGGTTGCGATCTGTGCGCTAAGGTCAAAATCGAAAGCGGACGTGACGCCGTCGAAATCGGTGCCTTCACAAAGTACAAAATCAGACTGTGCTTCGATCGCCTTGTACTTCTCCAAGATGATCCTCAACAGCACCGACAGCCCTTTCTCCGTCGCGATCTCTTCGGCTTCATCGGAGGGGAACGCATAGCTGTCTTCGTAGCTTTGCGACAGCGGGTAGCGATTCAACAGCAATTCGGTGTCGTTGTCACGTTTGCCGTCGCTACGAATGATCGGACGAAAAAAGCCCAGACGCTCGACGCGTCGGGACAACATTTCCATGATGCCCAGCACGACCAGCGATTTGCCGCTGTCCGGTTCGGACGCGGCGATGTAGAGACTTTGAGCCATTGAACTGCGATCCTGGTGCGTCGATGACGGGCTCGGTGTGTACCGGCTCTGTTTAGACCAGGGCGTTTTCGGCTGCAACATCCGACGCAACGCGTGCGCGATCTGTCCAGCTTGATGGGGGGAGTCTCGCCGCAGTGGTCGGTATCAGTGCGGCTGGCGCCGACGATTGTGGCCCAGCCCCTCTCTGGCGTTTGCTTGCTGCGCAAACGCCCTCTCTCCCAGAGGGAGAGAGTCTAACACTTGATTGTCGTCTCGTGTTCAACGAGACGTCGCTTGACGCTTAGAGTTCGACCCAGGTCGAACCGTTGGCCGAACTGTCCACGGCGGCTTGAATGAATTGCATGCCGTTGAGACCGTCTTGCACGTTGGCGTACTTGCTGCCGTCACAGCTGAACGGTTTGCCGTCGTTGTAGGCACGAACGTCTTGTTCGAAACAACGGTGCAGCCGTGCATAGGCGTCGTGGAACGCTTCGGGGTGTCCGGCGGGGATATTTGGCTCGGCCATCAGTTCTTCGGGCAGATCGCCGAGGAATCCGTCGTTGGCAGCGATCGCACCGCGGAAATAGGTCCGGTCGGGCTGGTTGGGCAACAAAATCTTGACTTGTTCGGGAAATTCTTGGTCCCAGATCAACGTGCCCTTGGTGCCGTTGATTTCGATGCCCAGGTCGTTCTTGTGACCGATGGCGATTTGCGAGGCGCGGACGAGTGCTTTTCCCCCGTTGGACAGTTCACAGTAGGTCGTGAAGTGATCGTCCAGTTGGCGTCCGCCGACGAAGGTGACCAGGTTGGCTTGGACCTTGGTGACATCCAGTCCGGTGATGTATCGCAACTGCATCAACGCGTGGGTCCCGATGTCGCCGCCGCAGCAGCTGATGCCCGATTTTTTGGGATCGACACGCCACTCGGCCTGGGCGACGCCTTCATCTTCGGTCCGACCCGCCAACCAACCTTGCAGGTAGCGAGAATCGGCCCAGCGGACGTCACCCAACAACCCACTGGTGACGATGAACCGGGCGAAGCGACTGGTCCAGTGACCGAGGTAGGTGTGCGCGACGCCGAACGGGATCTTGGCTTCTTCGACGGCATCGACCAACTGCTTGGCTTCGTCCAGGTTCAGCGTCAACGGTTTTTCGCAGAACACCGGGATGCCGGCTCGGACACACTTGATCGAGGGATCAAAGTGAACGTGGTTGGGCGTCACGACCACCACGTAATCAACCCGTTCGCCGACCGGTTTTTTGGATTCGACGTCGATCATTTCGTCGTAATTGGTGTATCCGGTGATCGGATAGTCCCAATTGGCGGCCTCTTCCAATGCCACTTTCGGATCCGGGTGCAGTGCCGCGGCGACCACGCGTCGGGTTCCGTCGAAATGGATAGCGCGTTGATGCGGTTGGACGATGAATGCACCGCCGCCACCGCCGATCAATCCAACATTGAGAGGTCGTTGACTCATGAAATTCGTTGCCGTTTTGCGATTAGATTGGAGTCTGTTTCTTGCCCGCCGATCATGGGGGATTCGCCAGTATAGGGCTTGTCGCGGACGGTCAACAAGCCATCGACGCGGGTGAGTTTCGGCATCGTTTTGCCGTGCCGTGATTTTGCCACAATTGCAGGCGGCGGATCCGTTACAATGAACGTGCGTGATCGCCACGCATGCGGGTGGGGATTGGCACGGACCTCACGCGGCGGTTTGGCGATTGACGGCAACGCAATTTGGTTTTGATCGCAACCACAACCACCACGAGGCGTCACGATGGGCATCCTTGAATTCACTCTTCCGCTGGCCCAGGACGAGGGTGGCGGAATCATCGGCTTGTTGATGTTGGTGATCCAACTTGCGATCATCGTGGTCGTGATCGCCGGGCTGTGGAAGACATTCGAAAAGGCCGGCAAGCCGGGATGGGGAGCGATCATCCCGATCTACAACATCATCCTGCTGCTGCAAATCGCCGGCCGACCGATCTGGTGGATTGTGTTGTGCTTGATCCCGTTGGTGAACTTGATCATCGCGATCGTCATCTCGATCGACGTGGCCAAAAACTTTGGCAAGGGCGTCGGGTTCGGCATCGGGTTAGCCTTTTTAGGTTTCATCTTCTACCCGATCCTGGGATTCGGTGACGCCAAGTACCAGGGCGTGGCTGCGGCGTAATCGCCGGCCGATTTGCACCTCGGGCATTTTAATTGGGTACGGTTTCAGCGGAAGCATCGGAAATGGCCGGTGCAGCATTTTCCGCGCTCCGGCGAGCGTAGCTACGTCAATACGTCGCCGGCCAGCTATTTCTCGCCGGCCAGCGCTTCGGCGATGTTGACCAGGTGGTCGCGGACGCGGCGATAGGCGGCCACCATCCGGTTGTACGAAACCAGCGACCGGACCTCCAATTGCTCCTCGGGGGCCTTTTCAAGCACGCGTTTGTACAACGATTTGGCATGCTTGGTGATCGACTCGCCGTGCGGCAGCACCTCGACCACTCCGCCGGAGTGTCCCAATTGCTCGTAATAGCCGCTGACGCGGTTCAAGTACTCGGACACCATCGCGTGCAGTTCACGCAATTCTTGCTGTTGATCGGGCGGCAATTGCGTGTCGTGACGGACCAGGTGACGGTGCGCTTTGACCACCGTGGCCAAGCAATCGCTGATCGATTCATATTCGTCGACCAGGCGTAATTGCCGACGCGCTTCATCGACCACGTCGTGAGGCACATTGCCGACCAACAAGTTGGACATGAACGTGACGATCTCGCCTTGCATCACGTCCAATTCTTCTTCCATGTCCAGGATTTTTTTGCGCAGCTCCTTGCCGGGGCCGTCGCTTTCCAACAACTCTTGCAGCCAGGTCATCATCTGTTTACAGGCGTTGACCATCCGCAACACTTCGACGCGAGATTGTTCGACCGCAACGACGGGCGATTCGAGCATGCGAATGTCCAAGTTGGTCAAGTGCTCTTCCTCGTCGACCAGACTCTTTCGATCCGGGATTATCCGTATCAATGCCGAAGCCATGTACCCGGCAAGCGGCAGGAACACGATCGTGTTGGTGACGTTGAAACCGGTGTGCGCCATCGCGATCGCGGCGGTGATCTCTGCGCTCGACACCGCGCCCAAGGTCATGTCGGCGGCCGTGTCACCGGCCACGATGTAACGAACCAGCATCAGGTAGAACGGAAAGACGGCCGTGATCCAGGCGACACCCAAAAGGTTGAAACTGATATGAAAGTAGGCGGCTCGTTTCGCATTGGTGTTGGATCCGAAGGAAGCCAGCCAGGCCGTGATGGTCGTGCCGATGTTTTCGCCCAGCACCAACGCCGCCGCGGTCGAAAAGTCGATGACCCCGATCTGCGCCAGTCCGATGGTGATGCCCAACGTCGCCGAAGAGGACTGGACGATGAAGGTCAACACGCAGCCGACCAGGGCGCATTTGAGGACCCCCAAGTACGTCCCGGCATCGAAGGCTTTGAACCAAGCTTCAAACTCGGGAAGCTCTTTGACGATGGCGAAACCATCCTTCATGATCTCCAAACCCAGAAAGACCAGCCCCAGCCCCAGCACCGCCAGGGCGCCATAGCGGATGCGATCTCGTTTGGAAAACAGGTAAAAAAACGCCGCCGCACCGGCCAACGGCAGACCGTATTTGCCGATCTTTAGCACCAAGATCCAGCCTGTGATGGTGGTCCCGATGTTGGCCCCCATGATCACGCCGACGGCTTGGGTCAACGTCATGAAACCGCTGTTGACGAATCCGACGACCATCACCGTGGTGATCGAACTGGATTGGACCAGCATCGTCACCAACACGCCGACGCCGGTCGCCATCAGCCGATTGTCGGTCACGATGCTGATCATCCGACGCAGCCCATTGCCGGCGATCGCCTGCAAGCCTTCGGAAAGGTTCTTCATCCCCAACAAGAACAGCCCCAGCCCGCCCAGGACGGTCAGAATCAATTTCCAATAGTCCGGTTCCCAGAGCTCGACATAGAATTTGGTGTCGACGGTCTTTCCCGAATCGCTGGTCGCCCGCAACAGGATCTCGCGTTTCTTCGCCGTCCGACGCTGCCAATTGAGCCGCAATTGCGTTCCCTCCACGACAGCCTCGGCGACATCCTGCTTGCCACGCAGAACCTCGACCTGGAACGGTTCCTCACCGATCTCGGTTTCCGAAAACACCTCGGAAAGATCGATCAGGGTGGCGGGCGATCCCAGGAACGCTTTCTGGTCGGGAATCAGTTTGGTCGTCAGTTCCTCGCTGCCGCCGCCGGAGTCACCATCAGTAATCCGCTCGGCCTTGGCGTCTGCGGCGGTCCGCGGTGATTGTGCCCACCCCGGCGTGCCGTCGCTGTGGCCGAGCAGGATTCCGGCCAACAACAGCGCGGCGACGAGGCGGAACTGCGGCAGACAAACAAATGGGGTGTGGGCCCGTTCCGACAGGGGGGCGGGATAGCGACCGATGATTCCCACGCGGAAATTTCGAAGATGACGTGTCACTGGCATGCTTGTTTTTGACGAATACCGGCAGCGATTGACAAAGGGCGTTGATGTTCAGCAAGGCAATCGCAGCCCAGGGTGTGCGTATTCGCCCATGCGACACGCGGGGCAATTGGGACAAACGGACCGCAGGGCAAATTGCGATGAACAATGTGTTAATCTTTGCAGAAGGTTTGGCGAATCTTACCCTCTTATCGGACCGCTGTGTTGCTGGCTGAAGTTACATCTGATGCATTGCAGTTTGGGCCGCTGCTGACCGGATTGATCGGCGGCCTGGCCTTGTTTCTGTTCGGTCTGGACCAGATGTCCGAGTCGTTGAAGATGATCGCCGGCGATGGTTTGAAAAAGGTGTTGGCGACGCTGACGACCAACCGTTTCACCGGCGCGGTTGCCGGATCGATCGTCACGGCGGTCGTCCAGTCATCGTCGGTCACCACGGTGCTGGTGGTCGGGTTCATTTCCGCCGGTCTGATGACGTTGACGCAATCGATCGGCGTCATCATGGGCGCCAATATCGGATCGACGTTCACGGCCCAACTGATCGCATTCAAGGTCACGCACTATTCATTGCTGTTGGTGGCCACTGGTTTTTTCTTGCAGTTCGCATCTCGGCATGATGGCGTTCGCTACTACGGTCAGCTGATCATGGGATCAGGATTGATCTTTTTTGGGATGCAATTGATGAGTGACGGAACCGAGCCGTTGCGTTCGTATCGTCCCTTTATCGAGATGATGCATCAAATGGATCGTCCGTTTCTGGGGATTCTGGTCGCGGCGATCTTTACGGCGATCGTGCAAAGTTCGGCGGCGACGACCGGTCTGGTGATCGCCCTTGCCGGTCAAGGATTCGTTTCGCTGGACGCCGGAATCGCATTGATTTTTGGCGCCAACATCGGCACCTGCATCACGGCAGGGCTGGCATCGATCGGTAAGCCTCGGGAAGCCGTTCGCGCCGCGTTGGCCCACGTCGTGTTCAACATCGCGGGCGTGGCGATTTGGTTCGCCTTCATCCCCGAGTTGTCGGCGCTGGTGCAGTGGGTGTCACCGCAAAGTCCGGAACTGAGTGGGCTGGCGCGTGTCGCGGCGGAAACGCCACGCCAAATCGCCAACGCCCATACGGTTTTCAACGTCGCCAACACGTTCATGCTGATCTGGTTCACGACACCGATGGTCTGGCTGGTTAAACGACTGGTTCCCGAGAAGCCGGTTTCGGCCGACCGGCCTGGTGCCCCCAAGTATCTCGATCCGTTGTTGTTGCAAACCCCCGCGTTGGCCGTGGACGTTGTCCGGTTGGAACTGGGGCGTTTGGGGGCGGCCGCACTCCACATGATGCGCGGCGCCTTGCACACGATCATTCATGGCTCGCGGCAGCAGGTTAGCCAACTGCACGAACTTGATAATCATGTCGATGAATTGCACGGCGCGATTGTGACGTATTTGGGGCGCCTGTCGCAAGAAAATCTGTCGGATCATCAATCGGAGCAGTTACACGAGTTTTTGTCCGTGGCGAACTATCTGGAAAGCATTGGCGACATGATCGAATCCAATCTGGTCGAAGCCGGGCGAGACCGAATCGCCAATCGGTTGATGATCAGCAAGCAAACCGAAGCCGTGTTGGAGGCATTGAACCGCGAGGTGATTCGCGCGACCGAACGGGCAATCGAATCCTTCGTCTCGGGCGATGTCGACTCGGCACGTATCGTCTTGGAGGCCAAGTCGACGATCAACGCGCTGGCCGATCAGGCGGAAGTCCACCTGTCCGGCCGGTTGATCGCCGATGCCCCGAATCGCTTGGCCATGTATCGGCTGGAATCCGAGATCATGGAGTATCTCAAACGCATGTTTTATTTTGCCAAACGCATCGCCAAGTTAACGGCCAACGGCCGCGGGCGGGAAACGGAGGTGCCGCCGCAGGAAGCTGCTGAAAACCTTGACGAGGTTCGCGTTTGAAGTCTTCGTGAGCATGCGGTAGTGGGAGACGGTACCGCACGCCTTCTCGAGACGGTGTGGATTCACCGATCGACGCTCCCTTTCAGGGCACTGTTGTCTACACAAGTCGGCTCGCAATCGAGGACAGGCTCCCTTCTCCCCCACAAAGCCGGGGAGAAGGGAGCCATTGAAACTTGTGGACACCAATGCTTTCAGGAAGAGTTTTCGTTTACCTTGGCGCCCACCCTGCTCGCGGCGCTCGACATCAAGTCGGTTCGCTCGTCTCGCTACAGTTCCCGATCCGACAGCCCGATGTCGATCAGTTCCGACTCGGATTCAAGCGTCCCGTTCCAAGGAGTTATGCAACGCTCGCACTCGTTTGACGACGCAAGTGGTTGATGGACATGCGTCGGTTTGGGGTGGCCGAAGCAGTCAATCTTGTGTGCCTGGGCGTCTTGTTCGGCCCGCAGGACTTCGATGCCGAAGGGCAACGGATGGGTCGGGGTCTGGTTGATTTCTCGCTGCAGCATTTGATTGACACAGTGTTCGCGGGCCGATCCGATGCACGGGCTCGTCACGATTTGTGGCGTGATGAACACCAACAATTCGCTTTCACGCGTCGCGGCCGAACGGTGTCGAAACAGCTTTCCCAGGTAGGGGATGTTGCCCAGTCCCGGGATCGCACTCCGCTCGGCGATTCGGGTGCGTTGCCGCAGGCCGCCCAGAACAATGGTTTGGTTGTTCTCGACCCGCACCGTCGTGGTCGTTTCGCGACGATCGATGATCGGCGCGTTGTCCGGTTCGCTGAACCCGGTCAACAGGCTGAAACGCGGGTTGACGACCATCGCAATGGTTCCGTCGTCGGCGATGTGTGGAACGACGTTCAATGTCACGCCGGCCTCGCGAAACTCCGTCGTGCCGATCGTGCCGCCTTCGAGTCCCTGGGTCAACTGTTGATAGGGGACTTCGGTGACGATTTCGACGACGGCTTGTTCGTGGTTCATCACGACGACATTCGGGTCAGCCAACAGTCGCGAATCGTCGGCCGTATCGAGGGCTTGGATGATCGAATCGATGTTCATGTGGCGATTCAGACTGGTCAGGGTGACGACGCCGTTAGTCCCACTTTCCACCGGTGCGGTCACGCTGCGAACGACGATCGATTGTGCCGCCTCGCCGGTCGCCGCGGCGATTGCCCTGCTGTTGAGACCGCCGCCCCAGTTGACGCCCAGTCGTTCCAGATCATCGGTGCTGCAGTCGTAGATCAACGCCCAGATCCTCACCTGCCGACGGGGCTGGTCCAATTCCGCCAGTGCCATCGCGATCCGTTGGATCTTGTCGGCGGTGTCGGCGACGACCAGCTTGTTCTCCTGGACCACGGGCGTTGCTTGCCCGGTTTGACTTAACAACGGTTTGATCGCTTCGGTCAGAATCTCGGGAGAGACGTACTGGGTTTGGAAGACGCGCACCATGTCGCCCTCGGCGGGGCTTGAGTTGCTGCGGCCGGATGACTGGCGATCGTTGGCCGACGCTTGTTCCTGACGATAGCGAGCCGCCGCGGTCTCCAGGGTTTCCAGGTGTCGGCGCACGGTGTCGATGCGGTCGGCATAATCGATCACGACGATCGAGTTGCTCGATTCAACAGCGTGGGCTCGGCCTTCCGGTGAAAGCATCGATTCGATCGACGTCAGCACGTCGCCGGGTTTGCAGTGCACCAGCCCGATAACTTTGGTTTGGAACAGCGGCAATTGATCGCCCAGGCTTGCCAACGGCACGATCGCCAAGCTGTTGCCCACAATTCGATAGCCGTAGCCTCGTGTGATCAACAAAGAGTCCAGGATGTCGTAAACGGCCGTGTCGGCAAAGGACGCGTTGACGGTGCCGGTGACTTCGTTGCCGACGACGATGTTCAATCCGCTGACATCGCGAATCGCGAACAGAGCTTCCAGCAAGGTCGCGTCGCGCAGGTCCAAACTGTAACGATCGGACAATTTTTGCTGGATCTCGGCCGAAGCGTCGTGTTTGAGCGATAGACTGGTTTGCGCCTCGGACACCCCGCCCGAGAACAGGCACGCGGCCACCATCACGCAAACTGCCACCATCGCGCGGATTTCCACCATGGCGTGAGCTTCCACCAACGCGTGGCCTGATCGCCGGCACGTCGATTTGATCCGCATTCGTTGCGTTGGACCGCGATTGTGGTCGGAATCCAAGAGACCTCTCCCTGAAAAGAGCCGCCCGGTGGTGACGAAAATGCCGGTCGGCGCGTGTGAGCATCCGTGCCCACCTGCTCAATCGTACGTCTCGGCAAGGTTGAACAACGAAATCTCGACGTCCAAGATCAAATGTCCGTCATTGCCCTCACGCTGCAAGTTCATGTTTGACGGTACGGCAAACCGGTGCAGTCGGGTGAGCGCGATTGTGAGTTTTGTGAGTTCTGCAAAACTTCCTCCGACCGACAGGGTCAGCGTGCGGGTTTCCAGCCTGAAGTTCGTTTCCTCGGCGTTTCGCGCCCGGTTTTCGTCGAAGGGGTCGTCATTGACATGCCAAGGCCGAATCACCGGGTGGCTCATCGTCAGGCGGCGGACGCGGCAGCCGATCCGCTGGGCGAGCTTGGTGACCGCCTCACGGATCTGGGCGGCGGCGTCAGCGTCGATCATGTCGTTGCTGGCGTGTGGTTTCGATTCGATCTCCTTCAACTTGGACCGCAGCAGATCCAGATTGGACAGCGAATAGGAAATCTCGCGCAGTTCGGTTTTAGACTGTGCGACTTCGCCGCGTGCCCCGCTGTAATGATCCCATGCAGGCACGACGAACAGCAACGCAAAGACGATGGTGGCGCCCCACACGATCGTGCCGCGTCGGGGGTGTTCGAGAAAAGTTTGGAAAAGCTGATTATCCACGATCCGGTCCTTTGACGTTGGTCGTCGCGAGGTTTCGAGAAGGCGGCGACGGGGTCCGGTTTTGAACCATCGCCGAAACATGGAACCGGTACTGGGGACCGACACTGTTTCGGGTCGCACTGGTCGATTCCAACGCGACTTGCGAAAATATCCCGGTCCGTTTCAGGCGATCGATGTAGGCGTAAACGGATTCGCCGGAGTGGCTCGCACCGGCGATCCGGACCGTAGAATCGTTTTCGATCCGAACGGATTCCAGCCAGGCGCCGTCGGGCAGACATTGTCCGGCGGTCATCAACACGTTGGTCCAATCACGGTGGGGAATTCCGGCGGCCAGTGCATCGACCTGCTCGGTTCGTTGCATGCGGCGTTGCAACATCAACCGGATCTGGTTGCCTTGCGCGTTCTGCTCGGTCAGTGTTTCGATCTTTGCCTCGGTGCGTTCCGCCTGACGGCTGGCATGTTGCCCCACCAGAAAAAGTGCCAGGGCGATCGATGCGGCCAAGGTGAAGGGCCAGGTGTAGCGAAGCAGTGGAATCCATTGAACGCGACGGCCGGTGCGAAGCGTGGACACCAAATCAATGGTCTCCTCGGCAAACCGTGCGTCGTTGTTCAGGCGAGCCAATCCGATCGCGGCGATCATGCCAGAGTCTTCGGTCAGCTCTCCTTGGACCTGCAAGCCGTCGCAAAGCTGTTGCATGGGAAAACGCTGGCTGCTGAGGATGGACGATTCATCCAAGCCTTGCCCGAGCGATTCATGATCGGACGGTTGCTGGGTGACGAACAAAGTCGACAAGTCCGCCGAGGCGTTGGGCAATTGGGCGTGAATGTAACGCCGCAAGCATTTCAGGTGCCGCTGGACGATGGAGCCATGTGTCGCCGAAGCCTCGGGGATGGCCGGGCGATAGTCCAACAGCAATCGGCCTTGGTAGGAGATCCCCAGGTCGACGCGTCCCAGTTCTTCCACCATAAACAGGACCGGTTCCTGGCTGTCTTTTTCGTAGGCGTGCAAGATCCGGCACAACACCAGCATGCTGTGTTCCAAGTGCGCCAGTCGCATGCCGGCGGACTGAATCGCCGCAGCGATCGCATCGACCATTTGACGGATCGCGATCGTGACGCAGACACGTTTGCGTTTGGCATCGATCCGGTTGGTGGTTTGGCAGCTGACTTTGTTGCCCAACCCCATCCCGATGTAACGTTGGGTCCGGTGGGTCAGCTCACGGATTTCGTGATCGACTTCTTCATTGTCGCCGGCGACGACACGGGTCACGCAGGGGTTCCCGCCCAGACCGACGGTCACGGCTTGGCCGCCCAGGTTGTAGCGGGCGGCGAGTTCGTTGAGCGCGTCGGCCAGAGTGTTGTCGCTCCAGTCGCCATGCCGCGGGCCGCTGTCATCGGGAAAGCGGATCTGCTGGACGATCAGATTCGACTGATCGCCGGCTTGCTCGACCACCGCGATCGCGATTCCCGCTGGCGAGACGTGCATGCCGACGGTCCGGCTGACGCCCTTTCGCCGGTCGCGACGCACGCGTCGACGTGGCGTCTGGCGGCGTTCCGCGGTTGCCGGCTGGCGATCAATCGCCTTGATTAAATCATTTTGAGTTTCGACTGTCATCGCTGCGTCATTAACCTCCCTGTTTCACTCTCACGTGAAGCGTTCTGGTAAAATTGCCGACCGTGCCGGTGGAAGTTAGCTCCACCGTTGCGTCGCCGCCGTCGGCGACACTGACGCGATAGATCCATCCGCTGCCTTGGGGGTACTCGGTGGCTGGGATTCCGTCGCGCCAGGAGATGTCGTCTTCCAGGTGCGCGAAAGCATCGTTCAAACCTGCTTCGGCCAAGTAGCGTGCCTCGTCCCACTCGCGCGTGTTTCGAAGTGCCATGTAACGCATCATCTCCGCATCAAGTGTCGCCACGGCCAGGGTGCTGACCAAGGTCATGACAAAGATCGCGAGCAACAGCGCCGCTCCCCTGCGACTTGCAAAACGCAGACGATTCGAAATACGAATTGTGGTCATCGTTTGCACCTCAGATGATTCACCATGACCGGATCCAGACTTTGGACTGGGTGGTCCGTTGGGGGACGGCCGATCGTGGCAGCGTCACGGTTGCTTTGACTTCGATCACGTGGATCTGATCCGGATCGTTCGTCGGCGTAACTCCATCGGCCGCAAAGCTGGAAAATTGCAAGGCGTCAATGTCGTGGGCAAGTTGCGACTGCGACGGAAGCGACGAGTCTTGAAACGTGACAACACCGCGCTGGCCGGATCGGCTGGGATACCATTGCCAGGTTGCGGATTGATCGTTCGGCATCGCCAGTGTGATGGCATTGCCGTCGGGGACAATCGTGACGACGCCCTTTGCTTCACGGGCCGTGCGAACAAAATGCCTGGACGTGGCGTGCATCTGTTGCAGCACCGCGTATTCGCTGTCGATCGTATCCCACGACTGGCGTGCGGTCCGCAACACGAGCGACAATCCGGTCATCACGCCGGCAAGCATGCTGCCGGCGATCACCAGTTCAAGCATGCTGACGCCACGGCGGCGCCTGGCAATCGCGCCGTAGCGGAAGCCGCCAAGGCTTTCGGCGCGTGGTGCGGCGCGCCGGCCGATACTCTTGGCGAGTTCCGCTACTGGAGTTGCCAGCTGCGGAGGGAATCTACGGCCCATTGAACTCCCTCGCGTAAGACTCCAGTTTGGCAATTTTCGTTGCCAGGTGAACGCGTTGCTCTTCGGCGTCCAGGCTGTCGTCGGCGTCGTCGTCGTGCCAGACCAGGACATCGATGGCCGCGAGTGATCC
This sequence comes from Stieleria mannarensis, assembly GCF_014154935.1. GTDB lineage: Bacteria > Planctomycetota > Planctomycetia > Pirellulales > Pirellulaceae > Stieleria > Stieleria mannarensis. Next base: position 49,049 of record NZ_JACEHH010000006.1, read on the forward strand.
GGGGCGTCCGCCGGCGGCGAGCGCATCGGACTTGGACACCTGGAAACAGACGTCGGGTTGTCCGAGGCTGCTGAAGTTGCCCCGATGGGAATTCAATTCCCACCTGGCAGCCGTGTAGGCCAGTTCTTCTTCCAGTTTGCCGGTGCACAACGCCAAACGGGTTTCGGCGCGTTCCAACGCCTCGGTATTTGCGATCCGCGTGCGGGTCAGTTTGAGCGCCGGAACGAGCGCAATCGAGATCACGATGGTCGCCGCAATCAGCTCCAACATCGTCTGTCCGTTTCGCAGGTTCGGCTTGTTCATGGCGACGATTCTTGCGTCCTGATCATCCGCGTCCAAGGTTCGACCTGGACGGTGTAAGATCGATTCGGGCCTCGCAGTTGTGCCGCAAAGGGCTGTGACCCGACCCCTTCAAAATCGAACCACATCTCGGTCGCATTGGCAGACACCCGCACGCGCTCGGCGACCGCATGCGGTCCCTCGACGGTCACTTTCGAACCGTCCTGGTGGCGGCGGACGACGGCCCAACTGGTGGCCGCCGCGGCGGGGCCTTGCATCACGACGCCGTGCGGATCGCCGGTGCGAATGGCGGCTCGCTGGGCGTGAAGCATGGCCAGCGACAGCAATCGTGCTTGCGAGCGGGCGCCCGTATCCCCAAACGTGTCGCGACCGAATCGCATCAAGGCCGCGGTTGCGAACACACCCAGCAGGGTGACCACGACCAGCAACTCGATCAGGCTGAGACCGCGACGATGGTGATGACGTTGGAACACGGGGACATCTGAGGGCTCGAAACGCTATTTGATCACGCGGTGCGTCGTTGCATCGAGCTGATAGGCCGAATTGTCGACCGGGTTCGGCGGGATTCCTTCCGGGAAATACTGAACGTCCGCCGCAATGTCGGACAGGTTCAGCTGCGGGTAGCTTCCTTTTTCGAAGTACCAGCGTTCAACCGCGGCATTGATCTCTGCGATATTCTGCTTGTTGACTTCTTGTTGAGCGGCCAGTTTCGAACTGGAGATTCGCGGAACGACGACAGCGGCGATCACGGCCAGAATGGTGACGACGGCCAACAGTTCCAGCAGTGAAAAACCGGTTCGCTTGGCGTTTGTTGTACGTTGCATGGTGTGTCTAAATGGAGAGGCGATGGGAGTGCCCACACGATGAATCGATCCGATAGGATCAATTTCGGGGCCGACGCGTTCCGGTCGATGGGCGGGAACGCTCGGTGCTGAAAAATAGGTCAAAGCAACCGAGAAAGTCCCCCCTTTGGCCTAGTGATGATGCCCGTTTACCCTCCCGGTTGATTCATCGATCGCGTATCGAGTTCCGTCAACGGGGCAGCGGGGAAGACCGTCGGGAAAGAAGCGGACGTCGGCTCCGATGTCGGAAAGATCGCCCGACGGCCAACGTCCCCTTTCACGACGCCACAAAGACACCTGCACTTCGATGACGGCCTTTCGCAATTGGCAACTGCTGTCGCTGGCCTCGCGTGCGCCGCCGCTGATCCGCGGCACAATTGCGACCGCGATCACACCCATGATGGCCAACGCGGCCAACAGTTCCAGCAAGGAAAGGCCGCGCCGCCGTTGACGGTTCGATGTGTGTGATGCCTTCAATGATTCACCTTTCCGATCAAGTCGAACATGGGCAGGTAAACGGCCAGCAAGATCCCGCCGACGGCGACGGCCAAGACAATGGTCAGGATCGGCTCGATCGCGCCGACCAACGCATCGGTGCTGTCTTCGACGTCACGGCGGAGGTGCTTTCGGATCTGGTGCGTGACCGGAACCAAACGCCCCGTCCGTTCACCGACAATCACCAATTGGTTCACCACGGCAGGGAACAAGTCGCCTTCGCGTTCCAGTGACTGGCTGAATCGTTCACCGCGCCGGATCGCCGTGTACAACCCGAGGATCTTTTCTCGGACATGGCGGTTGCCGATCGCGCGGCCGGCCGGCGGCAAGGCTTCGGCCAAGGTGAATCCGCTTTCCATCAGATTGCCCAAGACGTCGGCAAACTGCAAAATCGCGAGATTGCGAAACCAGTCACCGATGACGGGGATGCGGATCAGATTGCGGTCGATCCATCGCCTCGATTGGACATTTCGGAACAGCGTGACCACGGCGACGGCAAGCACGATGATCAAACCCAGCAAATGAACGCCGTAATTCTGAATCATCACACTGGAATCGATCAACAGTTGGGTGATCGCGGGCAAGGTCGCGCCGGCGTCTTCGTACATTTGTTGGAACGTCGGAATCACGTACAACAGCATGAACGTGACACTTCCCGTTCCCGCGACGACCAGGATCGCCGGGTAGGCCAGCTTTTTGAGAATCATTTTGCGGTGGCCCGAGGAACGTTCCAGCTGTTCGGTCACCCGCACCAAGGCTTGATCCAGAGCCCCGGAACGCTCACCGACTTCGATCTGGCTGATCAAGGTGACGTTGAAGGCACTGGGAAACGCTTTCATCGCCGTCGAGAGCGATTCTCCGCCTTTGAGTGCCCGCGAAATCGAGGACAAAATGTGGTGGTACTTTTTCAGCGACCGGTCTCGCGTGACGGTTTCCAACGCATGCGTCAGCGAGACTCCGTTTTGGACCAGCGTGGTCAGGTTCCTGAGGAACAGGATTAAATCCTTTCGCTTGAATCGCCGCTGGGGATCATTGCCGAACTTGATCTCGTGCAATGTCTTGAACAGGTTCTGTGATTCGGCGTGCTGGTTCCCCGTGATGGCACGTGCACCGCCGTGGCCCGATGCGGTACTCATGGTCGCTAGCCCGAGAGTTTAAAGTAGACTTCTTCGATCGACGTGACGCCTTGTCTGGCTTGCTCCAATCCCATCGTGGCCAGATCCACCATGCCTTCGCTGCACGCGATGTTGCGCAGCGTGCTGCCGGGCATTCCGGATTCGATCGCATGTTCCAATTGCGGTGTCACGACCATGATTTCGAAAATCGGAACCCGGCCGGCATACCCGGTGCCACCGCATTGATCGCAGCCGACCGGTTCATAGAATGCACCGCTCAGGTCGAGATCGGCGGGGATCTCGCGACCTTGATAGATCAGTTCGACCAATCGTCGGTCCGGTTCGCACTTGCGTTTGCAGTTTTCGCAAAGCCGACGCAACAGACGTTGAGCGATGGAAGCGACCAGGGCACCGGCGATTTTGAAGTTGTCCAGTCCCAAATCGCCCAATCGAGCAACGGTGCCGACGGCGTCGTTGGTATGCAGGGTGCTGATCAGCAAGTGCCCGGTGAGTGCGGCTTGAACGGCTGTTGCGGCGGTCTCGTGATCGCGGATTTCGCCGACCAGGATGACATCGGGGTCTTGGCGCATCAGGTACTTCAGCCCGTTGGCGAATCCCATTCCGAATTCGTTGTTGGCGTGGACCTGGTTGATTCCCGGCAGGCGAAATTCAACGGGGTCTTCGATCGTCGAGATGTTTTTCGATGCAGAGTCCATGCTACACAACATGGAATACATCGTCGTTGTTTTCCCGGAACCCGTCGGACCGGTCATCACGATCATGCCGTGGGGGCGATCGAGCAGTTGTTTGACGGCGGCCAGTTGACGCTCTTGCATTCCCAACAATGAAAAGTCGAAGGTCTTGCTGGATTCATCGAGCACCCGCATGACGACTTTTTCGCCGCGGACACAGGGGATGCAACTGACGCGAAAACTGGCGCGGGTCTCTCCGTCTTGGATCGTCAGGTTTCCGTCCTGGGGGCGTCGTTTTTCGGCGGTGTCCAAGTCGGCCAACACCTTCACGCGGCCCACCAACGCGTCCTCCGAATCCCCCGGCACGGTCATGATCTGGTGCAATTGCCCGTCGATCCGATAGCGAACTCGCATCTGCGGCGCGTCGGGTTCAAGGTGAATGTCACTGGCTTCGGCGCGGACGGCTCCCATCAGAATCGCGTCGAGCAATCGCACGACCGGGGCGTCACTGTCTTCCAGGTTTTCATCGCCATCGACGATTTCCGAGACTCGCTCGTTGAGTTCTTGGATGCGGATATCGACAGCGGTCTGCTTGGCTTTGATGCGGTCATCGAAGGCCGATTCGAGCATGCGGTCGATGTCTTCTTCCAAACAGATTGCCGGTTCGACCTGATAGCCGGTCATCAATTCGATTTCGCTGATCGCCTCCATGTCGCTGGGGTTGATCATCCCCAATCGCAACACTTTGTTTTGCAGCTGGACCGGAGCCACCTTGCGGCGTCGGGCGAACGATTCTGGGAGCAACCGAACCAGTTGCCCGTGCGTGTCGTGTTCTTCGAAATCGCAGAACGGCAATTCGTATTGTTCGGCGAGTGCTTTGCCCAGCTGATCTCGCGTCACCAAACCGCGCCGCAGCAGGAAAACGCCCAGTTGCAGTCGCGTTTGACGCTGGTCGACCAGTGCGGTTTGCAGTTGCTGTTCGGTGATGACCCCGTGTTCTAAGAGAATGTCACCGATGCGGCGGATCTTCACGCTGCTCATCGTCGTTCCCCTAGGGTTCTCGGTGAGAGCCGACGGGCTCGACATGAGGATTCAGAAGTGCGACCAGCTTGGTTTCCAGAACGACCGGATCGTAGGGCGAGATTACAAAGCTTTTTGCGCCGGCCTTGTATGCGTTTTCGACTTCGACCAGATCCCCGCGGCTGGAGATGCACATGATCGGGATATGACTGGTGCACTCGTCGGATGCAATTTTTTCGACCCAACGGATCCCTTCGCCCATTTCCAAATCGAGGTCGACCAGCACGGCATCGGGCAATCCGGCCGTGAGCGCGTCGGCCATCTCGTCGCTGCTGCTGACCCCCGTGGTCCGCATCCCAAGCAGCTCGAGACGAAACACCGTCACTTCCAACACGGTTGGATGAGCGATGTAGACCAGGATCTTCTTGGCTTTGGAATTCATTGCACGCGTTTGAAGACGCCGGTAAGAATGACGCCGGGATTGGCGACAGTGAGGTTGACGACTGTGGGATTGACAACACTGGAGGCTGTTGCGGTGTCCAAACGCTAGGTTGCCGAAACCTACGGTCAACCGAAGACGTGACAGTTGGCAAAGATCGCATAGAACCGACCCGAGATCGCCCTCAACCCGAGGGAAAACCGCCAATTGCTCGGCCGAAACCTCCGCGGGGTGACGGCGTGTCACAGAGTCCGACAGAGAGGATTCCCTGAACCGATTCACACCACGACCAATCGTGACAAAAAGCAAACGCTCCGTATCGTTAAACACTTTTCGACGCGTCTGCTCAGCGGCGCTCGCCACGGTTGTTTGTTGTGTTGGTTGCACGGGGCCAGGAGAGTCGACGGATCAGCCGCATGTGGACCGGTACCAACCAGTGGATTTGACATCGATTGATTCCGAATCGGACGCAGCGCCGGCATTGGCGGTGACTCAGGTCAGTAACGATTTACCCCCAGCCAATCTGAACGAGGTGTCACCGGATGCGGAGCCATCGACCGTAATGGACCTAACGACAGAGGTCTCGATCGAGCAACTTGATCTGCCGTCGATCCCCGAGAACGTCAACTTCTTTTCTCCCCCGAAAGCAAAGACGGTCAAAGTCGAGGTGGAAACGCCGCAGGAGGAAACCGAGCAGGCCATCATTCGGCTGATCGGATTTGTGACGACCGATCCGGACAACACGTCATCAACGCTGGCATTGTTGCGTGTCGGCGGCAAGCTGGTGCCCTTGCATGCCGGAGAGGAATTTGATGGTATCTCGATGATATCAATCAGTTGCAGAGAAAGGTCTGCGGAGATTGGGTATCTGGGTGAGCGATTGACGTTGGTGATGATGAACCAACCGATCGAAAACCCGGCGGTCGAGGGGCCGTCACCGAGACGCCGCCGGCAACGAACACCGAGCCGGGTTCCGATCTCCCCCCCAGGGGAAATTCGCGAGGACTTCCAATTGCCGGATCCTGGATGGGAAACGCCTGCCGATCCCGATCTGGGGCTGAAATCCATCTCCGAGGAATTGGAAATTGCACTTCCGGACGACCTGCCGTTGCCGGAGATGCCAGAGTTGCCCGAACTGGAGGGTTTGCCGGAGCTGCCTTAAGACATCACCTGGGCTCGGCGATTCTCTTTGACACCATCCCACCGGTCTGCTGCCGTGACGCACCGCCTCTTTCATTGCCGACCAATCATTGTGATGGTGCTCGTTGCGCTTGGCTGGACCACGACGGTCTGGACACGAACGGTCCATGCGGCCAACTACTACGTTCGCAAAACCGGCAACGACAGCAACCTGGGGACGAATCGCAACCAGGCGTTTCGCACGCTCACCAAAGCAACCTCTGTCGCAGGACAAGGTGACATTCTGTTCGTCGGCGCGGGGACCTATGACGAAAACGTCGTCATCAACGGCAGCGGGTCAAACGCGGCGGGATGGTTCGTGCTGTACGCGGACCGAACAGGAATCTACACCGGGGACAAAGGCGACGTCATTGTTCGGCCTGCGACGAGGACCTGGACGGTTCGAGTTTTCAATACCGGAAACATCCTGTTCTTCGGTTTCGCATTCGAAGGCAACCCCGCAATCGACGACCGCAACTATGGCTGTCTGGTCACCAACACCGCGGGCAGTGCCTACTACCTGAATTGCAACTTTCATCGCTTGACCTATGCCCTCCGCGACTTGGGGACGCACCGGTTGTTCGCCAGCGGGTGCAAATTTCAACGAGTCAGGTATGGCATTTACACGTCGGGGATTCAATCGACCAACGTGATCAATTGTCAGTTCGCCGCGACGCAATACGGGTGCATCGGGTATGACGGAAGCGGTGTTTCGGTCACGCGTTCTCGTTTCACCGATCGCGTCGACGCAAATGATCCGGCAACCAGCACACGGGGCGTCTACGCGGCCCGCACGGCGCTCGCGGTTTCGCGTTGTGATTTCAGCGGCAGTACGGTCGGTGTCTATGGCACGGCACTGAAACAGGCCGCAATCACGCGTTGCAATTTCCTTGAAACCACCTCGCATGCCGTCCGCTGTGACGGCGAATCGTTGTCGATCAGCCGTTGCAGCGTCAAAGACGGGCACTACGGTGTGACGCTTGGTGACACGACGGGCAAATCCGCGACGCTATCCGATTTGGACATCGAATCCATGCGAGTCGGAATCACCGCGCACCAGGGCGACTACGATTTCCGCAACGTGACGTTACGCGGCAATAAGTATGCGTTGTACCAGCGTTCGGGAAACAAGCGGCTGACGCTGTCGAAGCAGGACCGTATCGATTTCATCGACAATGACTTCGCCATCTACACCAACCATGCAAAAGGCGAAGATGCCGATTTGATATTGTCCGATCGAGACTTGAGCGGTAACGCTCGAGGACTGGTCAGCTATCGAACCCGCGTGTCGGTCGACAACTGTACCTTCGGCGGAACTTCGATGGGGGCGTACGTGTCGGACAGTCAATCGGTGCGGATTTCTGATAGCACGTTTGGCGGAAACCCGGCCGATCCCAAGTCGTGTGCATACGGACTATACGCGCGATCGGACCAGATTGATGTCCAGCGATGCAGTTTTATCAACTCCAGGTACGGGATCACAATCCACAACACGTCGGACAATCCACCGCTGTTGAGAAACCTGATTTCGGAAAACCACACCGCGGCGGCGTTGTATTTGCGCAACGGGACTTGGACCTACACGGATGCCGACAACAACGTGTTTCGGGGGGCGCCACGCGGCGTGATGGCAAACGCAGTGACATGGTCGATCCGAGACGTGACCACCAGCGAGACCTGCCAATACCCGATCATCGATTACTACGGCGAGTGCTCGATCGCCGACACGACGGCCAAGGGGACGACCACGGGTTTCTATGCTTATCGGTCCAAGGCGATTGACATCACCAATTTGACCGTCAGCGGATGCGGATCCTACGGGGTCAGGATCAATGACTGCACGAACGTCCGAATCGGCAAAAGTACATCACGCGGAAACGGCCATGGGGCTTACGTTTACAGCAAGCAGAACGCCATCCCGGAGATACGTGATTGCGACTTCTCGGGCAACACTGGATACGGATTGCTGATGACGGGGACAACGATCACCCCGGCGTCCGCCGGCAACCTTCAGCTCAATCGCAACCGCTACGGTCTTCGCGTCAACAACCAACCGTTGACGTTGACCCCTGCGATGAATGTCCAGGTGACTGGTAACCAATACGGCGTGCTGTGCCAAAATGACCAGCTGACGTTGACGGGGATCGAATTGGTTGGCAATGACGTCGGTGCGTATTGCAGTCGCGGGCGTTTGTCGATCGAGCAATGCAACGTGGCTGCCACCAACTACGGGGTACTCGGTTACCTGGACGGCGCGTGTGAGATCGCGGAAAGCAAATTCAACGATGCTGCGTACGGGATCTACTTGCGCAGCGTCGGCACGCAGGGTTCGCCGATTCGAATCAGCAAGTCACGGGTGGTGGGGGCAACCCGATGTGGCGTCTACGTTCGGGGCGACCCGGCCAATCAAACCGCCGTCCAGATTCGTGACTGCAGCATTCGCAATGGTCGGCAAGGGTTGGTGTACCGTGATGCCGTGGTGACATCCGACAACGTGCATTTCGCCGACCTGTCCAGCACGGGGGTTTATCAAGCCGGCGGATCGGGCACGATCCATCGTTGCACATTCACTCGGTTGACCGGCAGCTGGGGGATTCTGGCCCGAGGTGCCCGCTGCGACATCAGCCAATCGTCAATTCTGGCAGGACGATACGGGATCGCGATGCAATCCGCCCAGGGTTCGGTCACCAACTGTGTGATCGCCGGAACCGATTATGGGATTCACCTGCGTGGTGCCGACGCGATGTATTCGATCGTGCAGACGACCGTTGCAGCGGCAAAGTTTTTTGGTTTGATCCGCTATTCCGGCGACACGACGGTCAGGAACTCCATTTTTGACGTCACATACTACGGGCTCTACAACGCGAACCCGGATGGTGTATTCGACCACCAGTACAATTTGGTTCATGCGTCGCGTCGGCCGTACACCAACAGCGGGCCCGGCATTGGAGAAGTCAACGACCCGCCGCAATTCGTCGATCCCGGCGGTGGCGATTTTCACTTGGCGATGGGATCCCCAGCGATCAATTCGGGCCTCGATCTGTCGGGGCTGGTTTCGATCGATTTGGACGGAAACCCCCGCCCCAGTTTTCAAGGCTATGAGATGGGGGCGTATGAGTTCATGGAACCCAGCGGATCGATTCGCGTGTTGAACTGGGACGAAGTGGCTCATTAGGATCTTGCTGTTTGGTTGGTCGCGTCGTCCACTACCGCTGAAGGCGACGTGGAAGACACGCGTACGCGATGTCAATTCCGTCATGACGGGCTGGCAGCCGATCCTAGTGGTGCAGCACAAAAAAATCGCCGCGAAAGTTGCCTTTCGCGGCGATCGTCAGTTGGCAGGCCGTTGCGGAACGTTAGTTGTTTCGCAACAGTTCCTGGATTCCGTAGGTGAAGAAGGTTCCCAGGCCGAAGTTCAGCAGTTCTTCTTCCGGCTTGTATTGCAGGATCAGGGTGTCACCGGCTTGAATCAGCGGTCGTGATCTCGGATCGTTGATCGCCTTGGTCAAGTCGATCTCGATCGCGACTTGTCCGTTGCAGTCCGTCTTGCGAAGGATGAACAGACGTCCGGGCGGAATCGTTGCGATTTGTGAACCGATGCCTCCGATGCCTCCTCTGCCGCCAACGGAGCCGTAGACGCCTTGCCCGGCCAACGCCATCGCACCGAGCACGTCGAGGTCATAGTCACGAGGCAAAGGGAACTGACCGCCCGGCAACAACCCGCCGGTGTAGAAGATCTCAGTTTCGCGAGACTCGATGTAGACGATATCCCCATCTCTGAGTGTGATCTGTTCTTGGGTCAGATTGGACGATTCACCCGGGGGAAGCCGCAACGGGATTCTTAAGATGTTCGGATCCTCAGGCAGTTTTGGCAGGCAGGCACAGGGATCGAGCATGGCGGCCTGACGTTGGGCGCGGAATTTCTTCAGAAACGCTTCACGCTTTGCTTTGTTCTCTTTGCTGGCGCGAAGCACCTTGACTTGGTTCTTCGCATTGACACCCGGCAATCCGCCGGTTTCAACCAGGGCGTGAAGGATGTCGTTCTGATAGGCTCGAAGCTTGACCAGACCGCCGCTGGCACTGCGGTCGCTGCCGCCGAGGAGGAATTGTGCGCTGACGTTTTGCGTCGACAGTCCGCCGCCCCCGCCACCGTCTTCACGTACGACGATCACATCGATCGTCCGCTCCTGGATGATGGTCACGATCGGACGTGCTTTTTCGGGCCGAAGGATGTCGTTGTCGATGTAGGCATCTCGGATCGCGTCTCGGACTTGATCAAGTGTCAATCCGTCGACGTTCAGCGGTTCGATCAACGGTAGTGCCAATGATCCGTCTTCTTGGACCGCGATCGGATAGCCGATCGACGGCGGCAAGGTGCTTTCGGCGTCGGGGAAGTTGACCGGAGGCGGTTCCGGGGGCGCGTTGGGCGGATTGAACGGCAGCACACCTTCGATGTAAACGCCGAGGATGTCGTCGGGGCCGATCAGGTATTCACGCGGCGGTTCAAGTGACAGATCGGAGATGTCCACCGGAACTAGATCGTTCTTCGGTTCGGCGAAGTACTGCGGTGGCAGTCGATCCGCGGGCACGCCATCGATGGGTTGCGTCAACGCGGAGCATCCCGTCAGCGAACCGGCCAGCAACGCCGCCGCGGCCGCCTTGGCGCCGATGCAGCGAAGGCCAATGCGGAGGGCTGTGAGCAAGCCGTTGCGGCCGTCGCTGCGGTCACCGATGTCTTGCCGCGTGCGGCATGGCTGATCGGGGCCCATGTTAGCAATACTGTTATTCATCCCTGCACTCGTCACTGTAGGTTTTCAGCGTGTTTTGAAGCGACCACTGGCTGTTGCTATTCGAACTTAAATGGAATCGGGTCAGATTCGGCACTTGCGGTTTCGGGGACCGCGGCACCTTCGATCAGGAACCCCGAGGGGGCTTGTGATGCGCTGGGCTGTGAACCGGCGTCAATTTGTTCGGCCGGCATTTCGATCGAACCGAAGATCCCCTCGACCGGATCATCGCCCGGCGAACCGGTCGCACTGCTGCGATCTTCCAGTGTGAAAGTCGCTGCCGATTGGCGTGGCACCAAGCTGGCGGCCTCGGAAACAGCGCCCAACGCGTCCGCGTCAGATGAACCAGGTGGGCTTGATTGCAGCGAGGCGTCATCACCGATCGCGGGAACGCTCAGGATTTCTCCATCGATTGCCGGTTCGGCGACCGGGGGTGCGAGCGGTTCCAAGTGCATCGATTCGACGGGCGTTGTCGTCTCGATGATCCGAGTCGATCCGGGCACGATGATTTCCGGCGGGATCGGTTTGCCATCGGGGCCGAGCACTGCCTCGGCTGCGGTCGGTGTCGCAGCCGGGTCAGTCGTGCCGGCGGGTTGGGACGCCGGTGCCATGACCGGAGCTCGGCTCCAAAAGCCGACGCCGTCCTGCTCCGCCGCTTTGACCCCCAAGGGGTAGCCTGCGAACCAAGCGTCGATCGCCGCCTGCCCGCCTGGAGACTGGTATTTCCACCCCCAGTACTGGCTCGGTGCGATCGAAGGGATACACCCGTTCGAGCCGCTGGCAACGTCGATGTAGCCTTCAATGAAGCCTGCTTTGAATTCCGACAGATGCGGACGGTTCTTGTGGCAGTGTTTCTCTCGCAGCCACGCCTTGGTGGCGAAGACCTTGTTGCGGTGGGCGAGCATGAACTCGTCCAAGTATTCCGCTTTCCGGATCTGTCGGTAGGCGTTGGAGACCAGCGAGCATCCCGAGGAGCTTGCCAGCATCACGGCGGCTGTACCGGCCAAGAGAAACGATCTTAGGCGTCCCCGTGCGGTGCGTCGGCGTTGCGACCACGGGCCGCAGTCGCTTGGCGACGGCGGTGGTGTTTCGGTGTGACTTCCCGACGGAATCGGGTGGTGTTCGGGTGCGCTGGCCGCACGTACTGAACGAATCGCCATTTGGCCCCCCTTGGCTGCTGGCGGAATTCGAAGTTGGGTCATGCATTTCGGGCAGCCCACCGATTTCGGCGTACCGTCCTAGGGGTGTTTATCGCCGTAACGGTCAAAAGGATTTAGCTAAAACTGACGGAAACGGCAGCTGTAGGGGTTCTATCGCCTGTGTCGGCCGTTCCTTTAGTGACAATGCCGCCTCTCCGGAGGGGATATCCGGGCGGGCTTTCCCTCCGATCGTTCCAAAGAAAACCCAAAGTGAAGATTCAACTCATTCTCCTAGGCGGGTTGCGTTTTAGACTGAGTGCTTCTGTAATCGTCGGGTAAACTGTGATGACGACGATGTATTCCCCAGAGGGGACGATTCAGACAGTCCGCTTTCGATGTCTCGACTAACTTGCCGCGTGATACGACACCAATGATTTGGTTGACTCTGGTTTCTCTGCTCTGTTCCGTCCTCGCAGCGATGGTGCTTGTCCCGGTGGTCCGCTTTCTGGCTCGTCGGGTCGGATTGGTGGACGCGCCCGACGAGGAACGCAAACTCCATCGCGAGCCGATCGCGCTGTGCGGTGGCGTTGCAGTGTTCGCTTCGCTGTTGGTCGGATTTGTCTGCACCATCCTGTATGACCGCAGTTACGGTGATTTTTCGCTCGGCTATGTGACTTCCCAGTGGTACGGGCTGGTGTTTGCCGCTACCGCCATCCTGGTGGTCGGACTGATCGACGACGCATGGGTGATGCGTGGACGTCAGAAGTTGCTGCTGCAAATCCTGATCATTTCGGCGCTGGTCGGCAGCGGTACGGTGGTCGAAAAGGTCGGGCTGCTGGGGTTCGAGGTACACCTGGGGTCGCTGGCCTTTCCCGTGACGGTTCTGTGGCTGCTGATCGCGGTCAATGCGCTCAATTTGATCGATGGTGCCGACGGCGTTGCGACAACCGCGGGCTGCTTCATCAGCCTGGGCCTGGCGGTGCTCAGTTTGGAACACGGCACGCCGTTGGGGTGTATTTTCGCGTTCAGTCTGGCGGGCAGCCTGATCGGGTTCCTGTTTTACAACAAACCCCCGGCGACCATCTTTCTCGGCGACGCGGGCAGCATGGTGATCGGCCTGTTGGTCGGTGTGCTGTCGGTCTGGGGCAGCGTCAAGGGTTCGACCCTGCTGGCATCGGCGCCGGTCGCGATCCTGGCCGTTCCGCTGTTTGATTCGCTCGCCGCAATCGCGAGGCGGTGGCTGACCGGACGCAGCATTTACGCGGCCGACCGTGCCCACCTGCATCACTTGCTGCAGAAAAAATACGGACAGTTCGGGATGCTGTTTATCGTCGCCGCATTGTGCTCCTTGACCACCGTGTTGGCGATCGCGTCGGCGCATTATGCGATGCCCTGGCTGGCACTGCTGGGAATGTTTCTCGCCGGTGCCTTCTTGGTCGTGACACGCTCTTTCGGGCATGCCGAATGTCAGTTGGTGATGATGAAAGCGTCGCACATGACGCGTTCCTTTTTCATCACGCCGCAACAGTCGTCGCTGGAAAAGAATCACCGCTGTTTGCCCCTTCAAGGCAGCGGCGACTGGAACCTGATTTGGGAGCCCTTGGTCGACTTTGCCCAAATCCACAACTTGGCCAAAATCAGCATCGATCTCAATTTGTCCTGGTTGCACGAGGGGTATCACGCCAGTTGGTCCGACGTCCGTATGCCCGATCGCGACAATCAGGTACAAGTGAAATGGCCGATCGTGATCTCCGTCGGCCCCAGCAAAAATTCGGTCAATATCGGAATGCTGCATGTCGTCGCCTCGGTGACGTCGCCCAACGTTCACGAACGAATTGCGGATCTGAGCTTGCGGCTGGCAGACCTTGAACCGCAGATCCAGGTGATCATCGCGGAACTGGAACGCCAGCACGCCGTACCGGCGGAGGTTCAGGTGGCCGGAAACGTTCCGACGCCTCGGTATGTGAGTACTGAGCGTGCCGGCGAGCCGGCCGCGCTATTGCCCGGTCGCCATTGAGCGTTTGCTGTCCATTGAAGGCTTGCTGCCCCGCGTCCACGACCTTGACCGCCCCAGTGATTCGGGGCGAGTGTCCTTCTCCAGGTCGAGTGGGTTTGAGACAATCGCCAGAGCAATGCCATCGCCGATGGCGACGAACTTCACCGGATCTCCTCCCCGCATGATCGGAATAGCAATCAAAAGCGTTTTGCTACACACCAAACGGTGACAGGAATCGATTCGCGGTCCCGGATGCTGATTGAAAACAGACCCAGACGCCGACACAATCCGTAGCCGATAGGCGAAGCGAGATGGTTAGGTAAGCTTTCCGTTTCGGATCGGCCGAAATTGCTGTCTGTCAAAGGTCGGGTTATTGCGCGTTACCCCTTTGCAAGGGTTGTGCGTCACCCAAGTGGACGAAGTCCGCGCTAATCGAGGCACGTGTTGACTTAACAATCGCCGCCGGCTCGTTCAAACTGCTGCTTTGTTCAAACGACAGCGACCATCCGTTCAATCCATCCGTCCAAGACGTTATCGAGCGCGATCCCCATGCCCATCCTTGCGAAAGAGCCCGATCGGTTCCCCGACGAACTGCTCTCATCCGATCAAGCCAAGAACTCCAGTTGGTGGCTGCTGTACACCAAATCACGACAGGAGAAGCAATTGATGCGACAGCTGCGTCAATTGCAGATTCCGCACTACGGGCCGCAAATCGAACAGCGTCGTCGATCTCCCTCGGGACGCATCCGAACAAGCTACGTGCCGCTGTTCAATAACTACGTGTTCCTGTGTGGCGGTGATGAGGAACGCTACCAGTCGATCTGTACCGGTTGTGTGCAAAAGGCGAGCGAGATCACGGATGTCGAACCGCTGTTGTACGATTTGACGCAGATCAGTGACTTGGTCGACATCGGTGTGCCGCTTTCGGTAGAAGGCAGGCTGCAACCCGGCCAGCCCGTGCGCGTCAAGAACGGATCGTTCGCGGGATTTGAAGGCGTGGTGATCCGCCGCGATCAAGAGACTCGATTGCTGGTTTCGGTTCGATTCATGGATCAAGGCGTCAGCGTCAAACTGGACGACTGCCAGCTCGAACCGCTCGGCAGTGCTCCCGAACCCCAAGGCAGCGATGTCTGAATCACACCGGCTTCTTGAGATTTCATGGATTCTTCACTCGCGATGAGAAAACGATGACAACCACGATACCGCCCGTTTCAAAGATCTGCTGCATCGGCGCCGGCTATGTCGGCGGCCCCACGATGGCGATGATCGCACACAAGTGCCCTCACATCGACGTCAAAGTCGTGGACATCAATGCGGATCGGATCGCGCAGTGGAATTCCGATCGGCTGCCGATCTACGAACCGGGGCTGGACGAAATCGTGCACGGCAGCCGTGGCAAGAACCTGACGTTCACCACCGAGATCGA
The DNA here is from genome assembly GCF_014154935.1 of Stieleria mannarensis. Taxonomy (GTDB): domain Bacteria; phylum Planctomycetota; class Planctomycetia; order Pirellulales; family Pirellulaceae; genus Stieleria; species Stieleria mannarensis. The sequence goes on from NZ_JACEHH010000006.1 coordinate 64,479, forward strand.
TCAGGCGATCGGTGAGGCGGACATGGTCTTCATCTCGGTCAACACGCCGACGAAAACATTTGGGGTGGGCGCCGGCCGGGCGGCAAACTTGGAGTTCGTCGAGAAGTGTGCCCGACGGATCGCCGAGGTTTCCAAAGGCCATAAAATCGTCGTCGAAAAATCGACCCTGCCCGTTCGCACCGCCGAAGCCGTCAAGCGGATCCTGTCCAACACGGCCAACGGCGCCACCTTTGACGTCTTGAGCAATCCGGAGTTTTTGGCTGAAGGGACCGCCGTCGACGATTTGCTGCAGCCCGATCGAGTGCTGATCGGCGGGGAACGGCCCGAATCGATCGGGGCGCTGGTCGACGTTTATGCCAACTGGGTCCCACGCGATCGTTTGCTGACGACCAACTTGTGGAGCAGTGAGCTTTCCAAGTTGACGGCCAATGCGTTCCTGGCCCAACGCGTCTCGTCTATCAACGCCATCAGCGCCCTGTGTGAGGCAACCGGGGCGGATGTGGACGAAGTCGCTGCGGCGATCGGAACCGATTCCCGGATCGGGCCAAAGTTCCTGAAAGCTTCGGTCGGCTTCGGCGGCAGCTGTTTTCAAAAAGACATCCTGAACCTGGTCTACCTGTGCCAATACTTTGGCCTGCCCGAAGTCGCGGATTACTGGGAACAGGTTGTTCGGATGAACGATTACCAGAAAGAGCGTTTTGTCACGCGGATGGTACGAACGATGTTCAACACCGTGTCGGACAAAAAGATCGGGATCTGGGGTTTTGCGTTCAAGAAAGACACCAATGACACCCGCGAGTCCGCAGCGATCTATGTCTGCCGTGACCTGTTGCTGGAAAAGGCACGCGTTTGCATTTACGACCCGCAGGTCAGTGAGCATCAAATCCTGAACGATCTGGAGTACGTGTTCACCGATGGTGACAACAAAATCAGCGAAGCCAAACGTGAACTGATCGACAAACACGTGACCTTTGCTTCCAGTGCGCAAGAGGCGTCCAGCGATGCCCATGCGATCGCGGTGCTGACTGAATGGGACGAATTTGCCGACGTCGACTTCACCGCCGTTCATGACACGATGAAAAAGCCCGCCTTCATTTTCGACGGGCGCAACCGACTGAAAGACCTTGATTTGAAGGCCAAGGGATTTGACTACCACGGGATCGGTTTCTGATGACTTCGCAGCGACTTCCCAAAGGACGCGTCTACGTCGCCGGCCATCGCGGAATGGTCGGCGCCGCGGTCGTTCGGCATCTGCAAGCACTGGGGATCGATGACGCCGACCTGATCACGCGCGATCGCAGCGAACTGGATTTGATTCGACAATCCGATGTCGAGTCGTTCTTTGATTCCGAACGTCCCGATGTCGTCGTGTTTGCCGCTGCAAAAGTCGGGGGCATTCATGCCAACGACACCTACCCGGCCGAATTCATCTACGACAATTTGATGATGGCCGCCAACGCGATTCACGCGGCTCATCGATTCGGCACCGCCAGGTTCCTGTTTCTCGGCAGCACGTGCATCTATCCGCGGATGGCCCCCCAGCCGATGCCCGAAGACTGCTTGCTGACCGGCCCCTTGGAATCGACCAACGAAGCCTACGCGTTGGCCAAGATCAGTGGATTGAAACTTTGCCAACACTACCGCACCCAATACGGCGTCACCTTTCATTCCGCCATGCCGACCAATCTGTATGGGCCGGGAGACAATTATCACCCCGAAAACTCACACGTGATGCCGGCGATGATCCGCCGCTTTCACGAAGCGGTCCGCGACGGACGGGATGAAGTCGTGATCTGGGGAACCGGAACACCCCGGCGCGAATTCTTGCATGTCGATGACCTGGCTCGCGGGCTGATTCATCTGGTCAATCTTGAGGATCCCCCCAACCTGGTCAACGTCGGCACGGGGACCGATATTTCGATTCGCGATCTGGCCGGCTTGATCGCCGAAATCACGGGTTTTCACGGCAAAATCACGCAGGACACCTCCAAGCCCGACGGCACGCCGGTCAAACGAACCAACATCGATCTGATAAAATCGACCGGTTGGGAACCCCGGATTGATCTGGAAACCGGCGTCCGAAAAACCTACGAAGACTTTTTGCGGGCGAACGACTCCGGCGCGCTGAGAGCGGTCTAAGTCGCCCGGGAAGTCAGGCGGCGATGCGCGAGGACGCATCCGATACCCTCTCATTTTGAAATCTACAAGGCGGCGAGACGAGTCATGAGCAACGCAGCAGGCAGTTCGGCAGGGGCTCCTAAAACAGCACTGATCACCGGAATCACCGGTCAAGACGGATCGTATTTGGCCGAATTGCTACTCGATGAAGGTTACTACGTCCATGGCATCGTCCGCCGCAGCAGCACGTTCAACACGGACCGGATCGATCACATCTACATCGATCCGCACAACGAAGACGCGCGTCTGTTCTTGCATTATGGCGATCTGACTGACGGACAGAACCTGACGAATCTGGTTTTGAATATCGAGCCGGACGAGATCTACAACCTGGGGGCTCAATCGCACGTCCGCGTCTCGTTCGATGCCCCGGTCTACACCGTCCAAACGACCGCCGTCGGGGCCCTGAACGTGCTGGAAGCGGCCCGCCAGCTGAACAAGAAAAAGCCGGTCCGCGTTTACCAGGCGTCCAGCAGCGAGATGTACGGCGACGTGCTGGAAACACCACAGACCGAAAAGACACCGTTTCAACCGCAAAGCCCTTACGCCTGTGCCAAGGTTTACGCATTCCACCAGACGGTCAACTACCGCCACGCCTACGACCTGTTCGCCTGCAACGGGATCCTGTTCAACCACGAATCGCCACGACGGGGCGAGACGTTTGTGACGCGAAAGATCACTCGAGCGGCGACGCGAATCAAATTGGGGCTGCAAGACAAACTGTACCTGGGCAATCTGGATGCCAAACGGGACTGGGGCTACGCCAAAGACTACGTGCGTGGAATGTGGCTGATGCTCCAGCACGACACGCCGGACGACTACGTCTTGGCAACCGGCGAGACCTATACAATCCGTCAGTTTCTCGATTACACGTTCGAGCACCTGGAGCTGGACTGGAAGGACTACGTGGAAACCGACCCACGTTACTTCCGCCCGACCGAAGTCGACTTGCTGTTGGGCGACTACAGCAAAGCCAAAAACGTCCTCGGCTGGGAACCGGAAACCAGCTGCAAAGAACTCGCCAAGCTGATGGTCGACCACGACATGGAACTGGCGCGAAGTGAGATGGCGGGGGCAAATCTTGCCTAAGAAAGTCCCCACAACCTGACGCGGAACGTCGCGGAACAATATTGCTCCGCCAGCCCTCACCTCCATCGAGCTCATCGGGTATTGCGACAGCGTACGCCGATACCAATCGGCGAATGTGTTTGCAGGAACGTCCGGCCTCACTTCTTTGGTACGCGCCATGCCACAGCCGGCGAATCGGCGGGGACGTTCACAAAGCGAAGTCGACTACAGGCTTTGACCGCAAGGTTTTTCAAGCTTGCTGATGGATAGAATTCGGCAGTCTGTCGCACTTGCGCTGGTGATCTGCCTTGGCGCTTTTGGGCCGGTTGTTTCAGCCGACCTTGGTGGAGTCCTTCCCTGGACAAAGTACGTCGCGGCGTTGGCCATAGTCGTTCTCTCGGCGGTCGCGGCATTCTCCGCTGCTTCCGACAGACGCGCGATTGGCATCAGAAGTTTTTCCCTCATGTGGCCTCTATTGGTGTGGGCGGCTTACAGTTGGTTGCAAAGCTTTCCGCTCAGTCCTGGATGGGTGTCGATTTTCAGCCCCGGAGCTCACTCGGCCTACATGGAATGGGGATCGCCGATACTGCCCCCGGATCTCCAGCCGCATCTTATCCCAGTCTCTATCGCTCCCGAATCCACCAAGCATTCGGCCGCGATGCTCACGCTTCTGATTCCCGTTGTTTACTCGGTTGCGATAGCTTGTCGGGAACGGAGAAACATCCTTGTGCTGATGGGAGTGATCGGAATTGGGATTGCTGGTCATTTCGTTGCAGGCGTGGTATTCCCTCAGGTGCCAGTGGTGGGTACGTCGAGTGGAGTTGAGATTGCGTCGTCAACAAGCTTTGGGACATTTCTCAATCGAAACAATGCAGCATTCCTTTTCAATCTTGGGCTCGGCTGCGGTCTTGGGCTAATTGCCCATCGTGTCGCGGTATTCCGCTCGGACGATATCAACCACCGAAGCCCACAGTCAGGCGACTGGGTGATGCTGCTGTACCACTGCGATCTGTTGGTTGGCATGGCATCTGTGGGCGTCAGTGCAGCTGGTCTGATGGTCTGCGGCTCCCGAGGCGGCGTGATCGGGGCATTTTTCGGTTGTCTTTTGGCGTTTGGCTGGTTGCGAAGCCGACGCGGAATTGTGACGATTCCCGCAATCGGTTTGGTGTCGGTTGTTTTAGTGGCACTTGCGATCTCTGCATTTCCAGGCGTCTTTGAGACGTTTAATCGATTTGAAGATCTCGACATCAAATCGGGAGCCGGAATGCATGACGGGCGTATCGGACACTGGCCCGACGGCGCGCGAGCCGCAGCATCCTATTTTCCCGCTGGCTCGGGTCTTGGCACCTATGCGTATGCACATCTGCCTTACCAACAGACGAGTCCACCCTATTGGTTTCACCACGCAGACAACCTTTGGCTCGAGCTTGCAGCCGAACAGGGGTTCCCGGGGATCCTACTGGCAGCTTCGGTCATGGCGATCCTTGCGGTGGCGGCGCACCGGCTTTCCGGTTCGGTTGATCCGATCGACAAAGGGCTTGGGGCGTGCGGCTGGTATCTGATCGGCACGACGGTCGTGACTCAGATGTTTGACTTCGGCTTGATCCTTCCAGGCAACCTGTTGACGTCCGCGGCATTGGCATCGGCGATCGTCGCCCGCGGCTTCCGCCCAGCGCTCATGACAAAGTCTGGGGCACAGCATCTGACGGAAGGGCTGGATAGCGCACCCGCAGCATCTGTCGTGTTTGAAGGCGGATTGATCAGCAAACCTCAGCGGATGTTCCAAGCCGCCTTCGGCATATCGGTGGTGCTCGTCGGCGCCGCCTGTCTTCCTCAACTGAAATCCGATGCCATTAACGACACGCTCGTCCGTTCGGCCGAATTGGAGCTGTCGCGCGACCGGGTCGACCCAAATGCAGTGCAACGAATTCACAACAGGATTCGAGCTGCGATCCTCACGCATCCGACCCCCGAGATCCTGATTGCAGATGTGCGACTTTACAGTTGGATCGGTCGCGTGCAAACGGTTACCGCGCAAGACTTGGGCACCCCTGAAGAAGTCCTTGACGCGTTTGAGCGTGCACGTCGGATCGAACAGCGACGTCGATGGTATCACCAACCATCCACAGCTCCAAAACCGGTGAAGGCGTATTTCGACGCGGTGCGGTCGAGCCAGCGTGCGCTTGCCAAATCGCCGCTCGGCATCGAATCAAGGATGCACCTGGTCTATCTCGATTTTGTGCATCAGGACGTTGATCGATCACAACGTGCGATCGCTCAGTTGGCGACGTTGCAAAGCCAGACGGCAAAGCAGATGGCGATCCTGGCGGTTTTGGTGGGGGATGCTGGCAATCTTGAATCGAGCGCTACGTATTGGCGAAAGGCCACCGAACGCAACGTGCGTTTGACCCACAATGCACTGCGGTACGCCGAGCGATATCCGGAGCTAAATCTTTCAGAGATCATTGCGGAGACCGCCGAGTGCCAGCGAGCTGCATCACGATATTTGTTAGAGCATGATTTGGAGTTCCCCAGGCTTAAACCTCAGGTCGATAAGTTCCTGGAACATGCAATCGCGAAAGTCGCCTGCGATCGCTGCCAGACGAAGCGTCAAACGGCTGTCTGTGAGGAGCTCTTGGGGGACATGCATTTTAAGCTGAACCAGCTAGACGATAGTTTTGTTCATTACAACAGAGCGTTGCAGCACACCCCGACCAACAGTCGGCTTCGGAAGAAATTGATCAAGAGACTTGTCGCCAACGGCCGAGCGGAAGAAGCATCGCGTCTGCGCGACAGGTGAGAGCACACAAACATGAATGTTGACAATCTTGTAGGACGACGCCTAGGTCGAATGATGCCAGAAAGCAATCGGGTGCTCGAAGCCGTTCTTGGACGAAAAGAATCCCTGCTGCAAGAGGACATTGCAGCCCATGCGCAAGAAATCCGCCGTCAAGTGCGATCTTCTCGTGTGTTGGTGATCGGCGCTGCGGGCTCCATCGGCGGCGCGTTCGTCAAAGTTTTATCAAAGTACTCTGTCGCTGCGTTACATCTTGTCGACATCAGTGAGAATTGCCTAGTCGAGGTAGTGCGCGACCTACGTTCCTCTGGGATCTCCTTGCCGGACGACTTCAAGACGTTTGCGGTCGACTTTTCACGACCTGAATTTGAGGCTTTGCTGAACACCCAGTCTTATGACTTTGTCCTGAACTTCTCGGCACTCAAGCATGTCCGGTCCGAACGAGATCCATTCACGTTGATGCGTTTGCTGAACGTCAACGTGATTGCAAACGAATCGCTCTTACGGTCACTCGACGGCGGGGCAACCAAGCATGTCTTTAGCGTGTCCTCCGACAAGTCCGTGCGGCCTGCCAATCTGATGGGCGCATCGAAAGCGCTGATGGAGCGAGTGTTTCTGGCACATGCCGATCGCATGCCGTTTACCAGTGCACGATTCGCGAATGTTGCTTTCTCTGCCGGCAGTCTGCTCGACAGTTTTCAACACCGGCTTTTGAAACGTCAGCCACTTTCCGCTCCCAACGATGTCAAGCGATACTTCATCAGTCATGAAGAGGCGGGGCAGCTCTGTTTTCTCGGGTGCTTTCTCGGCAAGAACAGGGAAATCTTTTACCCGCAATTCCGACAAGAGCAGGACATGCTCTCGTTTGCCGAGATCGCCAGGCTGGTGCTGCGTTCCAACGGTTTGGAACCGATCGAATGCGATTCGGAGGCCGAGGCGCTTGAGATCGCTGGCTCCCTGCAGGATTCATCGACTCAGTGGCCCTGTTTCTTTTCGGGCTCCGACACCAGTGGCGAGAAGCCGTTTGAGGAGTTTGTTGACCCGCGTGAAACCGCCGATGAGACTCGCTTCGCTAAGGTGGGGGTGGTCACAAAACCTGTCTTTCACGGCACGGAAGGTGTCCGCGACGCGTTGGCGGCCATCAAGGATGCATTGTCACGAGGGACATGGACCACCGCAGAGCTGATCGATGCGGTTCGATTGGGCGTTCCCGAACTGAATCATGTTGCGACCGGCAAGAATCTTGATCAAAAGATGTAGCCTGCGTGCACCCGACCGATGCCAAGAAACCTGGGAAACGAAGAACCATTGAACGGCGTCATTAGCGATACGATTTCGGCCATCCGATCGGTGATCGGCAGTGGACAAGCATTGCTGCACACGCCCACCTTTGACGGAAACGAACTTGAATACGTCAGCGAATGTGTCTCGACGGGGTGGGTTTCGTCGGTGGGTAGTTTTGTCACGCGTTTTGAACAGATGCTGCGGGAGATCACCGGTGCCCAACGGGTGGTCGCTTGTTCCAACGGAACGTCGGCTCTGTTTCTCTCGCTAAAGCTTGCCGGCGTCGAACCCGGTGACGAGGTGCTGGTTCCTGCGTTGACGTTTGTCGCAACCGCCAATGCCGTTTGTCACTGCGGTGCTGTGCCCTATTTGGTGGATGTCGAAGCAGACACCCTGGGAATCGATTGTGCCAAGCTGCGTTCTGAGTTGGCAAGTTCGACGCGGGTTGTCGGGGGACACACCTACAATCGCAAATCGGGCAGGCGGGTTTCCGCGATTGTGCCCATGCATTGCTTCGGTCACCCCTGTGCGGTTGACGAGATCGTTTCGCTGGCAGAAGAATTCAATTTGCAGGTGGTCGAAGATGCGGCCGAATCGCTCGGCAGCACTCGCGAGGGACGACATACCGGCACCTTCGGACGGGTTTCGATCATCAGCTTTAATGGCAACAAGATCGTCACGACGGGCGGAGGTGGGGCGATCCTGACCAATGACGCCGAGTTGGGGGATCGCGCCAAGCATCTGACAACGACGGCAAAGCTCCCTCACGCGTGGAAGTTCTTTCATGACGAAGTCGGTTACAACTTAAGAATGCCGAATTTGAACGCGGCACTCGGCTGTGGGCAACTGGAACAACTTGACCGGTTTATCGCCGTCAAACGCAACCTGGCACGCCGATACATCGACGCGATGCGAGACGTCGCGGGCGTTTCGGTGTTTACGGAACCTCGTGGCTGCAAAAGCAACTACTGGTTGAATGCGATCCTGATTGACGAGAACGACCTCAATCTCAGAGATGCGATGTTGAAAGAGACCAATGAGCAGAGCATCATGACGCGTCCAGCTTGGGAGCTGATGCACCAATTGCCGATGTTTCAATCATGTCCTCGGATCGATCTGAGCCAGGCAGAGTCGTTGCAGTCACGCCTGGTCAATCTCCCCAGTGGTGTGTCCGTCGCTGAGCGAAGTCTCAAACCCCGGGCACACAACTGATGGAACCGTTGGTCCTGATCGGCTGTGGCGGTCATTGCCGCTCGTGCATCGATGTCGTCGAGATGTCGGGAGATTTCCGCATCACCGCGATCGTCGGACAGGAACACGAGCTTGGGCAGAAGTTGCTCGGCTATCGCGTCGATTCTACCGACCGGGATCTACCGGCACTTGTGGAACGAAACGGTAACTTCCTCATTACGATCGGACAAATCGAGACGAACGCGATTCGGGTCAAACTTTATGAAGAAGTGGTGCGACTAGGGGGGGGATTTCCAACGATTGTTTCCCCGCTGGCTCACGTGTCGAAGCACGCGAGCGTTGGAGCAGGGTCGATTGTGATGCACCATGCGATCGTTAATGCCTGCGCAAGTGTCGGAAACAATTGCATTATCAACTCGAAAGCTTTGATTGAACACGATGCCGCGGTGGGTGACCATTGCCACATTGCGACCGGCGCCATCGTCAACGGGGGAGCGATCATCGGAGAGGATTGCTTTGTTGGAAGTGGAACAATCGTCAAGCAGGCGATTCAAATTGAACCGGGGTTGGTGATCGGAGCTGGGCAATGGATTGATGGACGATCGAAGGCTCGCGTGAGGAAGACGATCCAATGATCAAAGGAAAGAAAGTGCTTGCCGTTATTCCGGCGCGGCAAAACAGCAAGGGGCTGCCGGGCAAAAACATCATTGACTTGGCGGGAAAGCCATTGATCGCCTACACAATCCAGGCCGCCAAAGCGTCTTGTTATGTCGACGAGGTGGTGGTGTCAACCGACAGCCAAGCGATTCGCGACGTTGCGCTTCGCTTGGGAGCATCCGTACCGTTTCTGCGGCCCGCGGAGTTGGCGACAGACGAAACGCCCGGTGTTGATGCGGTGTTGCATGCCTGTCAATTGATCCACGGCTACGATCTGACGGTGGTGCTGCAGCCCACAAGCCCGTTGCGGACCGAACAGGACATCGACTTGGCGATCGAGCGGCTTGAGGACTTGCACGCGGATTTCTGTGTCAGTGTGACGCCTCCCAAACACCATCCGAACTGGCTATTCAAGGAAGAAGACGGCGGATTTCTCTCACGCTATGAAGACAAACCGCTCTCGGGTACTCGGCAGTCGCTCGAGCAGGTGTTTGCCTTGAACGGTGCGATTTATGTCGCAAGAACCGATCAGATGCAACAGCAACAGACGCTGTTCGGCTCCAAAACAACGGCGTACGTCATGTCGCCGGAACGGTCCTACGACATCGATACGGAGATGGACCTCAAGATTTGCGAAATGATTATCAGAGGCTAGTGGCATGATTCCTTGGTTGAACGATCGTCCCGCTTACGTCATCGCAGAAGCCGGAGTTAATCACAACGGATCGATCCGTATTGCAAAACAACTAATCGATGCCGCCGCAGACGCGGGGGCCGATGCTGTCAAATTCCAAACCTTCGTCGCATCAAAGCTTGTCACCAAGGACGCTTCTGCAGCCGAGTACCAGACTGCATCGACCGGTAAGTCATCACAGTTGCAAATGCTTCGGGGGCTCGAGCTTTCCCTGTCGGACCACCGGGAATTGATCGAGTATGCCTCCACTCGGAGAATCCAATTCCTGTCCACCGGATTCGATGACGCAAGCGTCAAGATGCTTGCCGACTTGGGCGTTCCAATATTCAAGGTGCCCTCGGGGGAGATCACCAACTTTCCGCTGTTGGCGACGATCGCAAGCCTTCAAAAGCCAACGATCGTCTCGACAGGCATGGCAAATCTTGCAGAGATTCGTGCATGCTTGCGAGTCCTCGGTGACAATGGGCTGGAACTTGGTCAGCTGTCCGTCCTGCACTGCAATACGCAGTATCCGACTCCGATGACGGACGTCAATTTGCGAGCGATGTTGACGATCCGCGATGCCTTTCCTGAGGTCACGGTCGGATACTCCGACCATACCCTTGGAATCGAGATCCCAATTGCGGCCGTAGCGATCGGCGCCAAATTGATTGAAAAGCATTTCACACTCGACCGGACGATGCCCGGCCCAGATCACGCAGCAAGTTTGCAGCCCAATGAGCTTGAGCAAATGGTCAGCGCGATCCGCAACACGGAGGCGGCAATGGGAGATGGCGTAAAACAGGTCAGCCCCAGTGAACTCCCCAATGTGGTCGTCGCAAGAAAAAGTATCGTGGCGGCGTCGCCGATTCGGGCCGGCGAACGTTTCACAGAAGCGAACCTGACGACGAAACGCCCCGCGACCGGTCGATCACCGATGGACTGGTTGCAGGTGATCGGGACAAAGGCCGAACGCAACTATGACGTTGACGAACCAATCGACTGAACCAATGCGTACCGCCAAAACAATTTGCGTGGTGACCGGATCACGCGCCGAATATGGCCTGCTGCGTTGGTTCATGCGCGAAGTGCACTCTGACGGCGACCTTGCCCTGCAGGTTCTCGTCACAGGGATGCATGTCTCGGAACGCTACGGATCGACATGGAAGGAAATTGTTGATGACGGATTCGAGATCTCCAAACGCGTCGAGATGCTCGAAGAGGACCGTTCAACAGTCGCTGTCGCGCGTTCAACCGGACGCGGGGTTGGTCTCTGTGCAGAGGCGTTCGCAGAGCTCTCGCCGGATCTGATTGTCGTTCTCGGTGATCGCTTTGAGGCTCTTGCGGCGGCCATTGCCGCCACCATGCTGAAAATACCGATCGCACATTTTCATGGTGGCGAAACGACCGAGGGCGCGTTTGACGAGTCGTTTCGGCATTGCATCACGAAAATGTCTCACTTTCATTTTACTGCCGCCGAGGCATATCGGAATCGTGTCATTCAATTGGGAGAAGATCCCGAACGCGTCTTCAATGTGGGTGCGTTCGGACTAGACAATGCGGCGAAATGCAAGTTGTTAACAAGGACAGAACTCGAGGCCAGCACAGGGATTAGATTCCGTGAACGAAACCTGCTCGTGACCTTTCACCCCGTGACGCTGGATGATCAATCCGCTCAGGATCAATTTGTTGAACTCATAGCTGCTCTTGAGGAGCTTTCCCAATTCGGTGTGATTGTCACGCATCCCAACGCAGACCCAGGAAGCCACTTCGTCGCTGACGAAATCAACCGTTTCGCCGCACGCAACGGTGAACGAGTTTGGCAATTCAAGTCATTGGGATTCATACGCTACCTGTCCGCGATGCAGATCGTCGATGCCGTTGTCGGCAACTCGTCCAGCGGCCTGATTGAAGCCCCGTTTTTCGCGACACCAACCGTCAACATCGGTGATCGTCAAAAAGGAAGATTGGCCGGACCAACCGTCGTGCATTGCCCCCCCGAGCGTGCAGCAATCCGGAACGCGATCGAACGATGCTGCAGTCGAGACTTTGCCAGAGAGATTGAAGGTGCATCAAACCCCTACGGATCCGCCGGCGCCGCATCAAAGGCCAAGGAGATTCTGAAACAGGTTGACTTGAATGGCGTTCTGAAAAAGCCATTCTATGACCTGGTGGTTGTGTAGTGCACAGTACCGCCAAGTGAACCAACGTTCTCTCAAGTTGCGGCCCGCTGGCTCGCGTTGAATCGTTGATCGTCCTTTGACATCAGTCGGTTCAAGAATCCACACAGGAGCCCATGAAGACTGAAACCAATTTGCTGAATGAGAGCAGAATCGAGCGTTTGCTGGTAAACCAAGACGCAACCATTCTTGAATCGATGCGAGTGATCGACGAGGGGGCTGCGCGGTTGGCCCTGGTGGTCGACCGGCAACGAAAACTATTGGGCGTCATCACCGATGGTGATCTGCGTCGCGCGTTATTGAACGGCGCGGACCTGCATTCCGCTGTGATGCCCTTTGCCAACACCGCCTATCGATCCGTCAATGTCAAAACCAGCCGGAATGAAGCACTGGATTTGATGAAGTGTTTCACGATCGAGCAGTTGCCCGTCTTGGATGACGCGGGCTTCGTCTGCGGCCTCCATCTCTTGAACCAATTGATTCAGGTGGAGACTCTGCCGAACGCCGCGGTGATTCTCGCCGGCGGAAAAGGAACCCGTTTGGGAGCACTGACGAAAACGACTCCCAAACCGATGATCAGTGTCGCCGGTCGTCCGATTCTGGAAAGGATCATCATCCACCTGGTCGGCAGTGGAATTCGAAAGATCTACTTGTCGGTCAACTATCTCTCCGAGCAAATCGAGCAACACTTCGGCGATGGCAACCAATTCGGTTGTTCGATTGAATATTTGAAAGAAGACAAACCGTTGGGCACAGGCGGACCGCTCGCCTTGCTCCACGGCCAGCAAATCGAACATGCGACGCTGGTGATGAACGGAGACTTGGTGGTCGACTTCGACGTCCAAGCCATGCTATCGCAGCACCATCGTGATGCAAATGTCATCACCGTTGGAGTCAAAAACTACACGCACCAAGTCCCGTTTGGTTGCCTGCAGACCAACGGTGGCATGGTGACCAAGCTTGTTGAAAAACCGGTGCTCCAGCAAACCATCAATACGGGAATCTACGCGATCTCGCCCGAGATCATCGCGACGGTGAAGCCGAAATTCACTCCGATCACGAGCTTGATTGAAGAAGCGCTCAGCGAAAAGAAACACGTCGGCGCGTTTCGAATTGACGACTGGATTGACGTCGGTCAACCGCATCAACTGGCTGAGGCGCGGGGCGAATGAACTTCGCACGGAAGTTGAAGAGGTGACATCATCCCGCTCCTCGAAACGACGCTTCAAAACGCTGCTGGATACCTTGGCATATGGGATCCAGGGAGCACTTCCGCAGCTGCTCGCATTGCTTCTGCTTCCTGTGCTCACTCGCGTTCTTACCAAGGAAGACTATGGAATCGTCAACCTGGTGACGACGTTTTCGGCGATCGCAAGCGGTTTCATCGCGTTGCAACTGCCCGCCGTCGTCGGCAGATTCTTTTTTGACTACGAGGAGGACCGAGTCGCGCGTTTTTTTTCGACGGTGCTTTTTGCGAGCTGTCTAATTGGCGTTTCCATTTTCTCGCTCTTGTGGATATTTGGAGATTTCTTTGTCGCCCTTTGCTACCCCAAATCAAAGCTAAGCTTTTTCCCATACTTCTTCATTGCCTCGGTAACAACTTACCTTGGCGTCGTGACGCGATGTTGCAGCACGTTGCTGCAGGTGCAGCGCAAGGCCACCAGCTTGCTCGTCAGTTCGGCGGTCGTTGCCATCGTCCAGGCTGGCGTGACGCTGATTTTGGTCGTCTGGCTTCGGTGGGGGCCGTTGGGAGTGTTTCTCGCGACCGCATCAAGTGCGTTCGTCAACGCGCTCATCTTGCTCATTCTGGTTCGCGACTCCATCCGGCCGCAATTTGATGTCTCGATCGTGCGCCCCTGCATGGCGTATTGCTTACCGCTCATCCCTCATTTTTTCGGGGCCTTTCTCTACACATCCTCCGACATCCTGATTTTGGAACGCTACACCGACCTTGCTGCGGTGGGAATTTATGGAATCGCAGTACGGTTGACTGGACCGCTGCGAATCTGTGTCGATGCCTTCAATCGAGCAAATTCGCCACAGTTTATGAAACTGTCGTTGGAGTCTAAGGCAGACACCGTTCGTGAGTATCGGCAGATCATTACCAAGTGGACTGCCGCGATGTTGTCCGCCTGGGTTTTGCTGAGCCTGTTTGCAACCGAAGTGCTGACGATTCTCGTTCCACCGGAATTCTATGCGGTCAGTCCGTTCATCCCGATCTTGGCGGCAGCGTACGTCTTTCGCGGATGGTACTGCTTTGCTGTACAGCCGCTGTTTTTTGAAAAGCAGACCCGCTGGATTCCAATCATCACGCTTTCATCGGGCATTGTGAACGTGGCATTAAATTTCGCTCTGATTCCGATCGTCGGAGCGATCGCTGCGGCCTGGACAACTTTGATTGCTTTTGCGTTGTCGTTTGTGATTGCACTGGTTCTATCCAATCGGTCGTATCGGCTTGATTGGAATGCCGGAATCAATGCGGCAATGGCCTGTACCGCGGTGCTGACCGTCTTGTTGAGCGAGTTGGTGTTCATTGACTTGAATGCACTGGCCAGGATCTCGATCAAGCTTGCCGCACTCGTGATGATGAGCGCGTGCTTTTTCCACGTGAGTGGAATTTTGGGTGTTCATCAGCGGCTCAGCGGACGACCAGTCGAATCGTGATCTGTCCTGCTAATCGCGGATCCTATCCGACGCCGGTCTCCGTCTCTTTGCGATGAAACATTGATGTCCCTTTTCGACTTGCCTCGCATTCTGTTGGACGCCGCGTTCCTGGACGTTATTGAATTGAACCCAGTCAGAAGCCAAACCGCCTTCGAGAAGGGGTTGCAAAAATCGCTGGAGAGCGAGGAGGAAGCGAATCAGTCAACGGGTCGGTTCGCTCGCATGCGTAGTCGCATCGCCAAGTTGGTCCGTTCGTTGACTGCTTCGAGCGTCCCGCTTGCCTTGATTGACAGCGAACCGGCATGGATCGCAGGCACAAAGAATCAGGAGAATGCACTTCGCCCGGTGTATCGTAGCTACCCGCGCCAATCGGCGTGGATTGACGCTGCAACATTAGATCTGCTTGCGGTCTCAGCGGCAAAGTTCAGTCTCTTTTACACCCCTGTCTTGTTGCTACGATGGCTGCAGTGCAACCAACGGATCAAGCGCACCTTCAAGAAAAGCTTTCGCATCTACTTGCGCACCTACGGTATCTACATTGCGGGAAGGTATTGGCTGAAAAAGTCGCGTCCAGGTTGCGTTATCCTTTCCAATGACCACGTCGGTACGTATTGTGCTCTCAACCAGGCTGCCCAAGACGAAGGCATACCAACGGTCTACATTCAGCACGCATGTGTCGCCGCACATTTTCCGACGTTGAAATTTGACTATGCCTTGCTGGATGGTCGCGATGCGTTTGACAAGTACGGCACGTCGACCAGAACCAAGGTGTTTCTCACGGGAATTGCCAAGTACGATCACACGCAACGGGTCGAAACATGTTTGTCTTTAAGTGGGGACGGGCAAGGATCAGCGATCGGCGTGTGTTTCAACCTGCTAGATGACTTTCAGTACACGACAAGGATGCTCGAGCAACTGCGAAGTGACTTCGCTGGGCGAAAGATTTTGGCGAGGTTGCACCCAGCGACACCGCCATCTCATCGCGAAGCGGTCGGGCAGTTGTGTGCCGATCTGGATATTTGCATTTCAGACAGTCGGGCAGAGGATTCATTTGGCTTCTTGGCACGTGTGGGAGTGCTCGTGTGTGGCGCCTCGTCCATCGTTTTGGAAGCTGCATTGATGGGTGTGCCGAGTGTCTTGCATTATTCATCCGAGATCGGAGATGTTTACGGATTTGTGAAACAGGGGCTGTCCCGGCATGCCAAAAGTCTTGACGCGATTGCGCGGGAAATCGACGACCTGGACCATCAGCCTCGTAGGGTGTTGGCAGAAAAGGCGGAGTATTTTTGCGCCGGTTGCGGCCAGGCAGACCGCCCTGCCGCGGCGACGCTTGCCGCGGATTTGATCGCGCATCTTTGCCAGGCGACCGAACCGAGCGGCTGGCGAAAAACGGACGATAGCTATTATGAGTGGAAGGCTGAAGGCGAAGAGGGTTAGCCAATGCTAAGACAGCTCTACCGCAGTATTCTTATCGCGCGACATCGGTTCCTGCGAAGGCTAAGATCGCGTCGGGCAATGCGCTGCGTTGCATCTTGCAAATCAATTCCCAACGTCAACGCGAAGTGCGTTTTCACCCGGACGACGCATCTGGGACACAATACCAACTTTAACGGAATTCAAATTGTTGGTGGTGGTCGAGTGGTCATCGGCGACAATTTCCACAGCGGCACCGAGATCAGAATGATCACGCAGAACCATCGTTACGACGATGGAAATGCGATCCCCTATGATTCCAAGGAATACGTTCTGCTGGACATAGAGATCGGAGACAACGTCTGGCTGGGGGACCGCGTGATTCTGTTGGGCGGAATCACGATCGGTGAAGGTGCGATCATCCAAGCTGGCAGCGTCGTCGTCAGCGATGTCCCCAAGTGTGCGATTGCCGGCGGGCACCCTGCGAAAGTATTCAAGATGCGCGATGTCGAGCACTATGAAAACTTGAAGACGCAGGGAAAGTTCGCATAGCGTCCATCTTCAATCAACACTACGCGGCAAGTCGGTCGCTGTTCTGGTCGGATCTCTTGACCACCGGCGATCAGTCTTCGATGGTAATCGTACGAAGGCCCAAACTTAGACACCGCTCACGATGCCAGAGTGTTTGAACGGCTATTTGAACGGCTATTTGAACGGCTATTTGAACGTTGAAACGAATCCTGATCTTATCGAACACGTTTTATCCCGACCCGACCGTGGCAGCGATCCGCGTCACCGAATGGGCGAAATACTTTCGCAACCAGGGAGACCGAGTGACGGTTGTTTGCAGGCAGTATCTGACGCGGCGCCAAATGGAGTCCGGGGCGGACCTTGAAGGCGTCAATCTGATTCGGTTGGGCATGCCCCGCACCGAAGACGGGGGCGATCGCAACACCGAGAAATCGTCTGGGGATTCCGTCTCACGAAAGGCCAGGCACGCGGCTCGCAAGCTGGCCACTTCCCTGGTCAGCGGGATTTCGGTGCCAGACGTGGCGATTTGGAGACAGCGTCGCCTGTTGGAGAAAACACTTTGCGTTGCGGAGTCTGTCGCGCCCGAGATCATGATCGTTTCGAGCCCGCCGCATTCGATTCATTGGTTGGGGGGGCGAATTGCGGCGGCGATCAAGGTGCCGTGGATTGCGGACTTTCGAGATCCGTTTACGATTGACAGGCGTTTCATGGCATCGAAAACGAACTTCGCAAAGCGTTACTTTACCAACCGGTTCGAGGAGTCCGTGTATGCACAAGCGTCGCTTGTGACTCACGCGATTCCGATTCACTATCGATGGATGCGACGACAACGGCCCCAATGGGCCGACAAGATGCGACTGCTGACCAACGGTGTCCCCGATGAAATTGCAGGGCTACTCGGGAAGTCGGCTCCGATCCCCTTGATCGACAAGCCCCAAATCCAGGTTTTCTCTTCGTCGACCATCGAACCTGCAACACTCGTCAACCTATCCCAGGCATTTACTGAACTGTATCCGGAAAAATGTCTGAGCGTGCGGTTTTGTGGAAACGCTCCGTCAGCTATCCCGGGAGACACCGACCAAGCGAGCTTTCGGTTTTTGGGCAGGATTTCGCATCAGCAAGCGGTCTCGGAAACGATCGCAGCGGACGTGTTATTCAGTCATCTTCCGGATCAGCACGCTGCCGGGATGGGGCTGAGTTCCAAGCTGTTTGAGTATTTGGCATCAGCACGTCCTGTCATTCATGTCAATCCGACGCGTTCGGATCGGCTTTTCCTGAAGCAGTGGCCGCACGCGTCGGTGCTCGACGATCCCTCTGTGCGGGAACTAAAGCGCACGCTGCTTGTCGCGATCTCCGCTCCCCCGTCTCTGCTCCTGAATCAATCGTCGCGATTTATCTCGGCCTATCAACGCAAGACGCAGTGCCAGCAACTGCATGCCTGGATAGCAGGGGTGATTGGCAGATCCGATGCGGTCTTGGAAGGAAACGGTCAAGCATGAATGCCTTCATCGACGTCGCAATAGCGGTTGCGTCTATCGGAATGGAACACACATGATCTTTCTTTTGATTGTTGCCAACGCGCTGATTGTAGCTGCGGTTGTTTATCTTGTCGCCCGAGACAATAGGAATGGCACGGTTCCGTTGTTTTGCTGCCGGAATCTGTTTCTGCTCGGGTTCCTCTACTTTCAAAACTTCGGACTAAACATCTGGCTGCTCAATCGCCGCGGATTTTCGCTGTGGGCATACAAGATTCGGGACCCCGGTTCGATCACCTCCCTAAAGTTCATTTGCCTCGAGATCGTGTGCCTGGTTTTCGTCTTCGGTTCGTATCGGTTCTTCAGGCCCAGATTCAGGGAACGCGAATTCATGGAGCCCGAGGAGATTGGAACCCGTACGCTGTTCTTGCATTCGGTTGGACTTTCATTGGCTTCGGCGATCGTCTGGGGACTGGGGTTCATCGCGATGGAGGACCTGATGCTTTATGCGTCGTCTGGGATTGGCGCGACTGCGACGGGGATCGCGGCGTACGCATGGTTCCGGGACCGTCAGAATGTGTTCTTGATGTGGACCTTCCTCGTTGTTTTGGCAGTGAGTTGCGTACCGCACCTCACGGAATACGGTCGTCGCGGTCTCCTGTCACTTGCATTGATGGTGGCGTGGGTTGGTCACTCACATTTTTTGAGAAATGTGAATCTGCCAAAACTCGCGATGACAGTCATTTTGCTGACCAGCCCCATGATTATTCTGCTTGCGGCGTTTTCCGAGGCACGTGTGCGCCATCCCAGGACGGTTTCCCAGGCGATCGAATTGATGATCCAAGCAGACATC
Organism: Stieleria mannarensis; assembly: GCF_014154935.1. Lineage (GTDB taxonomy): Bacteria > Planctomycetota > Planctomycetia > Pirellulales > Pirellulaceae > Stieleria > Stieleria mannarensis. Next base: position 83,443 of record NZ_JACEHH010000006.1, read on the forward strand.
GGCCATGGTCTACAACGCCTCGCAAATTTCCAAGGTTCGGCAACGATCTCTTTGTGGTGCATGGAGAACTACCCGAAACGATTCCCGTATCGTCACCTCTACTCCGCTCGCGCTACCGTGCACTACTTTATTCCACGGGCATTTTGGCCTGACAAGCCGGAGGGATTGGGGATTCAGATTCCAGGCCAGGCCAGGCTTCGCAACGTCGGTGGATTGAATGTTGGCGCCGGATTGATCGGGCATGCGATGTGCGAAGGTGGCGTGTACGCGTTGATCATCTATGCGATACTGATCGGCTATGGGCTGAAATGGATGGACGGCTACATCGATTCCCGACGACATCTTATTTACACCCTGCCCATGCTATGCGGACTTGGGCAACTTTTCGCTGTGCCGCGCGGAGAAGTTAACTTTTTTATTGACACGATGATCATCGGAACGATCTGTTCGTTGGTTTGCATGCAGATCATGCACCGATTGGTACCGGTCAGCCCAACACCGGTTGCGTACGGGCATCGGCCTGAGCCCTCTTCCTACTGATCAAGATCGTCTCCGAATCGGACTGCCTGTGGGGCGAGTCCACGAACCACGGAAGATTCCCAAACAATGAAAATGATGCTGCTGTGGGCAAGGCTGCCGAGCTATCTGGCGGGGTTTTGCCGGGAAATGGAAAGCAAGTATGGACATGAAGTGATTGTCGCCGGCATCGGAAATGACAATTTGGGTGAAGGCGAATCGCCCGTGAGCGACCAGCTTTTTGACGGAATTGAGAAACTTGAAATCACGGAACGAACCGCAAACGACGCCAACGCGGTTGCGGAGTTGGTGGCAGCGGTGTCGCCCGACGTGTTGATGATTAGCGGGTGGCAATACAAGGGGTACGCAAAGCTTTATTCGAATCGCGAACTCGCGCATCTCCCCCTTGTGCTTTGCTCCGACAACACATTGCGTGGGACATGGAAACAATTCATCGGAAAATTTGCCTTACGTTCCGTGTTGGCTCGATCAGCACGCGTCTGGGTCCCTGGCAGGGCGGGATTGGAGTTGATGGAGTACTGGGGGGTCCCAAAGTCGAAGCTGCTGGTCGGTCTTTACAATGTGGATTCAGACCGGATCGGTGAATTTGCCACGCGAGCCGCGACGGTCCATTGCGATGAACCATCGTTTTTATTTGCAGGACAACTCATTCCACGGAAAGGGTTCGACCTGCTTTGTGAGGCCTATTCGCGTTACCGCCAGAAGGTCCAGTCTCCGTGGCGGCTGACCGTGTGCGGTCGAGGGCCACTTGATTCTCTCTGTCGGGGCGAAGGCATCGACTACAAGGGGTTCGTGGACGGTTCGGAATTGCCGACACATTTTTACGAATCGGATGTCTTTATTCTTCCCAGTGTGTACGACGCATGGGGTGTGGTGTTGGCAGAAGCAGCTTGTTGTGGGATGCCGATGATCGGCACCAACACGTGTGGTGCGACCGCTGATTTAATCATCGATCGCGATAATGGATTGGTGATCGAACCGGACAGTGCAGACGCGATTCTCGACGCATTGCTGTGGTTTCATCAGACCAGTGCGGATCGTCGCACCGCAATGGGAAAACGCTCGCAGAAGCTTTGCGTTCCGCACACGGCTGTCTCCGTCGCCGCCAGGATGGACCAAGAACTAACACAGCTGCTTGAAACACGCTAGTGCCAGGCGGCGGGAGGAATCCGAAGTGTCATCCACACATCTATTGATCGATGCGACAAACCTGAGCGGGGGTGGTGGCGGAACGCTGCTGCGAACATTGGTCGATGCGCTTCCCCAGGATCAAACACGCGTGATTGCATCGGACAACACGCGCGCGTCCTTGGCCGTTTCCAATTCAGACCGTCCCAACATTGATTTTAAAGCTCCCTGTCATCCCTTTTCCGGTCGCAGGCGACGTTTGCTGGTCGACCAAGTGAAACGGTTTCGGCCCGCACGATTGCTTTGTTTCGGCAACGTTCCGCCAACTTGCAAGTTGGACGGGACGGAGGTCGCCACCTACTTTCAAAACGCCCACCTGCTTGCGTCTCTGGACAATCGTATTCGATACAATCTGAAAGATCGTTTGCGGTTTTCCATGCTGCGGCGGGGAGTGAAGCAAAATGCGAAACACACCGACGACTGGATTACGCAGACGCCGACAATCAGCGAAACGCTGGGGCGGGAACTGCGATGCGACTCGAAACGCATCGAATGCTTTCCGTTTTTCGACAGGCGTGCCATCGAGACTGCCATTCGTCAGACCGAATCAACTGTTCGGCAGCCTAGGTCGTTCGTGTATGTCAGCGACGCGCGTCCCCATAAGAACCACCGCCGACTTATCGAGGCGTGGCGACGCGTTCAGCAAACCGAAAACGATGGCAACCTGTACGTCACCATCTCCCGCAACGAAGCCGGCTGCTCGGATGACCTGCCGACGAATCTTCACCTGCTGGGAGCCGTATCGTGGGAAGAGTCGATCGCATTGGCCAGTCGATGTGAGTATGTGGTTTTTCCATCCCTTTTAGAAACGATCGGCCTTGGAATTGTCGAAGGTGTGTTAGCGGGATGTAAAGCGATCATCCCCAACGACGCGTGCTTTGACGACATCGTTAAAGCATCGCTGACTTTTGACGCGATGTCGGTGGACTCGATTGCAAACTCGATCCGCGAGGCAATTCGAGGGTCTGAGCGACCGAGCCCATTGGAGTGTCATCGACACGCCGATCAGACTTATCAAATTTCGCCTAGCAAAATCGTGCTTCCCAATCGGCTTGATGCGTTCGTCGAATGGTTGATGCGGTGACAGGCACTTACAAGAAGCTTCCATGAAACAAATCCTGCAGAACCTTGGCAGCGGCGAAACGCTGCTCGCCGATGTCCCGTGTCCCCGACGGGCCCAGGGGAGCGTATTGATCCAAAGTTTACGGTCACTCGTCTCGCTCGGAACCGAGAAGATGTTGGTCGACTTTGGAAAGGGGGGGTACCTTGCCAAGGCGCGTTCCCAGCCGGACAAGGTCAAGCAGGTGATCCAAAAGATCAAGACCGATGGACTGTTGACGACGGTCGACGCCGTTCGAGCGAAACTCGATACGCCGATCCCGTTGGGGTACTGCAACGTCGGGGTCGTCACGGAAACTTCACGTCAATCTCGTTTTGCCGTTGGCGACAGGGTGGTCAGCAATGGACCACACGCGGAAATGGTTAGCGTAAGCGAGAATTTGGTCGCCAAGATTCCGTCGGGGGTTTGCGATGAAGCGGCCGCTTATACGGTGGTCTCGGCAATTGGATTGCAGGGCATCCGACTGCTGCAGCCCACCCTCGGCGAACGAATTGTTGTCAGCGGGCTCGGGCTGATCGGCTTGCTGACCGTCCAAATGTTGTGTGCACAGGGATGTCAGGTTTTGGGAATTGACTTTGACGAGCACAAGCTAAAGCTTGCCGAATCCTTCGGCGCCATGACGGTCAATCTCGCCGCAGATGAAGATCCGGTGCGGGTCGCAGAATACTGGACCGGGGGACAGGGTGTCGACGGGGTGTTGGTCACCGCATCGACGAAGAGTGATGAACTGATCCATCAAGCGGCGACAATGTGTCGAAAACGCGGCAGGATTGTGCTGGTCGGCGTTGTCGGATTGAATCTTCGGCGGGCCGATTTTTATGAAAAAGAGCTTTCGTTTCAGGTCTCCTGTTCCTACGGGCCGGGTCGCTATGATGCCAACTACGAACAACGTGGGTTGGACTACCCGATCGGTTTTGTACGTTGGACAGAACAGCGAAACTTCGAGGCGGTCCTGCAGTTGCTCGAGAGTGGAAAAATCAATACCAATTCCTTGACCACGCACCGCTTCAAGTTCGATGAGGCACTCAAAGGCTACGATGCGATTCATGAAAAGGGAGCGATGGGCATTCTGCTCGAATACGAGCAACAGGCGCGTCCGGAGCGAAACTCGCGATTGCTGTGGGTCGGCAAGCCAACTGCAGATCAACCGGGATCGAAGACGGAGACGCCGTCAGTAGCGTTCATCGGTGCCGGAGGATTTACAACGCGAATGCTGTTACCGCTTCTGCCCAGCGAGAATCTGGTTCGCCATTCGATCATCAGCGGAACTGGGGTCTCGGCGTCGCACGCGGCAAAAAAGTTTGGATTCTCTCGGTGCGGAACCGAGATGCGGGCAGTGCTTGAGGACGAAACGGTCGACGCGGTGTTTATCACAACACCGCACAATACGCATGCTTCGTTCGTCGTTCAAGCATTGGAGCACGGAAAGCACGTCTTCGTCGAGAAGCCGCTCGCGATGAATCGAGAGGAACTCGCACAAGTGACTGCTTGCTTGAACGACCATCCCTCACAACGCTTGATGGTCGGATTCAATCGGCGTTTTTCCCCGCACACCGTGGCGTTAAAGAGTTGGCTGAGATCGGCGCACTCGTCCAAGGCGCTCGTTCTGACCATCAATGGGGGCAAAATTCCGGCGGACCACTGGACGCAAGATTTGGAAGTAGGGGGAGGACGCATCATCGGCGAAGCCTGTCATTTTATTGATCTTGCACGATTCGTCGTCGACAGTCCGATCGAGAAAGTTGTCGCGACGGCGATGCGCAGCGGCGACGGAAGATTGGGGGATTGCGCCGCGATTCAGCTGGCTTTCCAAGACGGATCGATTGCCACGATTCACTATCTTGCCAACGGGAACAGTGCGTTCCCCAAAGAACGGGTGGAAGTGTTCGCCGGCGGGAAGGTCTTCGTCGTCAATAATTTCCGCCGATCCTTCGTCGTCGGTGACAAGAAATCGCTCAAAACACGCAGTCAGGACAAGGGGCACGCCGGCGGGGTCGAAGCATTTATTCAAAGGGCTTGTCGCGAAGGCCATTGGCCGATCCCCCCACAGGAATTGGCCGAGGTGAGTCTGGCGACGCTTGACGCCGACGAGCAAATCCGGAGCCAGATTTCTGCATCCATCGAGCCCGCATAGCCGCCCCCCACAAAAGCGGGAATACTCGGGCATTGTGGATCGGGAATTTATGGGGCTGCCGGTCTGCTGGTCAATGGCACGTTGACGGATGGAACACTCGTGATTGTTTTGTGATCAGTGGAGCCCTGAGCCCCGGTAACCCTTGGATTCCCGTGTGAATCGGAATGATCGTGCGTTGGGTCGGTTGCGAGGGTCGTTGGCATGAAGGATCATGGGGAATTCGAATCCGATACAAGTTTGGCCGCAAAGAGATTTTCAGTTTCTATCTAAACGTAGTTGTTTTGTGAAAATCGTATTCTTCTCGCACTACTACACGCCGGAAGGCAATGCACCGGCCTCTCGAACGGCCGATCACTGCGCTCGTTGGCTTCGCGAGCCGAATGTTGACCAAGTTACGGTCATCACTTGCGCCCCGAACGTGCCCGATGGAAAGGTGTACGATGGCTACAGGAATCGCCTTTGGCCGCAGCGGGAGACGATCGATGGGGTGGACGTGGTCCGCGTCTGGACCTTGATTCAGAATCGTCGCGGAAGAGCGGCGCTGATCCTGAACTACCTCAGCTATCTGATTTCCGCCCTATTGGCGTTTGCGTTCTTCGTACGTCGACCGAACGTGATCGTCGCAACCACGCCGCAATTTTTTTGTGGACTCACTGGGGTATTTGCGAGTTGGTTGAAGTGGTGCCCGCTGGTGTTGGAGGTACGCGACATCTGGCCGGAGTCAATCGTGACTGTCGGTGCGATTCGACGCGGCGTCATCATTCGAATGCTCGAGTGGATCGAGCGTTGGATGTACCGCCGTGCCAACCACATTGTCGCAGTCGGCCCGGGATATCGCGACAATATCCTTTCAAAGGTCGACGTTGGGGATCGGATTTCGATCGTCACCAACGGAGTTGACCCGAAGCAGTTCGAGCCCGATACCGAGTGCTCCTCGTTTGCTGAGCGGCATGGATTGGCGGGGAAGTTCGTTTGTTCCTACGTCGGTACGGTGGGGATGGCCCACGGTTTGGACGTCATCATCAATGCGGCGCAACGGTTTCACCAAGCGGGGCGAAATGACGTGCTGTTTTTGGTTGTCGGTGGCGGGGCGAAGCTGGAGCAATTGCGACGCACGGTGACGGAATTAGGGCTCGGTGATCTGATCCGGCTGACCGGCCGGTTGGACAAAACGGAGATTCCCCAGGTGCTCTCGGCGTCGGACGCCTGTTTGGTCCATCTCAGCAAAGTGGACCTGTTTGAGCACGTCATCCCGTCCAAGATCTTTGAAACAATGGCGATGGAGCGAGCGATCATCATGGGCGTTCGCGGGCGCGCCCTGGAGATCGTGCTTGCGGCCGAGAGCGGGGTCGCGATGGAACCGGAAAACGACGCTCAACTGTTTGAGATTCTGAACCGGATGATGGGTGCCCCGGAGACGGTTCGGCAAATGGGACGAAACGGCCGCAAGTTCGTGATCGAACATTTCAATCGAGATCAACTGGCGCGGGAGATGTTGTCGATCGTTCAGCGTACCTCCCAAGGTGAAGTGTTTTGTCTTGAGGATCGAAACTGGGGGGAGAAGTCTGACGATCGCCCGTATGACTGCAGCCTGACCCCCGTGGGATCTTCCGGCGGCAGTCATTGCTGAAGGGCTGGAGTTTTAATGGCGCTACGCCGCTTTTCTCGCCTCGTCGCGCTCCTCCGCTACCACCGCCCCGGCCAGTTTGCTTGGCGGCTGTACCGTACCGTGCAACGACACGTTCGCAGGCGATTGCCCGAACGGTGGGTGCTGAAGATCGGGAGGCGTCAGGCCCACTGGAAACCGGGCGCCCGATCGGCATTTCAACAGATCGCGGCGCATAGGCTAGGGCTGTGGCCGGAACGCAATGCCGATGCTGCTGACATCGTCGCCGGGCGGTTTCGATTCCTTCATCAGACGCGCGATCTGCGAATCCATACCGCAGGCGGCGCCCCCCAAGTGGACTGGAATCCAGCGGCTCCACGATTGTGGCGTTTTCACCTTCAATGCCAGGAATACTTGACTGACCTGGCCGACCGGCATGGCGCACACGCCGCCTACCGCATCGTCGGCTCGTGGCTTGCGGAACCGCGTCATCAGAGCCCGGTTCGCGATCCCGATGCGTGGCATCCGTTTTGTATTTCTCGACGGTTGCCGGTTTGGCTTTCCTTGGCGGCGATGCACGATCCACCGGCGGAGATCGCCGCACCGTTCTGGCGCTACGTTGCTGACCAAGTCCACTGGTTGCGTCGCAACTGTGAATGGGACCTGGGCGGAAACCATCTGCTGGAGAACCTGACGGCACTCTTCCTGGCGGAATCATTCCTGGAACTTGAGGGTGATGCCCGAGTGTCGTCAGTTCAGCCGCGATTGTTGGCCGAGCTGGACGAACAAATCTTGCCGTCAGGAGAACACTATGAGCGGGCACCGACCTACCACGCGCTGATGATGGTCAGTGTCTTGCAATGTGCCGAAGCGGCCCGGTTTGCTCAGTCGAGTGACTTGGATTCGCTGAGAACCGTCATCAGCCAGATGTATCAGTTCGCGCTGTGGATTCGCCAACCCGACGGACATTTCCCACTGCTGGCCGATTCGGTACGGGGCGGAACTCCAGACTTAGATCAAGTGTTCCAATGGGCGGATACTTTCTGGGATCCCGACGCCAAGGGGAATCCGACGGTCGACTATTGGGCCAGTCAATCCGACCGGGGAGATCGAATCCTGTTCGACGTCGGCCCGCTGGCCTGTGATCATCTGCCGGCCCACGGCCATGCCGATCTGTTGCAAATCACCGCCACGCTCGGAGCGCGTGACGCGATCGTCGATTCGGGAAACTTTCAGTATGAACCGGGGGCGTTGCGTCAACAATGCCGACAGACCGCAGCCCACAACGTGCTTCAGCTCGGGACGCTTGAACAATGCGACCTCTGGTCCAGCTTTCGAATGGGGCGCCGCGGAAAAGTGCTTTGGAAACGGCACGGCACGACCGAGGAATCCGCTTGGTGTGCCGCGGCTCATGATGGTTTTGGGTGTCCAGCGGGACGGTTGGTCCTGGAGTGCAGAGCCGCATGGACGATCATCGACTGGTTTGATGGATTTTCCGGCACCATCGAAGCGATCTCCCGGTTGCACTGGCATCCGGAGTGGCTGTTGTCACTCGACGCGAATCATCAGACGGTCGTGGCGACACACACGAGCGAGCATGACATGAAGTACATCATCGAGGGCCTGGGCGAAACTGCCAAGTTATCGATTCAGGACAGCATCTATTGTCCGAATTTCGGAGAGCAAATCGCCAACCGCGTTGTCACCAGTGTTAAACAGTGCAACTCCCGTGGCTGGCTCGGGTTCCACCTTCCGCTCCAATCCACCGCGGCGACGGCCGCCCCGGGAGTTGAATTGACGGAGGGGCAATTGAAGGTCACGCTCGTCGACGGAGCATCGCTTTGCGTTTCGACTGCCGATGGTCGGCCGAATTAGCTGCCTTCGCGGGAAGGCGGGCGCCCACCCCCAGGGATTCCACGCTCTGGCAAGCGTCGCGACGTCAAGCTGGTTACTTCGACTTCGGGCGGAACGCCGTCAATCGTTCAGGATCGGTTTCTAAACGCGGGCCGTGCATCAGGTCGATGCAGTAGGGGACGGCGGGGAAGACGGCGTCCAAGCATTCGGCGATGGCTTTGGGTTTTCCCGGCAGGTTGATGATCAAGCTGTCACCGAGCAGGCCGGCGGTTTGCCGCGACAGAATGGCCGTCGGCACCTTCTCCAGCGACACCTTTCGCATCAGTTCCCCGAATCCGGGCATCATGCGGTCACAAACCGCTTCGGTCGCCTCCGGCGTCACGTCCCGCGCCGACGGTCCCGTCCCGCCGGTCGTCACCACCAGACAGCAACGCTCGACTTCGCAAAGTTGCCGCAGCGTCGCCTCGATCGTCTCTCGCTCATCGGGGATCACGCGCGAGATCGGCGTCCACGGGCTGGTCAGAACTTCTTTCAGGTAGGCATCGATCGCCGGCCCGCCCAGGTCTTCATACTCGCCACGGCTGGCGCGATCGGACACCGTGACGATTCCGATTCGGGCCGCAACGGATTGATTCTGATTCGGTTGCGTCATGTCCAATCGAGTCCTTCATGCAGTTGATTCAGGCTCTGGGCGTCGCCGTCGCGAACGACCAGCATGTCTTCGACCCGGACACCGCCGACGTCGCGTCCGTAGAGTCCCGGTTCGACCGTGAACACCTCGCGCTCGAGTACCGGGCCGCCGCCGATGTCCAACAGGATCGGCTCGTGCACATCCAGCCCGATCCCGTGACCGGTGCCGTGTTGAATCGTCGGTTGATCCGAGACGGTTCCACGCGAGGATTCGAATCCGGCGTCGAGCAACGCTTGATCGGCGGCCAAGTGCACCGACTCGGCTGTTTGTCCGACGCGGAGTTGTTTGACCGCCGCGGTTTTCGCAGCGACGACGGCGGCGTGCATCTTTTGCACCGTCTCGGTCGGCTGGCCGTGAACGACCGTCCGCGTGCAATCGCCCCAGTAGCGGGTTTGGTTGTTCATCGGAAACAGGTCGACGATCACCGGCACGCCCGTTCGCAGGGCCCCGGCGCCGGCGTGATGGCAGTCGGCCACGTCGGGGGCGGTCGCCACGATCGCACCGTGTGACATCGAGTAGTCACGTCGCAGAAACTCCGCGGCCGCCATCGCTCGCGCTCGCTCGCTGGTCAACGTCTCCCCGTCGTGCACCAGCGTTCCATCGGCGGCCACGGTTGACCTCGCGATGGTTTCACACATGAATTGCATTACCGTTTCGGTGACCGCTTGGGCTTCGGCCAGCCAAGCGATTTCTTGCTCGGTCTTTTGACGTCGGTCAAGGACCCCCAGGTCCGAATCGTAGGTCAATTCGATTCCGGCTTGCTGCAGGTGCCAGGCAAAAACAAACGGCAGCGTCCGGTCGACGCGAACGGCAGCAAGGTTCTCTCGCCGACAATATTCCGCGACCGCTTGCGCCGTTGCGGTTTCGCGATCGGCGTCCAGTTTGTCGGCCGGTTCATAGTCCGCCGGACAGACCACTCGGTCGGCGTTGCTGCTGCCACGGACGCGGTCCATTTCGATGTCGCGAACCAATGCCACGCGACGATCCGGAGTTTCGATCCAGGCCGCCGGATCACCGATCGGGACGCAGATGCGACGAAACAGGGATGGGTTCTTGAGGGGGATTCCGGCAAAAATCGCCGGCAGTGAAACATCGGGCATCCTGAAACTCATTTGGATTTCGGTCGAGTCATCGGCGCGACGAATCGCACGGGCCCCTGACCAGGACTCGGCAAACGTTGGTGTCTAGCTATTAGGCGATTCTTCGTAGCCGAGCATCGGCTAACGCCTGGATGTGGGCGGCGTTGCCGCCCCGGGGAAATCGCCTAAAGGCTAGACACCAACAGCGTCGCCCGGGGGGATCGCCTCAAGGCAAGACACCAACGGGAGAGTATGTCGCGCTGACGTTATAGCGGATTGTTAGCCTATTTTGCGAGGCGACACGGCGACGCAGAGGGTGGCTATGATAGGCATCCCCCCGAACCGACTCCCCCACCGAAGAAGCACCTCCCGATGAATCCGACATTCTCTCGACGCAACTTTCTCTTTGTCGCCGCGGCAGGGATTGCCACTTCGGCCGCCCCGCGGCTGACCTTTGCCGCTGATTCCTCCGCAGCAGCCGATTCGTCACAAGTCCAGTGGCACGATGTCCGTGACTGGGGGATCGAAGGCCGCGGATTTGATGACACCGAAAAATACTTCGACCGCCTGCCCGCGCGAGCCAAGGGTGTCGTCCGCAACGCCGTCTGGAATCTCAGTCGACATTCGGCCGGGATGATGGTCCGTTTCCGAACCGATGCGACGGAAATCCAAGTCGACTATGCGGTGACTTCATCCAATCTTGCCATGCCCCACATGCCGGCAACCGGCGTCAGCGGGCTGGATCTTTACGGCCAGGACGAACAAGGCAATTGGAAGTGGGTGGCCGTCTGTAAACCCAACAAGCAACACATGAAGACGACGCTGGTCCAGGGGCTTCGTCCGGGGATGCGGGATTACTCCATCTATTTGCCGCTGTACAACGGGACCGAATCGTTGCAGATTGGTGTCGATTCAACCTCGCGATTCGAACCGATGGCACCACGCACGGAAAAGCCGATCGTGTTCTACGGCACTTCGATCACACACGGAGCCTGCGCGTCGCGGCCCGGCATGCCCCACCCGGCGATCTTGGGACGCAGGCTTGATCGCCCGGTGATCAACCTGGGTTTCTCCGGCAACGGCAAACTGGAAAAAGAGGTCGGTCAATTCTTGGTCGAACTCGATCCGTCGGTTTATGTGCTGGATTGCTTGCCCAACATGGTCGCCGCGGAAATCACCGAACGGACCGAGCCGATGGTCCGCCAGCTTCGCAGTGCCCATCCAAACGTTCCGATCGTATTGGTCGAAGATCGGTCTTATTCGGGTTCGTGGTTGCTACAGTCCCAGGCAACTCGCAACCGCACCAGTCGTGAGGCGTTCCAGGCGGCCTACCGCAGATTGCTGGACGCCGGGACGGAACGTCTGTTCTATGTCGATGGCGAGAGTCTGCTGACGGACAATCGCGATGACACGACGGACGGTTCACACCCATCGGATCTCGGTTTTTTCAACCAAGCCAATGCGATGGAACCGGCGCTGCGACAGGCGTTGAGAGCTTAGCCGGCGTCGCCAGAAGGTAGGTCCCTGTTGATGCCAGCCCGACGCGTGAGCGAGGGGCCGCGCGGTGCCCCTCGCTCACGCGTCGGGCTGGCATTATCAAATCGACCTCGGAACATTGACTCAATCAAAAAGCCGCAGGTGGGGTCCGCTATGCTCTAAACGCTAAATAAGCAACACATAAGTTCACACCATAAAACGAATGAAACGCAAATGAGAACGGCCCAGATCCTCCTCACCGTCCTGTTCACGTTCGCGATGAACACGGCGTCCGCCCAAACGCCTTCGTTTCCGGCGACGGATTGGCCTTGGTGGCGAGGCCAGCAGCGAGACGGTACCGCGTCGCCTGACCAGAACCCGCCGACGCGGTGGAGTGAAAACGAAAATGTCATTTGGAAAACCGCCATCCCTGGGCGCGGTCACGGATCACCGATGTTGTTGGGCCAACGCGTCTATTTGGCGACCGCCGATGACCAACGGAAGGTGCAAGTCGTGCTCTGTCTTGACCGCCGAACCGGAACGGTTGAATGGGAAGCGATCGTGCATCAAGGCGAGTACGAGTCCAAGGGAAAACGAAAAGCGAACGAGAAGGCGTCGTCGGCTTCATCGACTCTCGCCACCGACGGCGAGCGATTGTTCATCAATTTTTTCAACGATGAAGCGATCCATACGACGGCGCTGGATTTGAGCGGCAAGATCGTGTGGACGCAGCGTCTGTGCGATTATGTCGTCCACCAGGGTTATGGATCGTCGCCGGCGATTTACAAACAGCTGGTGATTTGCTCGGCGGACAACAAGGCCGGCGGCGCGATCGTCGCGATGGACCGTGTTTCGGGCGAAATTGTTTGGCGACGCGATCGCCCTGCTAAACCGAACTATGCCTCCCCTTCCATCCTGACCATCGACGGCAAAGCCCAACTGGTGTTTACCGGTTGCGACCTGATCACCAGCCTTGATCCCGCGACCGGCGCCACGCTTTGGGAGATCGAAGGTGCGACGACGGAATGCGTGACGACGACCCTGACCGACGGCAAACATGTGTTTTCCAGCGGCGGCTATCCCGACAATCATCTCTCCGCGGTCGTGGCCGATGGCTCGGGCAAAGTCGCCTGGCGGACCAACACTCGCGTCTATGTCCCGTCGATGTTGCACAAGGACGGCTACCTGTACATGACACTTGATGCGGGGATCGCGGAGTGTGTGGAAAGCGCGAGCGGCGAAACCCAATGGAAGAAACGCCTGGGCGGAGACTTCAGCAGTTCACCGGTGCTCGTGGGCGATCGGATCTACGCGACCAACGAGCAAGGCGAAACGTTCATTTTCAAAGCAGACCCGCAGCGATTCGAAAAAATCGCGGAGAACAAGTTGGGCGAAAGTGTGTTCGCCACCCCGACGATCTGTGATAGCCGCATTTACACGCGCGTGGCGCATTATGAGGAGGATCGGCGTCAGGAGTATTTGTATTGCTTGGGAGAGGCGCAGTGAGGTTGGGCGCTGAGCGGCCCGGATAATCGCAGAAACCATCGTCGGCCACTCGCTGACGCGTCGTGCTGGCATCGGCATTTGTCTCATGCCAGCGGGAAGCGTAAGCGAGCGGCCCGGATAATCGCCGACACCATCGCTAGCCACTCGCCGACGCTGCGTGCTGGCATTGGCGTTTGTCTCATGCCAGCGGGAAGCGTAAGCGAGCGGCCCGCTTAATTGCCGACACCATCGTTGGCCACTCGCTTACGCGTCGTGCTGGCATTGGCTGGGCCTAACCCGCGTTCGCTTCGGCGATGCGGAGGGCTTCGACGAGTTGCTGGATTTGCTGGACGGAAAGTTCTTCGGCACGCGCGGTTTCACCGTGACCGAGCGACTGCAACACCTCGTCGACTTGGGGTTTGCTGAGTCGGTTTTTCATCGCGCTGATGACGTTGCTGCGCAAGAATTTTCGGCGGTGGAAAAACAACGCGCGCACCGTTTGATGAAAGTAGTCCAGGTCGGCGATGGCATCGCGACGCTCGGGATCGAAGTCCAAACGGATCACCGCCGAGTCGACTTTCGGTCGCGGCCAGAAGACTTTGGGGCCGAGGACCCGCACGATTTCCGCGCGACACAGCGACTGGATCCAAATGCTGAGCGCCCCATAGTCTTTCGTCCCCGGCTCGGCGACAATCCTTTCGGCCAATTCCTTTTGAATGGTGACGACCATCACGTCGGGTGCGGGCGATTGATGCAACAGATTCGAAATGATCGGGGTGGCCACGTTGTAGGGCAAATTGGCGACCAACAAGAACCGTGCCTCGCTGCCGATTCGCTGCATCGCCTCGGTGATCAACTCGATCAAATCCGCTCGTAGCGAATTCTTGTTCCGCAGCGCGTCGCCTTGCAACAATTTGACGTTCGGGCGACCGGTCAACTCTTCGCTGGCTAGCTGGTGCAAGTTCTTGTCAATTTCGACCGACAAGACGGCTCCGGCGGCATCGGACAGCCGAGAGGTCAACGATCCGACGCCGGTGCCGATTTCTAAGACGACGTCCGTTTTTCGCAGTTCGGCGGAGTTGGCGATCAAGTCGACCAGATTCAGATCGATCAAAAAGTTCTGGCCGTACTTCGACACCGGCCGCAAACCGGCTTCGGAGAGTCGTCTGGAGAGATAGCTGGCAGTTTGACGTGGTTGATTCATGCGTCCGAATTGAGCTTGGGGTCGTGAATCTGGTCGTCCGAGAGCAACCCCAGTGAGCGTTGAACGTATTTGGCCAGGAGATCGGTTTCCAGGTTCACAGCGTCGCCGACATTGCGAAATCCCAGCGTCGTCATCGCCAGGGTGTGCGGGATCAATGCGACGGTAAAGGAATCGTCGTCGGCGTCGACCACCGTCAAACTGATGCCGTCGATCGCGATGCTGCCCTTGCTGGCGACTTGGCTGGCGTACTGTGTCGGGATGCGAAACCTCAGGTTCGCCCAGGGCGGGTCTTCGGTTCGCTCGATCAGTTCGCCCAGCGTGTCGACATGGCCGCTGACGTAGTGGCCGCCCATCCGGCTGCCGACGGCCAGCGAGCGTTCCAAATTGACGCGATCACCGGCGACCAATTTGCCCAGGTTGGTCCGTGACAGCGTTTCTTGCCCGGCCTCGAAATCGGCCACCTCGCCGTCGAGCGTGACGATCGTCAGACAGCACCCGTTGATGCAGATGCTGTCGCCGATGGCGGCGTCGCTGAAAACCATCGAAGAGCGGACTCGAAGGAGTTTTCCGGGGGGATCGTCGACGATTTCGACAATCTCGCCCATAGTTTCGACCAGACCAGTGAACATTGCAGATAGCAGAACGGCGGAAAATGCGTCAAAAACGGTTGGCGGGTAGCCACTTTGCCCCGCATTGGACAGAATGCCGCCCAAATGGACAAGCGATGGCACGCGCTCGTCGACAACAAAACATTTCCCCGCCACACCCCCCAACACCCATAAGAGGTCTCCGATGACCCTGATCGAAGCGATTCACGCACGCCAAATTCTGGACAGCCGCGGCAATCCCACCGTCGAATGCGAAGTTCTGCTGGAAGACGGTGCCCACGGCCGTGCGGCCGTCCCGAGTGGTGCCAGCACCGGTGCCCACGAGGCGTGGGAACTGCGTGACGGCGACAAGTCCGTTTTCATGGGCAAGGGTGTCCAAACTGCCGTCAACAATGTCAACGAAAAGATCGGCCAAACGCTGCAAGGCATGGACGCGCTGGACCAAGCGGAAATCGATGCCGCGATGTTGGCCCTGGACGGCACCGAAAACAAAAGCAACCTGGGAGCCAACGCCATCCTGGGCGTCTCGCTGGCCACCGCACACGCCGCCGCCGCTTCGACCGGACAACCCCTGTTCCGCTACCTCGGTGGTGTCGGGGCTCGATTGCTGCCCGCCCCGATGATGAACATCATCAACGGTGGTGAGCACGCCGACAACTCGGTCGACATCCAAGAATTCATGGTCATGCCGCTGGGATTCGAACGATTCAGCGACGCGCTGCGTTGCGGAACCGAAGTCTTCCACAACCTCAAGAAGGTGCTCAGCAGCAAGGGCTACAACACCGCCGTGGGTGACGAAGGCGGATTCGCACCGGACCTGAAGAGCAACCAGGAAGCCCTGGACGTCATCATGCAAGCGATCGACCAAGCGGGCTACAAAGCCGGCGAACAGGTTTGGATCGCGTTGGATGCCGCATCAACCGAGTTCTACGATCGTGAATCGAAGAAGTACTCGATCGACGGCAAACAGCTCTCGGGCGACGAAATGGTCGACTTCCTGGCCGACTGGTGCGAAAAGTACCCGATCTGCAGCATCGAAGACGGTTGCGACGAAGACGATTGGGACACTTGGAAGAAACTGACCGAGCGCGTCGGTGATCGCGTCCAACTGGTCGGTGATGACTTGTTCGTCACCAACGTCACGCGCCTGCAAAAAGGCATCGACGAAGGAATCGCCAACAGCATCTTGATCAAGGTCAACCAAATCGGCTCGCTGACCGAAACGATCGATGCGATCCAACTGGCCGGACGCCACGGTTACACCGCCGTGACCAGCCACCGAAGTGGTGAAACCGAAGACAGCACGATCGCCGACCTGGCCGTCGCACTGTGCACCGGTCAAATCAAAACCGGTTCGGCCAGCCGAAGCGACCGGATGGCGAAGTACAACCAATTGCTCCGCATCGAAGAGATGCTCGGCGACGCCGCACTGTACGGCGGACCGCACTTCGCCGCCAAGCTGAAGTAGATCCGGATGCCAGCGGGAAGCGTGACGGCCTGTTGATTTAGTCGAAATGAAACAGCTAACGATTAGCCGATGGGCGCTAGCCCCGGTTTTGCGGCGGCGGGAACCGCGGCTAGCGCCGTGCGGCTGATTAGACCAACAGGCCGGTGAGCGAGCGGCACGGGTGAGTGAGACTTCCATCGCCCGCCACTCGCTAACGCGTCGTGCTGGCAGGGGCCTCACTGATCGCTAAACACCTGCGTCGTCACTTCGGATCTCGCCCCCAGCGGTTTGCCTCGGCTGACCGCTTCGGCGGTGATCGTGAACGTCTTGGGTTGATTGCAAGTCAACAGGATCAGGTAGTCGATCGATTCAAACGGCCTGAGCGTTCCGATGTCTTTCAAGTAGATGTAACCGCCGTTGGGACTGAACTCACCCAGTTCGGGACTCAGTGGTTGCGTGACCCGAATCACATCGACGCCCTCGGGCAGGTTAAACCGGATGCTGACGTTGCCATCGGGTTGCGACGACGGGTTGGTGACCTTCAAGTCGTAGCGGATCGGTTGATTGACGAACACCGCCGCATTGGGGCCGGTGATCGACAAACCCAAAGCTTGCGGTTCAGCCGGTTGACCGGGCGCCGGACGCGGTGCCGGCCCCTGATCGGGTGCAGGCGTCGGTTGCCGATCGGGGATCATCGGTGGTGCCGTGGCCGGTGGCAGGTTGTTCGGGGGCGCTGGTGCTGGGGCGGGTTGTCGGACCGCGGAGGGCAAGATTTCGAACTGCAATTGTTCGCTCGCCCGGGCACCTTGTTGCGATTCAACGGCCAACACGACCGTGCTACGCGGGTTGGTTCCGATCACTCGGAAATTGGCTTCCAAGGTTTCGCTGGTTTCGGGTTCCATCCGCGGGATCACCCACTCGATCATGTACTGGCCGGCGCGCGGGTCGGACAAGTATTGATCGGTCGCCCCGAGCGGGCTGAGCTGGGGATCATAGGCCATCGTGACCTTCACGTTGTCCAGCGGAACACTGCCGGTGTTGACAACGACGCCGCGGAACAGTGTTTCGTTACCGACCGAGGTCCGACTGCGTCCGGAGAGCGTTGCGGTGACTGCGGGTGTCGGCGGCGGCTGGTTGATCACCGTCACGCAGGACTCGGTCGTCGCTCGTTGGCCGGCATCAGCGGTCGCTTCCAGCTGGATGCATCGTCGTCCGGGATCGGTGGCGATGAAGGTGACGGCAACGGGCCAGGTTTCACCGGGCTGTAGCGGAATGTCTTCTTGCGTGTTCGGATCTTGCTTGGGTTTGACCACGCGGCGCAAATTGCTGGGCGTGTGCAGCATCGAATCGTCACCGTTGGCGATCAATTGCAGGTTCGTGAGCGGTCGATCACCGGTGTTGCGAACATCGATGTTGAACGTCACTTCCTCGCCGACCTCGTAACGGTCTTTTTCGGGTGCAACACTCAACACCAACGACGGTCGGAACACGTCCACCGTGACCGAGGTGGTTGCCACCAACGGACCATCCGCCCGGGCTTCAAAATTCAACACCATCGAAGATTCGGTGGTGACGTTGAGCAACAGATCCAATTCCTGCTGGGCCGGCAGTTCACCGATTTCCCAGACGATCGCATTCGGCAGGTTTTGTGCGAATGAATCGGTGCTGGATGCTTGAACGCCCGGCGGGATCTGCATGATCACCCGCACGTTGGTGGCCGCTTGATCGCCGGGGTTGGACACCGCCGCGGCGGCTTCGAAGGGAATGCCGAACGACGCGATCGACGGTGCACCGGCACGGATCGCCAACTGCGGGGCACTCCACGTAACATACGTCTCGCCGGTGAACAATGTCAGCGGCGGCATGTTGTCGGTTTCACCGCCGGGCCGAATCACCCGCATCGCAATCGCTGCGGTGCCCGACGTGCCCGGCGTGGGGATCAACTGGACCGTCGCGTTGCCTTCGCCATCGACGGTGGCTTCGACAAAGGATGCGCCGGTCGAAGCGAACGAACCGAGTTCGGGTTGCATGATTTCGTAGTAGACCTTCCATCCCCGAGCCGGCAACATGCCTTCGGATCGCGTGACGCGAGTCGTCAACGTGACAGGCGTTCCCGCCGGCACGATTTGCGTCCCCGGAAACTGCCGTGCCGCATCGACCCAATAGATCGTCGCGGTCGCTTTTCGTTGATCCCAACATTCGCTCTCGGGCGCCAACACCGTGACCTTGCTGGTCCCTTCGCTGGGGCTGCTGACGGTGATCCAGGTTTGTCCCTTTTCCAGTTGCACGTCGTCGTTGGGATTCAGATTCCCACGCGTGATTTTGACGCGTTTGGTGCTGGTCACGCCGAACGCGTAGGAGGGATCTTGTTTGGACGCCTTTTTGATCCGCGCCAGTCGGTGCATCACGCCCGGGTCATCGTCACCGACTTGGATGAATGTGCCGACGCTTTCCGGCGTCAGCATCCATTCCAACGGCTCACCGACTTGCAGATGGCCCTGGTCACCACAGATCCCGGACAACAAAACGACTTCACCACCGACCGGCGCCACGATCTTTTGCGGCGAGAGCAGGATGCATCCTCGTTTGCCGCGTTTGGGTAATCGGCACAGCTCTTTCATCTGGCACTCGTTGCCGTACAGGATCGCCGGAGGACCGTGTTTGCAGTCCTCGGTGCATGGGGTGCTCGGCACACAGGGTCCGCTGGAGGCAGGCCCGACGGACGACAGTGGTGCGGCGGGGGTTGCCGGGACCGGTGTCAAACAGGCGGGCGGATCAGCCGGTTCGGGAAACGCGGGCTCGGGCAGCGAGAGCGGGCAGAGGTTGAGCGGATCGCCGAGGTTCTTAAAACAGTTTCCCAGACGACCTTCGCCGGCCGACCCCGGCAACGCGATCGAAGTGGTTGCCGGTAGCGGGTTGAAGATTCGTTGCCCCGTCGGATCAATCGCGGGCAATCGCAATCGCGAGCAACCGGCCAACTGGATGAGCACCAGCATGGCGACCAACACCCAGCGACTCGCATCTGTCGACGTCTTCACCGCGCTCCGTGCGCAGGCATTGCCAGCCATCGCGCGGGAGCTTGAGTGTGGGGAGACAGCGAACATCGGCTTGAATCAGACGCATGAGGGGGGGCGATCGAGGGACGATGCCATCCAGACCTCGTCCGAGGAACCCTAGCACGCAACTGACGCCGATGATGCGAAAATGCAACCTCCGATGATGCGGAAACGCAACGAAGGTGTGACGGTTGCAGCGGTTGTGTCGAAAGTTTCGCGTTTCAAGTCGCGGATTCACTAACCGCAGAACAGTCACCCTCCCTTCCAGGGAGGGTCGCGGAGGAGTGAGCGACGACGCGGGGAGGGTTTGCTGTGGCTCACAGGCACTCAAACCACCAATCGACCCTCCCCTCGCTTCGCTCGACCCTCCCAACCTGGGAGGGTAAATCCCCCAAAAAACGCACGGCCACTGCCAGAGAGGATTTTGCCTGAAACCTGAAACTTAAAACAAAAACGGGACAGGCTCTCACATGGAGAACCTGTCCCTGGTCGATACAGCGGAGCGCTTCGCTGCAGTCGACGTTTCGAGTCCAGCAGCGAAGCGGGTTAACTTCGTTCGGTCAAATTATTCTTCCGTTTCAGGACGATCCGCGCCACCTCGTCGTCCACCGCGATCTCCTCCCGGGCCGCCGCGTCCACCACGATCTCCTCCCGGTCCGCCGAAGCCACCGCGACCGCCACCGAATCCGCCACGTCCTCGACGTTCGGGCATTTCAAACGGTTTGCCCTTGAGTTCTTCGAACTCCTTCTTTTGCTCGCTGGTCAGCACCGCGACAAGCTTTTCGTCGATCTCTTTGCGAGCCTCTTCCATTTTCTCTCGCATGTTTTCACGGTCACCGCTTTGGAACAGTTCCCGCATCTTGGCCATCATTTCATCACGTGACCCTTCCATCGTCTTTTGCAATTCGTCTTTCTGGGCACTGGTCAGCTTTAATTTGCCGGCGATGCGGTCGTTCATCAGTGCACCGGTACCCATCTGCTGGACTTCGATTTGTTCCAACCGAGTCATCTGTTCGGGCAGCAACACTTCTTCGAGTTGTTCACGGATCTTGTTGTCAGCCTCCTCGACTTTCTTCATGAAAGCTTGCAGTTTGGCGACGTTCTCTTCGCTGTCGCGGTTTTCACGATCGAAGTCGCGAGGAAACTCCACGCGTTCCCGATTTTCGGCAACTTTTTTGAGCGCTTCCTCCTGATCGGGCATGACCTCGATTTCTTCTCGGACCTCTTCGATTTGCAACAGCCCCAGAATCGAGCCGCCGCCAGGGCCGCGCCCACCGCCGAAGCCACCGAATCCTCCACCGGGGCCGCCGCGAAACCCGCCTCCGGGGCGTCCGCCGCCACCGGGACGGCCACCGCCACCGCGTTGAGCCATCACATCCGTGGCGACCATCGCCAAGATTGCCGCGAACAACAGGGCCATCGGGCCGCTTGTGATCTTCATTGAATTCAATTCCCAGAAAGTGCAAAAGAGGAGTGTGTCGTACGGAGAAGTTCCGCCGTGCCTGGACCCCCGACGTCCGCCCGTTTTTCAGCAGGCCCCGTGCCGGGATGTACCCTGTTCAAACCACGCCGAGCCGGCAGGGTTTCACGAAAGATCGAGTTTTTTGCCAAAAAGAAAGGCAAAACCGGTGGCGAATTGCAGCCGCGGATCGCAATGCGTTCCCACCGCTGGTGCATTGTTCGACTCGCCCCTCCAGGTACGATGCCCCTTCCGGGCTGTCGTCCGTGGGACGCTAGGCTTTGTCCCTAAACCCGTAGCGGAAGCCGCCAAGGCTTTCGTCTCGCAGCGGTTCACACGGGAAAAGCCGAAATTCTTGGCGAATTCCGCTACCACATACGACCCTTGCCGGGTTCAGGGACAAAGACTAGCTCTTGACCACCGGATTGGTCTGCAACTCCCGTTGGGCCCGCTGCAGGAACTGCATCGCGTCCATCGGGGTCATCGAATTCAGGTCCAATCGCTGGATCTGGCTGAGCACCGGATGGTCGGCGAACCCGAATAGCGTCAACTGGTACGATCCGCCTTCGCGAGCGTTGTGTCCTTGCGGCGGAGCGATCGTGGGCCGATCCAGTGCATCGCGATGATCGATTTCCAACTGTGCCAGCACATCCTTGGCTCGCTCGTTGACTTCAGCGGGCACACCGGCCAAGCGGGCGACATGGATCCCGTAACTCTTGTCTGCACCGCCGGGAATGATGCGGTGCAAGAAGACGACTTCGTCATTCCATTCCCTGACCGCCACGTTCAGATTGGCAACGCGAGGCAGCGACTCTTCCAATTGAGTCAGTTCGTGGTAGTGCGTGGCGAACAGGGTCCGGCAACCGATTTGTTCGTGCAAGTGCTCGGTGATCGCCCAAGCCAGCGACAGACCGTCGTAGGTACTGGTGCCGCGGCCAATTTCATCCAAAATCACCAGCGATCGTGACGTGGCGGTGTTCAAAATTCGCGCCGTTTCAACCATTTCGACCATAAACGTACTTTGGCCGCGGCTGAGTTCATCGCTGGCTCCCACGCGGGCAAAGATCCGATCGGCGATCCCGATCAACGCGGAACGAGCGGGGACGAACGATCCGGCCTGTGCCAGCAACGTGATCAACGCGACCTGTCGGATGTACGTGCTCTTTCCCGACATGTTCGGGCCGGTGATCAGCAGGATCATCCCGGTTTCCGGTGAATGCACACAATCATTCGGGACGAACTCGCCTTGCGGCAACGACACATCCAACACCGGGTGTCGGCCTTCTTCGATCCGCAACACCGAATCATCGGTCATCTGCGGACGCACCCAGTTCCTCTGTGCAGACAACTCGGCCAGTGCCGCCAACACATCCAACTCCGCCATCGCAGCGGCGACTTCCTGCAGCGTTGCCAGATGCTGATGCGTCCGAGTCCGCAGGTTGTGGAAAATCAATTGTTCTCGGGCCGATGCCTTCTCATCCGCCGCAAGCACCTTCTCCTCGTACTCCTTCAATTCCGGCGTGATGTAGCGTTCACAATTCTTTAGCGTTTGTTTGCGAATAAAATCCGCGGGCACCTTGTCTTTGTGCGCGTTGGTCACTTCCAGGTAATACCCGAAGACCTTGTTGTAGCCGACCTTCAGGTTAGGAATCCCGGTCGCGTCCATCTGACCTTGTTGGTATTCCAAGATCCACTGCTTTCCGCCGGCAGCCAATTCGCGCAGCGAGTCGAGTTCGGGGTCGAACCCTTCCCGGACAAAGTTTCCGTCGGCGGCGTTGAGCGGACATTCGTCGGCCAGCGCTGATTCTAATTCGCTGCGCAGTTCGGGGCACAAGTGCAGATGCGATTCTAAATGCGCGATGCGTTTGGGTTCACGTCCGGCCAGTTTGGCTTTCAGCGTCGGCAACCCGGCAAGCGTCCGCGCAACCTGTTGCAGATCGCGCGGCCCGGTTCGGCCGGTTGCGATTCGTGCCAACAAACGTGTGATGTCGTAGGTCTGTTTCAGCGTCGATCGGACCTCGGCACGCAGCGACGCCGCGGAGTGGAATTCTGCGACGGCATCATGTCGATGGCAGATCGCGTCCAATTCGACCAGTGGTGCGGCGATCCAATCGGCCAACAACCGCGATCCGGCCGACGTGCAAGTCATGTCGATCGCATCGACGAGTGATCCGTCGCGTGAGGAGGTTCGCAGCGTTCGCGTGATCTCCAGACTGCGTCGCGTCGAGGCGTCGATTTCCAGCACGCCGCTGCGGTGATGTGCCGAGATGGATCGAAAGTGGTCCAGGCCGCCGGGCTGTGTTTCTTGCAGGTAGGTCAGAGCGGCACCGGCGGCTCGAACCGCGGCGGTATCATCGTCGCGAAATCCGAACCCTTCGAGCGAACCGACCGAGAACTGTTTGCACAGCAATTCGATCGACGCATCTTCGGCAAAGCTCCACGCCGGTCGCGCCGTCCAGGACCAGGGGGCCGTCGAATCCGGCGAGAAGTTGGCGTCGTCTTCGCGGTAAATGACTTCGGCTGGTCCGATCCGCGCCAGTTCATCTTCGACCCGCGACACCGGGAACACGCCGGCGCAGAAGCGTCCGCTGGAAAGCTCCGCCCAGGCGATCCCCGCGACGGGCTCATCGGTCTGCTTTTTGCCCTTGCGCGGCGAATGCAACACGACCGCGGCCAAATAATTCGCTTCACGCGGGTTCAGCAGATCGTCGTCGGTCAACGTCCCCGCGCTGACCAGGCGGGTGATTTCGCGTTTGACGAGCCCCTTGGCTTGTTTCGGATCCTCGACCTGTTCGCAGACCGCGGCGCGGAACCCGGCTTGGATCAATTTGCTCAGGTAGGAATCGAGCTGATGATGGGGGAACCCCGCCATCGCGGTCGGATTGGCGCTGTCCTTGTCGCGACTGGTCAGGGTCAGCCCGAGGATGCGGGCAGCGGTTTTGGCGTCGTCCAAAAACAATTCATAGAAGTCGCCCATGCGAAACAGCAGCAGTGCGTCACCGCACGCCGCCTTCGCCTCGTGGTACTGTTTCATCATCGGAGTCATGGCCAGAATCGTACCCGCGGCCGACGCCGATTAACAGCCAGGCGCGGCCGATCTGAGCGGCGATTGGGCCACTTCGGGGCAGCCAGATTCCGGTCAGGAAAACTCTACGGGGCAGTGACTCGATCGTCTGCAATACACTTCCTGAAAAGGAGAGGCGAGTGCAGCGAGGGGGATACGCAAAAAGTTTAGAATTCACCCTCCCTGGCAGGGAGGGTCGAGCGTAGCGAGGGGAGGGTCGATTCGGTGGTGGCTGAGTGCGTCCGAACCACAGCGAACCCTCCCCGCGTCGTCGTAGACTCCTCCGCGACCCTCCCAGAGGGAGGGTGAAGTCGTAAACGCCTGATACTTTAAAGGTCAACAACAACACGATTGCTGCCGGGCAGGAGGGCGTTTCCACTTTGCCGCCCCCGTTCGCTCAACCACGTTTGGGGCGTGGGATTTTGCTACGTCCCCCGGTTCCCTTAGTGCCTTTGCGGCGTCCGCGTTGTTTTTGACGGCCGGTCGCGCTGGCCGGTTTCTCCTCCTCAACCTCCGCCAGCGGTTTGCCGATGTTTTCTTTCAGTTGCAGGACCCGGTCTCGCAGTTGGGCCGCACGCTCGAATTCCAGATCTTCGGCGGCCGACAGCATTTCGCGCTCCAGTGCTTCGACGAATTCCAGCGTGATGTAGGTGGTTTCGGATTCTTCCTGCGCCTTGGCGGCCGTTTTGCGGCGTTTGGCGGCGTCGGTTTCGATCCCTGCCTTGATCTTTTTGCGGACCGTTTCGGGGGTGATGCCGTGCTCGTCGTTGTAGGCCTGTTGGATCGCGCGGCGGCGTTCGGTTTCGTCGATCGCCAACCGCATCGAATCGGTCACCTTGTCGGCGTACAAGATCACTTTACTGTTGGCATTACGCGCGGCGCGGCCGATGGTTTGAATCAAACTGGTTTCGCTGCGCAGGAATCCTTCCTTGTCGGCGTCCAGGATGGCGACCAGCGACACCTCTGGCAGGTCCAAGCCTTCGCGGAGCAGGTTGACGCCGACGAGACAATCGAAGTGCCCGGCACGTAGCTCCTGCAACAGGTCCACACGTTCAAACGCATTGAGTTCGCTGTGCAGCCAACGACAGCGGACGTTTTGTTCTTGAAAGAAATTCGCCAGGTCTTCGGCCAACCGTTTCGTCAATGCGGTGACGAGGACTCGTTCGTCTCGCTCGGCTCGGACACGAATCTCGTTGATCAGATGATTGACTTGACCGCGTGCCGAAACCACCTGCACCTCGGGATCCAGCAATCCCGTTGGGCGAATGATCTGTTCGATCACTTCGCCGCCGGTCCGCTCCAATTCGTAATCGCTGGGGGTGGCGCTGACGAAACAGATTTGACCGGTTCGCTCCTCCCACTCGTCGAATTTCAGCGGCCGGTTATCGAGTGCGCTGGGCAACCGAAAACCGTGGTCGACCAGCGTCAGCTTTCGGCTGCGGTCGCCGGCATACATCGCGCGGACTTGAGGCACGGTGACGTGTGATTCATCGACAAAGGTGACGAAATCGTCGGGAAAGAATTCGTACAGCGTGTCCGGCGAGGCGCCCGGTTCCTTGCCAGACAAGGGGCGCGAGTAGTTTTCGATGCCCGGACAATGCCCGACTTCGGCCAACATTTCTAGGTCAAAGCGTGTGCGGGCGGACAGACGCTGGGCTTCGAGCAGTTTGCCTTGTTTTTGAAACGTCTCCAGCTGGTGTTTTAATTCTGCGCGGATCACGCTGATCGCACGTTTGATGCGATCGTCCGGCATGACGAAGTGTTTGGCGGGGTAGATGAAGACTTGGGAGACGGTTTTGACGGTTTCGCCGGAGACGGGTTTGATGATCGAGATTTGGTCGATCTGGTCGCCCCACATTTCGATGCGATAGGCGAATTCTTCATAGCTGGGCCACAGTTCGATGCTGTCACCGCGGACGCGGAACTTGCCACGTTCGAATGCCATGTCGTTGCGCTCGTACAGGACGTCGACCAGCTTTAACAGCAAATGATCGCGGCGAATCGATTCGCCACGCGTCAGGCCGACGACCAGTTGCTTGTAATCCTCCGGCGAACCGAGGCCGTAGATGCTGCTGACCGAAGCGACGATCACGACGTCGCGGCGGCTGACCAGACTGCTGGTGGTGGCCAACCGCAGCCGGTCGATTTCTTCGTTGATCGACGCGTCCTTTTCGATGTAGACGTCGCGCTGGGGGATGTAGGCTTCGGGCTGGTAGTAGTCGTAGTAGCTGACGAAATAGTGAACCGCGTTCTCGGGAAAGAATTCCTTGAATTCGCTGTACAGCTGTGCCGCGAGCGTTTTGTTGTGGCTGAGCACCAGCGCCGGCCGGCCGACATTGGCGATCACGTTGGCCATGGTGAACGTCTTGCCCGTACCGGTTGCCCCGAGCAGGACTTGGGCCGAGGCACCGGCGTTGAAGCCCTTGGTCAATTGCTCGATCGCCTGCGGCTGGTCGCCGGCCGGTGGGAAGGGTTGGTTGAGATGAAACTCCGCCCGAGGCAACGTTTCGGTGGCTTGCGAATCTGTTCGTTTGTCCATCCTGATCATCACCGGGTTGGGCCCAAGGTCTCGTTTCGCGTCCGATTATCACCCAGACCGGCGCCCGGCCCAAGTGGGACAGGCTTCCAGCGAGTCAATTCGCCCCGTCCGAGTTGGGAGTTGGGAGTTGGGAGTTGGGAGTTGGGAGTTGGGAGTTGGGAGTTGGGAGTTGGGAGTTGGGAGTTGGGAGTTGGGAGTTGGGAGTTGGGAGTTGGGAGTTGGGAGTTGGGAGCTGGGAGCTGGGAGTTGGGAGTTGGGAGTTGGGCGGGTGGGGAGAGAGGAGCGATGGGACCCATGCGACCGATTGGACGGCGTGTGCCCCCGACCACTCCGAGGTCCCATTTATCCCCTACGTCCCATAGGTCCTATTCCCCCCAGCACCCCACCGCGAGGCTTCGCGCCCACCTCAATTGGTGCCACCCACCAAGATCACCTATGCGCCCACCTCAATTGGTGCCACCCACCAAGATCACCTATGCGACCGATAGGACGGCGTGTGCCCCCGACCACTCCGAGGTCCCATTTGTCCCCTACGTCCCATAGGTCCTATTCCCCCCAGCACCCCACCGCGAGGCTTCGCGCCCACCTCAATTGGTGCCACCCACCAAGATCACCTCAATTGGTGCCACCCACCAAGATCACCTCAATTGGTGCCACCCACCAACCTCAATTGGTGCCACCCACCAACCTCAATTGGTGCCACCCACCAACCTCAATTGGTGCCACCCACCAAGATCACCTCAATTGGTGCCACCCACCAAGATCACCTCAATTGGTGCCACCCACAAATGGCCCCAATCGGGGCAGATGCGGCCGAGATGCGACCGGTCGTGGGAGGGGGGGCGTGTTTCGTGGGTCGCAGGGGACCGGATTGCCCTCACCTCGATTGTTGGAGCAATCGCTGCAAGTGAGTGACGATCGACATCGAATCGCTCCCCTTCTCCAACACCGTCGTGTTTTTCAAGCCGGCTGCTGCGTCGTGGATGCGTGGGTCGACGCGGCCGGTGTACAGGCAGGCGGGGGGTGGGTTTTGGGCCTGCTGTAGCTCTTGCAAGAAATCCGTTCCACTCATCCCCGGCAGATTGAAATCCACCAACAGGCAGTCGCACTGGTCGAGTTCTTGATAGGCAAGGGTGCTTTCGGCTGACTCAAAGGCGACACACTGGTGGCCAAGCGCCGCTATAATCGCGCAGAGCGAATCCCGGACGTCTGGGTCATCTTCCACAATGACGATGCGGGCTTGTTTCTCTACGGACAACGATCGTCCCTCCGTATCATCATTTCACCGGACGAATTTTCATTTTCGGCGCGGACGTCAGATTGTGGGTCGGATTTCTGTTTACTTAGTCTACTTGGTCGCTGCACTGCATGCGGTGTCCACCTGCGCTGCGCTTCAAGCGGATCTTTATCGACCTCGGTCCGTTGATCCCTGGTCGGAATCTTGGCGGATTCGGGCGTTCCCTCAGCTGAAGGGCCGAGAACTGAAGTGCATCGCAGAGGACTCCGGGGGCGCGATCTGGTTTGGGATCGCCGCCGGTGCCGTCCGCTTTGACGGTTTGCACTGGGACGAATTTAATGCATCCAGCCATCTGCCGGGGCCGGCAATCGCTTTCGCCCAGGCGGGAGGTCAATTCTATGCCGCCACACGGTCCTCAGTCCACGTGTTGCGCGGCCAGTCGTTTCACGAAGTCTTTCCGGCGTCGGACCATCGCGCCTGGGTGATCGAAGATTTAGCGGCCGGCCCCGACGGGACGCTTTGGGCATCGACCGATTTAGGCGCCGTTGAATTCCAGAGCAACGGCGCCACATCAGCCGACGTTTCGTGGCGAAAGATCCGACTGTTCACAACGCCAGAGATCGGACGCCATCTTCAGGTACAGAACCTTGACGATTCGATGGAGATCGAAACCATCCCGGCTTCCGAGGCCGTCGCCTGGCGCGCCGGGCTGGGGGTCTGTGTGTACGGACAAGCGGTCGGCAAGAACGCCATCGTCGCGGTTGCCGAAAACGGTCCCGCGGCCAGAGCGGGGATCCGCGTCGGAGACCGGATTGTCGGCATCGACGGCGAGCCTCGCCGCTCGGTTTACCAACGTGAACTTGAAGATTCCCCCGGCACACCGATTCGTGTCAAAGTCCTGCCGTGTGACAGCGATCAGGTCGTCGATCTGGAACTGCAGTGCGAATCGATCGAAGGCACGTACCAACGATTTCGCCCGTTGCGGATCGTGGTCGACCATCACGGCACCGTCTGGTTTGCCACTCGCCTGGGACGGATCTTTTCGCTGCGGCGCGATCAGTCCGGGACAGCGACCTGGACCAATCACACCCGCCAACACAACCTGCCGGTGGTGGCGATGCCCAGCATTGCGGCGACCACCAAGGGCGTTGCTGCGGTCGGGCGTAACACGGCGACCGAATCACTACTTCGTTTCGACGGCATACGTTGGACGGTAGTCGATCTGCCGCGAGCACTCGGTTCATCGATCGAATCGGCCGATGACGGTTCACTGTTGGTCGGCACCAATGGCGCCGTGCTGTCGGTCGAAACCGATGGCCGCGTCGTCGACCACGATTTACGCGAGTACGGCATCTTTGGAAACGACACGATTGTCAAACGTATGTCCGACGGCGCGGTCTGGATCGCCGGCAAGGGTTCCATTGCACTGCGGATGGAACCGCAAGGCAAGCGTTGGACGTCGTACCGGGGACTGGCTTACCAAGACACCGACGACAACGACAACGAGTGGTTCCTGACTGCTCGATTGACCGTGGTGCGTCGCCAAGGCGAACGTTGGCAACAATTCGATGCGTCCGATGGGCTGATGACACAACCGCTACGCGTGATCGCGACAACCGGCGGCGACATCTGGGCAGCCGGCAGCCATGACGGTGTTGCCGCGACCGCACGACTGGTCGGCGACCGCTGGGAACGCCAGCTGCATCCAGAACTCGCGTGGGCCATCGATCGACGGGCGGTGTTCGAGGATCGCGACGGGCGGCTGTGGTTCGGCGCGGCCGTCAATCAACAGGTCCAAGAGGACGAGCGGGGCGGTGTGCTGCGATTCGACGGAAAAAGCTGGAAACACTTCCCACCGACCAACCGACTTGATTTCGTCTATGGGATCGCCCAAACACGTGACGGATCGATTTGGTTCGCCGGACCGTCGCTCGTTCAAATCCGACCGGACGACCGATTCGGTTCGCCGCTGAACGTTCCGTTGGCCGCGAGCGGATTTTCCGACGCCCTGTGCAATGACTCCTACGGTAATTTGTGGATCGGCACACGCAGCAGGGGCGTGGTGAAACTGAACGCGCGGCACCGAGGTGAAACGGAGTACGAGGCCGTCGTCTACGACGAAGCCGCCGGGATCAGCAACAACCGAATCAAGAGTCTTCTGGCGTTGCCCGGGGCAAACATCATGATTGGCACGCCGGCGGGTTTCGATCGTTTCGACGGCCAGACCTGGGTCAAAGCAGCCCTGCCAAGTGAATTGGCGTTTGACACGGATTACGGCGGACTGCACCAAGGCCAAGGTGAACAGTACTGGTTCAACGCATCCGGGCTGGCGTACATGACCCGCGACCTGTCCCAAGGCATCCCGCTGAGCGATCTGGGCTCGCTACGCGACCGATTCAAGACCTATCGTTATCGCCCCGATCGTCGACCGCCCGAAACGACTCTCGATCGCTGGGTGGCTGACAAGGAGTTCGGCGACATCGTCTCGATGTCCTGGAGCGGCACCGATTTCTTGGACGCCACCCCACGCGACCAATTGACGTACTCCTGGCGTCTGGACGACCGGCCGTGGAGTGCGTTCTCGACGGATACCCACGCCCGCTTTCACGACTTGGAGGTCGGCACCCATCACTTGCGTGTCCGCGCCCGCGATGCCGATTTCAACATTGACGCGACGCCGGCGGAGATCACATTCGAAGTTTTACCGGCCCTCTGGCAACAGAGCTGGTTCCAAGGATTGTGGCTGGGGATGGCAATCCTGTTCGGGTTGGCGATCATCCAAACCGGCCGCGTCTTTCGGCGCGAGGCATCGCTGCGAACCAGTAATCGCAAGCTGCTGTTGGCCGAACAAGACCTGCAACGTGCCAACCAGAGTCTGGAAAGTCGCGTGGCCCAGCGAACGCGCGAGCTGCGCGAAGCCAACCAACAGCTTCACGCCAGCGAAGTGCAGTATCGATCGATCGTGGAGGACCAGAGCGAATACATCGTCCGCTTTGACGCCGACGGACAGGTCACGTTCGTCAACTCCGCCTACCTCCGTGCCAATCGCGTCTTGGGGCAGACGGCGATTGCGAGATTACCCGACGACGCCGTCGACCGACTGCGACGCGTGATTGCGGGTGTGAAACCCGGATCGCAACATGGCGATTCGACCGTCTCCTACCAGAGTCATGATGGTCAACTGCGATGGGAGCAATGGCATTGCCGCGTGTTGACCGACCAGATCGGAAACCGACTCGGATACCAAGTCGTCGGCAACGACATCACGGACCTAAGACTTGCCCAGAATCGACTGAGCGAGAAGGAGTTGGAACTGGCACATCTGGCGAGGGTTTCGGCGCTCGGTGAAATGGTGGCCGGGATCTCGCACGAGATCAATCAACCGCTCGCAACGATTGCCAATTTCTCATCGGCGTCGCTGCTGGTTTTGGAACGCGATCACGAAAACAGCGAAAACGGACAGGGCAACGAGAACATTCGTCAATGGATCGCGCGGATCAAAGAACAGACCCAGCGGATCAACAAAATCGTCAACAGCCTGCGTCGATTCGGTCGCCCGGGAAGCAACCTTGCGGCGTTCGACCTGAATTCGGCGGTCATCGAATCGTTGGCCTTGTGTGAATACCAGACGCGATCGGTGGTCGAAGAATTGCGGCTCGAGATCCCGGAGGATCTTCCGCGGGCCTATGCCGACCGGGTTCAGATCGAGCAAGTGCTGGTCAACTTGATCCGCAACGCCGTCGACGCGATGGACGATCCGGCGGTAGTGAACCGGACCCTAAAGATCATCGCCGTCGCCGAGAACGGATCGCTGAAGGTGTCGGTGATCGATTCCGGCCCCGGTATCGACAGTGGGCGAGCCGAAGAAATCTTTCAAACCTTCATGACCACCAAAGCAAACGGGATGGGGATGGGGTTGGCGATCAGTCGCTCGATCATCGAATCACACCGCGGCAAACTGTACACGGTCGATTGTCCCGACGGAGCGTGGTTTGAGTTCACGATCCCCACCGCGAACGAGCAGCCCGCGGTGCCCTCGCACCCCCAAAGCCTTTCCCAGTTGCCCAAGTCCGGATCGTTTAGCGTTTAAAGATCCATCAGTCGCTCTGGCAGCTACGCCCGGTAAACAGGCGGTTTCCAATCCGCGGCGTCCAACCCGCTGTCGGCAACGAAGATCTTGCCGGCGTTCGAGCAAACGGCTTGATCGTCCGCGGTCATGTTTTCGACGGCCGTCGTGATCACCAGTTTCAGCTTGCCCGCGTGCTGGACCAACGCCGGACAGGTGTTCTGGGGTGACAGCGGCGTCCGCCAAACCTTGCGGCACTGTCCACTGGCCAGATCATACAGTCGGGTTTCCCCAAACGCGGCCGATTGCGGCAAGAACATCGCCACGATCAGCCCCGCCCCGTCCGGAGTCAAGATCGCTCCATCAGGGACCGCGGGATCGGAGGTCAGGTCCAACACGACCTCGGCTTCGGACAAGGTTCCGCGATCGATGTCCAACCCATAGCGAACGACTTGGCGGGTCGGCGAATCGATGTCGATCAAGGACAGCCGATCCGCATCCACGATCGCCGCCTTGCCGTTGCTGCAGATCTGATCGTCACGCAGTCGGATCAGTTTCTGATCGCGTCCACGATACAAATACAGCCCGGCCTTTTTGGTCGCGAACTCCAAGTCTTTGGTGCCGAAGATCAAGTTGTCATCCAACGGCAAGCCATCGTTGATGATGGTGTTGGTCACATCCTGATCGATGGTGTCGCAAAACGGTTTCCAGTCGCCCGAGACGACGTCAAAGTAGCCTAACGACCGCTCGCACCCGACGACAAATCGATTCGGCGTCTGACACGGGAACGCAAATCCCGGCCGCCCGGGAAGATCCTGCGAAGTGTTGTTCCCGGTTGCGAAGTCATAACGATTCAAACTGCCGCAAGTCGCAGACGCACCGTGCTGAATCCCCACCCAGGAAAAAACGCCCGGGGCGATCTGGTAAGGCCCTTCGGGAAGAAAACGCAAGGCGTCCGAATCGGGGACGTTCAGTGGAGTGGCTTCGATGACTTCGGGCACAATCAAACCTCGACGAATCGTAGGGTGGGGACGATGAAACATTCGACTGATCGAGCGGCACGATACATCGAATCCAATGCGGTGATAAGCATGCCGGATCGCCAGTCTTCCGCCGCAGCTCGATTTTCGGGTCGTCCACGACCGTTTCCCCGAATGCCAAGGCGAGACGGAGGACTATCCGACGCCGAACTCCATCAACAGCGCTTTGGGCACGCCGATCCCGACGACCCGGATCGTCCCGAGCCAAGGTTTCGCGTCCGCGTTTGAAAAACCGTCTTTCTCGGCCACGAAGGTGACGGTCAAGTCGGCACGGAACGTGACCTCCGACGGAATCCCGGTATCGCAGTCCAGTCCGGTCGGTAAATCGATCGCCACTCGAAGCCCTCGCCGGGCATTGGCGATTTTGACCGCGTCGGCGTACAAGCCCCGCGGTGCCCCGGTCGCCCCCGTTCCAAGCATGCAGTCCACAACGAATTCGTCGTCCAGCAGCAACTGATCCAAATTCTCGGCAGACCTGGCAACCTGGATCGGCAACCCGGCTTTCATCGCGATTGCCGCGTTGGCAAATGCGTCGCCGGTTAAACGATCCGTCGCAACCATTGAAACGATACGAACCGGGACCCCGAGCAGTTCGAGGTGGCGGGCAATGACATAGCCGTCGCCCCCGTTGTTGCCCGGACCGCAAAGGATGCAGACGGCGCGGTTGCCATCCGCGCCGGAATCGTGACGGAGGGCGGCGATCTGCTCGGCCGCACCACGGCCGGCATTCTCCATCAGCACCAATCCGGAAATGCCGTAGGATTCGATCGCGATCTGATCGACCCGGCGAACCTCCTCTCGTTTCATGCCACGCTCTCCCCGCCTGATTTCCCGTTGCCAAAGCGCTGTCGTGAACCAACAATAATACAATCGTACAAAAAATCATATCGGATCCGCCATGCGGGCGGGACGCGTCAGCGAACGGCTCTCCGTTACACTCCAAACATTCCACTTAACACCGAGCCCCAACCATGCCACTTTACGAATACGAATGTTCCAAATGTGACAAGTCCGTCGAGCTACTGGTGCGATCGTCAGAGGAACAAGTCGCCTGCCCCGAGTGCGGGAGCAAGAAGTTAACACGATTGATGAGCGCCCCGTCTGCCCCCAACATGAAAGGCTCCGGCGGCTCGCTGCCGATGGCATCCGAAGGCCAATCGTGCGGGGCGCCACGCTGCTGTGGCGGGATCTGCGAATGAGGGTCGCCAACGACCTGTTGATTTAATCTGATCAGACGAGGGATGAGCCGTTTGGCGCGAGCGTACGGGCCTGAACCACCACGAAGACGCACCGGGACCGTAGGCTCGCGCCCTACGGCTGATTAAATCAACAGGCCGCCAAGAGTTTCGCGCAGGCGCCGCGACGCCACACCTGGGGACCGAAAGCCTTGGCGGCTTCCGCTACGACGCGATCTCGAAAACCAAGAAGCGGCGGCGGAGGGGTCCACCGGGCGCCTCACTGCGGCGCCGCGACCAGGTCGTAGCCTTGGCTGGCGACGATCTCGCACGGGATGATGTCGCCGACGCTCGGCTCGGCGCCCGCATCGACGCCGCTGACGTACACCACACCGTCGATCTCGGGCGCTTCCGAACGGGTGCGGCCGATCCAAACGCCGTCCTGCTCTTCAAACTTTGAATCGATGATCACATCATCGAGTGTCCCGACTCGATCCGCGTTCCATTGAAACGCGATCTGTTGTTGGACGGCCATCAAGTCGCTCATCCGCCGCTGGGCGATTTTGGCCGGAACTCGGTTGGGCAACCTTGCCGCGGGTGTGTCTTCTTCGACGCTATAGGTAAACACACCCAAGTGTTCGAAGTGTTGCTCGGCGACGAATTCGACCAACTGTTCAAAGTCGTCCTCCGTCTCGCCGGGGAATCCCGTGATCATCGTCGTCCGCATCACCAGCGATTTGATTTGGTCACGCAATCGACCGACGATTTCTTCCTGGGACGCACGCGTGGTCTTGCGCGACATGCGTTTCAGCATCGCGTCGCTGGCGTGTTGCAACGGCATGTCGATGTACGGCAAGATCCGTTGGGCGCCGGCCAATGTTTCGACCAAGCGGTCGTCGATGTACATCGGATAAAAGTACATCAATCGGATCCAGTCGATCGAATCAATCTTGTCCAGCTCCGTCAGCAGCTCGGTCAACTTGGGCGTGCCGTACAAGTCCTTGCCGTAATACGTCGTGTCTTGGGCGACGATCACAACCTCGCGGACACCGCTGTCACCCAACCGTTTCGCTTCGTCGACCACCTGTTCGATCGGTTTGCTGTAGTGTTTGCCGCGCATCTTGGGGATCGCGCAAAACGTGCACAGCCGGTCACAGCCTTCGCTGATCTTCAAATAGGCAAAGTGCCGCGGGGTGACCGGCGAGCGGATGGCATCGGACAGCGGGCGGATCGGGGCCGGGCGAAACACACGTTGTTGTTCTTCGATCCCACTCTTCAGCCGATTGGCGACGTCGACGATGTCGTTGCGTCCGAACACGCCGACCATGGCATCGATTTCCGGACGTGCTTCGAGCAGCTGGCCCTGCTGACGCTCGGCCAGACACCCCGTCACCACGACGCCGCGAATTTTTCCCTGACGCTTCAGATCCAACATTTCGTCGATCGCGCCGAGCGATTCTTCGCGCGCCGAATCGATGAATCCGCAGGTGTTGACGACGACGAAATCCGCCGCGTTGACGTCACCCACCATCCGGTATCCATCTTGGTCCAGCCGGCCGAGCATCTGTTCGGTATCGACCAGGTTTTTAGGGCATCCCAACGAGACGACGGCGTAACTGCCGCGGGCGTCCCCCTGACCCTCCTGCGGAGCCGGGGTTCGGGGGGAATCGGACTGATTGACGACGGGAAGTTGCATGGATTTCAGGTCAAAGGGCCAGCGGTTCAGGGCGTTGATCGCACAACGCCGCAGATCGAAGCGAACCATTGGAACCGAATTCTCTAAAACGAGCAAACGGTTCCGGGAAATCACCGCCGTGGCCCCACAAACGTCGCGGAATTCGCCAAGAATTTCGCTACCGACGGCCGCGCCGCCGTGGCGGGGCAAAGCCGCGCGGGAAGACCCTGGGACAATAGGCCCCATGCGACGTAGACGACCAAGATGACCGACCGTGCGACCGCAACCGCGCATCGGTCTAATGGTCCCCGACGTCCTCTCGGTCCTCTTTCCGCGCCCCAAACTGCCGCCGGCAGGCGGCGATCACGCCGCAGGGGTGTGTCCGAAAGCCTCCGCGGCTTCCGCTACGGGCTAGTCCGAAAGCCTCCGCGGCTTCCGCTACGGATCGGACGCCTACTCGCGGCAATACTTCAGGGCCAACAGTGCGTAGGCGGTGACCAGGTTGCGATTGCCTTCCATCCAGCGATCGTTGCCGTCGTTGACCCACGACCCGTCGTCCTGTTGCTCGCTGACCAGCGTGGCGGCCAACTCACGCCGCCAATTGTGGTTGGTCCCTTCCGAATCGGTCACAACGCGAATGTCCGCGGCGGCCAATGCCTTGCCGAAGGTGTGGTAGTAGTAATACAGCCCGGCTTTTCCCATCCCCGGGTTTTCGTCCAGGGAATAAGTCTTTTGGATAAAGTCCATCGCGGCGGCGACACGCGGATCATCGCTGGTCAACCCGGCATAGATCATGCTTTTGAGCCCCGCGTAGGTCATCGAACCATAGCTGCGCAGCCCTCCGCCGTTGTCGCCGTCTTCGCTGACCACCTTGGTTTCCCCACCGGCCGCGGGCGTGTAATAAAACCCGCCGTCGCCGATTTTGTCGGCATGTTCGGTGTCGTTGCCGTGTCCGGCCAGGTTTTGCGTGCGGCTGATAAACCGCAACGCTTTTTGAATCGCTTCGTCGTCGGCGTCGTTCCCCAAATCCTTCAAGGCGTCGACCAGGAAGGAGGTGTTGGACAGGTCCGGCCGAGCATGCTTTCCGTAACCCGCGCCGCCATAGGCCGTGTCCGACGATTCCACGCCCTCGCCTTCATCCCACTGGATCTCCTTCAAGTAGGCTTCGGCGCGTTTGAGTTGACTGTCGTATCGATCGTCACGATTGGCGGCGACCAAGGCACCGACCGCCACGGAGGTTTCGTAGTTACGGTACATCGAACCGGTCGCATGGATCCCGCCGCTGGGACGAACGTTGTCCAAGATGTACTGCAGCGATTTCTGGACGACCGGCGAATCGACGTCCGACGGGCGGTGCTCCAGAATCGCGCGGACACACAGCGAGGTCACCGCGACGCCGGTTTCGGGGCTGAATGCACCGTCTGGCGTCTGACCGCGATTCTTCAAAAAACTGATCCCCAACTCGACACTCTTATCGATCGCCGCGTTGGTCTGGGCCGGGGATTCAAATTGCGACACCGTGCCGCCGGATCCGTCGCCACTCGACGCGACGTCCTGCGCAACCACCCGGCCTGGCAGCGCGGATGCCGTGATCAACAGCAGGCCCGGTAATGTGCGGGAAACGGTGGAAGCGAAGAATCTTGATACGTCGGATATGTTCATTCTGAATCGAAACCAAAGGGGCAGGAGGGGACGCGTGGGGCGGTTTGAACGTCACAACCGCTCTGATGACTATAGTTGCCCCAGTATTCTACGTTCCAAGCCGACATGCGTGCAGCTGTCGCGGTTGTGATGTCGAACGAAGGCCAAGGGGCTGATTCGCCGGCGCAAGTTGGTTTTCGGGTCGCGATACTCGCCAAGAGTTTCGCACGGGCGCGGCGACGACGCCCGAGATGATGTGCGAGACGCCGAAAGCCTTGGCGGCTTCCGCTACGACACGCACCCGCCATTTGAGCTGTGATCGACCACTCGCATCACCCAGCCACCGACGCTCGTGTCATGCGGCGCCCGATTCCTTCCCAACGTTGATTCCGATGCCAGCCACCGCAAGCCGATCGATCGAGACATCGCCGACGCTGTTTCGGTTGCGGACGCTGCCAGGGACCACCCTCGGCGGGGCCACTGCAACGACGATGACGCGTCCCCGACGGCGATCGTTGTCGCGCACCGATGCAAATGCGAATCGCGGGGCGTTGCGGTTGCGGATCGATCCGCCCCATGTCAAACGGCCGCCGCGATGGGCCGGCCGCAACAACGAAGAAGCGACGTCACCCGCGCCACCCGCACGTGATCCCGCCATCGACGCTCGGTCCAAAGACTTGTTCACCGACCATGCCGGCGATCTGATCGCCCGGCTCGGTCAATGGTCACTGCAGCTGGACCGTCGAGAGGCCGAACTGGACCGCCGCCAACGCGAACTGAATCAACTGCTGCGGTTGTTGCGTCAGCATCCGCAAGCGGAATAAAGCCACAGCGCTTGATCTCCTCGTAGCGGAACTCGCCAAGAGTTTCGCTCTCGGCGGCTTCGTCGCGTAGGGGTGCGAAAGCCTCCGCGGCTTCCGCTACCAATTGTAGGGGTGCGAAAGCCTCCGCGGCTTCCGCTACCTCTTCCTCACGCGCGGTCCGATCGGCGGGCGCCTACGCTTCGCCGGCTCGTTTGACGACCTTGTCGATCAAGCCGTACTCGCGGGCTTCGTCGGCACTCATGAAGCGGTCGCGGTCGGTGTCCGATTCGATCTTTTCCAGCGAGTGCCCGGTGTGATCGATCATGATCTCGTTCATGCGTTTCTTGATCCGACGCAATTCTTCGACGTGGATCTCGACCTCGCGGGCCGTCCCTTGCATGCCCGCCAACGGCTGGTGGATCATGATCCGGGCGTTGGGCAATGCGTAACGCTTTCCGGCGGCGCCGGCGGTCAACAGCACCGCCCCCATCGAGGCGGCCTGACCGATGCAGTAGGTGGCGACGTCACACGAGACGAACTGCATGGTGTCATAGATCGCCATCCCCGCGGTGATGCTTCCACCGGGGCTGTTGATGTACAAATGGATGTCCGCTTTGGGATCGTCGCTCATCAGGAACAACATCTGCGCGACCAGCGAATTGGAAATCTGGTCGTCGACCTGTTGGCCCAGAAAGATGATGCGGTCTTTCAGCAGTCGGCTGTAGATGTCGTAAGTGCGTTCTTCGCGCCCGCTCTTCTCAACGACGTAGGGAATCAGTGGCATATTTTGTTTCTTGGTTAGTTGGACTACAGGGGGGGAAGACGTGACGGGGGACGGATCAGTCCGCGTCTTCGTCTTCGACCGGCGGCTTGGTCAGGATGTCGTCGACCAAGCCGTATTCTTTGGCTTCGTTGGCACCGAGAAAGAAATCGCGATCGGTGTCCTTGGCGATCTTTTCAACCGGTTGCTCCGAATGGTTGGCAATGATCTGGTTCAACACGTCTCGATAGCGGAACATCTCGGCCGCTTGGATTTCGATGTCGCTGACCTGGCCGCCGACACCGCCCATCGGTTGGTGCATCATCACGCGGCTGTTGGGCAGACAGTAGCGTTTGCCCTTGGTACCACCGACCAACAGGACGGCCGCACCGCTGCAGGCTTCCCCCACACAGTAGGTCGCCACCGGGCACGACAGGATTTGCATCGTGTCGTAAATCGCCAGCGTCGCGGTCACGCTTCCGCCCGGGGAATTGATGTAAAAATGAATGTCCTTGCGGCGGTTTTCGCTCTGCAAGTACAGCAACTTCATCACCAACTCGTTGGCGTTGCCGTAGTGGATCTCGCCCTGCAAGAAGACGATGCGATTCTCTAGCAGCAAATCACCCAGCGTCAGTTGCCGCTGGCGTTGGTAACTCTGGTAGGCGTGGCTGGCGGAAAGCGGGTTTCCGGACAGCTGGCTCGCGGCAAGCGGGTGCGTTAACGGTGAATCCATAAAGTTCTTCGTGGTTGAAAAGCAAGGAAATCGCATCGGGATCAGACCGAACCAAGCCTGGTCGGCCTTGCTAGGACCGGTTAGTGTTCGCATCTGGAGAGAATCTGACAAGACCAGTGCGGTTGCCCGCAAGACCAGTCTTTCGGGCACACGGCCGGACCATGAGCCCAATATCGCCACTTCGATCAGGCGTTCTTGACCTTCAAGCCGCGGTTTGGCCGGCCCCCCAGCACCGATGGCGCCATCGAATTGCCCGTCGGGTCGCTTGCCTGTCGGGTAGCAAATTGAATACCAACCGCGATTCGGCCTCGCCGCCTTCCCTATCTTGACATCGGGCCGTCACAGTGGCATCAATAGAACCCGGCGACGAGCCCGGACTGCCAACCTGGCACGGAGTCAGTCGTTTTGTCGTCGCGGAACTCGCCGAGAGTTTCGCCCCCGGCGGCTCCGCTTGTCGTAGCGGAACTCGCCAAGAGTTTCGCCCACGGCGGCCCCGCTTGTCGTAGCGGAACTCGCCAAGAGTTTCGCCCACGGCGGCCCCGCTTGTCGTCGCGGAACTCGCCAAGAGTTTCGCCCACGGCGGCCCCGCTGGGGCGTGCGAAAGCCTTGGCGGCTTCCGCTACCATTAATACCACTCCATTGATGCCCCCAAACGCCATCCCGAATGCCCAACGAACACGACGACAAATCGAAGTGCCCGACCTGCGGAAAACGCTTTCGGATGGACGAAACCGACGCCCCGCCGTTCTGCTGCCAGCGCTGTCGGCTGATCGATCTGGGCCGTTGGTTGGACGAAGACATCGGGTTGCCGTTTGAGGACGACGAGTCGCCGAAAACGATCGACCCCGACCTGACTCGCTAAAGACCTTTACAGTCTCGCCGAAAACGGCAAAACTAACGGCTGATGCAACGAAGCCTTTCCCGCCGTCTGGGTGGGGAAGGTTTCTTTTTTTCAGTGACCCGTGGAGAGTGTGATGGTTGAATCGGTGCCGATGACCCGTGAGGGATACAACAAGATCAAAGCCGAAATCGAGCATCTTGATCGTGAGGTGATGCCTGAGATCGCCGAAAAAATCGCGTTGGCGCGCGAAGAAGGTGACCTGAAAGAAAACGCAGAATACCACGCCCAACGCGAGAACCAGGGCAAGGTCCAGGCGCGGATCAACCTGCTGAAAGACAAATTGGCCCGCGCCACGATCGTCGACATGTCCGAACTGCCGCGCGATGAAGTCGTCTTCGGTTGCACCGTCACCGTCGAAGACCAGGACGACGGGATGGAAGAGGAGTTCACGTTCGTCGGAGCCGGCGAGGACGATTACAAGACGGGCAAGATCCTGGTCACCAGCCCGATCGGCAAAGGTTTGCTGGGAAAAAAGGTCGGCGAAATCGCCAAAATCGAAGTCCCCGCCGGCTTGATGACCCTGAAAGTCATCAAAATCGAGTTCCCCGACGTGTAGAATCCGAACGGATGACGAGCGTGCCCGGCTCCTCGGCCGGGGTCCCGGGGACTCCCTTGCCGTA
This sequence comes from Stieleria mannarensis, assembly GCF_014154935.1. GTDB lineage: Bacteria > Planctomycetota > Planctomycetia > Pirellulales > Pirellulaceae > Stieleria > Stieleria mannarensis. Next base: position 124,641 of record NZ_JACEHH010000006.1, read on the forward strand.
CCTTACGATGCGATCCGAGTGTCGCCGTGTTCTCCGAACTCGGCGCGCGTGAAAAGCGCAGCTTTCCCCGCGCCGACCTCGGAGAGGACGGCGACTGTTTTGCCCCCATCGTTTTGCCCCTGACACCTAGCCCATGTCGACCTCCCCATCATCCCCAACCCCTGAATCCACCGAGGATGAAGGTCCCGGCTGCATGCCGGCGATCCTGGCCAGCATGGTGTTGATGGGCATTCTGGGCTTCTTGACCTGCGGGGTGATGACCTGGCTGATCTTCGACAAGCAAGACGAACTGGCGCTACGTTCGATGCGTGGCAGTTTCATCCCGGCGGTGGAACAGAGTCTGTTGGCGCCGGAGGAAAAGGCGGCCACGGTCAAAATGCTCAACGAGTTCGCGGACGAATTGGAGCGAGGGCGACTGGAAGGCTGGCAGGCCTCGGGCGTGATGCAGCGATTGACCCGCCTGCCGGTGCTGCAATGGGGGCAACTCCGCCGCGTCGAACTCTTCGTCGATGATCACTCGGACGATTTTTCGGCCGAGGATTCCGCCCAATTCGACCGATTGCGTCGGGGCGTGGAACGAAACAAGATCACCACCATTGACTTCGTACATATCCTAACACCGGTCCTCCAGTCCGATCCCGACAGCGAGCAAGCGGCGTTGGCCGAACCGTTGGACATCCAAGCGGTGGCCGAAGTCGTTGTGCGGGCACGAACCTCCGCCGACCGCGCGGAAGTCGATGCCAACCCAACCGACGACGTCGGCATCGACACCCTCGTCCGCCGCCAAATCGAAGCCGGGATCCAGAAAGGAACGTATTAGCAACGTTGGTGTCTAGCCTTTAGAAGGAAACAACCCTCCGTGTCAAATCCAAAGGTGGTGGTGGTCGGTGCCGGACCGGGCGGTCTGGCCGCGGCGATGCAACTGGCCCATGCCGGTTGTGACGTCACCGTGCTGGAACGCCGCGACCGCCCCGGCGGCCGGACCTCGGCGATCGAACGAGACGGGTATCGATTCGATTGCGGTCCGACGTTCTTCTTGTACCCGCGGGTCCTGAAAGAAATCTTCGCTAGCGTCGGCTACGACCTGATGAAAGAAGTGCCGATGGAGCGGCTGGACCCGCAATACCGACTGACCTTCGGCGGCGGCGGACAGCTCGACTGCACACCGGACCTGGAGGAGATGGATCGCCAGATCGCCAAACTCTCACCGGCCGACGTCGGCGCACTGGCTCGCTACATGGACGACAATCGCGTCAAGCTGGAAAAGTTTCGCCCGATCCTCGAGTCACCGTTTTCCTCGATCACCGACCTGATGCGTCCGTCGATGATCGCGGCGGCCAAGCACCTGCACCCGTTTCGATCGCTCGGGAAAGAACTGCAACGCTACTTCACCGATCCCCGGCTGGTCATCGCGTTCGCGTTCCAGTCAAAGTACCTGGGGATGTCGCCGTTCAATTGCCCCAGCCTGTTCAGCATCCTCTCGTTCCTGGAATACGAACACGGCGTCTGGCACCCGATCGGCGGCTGCAGTCGAGTCAGCGAGCGGATGGCGGAAATCGCCGAAGAGCTGGGCGTGACGTTTCGCTACGACGAACCGGTCCGCAGCGTGACGATGGACGGTCGGCAGGTCAAATCATTGACCACCGATCGTGGCCACTATGCCGCCGATGCGTTCGTGGTCAACGCCGACTTTGCCGACTGGATCACCCGCACCGTTCCCAACGCCAAGCGAAAACGGTGGAGCGACGATGCGATCGCCAAGAAAAAATTCTCCTGCAGCACGTTCATGCTGTACCTGGGAATCGAAGGCATCTACCAAGACCTGCCGCACCACAGCATTCACATCAGCGAAGACTACGAACAGAATCTACGCGAGATCGAACAAACACACACGCTTAGCGGCGACCCGTCGTTCTATGTCCAGAACGCCTGCGTCACCGACCCTTCACTGGCCCCCGAAGGCCACAGCACGCTGTACGTTTTGGTTCCGGTGACTCACCAAACCGGATCGATCGACTGGGAAAAAGAGGCTTCGGCGTTTCGCGAATTGACGTTGGATAAAATGGCACAGATCGGCTTGGGCGATCTTCGCGATCGGATCCGGACCGAGCACATGATCACCCCGCAGGGCTGGAACGAAGACTACGCGATTTACAAAGGCGCGACGTTCAACTTGGCGCACAACCTGGGGCAGATGTTGCACAAGCGTCCGCGAAACCGATTCGAAGAGTTAGGCGGCGTGTATCTGGTCGGCGGAGGCACCCATCCGGGCAGCGGGTTGCCGGTGATCTATGAATCCAGCCGCATCACCAGCGGGCTGGTGCTAAAAGATTTCAACGGAAAGATGTCGCGAAGGGAGATGGCAGAAAAATAGGGGGCAGAAAAATAGGGGGCAGAAAAATGAGAGGGGAGGAAGATCCGAGCTGTTTTCATGGCGGTCCTAATCAATCACCTTCGATCGCTACCGTCACATCTGGCAACAAGGAATTTGGGCAACAAACGATCCGCGTGACTTAACACCATTTTTCTGCCCCCTATTTTTCTGTCATCTTCTCTTACCGCGCACCATTTTCTTGTCTTGCTTCCCCACTCCCCATCATTCTGCCCCGTATCATTCTGCCTGTTCCTTCCCAACCACAAACCACCCCCACCGCGGCGTCAAATAGCGTTCAGCATTCTGCCGCGCGTCACACGCCACAAACGCACCTTTTGAGATCGTGATCATCCCCGGCATGTCCAGCGCCTCCTGGTAACCTGAGTCCGCCGGACCGAGGCATTCGTCGTCGCTGCCGACGGCACCGGTTTCGCGGCGGTCATCGACGGTGCCATCCAGGTTGTCATCGACGTCGGCTTTGCCGGGCAATCCATCGCGACCGGCGGTCAGCAAGACGGGGGCGGAGGCGGAGAAGCAATACGGTTGTGCCTCCACCGCGACATCGGAGATCGCCGCGGCCACGTCCTCCCGATCGACGCCCGCGGTCGGCGGAGCAAGTTGCCGGAATCGGACCAGCATCCCCGCCCGCGCGCCGACACCGCCGACAAGGACCAGCACGACCAGCAGACGAAACAACCTTCCCACGGCTCAAAACTCCTGAATCACCGTCTGCTGCCGAATCGTCTCGGCGGCAAAGTCATTGATGCGGATACTGATCTTGATCGCACGCAAGGGATCACGAATCGGGGGACTGAGTTCGATCGGGGTCGTGGAAAGGTTCTCTGGAATCTGCTCATTACCCGCGTTCTGATCGACGAACTCGCCCTGATTTCCGACCGCCCCATCGAACGAACTCCACCGGCGCACACTCACCGGACGCTGCAGGTTTGAAACCGTGCCAGGATTATTCTGGGCAACGCGGCTTTCCTGGAACCCCGGCACGCCGGTGGTCGCACCGGCAACGGCAAAGGCGTATTGGTAGGTCGGGACGACACCAAACTGGGCTGCCGAAAATCTGCCTTCCTGGTCCATTCCGTCTGACCCGTAACCGTCAGTCCAGGTGTCATAGACCGGCTGATAGAACGATGAGACGGTATTGGAACCGCCGGCGCTGGAAATGATGAACCGACCGCTCTGCTCCCACGACTTCGGGAAAAACGAGTAGTAGGCTGTCGGACCGGGACCAAAACGCACACTCGGGCTGCCGTTGTATTCGAACCCGCTGTAGGGGCTGGCGAAATCCTCGTAGCGTGAGAAAACCGTTGTCGGCGTCGGCGGTCGGGCAATCTCATTTCCGGCTTCGTCAAATTGCACCAGTCCACGCATGGGGCCACCAGCCAGGCGGGTGTAACCAAGGTCGACAAAGTCACCTCGATCGACGACATCAAAGACGGTCGCGGGAGTTTGATTCCAGTTGCTCAACGAGCGGTTGCCGTTGTTGACCAGGACTTCGTCGATACGCGGGTCATTGACCGAGACGAATTCATCGTCCGATCCGGGCCATCCAAGTTCCTCGGCAGTCTCGGCGGCAACGCCCCCGACGGTCAGACCGTCGTCGTTTCCGACATTTCCCGGCACACCATTGGGCCCGCGCCAGACGAAGCGTGGCGCGTTGGGGTCAAAAATTTGAATGTCAAAACCGACCAAGTCCTCGGCAATCACATCCGACCCGCCGCGATTGACGAACGCGACCGACGTGCCGCCCGCGGCGACATCGCTGACGCGGTCGGCCAGGTTGAACTCGGGCCGAAGAAACGTCGTCATCGTGAACCGCCCGAAGGTGTCCAAGTACGGTGCATCACCGGGCGGGCTGCCGACGACGTGGTGGGCCTGGGCAGGAAAGGTGGTCGGCGTCGACCCGGCCGACATCAATGGGTCGTTGGGGTCGGGCAAGGACGGCGGCGTGGAATAACGCGCGGTCAAATAGGGGTGCGGTGGGCAAAGTGCGATCTGTGGCATCGAGGAGCCTTCCGTGCCGGAAATCAGCGAATGTGGGATCCGAACGTGAGCGAAACGATTCTCCGGTTTGGACAACGCGTCCAACGAATTCGCACGCAGGATCGCCGTCGGCATGCCGTAGGTGGGTGAAACGGCCGGCGCGACGGTCGTCGCCGGAACACTCCAGCGGTCCGCAACTCGACTGATGGACAGATCCATCGCCTGTTGCAGCCGCGCGATCCCTGTCAACCAATTCGGTGAGGCATTGTTCGCCCCGGCGGACCACACCCCGGGAGCACTCAGAAAGGTGTTATTGGGAAACAGCGAAACGTTCGCACCGGATTCGTCCGAGACGGGAACGATTTCGACCCCCGAACCGTTGGGCACCAGGAAGGGGATTGTCGGCACGTTGCGGGTCGTCGCCGGCGTCGCCGGCACGGTGCTGCTGGCATTGGCCAGACGATTGACGGCATTCATCTCACTGGGTGTCATGTTCAAATCGGGACGAACCAGCAAGACACGACGATGCAGCTGCAAGCGATCCGGCAGCAGGTCTTCGTTCCGATCTCGATAAACCGGATACAATGAAAAAGCGCCCCCGCTGTCGGGCACCTGATTTTCATAGACAAGCGATCCGTCGGCGTTTCTTTCCCACTGCGGCGAAACCCAGTAGGCGATTTCTGCGATCCCGGAATAAAACGGAACCAGCTGGCTGCCATAGCCGGCGATGTTGTTGTAGTTCGTGATTTCAGCCGGAGACAACTGGTTGTTGGCATAGCGTTTCGCATCCAGGATTGCCCGGGGGATGAAACCGGCAAAGGGGGCGCCTTCTTTTGCCGTCGCGGTGAATGCCAAGAAATCGTCAAAGTCACCGAATCGACTGTCCGGGAAATACTTCTCGGCCAACGGCGTCGGATTGGCAACACTTCCCAAGATCGTCGTGGAATCGGTAAACGGCCCTTCGTGATAGACCAAGTAGCCTTCGGCCGCCCCTTGCTGGGCCGGCGGTCGCATGTCACAGGTGGCCCGCTGCAACTCGTCGCGCAATCGCAACGCCACATCGCGCAGTCGGCTACTGAGATCCAACTCCGACTGTCGGCTCGTAATCTTGTTGCTAAGCAACTTGTAGGCTCGAGCGAGACCGAGCATCAACAGAAGTGATGCCGTCAATGCGATCAGCACTTCGAGAATCGTGAATCCGCGCACCTTGCGTCGCAATTCTCTCGAACAATGGTTTTGAACAGGCGTCATAAATCATCAGTTGTGTATTGGAGACCGGACGGTCCCGTTGCAGGGACCGTCCTCATTTCGAAAATTTCTCCGGCCGCGGAAACGCTCATTCCTCGACTTCAGAGTAGAGAATCATGCGTTCGGCCCCCATGTCTTTGCCACGCAAGAACCCGACCGGAATGGTTCGATCGACCACGTAATTGGCGCGATGACGAATGGATTCTCCCGTTTCGTTGACGTACTCACGACCGACCGCACCGGTGGTCGGGTCAACGACGAAGTATCCGAGCGTCAATCGAATTTGAAACACATTGCTGTGATGCGTTGTCACCCCGTCCAATCGCGCCGTGTTTTGGTTGCGGAAATACGCATCGCGATCCAGATCACGCAAGTTCTTGTGCAATTCGGCCTGCGGACGTTCAAACAGGGCGCTGTTGACCAACGGCATTTCCAGTTGGACGATATCGGGGTTGCCGGGGGCGAGCGCCGGCAGCGTGACCGATCCGCCGTTGGTCGCGGCTTCGACATCCAGAGCAAAGTTGTTCGGTTCCGCGGCACCGGTTGTCACCGCATTGCGTTGCGCCGCCGTCATCGTCCGCTCATCAAAGTCGGGATGCGGCCGCATCAACATCATGTCGTGTGTCCGACGTGGCATACCGGGATCGTTCACATTGGTCGGGTCCCCCGGTTGCCGCATCATTCGCTGAACGGTCGGCGTGGCCGCAGCCCGCGCCGGTCCGAACACACCGGCGAAACGAGTGGGATAACGCCAGTCCAGATCGGGGTTGCCGTAGAACGTGGTCCCGTTGATGAATGCATCACCACGCGTCGTCGTGCTAAACCCTCGCCGGGCTTCAATGAAGCCTTTAAAGCTGATTCCGAAACCGGAATCCACGGTTTGCTGGAACAGATTGTTTTCCCCCATCGTCGCCGGAGAACCATACGTCGTGTCCAGTTCATAAGGCGTCGAAATCCCCCACGCGAACGATCGGTAAACCGAACCATTGGCATAGAGCTTTGAATTCAAGAACGCACTGGTAAACCCGTTCCCATCGGTTTGTTGGTTGTACGGGTCGGAGTAAATCTCGTTCCGCACCGCCGCTGCGGGCAACTGGTCTGGGTTCGCGGGGTCTTCTCCGGCATCAAGGAACTCGTGTCCCACGACCCGCGGATTCGTGTTCGACGCATCCGGATCAATAAAACCGCGGCCCTTGCGAATGTAGTCGGGCGACGTGTTGACGTTGATCTTGCCGGGGGTGCGGTTCAGACCGATGTAGTTGTACGGCGGTTGCAGCGTTTCGACTGCGCGATTGAACATCCGATACAGTTGAACCTGGCTGCCGGAGTCGAATTCAATGTCACGTCGAAAACGGGTCTTGAGAGGATCAAACCAACGCTTACTGTCAAACCAGACCGGTCCGACATCGACGTAGTCAAAGATTTGCTCGAAACCCGCACGATCGCCTGTGAAATCTTCCGGTGCGTCTTCGAATTCATCCGGGGCGTCTTCGATGATCCCCAAATTTTGCCGCCCGGTGGTGTCGGCGGTGCGTTGCTCGGAATACTTGACGTCGAAACCGAGCAGGTGTCGGAAGGGTTCGGCACGCTCGAATTCCTGGTTCGCCGCATGCCGCAGCGTTCCCGGACCAAACGTTTCCAACAGCGACGTCCGCGAAACCGCGGGAACGTTCGCCAGTCCATACGATGACTGGTACTCACGATTCATCCAGGGGACCGTCGTCAGCAGGACATCGTTGGGGCTTCCGACGTAGAACCGGGCGCTGCCAAAGTTATCCGCCAAGATTCTTGGCGACGTGCTTTGAACCGGGTAGCCATACTCGCGGTTGACGAATCCTAACGTTTGACAGAACGGTTGGGCATCGAATTGGACGCCCGTGTAACGTTCGGCATCGTAGTCGGTTCGCAATCCGGTCGCGTCGGTCGTCAGGTTGCCGTTGTCTTGCCACATGGCACCGAGATCGTACGGCCAACAGGCACCATTCGGGTTCGTGCTTTCGGCGACCGAAATCGCCGTCGGCCGCAAAATGCTTGTCGTCATGCTGAGCGGCGATCGCTTGGCCACCACGACCCGTTCGTAATCGGCCAACGTGGTCGGCGCGTTATTGATCGGCAGGAACACCGTCGCACCGCGGTCCTTTTCGAGGTCCGGGATCTTACGCCGCGTGTCGAAACGGACCAGCGGATAAAACTGATTCGCGTTGGTGTCGTCCCAGTCGGATTTGTCATCGACCGAATCATCGGTCACGACGGCTCCACCTTGCATTCGGTCGACCCGTTCGCGGACGTCATACTCGCCGTTGAAGGTGGTCAAATCCATCGGCATGAAGTCGACCGTGATGTAGGGGTTGTCGATCGGATGCCAGGGTGACGTCGGGTCGGCAAGCCGCTGCACGAACACCGTGGCCGCTTCTTGATGTGTGCCGACACCCCACCATTCATTGATGTTCAGCGGAGCCGTGGCACGATGGTCCAGCGGCTCATCGGGATGGCTTCCCGTTAGCGGATCGATGACAAACGGTGGGTTCCCGGCCGGCGGCTCTGGCTCTTGGTCGTAGTCGTGATAACCATCGACAAGGGGATAGGGCGTTGGGGCGGCACCGGACGGTGTCGTCTGGGCTCCGTTGGCGATCCGATGCGTCGGCGGAATATAGAAATTCTCGTTCGGCAACGGAGCACTGATGTTGAACCCCATGTCCACGTGTTCGGCGACATTGAAGTTCGTGTAATACTGTTGCCACGCGGCGCGATTGCTACCGGGGGCGTAGGGGGCGTCGCCCGTGTTGCGAGCCTGATGAGGAAACAGCGACTGACAGACCAGTGGCAGGATGTCGTCCACTTCATAGTACCCATCGGCCGCGACGTCATCGGAGTAGCTGGGCGAGTTGGGGTTGAGGTTCGCGTTGGTCGGCGTGCTGTCGTTGCTTAACGTGTAATAGTCCAGCCGCGAACCGGTCGTCGCGCCACGCAACCGCAAGACTTGAAAGGACGGTTGATAGGTCATCGACGACGGATCGGGACCTTTGTCTTGGCCAAAGTAGGTCTCGATTCGCGGGGCGACGACGGCGTATTGCCCCGGCGCAAGGTAAGGGTTCACCGCGTTCTTGCGATTGAACACGTTGTCCGGTCGCATCCCGCTGCGATCGTCCGAAACGCACGCCAAGTCGACCGGGGGAAGGTTCGTGAACCAAACGAATCGTTTCAGTTCCACTCTCGCCAAATTGCCGGCTGCAGTATCGGTGAAGGGATTCAGATCATCGTCCGAAAGCGTGACGTATTCCTTGCGGTCACCCGCCGGCGGTGTGTCGAACCGAATGGACGGTCGAATGTCGGCGGTATGACGCTGGAATTCCTCCCAGGTTGTGACATTGGCATCTTGGGCATTGGGCGTCCAATCATCCGACGCCGGATTCCCGTCCATGTCCAGGTAGCTCGGAGAATCGATTCCGGCATTCGACAAGTCACGTAGCCGATCAGCATCGAACGTCCAACGTGTGCTCTTGTTCGCAGCCCCCTTGTCCGGATTGCTTCCAGCAGATTCGCCGATCGCCAATCTCCAAACCGGGCTTCGTCTCGTCCCTGCGCCGACAATCCGTCCCAAGTCGAGCGCATTGTTGGTGTAAAGGTCTCCCGGCAAACTCGGCTGCGTTTCTCCGCTGCCGACGATCTTCGGGGCGAGAGACTGGAGTTCGACGAAGGCGCTCGCTTGCGGCATGCGGAATTGATCCATGTCGCTGTCCGAATCGATGGTCGGATCGCTGGTGTCATCGTCTTGCGGGTACTCACCGTCGGCAGTCACCTGAGAGCCGGAGCCTGCGCCACCGGCGGGCGTCTTGATCAGATTTCGTTTCAATCGTTTGTCGTGCGTCGCAAACGTCTCGGTGATCTGGATCTCAGGGCGTTCCATTCCCCAAACCGTGTTCCTGGCGGCGATGGTCAAATCGAAGCCGTTGCTGTCGAACGGATTCCAGTCGTAACGAAGGCGTGTGCATTTCGAGTCGACATCGCGATAGTCGACCGCATTGACCGCCCATTGGGCCAACCTTCGGGCGACAAAGCGGTTCTTGATGTCGTCCGAAGCGTTCGCGATGTCACCCGGGTAGGGGAAATCCGGGACCAAGACATTGCCGGTGCCCTTGTTTTCGATCAGCGCGAACATCAGGCAATACAGATGTCTGGCAAGCAATTCCGCCCCATCGGCCATCTTCACGCGAACCGACGGTGTAGTCGCGTCGTTGTCCAAATCCAGGCGGAGATCCCCCTGGTCCAAGATGCCGTCCCCATCGGTATCAAGACCGTCGAAATCCGCCGGTACCGTCGCGGAAGGACGGTACACCGAATTGGGCCCATAGTGAGCGCGCTGGCTGGCTTGATTGGCAAAGGCATCGGCGATCTGAGGAAAGGCGTTTTCCTGAGAGAACCGGTTGTTGGCCAAGTTGGCTTCTCGAACCACCGTGGGCGTGGACGAACGGATCGCCAGGAATGTGTCGATCTCGCTGGATTCGTCTCCGATGCCTTCGCCCGTGTCGTCTTGCTCGTTACCGATCTGACGATTCAAGTTCAACTTGGAACCTTTCCGTAACTCCAACGCCAGCATTCGGTGAATCTGTTCATTGCTGGCGACGCCCGTTCCGAGTTTGTCGGCCAGAAACTGCACGATTCCGTCTTCGCCCGGCAACTCCGGCGAATCGACACTGCGGCTGTCGGTCACCAACAAGCGTCGCAGTGCTTCGTTGCGATTGGCGGCGTCGCGGAGCAATTGGGAAAGACGACCGTTAAGCTCGCCACCGTTCTGGAAATCCACCAACTCGGCAGGCGTGAACGGTTGATCGTCACCGCGAATCTCCGTGGCACCGAACTCATAAGGCTGGTTGCCGATTTCATCTCCGGCGGCCAACTGATTAAACGTCTGGGTTCCGGTCCGAGGGTCCTTGCGAGTTTTCATGATCCCCGCCATGTCCACCGGTCGCCCCGCAACCGAATTGGCTTGGTGGTTGAGCGCTCGCCCAGGGAACGGGATCCGCGACAACAGATCCGCCGCCGGATTGGGCGTGACCGTGAACACTTGCGGCTGGAACCGCGTCCCGGCACCGGGGAAACGAAGGTAATTGGCCAGCGGAGTGTTGGGCGCCGAGTAGGGATACGGACTGGCATAGTTGTACGGTTGGCCTCCATACCGCACGTTCAACAGGTTGCCGTAACGCGTCAACAACACTTGATCGATCGAGATCGGAGCGCCGACCTGGTTCGTGCGGATCGGTCCCAGAAAGCCACTGCGAAGCGGCAGACGCTCCAGCGCAAAGAGCTGCGAAAAATCGATTTCTGCCGGGCCCAAACCTCCGCCTCGGCCGAACGAGTCGAGTGCTTGGTTGACGGCAAAATACTCGGCGTCGGTGGTGTAGCTGCCGGGGCCGGTGTCAAAGCGGCGATTGACCAGTTGGTTGTAACTGCCCGCATAATTGACGTTGATGCGGCCGTCCCAATCTTCGATCAGCGGCGCGATCATCGGTTTCAACACCAAACCGTCCGGCGCGGTGACCGTAGGCAATCCGAGGTCGACCCAAACACTGTCGGGCAAGCCATCTCCGTCGTTGTCCACATCCCAAGGCCCGTTGATCAGCCACTTTGCCAAATCTTCGATCTGGGTGATGATGTTCGGCAAGGGAACCGTCAAATCGATCGGCCGGGTCAAGATCGCCGCCGGGTTCGATCCCGAAAAGGCTGGTGCCCCGTCAAACGGATCGCCGTCGTCATCCAAATCACTGACGCCTGCGTTGTAATAAAAATGCGGAAAGTTCAACGGACGGAGCGTCGCGCGACGAATCTGCGTCATCAGCTTTTCCAGTCGCTGGGCGGCGTTGGGGTCCGTCGGATTCGCCTTGATTTGCGCAAACGTTTGCCCTGCACCCACCGGCTCGGTCGGCAGCCGAATCGGTGCGTTCATCAGGTAATTGATGATCGACGGTCGGTGAAATGACGGAATGATGTTCTGGCCCAATTGCCGATTCAGTTCCGCAGCATTCGGCCCCGTGTAAATGGGAACGAAGGAGGCGGAGTTCGTATCGACTCGGCGGTGATCACTGGGTTGCCAAGCCAGAAAGATGTTTTCCATATCCGCCGCGTCCCAGGCTTCATCAAGCTGGGGATAGGCGAAATCGGTTCCATTCCCGCCTTGATAGTCCGCACCGGTCAAACGAGAATTCAATGTGAATTCAATGTGTGCCGCAGGCTCGATGACCGCTCCGTTTCGTGCAAGGCCAGTCACGCCGGCCGGATTCAGGCCGGCTCCGTTGAAGATCTGGCCATTGACGACGAAACGGAATCCATAATCGTCGGTGTTGGGAAATCCCAATTCGCCGGTGTCGTCTTGACCATTGACCCCATCGTCATCCACCCCGGCACGCCCGGGTTGGCCATCCGGCCCGGGGCTGTACAGCAATCGGTTGGGCGAATTCTGGGCGACGACGAACAGCCGCTCCGAGACGCCATCAATCGTGATCACCTCGTCGCCGAACTCGCTCAGGTCGATCACTAAGTTGCCTGCCATGCTGTATTCGGCGTTGTCGCCGATGGTGACGCCCTGGTCCGGCGTTCCGTTGTCGGTGCCGAAAGACCGCACGATTCGAAACGGTCGGTTTTTCAGCGGCCCTTCATCAAAGGTCACGATCCGGCCGGTCAGCGCATCGTCCAAATCCATATGCAGTCGGTTGCGGAACGCTGTCGTGACGGGTGTGACATTGCCCGGTGCAGGCGCGACATTGATCGGTTGGCCCGAAATGTTTGGATTGGGATAATGCCATCGCGCCCAATTGGTGGGAAATTTGAAGAGCGTCGATTGCGGTTCTTGTTGGCCGTTCAGGGGCAGCAGCAATTGGCCTCGCGCCCGCGGAGGCACGGGCAGGGCGTTGGTTGGTGGACTCGGCTGAGACAAACGATGCGCCACCCGCATTTCGAGACCGTCGACACCGTAATAGTCTTCCAAAAGACTCGCCCCGAACGCGGCGCTACGATGATCTTCGGTTCCGACCAACAGTTGCAAGACCGCGCTTTCGATCGGCGGCGTGGCCGACAATTCCTGCTGGCGTCGTTGCTGGCTGGAAAACGACGATTCCGACATTTGGGAACTGAAGACGACAAAACTGATCACCAACACGGTGAACAACGACAGCATCCCCAACACGATCAACAACACAATCCCTCGCCGTGATCGGTTTGGACATCGGGTGGATCGAGAAATTCGTCGATTCATAGGCTTGTACATTGGCATCAAATTTCATCCCGCGATTCCGGGGCCCCGTTGAACGACATGGCTATTCCCATGCCCGCGAAACGGTGCGATCGCTGTTTGAAAAGAAAAGGCTCTCGACACATTAAGGCCGAAAGGGCTGAATGGGCATTCTTGCTTGGTGAACGAAATGCGATTCGTGCATTTCCATTTGAACGGGTGTGCCGGAACATCTTGCCGGCAACTCCATTGAACTAGTCAGGGTGGTGGCACATCAAAGTTGGACCTGGAAGGGTTTCACGCTGACCACATCGGGCATGATCACGACCACCGTCCCGAAGTCTTGTTTCTTGTATCCCGCCGGATCCGACGCCGACGTATCCATCATGTTGTCGTAATTAAACGCGGGTGCGGTGCCCCAACTCGGTTGGGAAGGTGCGCCGTAATAAGGCGCCGCGTAGGTGGTGGACGCCGGTGCAAACGGTTGAACTTGAATCGGATGAAACACCCAATCAGGTCCGCGAACAGCGACCTGGGTTTCGATACAAACGACACCGTTGGGATCCGTGATCACGGTCGGCTGGCCGGTCACATCGGAGACCTGGAACCACGCGAATTTCAACGTTTGCGGAACAACCGCCCCCGTAACCGGATCGGTCACGTATTCGCGGCGCATCAGCATCAACCAATCGTTGTCATTGAGGTTTGGTAACACATAACGACTGGTGCGAAATTTAAACTCTCCCCCGCCGCCGCCGACGAATGGTCCGTCAGCCACCGAGACGTAACCCAACTGCTCGCCCGGATAAAGCAACTGATCCTCCGGTGGCGGAGGCCCATTAACGATCGTCGGGTCGGTCGCCGTGTAGGGGCCCAATTGATGCGCCAACGCTGGACCGGCACCGGGCACCGTGACGACTTGACGGTCTTGCATCGTCACGACCGCGGCATCAAACAGGTTGCTGCCGGGTTTGCTGCGCGACATCAAGACGATCGAACTGAATCGTGAACTGACCGTGTTGCGGGTCAGCGAGTGAGCGGCGTTCGCACTGCGTTGAACGAACAACCCCGGACCGAGCGTCCGGTCCTTCGGATTGAACAACGAAAACTCGTCGCTGCGCAAGGTCAAGGCCCTGGCCCCCGCCGCCGAAAGCAACCCGGAATTCCCATCATGCGGGAGCGCCAGTCTGGTAAACCGAGGCAGGTTCCACATCGCAGGACTCGGAGCCGATCCCGGAACCGGAATGTAGGAATCGAGCGCATCGGAAGGAGAATATCCGACACAGTGATACCGCGGGTCAAAGCAAGGAAAAACGGTGCGATCGTATCCGTTGCGCAGCTGGTTGGGGTTGGTGGCGTTGGTGTCATCACGCAAGTTGTTGGTTGCACACAAAAACCATGGATCGATGCAAAACGCATCAGGCATGCGTGCCTGGTTCGTCGGAGCTCCGGTGTCGACGGGATAATTCACGTCGTACTGCGAAAGGTGGCTGCCGAACTCCGCCGTGCTGATGCTTTTGAAGCGAGCCGCCGGTGGGGCATTGAACGCATTGGTGTTCGTAAAACTGCCGGTCGGTGCGTTGAATTCGCTAAACGAGTTGTTGGCGACGATCACTTCGGTGAACGAACCCCGCAACCGCGCCATGTCGGTCGCCACCCGATTGTTGATCTCTTCGATCGCACGGTCGATTTGCAACGCATTGGCCGCGTTGTTGGTTGCCACGGGCAGTATCGAGGCGACCCCCAGCAAGCCGATGGTCAGCACCGCGATGGCAAACAGCACTTCCATGATGGACAGCCCCTGCCGTTTCATGCTGATGTGGCGCGGTATCGTGGGACGCATGGTGGGGTGTATTCGATGGACGATTCTTCGACCTCCGTTGAAGGTAAATTCGCGATGTCTCATTGCACAGCACCCCCGGTGGTCAGCCGTCGTGATTGGTGGATGCGGGCGTTGATCACCTGACGTGCGGTCGGATTGGCCCCCAGCCCGTAATACGTACTCAACACGCCGGCTGGTGGTTGTGTCGCAACCGTCCCCAAGCTGATCGCACCGCTGAGCGGCTGGACGCTGACCCAGGCGCAGTCGGGGTTGGCAAAATTGGGCACCTTCGTGGGTGTCAGTGCCGCCGGCGGCTGCGGCGTCGCCAGCGGCGGGTCGTTCGCGGTGACCTGATAATCCGTGCCGCCGATCGATTGGGGATAGCGGGCCGCATCGTCGATGTTCTCCAGGATCCCATCGACATAGCCGACGTTAAACGAGACGGTTGTCGACGGTGAAAATCGTGTCAGGTCAAATTTTTCGATTACCCCGGATTGAACATTCCGCACGTCGTAATGAACCCCGTTGAGCCGTCCGTCGGGAGCGAACATCACAACGACGTCGCTGAGCTCTCGGTCGACCTGCAAGTTCGGGATTTGATTCCCGGGTGCCGAATCCACGATCGCTTGTGCATTGAACGCGATCGGGGCGGTCGAGGGTCCGGAAATCGAAAGGTCGACCACCGTGCGGCCGACCAGATTGACCGGCGCCAGTGGGGCCCGGATCGGATTGACCCGGAACTTGAAGGGATACGGTTGGGTCAGCGACAACGCCATCGGGAATTCCCAATCGCTCGTTGCGCCGCGCCAGTTTCCCGACACCATGTTGTTTTCTGATGCCACGGTCAAACAGTTGAACGTGATCAACGTCCCATCGGTTCCCGCGGCCAGTACCGGTGCCAGTGCCGGGATATTGTTGCTGACCTCTGTGACCGCAGACTCCAAGACAAAGACGTAGCCCGATCCGTTGACGGAGAATCGAACTCCGGGGCGGATCAACGCCGAGGCGGCGGAGTTGATTCCCGACGCAAGCGCGTACAGCAACCCGGACGAACTGCGTGGGATGAAGAATTGTGGCTGTCGTGGATACAGCGGCGAGGTGGTCGGCGGCGTCGGCGAGGTGGTGTGGATGATCGGGTACGCGACCGCACTGTCGACGTCACCGCGGTACTCCATCGGCGACTGCACGTAGTAGAGTCGCGTCGCGTAGTTCGCGCTAAAGTAATTCAAGTTGGCGGGATTCCCCTCGCCGATGTCCCGTCGTTGGCGGGCGATCACCAAGCCGTAGGGGCGGCCCGTCCGGATCGCCTGGGTGCGGGCATTGATGAACGCCCCCTTGACCAGCGATGCGCTGCGACTGAGCGACGTCTGTCGCATGCTGTCCTTGAGCGTCGGCAACGCGATCGCCGTCAGCACGGACGCGATCGTGATGGCGATCAGCAGCTCGACCAGTGTGAAACCACACCTGCGCGTCGGCTGGCGATAGGATCGGAAGCTCATGCTATAGGTCTCCACCAAGCGAAGTGATATTGTCCCCCGCTGTCTCACGGTCAAAAGTGCCCCCCAATCCGCCGCCTTCGCGAGCGTTGCGAATCCCAAGGGCGCCTGAAAGTGTGAAATCGTGCGACGTGTGACCGCCGGAAATCGGTGCCATCGCAACATTGAAAAACGGATCGGGGTAGCGATAGGCCATGTTGAATCTTGGCGACGGGGTGTCCGTTGCGATACGAACCGCAGACGCACTGTAGAAATCTTTGACGCCCTGCTGAACGCCATCCTCATCGATCCAGAACGTGCGCCGGATCCCGAACTCCCCGTCCTGACCGGCGCTGATCACGACCGGCGGCAAGTAATACGGATGGTACGCCTGTTGCGGCGCGGGCGGCGTTGAGGCGAAATTCGCGGCGTCGTAACGGTAATCGCTGAGCAAAAAATCAAATGGATCGGGATCTTGTGGGTACTGTTGCGGCAAACTGCCTCCGCTGGGCACGAAGTTCCGAATGGCTCGCGAGGACAAACCGGCGGGGTTGCGGATCATCTCGTACGGGTTGCCCCAGGCGTCCAAGATTTCCAGAAACCCGTCGCCGTCGGTGTCACCGATACTTGTGCTGGGGATCCGGTCAATTGCCTTGCCGCCGAACATCTCGGTCGTCGCCAAAATCAGATACAAGCACTCGGCCGATTCGTTGGTTCGCGACCAAAAACGATCGGCGGGATCGGCCGGGTCATCCGAAAGCAAGTCGCCGTCGGCGAACTGATTGAATGGAAATTGAAACCCGCTGTTGTACGCCGCCGCGATTCCATCAACGGCGGGATCCGTGCAAGGATTATTGGCCAGTCTCGCGTCCAAGCTTGCCGCGGAATCCAACCCCACCAACGTTCGCATTCGATTCCACTGCGCCGGCGGTTTGATTTGGGCCACGTTCCCTTGCCATCCACCACCCGCGGTCCGGGTGCGGAATTGAAGCGTTGCTGGCGGATACAACAGATCAGCACGACACTCCGGAAGCACCATGCGAACCAAATCGCGGCGTGCCATCAGCACCAAACGGCTGCGTTCTTCGGCTTCGAACGACCCCGGGCTTGCGGCCAAACTGGTCGACGTGCTGCCCAGTCCACCAACGGCCCCTTGCGGCGTTGTCGCGGTCGTCCCATAGAACAAGGAAACCTTCGACAGCGAAACCTCATTCATCCGCGTTTGCAACAACTGGCCGATCGTCAGAACATCCGCCTGAGTTCGTTTGATGCGGGCATCGGTGGCTGCAGAGGCAAGCGCATAGGTCAGCATGCCGCCCAGCGTGACCATGACGGTCATCACCACCAACAACTCCACCAACGTGAAGCCCCGACCACAGCGTTTCGCTGCGTCAGCGTGGTACCGTCTATTTTGAGGATGAATCTGCATCACTGATTTACTTTGTTGCATTGAACCCGAACACACTCTTTCACACCGGTCAAATCATCACGGCAATTCGTCTTCAAAGGTGTTGGTAATGAAGTTCGACATGTTGTCGCGCATGCTGTTGGTAGCGCTCGGTACAAAGCCTGTGATATCGAACCGCGAGACCCCGGTCATCGGTTGCGCCGCGCCACCGACCACCAAGCCCAAGAGCACTCCGTCGGTCCGCCAGAAAACGGGCGCCGAATCGGACGGCCCGCCGCCGTTGCCGTCCAGCAGGTAGCCGTACCGCCCGTCCAATCCGGGGCCGAGCACTTGGAAGGAACTCGGGTTGGCGAACTGGTAGGAGGCGGCCGAGGCGCCGTAGGTTGCCGCAAAACCACCGGCGGGCGGCGTGTTGGGCTGAGTCGTGTAGACCGGGCGGATGCCGTCGATGCTGTCCGGATCCAAGCTGGACGTGTTCGAATCGCTCTCGTACGAGACGTACGCATTGAAGACGATCGGCGCCGCGGTGTTGCCGTTGTTCCACGCGTAGGTTCGAGCGTCGAAGTAAACGGCCGGTTTGTGCCCATCACGCAGCACATACGCCGGGAAGATATCAGGTGTCTGGTACAGAGCCGGCAACCCGGTCACGTTCCTCGGCTCGTCAGTGCTGACGTTGCGATCGTAGACTCCCGTCGATGAATTGTACGACGGGCCAGCCGCCGATTTGATGGAACTTAACAGCAGCCGCTCCGGTTCAAAATCAATGATGGGCGCATTCCGTACCGCTCGGTACTGGTAGTGAGAGGCGAGTGCGGGGTTGGGAGCGGTCGCCGTCCCGTTGATGTTGATCGACGGGGGCAACTCAAGCGGGCCGCCGGCACCGGTGAACGGATATTGCGGATCGCTGCTGAAACCACCCAGCGACCAGACCAACGCCTCGGCGCGGTCCATCACGAACGGATCGTAAACGGGGGCGGGGCTGGTCGGCGGAGTCGCGCTTGGGTCGTTGTCCGGAAAGGTGTCGCACAATGCAAACAGCAAGTTCAGCTCGCTGGTCGCGATGTCTGGAAAGATCTTCAAATAGTGACTTTTGACGATGTTCCAGTCCGAGAAATCCGGCGGATAGTCATTGTACTTCGTGTAATACGAATCAATCCCGCCCTCAATGTTCGTCAGTTCGGCCTTCATCGCGGAGCGTCGGACCGACTTCATGACGACACCGACAGCGGGAATGGCCAAGCCGGCCAGGGCGGCGATGATGGTGATCACCACCAGTAACTCGACCAGCGTGAATCCGCTTCGACGCGTGTCGCTTTGTTGACTTGTCATTCGTTTGCTCATCGCAGGGTTTCGCTCGATGGATGACGCGGCACGCTTGCGGCCGCGGGGTCGTTGTTGGGTGATAAGGCGACTCGCGCGCGGTTCCTGCGGCGGGTCGGGTTTGCGACGGGACAGGAGCCCCGTCGTACGTGTGGTTGTGGCGACAGGCTGGAAGCCTATCCCACAGGGGGTGTGTTAACTGGACAGGCTGGTGATCAAACTGATCAACGGCATGAACAAACTGATCACGATGAAGCCGACCGTGACGCCTAGGAACACGATCATCAACGGCTCGATCAACGCCGTCAGGCCGTCGGTCATCGTCCGCACTTCTTCGTCATATTGGTCGGCGACCTTGTACAACATCGTGTCCAGCTCGCCGGTCTCTTCACCGACGTCGACCATGTTGACGACCAGGTCGTTGACGACGCGGTTTTTGATTTTCAAGGCATAGAACAGGCCCGCACCGACGGCCCCGCCGCCGATCGCATAGGCCGCGATGAAGGTCAGCGTCTGGACCATCACGCCGTCATCCAACTTGGTGCCGCGACTGGTGATCGCCACCGACAACAACAGCAACCCCGGAAAGGATCCGAAGATCGCAAAGAAGAACACCGCCATCGGGTGAAACCCCAACCGGCTCTCTTCACGCAGCGGCTTGCTGATCACTTCACCCTCACGCACCGCCTCGTTGACTTTGCTGAACAGTTTTTCGAACACCGCGTTGCCCGCGGTCTCGCGGGTGATCGCCAGCGCTTCCAGAATCGGCACGCCGCTGCTGACCAACGTCCCCAACGTCCGCGTCGTCCGGGCCAGAATGTTCTTTTCCAACAAGCCCCCGAACACCGGAACCTTGATGATGAACATGTCAAACCCCGTCCGCCCGTGACGGAACTTGCGCATCAATTTGATGAACAACAGGAACATGATCGGCATCACGATCAACAACCACCAATAGCTGGCCAGATAGTTGCTCATCGCGATCAACAACAACGTCGGCGCCGGCAGTTTCAGTTCGAACTCTTCGAACATCTCTTCAAACGTCGGCACGATGAAGATCATGATCCCGGTCAGAATCAGGATCGCGACGATCGCCACGACGATCGGATAGATCAACGCACCCTTGACCTTGCGTTTCAGCGATTCGGCACGTTCCAGGAAGTCGGCCAGACGCTGCAAAATCGTCTCCAGTGCACCGCCGGCCTCACCGGCCTTGATCATGTTAACGTACAGCCGGCTGAAGATTTTGGGCGACTTGGACATCGCTTCGCTGAGCGTCGCCCCGCCTTCGATTTCTTCACAGACG
This sequence comes from Stieleria mannarensis, assembly GCF_014154935.1. Lineage (GTDB taxonomy): Bacteria > Planctomycetota > Planctomycetia > Pirellulales > Pirellulaceae > Stieleria > Stieleria mannarensis. Next base: position 144,817 of record NZ_JACEHH010000006.1, read on the forward strand.
TCCATCAGGGCGAACTTCAACTTGCCCGGTTTTTGGTTGTTCTCGAGAATCTTCAACGAACGCAAAATCGGCAGCCCGGCGTCCTGCAGGATCGACAACTGGCGGGTGAACGCACAGATGTGTTTGGTCTTTGCACCGCCGATCGCGAACCCCCGCTTGCCCTTCTTTTTCGCAGCGGCCGCGGCGGCTTGCTTCTTGACGGAGATCTTCGTGACGAAGTACCCCATCTGGCGTATGGTGGTTTGCGCCTCTTCTTCGCTCGCGGCATCGATCTCATCCCGGATCTCTTGTCCGGCCGCGTCCATCGCTTCGAATTGATAGGTAGGCATTCTCGGTCGCCCTCGGCGGTGGGCCGGCACGCCCCGCGGTCGCGTACTGCGCCGCGGCACTCGCTGCCGGCTGTCTTACAAAAACGTGTTGTTGAAAAAGTGTGTGATCGTTTTATTCGGAAACCGTCTCGCGGACGACTTCGTCCAGCGTCGTGATCCCGTCAAACGCCATCGCCATCCCGGCTTCCCGCAGCGTGGTCATGCCGTCCTTGGCCGCTTCGTCGCGAAGCTCGTCGGTCGACGCGTTGCCCATCACCATCTCGCGAATCTTGTCGTTCAAAATCATCAATTCGAACAACGCGATCCGGCCCTTGTAGCCGGTGTTGTTGCACTGGTCGCATCCGGTACCGCGGAAGAATTTCTTGCCCGCGACGTCTTCGGGTTTCAGCCCCAATTGGAACAGCAGCTCGGTGTTGGTTTTGGTTTCTTCGCGGCACTTGGGGCAAATGCGACGGACCAGCCGCTGGGCCAAAATCGCTTCGACGGTCGCACAGGTCATGAACGCCGGGATGCCCATGTCTTTCAGACGCGTGACGGTCGCCGGGGCGCTGTTGGTGTGCAGCGTGCTGAACACCAAGTGCCCGGTCAGGGCGGCCTGGATGGCGATTTCAGCCGTCTCCAAGTCGCGGATCTCGCCGACCAGGATGATGTCGGGGTCCTGACGCAGGATCGCCCGCAAACAGCTGGCAAAGGTGACGCCGGCGTCGTGATCGATCGGGATCTGGATGATGCCGTCGATGTCGTATTCGACCGGGTCTTCGGTCGTGATCAATTTGTCTTTGATGTCGTTCATTTCCGACAACGTCGAATACAACGTCGTCGTTTTGCCGCTGCCGGTCGGACCGGTCACCAGGATGATGCCGTTGGGGCGATCGATCGCGTGGCGAAACTTTTTCATCATCGCTTCGTCCATGCCGACGTTTTCCAGCGACAGGTTCACGACCGATCGGTCCAACACCCGCATCACGACGCTTTCGCCAAAAATCGTCGGCAGCACGCTGACGCGGAGGTCGACCGGGTGGCCACCGACCATCAACTCGATCCGACCGTCTTGCGGCAGCCGGCGTTCGGCGATGTCCAAATCGGCCATCACCTTGATCCGGGTCGTGATCGCAAACGCCAAGTGACGCGGCGGCGGGACCATTTCATACAACACACCTTCGGCCTTGATCCGGATCCGGAACTCGTCTTCGAAGGGTTCCAAGTGGATGTCGCTGGCGTGGTCCTTGATCGCCAACAGCAACACCATGTTCAACAGTTTTCGCACCGGCGCCGAATCGGCCAACGCCTCGGCATCGGTGATGTTGAATTTCTCGCTCTCCAGCGCCGAGACGGCCGCTTTCAGCTCTTCGTCCTCGGCCAGCTCGGCGACCAGCTTTTCGACGCTCTCGGCTTCGCTGTCATAGTAGCGGCCGATCGTGGCGTTGATGTCCCGCTCGGTCGCCACCAGGACTTCGATGTCATACCCCAGGAACGTCCGCAATTCGTCTTGGACGCTCAAGTTTTGCGGGTCACAGGTCGCCACGGTCAGTTGATTGCCTTCGAACCGGATCGGCACCACGCGGTACAGCTGGGCCATCGTCTCGGTCAGCTTCTCGACCAGCTCGGGCTGCAACTGGATGTCTTCCAGCGAGATCGTCTGCATCGACATCTGTTCGGCCAAGCCCTGGATCAGCTGATCTTCGGTGATCAACTGCATGTCCTCGGCGACTTTTCCGAACAGCGCACCGGGCTGTTGTTCCTGTTCCTCCAGCACGATGTCGCGTTGTTCGTCGGTCAGGAAACCGAGGTCGACCAGGATCTGTCCAATGCGACGTTGTGCCATCGGTGTTTTGCTTCAACAGAAAAGGAGGAATCGTGTCCGGAGCGTCGACGCGGGGCATCGAGCTGCGAAACGAATGGATGGAATGGTTTGTTTTGATTAGGGGGACGTCTTCGTCGCTGCTTAGTCTTCGTCGCCGATCGGGACGGGCGAATCGTCCAACCCGCGACGGGCCTGGACGATGCGTTTGGCCAGGTCGTCCGGGCGATGGGCCTTGGCCAACGCGTCTTCGACGGTCACGGTTTCGTTTTTCCAGTGGTTGAACAGGGCGTCGTCCATCAGCTGCATCCCGAACTTGGCACCGGTCTGCATCGCACTGCTGATTCGGAAGGTCTTGTTTTCGCGAATCAGGTTGGAAACCCCCGGCGTGACGACCAACACCTCGTACGCCGCACAGCGGCCGCCGCCGATCTTGGGCAACAACGTCTGGGCGACGACGCCGATCAGCGTGCTGGCCAACTGGGTTCGGATCTGGTCCTGCAAGTTGCCGGGGAAGGCGTCGATGATTCGGTTGACCGTGCCCTGGGCGCTGTTGGTGTGCAACGTGCCGAACACGACGTGGCCGGTTTCGGCCGCACTGATCGCTGCTTCGATCGTTTCCAGGTCACGCAGCTCGCCGACCAGAATCACGTCGGGGTCTTGCCGCAACGCGCGGCGAATCGCTTCGGAAAAACTCGGCACGTCCACCCCAACTTCGCGTTGGTTGATCGTGCTCATCTTGTGGTCGTGATAAAACTCGATCGGGTCCTCGATCGTGATGATGTGGTGGTCGACCGTCTCGTTCAGCAGATTGATCAGACTGGCCAGCGTCGTCGACTTACCCGACCCGGTCGGCCCGGTGACCAGGAACAACCCCCGGGGCCGGTGCACCAATTTGACGACCGCCTCGGGCAACCCGAGCTGCTCCGGGGTCAATTTGTCGTTGGGGATCTGACGCAACACCATCGAAATGAAGCCGCGTTGCTTGAACACCGAGACCCGAAAACGGGCCATTTCGCCGAACGCGAAACCGAAGTCGGTGCTGCCCGATTCCTGCAGTTCGCGTTGACAGCGTTCCGGAGTGATCGACTTCATCAACGCGACCGCGTCCTCGCCCTCAAGCGTCTTGGTCTCCAACTTCCGCATCCGCCCGTGCAAACGAAACACCGGTGGCTGGCCGACGACGATGTGAATGTCGCTGACGCCTTGCTTGATGGCGGCGTGCAGCAGTTTGTCGATCAGGACGGTTGCCATCGATGGTTTACCTCAAAGTGAGAACAGTCATTTTCTCGTGGGCGGTGGCTGCACGCTCGCGGACGTCGACGCGGGTGGTGTGCATTCCGGCCCAGCCGGGGAAAGGGAATTCAGATGGCGAGAAGCAGAACAAGTTTTCCCCGGAATGCGGGCATTATGTCCGCTTGCGAGGGAAACTTCAAAAAACTTCGCCATCGACGCGAAACTTTTTGCCAATGCCCCCCCGGAAGAACCGAACGGGCGGATTGGCGGCCACTGTGGTTTTGCAATGGCAGGGCGCGGCGAACGTCCCGGCGCCGCTGACAACCAACGTGGTAGCATCGAGTGGCCGGCGCGGGCCCAGGTTGCAAGCAAAATCGACCGCCGCCCGGGGGCGGCTTTCGTCCTCCGCTGGCGCCGTTTTCGGGGGATTACAGCGAGTCCAGGTCGCCGACCAAGTGGCTGAGCGCGAGCGGTTCCTGCTCGGTCTTTTTGGCCACCCGATAGACCTCTTCGAAGGTCGTGATGCCGCGGATCACCTTCAGCATGCCGTCGGCGTAAAGTGTTGACATGCCGCTATTTATGGCTTCGATGCGGAGTTCCTTGGTGTCCGCGCCGCGGAACATCATCTCACGCAGTTTGCCGTTGATGACCATCAGTTCATAGATCCCGATCCGGCCGCGGTAACCGGTTCGTCCACAGTAGGGGCAGCCCTTACCCCGCGAGAACTCCGCTTGGGCGACCATCTCGGGCGGCAGCATGGAGTCGGCGATGACGGCATCGGTGGGCTGGTAGCGGACCTTGCAGCGCGGGCAAATGGTCCGTACCAGCCGCTGGGCGAGGATCGCGATGACCGAACTTGCCACCATGTAGCCGGGTACACCGATGTCCACCATTCGGCTAATAGAACTGGGCGCATCGTTCGTGTGCAGAGTACTAAAAACCAGGTGTCCAGTAAGTGAAGCCTGGATTCCCATCGATGCGGTCTCGTGGTCACGCATTTCCCCGACCAGGATGATGTTGGGTGCCTGACGCAGCATCGAGCGGATGATGCGGGCGAAGTCCAGCCCGATCGCGTGCCGGACTTCGACCTGGTTGATCCCCGGCAGGTAGTACTCCACCGGGTCCTCGGCCGTGATCACCTTGCGGTCGGGTCGGTTCAGCGCGTTCAGTGCCGCGTACAGCGTGGTGGTCTTTCCCGACCCCGTCGGGCCGGTGACCAGGATGATTCCGTTGGGCCGCCGGATCAGGGTGTTGAAGTTTCGGTAGTCGCGTTGGTTCAGCCCCAGCTGCCGCACGCCGACTTTGATGTTGTCCTTGTCCAACAGCCGCATCACACAGGACTGGCCGTGGTTGGTGGGGATGATGCTGACCCGCAAATCGAGCTGTTTGTCCCCCACCGTGATCTTGATTCGGCCGTCGGTCGGGCGTCGTTTTTCCGAGATGTCGATTTTGGACAGAATCTTGATCCGGGCGATCAGGGCCGAAAGCATCCGCCGCGGGGCGCTTTCGCGTTCGACGCAAACGCCATCAATTCGATAACGGATCCGGACGCGTTCTTCGAAGGGTTCGACGTGGATGTCGCTGGCCCGCAGCTGGACGGCTTCCTGGATCATCAGGTTGACCAGTTTGATCACCGGCGCGCTGCTGTCGTCGGCGTCCTCGGCGGTCTCGGCGCTGTCTCCGGATTCGGTTTCGGTAAAGTCGATCGCGGTGTCGGTGAACTCTTGCAGCATCGAGTCAGCCGATTCCCCTTCGACCTGCCCGTAGTACTGGTTGATGGCCCCCTGGATTGACTCTTTCGGGGCGAGTGCGGTTTCGATCTTTCGGTTCAGGATGAAGCGAAGTTTTTCGATCGTTTCCAGATCGAAGGGGTCGGCGATCAGGATCCGCAGCGCACCGTCTTCGACGCTGTAGGGCAGCACCATGTTTTCCCGCGCGACCGACTCGGGCACCAATTCGATCACCTCGTCGGCGATCCGTGCTTCCCGCAGGTCGACGTAGGGGATCTTGTGGAACTTGGCCATCGCCCGAGCGACCTCTTCGGGCGTCGCATACTCCATTTGGATCAGGATGTCGCCGACGTCGGTGGAGGTGTCGCGGGCGACCTGTTCCGCTTCGGAAAGCTGGTCCAAGCTGATGATGCCTTTACGAAGCAGCAGATCGGTGAATTCTTGAATAGCCTGGCCCATGGTTTCGCCTTCGTTAGCGCTGTGGGGGATCGTTGTCGTTTCGAGAAGGGTGCTGACAGATGAATCCGCTTCCTCGGCGTCTGTCCGCACATCACACAGGATACCATCCCAAACGCGAAACCGGTCATCGGCAAGCAAAAGAACTGCCGTCATTTCGAGCAATCGGTTGCGTCCGATGGGGTGTTGAGACGAATTCCAGATCGCGCTGGTGTCTCGCGTTGAGGCGATTTCACTCGCGCTGGTGTTTAGCCTTTAGGCGATTCCCCTCTCGCCGCGAAAGCAGCGAGAGGGGAATCGCCCGGAAGGGCCGTCGTACGTGGCGGCACGCGGGGCGTGCTGAGGCGACCGCTCCGAAGGGCGGTCGTCGAAGGAGCCAGCGAAATGCTTGACTCGATTCGACGGAGCGGTATGATGCCCCCAGCGAACTGATCGCCGCTCGGCGGGTCGATTCTCTGGAATCACCTATCTGAAGTCCTCGCCGAGGCATCGGACTACCCGATCACTTTTGTCATTTGCACACAAGTAGACTTGGGAGAGACCGATGGAAGATGTACGGCGCGTGTTGAATCAGTTTTGGGGCTACGACTCTTTTCGCCCGCTTCAGGAACAATCGATTCGGACCATTCTGGATGGTCGCGACAGCTTGACGGTGTTGCCCACCGGTGCCGGCAAGTCGATTTGTTTCCAAGTCCCGGCCTTGTGCAAGGGGCACCGTGATCGTGAAGGGGCTCGTGATCGTGAAGGGGCTGGTCGCGGCGAGTCGGAATCCGGCAACTTGGCGGTCGTCGTGTCCCCGTTGATCTCGTTGATGCAGGACCAGGTCAACGCACTGAAGAAGAAGGGTGTTCCCGCGGCGCTGGTCAACAGTTTGCAAACGGAGTCGGAGAAGCGGCAGGTCGCCGATCGAATTCGTCGCGGCCAGCTGCGATTGCTGTACTTGGCCCCCGAGCGATTGCTGTCCCCAAAGACGCTCGGTTTCTTGCGACAACAGCAATGTGTGCGTTACTTTGCGATCGATGAAGCCCACTGCGTCAGCCAATGGGGGCACGATTTTCGTCCCGAGTACCAGGAGTTGAAAACGCTGAAGCGGCTGTTTCCCGACGCCTCGGTCCACGCCTTCACCGCCACCGCGTCACAGGCGGTTCGCAGCGACATCGCCTGCCAATTGGGGCTTGCCAACCCGTGCCATTTGGTCGGCAATTTTGATCGCCCCAATTTGACCTACCGGATGCCCCGCGCCGGGCAAAAGATGCAGCAGATCATGGACGTCGTCCATCGTCATCCGGGGCAGTCGGGCATCATTTATTGCCTCAGCCGCCGTGAAGTCGACACGACGACCCAGGCGTTGCGGACGCTGGGGTTCAACGCCAAACCGTACCACGCCGGCATGACCGGTCCGCAGCGGAAATCGAACCAAGACCGTTTCATGCAGGATCGTTGCGACATCATGGTCGCGACCATCGCGTTCGGCATGGGGATCGACAAGCCCGACATCCGCTTCGTGATCCACACCGGGATGCCCAAGTCCGTCGAACACTACCAACAAGAAAGCGGTCGGGCCGGACGCGACGGGCTGGATTCGGAGTGCGTTTTGCTGCACAGCCCGCGGGACTTCCTGGTCTGGAACGACGTGATGCACGGCGATGCCAGCCAAGTCGCCCGGGATTCGTTGCAGGCCATGTTTGAACTTTGCAATGATGTGACCTGCCGGCACAAAGCGATCGTCGAGTACTTCGGTCAGGACTACGGCGTGATGCGCTGCGGTGCCTGCGATGTCTGCCTGGGCGAGTTGGAACTGCACGAACGATCCCGTGAAATTGCACGCACCATTGTCGGCTGTGTTCGAGATTTGAAACAAAAGCACAACGCCGGACACGCCGCGCGGGTGCTGACGGGAAAATCTGACAAACGTGTCCTTCAATTCCATCACGAGCGGCTGAAAAGCTTTGGCGAACTCGGCGAGCACGGCCCGATGGCCGTCAAGGTCTGGATCCAACAGCTGATCAGCCAGAAATACCTGTCCCGCAGCGGCCCCTACCACACATTGGCGGCGACCGAAGCAGGTCGGCGCCTGCTCCGCGGCAAAGGCACGCCCAAGTTGACGGCGACCGGCCGCGGCAAGAAGTCCGCCGGCGGAAACGAGACCTTCGTGCCCGCGATCAGTTCGTTGGCCGCTTTTGAATACTTCCAATCGGGCGATTCGATCGAAGCGGTCGCCCGCAAGATGTCTCGCGCCGAAAGCACGGTGACGCGGTATCTGACCGATTACATCCGCCACAACGGCATCAACGACCCGACACCCTGGGTGAAACCCGAAACGGCTCAACGCGTCTTGGCCAATAAACATCTGGCCGGTGACGGAAAACTGAAACCGATCTTCGATCACTTCAACGGCGAAGTCAGCTACGACGAAATTCGCATCACGCTGGCTTGCGACCGATAGACTGCTGCGATGCATCTACTGCATCTCACCCGCCACGGCACGGGATGCACGAACCGCTATCGTGCGGTAGTGATAGATGTGTCTCATGGAATGGTCGAAATGCTTCACTCGAGTGGGTATCGCCTCGGGCAGAGATTGCGGATTGCCCTGTGCATCCTTCGGAATCCAAATTTTGGCGATCGCGTCGGTACCTACTTCGTAGCCGAATTCAGTGTCCGGATCAGCCATGTAATCATCGCGACCGAGCCCGAACTTCTCCAGCAGCGCCAAGTCCGACGGCCAGCGTTTTTCCTGCAGTCGATATTGTTTGACGGCGATCGCCGTTCGCGTCAGCCTCAATCCCGTTTCCACCGAATCGATTGCGTCTTCGGTTGACATTTGATGAGAACTCAATTGCTGGGCAGTTCCACTACCAACCAGCACTCCCGCGAGCTTCGCGACCAGCGATCTGTTTTGCAATTCGTTTTCGTATTGGTAGTTCCACTTGGCAACATGCAAGTCGATGGCAAAGGGAGGATCCCACGGTTCGTACAATCCTGCCCGGTCGGCGCTAAGTTGTTGAAATGCAGACAATTGATCTTGAAGTCTCGTCAGTTGGTTGGGCTGGTCCCAAAAGCCAACAACGAGTGATTCAGCGATCAAACGTTGATGCGTGCTACTTGCCGGTGCATGCCACAAATAGAAACGAAACGCCGCGGAATAGTCCATCACGGGCGCGATGTCGACCAACAGTTGCAATGTTTCGAGCGCTCGATCAGCATCCTTTTCGACGACTGCAGCATGAAACTCAATTTCCAACAGATGCATGAAGGGCAGCGAACCCCGAATGTCAATGTCCCACATTCGGCCAACGACATAGGGATTCCAAACCGGCGTTTCATCGGCAAGCAACTGTTTCATTTCATCGATCAGTGGCTGTGCTTCATCCGAGAACCGTTGCAATACATCGGGACCGATCTGCCATGCACCAGCTTGATCGGTGGTTTCCAGCAACCCATCGAAGCGAATTTCGAGGCCTTGCACCGCAAACGCTAACGTTTCCCACCGTGCCGAGTTGTCGGTCGATGTATCGGCGTCGTAAACGGTCGCTTGGTCGACGACCGCAGATCCATCGGCTGATCCGGTTGCATTGTGTTGATGGTCCCAAGCCATCTTGACGACCAAAGCGACGGTCAGAACAACGGCGGCGGCCACCAACAGCGGAGGCGCAATCAATCCAGTCAACCATCTGCGTTCCAGCGGCGTCGTCCGTTTTCGCGATGCGGTTTCAATCTGTGATTGCATTCTGCGCCAACTCCTTTTCCCAAGCAGCGAACCATTGGGCACCGGGATATCTGGATCGAATTTCGGTATTCAACAAAGCAGCCTGTGAGGCACCCTTGCGACGCGCTCGATCGCTGTACGGGCCCTGTCCAAACACTTGGTATGTCCCGCTGATCAATTCATCCAGCGTTTTCCGTTGCTCTATCGACGACTGCCCCTGTTCTTCCGCGTCCAACAGATCAAGCAAATGGAACGCGATCGAGTCGATCGTGTGGTTTCGAAAGAGCCACTGACCCAACATGCCGCGGTGAGTTCTAATCCAGACGTCAATCGAGTATCCGCCAAACCGATCTGCAGGTGCGCCGCTTTGACGATCTTCATTCCAGTTGTACCAAGAAACCAAGACGGCCCGGCGGCGAGCGTCCGACCATCCCTGTCTGTCGGCGATTAGCTCCTGTGCTGCTTGCACAGCGGGCCGGTCCAAGTGCATTTGGCATTGGGGGCTGGCAAGCGTGTCTGCGAGCCAAAACACGATCGCATCGGCGTGATCTTGATCAATCACCCGCGGGCTTCGTCGCAGTCTCCGTGCCAGTTTCGTCATGGTATCCATCCATTCATTTAGCTCAGCCAACGCAGCCTGGTCGTCGGGTGACTGAAAGAACCGAACCCTTGCAAATGATGCGAGCGATAGGATTCCATCGAATGTCGTCGCTTCACACATGACACCTCGCTTCTGAGCGTCATCCACATAGACATTTGCCAAATGGGCGGCGGAGAAGTCCCTATCATCATAGGCGACCTCGGACGTGTAATCGCCCGTGCGATTCACGACTGGAAGGTGTCTGCCAACCGGTGTCTGGAATGAGACTTTATCGATTGGCATTCTCACTGAGGCGTTGGCTTTCGTCGCCTGTTGCGCCAGCGAAGTTCTTTGCGTGCTGGTGATGATTGGATAGCTGACATACTCCACCGTGCAAGGAATCAATGGAATCGCGACGAACAAAATAAGTGCAGGGACAGACTTTGCGATTAGTTTGCGTCCCCGCACCCCATCGGCATACGCTCGCATCGAAAGCAAAGTCGCGAGAAGCGGGACAAAATACCAAACCACTGCCAGTGCGATGGTGATCGGTGCGCCGATCCTGGTCGTCCCGCCTATCGAAATCACCGCGCCGGCTAAAAAAAGAGAAGCGGCGGTTGCCGCGGGCGCTAAAAGCAACGAAATGGACAACGCCCGAAAGTTTTGGCCGATCCATTGTGAAATGCTGTAGCAGTACACCGCCAAGAGGATGACGACCGTCAACGGCGGAATATACAGGTAGTGCCTGTCTTCGCTGTCCACCGATATTGAGATCACACCGACCAGAAGGTAGAGCAACGATGCGAACCCCAATACAGCCACCGCCAAGAGGTGCCGTCCGAGCCAGAGTTTCGCCGGTGACGCACCACGATCGGAAAAAAAGCGTAGACGCTCAGCTTTGCCATCACCGGTAAACGCGAACACGCCCAAGCAACAGACGCCTAACAGGCCGCTGATGATAAGCAATGTACCGCCGTTGCGCGAGCTCCCGACATACGGCAGACCGCCGGCGGTGGAGCCAATCACGCCCGCAAAAATGACAAATAAAATTCCCCCAAGCGCAAGTCGATTGCTACCGAACGATTGTCTGAATATCGCCAACGAGGTTGACCGAAAGGGTTGGTCAGGGACGCGCCGCGATGTCTCACCGGATGTGCCGAACGATGGGCCGAACACGGCGTAGGGTGAAAATCGATTTGCATCCTTGGATTCCTTCTCCGCGCTCGCCGGCGACAGGACACGCATCGCCGCCCGCCATCCGAGTGCACCGACAATGACGGATGCGATCAGCGTTACCGCAAGTGCCGCTAGATCCGAAGTCACCGGATCCAAGAAGGCCGTTCCAACGTGTTCCCGGCGGATGTACTCGCCAAGGTGTATGACTGCAAATGGTGCAAACGCCAACGGAACAATGGCGATCAGACTTGCGAACGAGTTCTTGATTCGCCAGCTGGTATAAAATCCACAAACCAAGATGTAGAAGGTGTGCAGATGCCAGGACAGGAACGCAACCTGTTGTGTGATCGAGGCCTCATGACTCAAACTTGGCAACAGCGGAAACTTGAACCCGCCCGGAAACGCACCGACCATCATTTCCAGTTTGATCAGTGCCCAGCAACCGATCCACATCACGCCGAGTGCAAACGTGCTAACGATCAGCTTGATTCGGATCAGGCGTCCCGGTGAGATCGGCATCGATGTGAGCCAAAGGATTGTCTTTTGCTCACGCTCTTGACCAACCGTCATGGCAGCCACACCGACGGCAAACAATCCTGGCAACGCCAGCGGAATGTAGCGGCCAGATTGACGCATTGCGTAGATGTTGTCCGGTGACATTTGCGCGACGAGCATCAATACCAGCCCGGCGGCAAACAAAGCCACAGCCAATGGAAAGAGCTGACGAACTTCTTTCCAAATCAAGCCACGGCTATTGATCAGTGCTCCGGTCATACCCCCCCTCCTTCGATCTCCACCGCGACTTCGGCACGATCGATTGATTCCCGCGATGGCGACTTGCCGGTAAAGGCAATGAAGATCTCCTCGAGCGACAATGCTCGTTCGCTAACACCGGTCACGCCCACCCGGCTTGCCAGCAAGTCGTGCATCCCGGAGTCATAGTGACGAATCACCATGCTGCGTTGCCGACCATAGCTCTGTTCGCCGAGCACCTCGGCCGGCGCGGGAAGTGTCGGCAGTGCAACAAGCGGATCTTCGAAACTGACGGCCACCTCGGTGACCGAATCCTTCAGCGTGTCCAACGGTTCGCAAACTCGCACGATGCCGTCGTGGAGGATTGCGACGACGTCCGCCACCCGTTCAACTTCAGCCATCTGATGGCTGGAGAGAAAGACCGTTCGTCCGGACGCAGCGCGATCGATCATGCTTTCCAAGAAATCACGGCGGACCTTCGGATCGAGCCCCGACGTCGGTTCGTCCAGAATGAGCAATTCAGGGTCATGAGCGAGCGAAAGAGACAGCGCAACTTTCGCACGCTGGCCTTTGCTCAAATGACGAATTTTACGGTCTTCTGGAATCTCATAACGCCGAATGGATTCCTGATAACGCGGCAAAAAATGTTGGTCGTAGAGTGTGGCTGCAAACCATCCGATCTCACCGACCCCCATCCAGTCATACAGCGCCGGCGCGTCGGAGACATAACCCGCTCGGCGTCGGATTTCCAAAGCGTCCTTTGCAGGATCCAGATTCATGATCCGGCAGGTTCCCGATGTCGGCATTTGAAATCCCGTCAAGATGCGGATGAGCGTCGTTTTGCCGGCACCGTTTTCGCCGAGCAAGGCAAAAACCGTCCCTTCGTCGACGTGCAGCGTGACACCGCGTAACGCATCGCAGCCCCGAAAACGCATCGTCAAATCGGATGTCTGAATAATGTGATTCATGAATGGAATGCCGCGTGAAAGATGTGCGGGGGCGGTGATGGAGTCTGCAAACCTGATAGGAAATTTAAAATTCAGTCGGGAACCGGTGACCCGATCTGAGCCACCTTTCCCTCCAAGGCCTTCAGTTTGCGTGTAACGATCTGCTGGACTTCTTTCCCCGACAGCCCAGCGCTGAGCGCTTCGGTTAAGACGCCGGTAATACGATCCGCAATGATTTCTTGGCGTTGAATTCGGCAAGTCGCGGTCGCTCCGTCACAGACGACCATTCCCTTCCCGCGCAGTGTTTCAACGATGCCTTCGGCTTGCAGATCCTGTAACGCCCGCGTGACGGTGTTTGGATTGACCGTCATCTGCTGGCTGAGCGCTCGAACGCTGGGAATAAGCTGACCGGGCCGCAACGTCCGCTCAGCGATGGCAAATTTGATTTGACGCACGATTTGCAAATAGATCGCAACGCCGTTTGAAGGGTCAATCGTGAATAGCATCGCTTCCCACATCTCCGGCCACCTGGTGTACTAGATAGATGGTAACGCGGTCAGGTGAGCGTGTCAAGCAATCGGGCTGACGAGAAGAAAAGCGGCAACAGACTCTCACTACGAACTCGCCAGGGAGGGTTCGTTCTTAATTCGAAGGCGCGGGGCACGCGCGAGCCGATCGACATGCTGTGGCATCACTGGTACATGCGGCGCCGTCCTTCTGGGAGATCCCGCCCACCCATTCCGCCTGGATTTGAGCGACTAAGTGTCCCAGTCGACCGGTGACAACATCTGCATCCTGCCGGCGACACAATCGGCGGAACCATCTGGGCTCTTGCCGCGTCTGTGGTAGTGCCGCAAGCAAGAGGATCGCGGTAAAACCAAAACGCTCTTTGAGGACAACCATGGCCCTTCGGCTCGTCGCATTCATTCTTTCGATCGCCTTCGTCACGGGCATCGGATTTGCCGCTGACGCCAACGATCGTTTTGCGCTCACTGCCGAGCGTCCCACGCTGGCAATGACGCCCCAAGACGGCCCGGTCGGCATCCATGTCGCTGGGCGTGATCGAATGGTTGCCTGCGTCTTCGATCCCGCCTCTCCACAAAATCGGTTGCCCTCAAAAACCAAAGCGATCGTGTTGATCGATCTGAAATCGGGCCAAGAAATCAATCGCTTTGCCTTCGATGGACCGCTGGTCGTCCGGACGACCGCCTGTTCAGCCGACGGCCGCTACCTGGTGGTTTGTGATCAACGTTCGGCGCGACAGTTTGATTTGGAGAACGGTGTCCTCGTTCGCACGTTGCCGGTCAACAGCACTCGAAGTTTCCCGGTGATTTCTCCGGCCGAACCGGTTCTCGCACTCTGCGACGATCGCGACATTTCGCTGTGGGACCTGACCGATGGCAGTCGGATCGCCGATCTGCCCCCGCATCCGACATCCATCGCCAGCTGTGACTTTGACGATCGCGGAACGACGATTTTGTCAAGTTGCCAAAAACTGACCCGTCAGTGGGATTTGTCGTCCAAGACGTCCAGGGCGATTCCCTTGGAGCACTCGTTGCAACACCTGTCAATCGCTGCGGAAGGGACGCAGATCATTGGCCAATTTCAAAAGACGGTGATGGAGCGCGGCGTGGCAAGCTTTGACGCACGGTCGGGGCGGCGACTTTTGCACCTGCCGTACCACTCTTGGCCGGTTTTCGATTCCAAAGCCGATCGCCTGTTCAGCTGCGATGGTAGCAGCGACGAAGGGACTGCGATCGATGCGGTCCAGATTCGCGCACTCGCATCACCCGATCGAATTCGTTATCTCCCGTTCGCCCCCGAAGTCAACGCAATAATCAGTCGCAATCCGTATTTCTTCACCGATGGCCTTGCGCTCTCAGCGGATCGCCAGTACCTGATCCTTCGTCTGGAGTACGGTCGACTGTCACAGGTTTGGAAATTGGATCGGTCGATGGATTCGTTGGCGACGGAATTTGATCCCGCGCTGAAGCATCGTCACATACCGCTGACGCCGAAAGTCGCCGCCAAGCCCAAGACGCGCGAGGAGGCGTTTCTTGAAGAGATCCGCGGCATCGAATCCAAGGTTCGTGAACTGAAGGAACAAGGCAAAGTCGCCGAAGCGGAGAAAGCCATCCAGGACCTGTTGGCGGCCGGGGACCGGCGCCTGCAACGCGCCCCGATCCGACACCAAAACCTGATCCGAAACTGCGGTCAGGCCTATCGACACGTTTTAGGAAACCACCAGCGTGGATTGGAACTGCTTCAGCGGGCGATTCAGATGGCTGAATCGGACGGGCGATTCGGTGACGGTTGGACGTATTTGTTGCGGCAAATTGCCGAGACACAACACGCGCTGGGGCAACACGACAACGCCGTGGCGACGTACCAACGCTACCTGGATCACCAACGCACCCAGGAAAAGGCGGTCGACTGGGACGAATATCGACAGATGGCCAATTTCGTAGCCAAGGCCGAAGATGTCCGAGCCGCACTCAAGTGGCGCGTGCAAGCGTGGGAACGGGCCGACGAGGCGCACGGAGCGCTCAGTCGTCAAACACGCGATCTGTTGACCGAATTGCTCGCTGACGTGCGCGAGACGGACCGGTGGGAGGTGCTCCAACCGGCCTTGGTCGAACACTACAAGCAGTCCAAGCAATTACTGGGCCCGAATCATCCCGACACCGCTCACGCAGCGGCGCAACTGGCGCTACTGTTCGAACGATTGGAAAAATTCGAGCTCGCGCTGTCCGGAATGGATGAAAGCCAGCGGGCTTTTCGCGATTACGTCGCTCGGACGTTGCCACTGTTGTCAGAGACCGAGCAGGCGGAGTTTTTGCGGCAGCGGTTCCAACCCGCGTTTCACGATGCCTTGGAAATGGCGGTGCGATTGAAATCGGTCCCCCGCGCCGCCGAATTGTCTGCCGGTTGGGTCTTGAACGCCAAAGGCGCATCAACGCGCGCCCTGGCCGAACGCCATCGCATGACCGCATCGACGCAAGATCCCCAAGTCCGGAAGATTGCGGAGCAACTTGCCGAAGTCCGCGAACAAATCTCATCGCTGACCTTGTCCGCTCTTCAGAATCCTACCAACGGACTCAAACCCACGGGCGCCGCGGCGGAGCGACACGACCGGCTCGACGCGCTCCGCACTCGCGAATCAGAACTGTCATGGCAACTGGGTTCGACCGGTTGGACAGAGCTTCGGCAATCCCCATGGAGCGACCTGTCGAGTGTTCGGCAACGCATTCCCGGCGACGCGGTGCTGTTGGAATGCGCGGTCGCCGGCGTGCGCACCAAACTGGACAGTTCGATCACCCGCGAACTGATCTCGATCGCGCCGACGCATCGTGGGTTGCAGGCCCTGGTCTGGGTCATCCCGCCGGTCGGCCGCGGGGAGATTCAATTGGAAGTGGTCTGCGATGACTGGAATCAATTGTCGCGACCGCTGATCCAATTTCATGCCAGCTTGGGCGGGCAGATGATTCCCAATGACTTTATTGCAGCGATCAACCAACACCTCGACGTCATCTCGACACTGGTCCTGCATTCGCTGCCCGACCAAGTGATGACCACCCCCAAGTGGCTCGTCTCGCCCGATCATCAATTGTGGCGAATCCCGTTTGCGGCATTGACCAAACCCGACGGGAAACGGGTCATCGAAGACCACGAAATCCAATACCTGCTCAGCGGTCGCGATCTGTTGGCGATCAAAACGGTCCAGCCGGTGTCCGCACCGTTGATGGTTGCCAATCCCGACTACGGAAACGATGCGAACGGCCAGCCGGCCAGCGTCCCCTTTTCACCGTTACCGGGAACGGCCAAGGAAGCACAGGCGGTATCGCCTTATTTGCGAACCCTGACAGGCTCTGCCCCACGAATCGCCCTCGGCGCCAATGCCCAAGAGGACGTCGTGAAAACCGCCAATCGGCCTCGGATCGCCGTGTTCAGCACGCACGGGTTTTCGGAGTATCGACACGAACAACACCCGATGGCGACCTGCGGATTGGCGTTTGCTAACGCAAACTCGGCCTTCGGTGGCCAGGGCGATGGCATTCTGACGGGATTGGAAATCTTGGATTGCGATTTTCGAGGGACCGAACTGGTTGTCCTCAGTGCCTGCCAAACCGCCGTCGGAAGCGCCAGCAGCGGTGAGGGTGTGGCGGGGTTGAGCCATGCCTTTCGTCTTGCGGGCGCGAAAACGGTCGTGGCGACGCTGTGGTCCATCCCCGACCAGATCACGGCCGACTTGATGAAGGACTTCTTTGACCAGCTGTCCGGCGGCAAGCCCCCCGCGGCGGCGCTGCGATCGGCTCAACTGGCCACGATGCGCCGGCTCGATGCGCAGGGGCTTCCTCCCATGCCGCACCTGTGGGCCGCCTTTACCGCGGCCGGGATTTCACAGCCGATTGGTCCCGATGCGGGCGCCGCCGATGCGCTCGGGTTTCGGACTTGGCGCAGTGCGGACGGCAAACATGCGACAATCGCCAAATGGATCGCGACCCATCGAGACCGAGTCGTCCTGCAGAAGCAAAACGGTGATCAAATCGAAGTCAGCCTGAAAAGTCTGCACGCCGATGATCGCCAATGGCTGCGCGAGTTTAAAGGGGACGGGGGTTGATAGCCCTGCGCTGGTGTCCAGGCTTTAGCCGCACACACTCGCTGCGTAGCCGCGACGGGAGATCGCCTGAAGGCTAGACACCAACGGTTCACCCTTTTTCGCTTTCGCGAAAATACTCTTTCGGGAATTCGGCCTGTGGTGCGTGATCGGGATGCCGCCAGGGAAAGTTCGGACCGCGGTCTTCCAGTAACGGAACGTCGTTGCCGCCGGATTCTTTCAGCAACGTCCAGAGCGTCTGATTCATCGCTTTGATCCGTGCTTGAATCGATGGATGATCGATCAGGTTGTTCATTTCTTCGGGATCGTTTTGCAAGTCATAGAACTCGTCGCGGTCCCAAAGTCCGTGACAACGGATGTATTTCCAACGACCGCCGATCACCGCGTGCAACGTCGGTGTGTGGGGATAATTTCGTTCCCAATAGTATTCGTACAGCAAGTGTTTTCGCGTCACTTCGTCGGTCGAAGTTCCGCAGATCGATTTCCACAAGCTGATGCCGTCGACCGCCGCGGGGCATTCTGCGCCGGCGGCTTCCAACAACGTCGGCGCGATGTCGATGTTGCCGATCAGGTGGTGGTAGGTTTGACCGGCCGGGATTCGCCCCGGGGCCTTCATCAACAACGGCACCTTGGCGCTCGCTTCATAGGCGACGCGTTTATCGATCAAACCATGATCGCCGAATTGAAACCCGTTGTCGCCCATGTAGACGAACACGGTGTTGTCAGCGAGCCCGGATTGTTGCAGGTATTGATTTAAGCGACCGACGCTGTCATCGACGGCCAAGATCGATTCACAGTAGCGACGGTAATAAACCGTCGGTGAAAAGTCGGCCATGTTGTATCCGAAATCGACGCCGTGCCGACTGTTACGTTGGTTGCGGACCCACATCGGTAGGTCTCCGGCGTCCATCTGTTCGGGCGTGGGAATTTGGATCGGCAACGGTTGGTCGTCGTAGCGACCGCGGTGACGATCGGCGGGGACGAAATCCGCATGAACCCCTTTGTGGCTGACGTACAAAAAGAACGGTTTGTCGGATTGTCGATTCGCCAACCAGTCGATCGCATAATCGGTCAGTTCATCGGTGATGTAACCTTTCTGGGCGACTCGTTTCCCATTGACATTAAAACCGTCGTAGGTCGTTTGGGGCACTTCGCGTGTGGTCCCGTGACCGTCGGGCCAGTACGTGCCTTGTCCTTTGAATGCGACCCAATGATCAAAGCCGCGCTGCGGGTCGTCGATGTCACCGCCCATGTGCCATTTGCCGATGAAGGCGGTTTGGTAGCCGGCGGTTTGCAGTTGTTGCGGAAAGAACACCAGATCGGCATCGACCGGATGGTAGTTGTCCACGACGCGATGATTGTGCGCATATTGTCCGGTCAAAATCGACGCGCGACTGGGGGAGCACAGCGAGGTCGTCACGTAGGCGTTGGTGAACATCGCACCGGAGTCGGCGATCGCGTCGATGTGCGGCGTTTCGATGAACGGGTGTCCGGCGGCGCCGATGCAGTCATAGCGATGGTCGTCGCACAGGACAAAGACGATGTTGGGCGGTGCGGCCGAGGCGTGTCGGCCGACGCAACAACAGAGCAAGCCGATCGAGAACAGAAGGAGTGGAAGACAGACCGGAGGGCACTGTAGGCGGCTTTGAGGCATGGGATCGAAACAGGGCGCCAGTTGAATGGATGACGGCTGGGAAATTGGCACAAAAAAACCCACCGATGGCAAAGCGTACCCACGGATCCCAAACCGATTTATATCCGTGGGTACGCTTTGCCATCGGTGGGCTGATTCGATGTTGGGCTCGGGTTGGAAAGGCAACCTCGTCGAGCCGGCGATCACTCGTCGCGGATATCGGCGGTCAGGATCGCTTTGGCGGTGACCGATTCTTCACCGGCGGTGGTGATCAAGACGGTGACCTTTTGTGGGCCTTCGGCGTCGGTCGGCACGAAGGTCGCCGGGACGATATGGATGGTCTTGGCGACGGCAACCTTGGGGAACGTCACATCCCAGCCTTCACAGGTGATCGATTCGATCGTGAACGGGGTGGCGCCTTTGATGACCAATCGCTTTTCGATCTTTTGGCCGGGTTTCAGGCTTCCAAACGCGATCGCTTGGGGCGAGATGCTGAGCGGGCTTTCGACCGTTCCGGCGACGGGGAAGGGAACTTCGGGTCGTTTCGTGTCGTTGGTGATCACGATGATTTCGTTTTGGAAGGGGCCCGTGGGGGCATCTTCGCGGATTGCGACGGTCAATTCATAGTCGGTCCGTCCGGCGCCTCGGCTGACCAGTTTTTTGCTCGGGACCAACCACGGCACGTTGCTACGCACGTCGACGATTTCCCAATTGCTGCGTCCGGCGTACAGCACGCGAGTTGACTTGGACGCCGATTCGCCTTGGGCAACCGTTCCGAACTCGATCGCACCGGGGTGGAAGACCATGTCACTGCGGATGTATCCGTCGACCCGCAAGCGGACTTCGCGATAGAACGGTTTATCGAACACGACGGTCAGCGTCGCGCCTTTCTTGCCGCGAAAGGTGTCGGTGTTAAACCGTGCCAGAATCGATCCCGTCTGACCGGGCTGGATGTACTCGGTTTCGACGATCGGGGTGGTGCAGCCACAGCTGCGGCGCACGGTCTGGATGTGCAGCGGCTCGGTGTAGGGGTTGTAAACGGGGAATCGGAATTCCGTTTTCGAAGCCACCGCGACGGTCCCGAAGTCGTGCTTTTTGATCGCAAATGCGTTGTCGGGCCATTGGGACTGGGCTGCGACGCTGGCGGAGATCGAAAGCGAAGCCGCAAGGATGACAAGGGCGGTGACGGTGGCGCGGAACATGTGGTGGACTCCCCCCGGATGGCGATTGATTGTCGTGACAAAATTCATGTAGCGCGAATACTCCACAAGGTGCTCCCCGCTGGAGGGAACCTAGGTCAAGAAATCGCATCTCGCGGTCGCATCGCCACAAAATCCTCGCCGTAATCACGCCGCCGATTGTCGTCAAATCGGTGCGCCGGTTGATCTTAGGGAGGCTTCGGGGGACTGTCCTGGTTAGACCGCCGGTGGACCCTTGTCGCATTCTCCGGTATGAATCCTGGTACGATGGGAATGATTACCGAATCCAACAAGTTGGGCAAGGGAATCCCCCGAACTTGAACTGTTTTTCCACAATATCCGTACCACCGGATGTTCGGATTCTCACGTCTGCGTTGACTTGATGGAAAACCACCCCGATAAAGAAAGCGAGCCCGGTGTCGATGCCCCCGAGCGGTTCGCCGCTGCCCTGGAGCGTGTCCGCGACGGAGATGACGAAGCGATCGGCGAGCTTTGGGACGGTTATTTCCAGCGGTTGGTTCGATTGGCGGCCAAACGGCTGCCGGCGAATTTAAAACGGGCTGGGGACGAAGAAGACATCGCCCTGTCGGCCTTTCACAGCTTTATCGCGGGGATCCGCCGCGACCAATTCCCGGATCTGAGTGGCCCCGACAACCTGTGGGGGTTGCTGATCACATTGACGGGCCGCAAAGTCAATGCGCACCTGAGATTCCAAACCCGTCAGAAACGTGGCGGTGGCGCCGTGCGTGGCGAGTCCGTTTTCATGCATAGCGACGACACCCGCAAGTCGCCCGGAATCGGCGGAGTGTCCGACGAAGCGATGACGGCGGATTTGAATGTCGAACTGGAGGAGGCCTGCAACACGCTGCTGGACCAATTGCCCGACGCCCAATTACGGCAGATCGCCGTGATGCGGATGGACGGCTTTCTGGTAGACGAAATCGCCGATCGGCTGGGGATCAGCAAACGAGCGACCGAACGCCGATTGCAATTGATCCGGCGGACGTGGTCGGAAGCTGCCCATTCCGACGAAGACGACTCGGATGAGTCTGATTGAACCAATGCCCCGGTGGAAACACGATGAATTTGGACGACCTGACCGCCGCCGAATTGGCCGCCATCGACACGGTGTGCCTGGAGTTCGAGGAATGTTTTGACAGCGACCGTCCGCTGTCGGTCGAGCAAGCGATCAAGGCGTACATCGAACAACACGCCGGAACCCCACTCCGCGAGCACATCGAACTGCTGCGCGAGGAATTGCTGGCGATCGAGAGCGAACTGCAATCCAAACGCCATCGCGCCCGTCAAGCCACCGAATCGATCCCGACCCCCTTTCAGTCCAAGACCGGATCGCCAGGCCTGGGGCGGATGCCCGCCGAACGATCACCCACCGGCCACCGTGACACGAGCCCTTTTGCCGGGCACCGTTCCCCCTCCGACGCGATCAATCTCGACCCCACCGATCAGCAATCGCCTGACACCCACTGGATGGCTCCCTCACCGGGCTCTCCCTCACCAGGCTCTCCCTCACCAGGCTCTCCCTCACCGGGCTTCGCGACTCCCGCGGACGCCAACGACGACACCAAAGCAGAAGGGAGCCCCGAGGTCGCCGAAGCGGATGCCAGCATGCGGGCACGACGCGAGCACCCTGACGGCGAATCAGCCAGCTCCATCGGCCCCTACGCGATCAGCCGCGTGTTGGCCCGTGGTGGGATGGGCGTCGTCTATCGCGCCATGGACACCCGGCTGGATCGTCCCGTCGCGATCAAGATGCTGGGGTTTCCCCATCTGGCGTCCTCGGATCCCAAACGGATCGAATTGGTGGAACGGTTTGAGCGCGAAGCCAAGGCGGTCGCGGCGCTTTCGCACCCGAACATTGTGGAGTTGTTCGATGTCGGCATGGCAGGCAACGCGCCCTATGCGGTGATGGAGTTTTTGAGCGGGCTGACGCTGGCCGACCAGCTTGCCGCCGGCCCGATGTCGCCCGAACAGACCTGCCAAATCGGAATGCAAATCGCCGGCGCGTTGGCAACGGCCCACGCCGCCGGTGTCATCCATCGCGATTTGAAACCGCAAAACGTGATGCTGGTCGACCACCACGACTCGGACCACGATTCCGGGCCGCGTGTCAAACTGGTCGACTTTGGACTTTCGCGGGTCAGCGATTCGGCGTTTCCGGGCGATGACCAGGACGCCGGCCGGACGCGTTCGGGAACGATCCTGGGGACCCCGGGCTACATGGCCCCCGAACAAGCCCGCGGAGAATCGGCAACCACCGCGGCCGACATGTTCGGATTCGGATGCGTGTTGTACGAAGTGTTTTATGGCAAACAGGCGATCCCGGGCGCCACGCCGGCGGATCGTCTGGCCGGCACCCTTCGCGGCGAAGTGGAATACGACCGTCAGCCGTGTGAGAAGTCCAAGGTGCTGTGCGAGCTGATCGCGCAATGCTTGGACAAAGATCCCGCCAAACGCCCGACGGCCACCGACGTTTACGCGCGGTTGCGGCGGTTCGACATCAATCGCAGCGTTTCGTCGGCTCCGGAGCGGGCGGGGCATCCCGTGTGCGGCATCGATTCCGGCGAAGGGATGCTGCGTCGACACATGTTGACGACCCTTGCCGGAGGACTGCTCGGCGGCATGTTCGGCTCCCTGACGCTGGGAAAAGCGACGGTCAATATGGGGGCGATCGAATCGATCGCGGTGTTGTCGCTGCGTGAGGTCAACGCGTCGACGGCCGAGGACAACGACGGGGACATGCTGCTGGCCGAACGCGGCTTGGCCGATGGCGAAATCCTCGCTTCGGCGTTGGTCAACGAACTCTCGGCCGTGGACGGTTTGACGGTGCTTCCCTATCGGCCGCAGACGGCCCAGACGCCCCAACAATTCGTCTCGCTGGGAGCTGAATTGGGCGTCGATGCGTTCTTGACCGGCTCTTATGAAAGCCAGACTTCGGGTCAGCAGAAGTATTGGTTGGTCAATTGGCAATTGGTCAGTGCGGTCGACGGCAGCGTTCTGGACGGCAAGCAGTTCGTGACCGAGCAAACGGTGGCCCTGCCGGGAGGACAGTTCCTGGCGCAAAGCGTCGTCGCCTCGGACATCGCCCGACAAATCGGTCGTGCGTTGGTCACCAGCGGCCAGAAACAAAACGCCCCCGACCCGATGGCCTATGGATGTCTGATGCGAGGGCATGCTTACGGTGATGCCGATTGCACCAAAGGGCTGGAGCGGGCGATCAGCTGTTTTGAAAAAGCTCATGAAGAAGACCCGCGGTTGAGCGAACCACTGGCGGCGATCGCGCTGGCGTCGTTGAACCTGGCGGCGCGAAGCGACACCGCCGAATCGCTCGCCCACTTGGAAAAAGCACGCACCAGCATGACCAAGGCGCTCGAAAAAGACCCCAGCTCGGTCGACGCCCGTGTGGCTCAAGCGATGATCGAATGGCAATCGTTGGACCATTACGATGAAGCGTATCGGTTGTTCGCCGAACTGCACCGCCAACACCGATACAACTTTCAAGTCCAACATCAACGCGGCTTGCTGTTGGCCGCACTCGGTTTGGGCGAGCAAGCGATCGACGCGCTCCGAACCGCGACCAAATTGAACCCGATGTCGATGCTGATCAAGACCGACAAGAGCCGCGTCGACTGGTTCTTTCAATACGACCGCCGTGCACTTGTCGACGCCCAGCGCTATCGTGACTCGACCCCCGAAGGCAATCCATCTCGTCTGCTTGCCATCGGATTGCTGATCGACATCTACGAACAACAACGGGACTACCGGAGCGCGGCGGCGGAACAAGGATTTGCCGCCGAGCCGACGTCGGCCGAAGAGTATTTTCGTCAGCGGGAGACCAGGTTGGCCGAGTTTCCCTACGGACCGTTCGGGTCATCACTCAATCGCGCCATCTTTGATCTGCGAACCGACGCGGATCTGGACGACGGCCTGTTGGGGCGGCTGAGCGAATCGGGGGCGACGATGTTCCCGTTGCTGTTGGCCCAGCATCCGGCGTTCTTTGATCTTCGCGTCCGCCCGGCGGCCGCGCCGTACCTACCGTCGGCCAAGGACATCACTCGGACGGCCTAGCAGTCGACCAAGGCTCGGGAGGCAGGTTTCGTGTCGTAGTGGAAGCCGCCAAGGTTTTCGGCCCTCGTGCGTCGCCACGCCGGCGCAAAAGGGTGGCCGAGTTCCGCGACCGAAAAACCGAACCGCGACCGTCTAATCCCGTCAACAGGCTTAATCGCGCCCGGTCCTGCCGGCGATCGAGACACCGCCCGCCGGCACCCCGGCTTGGTGGAATCGAGACCCTTGATCGACTAAACTGGCGATGCGTTCACTTTCCGCATCTCCGCCCCCTGTTGAGTCACCCTTTTCGCATGCCGACCGCAGTCCGAACCAAGGCTTTGACACTGCTGAACAAGGTAACGTGTCCGCACTGCTGGCATGCGTATGCCCCCGAGGAGTCGCTTTGGATTTCCGAGCATCCCGATTTGCTGGGTGACGCCAAATTGGGGTTCCAACACGCCAAGCGGTTTTTGCCCAGCCGGTTCAGTCCCCAAGGCGACGCGATCGACGAGATGGGACAGTACGCGACGCGGATGGCGTGTCCTAAATGCCATTTGCACGTTCCGCGTTCGATGTACCAGGTGCCGAGTTTGTTCTTCAGCATCTTCGGGGCGCCGGCCTGTGGCAAGAGCTACTTTCTGACGTCGCTGTCATGGAAGCTGCGCCAGACGCTGCCCAAACGGTTCGCGGTTTCGTTGAGCGATGTGGATGCGGAAACGAATTCGCGGATTCATGAATACGAAGAACTGCAATTCATGAATCCGGACCTGGACACACCGGTGGCACTGGCAAAAACAGAAGAACAGGGCGACATGTACGACACGGTCGACATGGGCGACCACAGTGTCACGTTGCCGCGTCCGTTCATGTTCAATCTGCAACCGCTGTCGAATCATCCGCGGTATCGCCGCAACCGCGAAATCTCCAAACTGGTTTGCCTGTACGACAATGCCGGGGAGAGTTTCTTTCCCGGAGCCGACAAGACGGTCAACCCGGTCACGCGGCACTTGGCCAGTTCGAAGTGTCTGTTTTTCTGTTTCGACCCCACACAAGACACGCGTTTTCGACGGGCGTGTGAGGGCAAGACGGACGATCCTCAAATGGTGTCGCGGACCTCACGCCTGGCCCGCGAGACCAGCGTGCGTCAAGACACGATCCTGTTGGAAGCGATCCAGCGTGTCCGCCGCCATGCGGGTCTGCGGGACGACGAATTGCATCAGCGGCCGTTGATCGTGATCGTGACCAAGTGGGACGCTTGGAAGAACCTGTTGCCGGACGTTTCGACCGAAGAGCCGTATCTGCCGGTCGAGGGCACCAAGTTCTGCACCTTGGACAGCCGCCGGATCAAAGACACGTCCGACAAGGTCGGCGAATTGATGTCGGAAATCTGTCCGGAAATCGTCGCCGCGGCGGAAGGTTTTTCGACCAGTTTGACCTTCATCCCGGTCAGCGCCAGCGGCAGCAGTCCGTCGGTCGATCCGGCGACCGGAGCGTTGGGGATTCGGCCCCGCGACATGCAACCGTATTGGGTCGAGATTCCGATGTTGGTGGCGTTACACAATTGGGCGGGCGGTTTGGTCGGGGCGACCGGTGACGCCGCGTCCCTGGAAGATGGTCGCTGGATGACGGAACAACTAGAGTGACCCTTGAGTACTGAATTACTTTACACTTCCGCCCCCCAGGGTCTGCGTCACGGCAGTCGAGGTTTCTGCACGGTCCTGACGACCGCCGGAATGCCGATCAATGTGATCGGCAAGCTGGAAGCCATCTCGAGTTATCGCCACCTGTTTGCGCCCGACAGCAACCGCGCCGGGGAGAACCCGGTTTCGTTCGCCCATCAACGCGTCAATCTGGGCGGCCAAGTCGTCTCGGTGCTTTCCCGCATCGCGGCCTATGGAACCGACTACACCGGCCGCACCAACAAGATCGCGCACCACGTGACGGTCGCGCCCGGTGAGATGCCCGCGGCCGGTCCGGCCTGGCTGATCAGTCAGGGGTCGATCATGCGCAGCGAGTGGCTGGGCCAATGTGAGACCCCGGCCAGTGGACCGACCATTCCCCGCGGCGACCAACCGCCGAGAATCTGTACGGCGTGGAAATCCGTCGCCGGCGATTCCGGTTGGGGCGGCGTCGTGGCCGAGGCGATCGCCCAGGGCGATGCGACACCGTTATGGGTGATCTATCCGCTCGACCAGCGTGGGCGGTTGCTGGAGCTGATCGACGAATCGATTTCCTTGTTGCCCGCGGCCCAGCGTTGGCGTGCGACCTTCAATACCTTTGCCGCCAACATCCCACCGGACGTCGAATGCAAGGTTCGGTTTGTTCCGGTCGGAACCGAGGAGGCCCGGTTTGCCGCGTCGTCGGGAAAAGCCATTGATTTGACGAAGCATCCGACGATCACGACGGCATCGCAGTGGGTTGAGCGGGCACGCGGCGTGATCCGGGGCGACACAGGCAACCCTCTGTCCGGCGGCGCGCTCTCGGGCGCTTCGTTCACCGCCGTGCAAGAACCCGACGCCGCGCCTCCGGTGGAATCCTCCTGGTCCTCCGATGAGGACGTCGTCAGCGGGCCGCCACCGTCAATCGAACCGCCTTCGCTGCCTTTGGAACTGATCCGCGGCAAACAGAAACGCAAGCAGTTGGTCATTGCCGTCGCGATTCTTGCCGCGGTCGTCGGACTCGGGGCGACCTGGACCGTGGCGCGGCTGATGGCGGGATTGCCGATCCTGCCGGGGTCTGCCCCGCCGCCGGTTCCCCCGATGCCGGTCGACATCACGCCGCCGATGGACGAAGAAACGCCGGTCGTCGTGCCCAAGGCCCCGGTACCGGCCGAAACGCACGACTTGGTGCTGCACTATGACAAAAAGCAATTGTCGGCCTATGCCGCCGAAAACCCGAGCGACGAAACCCCGCTCCCCAATCCGGTTTCGTTGCGAGGCTATGTGCGTTTGAAACCGGTCAGCGACGCTGCCGGAGCGGTGCCCGATATCAAACAGACCCGTTCGGTCGCCTGGGGGGGAACCGCCACGCCGTTGGGCGAGCCCCAAGAACTTGTGGTGCGGACGACGCAGTTGACCGAGCGGACACAATCGATGAACGTCCAGCGAATCCCCTCGGTGCCCGAATCACTGGGGCCGACACAGATGTATTGGAGCCGCGAGACCGGCGATTTGATCGCGATCGCCGACGTTGATTGGACCAGCCAAACCGGGTTCCTGGGCGAGCAGGCTCAAGCCTATCGCGACGTCGCGATCCAGTTGAGCCGGTTTGCGAAACTGGCCGATTCGATCGACGCGGAAAGCGACCATCTGCCGGCGAACTTGAAAGAGGTCATCGAAGCGTTCTTCCGACACCTGTTTCCGGGCAAGGGCGACGCGCGAATCGATTCTCTGATTCGCAGGGCCGGCGGAGTGGACCTTTCCGAGGCGGCAACCAAACTGAAGGCGGCGTTGCGTGCCAAACTCGAATCGTCCAGCAAAGCACTCACCAAAGAGCAACAGGCGGCGTTGGTGCAGATCGTCGACGATTGTGGACAGCTTTCCCAAGTTGCGGCGGAACTTCACGCAGGGTTCGGCGTCTTGGAAACCGGACACCGTGTCGAGGTGCCCGAACTGAAATTCCTGGAATCGGAAAGCGTCGTGCTGCGACGTGTTCCGCTTCACATACATTTTTCCTGGTAATTTTCCATGCCAACGACCGTTGACAAGATTCGACGCGCGCTTGAGAAACGCGACGGGATTGCCGAAGACGAAATGCGCGTGCTGGCCGATTCCTATCGGACGCAAGTCCAAGAGGTCAATCAGCGTCTCGACGATGCCGTGATGTTGCTGCGCAAAGGGCTGCGCAGTGAGGCGATCCAACGGGTCGAAATGACGCCCAACGCGCTCGATGCCGCGGCCGACCTGGAATTCCCCGAGTGGGACGAATGGAACGAGATTCTGCAGTTCATGGGAATCCCGTTGCCGCCCAAACTCAATCAGGACTACGTGGCACAAATCAATGAAGCCATCATTGAAAGTTTGCCCCTGGATGCGCTGTTGCGACGGCACCGGCGTCTGGCGATCGCCAAGGCCCCCCTGGCGGTTCGGCTGCGCACGTTGCGACAGATCGCGCGGGTCGACGCGTCCAACAGCGTCTGGCAAGACGACGTCGAAAAATGGGAAAAGGT
Source organism: Stieleria mannarensis (assembly GCF_014154935.1). Classification (GTDB taxonomy): domain Bacteria; phylum Planctomycetota; class Planctomycetia; order Pirellulales; family Pirellulaceae; genus Stieleria; species Stieleria mannarensis. Next base: position 173,217 of record NZ_JACEHH010000006.1, read on the forward strand.
CCGGCTGAGTCAAATCGACAAGGAACTCAAACACGCACTGGAACTGGAAGATTCCGCACACCTGTATCAATTGAATCAGGAACTGACCGCCGGCAACTGGCGCGTCGCCCCCTCCTCGCGATTGATCGATCAATGTTCCTTCGCCGCCGAAGCCCATGTGCGACAATCCCAGGAGAATGAATTGGGGGTGTTGGCGCCCCAGATCAATGCGGCGTTTGAGCAGCGTGACGAAGCCGAAGCGCGACGCTTGCGGTCGAATTGGCAAGCGGTACGGGCCAAACACAAACTCAGCGTCCCCGGCCATCTTGAGTCATCCGTTGCGGCGGCCATGCAGTGGCTGGAGGATCTGGATCGCCAAGCCGTGATGGAAAGCGAACGTCAACAGGCGGTCGCCAACCTGGAATCCAAGCTCCAGGCTCACGCGCCGATCGACGACGTCCAGAAAGCCTACGACCAGGCATCGCGGTTCGGCCAGCCGTTGCCGGAGGAACTGACGCATCGCGTCGAAGAACTGGCCAATCAGCCCGCCAAGCAAGCCAAACGCAAGTTGATCCTGATCGGCGTCGGCGTTGCGGCCGTCGTGTTGATTGCAATCGTCGGCGTTGCCATGTTCCTCGCGTCGTCGGGGAAACAAACCGCACAACAAGAAACCGTCGACCAGATGACCCAGTTCATCTCGGCCGAACAATACGACGCCGCACTGGACTACTACAACTCCCTGCTCTCGACCAATCCCGAGGTCGCACAGCTGCCGAAAATGGTCGCGATGCAAGCGACGGCCAAAAAGGCGGTGGAAAAGGAAGCCACGCGGCAGGAGTTGTTCGAAAAACTGATCGCCCAGGCCAGCAACGATGACCCGGCCTTGATCGACGAAATCCTGTTGCCGCAGTTGGACGAATTGGCGGCCAGCCCTGGCGAACAGGCGCGCGTCGACGATCTCCGCAAACGCAAGGACGCCTATCGGGCCGGTGAAGCGATGCGGCAGTCCGATGAAATGATCGGCAAGGTCGCCGAACTGCAGCGACAGTTCGGTGAACTCTCCCGACGTGGCAGCTCCGCCGCCAACCGCCAGGCCATCGCACAATTGCTTTCGTCCATCGTTCGATTGCCCAATCAATTCCCGCTGGGATCCGATGCCGCCCGTGCCAAACAGGAAACGTTGCGCTCGCAAGTCGATTCGGCGCTGAAGCGGATGAAAGACGAAAGCATGGTTGCCCAACAGCGCGACGACGCGATTGATTCGTTGCTCAACTCACGCTCGCTGGAGGTCTACTCGGACCGGCTGCGCGATTACTCCACCCAGTCCGTCTCACGCACCAATTTCATCGAATTTCGCACCGTCATCGACGAAGAGGATCACTGGTTCAACGTCGAACGCACCAACGCCTGGTTGGACGCGTTGGCATCAAAGCTAGACAACGGGGTGACGTCCTCCGAAGCGTCCGGGTTGATCGAGTCGGCCGAAAAAATCCGCGCGCTCGCCGACCCGAATCCGGTGCTCAAGGCGATGCCCGATTTCACCCAAACGATGCAAGAGATCGTGGGCCGCAAGGTGATTTTGGACGGCGCCTTTGGGCTGATTTCCAAACACCCCCTGTCGCGTCTGGTGACGTTGCCGATCCCGGATGCGGACAGCCCCTCCGGGACGACATCGCACCTGATCTACAAGACCTTTGCCGAACAGAACGCCGACCGCATGTCGCGCGCCGGCAGCATCGGGGTGGACGTGGTTTCCGATCCGCTGGGCGGCGTGCGAAACCGAGCCTTCCAGGGACCGTTGCCCGAGGTCGTCGAAGAACCGATGCGGTCGATCAGCCAAGTCGTCGACCAGAAATCCAAACAAGCGATCGGGTTTGACACCAAGTGGGAGCAAACGTTCTTGATCCAGGTCAGCGAGGTGATGAAACGAAAGAACCTCGACGGCATCATCAAGGAATGGCTGATCTATTACCTGTTGGATGCCGCCACACGCGGCAGCGAAGACCTGAAACAGATGATCCCGCTGACGATGCGGATGCTGGCCCGACGCAGCACCGTCCGTGAACAGTGGCACCAGTCACGTCCGACCAATGACGACCTCAATCCGGAATTGCGAAAGGTGATCATGGCCGAATTGAATGTCGCCTATCGACGCTTTGCCAACCCGCTGTCGGATTACGAAACGGTCGCATCACAGCGGATCAAGTGGGTCGGGTTTCTGGCGAAATCCGCCGGCGGCCAAATCGAGTATCATCTTCGTGGTGGCACCCCCGAAATCGATGGAACCTTGTACGTCGTCGCCGCGGCGAGAGAGGGCGACGCGGAGACGTCATTTTTTCCGGTCGGAAAATTGCAACAAGGCCACGTTCAACTGACACCCAATCCCGTGCACCAAGTCCCGGGACGCCCCCTGTTCTTGTTCCCGTACTGAATCGCATGACTCAAATCGAACGCGTCTTCATTCGCTTCCGCGGTCGAACGATCGGCCCGTTGACACCGGACAAGGTCAAGGACATGGTCCGCAGGGGCCAAGTCACGCGGATGCATGAGTTGTCCGGCGACGGGTTGAGCTGGATGAAGGCCGATGAGTTTGGGAACTTCTTTCCCCGCGCCACTCCCAGCGGAGGCATGGCCGGCGACATGGCCGCCTCGGCCTCCAGCGTTCCGCCGGGCAGCGAAGGATCCCACGACGGAGGCGGCCCCGCCGCACCGGCGGCCAACGACAACGCGACCGCACAGTGGTACGCCCACGTCAACGGCGAAAAACAAGGTCCCGTGTCGATGGACCAGATGCGTTTGTACAGCGAGGCGAAGATCCTGAAGAAGGACTCGCTGGTGTGGAAAAACGGCATGGAGACGTGGAAACCGGCGGCCGAAGCGATTCCTGAACTGTTCGGCGGCGCCACCCCCGGCGGCGGAACCCCGACGGTCAGCCACGTTTCCAGCGAAACCCCGCCGGCCGACGCCGGTGCGTTGGCAACCGAGATCGCCAAGCACCACGCGCTGATCATGGCTTTCGGCGTCAGCTTGCTGATCATTGCCGCAATCTTTATGGTCGGCCAAATCGTCGCGCTCAATCAAGGCGGCCGAAAGTTGAAATCCGACACCATGTCCGCCGCGATCCGGATCTCGCTCAGCGGTGTGGCGGCCATCTCAGGCGTCATGGCCGTCCAGGCGTCGCTGAAATTGAAGGCCGCCGCGCAATCCGCTTCGGCGATCGCCGCGCTGGTGGCCGCCCGAACGGTCAACCAATTCTGGCTGCTGACCTCCGTCGCCGTGATGATCTGGCTGGGCATCCTGTTGCTGGTCCTGATCACCGCCTTGGCGACCAACGTCCCGATCACCAACGTCCTGGCCTGACCGGCGGATTGGCCTGACCGGCGGATTGGCCTGATCCCCTTTCGCAGCCACGAAAACCGTCGTGGCCTACGAAAACCGGGCGTCCGATGATACGCTTTCCCGTTTCACACACGCCCCCTGTTTGAACAGAGCCATGGAAGCCGGGATTGTCGGATTGCCCAACGTTGGCAAGAGCACGCTTTTCAACGCATTAACGAGCTCGCAGGCCGCCCAAAGCGAGAATTACCCGTTTTGCACGATCGAACCCAACGAGGGGATCGTCAACGTTCCCGACGAGCGTTTGGGCCGAATCACGAAGTACATCACCCCGCAAAAGACCATCCCGGCGGCACTCAAGTTGGTGGACATCGCGGGAATCGTCAAAGGCGCCAGCGATGGAGAGGGGTTGGGGAACAAGTTTCTCAGCCACATCCGCCAGGTCGACGCGATCGTCCAAGTCGTGCGTTGTTTCGAAGACGCCGACGTGATCCACGTCTCCGGGAACGTCGATCCGGTCGCGGACATCGACACGATCGAGACCGAATTGGTTCTGGCCGACCTGCAAACGCTGGAAAACGCGCTCGCCAAAGCCCAGCGGACCGCTCGCAGCGGCGACAAAGAGGCCAAGATTCGGGTGACGGCGATCGAAAAATGCAACGCACACCTGGAATCGGAACAGCCCTTACGGACGCTGAATTTGACCGAACCGGAGGCCAAGTCGATCCATAGCTTCGGATTGATGACCGCCAAACCGATTCTGTATGTCGCCAACGTCGACGAAAACGACCTGGAGGGCAAAGACCCGCTGGTGGACAAGGTCCGCCAGCACGCCCAGGCATCGGGAGCCAACGTGGTCTGCGTCAGCGCGAAACTGGAAGCCGAATTGGCAGAACTGGATGAAGCCGATCGCGAAGAGATGTTGGCCGACGTCGGATTGGACGCACCGGCGCTGAGCACGATCGCCCAAGCGGCCTACAAGACGTTGGGGCTGCAAAGTTATTTCACCGCCGGCGAAAAAGAAGTCCGGGCCTGGACGATCCCCGTCGGTGCGACCGCTCCCCAAGCGGCGGGTGTGATTCACACCGACTTCGAAAAGGGTTTCATTCGCTGTGAAGTCTATACACTGGAAGACCTGGAAACCTACGGCAGCGAAAAAGAGATTCGCCAAGCCGGTAAACTACGCGTGGAAGGAAAGGACTACGTCATGCAAGATGGCGACATCTGTCATTTCCTGCACAAAATTTGATTCGGCCCACCAACACCACCACCACGAAGCACTTCCGCTTAGGTATTCATGAACAAGATGTTGATTCCAATCCTCTTTGCCATCGGCACGGCACTTTTCTGGGGCTGTTACGGACCGACGATCGGAAACGCGCAAACACCGCGGGTCGACGGCAAACCGTTGCTTCCCCCGGACGGCTGGACGCCGTTTAAACCCTACGTGTTCATCGGGATCGCCTATCTGGTGATCGCGATCGTCGGCGGCTTGGCGATGATGAAGGTCAAAGGCGACAGTTTTAACTACACCGCCGCGGTGCCGGGCGTGGAAGGGGTGACGCACTTCCTGCCGGCCAAATGGGGATTCTTGGCCGGTGCCTTGGGCGCGTTCGGAGCGTTGTGCTTGACCACCGCGATGATGACCAGCCGCGGCAACGCGCTGCTGGTGATGCCGATCGTGTTCGGCGGCGCCGTCTCGGTCACGGCGATCGTTTCGATCATCAAACTGCGCGGACACGGCCCGCTGGAAATCAACCCGATGCTGTGGGTCGGCATGGGACTGACCGTCGTCGGCGTGGTCTTAGTCGCGATGAACACGCCCCACGGTCACGCCCCGAAAAAACCGGCCGCGGCCGTCGCCGAACCCGCCACGGATTCCGAGAGCGAACCCCAATCGGAATCCGCCGAAACGTTGTGAGGGTGAACGCGCCGATGCCTGACGCAAATGACCGGCCTGCTGCTACGGACCGGGTCGAGCCAACGGACCGGGTCGAGGCCATCGACCGCCAAGTCGCCCACCTGTGGATGGTGCGGACGTTCCTGAAACATGCCGACGAGGCCGAGGACGACGAGGAGCTGCGGAGTGTGGTTCGAGACATCTATGACTTCATCCTGGCCGTCGGACCGATCGATCAGGTGCAGGACGATGCCGGCTATTTAAAGATGGCCAAGAAGAAACTGTCCAAACTGCGCAAAGCCACCGAACTGTACGAGGAAATCCAACCCGAAGTCAGCGGGCACACCAATTTTGTGATGGCGGCCAAGTCGCTGCGACTGGCACTCGATCGAATCACCGAGTTGGTCAACTCGCCGGGGAGTTAGACGATCTTCACGCCCGAAGCTTCGGCCAAACGGCAGTGGACGACGCGAGGAGTCCATGCAGCCGGCAATCCGAATGGACTCGTCGCCTCGTCCACTACCCGAAAACGTTTCCACGTGTTCCCAAGCACAGCCTGGGAACCCCATGCACCGGAGGCTCCGACTTGGCCACCTCAAACTCCAAAACCAAAGACTTCATCGATCCGACGTTTCTGTTTCGTTTCGAAGTCGACGTCCAGAAAGCGGATTTGGAATGGACCTCCAAAGGTCTGCAGCTTCCCGAATCGTGCCGGATGCCATCGTTCGGGGCACTCGGCGGCCGCAAGGTGTTTGCCGACGTACGGCTGGCGTGGTCCGACGCCGGGCTGGGCGTGCATGTGCTGGTCAACGGCAAACGGCAAGTCCCCTGGTGCCGCGAAACACGTCTGGACGAAAGCGACGGCTTTCATCTTTGGATCGACACCCGCTGCAGCCCCAACATCCACCGGGCGACACAGTACTGTCATCGTTTCCTGTTCATGCCTGCCGGGGGCGGACCACGGCGCGAACGCCCGATCGCATCCCTGATCGAAATCCATCGCGCCCGCGGGAATCCCAAACCGATCGCCGCCGACACGCTGTCGATCAAGACGTTCGCGCGGCACGACGGCTATGAACTCCGCGGGCTGATCCCCACCGCCGCACTGACCGGATTCGAGCCTGCCGAGCAAACCCGCCTGGCACTTTACTACGCCGTCATCGACCGCGAACTCGGCTGGCAAACTTTCGGCCCCGGCCCGGAATACCCTGTTACCGAGGACCCCAGTTTGTGGGCCGACGCGGTTTTGGTTTAGTTTCAGATTCGTCGGCCGGGGGCGTGCTCTTCCTCCATCACACGCGCCAACGGAAGACTTCACCCGTCCTGGAGAGGTCATGCGATCGTTATGGCGTGCAACGAGCCGCGGCGAACCCTCCCCGCTCCGAGCGCGGATTCCGTGGCGCTCCCCACCTTGTTCTCAAGCGGAGTCTGGGAATGAGGCGGCACTAAGGCGTGATCGGGCTGGTCACCGGCGGTGTGGAAAACGCGTCGTCGTCGTCCGAAGATCCGGCCGCGAACGCGGCTCCGGCCGCTGCGAATCCCAACACGGGCAGCAGACTGCCGCGTCCACCGACGCCACCGCCGGCTCCGCCACCGCCTCCCCCGCCACCACCGACGGGTGCACCTTCCATCGACGCGGTTTCAACGGGCAATCCCGGCTCACCGGGAGGCAGGATTTCGGGCTGTTGCGGTTGGTCTTCAATCAGCTCCTCGATCGCCGGCGATTCTAAACCGCTGGGCGCGAGCTGCAATTCAAACTGGGGCTGGAACGTCGATGCCTGGAGTGCGACCAACTGCCGGCCGTCATCGCCGACTGATTCGCTGCTGGCAAGCACTTCTTCGACCAGTTGGACTCCGACCACGCCGATTCCGTCAGGACCGATGGCGATGACCGAGTAAAACCCGGGGGCCAACGAGTCGATCGTAAAGCTGCCGTCGGCTTCGGTGATCGCCTGTCCGATCAGCTCGCGGTTTTGGTACAGCAAAACGTTGGTGCCGGCGGCACCGTCAAGCTGGCCATCGTTCGCCCCGGCACGATAAATCCGTCCCGAGATCCCGCCGGCCGTTTGGGCGACGCGGTAGGTGTGCTCGGCACGCAGCTCATTCATCAGCTTGACCCCATGGGGGCCTTCAAATGCCGCCACAAATGGGATGGTCGACGGCATGTATCGGATCACCGAGTTTCTGACTTTGTTGACACGCAGCCCGGCGGCGGCGATCTCCAGTTGATGATGCCGCGGGTCGATTTGCCGGTCACTGGCGGCAACCACATGCACGGCATAGCAGGCGACGAGGTTCGGGCCGCGGGTCACCAGGGTGTAGACACCGTCGGGCACCCCGGCAAAGGAATACTGAAAACCTGATTCGGCTGACGGCTGAGCCCGATAGATCGCGCCCTCTTGAGAAACGAGCGAAACGCCGATGCTGCCCGCCGGGAGGGTGTCTGCCGACGTGTCCGGCGCTACAATCACCGCATCCAGTCGGCCTTCGGCGCTGGCCGCGACCCACTGTTGGACCACCAAGTGCTGGCCGTCACCCTCGGCGGCGGCCGCAAAATCGGTCCAGACCAGACTCGCGAGCGCAAAAATGGCCGGCGTCACGATGCTCAGTGAGGGCATCAGGGGCTGTGTAAACGTACGCATCGGGAAACTCTGACAGACGTAGAAACCGGGTGTAGAACGAGCGGACCAGTCATACTAGCTTGAGGGATTTCCCCGGGCAAGCAAACAGCGTGAGCATTAACCCATATTCCGTCACCGCCGAGGCGCCTTTGCAGAAAGGCTACTTTGGCGAACACTCCCGCCGAAAGGAGGGGGCGTTCCTGTATCGCGTGGTCGAGATCCGGCACCCGATCGAGGCGGAGTTCGTTTATTCCGGTTGGTGGTTCCGCCAAACGATCGACATTGCTGGCGAGCGGGTTTGGCGCCAGATCAGCTGGATCGGGTTGAAAAAACAGGCCGAGTTTCGGTTGCCCGAGTCGCTTGACGCGAATCGTCGCCAAGGCCGCATCGAAATCGACTTTTCGCGAGGATTGCGGATCCGTCGCTTTCGGATCTGGATCGGGGAGGAGTTGGTTTACGACGAAGTGGCGTGAACACGGGCAATCGTCAGATCGATCACTCGTAGCGGAAGCCGCCAAGGCTTTCGATCATCGCGTAGCGAAAGCCGCCAAGGCTTTCGATCATCGCGTAGCGGAAGCCGCCAACGGTTTGTTGTCATGCTCGGCTCAGCAAGATTCACCGGATCTTTCCAGGCGCGAAGCGTGAGCGAGGGGCGCCGCGGAGTTTGAGAGCGAACTGCAATGGCGAAAGCCTTGGCGGCTTCCGCTACGAAATCAACGACGAAAAGCTCGAGGCACCTTGTGAGTGCGACTCGAGCTAGTCGTTGGCATGGCCGCCCATTACTCCCGAAGCGTCTCGGGAACGGCCATACGATTCCTCCGCCCTACGGATGGATTGATGGTTGGACCGAGGGTCCAATGCGTGGCGATCAGCGTGCCACTTGCGTTGGGGCGGAACGAGGAGCTTTGGGGACCGCGGTTCGGCGGACCGGAACGGGTGCCCCCGAGGCGGTGGCGACCGATTCGGCCGCGGCGGCTGGAGCCACCTGCTCGGTTTGATAGCTGATCGGTGCGATCGAACCGGACGGCTGACCGGGGACCAGAATGCTGCTGTCCCGGGATGGCACGGCCGGGGTGCCGTCAGATGGAGCCGACGACTCGGGTTCCGTCACCGACGGATCGGGGACGGGAATCACCGGCGGATTGATCGGCTGGGGATTGAGCATTTCGCTGGGTGATCCGTATTGTTCCAGCGGCATGTCTTCGACCGGAGCCACTTCGTTGTAGGATTTTTCGAACATCCCCATCGATCCGGCTTGTTCGGGCGAGACGATCTGGCCGGACGACGAATCGCTGAACCCCATCACTTCGACCGCGGCGTTGGCGTCACCGACCGGTCCGCGTCGCACGACACCCGGTCGCGTCACACCGTATTGCAACTTGTATCCTGCCGATCGTTCACGTGCACGTTCCAAAGCGTCGCAGTAGGCCTTGCTGTTCCAGGGACCTTCCCGCAGTGCGATGTTGCTGTTGGCCAGCAAGGTGCCGCGAAGGTAGTCGACATAGTTGATCGATTTGTTGTATTCGACCAGAGCACGGTAGTACGAAATCTGGGCTTCGGCACGACGCTGTTGACTTTGCAGCACGACGTTCACGGGGCTGAGTCCCTTTTGGTACTCCAACATCCGCGCGTCAACTTCTTGCTCGGCGGCTTGCCACTCGTTGGCCGCATCTTGCAGTTGCGAGAAGTGGCTAGCGGATTTGCCGATCGCGTCGCTGAGTTGGCTGACGGCCAATCGCTCGGACTCTTGCAGGAACTCTTGTCGCTGGCGAAGTGTCAATTGTGCGTTTCGGATCCGCGCCAGTTCGCGTCGGACTCCCACGGGCATCGAGAACTCCAGACGAACCACACCCTCTTGGAAGTCTCCACTGGTTAAACTGGCCAGTGCACTGCTGCCAGCGGCGGGGAACGGATCGCGGTCACGTCCGGGAGGCCCCAGTGTGTCCCCCAAGCCGACGTAGCGATACAACAGCGACAGGTTCACGTCGGGCAGGACTTGGTTCTTGGCCAAGGCCAGTTCCAGTTCGGCTTGTTTGATCGAGTACTTTTGGCTGCGGAGTTCGGGGCTCAGGTACAACATCTGCGCGACCGAGTCGGACCACTGGAAATCCACACGAGCCTGTGTCGGTTCGTCGATCGGTCGGATCAAACGTCCGTCGGTTGCGGTCAAACCGAGCAGTTCTCGCAGCGCGCGTTCGCGGCCGTAGACGCCGAAGCGGTCGTCGCCGGGCAAGTTCGATCCATTGAGTGCCGCGGTCAGACGGCGTTGCAGATTCCAGTACTGGCCGACCGACTGCGACAATTCTTGAATCGTCCCGGTGCCGGCGTCCATGTTCAGTTTGGTGAATTCGGCGGTCGCTTGAGCACTGTCGCGTGCGATCGTGGCGGTCGCGACAGCTCGATAGGTCAGGTACAGATCCCAGTAAGCGACTTCGACGTCACGGACCAGGTTGCGAATTTGTTGTTCGAACGTCGCGATCGAAATGTCCTCGTTCATGCTGGCCAACATGACAGGAATGCGGTTGATGTAGGTGCCGCGATTGCGAAGCAGCGGGTGTTGGACTTGGGCTTCGACGATGGCGGTGTAGTCGCTGGCGTACAGCCGCGAAATGCTGCTCAGCTCGGTGTTGTTTCGCGAGTACAGGATTTGTTGACGCAGCGTTGCGACGCCACCGGTCGCAAACCGTTTGCTGATCGCGGACTGTTGCGACGAGTTTTGGGCGACGGTGAACTGACGGTTGATCGTGTTGCCACTGCCGACGTTTTGCGGCCGGTCGGTGGTGGACGAATCGATGAACCCGCTGACGACCGCGTCGAATTCGGCCAACGCGTCCTCGACGCCGCCGATCTGGTTGGCCCGCACGGCTCCTCGGGGCAGCAACCGGTTGCCGTTGCTGTCAGTCGTGATCGGAATCGATTGGGTGGTCGATTGCTGGAGCGCGACGTCATAGACGCTGCCGAACTGGCCCGGTGATCCGCTGACGAACTGGGCGGCGATGTTCTGGCGCGTCTCCGCCGTTCCGCCGGTGGTCATCAGGAACCGCGCATTTTGCAGCGCCATCGTGACGCATTCTTCCAGCGTCATGTTCCAGAATTCGTAGTTATGATTGCCTACCGTCAGCGGCGGCAACGACTCGGTCGCCTCCGGCATACTGGCAACTTCCACGTCGGGATACTCGATCGACGTGGCAGTGTTGAGGTAGTGCTGTAAATCCGGCGACTCATTCACAAAGAACGGTTGCGTCGGCGTACATCCAGTCGCCAATACAATCGCCAAAACGAGTTGCAGGTGCGCAGCGATTCGAAACAACGAGCGATTCATGCCCTGAGCTTCCCTAGGCCGCGACTTCGGTCACCCTTCGATCGTGAAGGAGGATCACATCGAATGATGAAGTCAGTCGCGAGCAGTCCAAACGGAAGCCCCCCACCAAGGTCACTCAGGCTCACTACGTCATAAACCGTGAGAAACCTTGTCCAAGAGTGGGTATCGGTGGCAGAGTTGGTAAACTTTGACGGTTCTGCCAAGAATTCTGGAGTTCTATCGAGTTCGCCAGCTGGGCGTGAAAATCGGCGGTTTGGCGCTGTCGATCAGCGGCTCGGAGACCGTGTCTTGCTGTGAAACCGCGGATTGCTCGCGTTTCACGCCGCGGGCTTTCCCACCACTGACCAGTTCGGCGATCGTCGTCCCGTTGGCAAGCGGAGCGGACTGGGAAACGTGGACTTCCCAAGCGGACAGCGCGCCAGCGTCGGACGAGGATTGCACCCCGTCACCTGCTTCGATCTCGGGCAATTCCAATTGCGGCCCGTCCAGCTCCGGCACATCGGCTGGCTCGGGAAGCGGATCGGTCTGTGGTTCGCCCTCGGTCGCAGAACGGGTCGGCAGCGGGGCGGTTTCCAGCATCTCGGCATCCGACGCGACACCCGCCCGCGGGTTGCTGGGACGTCGCGGTCCGACGTCCATCGCGTGGTACGGCTTGGGATAGAAGTAATGCTGCTCCAACCGCAGATGCTTTTTGGGCTTTTCATAGCCGCCGCTGTGGACGGCACGATGCCAGGCCATCGCTTCCTGGCTGGACGGCGCGATCAGGTAGGCCAGCTTGCCGCCCAAGTAGGTCGGACGGTTGTAGACGCGGCGATAGCTGGGATGCAGCCGATTGCCCAGCGGTCCGATCACATCAACACGTGGGTGAACCGTCTGGTTCTCGCGGTCGGGGTGATGCGCGGCGGCCAAACCGGTCATCGCGACCGTCAGAGCGGCAAAACCGGCAAACGCGGCGGCGCGGCGCGACTTGGCCAATGCCGAAACAAAGTTCAAATCAAGCTGAATCATGGGGACATCCTTTTCCCGGTAACGATCACACGAACCCTGCCCTTATGTTCGACCGGGACAGTCGCTCTGTGCTGGATTTCGCTTTGAGCACCAGTTGCGACGTTGCTAACGATCATTCCGGCCAGGGGCGGCCGGCTGGCAAACTCCGGAAACTTTGCTGGCAAATCCGTTCAGCGCGATTGCGATTGCGGTCGATCCGAACCCCTACGGCAAGGATCGCCAGACAGCGTTCGACTCGGGATTCCGAGCGATTTCATCCGTCATTCGCTTTCCATTTGCCAGAGCAGATTCTCGTGAGCACACCTGTACCGTCCTACCTTCGACTTCACCTGGGCGAAGACGCTCAAACCGCCGCCCGCCCCGGCCAGTCTTCGAGCGACCAATTTTGGAGTGCCTTTTCCGCGGCGACCGGATGGCGGATCGACGACCGGCACAAGGCCGACGGCGTGCAGGTCTTGCCGGCGGTGCAGATGGATGTGATGGCCGACGATCCGGCCGATTCCCAACCGCCGGTGGTCAAGGAAACCGCAACAGAACTGGCCAGCGTGGCGCGGGCGATGGCGACCGAAATCGACGAGTTGCAATCGCTGGTCCGCCGCCAAGAGATCGAATTGGCAAGTCTGGCGACGGTTCAATTTTCTCCGGCCCGCAGCGAGGCGGCATCCGAAGCGATCCATCTGACGCTCGAGCGGGCCATCCAGGCGACCGGGTTTGATGCCGCGGCGGTCTACATGCTGGACGACGAGACGCAATACCTGAAGACCCGCGTGGTGGTCGGATTGCCGTCGGATCGACTCAAGAGCGAGCCGCGGATGTTGCGTGGCAGTCGCGCCGATTTGGAAGCGATGGTCCAGGACGCGGTGCTGATGGACGACCTCCGCGGCCATCTGGCAGAAACGTGGAACGCACCGGAATCGTTCGGCGCGGCCGTCTGCACGGCGATCTACAAAGGCGACCTACCGATCGGTACGCTGTGGTTGTTCGCCAACGACCCGAAGCAATTGGATCCGTCCCATTCGGCGATCGCGCAAATGGCGTCGTCTCAGATCACGCAAGAACTCTCGTCGGCCGCCCAGGTCCGCCGCGAACAACGCAACCGCAGTTCGGTCGACGCGATCAACGACATCGCCGCGTGGCAATACTCGTCCCTACCCGTGGGCAAGTGGTTGGCGCCGGGATGGCTGGTCGACGGAATGATCGAATCGCCGCACGACTGGTCGACCGGTTGGCACATGTGGGACGTTCTGCCCGACGGATCAATGATCTTGGCGATGGCCGAGGCGTCGGACCCGCGTGCCGGGGGTGCGATGATCGCCGCGACCGCTCGGGCCGCCCTGACCGCGCACAGCGGTTATCAACACACGCCCCACCAGATGCTGCAACGGATCAACGACACCTTGTGGGAAACGAACACCACCGACCAGCTGGTCTCGTTGCTCTACGCCCGTCTGAATCCGGAAACCGGCCAGGGTGAACTGGCCTCCGCCGGCGACATCGCGGGATTGATTGCCGGCAAGTACGGCTATCGCCCGCTGACGCGAACGGGCGACAAACCGCTCGGCACGGCGATGAAGATCGAATGTTATGAGTCGGAGTTCCGGCTGGCCGAAGGTGAAACGTTGGTGACGTATGGGCAAGGGTTGCGGGCCGACGGGATCAGCCAAGAACTGGTGGGATGCTGCATGCGATCGGCCCTGCAGAGTGAACAAAACGCGCTGGCGGTGTTGCGTCGTGAAATGGCAGGTTTTCCCAATCGTCACGAGCGCGGACTTTTGTCGCTTTCACGGCGACGCGGCTGATTTTTTTGAGCCAGTGATCCACAAATGCGGGGATAAAATCGGTATGCTGTGAAAGTCGCACCCGCCGGCGAGGGTAACCTCCAAGGATCGCGATGCGAACGCCAGACGGTTTTCGCGTCCTCTCGGCACCGTGACCCCCGGCACCGTGACCCCCGGCACCGTGACCCCCGGCGCCGTCACCCTCGGCGCCGTGACCCCCGGCACCGTGACCCCCGGCACCGTGACCCCCGGCACCGTGACCCCCGGCACCGTGACCCCCAGCGGCCCCCTCCCAGACCCCAAGAGATCTCTGTTGCCAATGACGCCCAATCCCACGCTGCGGGAGCTTGTTTCCCCGATCGAACAGCGCTGGAGCCCCTATCGCTTCACCCCCCGGCCGGTCGAGCAGGAAAAACTCGCACAATGTTTTGAAGCCGCCACCTGGGCGGCCAGCAGTTTTAACGAGCAACCCTGGCGCTGGATCGTCGCCACCCGCGAGCAGGGCGACGAATTTCAAAAGATGCTCGGTTGCTTGATGGAGGCGAACCAAGCCTGGGCTGCCAACGCCGGCGCCCTGGTGCTGACGGCCTACCGCCGCACGTTTTCTCGCAACGAAAACCCCAATCGCGTCGCACTGCACGATCTGGGCCAAGCCGCCGCCCACCTGGCGCTGCAGGCCGCCGCGATCGGCTTGCAGGTCCATCAGATGGCTGGCGTGAATCTCAGTCAGGTGCGGACCGAATACCAGATCCCGGACGAATTTGAGCCGGCAACCGCGATCGCGATCGGCTATCCCGAAACATCCGAGCCGAGCGATGAAGACGCCCGGGCGTTGGCGGCGCGCGAAGCATCGGCGCGAAGACGAAATCCACTTTCCGAACACGTGTTCAGTCAATCATGGGGTCGCCCGGTCGGTTGGAAATGATCCAACCACGGTGTGCCCGACGGCCGCCGATCTCCCACCGTGGTCTTGGCCGAATACAATAAGAACTTGCGGCTGCTCAATGCCCCCTGACCGGCCACAGCCAACCACCTTTGCATTTAATCATCACAGCTGGATAAACGATCGGTGTCGGAATCTTGGAACCCTGGAGTCGTCTGTGCCTCACGCACCGACGTCGGCATGCGCCGAACCAACAACCAGGATTCGTATTCCGTGATCCCCGCCCAATCGCGCGAGCGGTTCGACAGTCGCGGTCATCTGTTCATCGTCGCCGACGGCATGGGAGCCCACGCGGCCGGTGAATTGGCCAGCAGCATGGCGGCCGAACTGATCGCGATGAATTACTTTCGCACCGCGGTCCCCGATGCGAAAAACTCGTTGCACGTGGCGGTCGCCGAGGCCAACGCGGAAATCTACCAGCGGGGACAGCAGAACCCCGAATTCCACAACATGGGGACGACCGCCAGCACGTTGGCGTTGCTGCCGGTGGGAGGCATCATCGCCCACGTCGGCGATTCACGCGTGTACCGGTTGCGGCGTGGCGTCTTTGAACAGATGACCTTCGACCACTCGCTGGTTTGGGAAGTCCAAGCCAGTGGGCAGGTGCATCCCGACAGCGCGCTCGGACAGGCACTTCCGAAAAACGTCATCACGCGATCGCTCGGTCCGAATTCGGAAGTGCAAATCGATATCGAAGGTCCCTTCGAATTGGAATTGGGCGATAAGTTTTTATTGTGCAGTGACGGGTTGTCCGGCCAGGTCGACGATGTCGAGATGGCAACCTTGTTGGACTGTTTGCCGGAAGAGCTGGCGGTGGAGGTGTTGGTCGATCTGGCCAATCTGCGCGGCGGACCGGACAACACCACGGTCGTCGTGACCACCGTCACCGAAGGCCCCTTGATCGACGACAAAAAAGCACCTGCCAAACCGGTCGCCGAAGACGCGTCCACCTACCGCGGCATGGTCGTCTCGCTGGTGGTCGCCGTCCTGCTGGCGATCCTGTCGCTCGTGTTTCTGTTTCTGCGACTCAACGACGGCGTGATGATCATCACGCTCTTGGGCGCGTTGATCTCCGGCGTCGTCGCCGCCACCTTTTATTCCAACCTGAAAACACAGACGCGACGACGATCCTCGTCCGGATCCGGCGAACGCGGCGGGATTCCCAAAGCCTATGGCGGCAACGCCCCGTATCGACGCTACATGTCCAAACCGGATCAAACGCTTTTCGATCGGTTGGGAAAGACGGTGGAGGAACTGCGCGAGGCCGCCAAACTGAAAAACTGGATGATGGATTGGCACCAGATCGATCAGTTTCAACAGGAAGGTTTGGCGGCCATGGGGCGTGGCGACGGCAAGACCGCGATTCATCTGCAAGCCAAAGCGATCGTCGAAACGATGCATCAATTGCGCGAGCAACACAACCGCTCGGCCGACGAAACCGCCATCGATCACTGATCCCGTGAATCAGCCCGCCGTCCGTCTTGCGATTCCGCTGCTGCCCTCGGCCCGACTCGGATCTTCGGCCTGGTTGCTGCACCTGCGGTCGTTTGCCGTCGCCGGGCAATTGGTGACCATTTTGTTGGCCGGGTGGGGCATCGGTGTCCAACTGCCCTACGCGCCGCTGCTGGGGTTGGTCGCGCTGACCGCGGTCACCAACCTGATCTACGGCGTTTGGCTGCGACGCTACAACACCCCCGAACAGCAGGCCCGTCAACTGGATTCCGACCGAGAGCTGGCGGAACATGACGGGTCGCCGGAGGTTCAAAAGGTCGCCCTGGGGTTGATGTTGCTGGACCTGGCCACCCTGACCGCCATGCTTTATTACAGCGGCGGCGCGGCCAATCCGTTCAGTTTCTTTTACTTCGTCAATCTGGCCGTCGGCGGAGTGATGATCTGGCCCAAGGCCGCTTGGTCATTGACGGTCGTTGCGACGCTCGGCTACGCGCTGATCTTGCGTTACAGCATTCCCGTCAAAGAACTCAGCAGCGAAACCGTCTCGGGCGGATTCGATCTTCGCACCGGCGGACTGATGCTGGCCTTCGGCACCTGCGCGTCGGTCGTCACTTACTTCGTCACCCGAACCAGCGGTCTGTTGCGGGCACGCGAACGCCAGCTGCGCGAATATCAATTGGCCAAAGCCGCCGATCGCAAGTTGGAATCGTTGACCACCTTGGCCGCCGGCGCTGCGCATGAACTGGCCACCCCGCTTTCGACCATCGATGTCGTCGCGCGTGAATTGTCACGGCACCTGGAAGACGTCGATAAACCCGCCACGGTCGACCAGGATTTGAAACTGATCGATCACCAACTGGATTTGTGCCGACACATCCTGCAACGGATGCGCGGCGCCGCCGGCGATTCGATGGCCCAAGAGTGGTTTCGCACGACCGTCGGGGAACTGATCGATGCCACACTCGAAGGCGTGCGTGATCCGCACCGCGTGGACGTGGTCGATGGAACCGAAGCGGTCGAAAACAAAACGCTTTGGATGCCCGAAGAAGCAGTCGCCCAGGCGATCCGCAATCTGATCCACAACGGGCTCGATGCCAGCGGGGTCGAGGGCCGTGTGCGGGTCGAATCAAGACTCGATCGACGGAACGTGGAATTCATCGTCACCGATGAAGGCCAGGGGATGACCGACGAGGTCCTCGGCCGCGTCGGCGACCCGTTCTTCACCACCAAAGAACCCGGCCGCGGCATCGGGCTGGGGCTCTACCTGACCCGCAACGTCGTCTCTCAACTGGGCGGTTCACTCAGTTTTCACTCCGCCCCCGGCCAAGGCACCTCGGCGGTGGTCACGTTGCCGATCGCCAAACCGGAAAACGTGCCGTAGAGATGTTGGTGTCTCGCCTTTAGGCGACTGCCCCCTCGCTGCCTTCACTCGTTCCCGGGCTCCGCCTCTCCAGGGGCACAAGGCCGCGTGTGGCGGGAGCCACACCGAAAGTGCGTTCCAAGGCGGGGAACGTGAAATAAATTGCTGACCAATTCCCTACCATTGCGAGCAAGACAATGTTGCCAGACAAAGTTTTTTAGACTCGTTTCATTGCAAGACGATATTGATGATTCTGGCTCCCCTCGCCCCCAGAAAACCTGGCGAGCTTCAGCGAGTCAGGTTTTCTGGGGGAGAGGGGCCGGGGGTGAGGGGGATTCCCAGGCGTCGACGAAGTTTGGGAGCGTGGCAGATCTGACGCAGAGATTCCACACCGAAGTGAAGTGAGCCGGCAACAATTGCATCACAGAGTCGAAGGGGATTTGGTGGAACAATCAATGTGCAGCGAATAGATGACGAGCCCCTCACCCCCAGCCCCTCTCCCCAAAACAGATCGCGGTCAACGTCACTCTGTGCTCACTATTTTTCGCGCGATCTGTTTTTGGGAGAGGGGAGCTATTTGGGAGAGGGAACGCACCGTAATGAAGCAGCAATTAATTTCACGTTCCGAGCCTTGGAACGAGGAAGGAACTGCTGCGAGACGAAAGCCTTGGCGGCTTCCGCTACGGGTTTAGGGACAAAGCCTAGCGCCGCGGGCTGGTGAATCAACAGGCCCTCACAACGCCGCCATCACCTGATCCGCCGCGTCGATGGTTTCGTCGATCAAGGCTTCGGTGTGCAGGTTGCTGAAGAACAACGCTTCGAATTGGCTGCACGGCATGTAGATGCCTTTTTCGATCAGCCCCCAGAAGTAACGTCCAAAGGCTTCCCGATCACTGCGATCCGCTTCGGGCCAATTGGTCACCGGGCGGGCGTTGAAAAACAGCGTCAACATGCTGCCGACGTGTTGGACCTGGTGGGGCAGCCCATGCTTGGCGGCGGCGGCGTGCAATCCGTCGGCCAAGCGATCTCCCATGCGATCGAGTTGTTCGTAGGGCGGATCGTCGGCCAACTGCTCCAGCGTCGCGCTGCCCGCGGCGACCGCGACCGGGTTCCCGCTCAGCGTTCCCGCCTGAAAGACTTTCCCCGCCGGCAAGACGTTGTCCATGATGTCCGCGCGGCCGCCATAGGCTCCCAGCGGCATCCCGCCGCCAACGACTTTGCCAAGGGTGGTCATGTCGGGCACGACACCGAACCGCTCCTGGGCACCGCCATAGGCCAACCGGAAACCGGTCATCACTTCGTCAAAGATCAAAATCGAATGATCCGAAAGTGTTTCCTGGCGAAGTGTTTCCAGGAACTCCATCGTCGGCGGAACACAGCCCATGTTGCCGACGACCGGTTCCAGGATCACCGCGGCGATCTCGCCAGAGTACTTGGCAAACGCGTTTTTCACTCCCGCGCAATCGTTGTACTCCAGCACGATCGTGTCTTGGCCGGCCCCGGGGGTGACACCGGGCGAATCGGGAACGCCCAGCGTCGCCGCGGCGCTGCCGGCGGCGACCAACAGACTGTCGACGTGGCCGTGGTAGTTGCCCGCGAACTTGATGACTTTGTGTCGCCCGGTCGCCCCGCGTGCCACGCGAATCGCACTCATCGTCGCCTCGGTCCCGCTGTTGACCAGCCGGACTTTTTCAACACTCGGCACCGCGTCAATGATCTGCTGAGCCAACCGCGATTCGGCCTCGGTCGGCGCGCCGTAACTGGTCCCCTTGGCGACCGCCTTTTGAATCGCGTCGATCACCGCCGGCGGGCGGTGCCCCAGAATCATCGGCCCCCAGGATCCGATGTAGTCGATGTAGCGTTTTCCATCGATGTCAAACAGATAGGGACCATCGGCATGGTCGATGAACAACGGCGTGCCGCCGACGGCGCCGAACGCGCGAGCGGGACTGTTCACACCGCCGGGCATGAGTTTGCGGGCTCGTTCAAACGCGGCGACGCTTTTTTCGCCGGCAAATCGACGGGGCTCGGTCATAGCTGAAAATGGTCCTGTTTCGGGGAAGGAAAGAGACGCCATTGTCAGCCAATCCGAGACCGGGCGAAACCCTGCCAAACTTCGACGAAAAGTCTTGCCTCCGCCGCTCCGGTCAAACGTCCAGCGGTAGGATGAAGGCGGAAAAGATCGAAGCGATGGGTAAGAAAATTTTGGAGGTAGGAAAATGAGCGATTAACTCTCCCCCCCGCGCTCTCCACAATCTTCCTACCTCCAAAATTTTCTTACCCTCACCCGTCACAGCAACCCGATGCTCGAAACCGCACGATCCGATCGCTCCAACCGGCGTCTGGCACTCGTCATCTCGGTCCTGATCGGCGGCGCGTCACTGCTGTTGTCGCTGAAATCACCGCTCGGATTGATCGGGCTGCCGTTGGCGCCGCTGGCGTATTGGTGGTGGCGGCGCAGAACCGTGCGTCGGCTGCGGGTGATGGCCGAGCCTTTTCCCGCGGAACTAGAAACCGCGCTCGTCCACGACGTCGCCTACTACCGTGCCCTGGACGATGCCGGACGGGAACGGTTTCGCAATCTGGTGAAAATCTTTCTGGACGAAACCCCGATCACGGGCATCCGCACCGACGTCGATGACACCACGCGCGCCCTGGTCGCCGCCAGTGCGATCATCCCGGTGTTCGGATTCGATGATTGGGAATACGCGGGACTAGGCGAAGTGCTGATCTATCCGAGTGCGTTCGGCGACGATTACAGCACCTCGGGGGAACACGACGACGTCGACCGGCGGACGTTGGGCATGATCGGCGTGGGCCATTTGAGCGGCGTGATGATTTTGTCCAAACCCGATCTGATAGCGGGATTTAGAAACCCCGACGACAAACGCAACGTCGGCATCCACGAATTTGCACACCTGGTCGACAAGGCCGACGGCAGCGTCGATGGGCTGCCGCCGGGAGCGAGCCTGGCGACCATCGGCCCCTGGATTCAGTGGATCGGCGAAGAGCTGAAGAACAAACCCGAGGGCCGACACCACATCGATCAATACGCCTACACCAATGAAGCAGAGTACTTCGCGGTCCTCTCGGAGTACTTCTTTGAGGCCCCCGAGGTGCTGCAGTCCAAGGCGCCGAAGATCTATGAGATGATGCAACAGATGTATCGTCAAAACACACGCAGCTTTCTGGCCGGTGTCACGCGGCGGCCCAAGCGGGTGAGGCGGAATGCCAAGTGCCCTTGTGGCAGCGGCAAAAAGTACAAACACTGCTGCCGGCGGAAACGAATGTCACGACCCTAGTTCCCTTTCTTTACCGACCTGCACGCAATGTTTTTTGCCAGCGACAATTGGGCCGGCGCGGCCGACGAAATCGCCGCCTCCTTGCAACGCCACTCCGAAGGCTTCTCGCCCGCCTACGGGGCCAGCGACCTGGACCGACAACTCGAACAGCGGTTCAATGAATTGTTCGAACGTGAAGTCGCCGTCTTTTTCGTAGGTACCGGAACGGCGGCGAACTCACTGGCGCTCTCGGCCGTTAATCGCCCCGGCGGATTTGTCCTCTGTCATCGCGAAGCCCACTTGATCGAAGACGAATGCGGGGCGCCAGAATTCTTTACCTCCGGCGCACGGCTGGCCCCGATCGATGGCCCCTTGGGAAAAATCGATCCCGCCGCGCTGCGTCGTGGGTTGGAACGCTTTGATCCCGAATTCGTCCACCACGGCCAACCGATGGCCGTCAGCATGACACAAGCGACCGAGGTCGGGACGGTCTACAGCAACGCCGAAGTCCAGGCGATCGCCGAACACACCCATGCCTTCGGATTGCCGCTGCACATGGATGGGGCGCGATTTGCCAACGCCATGGTTCGGCTGGCATCGACGCCGGCCGAAATGACCTGGAAAAGCGGTGTCGACGTGCTGTCGTTCGGGGCGACCAAGAATGGTTGCTGGTGTGCCGAAGCGCTCGTCTTTTTTGATCCCGCCAGGGCCAAACAACTGCCGTTCATTCGGAAACGCGCCGCGCAGCTGTTTTCCAAAACGCGCTTCATCGCGGCTCAATTCCACGCCTACCTGGACGACGACCTTTGGATTCGGCTGGCAAGGCACGCCAATGCGATGGCCGATCGATTGGCAGAGGGACTGGCGAATTCGCCACACGTTTCGGTCGCCTGGCCATGCCAGTCCAACGAACTGTTCGTCACGATGCCCAAAGACGCCGCCGAGCGGCTAAAACAACAGGGGGCACGGTTCTATCCCTGGCCGGTCCCCGAGGAATTCGAATCCAAGCTGGAATCCGGCCAGGGGTTGTACCGACTGGTGACCTCGTTTGCGACCACGACCGATCATGTCGACCAGTTCGTCGCGTTGGTCGGGTGACCGACGGCGTCAGGCGGCAAAACAATCACCAGAAATGCCAGCGGGAAGCGTTACGGCCTGTTGATTTAGTCGAAATGAAACAGCTAACGATTAGCCGATGGGCGTTAGCCCCGGTTTTGCGGCGGCGAGAACCGCGGCTAGCGCCGTGCGGCTGATTAGATCAACAGGCCGGTAAGCGAGCGGCCCGTGGAACCCCGTTCGAGCGCGCAGACCAGCAAAACGATAGGGGCAAAACGATAGGGAGGCAGAATGATACGGGGCAGAATGACGGAGAGGGCAGCCGGCGCTCCCAACTCCCAACTCCCAACTCCCAACTCCCAACTCCCAACTCCCAACTCCCAACTCCCAACTCCCAACTAACTCCCCGGCTGAGGCGCATTCGGCGGCGCGACCAACGTCTTCAGGAACTCGATCACCGCCTGCCGATCTTCCAGCGACAGCGTCAAGAACCGATCCCGCGTGCCTTTGGATTCCCCGTCGTGCATGGTGATCGCTTCGAGCAGGGTTTCGGCGCGACCGTCGTGCATGTAGGGGGCCGAATCACGCACGCCCCACAACGGCGGTGTCCTCCATTCCTGGGTGAAGTACGTCGGTTCCAGGTGCAAGCGGGTGTAATCGGTCCGGGTCTGACGAATGTTGTGAGTCGTCGTCGTCGTGTTCTCGGTGGTGTAGGAATCGCGTCCCGAAGCGGTCCGTTCTCGATTCGCGCGATTCACTCGGTTTTCGACCAACTGACTGTCGGTCTTAGTCGTTTGCCACGACTTGGATTGACTCTCGGCGTTGACGAATCGCAGTGTCATCGGCGGCACGGGGGCGGCTTCGAAGCGATATTCATAGCGTGAGACCATGACGCTGGGGCGAGTGGGGATCGCGGACTTGGACGTCGCCGTATTGACGCTGGAGGACTGTCCGGCAATGGTGGACGTCGCCCCAGGCTCCATCGAATACTTACCGCCGTAATACGCGGTTCCCATGACGGTGTCATCGACCATCGTGCGGGACACGGACGTTTCGGAATCGACGGCAAAATCCATCCGCGTCACCGGCGTCGCACGCACGATGTAGGGGTCCGCCGGGTTGAGGTCGTAGGAGTTCGGCCCCATGTCGTGAAGCAGCAAGTCGCTGTAGATGCCCGCCGCCGGACCAAGGGTGGGGCGATGACAGACGGCACAGCCGACCGAGGCAAAGAGTTGTTCGCCGCGTGCGGCCATCATGCGTCGATCGGAGTCTTGGGGAATCTCTCGCGTCGGTGCCGGCAACCCGGCGACGAAGGCGGCGATCGCTTTGATCTGCGAGTCAGAGATATCGAAGGTCGGGTTACGATACGCCGGCGCCATTGGGTCGGCGGGTTGGTTGATCCGGCGCGTTTCCAGGCCGACTTCGGCCGCACAGGCCTGGTCGCAAAAATCCAACAGCGTTTCCACGTTCCCGCGCCAGCCGAACCGGCCGATGCCGCCGCTGGCCAACGTCGAAAGCCGGCCGCTGATTTCCGGGTGTTTGGTCTGCTCTCGTTCGACCGCACGCAGCTGTTTGACCGTGACTTGATCGATCAGCCCGGCACCGAACAGCGGCGTGGTGTTTCGCTGGAACATGCGGGCGCGGATGGTCGTTTGGTAGTTGCCGTCGGTCGACGAGTACAAGATCGGGGTCGCGTTGGCCAGTCGGACTTCGGCGGCATTGACCGAACCGCCGTTATCGCTGAACAGGGCGGGGATTTTTTGCATGAAAGCGTCGCGCGAGGCGGCGAAGGCCGACGTGCCGCCGTGATGTGCCAGCGAGAGCGAATTGACGATTCCCGCGCGGGGATCGATGAAGCCCGGGTGGAAACCGCGGATCGCTTGGCGGACGACGTCGGGGTTGATCGGGCCGCCGGAGACGTGCATCGATTCGATGCTGATCGATTTGGCGTTGAATTCGGCTTCACCGGCGCCCCCGATGCCGCCCTGGCGGTGACAGACCGCACAGGATTGGCCGTTGAACAGCGGTCCCAGTCCGTCGTTGCCCATCAACGCCGGGTTCTGCGGCGACCAGCTCTTTTCAAACAGCTGCCGCCCGGCCGCGATCGCATCCGGCGACACCGCCGATACCGACTGCCCGACCAGCGAAACAGCGCCGGCGATCAAGATCAAGACACCGACACATCGTGAACCCATTCGTTGTTGCAACATCGTTGCCCCCGCCAGAAAAGAAAAGTAGATCCCTCGCCACGAAACGTTTCGCGCACCGTCGCCCTACCGGCCGTCCCACCACCAATGATTCACCGCCACCGGTTGTCGTTTGGCCAAAGACGTTTGGGCCTGGAGTGTCGGGTAGGTCGTGATGGTTGACTTGACGGTCGCGTCGGTCGCCACCGACACGCCGCCGCTGGCCAACAGCACATGATGTCGCTGGCTGCCTTTGCGAACCGTGTGCATCGTCGCAATTGATTCGACCTGTTTGGGTGCCGGCAGATTCCAATCCCGCGCGTCGTCTTCGGATGCCAGCGCCAATGCCAGATCGCGATGCGCAGTCTCGGCCCCGAACCGGTCGATCAAGTGAGAAACCGCCGCGAGACGGTAAAGCGATTCGAGCGCGCCATAGATCGGGTACTGGTCACGGATGCGCGCCCAGTTTCGGTTGAACCCGGCGACGAACTGCGCGCTGCGCGGATCGCCGGTGACATCTCCCCGTCCACCGTCGGCCAATGCCCGTTGGTTTTCACCACTCAACCGAACGGCGTTGCCGGCAATCTCGAAAACACGTCGTTCGCCGTCGCAGCGGACCGATTGACGGTGAGCCGTGAACCACAATCGCAACAGCAACCCGTTGGGCGGGCCTTGGTCGATGAAGTCATCAACCACATCCAGGTAATTGGCGACGCCTTCGGGCATCGGTTGCTGGCCCAAGGCCAATTGTTTCATGTGTCGATCGGCTTCGACCATCAGCAACGCGACCGACGTGTCACCGGCGGCGCCGAACACTTCGACGCGTTGCATGCCCAATGCCTGACGCAGCTGTTCCGCCGACTTGCCGATCGGAATCTGGCCCGAACGAATCTGGTCGGCGACCTGCATCGCCGCTTGCATTCCCGTCGGCGTCGGATCGATCGTGCATCCGAACGGTGTGCCGGCTTGGGTGGCGGCCAGACAGCGGGCCAGGAAATCGCTCCGCAAGGTCGCTCGCCCCGACTGGCGATCCACATACCAGCCACGATCCATGTCGATACCGCTGGTCGGTGCCGCCAAAACGATGTCGTCATCGGTCAGGATTAAATACTGAACGCGCGAGAGGCCGGCCAGATGCAACAGACTGTCGCCCAGCGGCACGCCGCTCATTCGCCGCGTTGTGATTTCGTCTCGCAATCGTCGCAACGAAACGCAGCGCATCGGCGACGGGGCACGCCAGTCTCGGGCTTGGGAGTTCAGATCGGCGGCCAACAGTGCATCCAGGTTGGCGATCGCTCCCTTGGCCAGCGATTGATCCTCACTGGGCAACGGGGCCATTTCAACCGTCCCGGCCGCATCCACGTAGACCCCTTGAGGATACGGAGCCATCGTGCTGTTGCCGCCGAGCGCTTCCCAGGTGTCGGGGACGACGGTGGTTTCGATCAGATTCATCAGCGAATCGAAATCGGCAAACGCACCTCCGCCTTGTGCGTTTGCGTCCCGCACGGCTCCCAGCGAGTTGTCGAGGACGTGTTGGCGATCGGCCGGTGTTTCGATCTGTCGCACCGTGGCGGCGGCGGCCGACGATTCGCCCGAAAGGGATTGGGCGGTCGCGACCTGGGCCAGCAAACGGTCACGCGCACCGGGCAGGGTCGCCGGGGGCAGCGATTTGGCGACGGCGAATTCTCCGGCCTTGATTGCTTGATCCGCCGGGGCCGATCCTGCCGAGACTGAATCCGCCGGTGGGGCTGCCCAGCAACCTTGATCAGCGATCGACATGAACACGGCAATCGTGATTGCAACGCTGGAAACCGAACTCGCAAGGCGATGGGGTCGACTCATCACGTATTTCCTGACGGGGTTGGTTGTGGTGGCTCCGGAAACCCGAAGGCTCTCGCCATTGGGCAGATATTAACGTCGCCTTTTTCGGTCTGCAGTTGCCGGGAACTTCCTTCACCACCAGCCCGATATGAAAAAAGCATGCCAATGACGGATTTTTCCGAATCGGCCACAAACGCTTGATCTCGCAGCGGACAAGCGTAGCAAAATGCTGCAGCACGCGTGTATTGATTTGCAACATGCCTCAAACTGCACCAGGGCCGTTGGCCTCCGGGACCGTCTGCCAAACGCCGTCCAAAAGTCGTTGCTGGGGCCGGAACCGTTCTTTGTAGTTCAGGTGACGGTTTTCGGCGACAAACAGCCCCAAATACACGTACCTTCGATCGGTTTCCAAGGCCCACTGGATCTGCTTGAGCACCGCCAGCGTGCCGATGCAATAGCGTCCAAAGGCGGGGTCAAAGTGGGTGTAGACGGCGTTGAGCGAGTGGCGTCCCAGATCGACGATCGAGATTCCGACCAGTTTCCCATCGATTCGAAACGTCAATTCCGCAGTCTCGACACAGGTCGCGACCAGAAACTCGTGGTAATCGGCCAAATCCGCCGGTCCCCGTCGTGAAAGCTGTCGCGCCGCACGGTGATCATTGAACAGCCGTAACCGCTCCGGATCGATCTGCACCCTGCCCCAGCCGACCTCCAATTCCCGATCGGACCGATTGAGGATCCGTTTCATCGAACGGGTCCACCGAAATTGTCGCACGTCCACGCGGGTCGCAATGCACTCGTCGCAATCCGGGCACTGGGTCCGGTACAGCATCGTTCCGGCGCGACGGTAACCGAGTCGCAACAGCCGATCCAGGTCGTCCGGCGAAACCCGGCGTTTGGGATACTCCAGCGGCATCCGCGCCACTTTTCCGTCCAGATACGGGCACTCCTGCAGCGAGTCGTAGACGACGACCAAGCCCTTCTTGGCGAGGTCCTGTTCGCTGGCGTCGAGCCGATTGATCGACTCGGACGATTTCGAGGGTGACTCGTATTTCATAAAAAAACACTGGCCGCGAGAAGCTGTTTCCCGACGGCCAGTGTAGCGTGATTTCGTGGTGGCGACACAAATTTGCTGCGTCGCGGCCGATGAGTTGTGCGAATGGATCAGTCCCACCACCATTGGCCGTCCTTCAAATCGGACGGGCCGGCGGACTGTTTGATTTCGTTGTTTCGGCCTTCACGATCCACCACCAACGTCTCTTTGGCGAGTGCTTTGCGGGGCATCATTTGCACGCCGCCGCCCAGGGGCGTCATCAACGTGTTGCCTCGCCAAACCGCATTGACGGCCGTCTCGACCTGTTCCGGTGCGGTGTAGGTTTGGACGGCCAGAGCCGATTCGTTACCCAGAACCGGCATCGCCCATTCCGCTTGGCCGTAGAAATCTTGTTGCTGGATGTAGGCCGCCGCGATCGAAATGTCCATCAGCTGACGCAATTCGGCATAGACTCGCACCTGATCGGCGATCGCCGGGAACTTGTTGGTGAACTCTTGGCAGAACGCTTGGCTGGCTTTGTTGACGCGACGGGTGATCGTGCGTTTTCCGCCTGCGACCCGTTCGTTTTCACCCACCAGTTCGACGCCACGCTCGTTGATCTTCATCGCCAAACCGTCTTCGCTGACCGCGATGCCGTCGTATCGGGGTTGGAAATACCAGCGTTCCATGGCGTTGGCCGCGACCGCCGACGGGTTTGCCCGATCGACATAGCTTTGGAATCGCATCGGCAACCGCTCTAGCCCGATCCCGATCAGTTTCATGCGATAGTCCGCTTCGACCAGCACGCGGGCGAAGTGTGTGTCGGTGGGGATCCCGCGAATCGTGACGTCTTGCAGCCCCAGGTTGTTTTTCAATCCGGCCGCCAAACGCGCCGCATCACTCGGTTGAACACGGCCGCGGACCGAAGCGAGGAATTGCTGCATCCGCTGCAGGCCTTCCTGGGTCGGATCGATCGAAACGCTGATCACGCCGGTCGCAGGTTGACCGGGGGCATAGGCACGCAGGGCGGTCGCGAGGTCTTCCAGCAACACGGTGGGCTTGCCCGATTGGATGCCGACGTAGCGTTCGGTGGGGTCGGCGACAAAACCTTCGGCCGGCCCGGCAACCACGATGTCGCGGGTTTCGGGGTAATAGAACACGTACTGAATCGAGGTCAGGCCTGCGAGGGCTTTCAAATCATCGCCGATCGCGCCGCCGGCGGCCAGTTGCTCTTGGAGTGCGGCTTCCAAGCGTTGCAGCGAGACCTTTCGCAGTTTGCTGCCCCGCATCAGGTCGTTATCACGCATCTGGCGAGCGGCCATCAGACGCTCTCGGGCGACACGCGGATCGAATTGGCGGACCTTCAAAACGCCTTGGGCGTCGATGTCCACGCCGGCGATCGGCTGGGCGAAGTTAATGTTCGTGTCGCCGCCACCGCCGCCGTTATTCTGGCCGTAGACGCCGGATCCAGACGTGACGAAGGCTGCGGCGAGCGCGGCAAGCAAAAAGGAGCGGAAAAGACGTGTCATCGGTGAAACCAATTTCAAAACGCGGCCGGGGTGTGGGGGCGCTGGTTGTGAAGGCGCGGGGGAAAAGTCACTTGCTGTTGACAGTAATCAGTCGCGGCCGAATCGGCAAGAAACTACCGCGAGGGAATAGGAATTGATGCAAATCTGCCGTCCCAACCGGCCCCTGAGGGGGCATCGGTGTCTCCATTGGTCACGAACCCCTCCCTGGCGGGAAGATTCGATGGTCGGTCGGGACCGATTCGATTTCGCACCCAAGGGCGGTGCAAACGCCATACCGAATCGATTTTATCTTAGCTCTCCAAGCCTTCCGCCGCGCCGGTTTTTCCCCGCCCTTCCGGTTTTTTGGGTCTGCCGTAGAATCTGGCCTGACGGTCTGGAAACCACCTTCCCTATGAGTTTGTAAACATGAGCGGCGATTGCGATTTCGGTTTGATTGGTCTAGCAGTCATGGGCGAGAATTTGGCCCTGAACGTGGAAAGTCGCGGGTACAAGGTCGCCGTGTACAACCGCACGACCAGCAAGGTCGACGAACTGATCGCCGGGCGTGCCAAGGGCAAGAACTTCGTCGGCACGCACACGATCGAGGAATTTGTCAAAGCCGTCAAACGCCCCCGCAAACTGATGATGCTGGTCAAAGCCGGACCGGCCGTCGACGCGATCATCGAGCAACTGCTGCCCCATTGCGAACCGGGTGACATCATCATCGACGGCGGCAACGAATACTACGTGAACACCGAACGACGCACCAAGCAGGTCGAAGAGGCCGGGATGCTGTACGTCGGATGCGGCGTCAGCGGCGGCGAAGAGGGCGCGCTCAAAGGCCCCAGTTTGATGCCCGGCGGATCGGCCGAAGCCTGGCCGCACATCAAAGAAATGTTCCAATCGATCGCCGCCAAGGTCGGCCCCAACAACGACATCCCCTGCTGTGAATGGTTGGGCAGCGGTGGTGCCGGCAACTACGTCAAAATGGTGCACAACGGCATCGAATACGGCGACATGCAACTGATTTGCGAAGCCTACCAGTTGCTCCGCGAGCTGGGCGGTTTGAGCAACGACGAACTGTACGACGTTTTCGACCAGTGGAACGACGGCGAACTGCAGAGCTACCTGATCGAAATCAGCCGCGACATCTTTAGCGTCAAAGACGACCAGGGCGGCGACGATTTCCTGGTCGACAAAATCATGGACGTCGCCGGTGCCAAGGGCACGGGAAAATGGATGAGCCAGTTGGCGCTCGACTTGGGCGTCCCCAGCACCCTGGTCACGACCGCCGTCTTCGCCCGTGGACTGTCGGCCCAGAAACAAGCCCGGGTGCGAGCCAGCAAGACGCTCAACGGCCCCTCGGAATCCTCCAACCCGGAAATGCGAGCGATCGCCCAATCGCTGGTCGGTGATCGAGCCGAATTCATCGAAGCCGTTCGCCAAGCCCTCTATGCGTCGAAGATCGTCTCCTATGCCCAGGGCTTTGTCCAACTGCAAGCCGCTTCGGACGAACACAATTGGGACCTGGACTACGGTGCCGCCGCGCTGCTGTGGCGTGGCGGGTGCATCATTCGCGCCCAGTTCCTCGACCGCATCAAAGAAGCCTTCGATGCCGATCCCAAGCTGGAAAACCTGTTGCTGGCCAAATACTTCGAAGATGCCGTCGAAAATGCCCAGGAAAAATGGCGCAAGGTCGTCGCGGTCGCCTCGGTGATGGGAATCCCCGTGCCGGCATTCAGCACCGCGCTGTGTTACTACGACGGCTACCGCATGGCTCGCTTGCCGGCCAACTTGTTGCAGGCCCAACGCGACTACTTTGGCGCCCACACCTACAAGCGGGTCGACAAGGAAGGCACGTTCCACAGCGAGTGGTTGCAATTGCGCAAGACCCCCAAGGCGTAACCGGGGAATCCTCCCACAGCCCTTCCCCCCGGGGAGCATCATGCCCAACGATCCGATCGTCTGTCCGTTTTGTCCGCTGTGTTGCGATGACTTGCGTGTCGATCCCGTCAGCGGAGAAACCGAGGTGCCGTGCCATTTGGCACAAGTCGCCTTGACCTCCGCCGTCCGGCCACCCGCGGCCAGACTGGGAACCCAGACGATCGAGACGGTCGATTGGAACCAGTTGCGGCAAACGCTTTCGCTACCGACCGAACCGGTCGTCGACTTCAACGGGGCGACGATCGCCGAAGCGAAAACGCTCGAAACGTTGGTCAACCAGGGACAGATCCAATTGCGGATCGATCGCTCCCCATCCGCTCGGGCACTCGACCAGACGATCGCCCGCGACGGATGGCTCGGCACCACGCTGGGCGACGCGGTCCGCCGCGCCGAATATGCCTGGGTGATCGGCAATCTGGACCATTCAACGCCGCGATTGAAAGAGCGTTTGAACCAGTCGGGGCTGGCGATCGAGTACACGCCCGCGCCCGGCATCGCGCTGCTCTCGCGGTTGCACGAATTGCTGAGCACGGAAACTTCCGGCAGCGAGGACGAGCTGTGCGCGTCTGCATCGGAGGCCGACCGGCTGCACGAGCATTTTCGGCACAGCCGATCCACCGTGGTTGTGGTCGGCGATCAGCCGTTTCAAACGGGCGAAGAAACGATCGCCAGCGAGTTGCTGTTGCGGTGGATCGCACTCTGGAACGAGTCGGCCTTGCCGATGGATGACGGTGACGTTCCGATCGTCTCACGTGTCACGCTGCTGCGGCTGACCGCGGACCAGAACCTGTACACCGTGATGCGATGGCGCAACAATCACGTCGCCCCGTCAGATTTGTCCCAGTCGCCGATGCCCGACATTCGCGTCGGCCTGCCGACGGCCGAAAACGTCACGCCGGTGCGGCTGCAAATCGGCGGGACCGATCCCGGCGAATCGATCGCCCAGGCCTATTTGCCCGCCGCCGTCCCCGGCGTGCATCACGCCGACACCACGATTCGCGGCGACGGTTCGGTCACGTTGCCGCTGGCCGGCTGGACGACGTCATCGCACCCCGGCCGCATCGAAGTGCTCCAGCGAGTGCTGGCCGCGGTGTAGGGAATTCTTTGTGAAGAAGACCAAACGCTCCTCCGAAGAGGTCGCGCGGTTTTTCAGATTAACCCTGCTGGCAGGAGGGTCGAGCGCAGCGAGGGGCATACGCATCAATTTATGAATTCACCCTCCCTGACAGGGAGGGTCGAGCGTAGCGAGGGGAGGGTCGAATCGTGGTGCTTGAGTACACTCGAGCCACAGTGAATCCTCCCCGCTCCGAGCGCTCACTCCTCCGCGACCCTCCCAGGGGAAGGGTGGAGTCGTAATCGCCAGTTAATTCAGTGGTTTAAAACCGCACGACCTCTGGCAGGCTGGGTCGACGGACCGACTCGCACTCGAAGCGTCTACGACGACGCCATTTGCGATTCCAGCTCCAACGCCAGCGCGGCTTCTTCGGCGATTTGCGCGGCGGTGCGGCGCCGTCGCTTACGAGGTTTGGCATTCATCCATTCTTTCGTCAGGACTTCAAACACTTCGGGCGTTTCATAACGCACGATGTTCTTGCCTTCGGGCATCGGGCCGATCAGGCCGCGAAACACGGGCATCCCGCGGAGCGCCAGGTCGGTGCTGCAATCATCGATGCCGATCTGTTGATGCGACTGCATCAGCGGGTCGATGGAGGGATAATCGGAAATCATCAACGAACCATCATGACCGCGCGTGACCACGCGGTAGGTGTCTTTTTTGGCCATGGTGCCTCCTTAAAAGGGAGTGGCGCTTGGATCGGACTGGGAAGTCATCGATCGACCCGAAAATCGCGCGGCGCAGGGGAGAGGTTGCGCATTCACCATCAGAGCCCTCGGGGAAGGATCAGCGAGCGGTGACCTGTGGGGAGGTGGTCAGCACGGCAAGTTGATTCGTTGGATGGGATCGCGGGCGAGCAGCGACGTCTGCCCAACTCTCTCCGTTCCAATCCTAGCGACTGGGCCTGATGAGACAGTTTTGGGGTCAGGACGGCAGACGTCGATGCTCCGATGCGCCGCGATCTCAACCGACTTAGGGAGGGAGGGTCGTCAGTTGAAAATCGATTCGAGGGTTAATCGAACAACTGTCATATCGACGCCCCCGCGGGCCCCGTGCAAGAAACTGGTGTGAATGTGTGGTCAGCCCCAAACAGCCGCCCGCGCATCCGCGACGGACACGCTCAACATGAACCACGCTCGCAACGTGAAGGACTCTCGCAACAGGCATGTTGAAGTCGACCGTTGCGTCCGCTCGCGCCGTTAAAGGCGGCAGATGCAGAACGCCGCCCTACCGGTTCGATGGCCTTTCCGGGCCGTCGTTGCTCAGTTTTCCCGTAGTGGACGACTTCCCTGTAGAGGACGAAGCGACGAGTCCATTCGTCTTGCCAACAACAAGGACTCCCAACATCCGAATGATCATGCCGATCAGGTGGCGGAGCCTGTACGACGTCCTTTCTGGGTCGTCGCGTCGAGCCCCACAGGCGACGGCCCGGACGGGCCATCGTCCCCCAGAAAAGTGATCGCCCTAAGCCGGACGGTCTCTAGATGTTGATCAAATCATTGAAGAACACGAACACCATCAGCGCCAACAGCATGATCCCGCCGACGAGCGTCAACCGCATCTCCAGCTCTTCGTTCACACGCCGTCCCATGATCGCTTCGCAGATCAAAAAAACCATGTGACCACCGTCCAACACCGGAATCGGCAAGAAATTCAGCACCGCCAAGTTCATGCTCAACATCGTCAAGAACAACAGTTGCGCCGAAACTCCCCGCTCGGCTTCGCTGCCGGCGACTTGGAAAATTCGGATCGGACCGCCGACTTGGTCTTTGCTGACGCTGCCGTGGACCAACATGTTCAGGAATCGGAAAACTTCACCCAGTCGACGCCGGCACTCGCGAATCCCCAGCACCGACGCTTCTTTGATCGATCCGGCGGTTTGAATCTGCTCGGACGCGACCAGCCCCAATCCACGTTCGAACCGGACACGTTGATCGGCGGCCAGTTTGACGACCGATTCGACGATCACACCGGTTTCGGCCCGTTCGGCCAGGACTTTGAATTCCGTCCCCTCGGGCAGCGACTGGATCGATTCGAAGAACCCGGTCGCCGTTTGGACCTCGTCAAATTTCCATCCCTTGGACAGTTCGGTGACCAAGTCAGCCAAGGGGCCCGATTTAAATTCGTCCGGGTACTCGTTGGTTTGTAACAGCGTGATGCTTTTCAGTTCGTCGGTCGGCTCGAGCGGGTCGCCTTTGACCAGCTGGTCTTTGCTGAACGCGTCCACCACGGCCGGCATGTCGAACGCGAAACCGTAGGCATTGACCGACGCCTTGTCGCCGGTGCCGTAGGTCGGCGAGAGGGTTTGTGGGGAGTCATCGGGGGTGATTTCGATGTCCAGCGTTTCATCGCCGCGACGCACCGAGAACACGACCGGCTGGCGAGGTGCCAGCGCCAACACGAGTTCCTCGGCGTCGGGTGATTTCAGATCCCCGACCGCCTCGATCACGTCCCCGACTTGCATGCCGGCTTGTTCGGCCGGACCGTTGGTCACCAAGGCGGACACCGGACCGACGGCCGTTCGAATTCCGACCCACTTGGAGGGTTGCGGCGGCAGTTCGATCTGGTGAGTGCTGCCGTCGGTGCGGCGCAGCCCGATGCTGATGGTCTTGTCGGGATGAGTGTTCAAGTAATCAAAAAACGGCGTCCCGGGCACCATCGCCGTTTCGTCGATTTCCGTCCCGTCAAACGAGACGATCGTGGCGCCAAGGTCGGCTTCGGTCAGCACCGACGCGGCGACACTTCGCGGTGCCGCATTTTCCGATTCGCTCAATGTCGTCGAGGTCGGGCTGGTGATCCCGATCATCCGGAATCGCTTTTGCAACGGATGCGGTTGCGTAACCAGTTCGTATTGGACGTTGCGGTCGCCAAACGAGACGGTCAATGGAATGGGGCGATCCGGCGTTTCCAAACCCGCATGCAGAATCGCCGAACGCATCTCGCGAAAGTGCATTTGAGCGTCGTCCATGCCATCGACACTGACGACTTGTCCGCCGGGATCAATGCCGGCTTGCCACGCGGGCCCGCCGGGGGTGACGCCACCGATCACAGCCGGGGTGTACGGAACGCCATAGAAGAACGCGGCGGCGGCGAACATCGCGCCGGTCACGACGTTCATGAACACGCCTGCGCTCATGATGATCATGCGCTGCCAGACCGGTTTGGCGGGCAAACTGCGGGGATCCAATTCCGCCAACTCGTCTGCCGAAGCCTTGGCGGTCTGGCCGTCGATCTCGTCTTCCTCCTCGTCGGATTCGGCATCACCGGACAGTTGTCGCGCCCGGGCCGCTTCGTCTTTCATCTTTCGCGGGTCGTCATCCTGACCCAGCATTTTGACGTAGCCGCCCAGCGGAATGATCCCGATTCCGTATTCGGTCTCTCCGTAAGTGAACTTGCCCAGCGTCGAAGGCAGCTTGATCGGACCGATCTTCAACGGCGGGTCAAATCCGACGTAAAACTTTTCGCATTTCACGCCGAAGGTCTTGGCAGCGACAAAGTGACCGAGTTCGTGGACAAAGATGACCAGGCCGATGCCCAGCGCCACCCGCGTCCAGAGCAGGATACTACCTCCCAGCGCCATCAGACCATCCGGCTCGGATTGGGCAATGAGGAGGAACAGGTCGCTGATCATATCGTTCATGTATTCAAAGGGAGGGGACTAAAGGCGTTCGGCACAGCGCCGCGCTTCTTGGCGAGCCCAGTGGTCGAGTTCCAATAAACGGGCCAAGCAGGGCCGTTGCTCGAAGGTGTGATTTTCGAGGGTTTTTTGGCACAGGGGAACTATGTCAGTAAACCGAATTTCGCCGCTCAAGAACAGACCGACCGCCACTTCATTGGCGGCGTTGACCACCGCACCGGCAGTTCCACCGACTCGGGCGACCTCAAAACCGAGTGTCAAGGCGGGAAATCGCTCCAAATCCGCCGGCTGGAGACTCAAATCCCAGCTCTGGCGGCGATCCAGCGACGGGGCCGGACAGGCCAGACGTCGGGGGTGCGTCAAAGCATACTGGATCGGCAATCGCATGTCTGGCGGGCTCAGCTGGGCCAACACCGACCCGTCCTGAAACTCCACCATCGAGTGGATGACCGATTGGGGATGGATCATCACCTCGATCTGATCGGCTGAAACGTCAAACAGCCACCGCGCCTCGATGATCTCCAGCGCTTTGTTCATCATCGTCGCCGAATCGATCGAGATTTTCCGCCCCATCTGCCAAGTGGGGTGCGCGAGCGCGTCCTCCGGAGTGGCATCCCGCATCTCCGCGGCACTGGCCGATCGAAACGGTCCCCCGCTGGCGGTCAGAATCAATCGCTTGGAGGGACTCGGCGAATCCGCGATGCACTGCCAGATCGCCGAATGTTCGCTATCGACCGGCAACAACTGCCCGCCCGAATCGGCGGCCTGTTCGCTGACCAGGCCCCCGGCGACGACCAGGGTTTCTTTGTTGGCCAGCGCCACCCGCTTTCCCGCCTGGACCGCCGCGACCGTGCTTTCCAACCCGGCGCGGCCGACGATCGCCGCAACCACGACGTCGACCTGCGGATCCCGCGCCACGTCGACCAATTGTTCCGCCCCGAAGCGAAGGGCGTCCCGATCGATCCCCAACGGTCCGAATCGCTCGGCAGCCGCCTGGGGTGAAATCACCGACGGATCGGAAAAAATCAATCGCTGTGGAGCTGCCCCGTCGCGTGCCGCCTGGCCGACCAGATCCTCCAGCACCTTCAGATTGCTGTGCCCCGAGGCCGCCCACAGCCGCCAGCCGTTTTTCGGGTCGATTTGATTCAAATGGGCGATCACCTCGGCGGTCGACGTGCCGATGCTGCCGGTCGCCCCCAGGACCGCAACATTCACCGTCGATCGTTCGGATCGATCGCCGGACCATTCGGACTGGCTGGGGGGGGCGGTAGAGAATTTTGTCACGGCAACGGTTCCATCAGCTCCGGTAGAATCCTTTGAAACCCCTATCATGGACGATCCGCCGGATTGTTACGACCCGACCTTGCCGCACGCCCGGACCGCAATGGGTTGTCCCATCGGCGATTGGACCGAACAATGGCGTGTGATCTGGACGGATTCGATTAATTTCTGGGAGCCCCGATCACGTCTTTCCCACTTTTCGACGCTGATATCAATTTCTGATGAGTGACAATAAACGATCCAATCGCGGTTCCGACGATCCAAATGACCGACGCGACGCACCATCGCGGGAAACGCGGACCGGTGGCGTCTGGCTGGTCATCATCGGCGTGATCTTGGCGGTGATGATGAGCGCCCTGCTGTTCGGGCAAAACAGCCGCTCGCTGCGCTATCCCGACTTGGCCAAACTGCTGATCGAACACGCCAAACAAAAGCAGATCGAAGAGGAAGGCGGCAAGGCGGAAACGCCGAAAATCGTCGTCGATTCACCGAAAGACCCCAAGATCCAACTGGAGTTCTCTGATTTACAACTCGTGTTGCTCGGCGACGAAAAAATCACCGGCACCGTGATGTATCGCTCCCTCGGTTCGGGCAGCAAGGCGGCCAGCGACCCGGAGAATTTGCCGACGCGGACCGATTTCGAAACCGTCCGTGTGGTCAACGAAACGCAGGACGCCTACTTCGACAAGATCTTGCGTGACTCCGGCGTGACCTGGGACAACGCACGCCCCAATCGCTGGCTGGCGGACAACTGGTTCAATCTGTTCATGCTGGGAGCGATCATCGCCATCGGCGTGATCATGTTGCGGCGGATCGGCGGCGTCGGTTCGCCGATGTCCTTCTCGCGCAGCCGCGGCAAGTTGCACGGCCAAGAAGACCTGTCGATCTCGTTCGAAGACGCGGCGGGGATCGACGAAGCGGTGGAAGAAGTCCGTGAGATCGTCGACTTTCTCAAGAACAGCGAAAAATACCAGGCACTCGGCGGCCGTATCCCCAAAGGCGTGTTGCTGGTCGGTCCGCCCGGAACCGGGAAAACCCTGTTGGCCAAAGCGATCGCCGGTGAAGCCGGGGTGCCGTTCTTCAGTCTGTCCGGCAGCGATTTCGTGGAGATGTTCGTCGGGGTCGGGGCCGCACGCGTCCGCGACATGTTCCAACAAGCGACCAGCCGCGCGCCGTGCATCATCTTTATCGACGAACTGGACGCCCTCGGTAAAAGCCGCTCGGGCAGCGTCGTCGGCGGGCACGACGAACGCGAACAAACGCTCAACGCGCTGCTGGTGGAAATGGACGGGTTCGATTCCAACAACGGCGTGATCGTGGTCGCCGCGACCAACCGTCCCGAAACGTTGGACCCGGCGCTGTTGCGGCCCGGACGGTTCGACCGCCAAGTGCTGGTCGATCGTCCCGACGTGGCCGGACGCGAAGCGATCCTGAAAGTCCACGTCCGCAGCGTGAAATTGGACGACGAAGTTGACCTGCGTCACATCGCCTCGATCACCAGCGGCTTTGTCGGTGCGGACTTGGCCAACCTGGTCAACGAAGCCGCACTGCTGGCCGCGCGGGCCGACAAGTCCGCCGTCAGCACGACCGAGTTTGACGAAGCGGTCGATCGAGTCACCGCGGGGTTGGAAAAGAAGAACCGCGTGATGAACGAGGACGAAAAGATCCGCGTGGCCTATCACGAAGCCGCCCACGCGCTCGTCGCCGCCGCACTGCCCAACACCGATCCGGTCCACAAGGTCAGCATCATCCCACGCGGGTTCGCCGCACTGGGGTACACCATGCAGCGCCCCGACTCCGAACGCTACCTGATGACCAAACTGGAATTGGAAAGCCGGATGAAGGTCCTGTTGGCCGGCACGCTGGCCGAAGAAATGGTGCTGCAAGACATCAGCACCGGAGCCCAGAACGACTTGGAACGCTGCACCGAAATCGCCCGCAGCATGGTGATGGATTTCGGCATGAGCCGGCTGGGGCGGATCAATTATCGCCACAGCACCGGATCGCCGTTCCTGGCCGGCGGTGGCGGAAACGGACACAGCATGACCTATGGCGAAGACACGGCCAAGTTGATCGACAAAGAAGTGTCGCGGATCGTCGAAGACGCGCTCACGCAAACCCGCGAGATCCTGACCCAGCGCCGCGAAGTGCTCGAAGCGATCACGCAGCGGTTGCTGGAAGTCGAATCGATCGACAACAGCGAATTGTTCCGAGTCATCAAGGAACATTCCACCGGCCCCTGGTTGGTCCCCGGCACCATTACCGAAAAACCTCGGGCACAAATTCGCAAACCGGAAAATGATTTGGATACACTGAAGGACGCGGAATAACGCTCTTCCCTTCATTTGATTCAACTCCATGCGAAAACCAATCAGTTTGCTGTTGCTGCTCGCGGTCGCCTCCTTGGGTGACGCACAAACACCGTCCACGATCGGCCAGATCGAAGTCTTGTCGCCGGAAATGGAACAGTACGCCGACGCCGGCACCAAAATCGAGGTGCTGGCGGGGGGATTCACTTGGACCGAGGGACCGGTTTGGATCACCGACGATGGAGGCGGGCACCTGCTGTTTTCGGACATTCCTCGCAACAGCATTTTCCGCTGGTCCCAGTCCCGCGGCGTGGAATTGTTCATGCGACCGAGTGGCTACACCGGGGTCAGCTACTACGGATTGGAACCCGGGTCGAACGGATTGACGCTTGATCCCCAGCATCGTTTGACGATGTGCGAACACGGCGATCGCCGCGTCTCCGTGCTGACCCGCGGCGGCGGAAAACTGACACTGGCCGATCGCTACCAGGGCAAACGACTGAACAGCCCCAATGATTTGACGTTCGACAAATCGGGCAACCTGTACTTCACCGATCCACCCTACGGTTTGCCCGAACGCGCCGATGATCCGCGTCGCGAACTGGATTTCTGTGGCGTCTATCGGCTCGCGACCGACGGTACGTTGACGTTGTTGACCAAAGAGATGACACGCCCCAACGGGATCGGGTTGTCGCCGGATGAAAAGACGCTGTACGTCGCGCAAAGCGATCCCGGCCGACCGATCTGGATGGCGTTCCCGATCGGCGACGACGGAAATCTGGGCGAAGGGAAAGTGCTGCACGATGCCAAAGCAGCAATGAAGGACTATCCAGGGCTTCCCGATGGGATGACCATCAAAAAAGACGGCACGATTTTCGGCAGCGGCCCCGGTGCGATCTATGTGCTCACCGCCGATGGCAAACTGATCGGACGCATGATCACCGGCGGACGCGTCAGCAACTGTACCTTCGACAGCGAAGAAGCCTACCTGTACATCACCGCGGACAACTTCCTGTGCCGCGTCAAGATGAAGTAAACATCATGCCGCCCCGAATCATTCTGCCATCCCTTTCCTGCATCTTCCAAACGTGACAGGAAGGGGAGAGGTAAGAAGATTTTGGAGGTAGGAAAATTGCTGATCTCGGTTCGGACGTACATCTCACAATTTTCTTACCTCCGAAATCTTCTTACCCGTTTTCCGCATCGGCTACGAAACTCGCCCGTCCGCGTGGGCGCGTGCAAATCATGCCGAATTGCCTCGCCCGCTCTCACGCAGTTCGGCGGCGCAACTCACCTCTGGAATACAACCGATAACCGATCCGCCGCAGGCAAACGACCACACTGCCTGCGATCACGGTTCCGGTCAAGCAAGTCGACAGGGGTGCGACGGCGCACTGCAGATTCCAATGCAGCCCCAGCGCCGGAGTCTTCATCTGCAGCGCAATGAAGCCGATGGCAAAAACGGCAACTTGGATCAACGCGATCAACAGAAAGCGTCGAAAGCCGCCCCGTGACCTACCGTCGCTCAGGCCCCCAAGGAACAACAGCAGCGTCACGATGCCGACGCCAACCGACGGCAAGACGACCACCAAAGTTTCATAGAAGAACGCTAAGGCGTTGGACTGATAGCTGGCTGCAAACGACAAGCGAGCGAGGGTGAAAAACAAGGCGCTCACGAGCACCCATTCCATCAGCCCGATCAAGCTTGCTCGCGGTCTGTTCATTTCCTGTAGACCAATCTTGATCGTCCATCCGCGATAGTACTGCATCGCCGCGGCGGGGACGACCGACGCGAACGAGAGTGCCGGAGCCAGGATGAGATGGCCAATGATGCGTCCGTAGTCCGCTTCATACATCATCGCGTGTGTGACCCAGCGGCGTTCAGTGACCACCATCACCCCCCCCGTCACCATACAGTGGATGACCACGTAACCCATCGCCATCGCCCAACGCTTCGTGCCGCTGCCGGCACGCAGAAAAATCGCCGCCAAGATCGCCAGACCGGGAGAGCACAACAGCGCCGTCGAAAAGCCTAAAATCGCGTAACTGACCGCGATTTCGATCGTCGTGTCCAGACTATTCCCCAGC
Source organism: Stieleria mannarensis (assembly GCF_014154935.1). Taxonomy (GTDB): domain Bacteria; phylum Planctomycetota; class Planctomycetia; order Pirellulales; family Pirellulaceae; genus Stieleria; species Stieleria mannarensis. The sequence continues at coordinate 214,174 of NZ_JACEHH010000006.1, forward strand.
GGAATCCAGGCCATGATTTTCGTGACCAGCAAACTGCATTGGGGCAGCCCGAAAACCAGCAACGTCAACACCGTCCACCAGATCCACTTTCTCGGCGAACGGCTGCTTGGGTTTGGGCGTGCGGGAACCACTCGCGCGACATCACCGTCCGAATCGGATTCGCTCTCCGCCACCGCTACTGAATCACTTCGGGGCGATCGAACACGGTGGAAACGTCGACGGCAAAATCAGCCAACAATCGCGACGCCGCCGATTGGCCGTCGAAGGTTCGACTCAATTCGTCGTAACCTGTTCCCCCGTTGTCGAGCCCAAGCACGGTGACGCTGCGGTCACGCGGATCGACGATCCAGTACTCGGGAATGCCGGCTTTCGAATAATCCTGCCGCTTCTCAACCCAATCCCGGTCCGGATCGCTCTCACTGACGATCTCCATCACCAAGTCGGCTCCCTCCCAGAACTTGGGCGTGCGTCGCTCGCGGTTCTCCGCTGACATGTACATCACATCAGGTTCCCGGAATTTCCCATCCCACAATCGAATCGGCAGAGGCGCGACTAGGCAAATACCCTGCATCCGGCGGTGCGTGTCGATGAAGTTTCGAAGCTGCAGCCACAGAAAGAGCGAGATCGCCTGATGCAATTCCGTCGGCATGCGTAGGATCTCCAACACTCCGTTTTCGTATTCAACCAGTCGTCCCGCGTCCAACCCCAGGTAGTCCGACTCCGACCAAGCCCCCTGTCGCGGGTAGAGGTTGGCGATCTCCCACGTGGGTTCGCCGATTCGACTCGCTCGTGGTTGGCTGGACATGGTTGCGTGAAACAAGGAAATTGGCCGATCATTCGCCATGGATGATCTTCAACATAGACCGCAGCAGCCGTCAATGCAAAGGATCGGACAGCCGGACTGGCGCTCAACGACCGACAAGCAATCGCACGTCGTCGACGTTCCAATACTCCTTCACGACCGGCACGACGACTTTCTTTTCGAAGTGCATGAACCCCAGTAACACGCCGAGGGTCGTCATCAACAGCGTGGCAATCAATCCACCCACAATCGCCGCGATCGGTCCGAGCCGTGACAGGGCAATCGCAAACAGCACGCCGAGCGCCAAGCCGGCAACGCCGCCCAGGCTCATGTACTTGAACATTCCCGGCCGGCCGGCACGCTCAAGTTCCTGTTCGGGGATTTCGGCCAGCAAGCGATCGTAATACTCGGCGATCGTTTCCTCGGCGCCTTCCCAGCGAAATTGGGCGACGTCGTCCTGCATTTCACAGTGCACACACAACGTCGTTTCAATCCCCGACAGCGGGTTGGCGACCGATTCAAACTCGGGGCCCGAGATCACCGTCGTCTGTCCGCATGGCAGGTGGATGTAGCTGAAAGATTCGGGAACACCCATACGTTTCGCCCAAGGGAGTTGTCGCGTCTGCACTGGTTCACGCATTGTAGGCGCCCCACGGCTGGTGGTGTGTCCCCGACGCGGTGCGGCGACATCAGGCTGACGATGCGCTACACTGCTTGCGATTCGTTTCCGACACGACGCCAAACTCCACCCAAGTTGCCCTTGTCCTCACCATCAGCCCCCACGCGTTCCCCGGCGAGCGCCAAAGTGATCTCCGTTCGCGGTTGCCGCGTCCACAACCTGCGCGATGTCGATTTGGATTTACCTCGCGGTAAACTGATCGCCTTTTGCGGCCTGTCCGGCAGCGGCAAGAGCTCTCTTGCGCTCGACACGCTGTATGCCGAAGGCCAGCGGTGTTACATCGAAAGCTTTTCGGCCTACACCCGCCAATTCCTTCAGCGGCTGGATAAACCCGCCTGCGATTCGATCACCGGGATTCCACCGGCGGTGGCGGTGACCCGCGCCGGCGGATCGAAAACGAACCGCAGCACCGTGGGGACGACGACCGAGATCGCCGACCACCTGCGGCTGCTGTTTGCCAAGTGCGCCACGCTGTACTGCACCGGGTGCGGTCGCGAAGTCCGGGAGGACGATCCGACAACCATCGCCGAAGAACTGGCCGCGTCGACCGGACGTGCGATGATCGGATTCCAGGTCTTCTTGCCCAATCGAAAATCCGGCGGTGAGATCTTGCTGGGGCTGCAGCGGGCCGGCTACCTGAGGCTGATCTTGGGCGGCGAAACGTTTCACCTGTCCGATTCCGATCGGTCGGCGTTGGCCAAGAAGATCGGACGCGGGGGGGCCGAATGCATCGTCGTGGTCGATCGCGTTTCCGGCCAGACCGACCTGTCGCGCCTGACCGAATCGCTGGAAACGGCCATGGACGAAGGGCACGGACGCGCGGTCGTTCTGACCGATGCCCCCCTGCTCCCTGCATCCCCCAGCGGTGACTCGCCCCCCGATGACAACTCGATCCCAGGCCGAATCACCCAGATCGACGGCCGCGACTGGATCCAACGCGTGATCAGCGACCAACGACGCTGCGATCAATGCGACCTGGATTACCCCGATCCGGTGCCGCGACTTTTCAATTTCAACAACCCCTTGGGGGCCTGCGAAATCTGCGAGGGGTTCGGCGAACTGGTCGACGTGGACATGGATCTGGTCGTGCCCGATCCGACACTTTCGATCGCCGAGGGGGCGATCGCGCCTTGGAACACACCGTCGTACCGACATGAACTGGAGGAGTTGTTGGCGTTGGCGGACGATTACGACCTGCCGACCGACGTACCCTACAGCAAACTGAAAAAGAAACACTTGAAACTAATTCAACGCGGAGTCCCGGAGCGCGACTTCGGTGGGCTGGACGGTTTCTTTGCCTGGCTGGATCGCAAAAAGTACAAGATGCACATCCGCATCTTTGCCTCGCGATTCCGCAGCTATCGAACGTGCGACGGCTGCGACGGCCGGCGCTACAACGCTTCGGCGCTGGCTTACAAGATCGCCGATCGGACGATCGCGGACCTGTTGGAAATGCCGGCAACCGCCGCGTCCGATTTCTTTCGTGACGCACCGCTGGAACCCCGGCAACGCGCGATCGCAGCCGAACCCTTGCGTCAAATCGCCGATCGAATCGGTTACCTGGAATCGGTCGGGCTGGGTTACCTGCAACTGAACCGTCCCCTGCGAACACTCTCCGGCGGCGAAACGCAACGGGTCGCGTTGACCGCCGCCTTGGGCGGAAACCTGGTCAACATGTTGTACGTGTTGGATGAACCGACCGCGGGGCTGCACCCCAAGGATGTCCGTCGCTTGTCCGAATCGATCGGTTCGTTGCGTGATCGTGGCAACACGGTCATCGTCGTCGAACATAACGAAACAATGATCGAAACGGCGGACCGGGTGGTCGAAATCGGCCCCGGGGCCGGTCGCGACGGAGGACGCGTGGTGTTCGAAGGAACGCCGAAGCAAATGTTGCGCAACCGCGATTCGTTGACCGGGCAATTCCTTTCGGGCAAGCGGGGACACACGTTGCGGCATCACGAACCACGCGATGCCCGCGGCCGCATCACCTTGCGGGGAGCGAGCGGTCACAATCTGCAAAACGTCACCGTCGATTTTCCGCTCGGCGTGTTGTGCGTCGTCACCGGCGTTTCGGGCAGCGGCAAAAGTTCGCTGGTCCAGGACACGTTGCTGGAAGCGATCCGTCACGAAAAACTGCACCAAGCCGCCAAGCCCCTTCCGTACCAATCGGTCAGCGGACTGGGGCAGATCCAAGATTGCGTGTCGGTCGATCAGTCGCCGATCAGCCGTTCCCCACGCAGCTGTCCGGTGACATATCTGAAGGCGTTCGATCCGATTCGAAAGGTGTTTGCCGAGAGCGTCGAAGCGAGGGCCCGAGGGCTGACGCCCAGCCACTTCACGTTCAACAGCGCCAAGGGGCAGTGTCCGGAATGTGAAGGCGCCGGTGTGTTGGAGATCGACATGCAGTTCCTGGCCGACGTTTCGATGCAATGTCCGGAATGTCACGGCACGCGTTTCCGCGACGATATTTTAAAAGCACGGTATCGTGATCGATCGATCGCCGATGTGTTGGCGATGAGCGCCCGCGAGGCGTATGACTTCTTCCGCGGTGCGGCGAAGGTCCAGGCGCGGCTCAAGCGGATGATTGATGTCGGACTGGGTTACCTGTCGCTGGGGCAACCCGCCACCACGCTTTCCAGCGGCGAAGGCCAGCGGTTGAAACTGGCCGCATTCTTGGCGTCGGCGAAACGTAAACGCACGCTGTTCGTGATGGACGAGCCGACGACCGGATTGCATTTCGAGGACCTGATCCGGTTGGTCGATTGTTTCGACGCCCTGATCGCCGACGGACATTCGCTGTTGGTCGTCGAGCACAATCCCCTGCTGATGCTCAGTGCCGACCACATCATCGACCTCGGCCCCGGCGCCGGCGACGCCGGAGGCAGAATTGTCGCCGAAGGCCCCCCCGCGGAAATCGCCAAGTGCACCGAAAGCGAAACCGGAAAGGTGCTCGCAGAAGAGATCCGCCGCGGGGAGATGACAGAAAAATGAAGGGCAGAAAAATCGAGGGAAGAAGACAAGAAAATATTGTGGGGAAGAGGGCGATGACAGAAAAATAGGGGGCAGAAAAATGGAAGGAGGAAAATGTGATGCCGATCGAAGTCGGAGCGGAAATTCGGGCTGTTGGGAAACGAGAGTTTTCTCAGATCTGCTATGAGGTGATGGGGCGTGTGTTTGCGATCCGAAAGGAAATGGGGCGATTCTTTAACGAGTCCATTTATCATCGAAGGATCCGTGAATGCTTCGCCGACACCTTGTACGAGGTACCGATCGTAGTCAGCCACGGCGAATTTACCCGTCGCTAAGCTTTGGATTCGTTGTTTAGCGGTGCCGCAATCTTTGAATGGAAATCAGTGGATGCATTATGCGACATGCACCGTGCTCAGCTATTAAACTATCTGATGCTGTGTGAAGTGCGAGCGGGAAAACTTGTCAACTTACGCCCGGAAACGATCGAGCAAGAATTCGTCAACGTTGCTCTGACGCGGGCTCAACGACAATCGTTTGGTTTAGACAGCGACAATTATTCTCCATCGTCCAGTTCGGATCATGCTTGGATGCAAGGCATGATCGCTGCCCTGAGAGATTGGGGCACCGGACTTGATCAAGGTCTTTATCTGGCACTCTCCGACTTCTTGTACGGTGGCCTGGATCAATCACATTCGATCGCCACGGTAACCTCTGGCAATAAAGACTATGGGCAACAAAATATCCGCACCAATCTGACGGGAGACGTGATCATGATTTCAACCCTGAATCAGCATCTCGAAGAATTTCAGCGCCACTGCCAACTCTTCCTCAACCACCTCGACAGGAATCGCCTTCACTGGCTGAACATCGGACTACACAAGGTAACTTTCGAAACGCTCCACAAAGCCGCCTAGTCCCATTTACCTACACTCTCCTGCCCACGATTCCTCCCCACCAACATTTTTCTGCCCCCCATTTTTCTGTCCTCTCCCCTGCCCTCCCCACGACATTTTCTTGTCACCCATTTTCTTGTCTTTTTCTTCCCCGAATTTCCCTGCCCCTATTTCTCTGTCCCCCCTACCTTCCTCCCCAGCGGCTGCGGAGGGCGTCTAGCAGGACGGCTGCGATGATGACGGCTCCGGTGATCAGCTGTTTGATCGCGTCTTCTACTCCCATTTGTGCCAGGCCCGACTGCAGCACAGCGATGATCAACACGCCGATGAACGACGCCACCACGCTGCCTCGCCCGCCCATCAGACTCGTCCCTCCGATCACACAGGCGGCGATCGCCGATAACTCCAACCCGATCGCCGCGTTCGGGTCCGCACTGGACAGCCGACTGGTCTGCGACAACGCCGCCAACCCACACAGCAACCCTAAAATCACAAACGTCGCGATCGTGTACGGCGCCGTGCGAATCCCGCTCATCCGCACCGCTTCTTCGTTCGTCCCGATGGCGACGCAGTAACGCCCAAATACCGTTCGCGTCAGCAAAAACTGTCCGGCGATCACGATCGTCACGGCAACCAAAAACGCGGGCGAGAGTGGGATCCATGACAGCGGTTCCCCGAACGATTCCACTCGGCTGCCGATGTACATCGTTTGCGAATCCGTGATCACCTTCGTCCCGCCACGGGCCATTTCCAGCATGCCCAACGTGACGATAAACGACGGGATCGAAAACCAGACCGAAACAAACCCATTGAACAAACCACACAAGGACGTGACCAGCAAGCACGCCGAAAACGCCAACGGCAAACTCCACTCGTGCCGCACCATCAGCACCCCGATCACCGCCGAACCGAGCGCCAACATCGAACCGACCGACAAGTCGATTCCAGCGACGATCAACACCAGCGTCATGCCGACCGAGACGAAGATCAAATCCGGATTGGAATTGGCGATCGTGACCAGCGTCTGGGTCTGAAAGAAATTGTTAGAGCTGACCGAGAACACCGCGATCAACAACACCAGGACTCCCAGGAGCCCGGCGTACTGTAAAAACGACTGTGAGAGCTTTTGTTTCATGTTCCAGGTGCGTCTGCAGATTCATTCGTTCGATGCCCCGCAAAACTCGCTTGCAAGATGGCATCTTCGGACCACAACGACCGCGGCCGGGTTTCCACCAACCGACCGGCCGACATCACCGCGATGCGGTCGCAGGTGTCAAACAGTTCTTCTAAATCACTGCTGACGATCACAATCCCCTTGCCGGCCTCGGCCAGGGAACCGAACAGGTCATAGATCTTTCGCCGTGCCGCGACGTCGATCCCGCGGGTCGGTTCGTCGAACAAGAACACGTCGGCGTCGCGGGTCAGCCATTTCGCGATCGCGACCTTTTGTTGATTTCCCCCGCTGAGCGCCGCGACCGCCTGTTCGATACCGGTGCAGCGAGTTTCCATGGCGCGACACATCTGGTCGGCGACGGTCGCTTCGTCAGTGCCCTTGATGATGCCGTACCAGGAAAACCGTTTGACCATCGCACTGAGCGACGTGTTGCAGCGAATCGACTGTTCCAACAACAACCCGTTGTCCTTGCGATCTTCGGTGACCATCGCCAATCCGGCCGCGACGGCTTGGGATGGGTGAACGTACTGCGTGGGCTGGGAACCGGCGATCGAGACGCTGCCCGATTCCGGTCGGTCGGCGCCAAAGATCGCGCGCAACAATTCCGTTCGCCCCGATCCGACCAGCCCGGCGATGCCAAACGTCTCCCCGGCTTGAACCGCAAACGACACGTCGCGGACGAAACCACGGCAAAGTCCGTCGACGACCAATACGGTCGGACCGTTTGCCCCGGTGGCATCGTCGTCCGCATCGATCGATGCGACGTGCCGAACGCGCGTCGGCCCCGCGGCCGCCTCGCCACTCATCCGCTGGACCATCTGGTCGGTGGAAACCGATGCGGTGTCTTCGGTGCCGACGTTTTGGCCGTCGCGGAGCACGCTGACGCGATCGGCGATCCGTTTGACTTCGTCCAATCGGTGAGAAATGTAGATCATGCCGACGCCGCGGTTCCGCAACTGATTCAGCTGATCGAACAACAACTCCGTTTCGCTGCCGCTGAGCGCCGCGGTGGGTTCATCCAAAATCAACAGCTTGCAATCACGCGCGAGCGCCGCGGCGATTTCCACCATTTGCCGCGTCCCGACGCCCAGATCCGCGACCAGCGTGTGGGAATCGATGTGGTCCAACCGCAGCCGGTCCAACGCCTCGCGGGCCTGGCGATGCAAGACACGGCGCTGGACGATGCCGGCGACCGAGGGGAGACGATTGAGCAGCAAGTTTTCGGCAACGCTGAGTGTCGCGATCAGATTCAGTTCCTGTTGGATGATCTGAACACCGGCCGATTCGGCGGCCTGTTTGTGCGCCGGGGCGAACGGACGGCCCTCGATTCGCATGCCGCCGGCGGTGACGTCGGTCAGTCCGGCGATCATCTTGCACAGCGTCGACTTGCCGGCGCCGTTGGCACCGAGCAACGCGTGGATTTCACCGCCGCGGACATCGAAGTCGACATCGCGCAGCACGGTCACGCGGCCGTAACGCTTGGTCATCCCGACCGCATCGAACAACACGCTCACAGTGTTTCCGCCGTGACCAAGTCGACGGGAGTTTCGACGTCGCTGGGATCGACGGTTTCGCCGCTGATCAGTTCGAGCGCCGTTTCGATTCCGAAAACCGCCAGCTTGTCGCCGTACTGGTCGGCCGTGGCCAGGATCTTGCCGTCGCGAATCGCCTGCTGAACCGCCGAGATATTGTCAAAGCCGACGACCAGCACGTCGCCTGCTTTCCCGGCGGATTTGACCGCGGCGATCGCCCCCAACGCCATCGAGTCGTTGGCGGCCAAGATCGCTTTGATGTCCGGATGCTCGCTCAGAATCGATGCGGCGATCGAATTCGCCTTGGCCATCTCCCACTCGGCACTTTGGCTGGAAACGATCTCGATGTCGGCCGCCTGCATCGCCGCTTCAAAGCCTGCCAATCGTTGCTGGGCGTTGAACGAGGTCCGAATGCCTTCCAGGATCGCGACCTTGTCACCGCTGGACAACTTGCCGGCCAAGTAGTCGCCGACTTTCTTTGCGCCCGCTTGGTTGTCGGGACCGACGAAGGGGATCTGGACGTCTTCGCCGGCCAACACGTCCGCGTCCAGTTTATTGTCGATGTTGATCACCACGACGCCTTTGTTGATCGCCTTTCGCAAGGCCGGCACCAACGCTTTGGAATCCGCCGGTGCGATCACGATCGCGTCGGCTCCGGCGGCCACCATTTCATCGACCAACGCCACCTGACGGCTCAAGTCACGTTCGTCTTTGATGCCGTTGACGATCAATTCGTACTCCCCGGCGTGTTCACTTTGGTGCGTCTTGGCGCCTTCGGCCATCGTCGAAAAGAACTCGTTGGCCAACGATTTCATGATCAACGCGACCTTCGGACGCGCGTCGCCTTCGGACGCCCCCGGATCGCTCGTCGCGGTGTCGTTATTTGAGGAACAGCCGACGACGATAAAGACGGCGGCAAACAGGGTGGTCAGTAGGAAGTGACGCATCGAAGACTCGTTGGCGGGGTGGGAAAGGGGATGGAAAACCGGCGAGAGGGATCGCCGGCCGGTGGCGGATCAACCGCACACCGCCTGGATTTGTGTTCTGTGCGGCAAACTCGGCTGGGCGCCCCGCTTGGACGCGGCAAGGGCTCCGGCATGGTTGGCCCATGCGATGGCGTCGCGAAGTGAACCGGTTTCGGCCCAGCGGACGGCCAGCGCGCCGGCAAAGGCGTCGCCGGCGGCCGTGGTGTCGACGGCATCCACCTCGATCGACTCGATCAGTTCAGCCCTCGCGCCGTCGTACAGCATCGTGCCTCGCGGGCCCAACGTGATCGCCACGGCGGCCGGCCCCCGGGCATGCAATTGCTTGGCAATCGTCACGGCATCATCAATCGTTTCCAGACTTCCGCCGACGATCGCTGTGGCCTCGGATTCGTTGGGACAGATCAGATCGACGTCCAGCAATTCGTTCTCGAGCGTCGCCGCGGGTGCCGGATCCAAGATCACTTTGGCACCCGAACGTTTGGCGGTTTGGATTCCCGCCAGCACCGTCGGCTGGGGTGTTTCCAACTGCACCATCAAGACATCACAATCGTTGATGGCGGGTTCAAAGCGACGGACGTCCTCGGGCGTGATCCGCGCGTTCGCACCGGGGATCACGATGATCGCGTTTTCCCCGCTGTTTTCGACGTTGACGATTGCCAACCCCGATTCACAGGATTCGGCTTTCAACACCGCGTCGCAATCGATCGATTCGGCGATCAAATTCGCGAGCAGTTTTTGACCGAACCCGTCATCGCCGACACAGCCGATCATGCGGACCGCGCCGCCGCAGCGCGCCGCCGCGACCGCCTGGTTGGCACCTTTGCCGCCGGGGACCTCCGTCATCGATTGTGCCGAAACCGTCTCGCCCGGTTTCGGCAGGTGTTCACAGCGAATCACCAGATCCATGTTGATGGATCCCAACACGGCGATCGTCGGCTTCGGCACGTTGTTCATTGCGATGAAGGAGATGGAAGGTTTAGCGACACGGTTCCGCGACGGACGCCCGCTTGAGAAGGGTGGTGGGAACCTGCCAACGGTCTGAATTCGATCTCGCGGTGACGCCCTGAACGCTCGGTGATGACGCGGTCGCATCAACCTGGTGACCGGTCGGCTGAAGATCCAAACGCTCCAGCAACACGTCGGTGGCCAAGCGTCCGAGACGTGAAATGTCCTGGACCGCGACCGTCAGCGGCGTTTTCATCAGGTCCGCCGAGGGATGGTCATCAAAGGCGACGACCGAACAGTCGCCGGGGATTGTGTAGCCGCGCTCGTGGAGCGCTCGGATCGCACCGATCGCGGCCGGGTTGCACATCGCAAAGATCGCGGTCAAATCGGGGTGGCGATCCAACAGTTCCTGCGTCGCGTCGTAGCCGGATTGTTCGGTGAACGCGTCGCCCGCCACATATGACGGACCAATTGTGAACCCGGCTTGCTCGGCCGCAGTGCGTAATCCTTGCAATCGCGTTTTCGCCGGCAAGCTTTCACGGACGCCCGACAAGACGCCGATCCGGCGATGGCCGGCGCGGATCAAGACCTCTGCCAACTCCCGCGCCGCTTGCAGATTGTCCGACGTCACACAAGGCAACTCGATCCCCTCAAACACACGATCGACCACCACCACCGGCAACCCGGCCCGATCCAGTTGGATCAGATGGTCACAGCTGACACCGACCGGACAGACCAGCAAGGCTTCGACCTGCTTGGCACGCAACTGCCGGGCCAGTCGCTGCTCGATCGCTGTTTCTTCGCGACTATCGCCCAATAAGACCGAGAACCCGGACGCTTCGACCCCCAAGGAGACCTGACGGGCGATGGAGGCAAAAAACGGGTTCGAGACGTCAGGGACGATCACGCCGATCAGCCCGCTGCGTTTCAGCCGCAGTGAACGGGCGACTTGGCTGGCCTGAAACCCCAGATCATCGGCGACTTTGCGAACCGCTTTTTCGGTCGTCCGGCTGATCCGATACTTGCGTGCTTGGCCGTTGAGTGCCCGCGAGGCGGTCGAAACGCTGACGCCGGCGCGCTCGGCGACGTTCTTCAGCGTCACGGGTTGGGACGGCGCAGGATTCGGTGACACGGCAAGACCGGGCGACAGCAGGCGTCAGGGGGCAATGCACAATCGTTTGTGCTCTGTCCTGGTCAGTCTACCTGCCGATGCGGTATCGTTGCAACCGGCCGGGACCGACGACGATTCCGGCCGCGGAACGGCGTTTTTCCCGTCCCGTTTTTTTGCCTGTCTCCTCTGCCTTTTAACTCGAACCCCACCCCGATCATGGAAATTTGGCCTGCAATCGATCTTCGTCATGGAAAACCGGTCCGTTTGCGGCAAGGCGACTACGACCGCAAAACGGTCTTCGGGGACGACCCGGTCGAATTCGCGGTGCAGTGGCAACAGGCCGGCGCCCGGCGGCTGCACCTGGTGGATCTGGACGCGGCCCGGGGCGATGACCCGACGGCCAATCGTGACGCGGTCGCGCGGATCGTCGCGGCGACCGGGTTGCCCTGTCAGATGGGTGGCGGAGTGCGTGACCAAGCCGCGATCGAGGCTCTGCTGGAGTTGGGGTTGGCTCGGTTGGTGGTCGGTTCGGCGGCACTGAAGCAACCCGAGTGGTTTGCGTCGATGTGTGACGCGTTTCCGGGAAAGCTGGCCGCGGGCATCGACGCGCGTGATGGCATGGTGGCGACCGACGGCTGGCTGGAAACCAGTTCCACGCCGGCGATCGACCTGGCGAAAGACTTGCGGGGGCGAACCACCAACATCGCCGCGATCATTTACACCGACATCGCACGCGACGGGATGATGAGCGGCCCGAACTTTGATGGGCTGCGTGACATGGCCGCCGCAACCGACATCCCCTTGGTCGCCAGCGGCGGCGTCACGACATACGACGACGTGACGAAGTTGGTCGAAATGGACATGCCGGCGGCAATCGTCGGGCGATCGATTTATGATGGGGTGATGCAACTGGACAAAGTCATTGAGATCGCCGGAGACAGCTGAGATGCGGGCCGACGCCTGGGTAAACGAAAACGTCTCGTCGTGGGGTGCGACGATTGTAGCTACCTTCGCCAAAAGGTGGTATTTCGATGCAGTCCACGCTCTGGCGAGCGTCGCGACGTCAAAGTGGCGTTGTCGACCGATGCGTTGCTCAGCTTCTGCTTTGGCAATCGTGGTGGTGATCTTGCTTGGAAACCATGGATTCGCTCAGCCGGCGGCCAGTCGGCCTGTCTTCAAGCAATTGCCGCCGCCGGGGATCGAAATCGACCCGCAACGACGCGCGGCACTGCAGCAGCGTGTCGAATCGATCGGCGAGCGACTCGGCCGCGCGGTCGCGGAATCCGACGACGGATCGCTGTGGCGGAGCGACGTGGACGTTTTGATCCGGGCGGTGGATCTCGCACTCCGTCAGAATCTGTTCTTCAAACCCAAGGAAGTCGATGCGGCCGACCGATTGCTCGATGAAGCCGCACGGCGGATTGCTGCGGCCCAGTCGGGAACCCGTGGATTGCAGCTGATCGGATTCGATCCCGACGCGAACGATCATCCCCAGCCCTTGGTCGCCGGGTTCGTCTCCCGCATCGACGATTCGGTCCAGCCATATGGGATTGTCGTTCCGGCGGGTTTCACGTTGGACCGGATCGACCAGCCCCATCGGATGGACGTCTGGCTGCACGGTCGCGGTGACACGAAGACGGAGGTGCCGTTTTTGACCGAGCGGATGACGAAGGTCGGCCAATACGCTCCCGACGACACGTTTGTCCTGCATCCGTTCGGCCGCCACTGCAATGCGTTCAAGTTTGCCGGCGAGACGGACGTGTATGAAGCGATCGACGACATCGATTCTCGCATCGCCGTCGATCCGTCGCGCGTTTCGATCCGCGGATTCTCGATGGGCGGCGCCGGTTGCTGGCACATGGCCGTTCACGATCCGATGCGCTGGTTGGCGGCCAATCCGGGTGCCGGATTTGTCGACACGATCCGCTACCAAGGCTGGACGCAATCGACGCCTTTTCCGATCACGCCGACGGCGGAAAAACTGTTGCGTTGGTATGACGTCTTGCCGTGGACACAAAACCTGCGGGGAACCCACACGATCGCCTACAGCGGCGAAATCGACAAGCAGAAGATGGCAGCCGATCGCGTCGTCACTCGGGCCAAAGAGTTGGGGTTGGAGTTTCCCTATGTGATCGGTGCAGGCATGGGACACAAAATCGATCCGCCGTCGCAGCAGCGGATCGATGCCCAGATCGAACAATGGGCCGCCGAAGCGGGCGACGAGCCGGAGACGGAAATTGATTTCGTCACGTACACGCTCCGCTACAGCCGCGCGGGATGGCTGCGCGTGACCGGGATGCGAGAACATTGGACGCCCGCAACGGTCAACGCCCGCATCGACAACCAGTCCGAGAGCCTGCGGATTGCCACCGACGGAGTGACGCACCTTGAAATCGACTTTTCCGACTCCGGTTGGCCGGGCCGCCGCGGGGCGGTTGAAATAGAGATCGATGGTCAGACGTACGAGGTCCAAGACACCGGTAACCTGCGTGGGTTTCAGTGCGAACTGGCCCGCGATGCCTCCGGCGAGTGGACGCAAGCGACCGACGACGACATGACACAGCGTAAACGCCCGGGGTTGCAAGGACCGATCGACGATGCGTTTTGCGACCGCTTTGTGATCGTCATGCCCAGCCGACCGGCTCGGCACGGCCAAGTCCAACGTTGGATCGATCGCGAAGTTGAATATTTTCAAAAACGGTGGTCGCGGCTGATGCGAGGTGACGTGCAAGTCGTCTTGGATCGCGACCTGACCGACGATCAAATCGAAACCTGCCACCTGATTTGCTTCGGCGACTTCAGCAGCAACCGTTTCCTGTTCAACATCTCCGACCGGCTTCCGATCCAATGGACCCGCGAGACACTGCGTGTGGGGGAGCAAAGTTTTGACCCGGTCGATCATGCGCCCGTGTTCTGCTATCCCAACCCGGTCAATCCACGGCGCTACGTTGTCGTCAACAGCGGGCTGACGTTCCGCGAATTTTCCAACGTCAGTAACTCGCGTCAAATTGCGATGCTGCCCGACTGGGCCGTGCTGGACGTGACCGCCCCGGACGACTCGATCTACGCCGGCGAAATCAAATCGCAAGGTTTTTTTGACGAAACGTGGAAGCTGAAATAGCTCGCCGATCCAACCGGCGGGCTGCGTCTGTCGCAAAGTCACAACGAAATGCCAGCCCACGGAGTCACCCAACCGGTTAGAATCCAGGCGTTGCTGTCTAGCCTTCAGGCGATTTCCGGTCGCTGGCAAGCAGCGACACCGGGCGGCGAAAGCCTGCACCCCAGCGCACGTTGGTGATTAGCCTTTAGGCGATTCCCCTCGCTGCTCCGTAGCGCTCCCTGGCGGCAAAAGCCCAATGCCACTTACTTTTTGAGCCGACGGCGCTAGCCGCGGGCCTTGGATTGCCTTTCAAGACTTGTAAGGCCCGAGGCTAGCGTCTACGGCTCAGTTTGTGATCGCAAGTAAGTGGCATTGGGCGAAAGCCTGGACACCAACACGACTAACCATACCGATCCCTCCGCCATCTTCCCCCCAAAGTTTGCAACCATGAAAACGTTTGTTTCGACTGTCTTGCTGCTCTTGTGCGCCGGCACCGCCGTTGCCGACGCCCCGCCCAACATCGTCTTTTTCTTTACCGACGATCAAACCACCAGTACGCTGGGATGTTACGGCAATGAGGTCGTCCAGACGCCCAACATCGACGCGTTGGCCGCCCGTGGGACGCGGTTCGAAAACATGTTCGTCAGCCACTCGATCTGCTGGGTCAGTCGGACGACGATCCTGAGCGGATTGACCGGTCGCAGTTATGGATCACCGGACAACCCGGAACTGGCGCGGGCCGAAGCGGTCAACACGCTGTACAGCGACATCTTGCGAGAGCGTGGTTACCGCACCGGCTACTTCGGGAAATGGCATGCCAAAATGCCCAAGGGATACAAGCGGGAAGACCATTTCGACGAGTTCGAAGCGATCGGCCGCAATCCGTTCTACAAGAAGCAACCCGATGGCAGTTTGCGACACGAAACCGAAGTGATCGTCGACCGCGGCATCGACTTCATCAAATCACAACCCAAGGACAAGCCGTTCGCGTTGAACATGTGGTTCAATGCCTGCCATGCCGAAGACGGCGACCGACGCCCCGGAATCGGCCACTTTGCCTGGCCACGGGCGGTCGACGGGATGTACGACGACATCGACATCGCCCCACCGCGGTTGAATGCCCCGGAGATCTTTGAGGCCTTGCCGGACTTTCTGAAAACAACGATCAACCGCGAACGCTTTTTCTGGCGCTGGAACACCGACAAGAAGTACCAGACGAATATCCGCGCGTACTACCGCATGGTCAGCGGCATCGACAACGCGATCGGTCGCTTCATCAAGGAGTTGGAAAACGCCGGCTTGGCGGACAACACCATCATCGTCTACTCGGCCGACAACGGCTATCACATGGGCAACCGTGGGCTGGCCGGCAAGTGGTCGCACTACGAAGAATCACTCCGCGTGCCGCTGATCATCGCCGACCCCCGTGTCGCGCAGGATCAACGAGGCAAGGTGACCGATGCGATCGCACTGAACCTTGACCTGCCGGCGACGTTCGTTGATTGGTCTGGGGGTGATGTTCCGGCGCGTTACCAAGGGCACAGCTTGCGACCAATTGTTTCGGGGGCCAAACCAGATGACTGGCGAACCGAATCCTTCCACGAACACTTCGCCGTCCGCACCCGCATTCCGGCGTTTGAGGGGATTCGAAACGAGCGTTACAAATACGTCCGCTACTTTGACCATGGCAACCATGAGTTCCTTCATGACTTGAAGAACGATCCCGATGAACTGGTCAACTTGACCGCCGACCCCGCCCATGCCGAGACGTTGGCGGCGATGCGAGTCCGAACGGACCGGCGAGTGGAGGAATTGGGCGGACCGATCGCCCCGCTCAAAGCCCCCTTCACCGCGTCGACGGTTCCGCACCCCGAAGCTTCCGCAGCCGTGACGGTTCGGCCCGGCAACGACGGCTTTGTGAATCTGTTCAACGGCAAGAACCTGAGTGGCTGGACCGGCGATTCGAAGTACTGGTCGGTTCGCGACGGTGCGTTGACCGGTGTGACCGACGGTTCGCTAAAGATGAATCGGTTCATCACCTGGAAAGGTTCGACGATCCGCAACTTCGACTTGCGGGTTAACGTCAAGGTGTCCCCCGGCGGCAACAGCGGGCTGCAATACCGCGGCACGTCGCGGCCCGATCTGGGGCTGGACGTCGTGACCGGTTACCAGTGTGACGTCGTGGCCGACAATCCGAATTACAACGGCATGTTGTATGAAGAAAAAGGACGACGGATCCTCTCGCACACCGGCGAAAAGGTGGTCATCGACCCGCAAGGGCAACCGTGGATCGTCGGCAAAATGCCGGTCAAAGAATTCGCCGCCGACCAATGGCATGAGTACCGTGTGTTGGTCCGGGGCAACCACCACCAACACTGGATCGACGGCCACATGACGGCCGACCTGATCGACCTGGACGAAAACGGTCGTTCGCTCGAAGGCGTGCTGGCCGTGCAGGTCCACGTCGGACCGGCGATGACGATTCAGTACAAGGATTTCAAAATCAAACACCTGCCGGACGATCTGCCGTTGATCAATCCATCGGACGTCGAGATCCCGACCGGTGCGATCGGCGTGCGGCCCCAAGGTCGTCTGCCCAAAGATTGGAAACCGCCGGTGTACGGCAAGTAAGGTTTGTCGGCGGGAAGTGTCACGGCATGTCGATTCAATCTGTGATTTAAGAATTGAGACGACCGATCCGGCTTGATGCAAGGCGAGTGGTACCGCGCGGCCTGTTGCCTGCACGTGCGGCACTCGTCTCCCACCGCCGCTTGGTTTGCGGACTCGCCGAAGCGATGGGAGAGTCACCGTGTTCACCGACCTCGGAGGGGACGGCGACTGCTGAGCGGGTGCTTTCCGGTGGTGTCGATGAACGGTGCGAAAAATCCGCGGCGATCACGTTTTTGCCCCCCCAACCTGACAATGGTTACCGGCGGTTCGCTATCATCGACGGTGGCCTTTCTGACACTTCTTCAAGCACCCTGCCATGCCGAATATCCTTGTCGTAGACGACAGCGCCACCCAGATCGCGATGATCACTTCGGTCCTGCAGCAGCAAGGGTTGACGGTGCGGTCGGCAGCCAATGGGCGCGAGGCGCTCGCGTCGCTGCGGGACCACGCACCGGATCTGGTGATCACGGACATGCAAATGCCCGAAATGAACGGTGTCGAACTGATCCGGGCGATGCGAACCGATTTTTCGCTCGTCCCGGCGGTGCTGGTGACCGCCTTCGGCAATGAGGATCTGGCGGCTGAGGCGTTGGGCGTTGGAGCGGCCAATTACATCTCCAAGGACCACGTCGGCATCCTGCTGCCGGACATCGTCGCCCGGATGACGTCATTCGCCCAAGCCAATGCCCAATCGTTGTATCTGAAAGGGGCTTTGACCCGAACCTCATTCGATTTCGTACTCGACTGTTCTCTCGAACGGATCACCCCGCTGGTCAGCTTGATCGTTCGCCTGTTGGCCTCGATGAATGTGCTGCATACCAGAGAACGGATTCGGATGGCTGAGGCACTGGACTACCTGATCTTTCATTCGATCATCCACGGGAATTTTGAGATTCCGGTTCGTTCCACGCCGATGTCGATCGACGACGCGAGGACACTTGTTACCGAGAAACTCAATGACGCATCACTGCGATCGATCACCGAACGGATCGTGACCATTCAATTGGACGTGACCAACCGGGAAGCACGCTTTGTCATCACCCACGAAGGGCCCGGGCAACCGATTTTGCACGCCCCGATGCCGGGAACTCCGCAAAGTTTTTCCGATGAACGCGGCCGTGGGATGCTGCTGTTGACCAGCGTGATGGACGAAGTGTTCGTCGATGCGCACTCGAGCAACGTGACCTTGGTCAAGTACATTGCACGTTAGGACTCACTCCCGCCGTCCAAAGCCGCATCAACGGCGTGGCTCCACCCCAACCGTTCCAAATCGTCCCGGTCTGCCCAGCGACTTGCCGTCCACAGTCCGGCGTGACAGATCGGACAAATGGGGTTCCGTGAATCCAGGTACTGATGCACCGTCCGCACGTCGGGGACCATCCATACCGCTTCGCACTCGTCACAAATCACGAATCCACGCCTCGGCATCGGCTCGGTGGGATCGTCACCGGTGCAAATCCGAATGCCGCACAACCCGGCATCACAGATCGGGCAGACGGCGACCGAATGTAGTGGTGCGATCGCCGCGTGATCTGGCGGGGGGGAGGGCGATTGGCGGTGCTGATTCATTGTCGACTCAGAATGGGTAGGCGGTGATGACCACCGTGTCATCGAGCACCAATTTGACTCGCCGGGCGATCGGATTCTGTTGGCGTTTCCCCTCGCGCCCGCCGACATAGCCAACACGCCGGCCCATTTCGACGGTGTAAATCGTGCGGTCGCGGTCGACCTGCTTGGTCGAGCGTTGATTCTTTTTCGCCCACGCGTAGGCGCTGTCAATCGTCACCAAGGCGCCCTCCATGCCGCCGTCGAAGACGCCGTGCTTGCCGGGCCGCGATGGCATGTCACGGGTGTGGCGGCGCAGATGCTCCAACCGGTGTCCCTCGGCGCTTCCCGGGACGTACTGCAGTCCTTGCGGCGAGAGGTAGACGCGTGGCCGAATCTCGCGGAGCAATCCATAATGCAGTTCGGGATCCGCATCCCGGTCGACCGACGGCAACGACGACGGTTCGGCCGGAGCCGGAATCGTCGTCGGGTCCGGCGTGTCTGCGGCGGCGAACGGTTTCACGCCGGGCAGGTTCCAGCCCCATCGCTCGTTCAGCTGGGGCTGGGCCAGTGCGTACAGGCCGACCAGAAGTGCGATGACAAGCGAGCCAACGCTTTTTTTCCCGACGGGCATCGGCTTGTTCATCCGTGTCTTCCCAAACGATTTGGCGTCTGTGTCATGCGTCTGTGTCATGCGTCTGTGAGCTGACCTGTGTTCAGGCGTCGGGGCTGTTGCGATCTCGGGGCGGCGGAACGCGAGGCTGGGCGGAAGACGCTTTTTAAGAGCGGACGCCTGCCCGTTGCCGCTTGGCGACGGGCGCGTGGCTTGGCGGAGTCGGTTGCGGGGGAATCATCGCTTGGTCGTGGGGAGCGACCGCCTCGTCGGCCTTGACCGCCGCGGTCGGCCGCTCCGATGCCTGCTTGCCTTTGACGACATAGGTGTCCTGGGTGTTGGCCTCTTGTTGATAACGACGACGATACTTGTCGCCGTATCCATAGCCGATCGACTGGTAGCTGCCGCTGGCACTGGTCTTGTAGGACGCACCGCCACTGACCTCGTCGATCTCGTTGACCACCACGCCCATCACTCGGGCGCCCGCGGCTCGCAGCATCGAAATCGCTTCTTTCGCGTTCGGTTTGCAGCGGCGTCGGATCCGCATCACCAACATCGCGGCATCGACGTACGTCGTGACGACCGCGGGATCACTGACCATCAACAACGGCGGCGTGTCAACAATCACAAAATCATAGTGTTCCCGAGCCCACTGGAAGACTTCGGCCAACTCGGCCAAGGTCAACGCTTCGGCGGGGTTGGCCGGCAGCGGGCCGCAGGGCAGGATGTCCAGGTTTTCGATCGGCGACTGGTGAACCGCTTCGGCCGGCGCCAGTTCTCCGTTGAGCACGTTGGTCAGCCCGGTCTGGGATTCGAGGTTGAATCGCAGGGAGAGCCGCGGACTTCGCAGATCCAAGTCGATCAGCAGGGTACGTTTTCCCGACTGTGCGACCGAGCAGCCGACGTTGGCCGCCAGCGTGCTCTTTCCGTCGCCCGGCAGCGGGCTGGTGATCTGAAAGACCTTGCTGTCGAACTGGCGTCGGTCGAACAGCATTGCGGTTCGCACCCCACGCACCGCTTCGGCGGAAGGGGAATAAGGGCGGTGAACGACCGACAATTTCGGATCCAACTTGGAGATCGCCGAATCGACCATCCCTTTGCCCTGCTGGATTCGGCCTTCATCCAACGGAATGTGTGTCAGGACCGGCAGTCGCAACTCTCGCTGCACCTCGTCGGCACTGCGGAACATCTTGGCGGTGCTCTCGAACACCATCGCCAGCAATCCGCTCAACCCCAGACCTAACATGCCATAAAGAATCAGATCCTTTTTCAAATCGGGGCCTGTCACATAGGCCTGCCCAGTGTCCAACAGCGGTTCCACGAGAATGCCACCTTTGACATCCGCCAAATTCAGAGCTGCCAACTGTTGCTCCAGTTGCGTTTCCAATCCTCTCATCGTTTCGATTCGGCGGTTGAAAGAAGCGTCACGTTCCTCCACGATCTTCAGCTTGTCCGCTTCGTCCTTTTGCTGTTCGATCTGCAGGTCGATGTCGGCCATGTCCTGGGCGAGCACGGTGAGCTGGGCTTCGATTCCACGAATGTACGCATCGACGGCCGTGCGGGCACGTTCATCGCGAGCCTCGCGGGCCTCTTTGTCGTAATCGACGTTTTGCGATTGGGCGCGCAATTCGGCGATCCGGCGGGTCATCTGTTGGTTGATTTCGTTCAGCTTGTTCTGCGAGCTTTCGATCTGCATCGCGATGGATTTGACTTCCGGGTGTGAGGAACCGTAGGCCAGCTCCAACTGATCGCGTTTGATCTGCAAAGGGATCAAGGTGCGTTCGACCTCCAGCTTCTTAAGCGTCAGGTCGTCGGTCGTCGCGTTTCCGGGACCGACGATCTGCTTCAGCGGTTCGAATTCGTCGACGACGCTGCCCAGGTGGCCGATGATCTGTGCAACCAAGACCGGGTCGCTGTGCAGCTTTCGCGTGTTGACGGCCAAGCGAAGGTCGCTGTTCAGTTCGCGTTTTTGTTGCTCCAGTTCGGTTCGATAGGTTTGCAGCTGGAATTGTCGTTCGCGATACGGGTTGATCGCCTGGCCCTCGACATTCCATTCCAGGTCGGCGTTGTTGCGAAACGTCAGGTATTCACTCTCCAGATCCTTTTGCTCTCGGATCAGCTTGTCCATGGCGTTTCGAACCAGTTCGCCGACCTCGTTAATGGTCGATTGGCGTTCGCGTTCAAAGTGTTCACTGATCGCTTGACTGACGGCCTTGACCGCGGCGACGCAGACTTGGGGATCACGTCCGTCAAAGTTCAACGCGGCGATCATTCGATCCCGTGAATCGCTTTGGTCGGTCAGCGTTTGGAAACGGATGCCGCCGCGGACCATCGAGACGATTTGCTGTTGCGTGTTGGACTGCAGAGACGGAATGGATTTCAATTCCGGGTTGGACGCGACGCGATTGACGATTGCATCGGACGTGACCAACGATTGCATCAGATTGCCACTGGGAATCCCGCCGCGGACGATCCCGGTGTTGGAATCGAGTGAAATCGGCGTGTCACTCTTGAACATCAATTGAGTGGTCGCGCGATAGCTCGTCGGTTTTTGCTTGTACATCCAGTAACCGACTGAAGTGCCGACCGCGACGAACGCGGCCAACAGCCACTTGAACCGCCACAACACCGTCAAGATCGTCTCGCCCTGGTGGTGGGACTGAGACGGATCAAGCGAAACACTTGCGTCGTAATTGAGCGGCTGCGTTGTAGTCTGATCCAGCATCGACGAATGGACGGTTTGAAGGAGAGAGGTGCGAGATTGATAAGTGCCGAGCGTAGTTCACTTTCTTGAACCGTTCAGCCTTTTAGACGCATCTTTGCGCGAGGGTGTTCCCTCAGAAACCTACAGGCACCGGGTCGTCCAGGCCCGACGATGTGCATCCAACCCGAGCTGAAAATCTGCCGCCTGATAGTGCGATCGTCCCATTGCATGCTTTCTGCAAAAACGGCACGCCGGGCAACCGGAACGGTCGGAAAAAACGCACTTGCCGAAGAAAACTTCAAGCGGTCGGATCGAAGCGACATTTGCCATCCGGCAAAACCGCGCCGCGCCCGACGGGTCCATCGTTTCCTAGATCCGGCGTGGATTCAAGCCCCTCCTGAGAAGCCCGCCGCCTGCGTCAATAGTCCAAATCCCGGCGGAGAGCCATCAACTCCCTACTAGGCCACCCCACCTTCAATTAGTGCCACCCACCTATCGCTCCTAATTGGTGCCACCCAT
>NZ_JACEHH010000060.1 GCF_014154935.1 Stieleria mannarensis
GGCCGTCTATCCGCCAGCGATTTATTACGACGGCATCATTCAAAAGGCCGGTTTAGCCACGTTTTTGTTGTGTTTGGTGATTGCGGCATGGGCCTATCTCCAAAGCGAAAAGCGTTGGTGGCACGCCATTTTGACGGGGGTGTCACTGGGGCTGTTGGTGCTGACCCGCGAGAACGCACTGCTTTGGACCCCGCTGATTCCGATCTGGATCCTGCTCGGAATCCAGGCGACGAATCGCCGCCGCTGGACGCTGGTGGGTTGTTACGTGGGCGGCATCGCCTTGATCCTGCTGCCCGTCGCGGCGCGAAACGCGTCGCTCGGAGGCGAGTGGTCGCCGACCACGTTCCAAGCAGGCCCCAATTTCTACATCGGCAACAACCTGCAAGCCAGCGGAATCTACATTCCCTTGGTTCCCGGGCACGGGACGCCGATGTACGAGCGTGCCGATGCGGAGCGTTTGGCCGAACAGGCCGTCGGCCATGAACTGTCCTCCCGCGAAGTCTCGCAGTTTTGGATGTCGCGAGCTTGGGATGAGATCCGCCAGTCGCCCGGTCGCTGGCTTCAATTGATGGTCGCCAAGACGTTCATGGTTTTCAACCGCTACGAGGTTCCCGACGTAGAGAGCCTGTACATCTTTCGCGAGTACTCCGTCCCGTTGCAGCTGAGCCGAATCTGGCACTTTGGCACGCTCTGCCCGCTGGGCATTTGGGGGCTGATCGCAACTTGGGGGGATCGGCGAAAACTGTGGCTGTATTACTTGCTCCTGGGATCGATGATCGCAGCCGTGGTGCTGTTCTTCATCTTGGGGCGGTATCGCAACCCGGTCGCAATCCTGCTCATTCCGTTTGCGGCCGCGGGCGTGATCGACTTGGTCGCGCGCATCCGAGAGGGAACTTGGCGATCGCTGCGGATTGCCGCGGTCCTGGTGCTGGCGGGATTGGTTTGCAACCTTCCCGTTCATGAAGAACAGTCCCTGCATGCCAGCTGTTACATGAACATGGGGATTGCTGCGTGTCAGGCGGGCGATCTTCCGGCGGGAATTCAGATGCTACAGAGGGCGATCGAGGCATTCCCCGAAATGGCCGAGGGGTACGTCAATCTGGGCCGGGCTTACATGTTGAATCGACAACCCGATCGCGCGGTGCCGTGTTTTCAGAACGCGCTGATTCTTGATCCACGCCTGCTGGGCGTCCATTACCAGCTCGGCGAAGCGTTGGAATACTCCGGTCAGCAGCAGCTTGCGATCGAGCAATATCAGCGTGCGTTGGCTGAAAACCCGCCCGATGTCCGCGCCGCCGAAGCTCTCGGTCGACTCCGCTAGTGGATCGGCATTCGCGACTGCAGGGTGGGGTTGACGCACCTCAAAAAATTGTGGATTCGCGACACAATTTTGAGTTTTTTTGTGGACCACCCTCCACTGCACAGCGGATAACGGGTATTCTGAATCCCTACCTTTAGGTGTTCTACTCTCTTTTCCATTTCGTTTTTCTTTCTTCAGGAGGCTCACATGCAAAGAGCTCATTCTCCGCGATCGGGTTTCACATTGGTGGAACTGTTGGTCGTGATCGCCATCATTGGCATTCTTGTTGGCTTGTTATTGCCAGCGGTTCAGGCAGCCCGCGAAGCAGCACGGCGGATGTCGTGTAGCAACAATTTCAAGCAGATCGGGCTGGGTATTCACAACTATCACAGCGCGTTTAAACAGTTGCCTACGAACGGGACGGGTACCGCTCGGACTGCGGCTACGCCCAACCCGACAAACGACTGCAACCGACTGTTTCTCAGCTGGCTTGTCCCAATCCTTCCTAACATTGAACAGCAAGGGCTCTGGGACCAGATCTCCAACCCCAGCCGGGTGACGGCGAACCCGAACGGAACGCCGGGAGCGACCGGCGGTGTCTGGAAACCGATGGGCCCTTGTCCATGGGTGACTTCGTACATCCCCTGGGTTACCCAGGTGCCATCCTACCGATGCCCCAGTGACCCTGGTCAAGCACTTGCCGCCGGCATGCTCGCGCGGACGAACTACGCGGCCAATATCGGCGATGCGGTCGACCAATCACACAACGGTGGTGTCAACGACTTCGGACAATTCGGTAACAACGATGCGGCCGCCTTCAATGAAAACTGGGCGGTTGAACGTGCTCGTGCCGCCCAGCGTGGTTTCTTCTGGAATCGCAATGAGATGAAGTTCCGCGACATTCTGGACGGACTCTCCAATACGATTGCCGCGGGTGAGGTTTGCACCTCGGGCGGCAAACGTGAAGTCAAAGCGGACTTTGCCCGAAACATCGCGATGCGAGCTCCCAGTGCCAACAACAACACCATCTTGACACCGGCTCGATGCAAGACAGGCACCCACATCGATCCCGATAAGCCTACTTTCTACGATGCCAGTGCAACCGTTAGTACCTCCATGTCTCAATCGAAGGCATGTCGTTGGGCAGATTTGCGGTCTTATTACACCGCGTTCACCACCATTCTTCCGCCCAACAATCCCAGCTGTGTGGAAAACGGTGGCGATGGAAATACTTCCGGTGTGATCTCCACTGCAGGCAGCCGCCACCCAGGTGGTGCTCACGTGTTGATGGGTGATGGTTCTGTCATCTTCATGACGGACAGTGTCGATTCCGGTGATCCGGAACTGCCCACCGTCTGTGTCCAACGTAGCGACGTTGTTGGTGTGGCGAGCATCCCCGGAACGGATAGCAACTACGGGTTGTGGGGTGCCCTGGGCACACGTGACTCGGGCGAAACCATTGATGAACAGCTAAACCAATAGGTTGAAGACTGCTTCTTGATCAACGCGACCTCGTCCGCACCATGCGGGCGAGGTTTTTTTCGTGAGGGCGGCCCCCCGCCCTCGAAGCGAAGCCTCGCGGTGTGCTGTCGTCAAAATGCCCTTTGAATTTCGACCGCTCTGATTTCGTCAATCTTGTCCATTCAATCCACTCATGAATTGCTCGGTCGCCGCTTCATCGACGCGGATGTAGTGATCGCGTAGCGGCGGAAAAACATCGCCCTCGACGCTCTTTAGACGCAGCTTTTCGGTCGGCCGCTGTGGCATGTGACAATCGACACAGTTTGCGGCAAAGTCGACGCCTGCCTGAGGAAAAAAGCCACAATCGCTTTCGCTCTCGTGACAATTCATGCAGCGACTGGAAAACAGTTTCCGATTTCCACGTTCGTTGTGGTGTGGATCATGACAATCGATGCAGGTCATCTGCGACTGCTCGAAACAGGCACTTTGTGCTAACCGATTCAACTGGTTGCTGGTGTGAACACTGTTCTTTGCGTCCAGTTCATCATCCGGGGGATCGTAGTGGTTTTCCAGTCGATCGCCGGGCTGAAAACTGAGTGCGTCGCCCTTCAACACTCTTGTTCCTCCGTGGCATTGTCCACAGATGTCCATTTGGACCTGGCGTTCCAGGTCGGCCGGATTGGTGATGCCGACCGCGTCGCGAGCGTCCTGGTTTTCACGGTGATATTCCACATGCTGCTTTGCCGGACCGTGACAGCGTTCACAGGTCACGCCCAGGATCAATGATCCCGGGGTGTAGCGGTTCTTTTCGCCGCGGTAATCGAAATAAGTCAGGTGACATTCCAGGCAGCGCTGCGGGATCGGGCGAGCGTAGGCGGCGTCGCCGTCGATGTATCCGGGGCTGTTGATCCATTGGTCGCCGTCGGTGATGTGCGTGACGTTGTGCTGGTAGAGACCGTCTTTGTGCCAATAAAGATACGTTTGAGCCATTTTGGACGATCCCATGATGATTTCCATCGGGACCTCAAAGCTCCAATTGAAGAAGTGGACGCGTTGAAGAAACTCATCACCTCGATGAACCATCTCAAACGACATGTGCGGGTCGGAGGTCTGAAACGTGTTGGAGCCGGGAGTAAAGCTTCCGTCGATCGTCGATTCATTGACCGGTCGGCTGGTCTTGTAGTGCGCCGTGGCGAGGAACGATTGATACTTTTCGCGATGGCATTCCTGGCACTGTTCCGGTCCGACGTAACCCGGATTGTCATGCAGGGGCGTGAGGTCAACGCTCTTTTCGGGGGACTCGCCGGGAGGAAAGGGGATTTCGATTCCCCCGCCGTCCTCATATTTGCCGACAAACCAAACTTTTCCGGGAGTCAAATTGACCACCATGTCGCCGGGCGGCTTGGAGGGAGTCGGCACCTTCATTTCCCGACTTTTTCGCTGTTGTTGCGCATTTCTCAGGTCACGCGCCCGGTCTTCGTCGCGTTTCTTTTCCATCGCGTCATAGCCGAACCAGCCGACGAGCATGACGAACACAAAGAGTGCGAACCAGCGTTTAAAATTCAAGGTCGTTGCTCCTGCGGCGAAGATCGTTCCGCTGATGTCAGCGGAACGAAACCGTAGCGGAAGTCGCCAAGACTTTCGGCGAATTCTGTGTGTGAACCGATTCAATCAACAAGCCGTTGGCAAGCCCTGTTCCCGCATCAATAATGCCTTGACGAAGCAACAAAAGCGAACCGGCTTTGAGTCGGAATCGGGTTTCCATCAGCTTACCCTAGTCGGGCGTCGGTCGGTATCAGCCCAAGCATCGCGAGGCGCCATTGACTTGGTCAACGTCCACTCGTCTCGGCAGCGACGACGCATCCATTTTGGTAGAATCGGGACATGAATGCTGCAGTCATTTGTTTGAGTGTCGTCATCTCGCTAATCTGCGGAGGACTCGTCTGGTGGATCAAGCGTTCGCTGCTCGCTGCGCTCGCCGTGCCTGTGATCGTGGTGGGGCTTGTGGTGTTCGCCTTGCCCCCCGCTGTCGTGCCGGTCGCGGCACCGCCAGGTGACGTCGAACCGGAGCCTGTGACACCCGAAGTACGGGACGACCGGCCGACATCAGCAAAATTGGCAGCGTTCCGTCCCATTGAGGTTTCCGATCACGGCTATGTCTCGTCGGACGCCTGTCGCGACTGCCATCCCCAAAAACACGCGACATGGTTCGCATCGTATCATCGAACGATGACCCAGGTGGCCGAGCCAGAAATCGTGCTGGGTGACTTCAATGATGTGAAACTGTCGGAAAATGGACGAGACTACCACCTCAGAGAAGCCGACGGTTTGTGTTGGGTGGAAATGCTCGATCCGGCGGCGATTCCGGGAACCGCTGCGGCATCCCAACGCGTTGAAAGACCCATCGTGATGTCGACCGGTTCGCATCACATGCAGGCCTATTGGTTTCCCATCGGCGCGCGTCGGACGTTGGCGATTTTGCCGTTTGTGTTTCTAAATGAAACACAAGAATGGATCCCAAGATCGGCTGCGTTCCTGAAGCCGACTCAAAACCGCGTTTCGCATGAAATCGGACGCTGGAACGCCAGTTGTAGCCGATGCCATTCCACGCACCCTCAAGAACGTGAAATGACAGACGTTTCGTGGGACACGCGTGTGGCTGAATTCGGAATCAGCTGTGAAGCCTGTCACGGCCCAGGACAAAAACACATCGAGTACCATCGGAATTTAGACGCAATCCGTTTGGACGCTAACAATGACGCGGCGGTTTCATTGCCAAGCGATCCCATCGTGAATCCCGAAAACTTGTCGCATGTCAGGTCGTCACAGGTCTGTGGTCAATGCCACTCGGTGATGACACTGAAAGGCGACCTGGACAAAATCAATGTCGACGGCGGCACATTTCGACCGGGAAACGATCTGCGTGAGTCACGAGATCTTTGGCAACTCCACAGCCCGGAAATGGAGGCTCTATTGAATAACGAAGCGATGCACGAACGCGTGGTGGGTACCAACCGGGGAACTTTTTACGCGGACGGTATCCTACGTGTAGCGGGACGAGAATACACATCGCTGGAACAATCGGCCTGCTTCCAACGCGGCGAAATGAGTTGCCTGTCCTGCCATCAACTTCATAAGACAGACGATGACACCCGCAGTGATAAAGAGTGGGCGAATGATCAATTGAAGCCCCTCGCGTATGGAAACGACGCTTGCGTTCAGTGCCATGATCAGCAGCAATACTCGACCTCGCACACTCATCACATGGCGGATTCGGCGGGGTCAAACTGCTACAACTGCCACATGCCGCACACGGCCTACGGTCTACTCAAAGCGATTCGTAACCACACCATCACCAGCCCGGATTTGAATCGCAGCATGGCCGCCGACCGACCCAATGCGTGCAACCAGTGCCACTTGGACAAGTCCCTGAAATGGACGGCGGACCATTTACAGCAGTGGTATTCGATCGAGGCACCCGAGTTGGATGCGGACCAATCGGATGTCGCCGCATCGATTTTGTGGCTGTTGAAAGGGAATGCGGCTAACCGGGCGCTTGCAGCCTGGACGATGGGCTGGGAAGATGCTCATGCTGCCGCGGGAAACGACTGGCAATCGATCTACCTGGCTCAGCTGATGAACGATCCCTATCTGGCGGTTCGGATGATCGCGCGACGTTCGTTGAAAACCCTGCCCGGACTGGCTGATTTGGACGTGGACCCGTTAGGATCGGATTCCGAACGCAACGAGGCAATTTTGTCGATCATCAGGCGCTGGGACCAGGATCCGCACGACGCCGACCCGGCCTTGTTGATCGGCCCGGACAACGTTGTCAAGACCAGCCGGATCGACGTGATCATGAATCAGCGCGACAACACCCCCATGAGCCTGGCCGAATAGGCGCCCTGAGGATTCGCTTGCCACATGCCTTGGAACGGCGATTGCCTAAGTGGCTGATTCGATCGTCGCAGAAGTCGCCATGAATTTCGCAAGCCGCGGGCCCTCTCTGGCCTGCCGCACAAGCGTTGCAATCGCGCCATCTTCATCCGGTTTCAGCTCTGCCGCAGCGTTGCCGAATCAATCAGTAACGGCTCGCGTCGTTCGACAGGTTCATGGTCAATTCGGTCTCTTCCCCCTCCCCGTTCCCAATGGCTGGACGATCAATGCGCGCCGCAGCAACGATTGTGCTGGTGGCGATTGTTTTGTCGGTCGCCAACGACGCCGCCGCAAACAGTCTTCGTGTCCTGGACGGGAAACGCGAATCGCTTCAGGTACGCTTCGATTTGATCCAACAGGCGCAGCACAGCATCGATTTGTCGTACTACTCGATCGACACCGGTGAAGTGCCCATCGCGATGATAGAACTGCTGCGGCAAGCCTCGCTGCGCGGCGTGCGGGTGCGGATCCTGGTTGACGGTCTCAAATCACGACTGCCGGCAAAGTTCGAGCAGTATCTGCAGCGGTATGGGATCCAGGTTCGGGTTTACCACCCACTGCATCAAGGCAGACCGAGTTGGTTGAATCGGCGATTGCATTCCAAGTTGATGGTCGTCGACGCCCACCGTGCCGTGATCGGCAGCAGCAACCTGGAGAACGGACACTTCGAACTGGAATCCGGCCGCGGATTCGTCGATTGCGATGCCTTGGTCGCCGGCCCGATCGCTGAAAAAGCGCACGCCTACTTTGATTGGTTGTGGGCGACACCCGATGTCCGGCCCGCACCGATCCGAGATTCGCTCGGGTTGGACGTTCTACGCTACCGGCCGTTCGGTCGCAGCGACTGGAAGAACGCGTGGCGCGATGCGAAAACCGCAAGTGATTACCAACGGTTGCTCGATCGTGCCTTGCAACACGTGGTTTGCCAAGGCGGCGTGCGATTAGATCCGCAGCGTGATTGGATGGCCGAAGCGTGCCACGGGGTCGAGATGCGATTGCTGCATGATTGCTCCTCTGACAAATCAGAGCATCATGTCAATCGGTGGATCGTTCAGATGATCGACCGCGCCCGATCGTCCGTGCTGATCGAATCACCCTACCCCGCGTTTGATCGCTCGATTCGATCCGCCATTTCACGTGCCAGGGAACGTGGAGTGTGCGTCACCATTTTGACCAACTCGCTGGACTCGACCGATCAACTGAACGTCTATGCCGCTTATCAAAACCACAAACGCGGGTTGCTGCGTGAAGGCGTTCAATTACGAGAGTATGCCGGCCGGGACACGTTGCATTCCAAAACTCTGTTGGTCGACCGGTCGTCGTGGATGCTGGGCAGCTACAACTTTGACGCCCGTTCCAATCACCTGAACCTAGAACTGTGCCTGGTGTCCAGTGATCCCGCCGGAGCCGCCCAGTTGTGGTTGGGCCTACAACCCCGGCTTGCCAGATCGACGTTGGTGCGTCCCGACACGCTGATCCTTCCGGTCGGACAAGACGCCGCGATTTCCAAACGAGCCCGATTGCTGATGAAACGTAGCGTGATCGAACTTTATCGCGGCTTGCTATAGCGACCGACGTGTTGCCAGTAGTATCGGTCCAAGCCCTTCAGCTTGGTATTGAATTGCTGGACCTTCCAGGCACAGAAGGCGTGTTGCGGATCCCAGCCGAACTGTTCGACACGGTAAATCGCCACTATCATTCCGGCCCGATCCAATCCCAAGTTGCAATGAAAGTAAACCGCCCCGTGTCCGCAACCGGTCAGCTGCGTCAGGATGGCCGGGACGTTGCCGGTTGCAGCGGGAAAGAACCCCATCGGAATCCGCTGGAAATGGATCCCATGCTCCGCAGCCCGTCGTCGCACCCGTGAGCTGGCGAAAGCCTTGAAGGTCCGCATGTCGACAATTCGCCGGACGCCCAACTGACGAAGCCGTTGAAAGTCGGCATCGGTTTTGGGGGCGGCCCCGTAGTAGATCTGTCCGTCGAGTTGTTTGACCACCAAGGTGTCACTCCGATCGTCGGCTGGCCGCAGAGTCCCTGCGCTGACCGCCGTTGAACTCGTGATCGCAAAAGCGAAAAAGAACACCAAAGGTTTTAACATGCCGAATCAGTCAACGCCGATGATGGGGTGGTTCCAAGAGTTGAAGTTACATGAAGTATGACACGCGGTTTGAGACCAAGCTTCGTTTTTCGATCCTTCATTCGCTTCCATTCGGCGATCAACGATATAGACCGGTAGCAGCTGAGCTGTGCAAATCGCCGGAGCATGCCGTAGATCGAATTCTACCGAATCGATTCAGCTTCCCACGGGCGGAACGTCCATAAAAGAAGCCGCTCATCCGGGTGGATGAGCGGCTTGATTTTCAAAGGTGGAGGTAGACGGACTTGAACCGACGACCTACGCGCTGCCAGCGCGTCGCTCTCCCAACTGAGCTATACCCCCTTTTACGGCCCCCGAATGAAATCTGACCAGCGAGATTCTGCACCATTTTGGTGCGAGGGGGAAGGGTGGTCGAAACCGGCGATGCCGGACGACCAACTGATCATGGGCGGTATTATCAGGGCGGCGAGCGATTCGTCAACCTGTGTTTGGGAAGCATTTTCGAGGTAGGTCGGCGCGGTGGCACGTCGCGCCTACAATCCGCCTCTGTTGAACCTGAAATCCCCTAAAAAATGCGTCAAATTCAATAACGCACTCCGAGATTCTGAATGTCCACCCGCCGTCGTGCCCGCGAAATTGTTTTGCAGTTACTTTACGAAGCCGATCTGAACGGCACGCGTGACGCCATTTCCGCGCGCCGGTTCATCAAGTCGCGTTTGCAAGGCCGATCGGCATTGACCGCTTTCGCAGAAAAATTGCTTGCCGGCACCCTGGAACATCGCCAGGAAGTGGATCGACATCTGGGGCGGTTGGCCAAGGGATGGGCACTGGGGCGGATGGCGGTCACCGATCGTAACGTGATGCGGATGGCGGCCTACGAAATCCTGTTCTCCGAGACGCCCGGACGAGTCGCGGTCAACGAGGCGGTGGTGCTGATCAAACGCTACGGCGACAAAAACAGCCCGCGGTTTGTCAACGGAATCCTGGACCGACTGCTGAAGGAACATGAATCCAACTCGCTCGGTGTTGCAGAAAAAGACGATGCCGGGCAGGACGACAACGGCTAGGCGATCGACCGATGTCTGACGTCGCATCCTGGCTGTTTCCCTGGTTGACCATCACGCTGGTGCTGTCGGTCGGGATCTTCGTCCAGGCCGCCGCCGGGTTCGCCGCCGGAATGTTGATCGTGCCGACGTTATTGTGGCTGGGTTACCTGATTCCCGAAGCCGGCATCGCATTGCTGGTCGCGACGATCCCGCAAAACATTGCCGGCGTCTATGCGCTGCGTGATTCGATCCAGGCGAAAACGATTCTGTGGCCGGGGATCGGGCGTGTCGCTTTTTTTCCACTCGGGATTCTGGCGTTGATCGCGATCGAAGAATCCTTTCCGCTGGTACGAATCCGCCAAATCGTCGGCGGTGTCGTGTTGGCGGCGACGCTGGCGACGATCCTTTATCACCCTGTGCCCAAAGCCAAACTCTCACCGATCTGGGCTTGGATCGCGTTTCCGATTTCCGGATTTCTGCAGGGGCTGGTCGGGATGGGGGGGCCGGCGATGGTGTTTTGGGTTTCCGCCCACGACTGGAATACCCGCCAGATTCGCGGATTCCTGTTCGCGATGTACCTGATCAGTCTGGCGCCGGGGATCGCGATGTTGTTCGCTTTTTTTGGCGATCGATTGGTCGTCCCGGCACTCCATGCGTGCGCGTCGATTCCCGTCCTGTTGTTGGCAACATCGCTGGGACTTAAATTCGGCAACTGGCTCGGACGAACTCGGCTGCGCGGCGTCACGTTGGGCCTGCTGTTCTTGATGGGCATTCTCGGATTGGCCGCTCCGTGGATCCGCCCCGGTTGATGCGACGGCAATTAAGGAATCACCATGATCGCGGAACTTGGATCACTGCTGACCGCCGACGCGATCATCGCGTTGCTGACGTTGACGATGATGGAGATCGTGCTGGGGATCGACAACATCGTGTTCATCGCGATCATCACCGGACGGTTGCCGGCGGAGAAACGATCCTTCGCACGGCGCTTCGGATTGGTGCTGGCCATGGGGATGCGGATCCTGTTGCTGCTGGGCATCGGCTACTTGATGCAGCTGGTCGACCCGCTGTTCCATTTGTCGGACGTGATTCCCATCCAGGCCTTGGCGGATCTGCTGCGCGAGAATGAAGAGGCCGATGTGATCAGCGGCAAGGACTTGATTCTGCTCGTCGGCGGGCTGTTCCTGCTGTGGACCGCGGTGCGTGAAATCCACCACAAGATCGAAGGCAAGGAGGAGGAGGCCGAGATCGGAAATCTGCCCGGGGACAGCGGCGGATCGGCCGACGGAATCGCCCCGATCACGCCGCAGACCCAGCCCGGCGTGACCGTCGGCGGCGTGCTATTTCGAATCGCGTTCATGGACGTCATTTTCTCTCTCGATTCGGTCATCACCGCGGTCGGGATGGCCAAAGAAATTTACGTCATGGTCGCCGCCGTCGTGATCAGCGTCCTGGTCATGATCGCCTTTGCCAACCAAATCAGCGAGTTCGTCCAGCAGCATCCGACAGTCAAAATGCTGGCCCTCTCGTTCCTGATCCTGATCAGCGTGGTCCTGATCAGCGAAGCCTCCGGAACGCCGATCCACAAAGGCTACGTCTACTTCGCGATGGCATTTTCGCTGGCCGTCGAATTCCTGAATCTGAGAATGAAGATGAAACGCGTCCGCCCCAGCCGCGGAGAAGGGGAAACCGGAAGCGTGCGTGGGTAGTTTCAGGTTTCCGGTTTCAGGGATTTCTTGTCACCCATTTTGTCTCGTCTTTCCCCACCCTCATTTTTCTGCCCACCATTTTTCTGTCCTCTTCTCCCCTCCCACCGCAACCTCCTCCATTCCGTCCTTCTCCCCAGCCCTTCGGCCCTGCGCATCGACTATCCTATTGGCCTTCTGATTCCCCCCTCCCCTTCTTTTTTCACGGAAACCATCCATGTCTACCAATCGTCGTCAATTTCTGAAAACCGCCGCCGCCGGATCGGCTGTCGCTGCAACGGCCACCGGGCTGTCCTTGGATGCACCGCTGATCGCGCAAGACAACGATGCAAAGTTGCGTCTCGCATCGATCGGCGTGGGGGGATCGCGGGGGCGGTACAACCGCGGCGGTTCGATCGCCCGCGCGGCGGCAAAGTTCGCCAACATGGTCGCGGTCTGTGACGTCGACGATCTTCATACCGAAGAGTTCAATCAAGCGTTCGGCGGCAAATTGGCGAAGTACCGTGACTATCGCGAGATGCTGGAAAAGGAACAGCCGCAAGTCGTCACGATCGGCACGCCGGACCACTGGCACGTTCCGATCGCCATCGCCGCACTCCGCAGCGGCGCCGATGTTTACTGTGAAAAGCCGCTCACGTTGACGATCGACGAAGGCAAACAGATCCGCGCGGTGGTTGAAGAAACCGGACGCGTCTTTCAGGTCGGCACGCAACAACGCAGCAGCAAGGACTTGTTCCTGACGGCGATCGCCATGGTCCACAGCGGCCGACTGGGCGACAACGTCAACGCCTACGTCGCGATCGGCGGCGCCCCCGGTGACGGACCGTTTGAATCCACCGAAGCCCCCGCCGACTTGGATTGGAACCTGTGGGTCGGGCCGGCTCCGGAGGCGGAATACTGTGAACAGCGACGACGAATGTTCCGCTGGTACTTCGAATACTCCGGCGGAAAAATGACCGACTGGGGCGCCCACCACATCGACATCGCACAATGGGCACTCGCGCCGGGCGAAGACGGACCGACGCGGATCAAGGGGACCGGCCAATTCCCCAGTTCTGTCCCCAGTGATCTGGATTGGGCCGCGTTCCTGGACGGCGACATCTCGTTGCCCAACGCCTACAACACCGCGACGAAATTCAGTATCGACCTGAAGTACGACAACGGTTCACTGATCAGCGTGAATGATCGCTACGTCCGTGAAAACGAAAACATCGATTTCCCCAACGGGATCTTGTTCGAAGGCGACAAGGGGCGGATCTTTGTCAACCGCGGAAAACTGCAAGGGTCGCCGGTCGACAAGTTGACCGAGAGCGACAAGGCTGAATTGAACGAGTACATCGTCGAGTTGTGCCACGGCAAGAAACCGGGCAACCACATGGGCAACTTCTTCGAGTGCATCGAAGATCGCGGGAAACCGATCTCCGACGTCTGGACCCATCACCGCACGATGACGTCCTGTCACCTCTGCAACATCGCCCTGATGACCGGTCGCGAACTGAACTGGGACCCCAAGCAGGAAATGTTTATCGGTGACGATGACGCTAACAAATTGCTGAGCCGAAAGTCACGCGACTTCGGCTGAGAGAAGGCGGCCGGGTAGAGCAGGGATGCGTTCCCTGCTAGCCACCCTACCTCTTTCTGAGGCCCTGCGTCTCAAGCTAAACGTGGAGTCACCGAACTCCTGAAGGCCCCCTCCCTGGCAGAGGCCGTGCAATTCTTAACCTCTGATTTAACAGGGGTTTACGACTTCACCCTCTCTCTGGGAGGGTCGCGGAGGAGTGAGCGCTCGGAGCGGGGAGGGTTCGCTGTGGCTCGCACACACTCAAACACCACGAATCGACCCTCCCCTCGCTGCGCTCGACCCTCCCTGCCAGGGAGGGTTAATTCCTAACTTGGTGCGTATACACCTCGCTACGCACAGCGCCCCCCTTCCAGGGAGACTTTCCGATCGCGTGCCGGACGCGTCAGTGACTGAAATCAATCCGCTTCGTTTCGGCGCCGACGCGTAACATGGCGTAGCTCCAATCGGCGGTCAGGGAGTTGCCGCAGTTGGCGAATTCGCGGATCACCCAACCGCGGCGGGCAGCGGGGGAATCCGCCGGCGGCCAATGGCGACGGTGGCGGATTCGTTCCGGGGCAATCAACGCCAGCGACGGGTTCGTTGCCGCCAAACGCTGAAAATATCCGTCGGGCGACAACTCATGGTATCGCAGGTCGGTCTTCTTTTTCTCCAGCCACTCGGCGTGCTCGCCGAGCTGGTCGATCATCCAACGCTTGCTCAACCAGTCCACCCGGCCGAGCGCTGGCGCGACGTTCCGTGAATCGCGCCGAAACGCCGACACGACGTTGACCAGGTCAGCCCAACGCTGGATCACCCGTTCGGCTTCCCCACGCTCCTGCGGCGACGTTTGGGCAACAAATCGCGTCGCCGCCTTCAAGTATCGGCGTTGGATTTCCAACGCACTCAACCGACCTCGACTTGTCATCACGCGGCGGACCAGATTCCAGTCCGCCGTGATCTCATGCAAGGCGGTGATGGGGCGCGAAAGAGTCACGAACTCCTTCGTCGCCCTCGATTCGATCATGTCCAAAACCAATGAGACCGATCCGAGTTTGACGTATTCGGCCAACTCGGACAGATTGGAGTCGGACAATCCGATTTGCAGTCGTTGACGGCGGGCAAACATCGCCTTGGTTGCCCCGAGCGATAGAAATGATCGCTCGCAAAAGTGCCCCAACCAATGGCCGTAAACGTAAATCGGTCGTTCACCGCGATAGCGTCCCATGTCGGCGACGACATCAATGGCCATCGCTTTCGCGCTCAACCGATAACGCCCGTCTTCATCCAAATCACCGCTGCCACAAAGCGCGGTGCGAGAAACCAACAACGCCGTCAGGTATTTCCGCTGCTTTCGGAATGCTACGTGACGGGCGACCATCCGCAACACCATCACCGTGGGAATGTGGATGCATCGGAGCAATCCTATGACCACCGCTTGGGCCCAAGGGGGCAGCGTTTCGAAAAGTTCAGCGGCTGACTGCCCTGCTCCTTCTCCTTCGACCGAATGCGGATCATCAGTCGCTTCGCCGAGGCGGTCGCGACGAGATCGAATCCAGATCATCGCGGCATAGGCAACCGCAAGCACGGGCAACGAGACCACCACGCTGACCAGCTGCATCATCCACAACAACAGGATACAGCCGCGATAAATCAACAACCAAACTCCGGTTGCGACCACCGCCTCGTAATTCTCCTGGCACCCGTAGACGTGTCCCAACGCATCGGCGCTGTTCTTCAACACCCGGACGTCAAACTCCTCGGTCACCGTTTCCGCCGCATCAGCCACCAACTCATCGATCGATCGCTGGCAAGCCAACAATTCATCCGGGCTGGTGACCTCCGGGGTGGCGATTTCGACCAGGCCCCCCGGCCGTGTTTCCATGGCGGGATGCGATTCATACGTCACCGCGCCGCCGCTGGCGAGGAACTGCTGATGCTGATCAAACACGCCGGGGACGGTCGGTTGATTGCGGCCGATTGCGGCACAGATTTGCGAATACACCTGGGAGAATCGTGGCAGATCGTCGGTCATCAATTCGGGCCGGTTCGCCACCAAGGTCGCGTACTCGGTCTCCATGCCCATCAGACGCGTCACCAGCGGCCGTGTTGCGGCACGCTGATGAGAAGAAGCCGATTCGTCCACCAATCACTCCCGGGAAAAGGCGGGAACACGGTCCAGGCAACCGCGTGCTGGACAGCGTCACTTTGGAAGGAATTCAATAGAGTACAAGCACGTAGCGTTAGCAAGTGTATCACTACGTAAGTCGCGCTCTCGCTAGCCTATTGAGTCGGTACGGGGCCAGAAAGGGAGGGCCGCCGCAAACGGTGCAAGCTAAGAGAGGCGCGAACGAAGCGAGGGGCAGAGACACCAAGATTGGGCGAAACCCACTTTGGAAGCACTAATGTCAACACAACATACAATGGCTCCCTTCTCCCCCGGCTTTGTGGGGGAGAAGGGCTGGGGATGAGGGGCCAACGCCGTGGAAACTGGCTGGGTGGACGGCCCCTCACCCCCAACCCCTCTCCCCAAAACAGATCGCGGTCATCATCCTTCCGCAATCAAATTCTGTTGACGCGATCTGTTTTAGGGAGAGGGGAGCCATGCCCTAAATTGCGGACCGATTGGTGTAGACACCAATGCACTGCCAGGGAGGGTGAAGTCCTTAACTGCGATGCGTATGGGGTTCGAGCGTCGCGAGGGCAGTAGCGACGACACACGCCACGCGCAGCCGGGCTTTACCAGCGCAGACCGAATCGCTCGCCACCGGTTTCGCGGTTGTTGCCACCCTTGAGCGGACCTTCGTGAGCGGGTTTGACGGCGACTTCACGCTGCGGCTCTTCGACCTCTTCTTCTTTCGGCTTCGCGTCCTCGGCAATGTTTTGCGCCGCCTTCATCGACAACCCGATCTTCTGGCTGTCGCGATCGAACGACATCACCTTCACGTCGACCTCTTGGCCTTCGCTGACAAAGGCATCGATTTTCGAGACACGGTGGTGAGCCAGTTCGCTGACGTGCACCAACCCTTCGACTCCGGCGGTCAAGCGGACGAAACAGCCGAACGATGCGATTCGGGTCACGGTGCCCTTGTGGACGGTTCCGATCGCGAAGTCGGCTTCGGCGGTGTCCCAGGGGTTTTCCAAGAGGTCGCGATAGGACAGTGAAATCTTGCCGGTGTCCTTGTCCACCGAATCCAGTTTCACCTTCACCTTTTGGCCGACCTCCAGCACTTCGCTGGGGTGTTTGATGCGTTCCCAGCTGAGCTTGCTGACATGGATCAAACCGTCCAGGGCACCTAGGTCGACGAAGGCCCCGAAATCTTTGACGCTGCGGACGACGCCTTCCATCACGTCACCGGGCTCGATCTTTTGCAGTTGCTCGGCACGCTTTTGTTCCCGCTCACGCTCAAGGATCGCACGTCGGCTGAGCACCAGGTTGCCGCGTCGCTCGTTGGCTTCGGTCACCAGGCAAACAAATTTCTGGTCGACGAACTCGCTGGCGTCCTCCACACGGTACTCGGCGATTTGGCTGATCGGCATGAATCCGCGTACCCCGCCGACCTTGCATTCCAGTCCGCCGCTATTGTGGCCGGTCACGACGGCCTCGACCACCGAGCCTTCTTCCAAGTCGCTCCAATCGGCGACATCGATGGTCGATCCGGGCAAGGAGCACATGTACAAGCCGTCGTCGCGATTGAACCCGCGCACCATGACTTCGACGGTGCTGCCCACGGCCGGTTCAGCCTCTTTGAATTGTTCGAACGGAATCACACCCTCGTCCGGGCCGCCGAGGGCGATGTAGACGCTGTCCTGGTGGATCTTCAGCACCTTTCCTG
Source organism: Stieleria mannarensis (assembly GCF_014154935.1). Taxonomy (GTDB): domain Bacteria; phylum Planctomycetota; class Planctomycetia; order Pirellulales; family Pirellulaceae; genus Stieleria; species Stieleria mannarensis. The sequence goes on from NZ_JACEHH010000060.1 coordinate 16,942, forward strand.
AGATTCGCGTTCCCTCGGCCAAGGCTTCTTTTCGATCCGACATGCCGGCCGGGCCGCTGAGCATGGATTCGACGTCCGCGGCAGCCAGTTCGGCCTGCAACTCCGCCTCCAAGTCATCGCTGAGCGCCCCGCGCACCGAGGGAACCGCCACGCGCTGGGGTTTGTTGGCCGCCGCCGGGGCCGCCGGGGCCGCTGCGGGCGTCTCTTTTTCGCCCTTCAATCGCGGCTTGGGATGTTTCTTTTTCTTGCCCGGCTTTTTCGCCTGCTTCTTCTCGGCCGCCTCAAGCTGCTCGGTCGACACGCTCGGCGAGGCGGGCTTGGCCACCCCCAGTCCTCGGGCGGCCAGGGGGCCCGAACCGCCGCGGCCGGCTTGGGGCTGACCTTCGGCAGTGCTTGGGGCAGCAGCGGTGCTTTCGGCGGACGCGGTGGCTGCGACGGGGGCAGGCGTCTCCGCGGCAGGCGTTTCCGGGGCGGCCGTTTCGGGGGACGCGGCCGATTGAGCCGTCGAGGGGGCGAGGTCGGTGGCTTGTTCGTCCGTCACGGGCTGTGGTTCGTTGCTCATCGAAACAATCGACGTGGGGAAAAGAGACAGGGGATCAATTCGGCAGTCTAGCACCCCGAAAACTTTGTCGGTAGTCTTCGCAGCAGGTTTGTCCGCTTCTGATGGAGAACAGCGCCAGATGCCCGAATTTTCCGATTTTGCTCAATCGCTCAGCCAGTCCTTCTCGACCGAACTTCTGTCCGCGATCCAGGCGGCGCCGTTGCCCCCGCTCGGGGACGGCACGCTGCAAAAACCCCTTCAAACGCTCTTGTCCAGCGGAATCGGAGATCATCTGATCGACGTCCCCGCCGCACGGCAGATGGAAGTGATGAGCGGGTTGTGGCTGGTCGCCGGCGATATCCATCGCAGTCATTCGATCAGCCAGGACCTCGGCAGCGCCGAAGGCAGCTTTCTGCACGGCATCATGCATCGACGCGAAGGCGATTACGGCAACTCGAAATACTGGTTCCGACGTGTCGGGGCCCATTGCGTGTTCGATCAAATCAACACCGAATCCGATGGGCATTACGCCGACCCCTTCGAGTTTGTCGATCAATGCCAACAAGCACTCGCAAGCCGATCGGAAGACGAAGTGCAACGCTGTGTCGATTCGCAGTGGATCGAATGGCAAGCGTTGATGATGTATCTGGTTCCATAGGATTGCGAGTCAAACGTAGCTACCTTCGCCAGAAGGTGGATCCGCGAATTCCTCCACGCTCTGGCGAGCGTGGCTACGTCAGAGTGATGTCGGCCGGCTACGGCTGGCCCGCGGTGATTTTTAAATCGCTGAGGGTTAGCGGGCGTTTCGGATCGGGCTTGGATGCGGTGACAAACACGGCCACCGCAGCTGACTCGGCCAACGACGTCACGCCGATCGTTCCGGTCCGAATGGTCTCGCCAGATTGCACGAACCAGCGGAACAGATCAGGTTCGCCGGCGTCGCGTTGAATCGACAGCGTCGTGGGATCGCGGGGCGTTTTGATTTTGTCCACCAGATCGCGGCGGACATCATCGCCGCGGTCTCGCGCGAACACTTCAATTACCTTCTTCGCCGAACGCAATCCGACCCGGATCCCATCGACCTGAAACCCGACTTGCGTCTCGCCCCGCATCCCCGCGGACAACGAAGTCGAGACCGCCATTGCCGACCCTGGAGTCAACGTGAACTGTTTGTCGTGAAGGATGAACGAGGTGTGTCCTTGGGTCGGTACCAGGCGGATCGCTTGATCGGTCACCTCGTACCACTGGAAACCCTGTTCGCATTCGAACCGATCGGCCAGCTGGCCGGGGAATTCCGCGACGGCGGTCAAGCTTGGCAGCGGCGGGCGAGGTTCCGAAAGTGTGGTCACCGGGCCGATCGACAAACCGCCCAGGGGACGAAATTCGCCGCGGCTTTGCGATGACGCGGCACCGGTCGGCATGCCCTCGTCGTCTTGCTCGGCGATATCCGAAAGCACGTCGGCGAACTTGTCGCCCAAGCCGGCCCCCAGCCCGCTGCCCGTGTCCCGCCGCTTGGCGATCGGCGAGCGACGTTGGGCCGGCGGTCGGTCGGGATGGGATGCCTGCGGACTTGCCTTTCGTCCCGTCGAACCCGTTGCATTCTGGCCGGCGCCCGAATCGCTGTCTGGGGCGGCACCCCGCTCGGCCCCGCCAGCCTGCAAGGACGAACCACGGACGTCGGCCCCCAACTGCTGTGGCCGGGCTTCGGCCGCGCGTCGGCCGCCGGGATTCCGATTGACCCAAAACACAATCGCGACAATCGTTAACAACACCGCCGCGCTGATGCCATGGTACTTCCAGTCGCCGGCCTTGCTCCTGCGTCGCGGCACCGCAGCCGTCTCGGTCGCCGTGCCCGATTCCACTGTTGTGCCCGATTCCACTGTTGTGCCCGATTCCATCGCCGCGCCCGATCGAACCTGCTCCTGATTGGCGGACGATGGCGGCGTTGATTGCGAATCGCCGGTCGATGATGCATCGAATCGCAACGATTGATCATACGCGGCTCGCGACTGGGCACTCATCAACGTGCGCCGGGCGATCGCGACCTGGCCCAGCATTTCCTGGACGATCTTCCGCTTCGGCCCCGCGGCGATCTGGTGCAAGTAGGCACTGCGCGACTTTGCCGCCGCTTCGATCGCCGCTTCATCGGACTCGAAATCGGCCAACCCTAACAACGCGTAATGGTTCGGCGGCAACCGTTCTGCCGGAATCTCCAACCACTCGCGGTACAACGTGTTCAACTCGGCAGGATCGGAAATCGGCATCGCAAAAAATCAAACAGACGAGGAGGTCATGGAGAACGCTTTTATACCACGACCGAACGCGTGTTCGACGTTCAATCGCCGCCACAACACCGCAATGCGAACAGAAAAATCAGCGACGTTCGGTCGTCGGTGGATCCGCAAGCTCCGCCTGGGATGCCACTCGCAATGCGTGCCGCGACCTGCGAGAAAGATCGCGCTGGCGCCGGTCGGCGACCAAGCGATCCTGCGGATCGATCGTTTCCAGCGTCTGCGCCAACGCGAACGCACCGGCGGCCTGCCAATAACACTTGGACGCCAGATCGGGGTTCGCCGATCGCCGGCCGAAGCCTTCCCAGGTCTCGGCCAGCCAAAACAGATCGGCGACCGAAAACTGTACACCGGTCGCGTCCAACTGGTTCACCGTTTCACTGAACATCGACAGCGTCTCCCGACCGAGCGTCGCCTCGGTTTCCAGTTGCCGTGCCTGCAAGTACACCGAACGCAGGAACGCCGACAGCTTTGGCGGCGTTTGAGCACTGCGGTGCGACGATTGAACCACCAGTTGAGGCGATGGGGCAGCAGTTGGGACGTCGTGAGGAATGTCTTGCAGAGCGGCCCCCAGCGTCCCGTCTGCAACATGTTCGCCCAAAGAGCCTCGGCTCGGGTCGGATGGCTGCGCCGGATCGCGTGCGTCGGAACCGCTGGGCTGGGCGCTCGGCTGAGCGCTGGGCTGGGCGCTGGGCTGGGCGCTCGGCTGAGCGCTGGGCTGGGCGCTCGGCTGAGCGCTGGGCTGGGCGGCGGGCTGGGCGCTGGGAATTGGCAACGGGCCGACCCGCCTGGGGGCCCGGGCAACGCCATCGGACGCAGCGATTCGGATCCCCAAGCGGTCTCGGTAAACGAATCCGATTGCGGTGGTCATCAACATGAACCCCGCGGCGACAACGATCAAGTTTCCTGACCAGCCGGATCGGCGGGGACGCTCCTGATGTCGGATCGCCGCGGACACGCGAGGCGATGCCGCAGCGCGATCGGCACGCTTTCCATGTCCCTCGGCCGCCGCAAGTCGGTCGGCAACCACGCCGGTTCCTGTGCGGTCGATGGTTCCTGTGCGGTCGATGGTTCCTGTACGGTCGATCGCCAGTGGTTGGTAGGGCATCAAGTCGCTGCAAAAGGCCGAGTCGAGTGCATCGACGTTATCTTGCATCACGAATACGAACCCGCACTCGCACTCCGCCGTCTGCCCCATCTCCCCCTTGGTCACTGAAAACTCGCGTTTGCAACCCGGACAGGAGACGACCGGCTCTGGTTCTAAGCCCGCGTCGTCGTCGACTAAATCTGATTCCGAAGCCTGTGGCTCCGATTCGCAGTCCGGGTAGCGGAACTCGCCAAGAGTTTCGCCTGCGGCCTGGTCTTCGTCGAAAGTCTTGGCGACTTCCGCTACCACCTCGGGAACCCGCAGCGAATACAACTCCGGCAGCGCCACGATCGGAAGTTGAATCACTACGTCGTCGACCGATTCCGACTCGGTAGCGTGTGGCTCCGATTCGCAGTCCGGGTAGCGGAACTCGCCAAGAGTTTCGCGCGGGGCTTGATCCTCGCCGAAAGTCTTGGCGACTTCCGCTACCACCTCGGGAACCCGCAGCGAATACAACTCCGGCAGCGCCACGATCGGAAGTTGAATCACTTCGTCGTCGACCGATTCCGACTCGGAAGCGTGTGGCTCCGATTCACAGTCCGGGTAGCGGAACTCGCCAAGAGTTTCGCCTGCGGCCTGGTCTTCGTCGAAAGTCTTGGCGACTTCCGCTACCACCTCGGGAACCCGCAGCGAATACAACTCCGGCAGCGCCACGATCGGAAGTTGAATCACTACGTCGTCGACCGATTCCGACTCGGAAGCGTGTGGCTCCGACTCGCAGTCCGGGTAGCGGAACTCGCCAAGAGTTTCGCCTGCGGCCTGGTCCTGGTCCTGGTCGAAAGTCTTGGCGACTTCCGCTACCACCTCGGGAACTTGCAGCGAATACAACTCCGGCAGCGCCACGATCGGAAGTTGAATCACTTCGTCGTCGACCGATTCCGACTCGGAAGCGTGTGGCTCCGATTCGCAGTCCGGGTAGCGGAACTCGCCAAGAGTTTCGCCTGCGGCCTGGTCCTCGTCGAAAGTCTTGGCGACTTCCGCTACGACCTCGGGAACTTGCAGCGAATACAACTCCGGCAGCGCCACGATCGGAAGCTGAATCGCTTCGTCGTCGACCTGGTCCGCTGCAACGCCCCTTGGAGTCGGCTGCTGGGTCGGGATTGACGCTCCATTCTCGGCGTCGTGCCCGAGATCGGCGGGGACCTGCTCGGGGTCCGGGTTGCCGTCGTCTTGGGCGACCGTGACTTGCACCAGGATGGCGGTCGGGATTTTGACGGTCGCCCCACAGCGGCACGGCAATTCTTCGCCGGCTGCGGATCGATCGACGACGTAGTTGCTGCCGCACGCGGTGCACTGGGCCGCGACCTCGGTGGCGGCATCCAGGTCCGTCGCGATCAACGTCGCGCTGCACGGACAGGTCACAACCGGCGTGTCCGCCGGCACCACGGCCCCCTCGCAATGCGCAGCGACCAACGACGCTTCGGTGAAAGCGAGCGTCGTACGGCAGACAGGGCATTGGCCCGACAGCGTCATCGCGGAGCTTTGATAGCAAGACGGCTAGGCGAAGTGGATCGCCGAGTCTAGCAATCTGCCGGGGTAGAGCCCAAGATTGGTTTCCGGTTCGGAGGCCCGAAACCGAGAGCAAACCGAAAGTTTACCGCCGCTAGAGCTCGAATGCCTCGTCGTCCAGGTCTTCCGGCTCCTCGTCATACGGATCATCGTCGTCGTCATCGCCCGTCCGCCGCATCAGCACCTCGGGCGGGTCGGAGCCGTCATCGGGGAACCAGCGGATGGTTTCCCGCGGCGGATCGGACAGACTTTCTTCGCACTCGATCGCGTTCCAGCTGATGTCGCCAGGTCCATCGGCCACATCCCCCTCCTCGAACTCCTCGTCGGTGCTCATCAGATACAGGGATGCGTTGCGCAAGAACCGCTCGACTTCGGCCGGTTCATAGCGATCGGTGTCGTAAACGGCCTCCATGTCGGGCATATCCAGTTGCCCCATGCCGACGGTGTCCATCAAGGCCCAGGATTCATCGACGCGGAACAGTCGCACGTTGGTCCACATGTCCAGCGGCGGCAATTCGTAATTCCAGGCGTAATTGAGACCTTGTCGCAACCCGTTCTGGTCCCGCAGCACTTCGCCGCCGGGGTTGAAATAGCAGATCGCCTGGGGCAATTCCAACAGTGCCGAAACGGCCTTGGTCAGAAACCGCAGTTCCGCGACCGGGTCATAATCATCGGGGATCAGCACGACGTCGTCGGAATCGTCGTCGTCCTGTTCGGATTCGTCGGCCCCCAGGACGTAGCTGATCAGCAGTCGGATGTGCGAGGTGTGTTGCTGGGGCACATCTTCGCCGTCTTCCCAGCCCCAAGACTGTTCCGCGGCCCGTTCCAGGCAGCCGGGGAAGGCCAGCGGCCCGAATTGGCCCAGTGACCAGGCGACGAACACATCGGGCGCGGTTTCGGGGTCGCCCATTTGATCGGGCCACTTTTCGGTCGAAGGCGTGACCAGCAGATGGCCCCCCACCTCCGGCCGGAAACTCATCACCAACGTCTCCGGCGACGCTCCATCAACGGCGGACTCCTGCACCCCGATCATGTCAAAGGCGGACAGTTTGTCCTGCAGCTCGGCCAGGGCGACCGGGCTTCGCAGCAACACACACATCCCTTGAGTAAACAAACCCTTTGCCATGATCGCCTGCAATCGCTCCTTTGCAAAAATAAAAATCGGCGGCAAAGATTCGCCGCCGAACTGTGATTTTTACCGCATTGGGCCGCGATGGACGAGTCCTAACGAGCGTCGAACGCCAATCCGTCATGTAAAGACGGGTTCTCGCTACAGCCCAAGATCGCCAAACAGCGGGGTGCTCAAATAGCGTTCGCCCAGGCTGCACATGATCGTGACGATCCGTTTGCCCTTCATCTCGGGGCGGGCGGCGACCTGAGCAGCAGCCCACATGTTGGCCCCGCTGCTGATCCCGCCGACGATCCCCTCTTCCTTGGCCAGCCGACGTCCCCACGCGAACGCGTCTTCGTCGTCGACCTGGACCACGTCATCGATGATGCTGGTGTCCAAGTTCTTGGGGATGAACCCGGCGCCGATGCCTTGAATGCGGTGCTTGCCGGGCGATCCCCCGCTGATCACCGGCGAATGAACCGGTTCGACCGCGATCGCTTTGAAGTCGGGGTTCTTTTGTTTCAGGTAGCGGGCCACACCGGTGATTGTGCCGCCCGTGCCGACACCCGCCACGATCGCATCGATCTGATGACCGCTGTCCTCCCAGATCTCCGGTCCGGTGGTCGCTTCGTGGATCGCCGGGTTGGCCGGGTTTTCGAATTGCTGGGGCATGAAGGCGCTGTCGTCTTGGGCGACCAGTTCGGCGGCTTTGTTGATCGCGCCTTTCATCCCGTCCCCGGCGGGCGTCAGCACCAGGTTGGCGCCCATCGCACGGAGCAACGCGCGTCGCTCGACGGACATCGATTCGGGCATCGTCAACGTCAGCTTGTAGCCTTTGGCGGCACACACGAACGCCAGCGCGATGCCGGTATTGCCACTGGTCGGCTCGATCACATGGGTCGCCGGAGTGATCGTGCCGTCTTTCTCGCCGGCTTCGATCATCGCGACGCCGATCCGATCTTTGACGCTGTTGAGCGGTTGAAAAAACTCGCACTTGGCGAACACGCTGGCCCCGCCCTCGGGCACCAGACGATTCACCTGGATCATCGGGGTTTCGCCGATCGCTTTCGTTGCGTCTGAGTAACTCTTACCACGTGGCATGTTCATTCCTCCCTGGAACAACCATTGATTGATGACATCGTCTGGAAACGGTTCAGTCCACGACCCAGGTATCCCCGGCGTGGAACAATTTATCTAAATCGCCTTCACCGCGGGTCTCCTTGGCAAGCTCGACCTGGGCGTTGATTTGTTCGTCATAGGTCGCGACGTTGTCGACGTCACGCAAAACTCCGATCGGCTCGGGCATTTCAGGATAACGCATCCGGGCCAACATCATCTGAATCGACGGGTTGGGATCTTTTTCGTCGTGGATCAGCAAGTCGTCGTCCGGCACTTCACTCCGCTCGACGATTTCCAGGTGCGTGCCGACCAACCGGATCGCTTTTTCGTTGTTCTTGCCGAACACCAGCGGCTTTCCGTGTTCCAATTCGACCACGTTGTCGGCGCGCTGTTTCTTTTCCTGGGCATAAGCCATCGCACCGTCGTTGAACACGTTGCAATTCTGGTACACCTCGACCAACGACGTCCCCTTGTGCTCGGAGGCGCGTTTCAGCACCGCACCCAAATGTTTGACGTGGGCGTCCAGAGAACGAGCCACAAAGGTGGCCTCGGCTGCCAAGGCCACCGACAGCGGACTGAGCGGATGGTCGATCGATCCCATCGGCGTGCTCTTGGTGACCTGGCCTTCGGTGCTGGTCGGGCTGTATTGCCCCTTGGTCAATCCATAGATCCGGTTGTTGAACAGCACGATGTTGATGTCCAGATTCCGTCGCAGGACGTGGATGAAGTGGTTTCCGCCGATCGACAACGCGTCGCCGTCGCCGGTGATCACCCACACCATCAAATCCGGACGCGTCGATTTCAAACCGGTCGCAAACGTCGGCGCACGCCCGTGAATGCTGTGCATCCCGTAGGTGTTCATGTAGTACGGAAAACGGCTGCTGCAGCCGATCCCGCTGACGAAAACAATCTTCTCCCGCGGCACGCCCAGCTCCGGCAGAACCTTCTTCATCTGCGCCAGGATCGAATAGTCGCCGCATCCGGGGCACCATCGGACGTCTTGGTCAGAAGCAAAATCAGCGGCTTTAAGAACTGGCAGGGACATAGCGGAAATGATTGGGAACGGTTGATTTGGTTGAGATGAATAAGCGGCGGTGGTGGTCCGCCAAACGCCGCGATCCGAGCCGATGAGCTGCCACCGGCAAAAGCCTAAACGGCCACCGGCAAAAGCCTAAACGGCCACCGGCGAGGGCACATGCGTTTCAATTTGCTGGATCAGTTCGCTGACCGCAAACGGTTTCCCTTGGACTTTGTTGTACCCGATGCAATCGACCAGGAACTCCGAACGCAACAACATTCGCAGCTGGCCCATGTTCAATTCCGGCACCAAGACGCGGTCGAACGACTTCAGTAGCTCGCCCAGGTTTCTCGGGAACGGATTCAGGTAACGCAAATGGGCATGGCTGACACGATGTCCGGCTTGCTGACAACGGCGGACCGCGGTCAGGCAGGCGCCATAGGTTCCGCCCCAGGAGACGACCAACAGATCGCCGCTGGGTTCGCCAAAGACTTCCTGCTCGGGAATCCGCTCGGCGATCTTGGCGACCTTGGCCGCCCGCGTTTCGGTCATCAATTGATGGTTGGCCGGGTCGTAGCTGACGTTGCCGGTTTCGTGTTCTTTTTCCAAACCGCCGACCCGGTGCATCAAGCCTTCGGTCCCCGGAATGGCCCAGGGACGCCCCAGGTTTTCATTCCGCAGGTAGGGCAGGAACGGTTCGCCGTCGTTGTTGTCGACCGGGTGCTTGATTTCGATTTTGGGCAACGTGTCAATGGTCGGGATCTTCCAAGGCTCGCTGCCGTTGGCGATGTAACCGTCCGAGAGCAACATCACCGGGACCATGCACTCGGTGGCGATCCGCCAGGCTTCGATCGCCGTGTTGAAGCAATCCGCCGGCGACTGGGGAGCGATGACGGGAATCGGGGATTCGCCATTGCGGCCGAACAGCGCCTGCAGCAAATCACTCTGCTCGGTCTTGGTCGGCAACCCGGTGCTCGGACCGCCACGCTGGACGTTGACGACGACCATCGGCAATTCCAGCATCATGCCCAGCCCCATCGCCTCGGCCTTGAGCGCGATCCCCGGGCCGCTGCTGGCGGTCACGGCCATCGTGCCCCCGAACGCCGCCCCGATCGTCGCGCACATCGCCGAGATCTCGTCTTCGGCCTGGAACGTGCGAACGCCGAAATTCTTGTGTTTGGTCAGCTCATGCAGAATGTCGCTGGCCGGCGTGATCGGATACGTCCCGTAGAACAACTCCTTTCCGCTCAACTTGCTGGCCGCGACCAGTCCCCAAGCCAACGCCTGGTTGCCCATCATGTTGCGATAGGTGCCGGGAGTCAGCTCGGCCGCTTCGACCTGATAGCTTTCGCCAAACGCCTCGGTTGTCTCTCCGAACGCCCAACCGGCACGCAGGGCAGCCACGTTGGCCGCGGCGACATCGGGTTTCTTGCCGAACTTGTTTTCGATGAACCGCAGCGTCGGATCCAGCGACCGGCCGAACAGCCAGTAGACCAGCCCCATGGCGAAAAAGTTTTTGCAACGATCGGCGATCTTGGGGCTCAACCCGTGCTCGGACACCGCGGCGCGGGTCAACTGGGTCATCGGCACCTTGATCAACCGATAACTGTCATTGATGACCGTCGCCTCCAGCGGATTGGCCTCGACCTTGGCCAGCTTGAAATCCTTTTCGGTGAACCCGTCTTCGTTGGCGATCAGGATGCCGCCCTTGCGAAGGTCCTGGACATTGGTCACCAGGGCCGCCGGATTCATCACCACCAGGGCGTCGAGAGTATCGCCGGGCGTGAAAATCTCTTCCTTGGCGAATTGGACCTGAAACCCGCTGACGCCGGCGCGGGTGCCGCGGGGGGCGCGGATTTCCGCCGGGAAATCGGGAAATGTCGCGACATCGTTGCCGGCCAAGGCACTGGTGTTGGTCAGCTGGGTCCCCAATAACTGCATCCCGTCACCCGAATCTCCGGCCAGTCGCACGGTGATGCCGGAGACGGATTTGACATGTTTTGTAGTCGTCATGAACTGAATCTTTCGCGTCGTCATAATGGCCGGGCCGCGTTCGTTTGCCGGCCTGGCGGTGGTTCGTAGCGGGCTTGTGGCGGCGATGCCGTGTCTTTGGGCGGCGATGCCGTGTCTTGTGACGGCAACGCCTTGGGGGGCACCGCGTGGTCGCCGCGGTGGTCCGTTGCCGGGCCTAAAAATTTAACCGCCCGGAGCGGACTGTAGGGGTTGTATCGAGTGTTCCAATTCGGAAACTTCGTCAAATTCTATAATTCGGCCATCAAAACGTAATGACCGGGAGTGTTGAAACAGGGATTTTGCACAAGAAACGCGCCTCCGGGCACCGTCTTGGCTTGCAAATCGGGTGTTTCCGTGCGGTTAAACCGCGACACGCTGTCCGGGAGCGTATCGCACCTCCATCATCTCAATTTTCTGGCGGGTCGCTTGAAGCACCTCAAAGGCGGCATCGCCGATCGTGAACGTGGCACCGGCCTCGGGGATTTCTCCCAGGTTGTTCAGCACCAGCCCGGCGATCGTTTCATAGTCGTCACTCTCGGGCAACGCCCAGTGCAGCCGGTCGTTCAGGTCGTCGATCATCACCCGTCCGCTGACGATCACCGTCGTATCGTCGACGATCTCGAATCGGGTTTCTTCGTCCTCGTCGGATTCGTCGACGATCTCGCCCACGATCTCCTCCAACGCATCCTCGATCGTCACCACTCCGGCGGTCTGCTGGAATTCGTCCAACACGATCGCCATGTGCGAACGGCTGTGCAAAAATTCTCGCAACAACGATTCGACGCTGCGATCCACCGGGACGGTCCAGGCATGGCGCATGATCTCCCCCAGCGACCGCGACGGCAGGTTCCCGTCGGAAATCTCCGGCAGCAGATCCTTGACGTACAACACCCCGACCACCTTGTCCAAGGTCCCGTCATAAACCGGCAACCGCGTCCGGCCGGAATCGATCACCTGCTGCATCACCGCCGGCCAGGTGTCACCCAACTCGACCGCGTCGATGTCGCCACGCACCGTCATGATGTGCCCGACCGTGTCGTCGCCCAGATCCATCACGTTTTGAATCATCTCGCGAATGCCGGGACCGAAGATGCCCTTGTTGGTCCCCGCGGCGATGATCGTTCGGATTTCATCTTCCAGCAATTCTTCGGATTCATCTTCGTTCTCGTCCTGTCCCGACAGCCGTCGGGTCAGCGCCGCGATCACTTCGCCGGGGATCGAGAACGGGTTCATCACCGACGTCAGCGAACGCCAAAACGGCCAGGTGTGGTACAGCACCGGCGCCGATGCGAAACGGGTGACCGCGGCCGGCAACCAAGCGTGGACGAACATCATCGAGAGCGTCGCCAACACGACCCACGCCACCAGCGGACCAACAAGGCCGGCCAACGCCAGCGAATCGCTGTCGTGCTTGGAGATCATCAACGCGGCCGTGCCCGCGATCAAAAACAACACCGTGCCGATCATCCGCAGGTATTCGCTGCTGCGAATCGCGGCGTCCTGATGCTCCAACACCGAACTGAATCGCTCGCGACGCTTCTTGACGCGGCAAAATGCTTCCAGGCTGCGGCCGGCAAAACAATCCAGCAATTCCGCGCCCAATCCGCCGATGCTGCTGAGTAAAAATCCGGCGGCAGAAACCATCAGGTGGGGCCACACGTTCTCCATCAGCTGTGCCCCTCGTGCTGCTCAGTGCCCTCGTGCTGCTCAGTGCCCTCGTGCTGCTCAGTGCCCTCGTGCGGCTCAGTGCCCTCGTGCGGCTCAGTGCCCTCGTGCTGCTCAGTGCCCTCGTGCTGCTCAGTGCCCTCGTGCGGTTCAGTGCCCTCGTGCTGAAGCGGTACTGAAATGCCCAGCCGCTTCAATGCCTGTCGTTCGGAGTGCCGCATCCTCGCGCGATCTTCGGCCCGGTGGTCCTCCATGCCGCCGATGTGCAGCACGCCGTGGATCACATACAGCAACACTTCGTTGGCCGTCGGCCAGCCCACGTCGGCGGCGTTCTGCTGAGCCGTTTCGACACTGGCGACCAATTCGCCTTCGATGTGTTTCGGGTCGTCCGAATAGGGAAAACTGATCACGTCGGTCGGGTAGTCATGCGATAAGTGCCTGACATTGATTTGGTGGATCGTCGGGTCGTCGGTGATCCGCACGCCGATGTGTCCGCGATCAAACCCACGCAACGCCGCGGCGGCCTGAACCGCCTGCGCGATCCGGGCGTCGTTCAGCTCCAGTCGCTGCTGCCACTGGGCAACGCTGTCATCCCACAAGATGTCCACCGCGACGGCATCGGGCCAGGCGTCACCGTCACCGTGACCGTGACCGAGGGAAGATTCGTTTGCGATTGCCCCTGAAGGCTCAGGATCCTCGCTTTCGGGGGCCGCCGGCGGACGATCCGGCTCCGGCTCAGGCTGGCTGTTGGCTGGGGTATTTGACACGTGCGTGATAGATAGCGGTAAGGGACTTCACCAAACTCTTGCGGACCAGATTCAATTGCCGGAACGTCAATCCGCACTCGTCGAATTGACCATCGGCCATTTTCTTTTGCGCGATCTGATCGACCAGACTTTGAATCCGCGCCGGCGTCGGGTCGACCAAGGTTCGACTGGCACTTTCAACGGTGTCTGCCAACATCATCACGGCCGCTTCAAGCGTTTGGGGCTTCGGTCCAGGATAACGAAAATCCTTGTCGCTGACTTCCTTTTCGTTCGGATTGTCTTCGCTGCGTTTGGCGGCTTCGTTGAAAAAGTATTCGACCAGCGTCGTGCCGTGGTGCTGCATGATCAAGTCGATCAGGGGTTGCGGCAGATGGTGGTTGCGTGCCAAATCCGCGCCGTCTTTGACGTGGGCGATGATCACCAGCGTGCTCATCGCCGGTTGCAAGGAATCGTGTTGATTGACGCCGCTTTGGTTCTCGATGAAGTATTCCGGTTTGAACATCTTGCCGATGTCGTGGAAATAGGCCCCGACGCGGACCAGCAATCCGTTGGCCCCGATCGCATCGGCCGCCGCCTCGGCGATCGACGCCACGTTGATGCTGTGATTGTATGTCCCCGGGGCGCGCTGTGCCAAACGACGCAGCAGCGGGTGGCTGGCATCGCTCAAGCTCAACAGGCTCAAATCGGTTTGAACGCCGAACGCTTTTTCGATCAACGGCAACATCGGGGTCAGTGCCGCGGCCGAAATCACAATGAACGCGCCCGCCCGCAGTCCTTCTTGGGCCAGACCGGCAAGCACTTCCAGGAACGTGACCGTCGTCGGCGCCGACCGCTCCACACCGGTCGGGATCGTCGTCGTGTCGCCGGTGACGATGCCGACCCCGACCACCGTCAAGAACGTGACCGCCGCGGCAACGCCGCCGACAAACAGCAAATGCCCTTGCGTCCGAATCCGGCCGGTCAACAGCGTCGACGTGGTGACGGCCGCCGCCAGCATCACCAGGTGCCCCAGGCTCTCGTGCAAGAACAGGGTCACGCTGATGATCGCCGCCGACATCAAGAGCAGCGATAAATCACGTCCATAAACGATCGCCGTGATGATCGATGCGATCACCAAGGGCGCCAGCTCGCTGCGGTACTTGTCGCTGGCGACCCAATAACTGATCCCGATCGTGCAAACGAACAGGAACAACAACTTGGAAAGTTTGACTCGGTCGAACACCAATGAACGATCGTCGACAAACAAAATGTACGAACCGCACAACAGATAAAGTGCCGCGATCATGCCTCCGTATGCCGCCACGCGGGCGATCCGGTCGATCGGGCCGCGATAATTGGTCCACTCGCGATGCTCCATCTGCAACAGTCGCAGCTCGTTTTCATCCAACGGTTCGCCGGCGTCGGCCAATTCCGATTGACCGGCATAGAACTTTTTCATCACCGGCGGAACACTGGCAGCGATCTCCGCCCGCGCCTTGCCGCTGGCCTCGTCGTCATACGACAGCGTTTCATATTCAGGCAACCGCGCATCGATCCAATTGCTGACCAACTGTGCGACCAGGCGATGTTGATCGTTTTCCACCTGGCTACCAAACATCGACCGAAACTCGTCGGCCAGCATCGATTCCACCTTGGGTTTCATCAATGCGATTTGAACGTCATCGACGGTCACTTCCACCGCATCGGACGGCTCGGTCGAATAGACGCGGATGAATCGTTGGCTGCCCTGTTCGGCTTGGTGCTTGATCGCTTGCAGCAATCCGTTGTCGAACACATCCTTTTGCAAGTTCTTGATCGCGGTGTCCAGTTTTTCCAACTCCGGATCATTGGCAAACACCAGCTTCATCGCGGCGAATTGCTGGTCGGCCGATGGTCGATCCGCGGTCGCCGATTCCGGCGTCACGGTCGAAACCGCCACAAACTCTTCGAACGCCTTGCGTTCTTCGTCGTTCATTTGCTTCAGCGACTGGGCGTCCAGAATCACGAACAATCGATTCTTCAGCCGTGCCCGCAACTGTTCCAACGGCGCTTTCCAGTTCCGATAGTAGACCGGAACTTCACGCACCTTTTGCAGCCGCAACGCCTCGGTCTCGATCTGGTTCTCGACCTCAAAATTGACGCGGGCGATGATGTCGCGTTCGGGAATCATGCCGGTGCGATAGGCGAACCGGGGTTCCCAGGTTTTACAGACCACCAACAACGCGACCGCCGCGGAGAACCCGATCAAAATGCGCACGGCCCAATCGGCTTTGTCACTGTCGATCCACCATTGAACCATCTTCGGCTTGGGAATCCCAAGCGATTCAATGCGTTCCTGACGCGTTCGAGTCTTGCTTTGGCCGTTCATCTCAGCGGATCCGATTCCTCTCCAGTGGGACTCTATCGATCCAGTGTTTCCTCGCCGCCGCTTCGCCCCGACAAATCACCCCCGATCACACGAACCCCACTGCGCCGCGAACGTGGCGTGGCGCCGGTGTTCTCCGTCTCTTCATAGGCCTCGACGATTCGCTGCACCAGACGGTGCCGCACGATGTCCTCGCCGGTCAATCGGATCATTCCGATCGCCTTGATCCGGTGCAGTCGACGGATCGCGTCTTTCAGGCCGCTGGTCACCCCGCGGGGCAGGTCCAACTGTGTCGCGTCCCCGCTGACCACCATTTTGCTGCGTTCCCCCATCCGCGTGAGAAACATTTTCATCTGCGCGATCGTCGTGTTCTGTGCTTCATCCAAAATGATGAAGGCATCGTTCAGAGTCCGCCCACGCATGTACGCCAGCGGAATCACCTCAATGACTTCCTGCTCCATTAACTCACGCGCCTGGTCATAGTCAACCATTTCCCCGAGCGCGTCCAACAACGGCCGCAGATACGGGTTCAGTTTCGCGCGCAGGTCGCCGGGCAGAAACCCCAGACTCTCGCCGGCCTCGACGGCGGGCCGGACAAGCACGATTTTGCGAATCTGGCCTGCTTTGAGCGCCTCGACCGCCGTCGCCACCGCCAAATACGTTTTCCCGCAGCCGGCCGGGCCGGTCGCGAACGTCAAATCGAACTCGCGGATCGCGTCGACGTACTTCGCCTGACCCTCGGTCCGCGGGCGGATTCGTCGTCCGGCATGCTGAATCGCGATGTCTTCGCCGCCGGACACCTTTAATTTGGCCTTTGCCTCGACGCTGGCACCCTCCTCGACGGCCGCCGTTTCGACGTCCTCACCGCCGATCGCCCCCCGTTTTTGGACTTGGTGCAACAGCTTTTCCAGCGTCCGCATCGCCCCGGAAACGCCTTCGTCCTCGCCCGCGATCCTCACACGCCCATTTCGATGCGTGATCGTGACATCGAACAACTGCCGCAGTTTTCGTAAATGTTGATCTCTCGGGCCGAAAAGCTGCAACAACTCGTCGGGCGCACTGACCGTTAATGTGGCTTCAGTCATTCGGAATTGGCCGACCCCTCGGCCAGATTTTTGGAATGATCCCGCCCGGCATTGCCTGCCGGCGGACTCGCGTCCGGGATCACGGAAGATTCAATCAATCGTATCGACTTCGCCGCAGGAAGACACCGCATTATGGGCCACCAACACCCGTGGCGAAGCAGAAAAATGCCGGCACGCTGGAGGCAACCAGGGAGTCGGTGACGTCCCAAACGCCCCCCAGTCCGGGGAGCAGGTTGCCGCTGTCCTTGACCCCCAAATCCCGCTTAAACAAGGATTCGGCCAAGTCGCCGACCATGCCGCAGATCGCCAGCACCGGCCCCAGCACGAGTGCTCCGACCCAGGGTTGGGCCAAAAGTGCGGATAATCCAGTTTTGACGACCGTTTCACTCATCGCCGTCGTAACGTCTGCCGATCCGTCGGCGGCCCCCGCAACAGCCTGGGACGCCGAAGGATCCAGCAAGGCCGGAAACAGGTACGCGAGCGCCAAATAGGCGACCAGCGTGGACGCCAAAACGCCGCCGATCGCTCCCTCGACCGTTTTCCCCGGCGACAGCCGGGGAATCAATTTATGCCGCCCCAGTGCCCGGCCCGAAAAATAGGCTCCCGCGTCGGCCACTTTGGTGACCAGGATCGTCGTGATCAGTGCGGCCAGCCCGAATCGGCCCGCGGTCGTCTCGGCGTGCAACCCGCGAAGTGCGATCAGCATCGCCATCGGCACCCCGACATACACCGAGACGAACACCGCCATCGAGGTTCGCCGCACCGCTTGCCCCGGGGCTGCCCTAGCCGATGTTTCCCCGGATGCCCCGTAATCTCGCATCTCGGCGATCAAGCTCAAAAAAACCGCCGCCGCCGCCGCCAGCACCCCCCAGCCCAACCGGCCGACAGGGCAGTCCTGCGGATAAACGCTGCCACCAATCGCCCACAGAAACGGGGTCGCCGCGGACGAAGCGACCAGGGTCGCGCCGGCCACCGCCACGCCCAACCGAATCGGCTGGTTGCCCGCTCGCGCCATCACCGCGATTTCCCACGCCGTGCCGATTGCAAAGAACAGCAGCAACGGCAACAGCCAAACGCCATCGGCTCCAGGAACGCGGACAAAATAGTCGAGTGCGAGCAGGCCAAGAACGATTGCAATCAAGACCGCGCTGGTTCTCAAACGATCACGCAGCATCAACTCTCACCGAACGTTGGTTGGACCGGCTGGCCGGAGAGCCCTCCGAACCGCCGGTCTCTGGATGCAAAACTCTCCAACGCCACATTGAATTCGTCGCGGTTGAAATCCGGCCAACAGGTTTGCGTGACCCACAATTCGGCATAGCTGAGCTGCCACAACAAGAAGTTGCTGACCCGCATTTCGCCTCCCGTGCGGATCATCAAATCGACGTCCGGCAATCCCGCCGTGTACAGCCGGCGATTGATCGCTTCCTCGTCGATCGAATCCATTTCCAACCGCCCGGCTTGAACGTCGCTGCAGATCGATCGCGCCGCCATCGCAATCTCATCGCGTCCGCCGTAGTCGATCGCCAAAACCAATTGCGTGCCCGGATTGTCCGCCGACACGTCGATGGTCTTGTCCATCTCCTTCAAAACGCTCGCGGGCAATCGATCGCGACGCCCGATCACCTTCAGCCGCAAGCCCTGCTTCATGATCAAGTCGCGTTCTTCGACCAGATACTGCTCCAGCAACTGCATCAGGAAGTCGAGTTCCGCTTTGGGGCGTTTCCAGTTTTCACTGGAAAGACAGTACAACGTGACCGCTTCGATCCCGAGTTCGGTGCAGGTCTCGCTGACCATCCTGACCGAATCGACGCCGCGACGGTGGCCTTCGATTCGTGGCATGCCGCGCGACTGCGCCCAGCGTCCGTTGCCGTCCATGATGATCGCCACATGATCCGGCAAACGCTCGTTTCCTGGCGCCGGTACCACGGCACCGTCGACCTTGCCGTGCATGGTGTTTGAGTCGGGACTCTCTGCGTTCATCGATCGCTCACGCTCCGACCGGTTGCAAATTCAACTCGTCGGATTGTTTCGTGAAAATGGTTTGGGCACGGTCCGGACCGACCGACAGCACGCCGACGGGGATTCCGACCAGGGCTTCGATCCGTCGCACGTACGCCAACGCCCCCTCGGGGAAATCCTCTTCGCGGCGGACGTCATCGACCGGTTGCTTCCACCCCGGGATGGTTTCATAGATCGGCTTGCAACGACGCAACTGGTCGGCGTGCCCGGGGAAACGAGTGATCCGCTGGCCGTCCAGCTCATAGGCGACACAAATCTTCAGCTCGTCCAGATGCGCCAACACGTCCATCATCATCAACGCCAGCCGCGTCACGCCGCTCAATCGCGCCGTGTAGCGAACGGCAACCGCGTCGAACCAGCCACAACGTCGCGGCCGACCGGTCGTCGTTCCGAATTCATTGCCCAGCTTTCGAATTTTGTCGCCCGTCTCGTCTTCCAGTTCCGTCACGAATGGACCGCCACCGACCCGCGTGCTGTAAGCCTTGCAAACGCCCAGCACCGTGTTGATCCAACGTGGCGGCACCCCGGCACCGGCACAGACGCCCACGCCGCTGCTGTTGCTGCTGGTAACGAACGGGTAGGTGCCGTGATCGATGTCCAACAGCGCCCCCTGGGCACCTTCGAACAACATCCGCTTGTCCTGTTCGGCGGCGTCCAGCAACGTGTCGGTCGTGTCGGCGATCATGCCTTCCAAACGATTCGCCCACCGCGTCGCCTGGGCGATGACCTTGTCGGCGGCGATCGATTCAAGCTCCTCCTCGGAAGCCCCCATGTTGCGCAAGATCGCCAGCTTCTGTTCGGCAACCGTCCGAATCCGCTCGTCACGGTCGGCCTGCACCAAGTCCGTCATGCGGATCGCGTGGGTGCGTCCGACCTTGTCGCGATAACACGGGCCGATCCCACGATTGGTGGTCCCGATCGATTCGCCACGCAACGCCGTCGCGTTGATCTGCCGGTCTTCGGCGATGTGCCACGGCATCACCAGGTGCGCCCGCTCGCTGATTTGCAAGTTTTCGTTGCAATCGACCCCTCGGGGGGCCAGCCCATCCATCTCGGCGATCATCGTTTCGGGATTGATCACCACTCCGGGCGTGATCAAGTTCTTGACCCCGCGATGCAGAATTCCGCTGGGAATGTGGTGCAATTTATAGACCTGGTCGCCGACGACCACCGTGTGGCCGGCGTTCGCACCGCCTTGATAGCGGACGACCATATCGAATTGTGAAGCCAGCAAATCAACCAATTTGCCTTTTGCTTCATCACCCCACTGCAAACCAATGACGCAAGTTCCCGACACCAGAATCACTCCGGAAAAATTGATGAGGCCGGGAAGGTGCTCGTGCCCCGGCGCAGAATCCCAGAGCCTAAGCCCGATCACCCCAAATGGCAACGGGAGGGGAGTTGGGAGTTGGGAGTTGGGGGATGGGGGTTGGGAGGGGGATTATCGGATCGCTCCTGAAACCTGAAACCTGAAACCTGAAACCCACTCTGAAAATCCGCACGCGGCATCTATACTGCCCCGCACTCCCCTGGCCGAGCGAACCTTGGCGGTCACTTACGTTTGATTCTCCACCCTTACGGCGTCCTGATGTCGGATTACAACCTGACCCACCTCAAACAACTGGAAGCAGAGAGCATCCATATTTTTCGTGAGGTGGCCGCAGAATTCCAAAATCCCGTGATGCTCTACAGCGTCGGCAAAGATTCCGCGGTGCTGCTGCACCTGGCTCGCAAAGCCTTTGCACCGGCCAAACCGCCGTTCCCCCTGCTGCACGTCGACACGACGTGGAAGTTCAAGGAGATGTACGATTTTCGCGACAATTATGTCGCCAAGGAATTAGGATTGGACCTGATCGTCCACATCAACGAGGAAGGGTTAAAGCTGGACATCAAGCCCTGGGAGGACAGCGAGCGGCACACCGAAATCATGAAGACCGACGCCCTGAAGGCGGCGTTGGACAAGTACGGTTTTGACGCCGCGTTCGGTGGGGCACGCCGCGACGAAGAAAAATCGCGGGCCAAGGAACGCGTCTTCAGCTTTCGCGACAAAGGCCACCGCTGGGATCCCAAGAACCAGCGACCCGAGCTCTGGAACCTGTACAACGCCCGGGTCAACAAAGGGGAATCGATCCGCGTGTTTCCGATGAGCAACTGGACCGAGCTGGACGTCTGGCAATACATCCACTTGGAAAAAATCCCGATCGTGCCGCTGTACCTGTCGACCAAACGCAAGGTGGTCGAGCGAGACGGGATCCTGATCATGCGCAACGACGACCGCATGCCGCTGTTGGAAGGCGAGGTCGAAGAGGAAAAGATGGTGCGGTTCCGGACATTGGGCTGCTACCCACTTTCGGGCGCGGTCGAATCCGAAGCGACGGATCTGGTGGACGTGATCCAAGAAATGTTGCTGACGACGACCAGCGAACGACAGGGTCGCGTGATCGACAAAGACGAAGGCGGCGTGGGAATGCAAAAGAAAAAGGAACGCGGCTACTTCTAGCCGCCGACGGCTCGTCATCGACCACGTTTTTCTTTCGCCCCGCTGCCTTGGACGACCCGGCCCCGGCCACCTTAAGCGACACCCCCATCCCCTTCACGTTCATCCATGTCTCACCAGTCCGACCTTATCGCAACCGACATCCACGCCTATCTCAAGCAACATGAGAACAAGCAACTGTTGCGGTTCATCACCTGTGGCAGCGTCGACGACGGAAAGAGCACGCTGATCGGGCGCCTGCTTTATGACTCCAAACTGGTTTACGAAGACGAATTGGCCAAGGTCCAATCGGATTCCGCCAAACAGGGGTCGACCGGCGGAAACTTTGATCCGTCGTTGTTCATGGACGGGCTAAAAGAAGAACGCGAACAGGGCATCACGATCGATGTCGCCTACCGTTACTTCAGCACCGCGAAGCGAAAGTTCATCATCGCCGACACCCCCGGCCACGAACAATACACGCGCAACATGGCGACCGGTGCGTCGACGGCCGACCTGGCGATCCTGATGATCGACGCGCGGCACGGCGTGCTGACCCAAACCCGACGGCACTCGTTCATCGTCTCCCTGCTTGGGATTCGACACGTCGTCGTCGCGATCAACAAGATGGACCTGATCGATTTCGACGAAGCGAAATACGAGGCGATCTGCAACGACTATCGTTCCTTCGCCACACGCTTGGACCTGCCCGATTTGCACTTCATCCCGATCAGCGCCCTCAACGGCGACAACGTTGTCGATCGCAGCGAATCGATGGGCTGGTACACCGGCACGACGCTGATGGGGTTCCTGGAATCGGTCTACATCGGCAGCGACCGCAACCTGCAAGACTTCCGCTTTCCCGTCCAGTTGGTCAATCGTCCGAACCTGGATTTCCGCGGCTTCTGCGGCACGATCGCCTCGGGGATCATTCGCCCCGGCGAAGAGATCATGGTGCTGCCGAGCAAGCGAAAATCCAAAGTGAAATCGATCGTGACTTACGAAGGCGAGCTGGAAGAAGCCTATGCGCCGCTTTCGGTCACGTTGACGTTGGAAGACGAGATCGATGCCTCGCGCGGGGACATGATCGTCCGCCCGGGAAACCTTCCCAAGTCACGTGATTCGATCCAGGCGATGTTGGTTTGGATGGGCGAAGAAGCGATGGTGCCCGGCAAAACGTACTTGTTCAAGCACACCACGCAAACCGTTCCCGGCACGATCGACACGCTCAACTACCGCGTCGACGTGAACACGCTGCACCGCAGTCCGGCCCCGGAACTGGAACTCAACGCCATCGGTCGCGTCGGTATCTCGCTGTCCGCCCCGATCCACTTTGACGCCTATCGCCGCAACCGGTCCACCGGCGCGTTCATCGTGATCGACCGCATCACCAACGCGACCGTCGCGGCCGGAATGATCTTGGACAAGTCGGGCGACGGTTCCTCCAAGTCGGTTTGGGATGATGAGGAAACCGCCGGCGGTGACGAAAACGCAGCCGTCTCGGCGGTGACCGACGAAGAACGGATCGCCCGCTTCGGCCAACAGCCCGCGACCGTCCTGCTGACCGGACTGACCGGATCGGGCAAGACCGCGATCGGCCAGGCGGTGGAACGAAAACTGTTCGAAAGCGGCCGCGCCGTCTCGGTCATCGATGGCGAACATGTCCGCAAAGGCCTGTCGCGCGACCTCGGATTCAGCGCCGCCGACCGCAGTGAAAACCTCCGCCGCAGTGCCCACCTGGCGCACACGCTCAATGAAGCCGGATTGATCTGCATCGCCTGCTTCGTCGCCCCCAGCGAAGACGTGCGTCAAAAGGTGGCTCGGGTGATCGGCCAGGACCGCTTCCTGGTCGTCCACGTTGCCACGCCCGTCGAAGTCTGCCGCCAGCGTGACGAGAAAGGCCAGTACGCCAAAGCCGACGCCGGCGAATTGCTGAACTTCCCCGGCGTCACCGCCCCCTACGACGTCCCGGCCAACCCGGACGTCACCCTCGATGCCTCCCAGCATACCATCGACCAGTGCGCCACCCAAATCATCGACGCACTGAAAGCGAAGGGCATCATCAAGTAGCGCGCTGGTGTTTAGCCTTTTGACGACTCCCCTCGCTGCCTGGGGCGTCGATTCTAATCCTGCGCGATTTGGCAACCAGCTTCAATTCTCTCCCTCTGAGAGAGATGGCGTTTGCGCAGCAAGCAAACGCCAGAGAGGGCCCGCACCTGCGAAAGTCTTGGCGACTTCCGCTACGATCCAATTCGTCACTTAGACAATCGACGTCCCCCGCAACGCTCCGGGTGGTATGATCGTGTGGTCCATCGGCCCCATCACGGCAACGCCAATCTGCCGCGCACCACATTCGCCAAGAGATTTCGATGAATCGCCTGTTTCGCGCCGCCGGCGTCGCCGCGCTTTCTTGCCTGCTTCTGGTCATCGCCACCGACACACTCTCTGCTGCGCCGCCCGACCTGGACGCCCCGGCGACGCGACAGCGGGTTCATTCCCTGGTCCAACCCTACCTGGACAACGAGCTGGTCGTCGGGCTTTCACTCGGCCTGATCGCGGGCGACCGATCCGCCACCTTTCATTTCGGCCAGACGTCTCAAGACGGTCCGGCGCCCGACGACCAAACGGTCTATGAAATCGGATCCGTCACGAAAGTCTTCACCGGGTTCCTGCTTGCCGACGCCGTCGTCCAAAACAAAGTGAAGCTCGATCAAGACGCCGCCGACTTGATGCCCGAGGGATCAAGGATGCCGGAGTCCGCTGGCAAGTCGATCACGCTTCTCGACCTGTCGATCCACCGCTCGGGGTTGCCGCGTTTGCCTAGCAACATGACGAACGTCGGCGGCGAAAACCCCTATGCCGACTACACCTCCGAACGCGCCTTGGAGTTCCTCGACGAGTATTCCTTGACGCGGGCCCCAGGGGATGCGATGGAGTATTCCAATCTGGCCGTTTCCTTCCTCGGCTACCTGCTCTGCCGACAAGCCGGGAAATCGTATGACGAACTGCTTGCCCAACGCGTGACCGGGCCGCTGGGCATGTCCGACACCACGGTCACCGACAACGCCGAAGTGCTCGGGCGGCTTGCGACCGGGCACGATGTTCTTGCCAAGCCACGTTCAACGTGGGAGTTTGCCGACATGCCCGGCGCCGGCGGGATCCGCAGCACCACCACGGACATGTTGCGGTTCGCCAAAGCCAACCTGGATCCGCCCGACAACGAGCTTGGCGAGGCGCTTCAACTGGCGTGGAAGCAGCACCGTGCCGGCGACGCCAAAGACTTTGCGATGGGGTTGGGGTGGCATCTTGCACGAGACGGATCGACGCGCTGGCACAACGGACAAACCGGCGGGTTCCACGCCATCCTGTTCGTCAATCGTCAGATCCCCGCAGCCGTCGTCCTGCTGACCAATACCGCGACCATGGAAGTCGACCGCTTGGCCGAAGACATGATCCGCATGTTGGCCGGCGCGCCGGTCGAGCCGCGGACGTTCCAGTCAACCGTCGAAGTGCCGGTCGAAAAAATGAAACGCTGTGAAGGCCGCTACCAACTCGCGCCCGGAGCCGTGTTCGACGTCAACGTGGTCAACGACCGGCTGATGGTGCAGCTGACCGGACAACCCGCACTGCAGGTCTTCCCAAAATCCGAGACGGAATGGTTTTACAAAGTCGTCCAGGCGACGCTGACGTTCAAAGACGAAAGCGAAGGACAATTCGACTCCGTGGAACTCTTTCAAAACGGCATTCGACTCGTTGCCAAACGCATCAAACAGTCCGACGGTGATTGAATCCCCCGTATCTCAGCCGGCGGTTTTGACGATTACCGGTCCTCGTCATTCTCCCCCATTGTTCTCCTCCCATCGTTTTGCCCCCATCGTTTTGCCCCCATCGTTTTGCCCCCATCGTTTTGCCCCCATCGTTTTGCCCCGTATCATTCTGCCCCCCTCTCCCAACGCCCACCAACAATTCACGCCACCGCGATGGACCTCCTCCCGCTGCCAGGTGCACCTCGGTCAAAAGCTGCTAAACTGCTACCCACCGGATACAACTTTGATTTCCCCCCCTCGCCCCCGTTTCCACGTCATGCGATCACTCTTCGCCTGTTGCCTGCTCGCGCTGTTGACCGTTTCCTCCCAAGCAGACGATCGCCCCAATGTTGTCGTCATGCTTTGCGACGACATCCGCTGGAATGCACTCTCCTGTGCCGGTCACCCGCACCTGAAGACCCCCAACATTGATCGACTGGCCGCCGAGGGGATCTATTTCGAGAACATGTTCTGCACGACCAGTCTGTGTTCCCCCAGCCGCGCGACGATCCTGAGCGGTTTGTACGCCCATGCCCATGGGGTCACCAACAACTTCACCGACTACCCCGCCGATCTGGACAGTTTTCCTCGACGGCTCCAGGAATCCGGGTACCAAACCGCCTACATCGGCAAATGGCACATGGGCGAAAAGAGTGACGAACCGCGTCCGGGATTCAATCACTTCGTCACCCACAAGGGGCAAGGCAGCTACTTCGACACCGAGTTCAATTTCAATGGGAAAGGCCGCCGCGTGGTGAAAGGCTATTACACCACCGTGGTGACCGACATGTCGATCGAGTGGATCGACCGGCATCGTTCACAGCACGGCGAGAAACCGTTCATGTTGATGATCGGTCAGAAGGCGCCCCACAGTTTTTATTTCCCCGAGCCGAAGTACGAACACACGTTTGACGACGTCGAAGTCAACTACCCGCACTCGTCGTTCAAACTCGATGACAAACCGGAATGGATCACCCAGCGGTTGGCGACCTGGCACGGGATCTATGGTCCGATCTTCGATTGGCGCAAAGAGTTTCCCAACGACAAGGCGAACGGCGTCGTTGATTTCGCCCGCATGGTACGGGCCTACTGGGGCACGATCCTGTCGGTCGACGATAGCGTCGGTCGTTTGGTCGACCATTTGAAAGCGACCGGCCAATTGGACAACACCATGTTCGTCTTCTTGGGCGACAACGGACTGCTGGAAGGCGAACACGGCATGGTCGACAAACGAACGGCACACGAAGCCAGCGCCCGCGTCCCGATGATCATTCGCTATCCCCGCTGGACGAAAGAATCCGGTCCGGTGCGGATCAAGCAGCAGGTGCTGACCACCGATGTCGCGCCCACCATCCTGGACGCGGCCGGCGCCGATCAGCTGACAAAGATCCACGGCAGCTCGATCAAGCCGTTGGTCTCCGGCGATGACAGCCGGTGGCGGACCGAATGGCTGTACTACTACAACTACGAAAAACAATTCCCCTACACGCCCAA
Organism: Stieleria mannarensis; assembly: GCF_014154935.1. Lineage (GTDB taxonomy): Bacteria > Planctomycetota > Planctomycetia > Pirellulales > Pirellulaceae > Stieleria > Stieleria mannarensis. The sequence goes on from NZ_JACEHH010000060.1 coordinate 43,350, forward strand.
CGTGCGCTCGGTTCGCGGTGATCGTTTCAAATACATTCGCTACCCGCACGGCGACGGATCCCCCGATCGCCACATGGCCGAACTGTACGACATGCAAAACGATCCCGCCGAATCGACCAACCTGATCAACGATCCGTCGCACCAGCAAACGATCGCCGAAATGGAGCAGCGGTTGCTGCGGGCGATGAAGGCCGTCGGGCTCGACCCCAGCACCGACACGATGCCGATCGATGCCGGTATCGGCACTGCGCTGCCGGACAAAGCGATCCGCTAGTGGATCGTCGACCGCTCCCCCCATCATTCTGCCCCGAATCATTCTGCCAGTACTCGCTGTCTTGCCACCGACGTGTCAGGAAACCGTGACTCGGTGGAGAGGTAGGAAGATTTGCTCGTTCGAATGGATCTCGCGCCCGGCGGTTTATGCAGCCCAAGCAACACGTCGAAACAGGCCGGGCAGCACCGGGAGGGGGACGGAACCGGCCGCGGGACCGGCGAGCAACACTGCGGTCGGACGGAGATGCTAGGTTAGTGCCTCTTGTCTCCAGCCGCCGAGGAAGCGTCCGATGAAATTCTTGCAGCGTCTCTTGTCCAAATCCGCTCCTCCACGAGTGTTGGAAATCCGGTTGTTCGGACCGGGCACCTTTGACATCGAAGTGTCGCCGTTATCGACGAAAAGTTTAGATGCATTCTGGAAAGCGACCTCGAACGAATGGACTCGCAAGGATGAGGAACGCCACTTGTACCAGCGGCAGACCGATGCAGCGTTGGTGTCCGATACCGAACACCGCCTCCCCAACGCCATCCGCGTCGAAATTGCGGGTAAGGTCATCGGGCATCTCAGTCATAACGACGCCTTACGTCTGCACCGCCGGATATGCGAATTGGGTTACGACCGCATCCATTCGATCTGCCTGGCCAACGTGGTCGGACGCCCGGGCTTCTGGGACGTGACGCTCGACTTCGACCCCAATCTGGCCGACACAAAACCCGCATCGTCCGAGGCGGTTAGCTGAGCGCGTTCGTGATTTTCAGCGAGCAGGCGAGGTGCAGGGGTGAACGCCAGCGTTTCGTTCCCTCGCCGAGTCCCAAAATCTTCCTACCCAAAATCTCCCTACCCCTCTCGTCTCGCAGGCGTTCGCTGCTGCGGTTGCTCAGCACAACCCCCATACCCTATTCTCTTGGATTGACGCCGCGAGCGGCGGCAGAGCGCATCGAATCGCTTGCCGCTCACACGGTCTCCCCTTCACCGTCCCGGACAAAACCCGACAGACAAGGAACGCAGCGCATGGGTGGTTGGTACGTCTTGGGAATCGTCATCGTTTCCCTGCTCTTGTTGGCCGCGATCGCGGTTTACCTGCCCCGGCTGTTCGTCCGCGCCGTCTTCCGACCGATGCTGGCCCTGCTGTATCGCAAACGCGTGATCGGCGTGGACAACCTGCCCACGTCGGGCGGCTACCTGGTGGTCAGCAATCACGTGTCGTGGATCGACGGCATCGTGATCTTGTGGATGATGCCGCGAAACGTTCGCTTCGTCGTCGACGGATCCAATTTCGGATCCGGATTTGCGAAATGGCTCGCTGCAGCATTCGACACCATCCTGATGCTGGCCAATCCGAAATCGATCATGCGGGCGCTCAAAGCGGCCCGCGAGGCACTCAAAGCCGGTGATGTCGTCGGCCTGTTTCCCGAAGGCACGATCACGCGGACCGGTCAGCTACAAGCCTTCAAGCCGGGCATGGGCAAGATCCTTCAAGGCCACGACGCGCCGGTTGTTCCGATCTATCTGGACGGCATGTGGGGCAGCATCTTCAGCTTCAGCGGCGGCAAATTCTTCTTCAAATGGCCGGACAAATTCCGCCGTCGCTTGACACTCTACATCGGCAAGCCACTGCCCAACGACACGCCGATCGAACTGGTTCGCTCGCAAGTCAACCAGCTCCACGCCCGCGCCCAAACCGAGCATCGCAACGAATTCCCTTTGCTGGCCGCTGCGGTGATCCGCAGCTGGCGGCACCGCGGAAAACGGTTGCAGATCGCCGACTCGATGGGGACCGAGATGGGCGGCCGCGAGGCGTTGACGCGGGCCTTCGCGCTGCGCCGCGTGCTACGGCGCGAGGTGTTGTCCAAGGACGAAACCAACATCGGCGTTTTTCTGCCTCCCAGTGCCGGCGCGGTGATCGTCAACGTCGCCCTGGCACTCGACCGCCGCGTTTCGGCCAACCTGAACTACACCGTTTCCAGCCCGGTCATCAACCATTGCATCGAAGACATCGGCATCCGCCATGTCCTGACCAGCGAGCGGTTCCTCAGCAAGGTGAACATCGAGATCGATTCAGACATCGTGACGGCGGAATCCTTACGCGAAAAAGTCACTGCGACGGACAAGGCGATCGCGTTCATTCAGGCCAACCTGATTCCGGCCGCCCTGCTGCGACGCATGCTCGGTCTGCACCGCGTCAAGAGCGATGACTTGATGACCGTGATCTTCACCAGCGGATCGACCGGGATGCCCAAAGGCGTGATGCTCAGCCAAGCCAACATCAGCCACAACGTTGACGCGATCAAAAAAGCCATCCGCCTGAATGATGACGACGTCGTCCTGGGAATCCTGCCGTTCTTCCATTCCTTCGGCTACAGCGTCACGTTATGGGCGGCGCAAGTGCTGGGGCCTTGCGGCGTCTACCACTTCAACCCGCTCGATGCACGCCAGATCGGCAAGCTGGCCGAGAAGTATGGCGCGACCGTGCTGCTGGGAACACCGACGTTCCTGCGCAGCTACATCCGACGCATCAAACCGGAACAGTTCAAAACGCTCAACACGTGCATCGTCGGTGCCGAAAAAATGCCAGCCGATCTTTTCGATGCGTTCGAAGAAACGTTCGGCATTCGCCCGGTCGAAGGTTACGGGACGACCGAATTGAGCCCCCTGGTGTCGGTCAACATCCCGCCGAGTCGATCGCCGGCGGCATTCCAGATTGATCGCGTCGAAGGTTCCGTCGGCCGTCCGCTGCCGGGAGTTTGCGCCAAAGTCGTGTCCCAGGAATCAGGGGACGAGCTGCCCGCGGGCGAAGACGGCATGCTGCTGATCGCCGGCCCCAATGTGATGACCGGGTACGCGAATCAAAAGGAGTTGACCGAAAAGGCGATCCGGTCCGGTTGGTACACGACCGGTGACATCGCCAACATCGACGCACAAGGTTTCATTCACATCACCGGGCGACAGAGTCGGTTCTCAAAGATCGGCGGCGAAATGGTCCCGCACCTGAAGGTGGAAGAGGAGATCTCCAAGTCGATCCACCACGCCGCCTCGACCGAGCAATGTGGAGCGGCCGCAGCAAACGACGAAGAGAACGCGATGATGGTTTGCGTCACCGCCGTCCCCGACAGCAAGAAGGGCGAACGGTTGGTCGTGCTCCATCGCCACTTGGAGAAGCAGATCGACGAGATCTTGGCCGATCTCAAAGCAGCCGGTTTGCCGAACCTGTTCATCCCGTCACGCGATTCGTTCTTCGAAGTCGATCAGATCCCACTGCTGGGCACCGGCAAACTGGATCTCAAGGGCGCCAAAGACCTGGCGCTCAAGCTGACCGGTCGCTAGCGTTTTGCTTCCGCCTGGTCGTAGCTACGCTCGCCAGAGCGTGGGGAACACCGGCAATCCACCTCTTGGCGAAGGTAGCTACCTTTGACCAGAAGCCGGTGCTCCCCTGAACTTCCGCTCGTCAACACTACTTCAACTGCCACTCCGACGTGTCCGGTGCGTCGCCCTTCTCATTCACTTCCCGGATCGATCGCACCAATTGGATCGGCAACTGGACCAAACCCGCAACGATCAAGGCAACGTAGGCGACTAACAGGAACTGCCCCGGCGTGAACCCGACCTGCGGGACGAACCACAATCCTGCCGTCACGATCCCGATCAGACTGAGCAGCGTCTTGAACTCGGTCGGGCCAAATCTTGAAAGCGTGAACTCACCCACCAATTTCGCCTTGATATTGGTCAGCACCGCGATCGCGAACAGGCAAACGACCGCGACGATCGCCAAGTCCAACCGTCCGCAGCCGACACCGATGCCGATCAGGTAGTACGCGAAGGACAGCGGGTCGGTGAAGTGATCCAGCAATTCGCCCCCGTTGCGACACTGACCGGTTCGCCGGGCATGCGTGCCATCCACGCAATCGGCCAAGTGATTCCCCAAGATTCCCGCCGCGGCGATAATCCCGCACCACCAATAGGTCGTCGAAAACGCCAATCCGACCGCGCCGAGGATCGCCGACAGGTGCCCGATCAAAACGATCCCTTCGGGCGGGAACACCGCCGGGATCCGCAGATAGGGATACAGCGACTGCAATTTCGGAGAAACGATCGGGTCGATCAGGCTATGGGAAACACGTGCCGACATCGTTAGGACCTTCCAGTGGGAGTCATCTTCATTCGCCGAAACCGGCGAGCTAATTCGAAGGAGCCCCGGCGGGCGAAAAACTTGCGCACTGTTAAGACAAAACCCTCCCCGGAAGAGGTCGTGCGGTTTTTGGAAGAAACCCTCCTGGCAGGAGGGTCGAGCGCAGCGAGGGGAGGTCGAACGGTGAATCGCTGGACAAGCTTTTGTCCGCCGGTCGTGTCAAATCGCGGATCAACCCTCCCCGCGTCGTCGCTCACTCCTCCGCGACCCTCCCAAGGGGAGGGTGAAGTCGTAAACGCCTGTTAAATCAGAGGTTAAAAACCGCACGACCTCGGAAGGGAGGGTCGAGCGTAGCGAGGGGAGGGTCGATTCGTGATGCTTGCTTGCTTTCGAGCCACAAAGCCCCCTCCCTGGTCGCCCCGAATCCCAAGGACGCTTGATGCCCACCGATGGCAGCGCGAACCCACCGATGGGATGCGGTCGGCGATCCGTGGGTTCGCGCTGCTATCGGTGGGCTTTTTCGATTCCCCGATGACCACGCTGCCAAATGCCCCGCTCGTCAGCGCTGTGGTAAAGCATCCGCGCCAGCGAACCTGCCCCGTTGAGGTTTTTCCCGCACCCCGCTTGCTCGATGACTATCCGGCACCAACAGTCGGATAGGCAATTCAGACCGACACCGGAGCGTCGCCGAACAAGTGGCGAGAAACACGATGCGATGAACGGATCAACTTCCATTCACAAAATGCGAGTTGGTCTGACCGTCCTGGTCTCCACCTGTTTGATCGCAATCGTCGGCTATGTCTTGGCGGGATGGTCGTACATCGACGCGCTCTACATGGTCGTGATCACCATCTTCGGCGTCGGCTACGGGGAAGTGAACCCGGTGGACGACCCACGTCTAAAACTGTTCACGCTAGCGCTGATCATTTCGGGTTGCAGTTCAGCCATTTACGTGCTCGGCGGCTTCGTCCAAATGATCGCCGAAGGAGAAATTCAACGGGCCTTAGGAGCCAGACGAATGAGCCAAGAAATCAATGCCTTGTCGGGCCACGCGATCGTGTGTGGGTTTGGCCGCATGGGCCGAAACCTGATCCACGAACTCGACCACTTGGGCGTCAAGTTCGTCGTCATCGATTGCGATCCCGAACGTCTGGCCGATGCAGAACGGCACGGCACATTGGTGATTGCCGGAGACGCCGCACAGGAAGAGATCCTTCAGCAGGCCGGCATCGAGCGGGCCTCCGTGCTGGCGACCGTGTTGCCCAAAGACGCCGACAACGTCTTCGTCACCCTCACGGCGCGCGAGTTGTGTGAGAAGATTCAAATCATCGCGCGATGCGAGTGCCCGACGACCGAGCGAAAACTGATCCGCAGCGGAGCCGATGGAGTCGTTTCACCGACGATGATCGGCGCGACACGGATCGCCCACCAGATCGCTTGCCCGACGGTCGAATCGATCGTGGAAAACAAGCAAGCCTTTAACCGACTCAACCAGGACCTGGACGTGTTCGGGTTGCGAATGGTCGAAATCGAAATCCACCAGGAATCGATCTTCGTCGGCGCGACGATTCATGATCTGGAAACCAGCGGCGACGGAGCCACCGTGGTGGTCGCCGTCAAACGCGCCAACGGAGAAGTCATCAAAAACCCGAGGATGTGCGACGAAATCCACGGCAACGACAAGCTCGTCATGCTCTCTCACCAAGAAGACCTGGCGCCGCTGTGCGACGAACCCGTCTGTGCTCCGATCCAGGCCGCCGAACCGGCCGTCCCGTTGGCGGTCTAACCGGTGGCGTTCCCGTGCCGTAGCGACGCTCGCCAGAGCATGGCGATTCGGCGATCGAGAAAGCTTCAGTTCCGTACGTTCATCGACGGTTCAGCCGTCTGACGCCACCCCCATCGTCCTGCCCCGTATCATTCTGCCCCGTATCATTCTGCCATTCCTCTCCAGACTCCCACCGACACTGAAGAGCCGATCCGGAAGTCATGTGACGCAGTTTTTACACCCCAATGCAAAATCTTCCGCGTCGGGTGCGGCGGTGTGACAAGTTTCACGGCCCGTTTGCGAGTTTTTCATTCTACTGCAGCCCACTGAAGTCCCGCTCGATCGGCGCCAGCAAGCTCCATCGGGGAGCCATGTTTCACGGCAAATGCCACCGACCTACGATCCGGCACCGATCTTGCACTGCAGTCCGCAAAGAAACTAACACGCAATCAGACTCCCGGGTTTCGACACCCCCAAACATCGATGGTCCCATGTCACGCCAGCTCGTCACCACCGCCTTCGCAACGTTCTGCTTCGTTTTCCTTGATCAAGGCGTCAGCCAAGCCCAGTCCGGTTCCGCCATGACCCGGCTGCGGCCGATCGGATCGGCGAGTGCCGTGGACCGATTCCAAAACCAGAGTTCGGTGCCGACCACGAACGTCGCGATGCGTGCCCAGCAGCCGCGTCCGGCGGTGATTCGAAATGAGACCGCGTACTGGCAATCGGGACGTGAAGTGACCTCCGGCTCACCTTCGATTCGGCCAGTCTCCACCGGCCCGTCTCCGGTCCGCCAAACGGTGTGGATGCAATCCGGATTTGACGCGCCGCCGCTGGGCGATTCGGGGATGTCGTTGCCGGGGACCGCCCCCAACGCAGGCCTTCCCCAACCCGAACCACCGGGCCAGAGCGTTCAACCCGGCCAAGGCGCAGCGATTCCCAATTCGGCGCCCTATCCCGACGCGACCACGGCACCGCCGCGTGCCCTGCCCGCGCCCAGCAACACCTACGCGCCCTCGCCATCGGACCTGGACCAGATCCCGCAACCCTCATTGGAAACCAACGCGTTTGCCAGGATGGACAACTGTCGGCTGATCACGCCGCCGAGCACCTACATGGCGGCCAGTGCATTCGGCGGCGGCTGCGGGCAGTTGATGCCGGTGACGTATACATCATCCGGTTGCGGGGCGGTCACCCAGGTCCCGATGACCCAAGCGCCGATCATTCAATCCCCGGCCACCCTGCCAGCGGAAATCCCCTCGACGGCAACCATCCCGCCGGTTTCAGTGCTCCCGCCGACGACCACCCAGCCGCTGGCGCTACCGAGTTCGGCGGCCCCGGCGCGCTCGCTGATCACGTTGGGGCAACAGAATTACATGGTGCAAGTCGGCCAAGGGCTATGGGGCCAACCGGTCGCCTACGTCCCCGGCCAGGGCATCCGCAACTGGATCCGTTACCTGTTCCCCTAGTCAGACCGGAAAACTGGCAGCAAAGCCCACTCCCGGCTTGCACATTCCCAGTTCACTCGATAATCTACCCGCCGCTGAATGAGCGAACCTCGGCCGACCGAGACCGCTCATTCAGAATGAACCAAGCGGATGTGGCGGAACTGGCAGACGCGCTAGATTCAGGTTCTAGTCCTCGATAAGAGGGTGGAGGTTCAAATCCTCTCATCCGCACTGGATTTCCCAGGGCTTCAGCGAATAATTCGCTGAAGCCCTTTTTTTATGGCTTCCCAAATCGCGACCAGAACGCGACCAGCGTGGCGGTTGCATGTCACTTGCATGGGAGTCACTTCAATGGCCGGTCTTGAAGTCCGAAACGGTCGCTACAACCTCATCCTTCGCTTCGGCGGCAAACGGTTTGTCCGGTCGCTCAAGACGACTGACGAAGACACCGCATTGGCAAAGAAGCTGCGTGTCGAAAAGAACGTCAAGCTCGTCGAATCGGGTCGGTTGACCATCCCCGAAGGCTCGGACGTTGTCACCTTCCTGCTCTCCGACGGCAAGTTGAATCACAAGCCCGTTGCAACCGCCTCGCTGACCATCCCTCAGTTATTCGCCGCCTTCTGGGCTGCGATGCCGGACGGCAACCTCGAAGCCGGAACGGTCAAGATGATGAAGATCCACCAGCGGCATCTGGAACGCGTCCTCGGCAAGCGTCAAGTCGCACAGAACCTCTCCTCGTCCGACCTTCAGACGTACATTACCAAACGTTCGAAAGCGAAAACACGTCAGGGCGGAACCGTCGGAGGTGCGACCATCAAGAAAGAAATTGTCACTCTCAACTCCGTCTGGAAATGGGCGGTAAGTGCTGGGAAGCTCCACGGTCCCTTGCCCAAGAATGATCTCCGCTACCCGAAGTCGAAGGAGCTTCCGGTTTTCCAAACCTGGGACGAGATCGAGCGGCAGATCGCGTCCGGAGCTTCGGATGAACTTTGGGACGCACTGTACCTGGATCTCGCCCAAATCAAGGAGCTCCTGTCGTATGTCAAAAAGAACGCGGCCCACCCATTCGTCTACCCCGAGAGAAAACGAGCGCATCACCCGTTTTGACTTCAATTGAATGACGCCCATTTCGTGATGCGTCAACAACGTGTTCGAAAACGCCGCGGCCATCTGCGACAAAGATGACTCGGTCGGAGTAATCATGTGAGTGGAACGGCAGATCATGTGTATTCGCTTGGAAATGTAGTCGGAGTAAGGCGTCCTTGTCGTCCTCTTTCAAGATTTCCGATGCACGCCAAATTCCTCCGCTGATCGTTTCCACGTCCTCAAAGGGTGACTCCAGATTGAGTGGGTACTCGTTGCAGAGCGACTTGACCTGCTGTCGCAGGTCCCCAAGTTCAGCGTGACGAAAGTCGGAGCAGTGAGCACAGATTCCATCTGGATACCGGCCTGCCCTTATGTCAGCGTTCAGGCCATCAGTGATTTCTCGACACAAGCGAAACAAATTCATCAAAGCACCCTGCCAAGTGACCGGTGCTGAGACACGAGAAAGAACTCGGAAAACAGATGGGGCGATCATGTTGATTTGGGGGGTCGTGGATGCGATCGTGATCAAACGGGAAGGTGAATCTTGGAACCGAACAAGGAACAAACTCGCAGAAACCTGTCGCGGAGAGAGCGGATCGACGTCCTCTTCGCCGAATACGATTCGCTCAACCAGTTGCTGCGGTTTCGATTGACGGCGATGGATCGACGATTGCCGGTCGCTGTGACCTTCATGGCGGCCACGATCGCGGCAGTGCTGACTCTGCCGTTGAAACTGCAATTGGCTGTTTTGATCGCAACACCATCGGCCATTCTTTGGATTGGCCGGACGACCGTCCAACACGCCAGGGCGAAGGAAGACAACCTTCGTCGCATCAGTGAGATCGAACAGCACGTCAACGAGATTGCTGGCGAGGAGCTCCTCTTGTTCCAATCTCGACATCCAAATCGGGCCGCGACCGTCGGCGGAAGGACAGGAATGTCTGTCGTCTTTGCGACGACACTAAACTCACTCTTGATGTTGCTGGTTTGTGTAGCGCTATTCGGCGGGGAACACGGCCAAGTGGCCCAATTCCTGTACCTGGTATTTGTCGGAGCGATTGCTTGGGACCTGATCATGGGTGCAGTTCATCTGAACAGGTACGTGTACCAGAGGCGTCCGGTCATTCTGTTGGAAAACTGACGAAGTATTCACACTCATAGTGTGTAGCCAAAATAGCCACTTATAAGTGTGATGTAAAGGATGGCTGCAAAAGAAATCCTTTCAAAAGTTGGAAAACGCGTCCGCGACCTACGGGAAGCAAAGGGCTGGTCGCAAGAGGAGCTCGGGTTCCAAAGTGGCCTTCACCGAAACTACGTCGGAGGAGTCGAACGCGGTGAACGAAATCTCGCGTTGATAAACTTGGAGAAGTTGGCAACGGCACTCGGGGTTCGCGCTCGAGATCTTCTGCCCTAGCCCGAGCCATCCTGTCTCCGGAAGCTATCGCGACTCTCGGATCGAAAGGACTTCGCCGGTCCCATCCCCATGAATGATGTGGTCGAGAACCGTGATCCCGAGGAGTTTTCCCGCATCCGTCAGACGATCCGTGACTTCGACGTCCTCCCGGCTCGGCGTCGTATTTCCAGATGGATGGTTGTGTGAAAGGATCACTGCCGAAGAGCCTTCAATGATCGCTGGTTTGAAAACTTCTCTTGGGTGAACAAGTGAAGCATCAAGAGTCCCGACCGTCACCCGAACCACGCACTGTACGCGGTGCTTGGTGTCGAGACAGGCAACAACAAACTGCTCTTGATCCCAGGCCGGATTGTCCTTCCAGTATTGCCTGAAAAACTCTCTCGACTCGATGGTGCTCGTCAGACATGGTCGCCCGTTCAACGGTCTCTCATAGATGAGCGAGACCCGTTTTACGGAGCCGTACAGCGATGCGTCGACCTCGCTGCCAGGCGACAGTCCTGCCGTCGCAAGATCACGCTCACGGCTATCAAATTCTGCTGCCTCAAACTCGAAAAATTGCTGCATCAACATACTCACGGTCCATTTGAACCACGAGGATGTCACGAGGTAGACGTCTAATCAAAAATTCTTTGACCCCACCGATCTGCTCAAATCCGCAGCGACCTTCGAAACTTAAGTCGACTGCTCGGCTAGAATAGGACTGCGCTCAATTGCGTTCGGTCTCCACTATTTGCGAGGTGAAACTCCGAAATGAACGATCCTGAACCAGAATCGATCAAGCTCACTGCACTTCAGCCAGGTCCCATTCGGCACGAGTCGCTATCTTTAGAACTTCTCGACCAAGTTCAAGCTGTGTACGACCTGATCGGTCCATTCCTGGGCACAACACTTGAGCGGTTCGAGCTGAACCTCATGCGAGATTCTGACCCTGAGCAAGAGGTCGCGATTTGGTACAGCATCACTGCGGCATGGATTTCGTATCACGACAAATACCTTGGCGCTGCACTTTTAACCGACGACGAGGAAGAGAAACTGATTGCTGCGTTGATCGCGATTTCAACAGGAGCCAATGACATAAACCGCTTCGGCGTCCCTGAACCAGTTGGGCAGCTGTTACTCAACTGCTACGACCAACTCGGTGCGGAATGCCCGCAGATAGAGCAGATACGGAAACTTGGCATGCCTGGAGCTTGGGACAGAATACGGTACAGAAAAACACTCATTGGCAAACCTGAACGCAAATCATTGCCGAGCAAGCACTTGAAACGATGTGCCTCGAGTTCTTGCCACCGAAGCGAAATCTGAACAGGAAGGTGAATTTTTGCGAAACACCGCGATTTCCGCCATTTCCTAGAGGCAGAATTAAAGGAGAGCATCGGTCACCTGGATCGACAATCGCGTCAGGCCCTCGCGGCAACGAAAAAAGGGGTGACTCGCTAGAGCCACTCCTTGGATCTTTATGAGCGGTGTCGAAGACATCAGGCCGATTCTTTCAATCAGTCCCAAACATTTGCACTGCGTATCCGGCTCCGTTCCCTGGACAGACACCGACACCCATATAAGTGTGTGAAGAATTTAGGATGTTTGCACGGTGGCCAGGTGAGTCCATCCATCGACGCACATGTAGTTCAGCAGTCTGCATAACATTCAGGTTTTGGTATTGCCACTGATAGAGCATGTCGATGTTCTCAGCCCAACCGCGACGAGTTGAGTAGCCATTGGCTTGTAGCCTTTGTCCCGGAGTTCGCCCGTCGACATTGTGTCCATACCGACCAGTGTTGGCCATATACCGAGCAAATCCGCCAGCCGTCGACGCCAGAATTTGGTCCCTTCGGAATGGCGGAAGTCCATGCCTGCGTCGCTCGATATTCGTGAAATAATGAATGGCCTCTGGCAGAGACAAGTTTGGTTTCGAACGCCGATTGATGCGTTCCGGCGGCTGAATTCGACGCTCGACTTCTTTGAGTGGATTCCAGCCAGCCTGCACCGCATGTCCAGAACCAGCTACGATGATAAGAACAGCTGCAGCCGAAACGAATTCCATAGTAAAATTTCGCACCCGCGTCATTGAACGTACCTAAGGGTAAGTGGTGGCACCTCCGTGCTTTACAGAACCAAGTTGCAGGCAACTCCGACGCCTGACTGTTGACTTCCCGAACGACGGCTCCGATTTGCGGGGTCAATTCCGGGAGAATCCGGAAAGTTTTCCCGAGCGTCGCTTTCCGTAGTCTGCGGATCAGCAACGAGAAAAGGGGTGACTCGCTTGAGCCACCCCCCTTTGGTTCATTTTGTCCGTTCACGGTTCAGCCGCTCGTTAGCGGTAAACGACTTCGTTCCAGGGTCGCCAT
>NZ_JACEHH010000061.1 GCF_014154935.1 Stieleria mannarensis
ATTGTTGTCGATCACCGTCTTCGCCTTCAACGACTGTCCCAGCAGACAAACGTTGCGCTTACAGAGGAGGCAAAGACGATTTACGAATCTGTGGCTGCTCTCCAGGAAGACGGTCCGGATGCCATCCAACGACTTATCGACGACGTTTGCGCTCGGATGAATTCGAGTGAGTCTCCCGGACATCACATTGCGCTCGTGTGGGAAGGAATGCAAATGCAGGCCAAATCTCACGGACGCGCATCACCTGATATGTTTTCTGCGATGGTTGCTGCAGCCACCGGCAAGAACGGACCACAGCCACTTTCGAGTTCGTTACTCGTTGGCGAATTCACTGGCCCGCAGGGCGAAATTCTTGTTTCGGAAAACCGATCGAATGTTCTCGCCGTCGCTCGCGAATCACTGCTTCGCCAGATCGTTGCCGTTCTGATAGCCGCAGCATGTGCTGGCTTGCTAGTGAATTACCTGCTTCGCAAGATCGTGACGAAACCCATGAGGCGGTTGGTTGATTCATTGCAAAGTGTAGGAGAAGGGAACTTGGAGACGCATAACGATGTGCAAAGTTGCAGTGAACTGAGTTTCTTGGGGCAGCAGATTGATGCTATGACGTCGAAGCTTGCCGCGGTTGAGAGAGACCGAAGGCATCACATGGAGAAAGCACGCGCAATTCAGTTGAATTTGTGTCCAAAAAGAAGTCGTGCCGGAGGGCTTTCGATCGCGTCCCTTTTTGAACCAGCCGACGACGTTGGCGGAGATTATTTCGATGTCATTGAATTGTCTGATCATTCGGTGCTGCTGTGTGTCGCCGATGTTACAGGGCATGGCGTTCCCGCTGCGATGGCGGCGACATTGTGCAAGGCCTTTCTGACTGACGCGGTAAAGCACTCTACCGAGCCGGCACACATTCTTCGCGAAGTGAATCAGCGTTACTGCGATTTCGTCATCGATGGCTATTGCGCAACCATGGCGGTTGTTCATGTTGACACCAAGGCGCAGCGACTCAGTTATGCGAATGCTGGCCACGAATGGCCGTATTTGCAGCAGACCGACGGATCGGTTGAGCGACTTGATGTCGGTGATTTCATGCTTGGGATCGACCGAGACGTTATCTACGAGCAGGGCAGCGCGGATTTCACGACTGGAGAAAAACTGATTCTGGTCTCCGACGGAGTGACAGAAGCGTTTGATCCGGACGAGAATCAATTCGGTTCGTCAGGAGTAATCCGAACACTTCAGAAGTCGCAGCACGAGAACTCCAAAAACACTGTTATCGAATTCGAGCAAGCAATCAACGGTCATCGAAATGGCCGGCGCGCATTCGATGACACGACGCTCGTAGTTGGAGTTCTCGAACCCCAGTCAAGCCAAGATGCTCGACATCAGTGACAACAACTGCCACTTGATGATGCTTGGCGACTGCTTGAGACGTCGTAGCTCGGGACGGCAGCCACATTCATGGGTTGAGAACGCAGTGTCTCAGGATCAGGATCTCGATATTTGATCTCCGAAGCAGCTTGCTCTATCCACTTCTCAGCGGCTTCATTTTCTGCCTGTTGGGAACTGCGCCAGGGCAAATGGCTACACCCAGCAACTGAAAACAGAAGAGCAATGACGGTCACAAACGCGAATCGAGTCTTCATAGGAACCTCCTTGCCTGACGCGACAACTGCTTCCTGAGCTGTCGGTGCGGAATGACGAAGTTGTCGGAAGAAAAAAGGGCGGGGGCGGCGTGTCATCTACCGAGAACGAAGTCAACGGCTTCAGGGACACCACCCCCGCGTGATTGAAAACCGGTAGCGGTTGCTTTTGTGGCTACCGTAGGACCGGCGCATTGACGCCTTGGGAGGCGAGGATCGCCAAGTACTTGTCCGGTTCGGCCGCGATTCGCTTCGCACATCCCGGGCAGCAGATGTAGATCGCCTTTCCGTTGGCGTGGACTTTAAAGGGCCCGCCCATCGCGTTAAGAGGCTCGTCCATGACCGGGCACTTCTTTTGGGCTGCGATGAATGGCTGGTCCTCAGCAGTCACTTTGAAGACGCCGTCTCGGACTGCATCCCTTCCGGCAGGTACGGACGCCGTACTTCCGCCTCCATAGACCATCGCCAGATACTTCGCCGGCTCCGCTTCGATCTTCTTGATGCAGCCTCTGCAACACAGGAAGATCGGTTTGTCACCAACCATGACCTTGATTGGATTGCCCATACTTCCCAGCGGTTCATCCATCACCGGGCAATCTTTCTGCTTCGCGATCAGCGCTGCATCGGCTTGAGTCGCTGACGTGACGGAGATCGGCATCGAGTTCGATGATGACGCATTCGCCTCAGACGTCGCTTGATTGCCGCCGTAGACCATTGCCAGATACTTCGCCGGTTCCGCTTGGATCTTCTTCACGCATCCCTTGCAGCAGAGGAAGATCGGTTTGTCGCCGACCATGACCTTGATCGGATTCCCCATGCTTCCCAGTGACTCATCCATCACCGGGCATTTTTTCTGAGCGGCGATCAGTGCCGCATCTTCCTTCGTCGCCGAAGTCACAACGATTTCAGGCTTCCCCGTCAAATACTTCTCGGGGTTTGCCTTGACTGCATTCACGCAACCAGCGCAGCAGACGAACACTCGATCGCCGTCAACGTCCACGGCAACCGGATCGCCCATGCTGCCGAGGAGCTTGCCGCTGACAGGACAGATCTTCTGGCGCGCAATCGCCGCGGCGGCCAGTTGCGTTTCACTGGCGGGAACCGTTGCGACCTCTTTGAGTTGCACACCACTGCGTCCCAAACCGGCGAGACCAACCAGTTGAATGTCGACTTCAACTTGGCGTCCTGCGATCTTGGAAAGATTGACTGGTACCGTAAGACCGCCCTTTCCATCGGGCAATAAGTCGTAGCGATATCGTTTTGCGTAGCCGTCGACCCGAAGAGAAGCGGCACCGCGGCCAGACTGGACCGACACGGGCTGGCCGCTCGAATCGTAGACAAACATTTGAATGCCTGCTTGTGAAACAACAGTTTCCAGCTGCAGCGTGCCGGCTTGCTTGAGTGAACCGCCGTGCGGACCGGTAGCTACTTGTCCGACGGCAGATGAAGGCACCTGTCCCGGCATTGCATGCTGGTGTCCAGCATGTTGATGTGTGTTGAATTGCTGCGCGGACGCCACTGAGGCGAACAAGCCGCTTAGCAAAACGGATAGAAATACGTGACGTTTCATTTCATCAGCTCCATTGATAGTGCACCACGAGTTTCCAACTCGCGATCAAGGTCAAAATTAAGGTCAAACAGTTGGATGCTTTTCAAACGCAGTTCTTCATCGAATCGTGAAAAATATTTCTACGCTGCGATGCGAGTCTCCGTGTGAGATGTTTCTTCCTCGCCTTCCCACAACTCGTCTTTCAGGCCAAATCGCATTTTGGTCTCCAAGTACGCAGAATAGAGTGTGGGGACGATGAAGGATGTAAAGGGCTCGGCCAACATGCCTCCAAACACAGGCAAGGCCATTGCGCGAGCCACATCGGCTCCGCGTCCCGTTGCCAACAGCACAGGGATGAGAGCAGCAAGCGTGGTCACGGTGGTCATCATGCAGGGTCGAATTCGTTTCAGTCCTGCTTCGTAGACCGTGTCTCGTATTTCTTGGATCGTCTCGATCTTCCGTTTCTTCATCAACTGATGGATGTACGTTGCCATTACAACGCCGTCATCGACTGCCAGACCGAACAGGGCGATGAAGCCAACCCAGACGGCAGTGTTCAACTCGACTTCCATCCAAGCCACCAGCACCATCCCGCCGGCGAAAGCAACGGGAATGCCGGTGAAGACCGCGAGCGAGATCGGTAGATTGCGAAACTCAAAATAGATGAGCAGCAGGTTGATACAGATCACCAAGGGGATGATCCACATCAACCTTCGATTCGCTTCGATCTGGTTGCGAAAGCTGCCAACCGCTTCCAGCGAGTAGCCAGGCGGCAACGATAGGTGATTTGGATCTGAATCTGGAAGCGTCTGTGCCGTTCTTAGCTGTTCCTCGATCGCTGCCACCGATTCTAAGTCTCCCTTGGCACCGTTGGTCATGAAGGAGACATGTGCGACAAGCCTTCCGTTCTCACTGTTGATCGCTCCCGGTCCCCAGGTCGTCTCCAAGGTTGCAAGTTCTTGCAACGCGACAACGGCCCCACTGTGGGTCACAACGGGAAGTCGGCTGAGTTGATCGATTCGCTCACGAAGCTCGCGGTTATAGCGGAGACGAACCGGGTATCGCTCGCGGCCTTCGACGGTCTTGATGAGATTCATTCCGCCAAGTGCTGTTTCAATCACCTGGTTTACCATCGCCGAGTTCATGCCGTATCGTGAAGCCGCCTCACGATTGACAGTAAATTCAACGTAGGGTTTACCCAGGACAATATCCGGATTCACCGTACCGGCATTGATAAGCGGCGACTTCTTAAGTTCGGCGGCAACACTCATTGCGGCGTCGGCCAACGAATCAAGTTCATCGCCGTAGACGCGAATCGCCATCGGGGCTTTGATCCCGGATTGCAACATCACGACGCGTCCCTCGATGGGCTGCAGCGCCGATGCTGGTGTCACACCGGGCAATGTTGCGACGCGGTTGATTTCGTCCCAGACGTCGCGCGCCGTCACCCCTGGTCGCCACTCGCTTTCGGGTTTGAGCATGACGTAGGTTTCCACCATCGCCGCTGGGGCCGGGTCGAGTGCCGATTCAACGCGACCGATCTTGCCGAGAACGTCCTTCACTTCTGGAATTTGGCCGATGAGCACGTCCTGCGTTTGCAAGACCTGCATGGCCTGGGAAAAACTTGCCGCAGGATAGAGAGTCGGCATATAAAACCAGCTGCCTTCGTCCAGTGCGATCCAGTCATCACTTTGCAAACCGGTAAACGTGTGCTTGGCATCGACGTAGCCGGGAAAGTCGTTTAGCTCAGCGCCGAAGAGATTCGCGAACCGTTCTACCGGTCGCAAGACAGTGGGCAATCCGATCCATGCTCCAAGACCAATGACCAGCAGCATGGCTGGGAACGAAAGTGCGAATACCTTGTGATTCAGCGCATGACGTAGGCGCGCCGCATAGATCCACCGGACGAACCGGCTTGATGGAATCTCTTCGATGGGGCGGATCCGTTCCCTCATCAAGAGCCCCCCCAACACGAACCCCATGCAAGCGGCAATAGCTGTGATCGTCCACCCAGGCAGATCGAATCGCTCGGCGATGCGTTCACCCCATAGAAAGTGGGACGCGGCCGCCAGCAACGCCGCTAATGCAATTCCGGACGTTGCAGCCGTGACCCTTTTGTATGTCGCGCTTCTGAGGATGAGGCGGCAGAGCGCGGGAACAATTGTCACCGCCGTTACCATGGCTGCTGCGATCGCGAACGTTTTGGTAAAAGCCAATGGAGAAAAGAGCTTGTAGTCGCGACCGGTAAGAAAAAAGACCGGCAAGAAACTGACAATCGTTGTCGCCACGGCGGTGACCACTGCCGGCGCGACCTCAACGGCAGCTTCGTACACAACCTCGCTGCGTCTCTTTAACGATTGGGGATCTTGTTTCGCGTGCTCTCCTTGCTCGGACTCCCAATCGGACAGATGCTGATAGATGTTCTCGCTGATGATGATGCCCATGTCCACCATCGTGCCGATTGCGATGGCGATGCCAGCCAGCGACATGATGTTGGCTTCGACACCGACGACGTGCATCGCAATGAACGACATGAGCACGGCGGCGGGCAGGCAGATCGCGACGACGAAACTGCTGCGAATATGCATCAGGAATAGCAGGATGATGACCGCGGTGATGAGTATCTCGTCACGTAGCGCGTGCGTCAGGGTCGCCATCGTTTCATCGATCAGTCCTGTGCGGTCGTAAACACCGTGAATCGTGACGCCGTTCAGGGCAGGCTCGATCTGGGCGATCTTCGCTTTGACACGCTCGATGACCGTCCGGGGATTCTCGCCGTAACGCATCACGACAACACCGCCGACTGCCTCGGCGCCGTTGTAGTCGAGCGCCCCACGACGGAAGTCAGGCCCCAGTTGGACTTTCGCAACATCACGGACCCGCACCGGCACACCCTTGCGCTGCAGAACAACCGTGTCTTCGATGTCGGCTATCGCTTTTGATTGATCACCATCCGTACCAAGGAATCCCTTGCCTCGGACGATGTATTCCATACCGGTCGTTTCAACTGTTTTGGCACCGACATCCAAATTCGAACCTTTGATTGCCATCGCCAATTGGTCGAGCGACACGTTGTGAAATCGCAGTTTGTCGGGATCGACTTCGATCTGGTATTGTCGCACGTAGCCACCGACTGAAGCCACTTCGCTGACGCCTTCCACAGCTTGCAGTTCGTACTTAACGACAAAGTCTTGCAGGCTTCGCAGTTCCGCGAGCGTCATGCCCTCATCGGGTGGCTGCAAAACGTAGTAGTAGATCTGGCCAAGCCCCGTGGCATCGGGACCGAGTTGGGGAACAACGCCGTCGGGTAATTGTGAAGCGGCCGTGCCAAGCTGCTCCGAGACGCGACTTCGGGCCCAGTAAAAATCGATTGAGTCCTTGAACGTGACTTGGACAAAGCTGTAGCCGAACATGCTTTTGCCACGCACGGACTCCGCGCCGGGCACTGCAAGCAAAGACACACTCAGTGGATACGTGACCTGATCTTCGATGTCCTTTGGCGAACGCCCGGGCCAGGGCGTCAGCACAATGACCTGGTTTTCACCGACGTTCGGAATCGCATCGATCGGAACGGCCTTGTAGCTGAACCAGCCAGCGATACTGAGTCCGATGGTCAACAGAATGACGAGCCATGGCTCTTTGACGCAAAACTTGATTATTAGTCGAAGCATCTTACTGACCTCCTATTTCACGTCCGGGGAGACAGATGGCACCGCGGCGATTGACAAGTCACGGACGACTTCACCGCAGCGAAGCATCTCCTCACCCCAATAGGGATTGGCAAGTTCACCACCGGGCTGCATCCAATCGCCTCCTCCTCCGGGAACCATCGGGCAGTAGTAGTGCGTCAGCTGCTGAGCGGATTTCGGCCCGCGAGCAACCGTTGCCGCGTGCAGCATGGAGTGACTAACCGTGCGGAAAGCCTCGCGTGCTGTTTCCAACGGTCCATCCATTCGGATCGCAGCACGGCGTGCTCGGGCGAATCGACTCTGAGCCTGATCTGGGACATCGGACATCATCTCCAAGCGGGCCAGTGCATCGACCAACGAATTCAAGGCGACGGGTGGCGGCGCCATGTCGGCCGCCATCGCACACTGGAGCTCGAAGTAGGCGTCGTATGCCCGGTCAAACTGTGCTGCAGAATCACCGGCCAGCAAGACCGGTTGTGATTCCGGCAACGGCAGAGGGCCCGGCGCGTAGGTCGGAGCCTTGCTCGGGTCCATCAACGAAGGGTTGCCCGCAAGCTGCATTTGTGAATCAATCAAGAAATTGCCACCGGTCGCAACCACTTCTCCCGCAGCTAACCCTTCAGCGATCACCGCATCGGTGTCATTCATAGGCCCCACCGTGACTCGTCGAATTTCGAATCGCCCCGGCTCCGTTTCCACGTAGAGCACGCCCTGGTCGCCCGCGAGCAAAACGGCGTCACGGGGTACAGTAACGACTCGTTGCTCTTCAAGCGGATCCGTCGAGTATCCGTACTGGGAAGTCGCGACGAGAGGCATCCCACACAAAGGACAATCACCCGGCTCGTCTCGAATCACCTGCGGGTGCATCGGACTGATGAACTTGTTTGCCAGCGCCGGATCGTAGGTGTAGTCGGTGGGAATTGCTGGCACCGTCAGTCGAGCGGTGGCATAATCGCCGGGCCGTAGCTTGCCATCGAAATTCATGATTTCGACACGAACGCGAACCGTTCGCGTTTGTTGGCTGACAACGGGATCGATGAAGGCGACACGTCCTGTGAACACTTCGCCTGGAAGCGACTGGATCTCAGCCTCCACTTGTTGCCCAAAGCGAACCAGCGATGCGTCATCCGGAAAAAGGTCCAGCATCAACCAGACGCTGCTGAGGTCAGCAATCCGATAGAGTTTCTGCCCTGTCTTTACATAGTCGCCCTCGACGGCAGATTTCTCGATGACGGTTCCACTCAGCGGCGATTTTATTCGAATCCGCGACATCGGCTTTCCCGATTCACGCAGCGTCGCAATCTGTTCGTTCGTCATGCCAAGCTCAGACAGCTTCTCCTGAGCCATTTCCTGCATTCCGTTGTCGCTGATGCTGAATCTGCTCGCGGCTTTGCTCTCCAGACTCGCGATATATTCCGTTTGAGCTGAATAAAGATCGGGGCTGTAGATCAACGCCAGATCGTTACCTTGATTGACCGTGACTCCCGCGTAGTTGGCAAACATCTTTTCAAGCCGGCCATCGATGTAGGCAGAAATGGTTGACAGGCGGCTTTCATCAAAGTCGATGGAGCCGATGGTGCGAATCGTTCGATTTACATTTTCTGTCTTGCTCATGGCGGTTTGGATTCCTACCAGCCTTCTGGCGGCTGATTCGATTGTTATCGAAATCCCGTCACCTCCTCCGCCGCCGGTTGCCGGCACCAGTTCCATTGCGCAAACCGGGCACCGCCCAGGTTCGGTCGACGGCGGCGTACACATCATGGGGCAGATGTAGCGAGTTGGTCCGGCACTGCCTGTACCCTCCGAATTGGCTCCATCACCGCTAGAAAATCCATCAGCGGTCAACCACTGCGTCCGCTGGGCCACACCGAGCATGAAAAAGCTGAGTCCGACAACGATCAGCACGGTAGCAGCTTGAACTCCTGTGCGAATCAACCACGCAAAGGTACGCTCGTCGCGCCGCTCGCTCAATGCGACTTCAGTCGAAGTTGATACCGGTGGCTCGCTTGGTTTTCCGACCGAAGCATTGCTCGATTCATCAACGGTTACCTCCTCGTTGACGGTGACGTTGTCTTCTTTGGAGCTGTCTGTCGCCGATGGAGTTACTGCCTCATCAGCAGGCGCGACTTGCGGTTTTGATTCTTCATCCTTTTTCATCATTCCGTTCCCGATTCTGAGGGGAAGTCCAAAGGCAGGTTGTCGCTACGCAGACGGATTCGTCATCGTGTCGCGCGTGGCAACGTGCAATGACCGGCATGCGCCGTATCATCACGTCAAAGCCATGGCTCAAGGCAATGGTGGAAACGTGTAACGGATGGAACGTACAGCAGCCTGAAAAAGCAGTCTGCCGCGGGAGCACCAACCATCAACGTTGGTCAAAGAAGGGGTGCCGCGATAAGCGCAGCATTCCCATGTGTTATCGCTACAACCGCCAAACGCACAGATTGCGTTGAGAGAAATGCGGCGTGAGCGAGCCAGTGCCGAAACCAAAGAAAGATCGCGGTGACTGAACGGAAACGTGGCCCGCCAAATCGCTGTCGCTCAGGAATGCGATCAGTAGGGTTTCTCGCAATTCCTCGGCTGGGACACGAACCGGGGAAGGAACGGCCGGCTCCGAACGTAGACCGCAAAGACAGCCCGTGAACTGCCCCTGGTCTGACATCTCGGTCGGCGGCGGACACTCATCATTGGCAACCGGCACGACAGGCGAAATCTCGCCAAACGTTGGATCCACTAACGGTTCATCGGCTTGAACTTTCGCCTGATTCCCGGAATCACCGCAGCATGCTTCGCCATCTAATCCCCCACAACAACCGCATAGTTCGTGCTCACCGCTGACGTCACAGCAGTGGCAGGATGAACACTTCAGCGCTGCACTGTTTGGTCGTGCTTTGCGGCAAGTTCCCTGTGCGGTCGCAAACGCCACCGGCTGAATCGCCATCACGGCGACCAGGCAAAGATTGAGGACGGTGCGAGTTAAAGGGGAGTTGTGCAAGGAAATCGTCCGAATGAATACCCAGGTACGGTATGCAATCTATATCGGAAATCGAGCCGGAAAGTTCAAGTGGAAATCTCTTGCTCCTAGTCCAACCCACAAAATTTTAGTTTGCCCGAGGAATTTCGCCATGGAATGGCGCCCATCAGTCACAGCAGGAAAGGATTACACGCAGATTCTATTGGTCGTGACCGCCATGGTCGCGGTTTCTGGCTGTGCTACTAATTCTGCTATCAATGCGTCCAGAGTGCAGCACCATGGGGCGGCTCAATCCGCTTTGGGGGCATCTGAAGCCGGAATAGTGACCCTACCTTCAGCGGACTCACAATCCGAACTCCCCAGTCAAGTGATGGGTAAAGCGATAGAGAATCCCCGGGTCAAGCTGGCTTCGGGCGTTGGTGGACCCGATGACCCGACCGACGGTCAGATGCTCGGCGATCTGCTGCGTCTCGATCCGCCCGGACCCAAGGAAACTGAACGGGCCACACATGCGAACCAGGCAAGCCATCTGGATGGCAGCCTAATGCTTGACATTGAAGATGCAGCGCAAACGACGCCTGTAGCGACCGTTCAGGTTGTTGAGGGCGCCCAATCGCTTCCCACACCTTCCATAAACGATACAGCCGGGCAGCCGGTCGACTACTTCGTGGGAATCGCGTTGTCGAGACACCCCAAGATTCTCGCCGCTCGTCAGCGCGTCTCGGCCGCCGTGAACGTGATTCCTCAGGCTCGTGCGTTACCGGATCCCATGTTCAGCAATACGTTCTGGCCGATCCATGACCAAGCCCTGCAGACGGCCGCCGGCCGTATCGGAAACCAAATGAATCTGAGCCAGCAGATCCCGTTTCCCCAAAAGCTTCAAACGAAAGCGACCATTGCTAGCCAGGAAGTGCGAATGGCCCAGGCCGAGGTCGATTCGATTGAGCGGGAGATCACCGAGTCGGTGAGATTGGCGTACTACGAGATCTGGTTTGCCGGACGAGCGATTGAAATCATCGAAGAGACACGTGAACTGGTCGATGACCTGACGGAGGTAGCGGAAGCTCGCTACCGGAGCGGTGGCACCCAGCAAGACGTTTTGCGGGCTCAACTAGAAGCGGATCGCATTGATGATCAGCTCGTCACCTTGCGCAAACAAAAACAGGTTGCCCAAGCCGACCTGGCTGCTTTACTGCAGCAGCCGGTCAATATGAGGCCCGAAACGAGCGATACATTGGAGATTGCAAATTCTACGGAGGAGCTCGAAGCTCTCATTGCACTCCTCGAGCAGTGCAACCCATCACTTCAAGGGCTTGCCGCAGAAATCGCCAGAGATCGTAGCAAAGAGAGACTTGCCTGCTTGCAGCAATATCCAGACTTTACGGTCGGCATGCACTGGGGGTTGGTCAGTGATGACCATGATGTCATCAGTCCAGTCGCCAACGGTCACGACAACATCAGCTTTACATTCGGTACGACCTTGCCTATCTGGCGAGACAAGATTTCGGCGGGAATTCGAGAAGCCGCCAATCGCAGGTCAAGCACGGCGCAGCGTCTGGAAGCGGAACGTGATTCACTCTATGGAAAAGTTCGCCGTCTTGTCGCCCAGGCCGACGCCCTCATTGAGCAGCGGTCCATTTACGAGAGTCGTATTATTCCTCGCACGGAAGACACCCTTAAGCTCGCGATCTCAGACTATCGAGGCAAACGGGCCGACTTTTTCTCTTTGATTGAAACCTATCGCGAGCTGCTGATGTTTGAAACGCAGCTTGCCCGAATCCAAGCGACCCTTGCCGGCACGATCGCTCAAATTGACCGAACAGTTGGTTGTCCGACCAACTAACGTGCTGCCGATTCCGCGGAATTTACTTATCCTTCATCTGCCTGGAATCAACGATCTTCGGTTCGCGCCATCCCAGTTTCCAGTCGCCGTCGAATTCCATGGATCCAACGAAGTCGCTTTCTGCAAACGTCGCATCCGGATCCGCTCGCATTCGCTCTGCTTGATCGACGTATACCTTCGCCAGATAGGACCCCGCAGGCAGCTCTTGGAGCGGATGCTGGTCTCGACTCGAGACGGTACTCATGATTCCTTGCCAAACACTCTGCTTCCCATTGACCCAGCTCTCCGCCGTTGCGATGCGATGATCGCTCCATCCCGCATCAGTGAGACCATAGAGATCGACCCGCATCAGCTTGTCTGCCCACTTGGTCGGAAGATCCGTCAGCCGCAGAAAGTTCTCGGTTGCGTGAAGTCTGATGGAACTCGGCTTGGGAAGTTGCTCGCTGGATGAATACTCGTCGTTGACGATCTTGGCGTAATCACGCAGGAATTCTACAAACCGTTTGTCGGAAAGACTTCCGATCGGGAATTTTGGGCCTCCACCGTGATCAACCAAACCGGTTGGCTTCGTCCGGATTTCGCTCTGATCGGGTTCACTAAGATCAATTAACCCGCTCTCACGCAAATAGTTGAGGGTGGCCTCCGGATCGTGAGGCACGATCCACGACATCTGCTCACCATGTTCCTTCACCTGTTTCTCGTTGCGCTCGGGCGAGTGACAGTTGATACACCTTCCCATCTCCGACCAGATGTTCTCGGTAAATCGTTCAAGGATCCGATCGCTTCGCAAATGCCGAACCAATTCAGCGTCCAATTCGATCCCAATATCACCTGCGGATTTCGCCGATGCCAACTTCGAGTTCTTTGCAGCGGCCGCAATCCAACTGGCGAGTGCTTCTCGCTCTTGTTGACGCAGTTTCTTGATCGCGGGTGACGTGCCCTTGCTATGGCGATTGATAAAGGTAAGCAATTTGGACTGCTGCGGCTGACGAAGATCGATCCATCCCGAATCTCGAAGTCGCGCAAAGGTCTTCGATTCATCGCCGGTTAAAAAGTCGCTCAGTTCGATTCCCGAAAAGTGACACTCCTGGCAACTCGATCCGCCCGGTGCTCGCAACAACGGAATGACCCGTCGCGAATAAACGTCCGATGAGTCGTCCTCTGCCAAACAGTTACCTGGCTGTGCAGTCGAAAGAATGATCGCAAACGCGAGGAGGCAAGAGTATTTCATTTCAGGTTCGCCAAATGTCAGTGATGTCTATTCGAACTTGCCTATTCTAGTAACTTCCTCAGCTCAGCTCGTGCCCGATTCAGCCTCGAGCCAACCGTTCCTTCTGGAATGCCGACCGCCTCCGCGATCTCCCGGTAAGACAAGCCTGCGTCTTCTTTCAACGTGATGACCGCGCACAGTTCTGGGTCAAGTTGCTTGATCGCTTTTCGCAATCGTTCAACGAGTTCGCTAGTCTCCACCCGACTGGTCGAGCCGTCCTCCGGTTCAAAATCGAGTGGGTGAGCCTTGCGACGCTTCTCACGCCGCAAATACTGAAGCGCTTCATTTACGGCAAGCCGATAGATCCACGTCTCCAACTTTGAGTCGCCCGAGAACTGCTCCAGTTTACGGAACACCTGCATGAAAACTTGCTGCGTAAGATCGTCGGCATTCTGGCGACCGACCATCCGAGTCATGAGCCCGTACACTCGCGGGCTGCAAAGCTTGTAAATCTCCTGAAAGGCTGGACCGTCCCCCTTGATCGCGCGTCGTACACAATCTTCGACGTGGATCGAGGAGTTCTCGGTCGTCTGATCCTCGGTGGTTTGGCCTTGTGAACTCGACACGGTATCCCCCCGAACATTACGCCGAAGGGACAAATGGATCTACAACACGGTAATTCGGCATCAGTTCGCTGGTCCGGAGGATGATAACGCATCACCTGGATCGCGGTCTCCAGGCTAGGTCAGGGAATCGTCCCTGCTGCGACTTGGGTAAACCTGCGTCTGGCCCTCAATGGTCCAAATACGCACGTCTAGTCGGTGACGCCGTCAACTAATAGGATAATCGATACCCCCTTGGGGTATCAAGCAGTGTTCTGATTCCCGTACGTGCCGAAGCCGCCCGACGCATCAAGACCGCGCGTCCGAATTTTGCCTATTTCTGTCAATATTCTCCGAAGGGGCCTGCGGGGTGACGCATCTAAATCCCCAGAACTGCCAGCTTTTAGGCAGTCCCCCCTTTCCCCTCGGGAGTCTCAGAAATGTTTGCAAAGCGTTTTCTAGCAAGGCGAAGCGTATTGGCGTTGGCCAGCCTTCTCCTTGTGCCGGCCGGAGCCGTGCTGTCGATCCGTGCCTTTGCCGATGATGAAGCTTCGGCCGGGCCGACCTGCTGTGCCAAGAAGGCATACTGTTGCACCGTCAAGGCACGATGCTGCGACAACGACAAGACTGTGGAGACAGAGATTATCCCGCTTTCGTTTGTCAGCGATGAGGCTGCCCAGCCAACCTGCTGCGACAAGCGGGCCTACTGCTGCACCGTGAAGATGCCGTGCTGCGGAAAGACGATGCTGATGGAAATTGCCTACACCGGCTCCGATGGAAGCGTCGCGGACGCGGAGGATGTGGCCAGCAACACATGCTGTGCCAAGCGGGCCTATTGTTGCAAGATCAGGTCGACCTGTTGTGGTAAAGAGGCAACGGCGGACTTGGAGGAGCGGGACCTTACAGAAGTGGAACTCGTATCGTTCGCAGCCGATCGATATGAGTCAAAACCTACGTGCTGTGCCAAAAAGGCATACTGCTGCAAGATCAAGTCGCCGTGCTGCGGAAAAGAGTTCGATATCGAAGCAATGCGGTAACGCGAAGAGCTGTAAGCTTGGTAATTAGGAGAAACGGTAGACGGCAAATGCCGCCAACCGTTTCTCTATTCCTATCCTGTCCAGTTAGTGAGAGCGTTTTGGCATTCTGGCTCGGACAAATCCAATCTCGTAGTGGTCATCAGCAAGCGAGGATGATCATGCCACGATCCGCACACCACCCCAGCTCGCCAAATCGTCCACCGTGCCTTCCGAGGCAACAAAAATAATGGATCGGCATTGGACTTCCTGGAGAAGGGATGCGATCAAAGTTTGGACCTTGGACTGACGCAGAACGGGAAGCCGGCACAGCGCCGCTGAAGTCCTGAGGCCCCAGGTCAGCAACTTACTGCGGAAGAATGCGACCGCCACCAAAGCAACTGTGGCAAAGAAGTAAACTGCGAATACACGGACGTATTCCGGATCCAGAAACACATTGCCGACCAGAGCGGCCGACACACCGACCAACGCGACAACAATTGCCGTTGTACTTGCACGGGAAGAGCGACTCAGCTCCGGATGCTTCCGTTTCAACAAGAGGTTCCCGACCGCGAACAAGGCCATCACCGCCAGAAAAGACAGTGTGTAGACGCCTGCCAGCATTTCGATTCTGCCTGACGTGATCAGCAGGATGGAGCAACACAGCAGGAAAAATGACACGACGATCCAATGATTTGTGCCGCGCCATTGATTGGTTTGCAACAAGAATTGCGGCAGGCACAAATCCATACTCATTCGTCGCACAAGGCCCGTGACGCCGACGTAGCTGGTCAGCACTGCTCCTGAAAGCACGACGACGGCATCGACGCTGATCCAGCCCGCGACGAACCACGGCAGTAATGCGTCCGATGCTAGGCCCCCAACGCTGATCACGCCCCGGCTGCCCATTTCCGATAACAGGGCTTCTTTATGTGTAGCAATGTCGCCCATCGGCAGCAGCGCGAACGACAGGAAGCTGATGGCCGGATTGAAAATTGCCACCGCAATCCACATGTTGCGAAGAGTCTTGGGAAACACACCTGGTTGCTGCTCCTCGATGTAGTTTGCCGAACTCTCGAAGCCACTGATGCCGAGCATGGCCGCTGAGAACCCGAAGAACAGGGCGACGGGCACGGCAAACGACCCGAATCGTGGCGTCGGCCATTGGTGGATCGGTGTCGTCAGGTTGTCTACAAAAACGGTCGAATCCGAAACCAGCGCGGCAACTCCGATCAGCATCAGGACCGTTAACGTGAAGAGGTGGAAAATGAAAATCGCCAGCGCGACGGTGGCTGAATCGGAGATGCCCAGGATATTCAGCAGCGCGAACGCGCCAAGCAGCACGACCGTCGCCCAGATAACATTTAGCCCTGTGAACAGTTCAGCCGCATAACTCATCGCCTCGGTGCCGCTGATCACTGCTGTCGCGATATACGAGAGTAACGTCAAACAGGCTGCTAAGGCGGCTCGGCCCTTCGTTGTGGTGTTGAGTAAAACGTTGTAGGCTCCTCCGTTGAGCGGCAACGCGCTTCCGACTTCCGCGTAGATTCCTCGGAACAGGTAAAGTACGCCGGCAACGAGCAACAACGCCAGCGGGGCCAGAGGTCCCGCGTAGAGCGCTGCCAGTGCGGAGACGTACAAGCAACTGGACGTGATGTCGTTGCCACAAATCGCCGTTGCCCGCCAGGTCCCCAGCCGAGCCGTTTTTTCCTGACTGGACTCTACTGCGTCAATCGAGATATCGACGATGTTCTCAACCGTTCCCCAGCCAGGGAACTCCCAACACGTGCATTCGCCCGGCGGCTTACCGCAGCAGCCGCATACTTCAGCCACCATAACACCGGCTCCCACCGTACTGGATCACTCCCTCGCGGCAGCCGTTGTAGAACAGCGTTTCCTGAAGACAAACGTTTACGAGCATGAAAGTATGCTGGTGTATTTGATGCGGGAAAAATCCGTACGCTAACCGATGCGGATCATCACACGGCGGCAGGGCGTGACGAAGTAAAACGAACCCGTCGGGCGCAACCACGCGTTTGATTTCAAGGTAAGCGTCGTTTCGCAACGGAGTCCGTTCGCAGATAACCAGCTGGACGCAATTGTCGGGCAGAGGGATTTGATCCGCGCGGCCCAGGATGTGCCGCGGAATCGCCGATCCCCGTTGACTTCCAAGGGTGCGAACTGAACTGGGATTGAGGTTCCACGCATGCGCATATCGACCCTCCCCGCCAATGTCCAGGATTCGTGGTACAGAGCGCGAATGGCAGTCAGCAGATTCCAACACTTGAAGCTTCATTTCGCTAGTGGTGCTTGTACAAGCCGGCGCCCAGAATGTCGTTCCACGAGGTGGTTTGGTGACACTGGAAGCATTGGTCGACACGGGCGTGCGGCTTGCCGGCAACACGCGCCGAAATCATCTTGAAATGCATCATGTAGTGACTCGGCGGCGCTTGGTGACACTGGGCACAATCTTTGGAGGTTGCAGAGGGATGTTGGAACTCGGGAATCGTCCAGCGGTCCGTTGCATGGCATTGAGCACAATCGTGACCGAATAACTGGAAATGGCGATCGTCGTTTGCGTGGCACGTCGCACAGTTCAGAGTTGCCTCTTTGAGGCTGATATGCATGTGCGGCGCAGCGCCGCGATCGCTCCAAGAATCTAATTGAGCACCCAGACCATGGTTCTCCGTGTCGCCAGCACCTTGCATGAGTTGTCGCATACCGATGTCTGCTAACGCCTCGTGATCCATGTTTGTCGGCCGCTCGCCCCATCCCCGGTGCTCCAAATGGCACTCGGTACAACTGCTGATACTGGCATGGAATGACGTCGGCTGTCGCTGCAATAAGGATTCGTTATTTGCGTGGCAGGCGATGCACTTGGACGTCTCGACACCGGTGACCGATGTGTGGCAGGCCGCGCAATTATTTTCCAGGTGCGCGTGGGAAGCCGAAAGAGAGCCTGGTTCCGCCAGTCGCTGCCAGGTTGCCGCCTGTTTCCATGAGGATTCGGCAGGGGTGATCAGCCATACCAGAACGAATCCCAACGGGATCGCTGCCCAACGTCCGTGGTGAATCCCCCAATGCCTTTGCGGCCGTTGACTGCGGCTCATATCCACCTCAACCCAAAGTGAATCGCTGCCCAGATGTGCAGCGCCATCAGCACGTAGAGAATGATCGAGATCACGATGTGAAACTTGAGCCACTTGCCGAACCAGATTTTGAAGTTTTCGTGCGTCTTGATCGAGTACTCCACATCGGCGATAGACTCCGAAAGCCGCAACAAGACCCCCGGTGGCGAAGGCACCGTCGTTGTTATGGCGGATTCCGTGACTGTGTCACGGAGAAACAAGCTAGCCAGCAGTCGACTAAAAAAGCCCGAAATGGTTCTGATTGCTTCGGCGTGTTCGGGCGCGGCGGCGAGATCATTGGTTGCCTGGCGGTAAGCCGTTTGTAGCAACTCAAGCAACGCTTTTTTCTCTCGAATCTCCTGCGAAAACTGGTTCATCAGGTAGCGGCCCACGAACCCGCTGACCACAACCAGCAGCGTCATGGCGGTCAATGCGATGCCTAGCGGACTTTCGTATTTGTGCCCGCTGTGGATCACCACCAAGATCGGGCCGAGCACGCCGGCATAGATATGCCAGGCCAATAGCGTTCGCATCGAAACATACTGGGTGATCTTCTTTTTCAGCGGCTTGATGCGTTTGATGAAGACATAGAACAGTGGGAAAAGCATCAGAACCGCGCCGGTGATGCCGAGAATACCGCCCCACAAGCTGCCGGCAAACCGTGGCGACTGGTGAAACGGAAACCCGAGCCAGAGCACGAGCATCAATATCACCAGGCCGGCAACAATGAGGCGTTCCTTTTCTTTCATGTCACGCCTCCACGGTAACGTCTTCCGTCGATTTTGCCTGGCAGGCCAGAATCATTCCGGCCGCTTTGTCTTCGGGTTCCAGACCGTAGTCGACTTCCATCGAGACGTTTCCCGCTAACAATTTGACTCGGCAAACTCCGCACATTCCAACGCGACAGGAATAGTCAATGTCGACACCCTCACGCTCCGCCGCTTCCAGAACTGTTTCGTCCGGCTGCAGCGGCGTCGATTTGCCTGACGCTGCGAACGTAACGGCGGCGGCAACTGGAGACGCAGCTCGTGTCGCATCCGCTGTCTCGGCTGCCTGTTCTCGTTGGGCGGCTTTGACATGCGGCTTCTGTTGAGAGCCGAAGTTCTCGGTGTGGATTCTGTCTGTCGGGACATCAAGATCGACAAGCATTTGCTTGATCGCATCCATCATCGGGGGAGCGCCGCACAAATGGACCCATTTCGACGCAATGTCCGGCACCCACTCGGCCAGTCGCTCCTTGGTCAGACGACCAGCAAAGTATCCGTCGACCGAATCCTTCATTCGACTCATCGCAACAAACACGTGCAAGTTGGCGTTTCGCTCCTGGAGTCGCCTTAGTTCTTCTTGAAAAATAAAATGCTTGGTGTCACGGCAAGCGGCGATAAAATAGATGTCACCCTGCCATCCCATGTCGGTCAGGGCGCGCGTGATACTCATCATCGGTGTGATTCCCACGCCTCCGGCGATCAGCACAATGCTGTTGGCTTCGCTTCCGGTAAAGATGAACTTTCCGCTGGGCGCCTGCGCTTCTAGGGTGTCGCCTTCTTTGACGTGGTCATGCAAGTAACGCGATCCCGCGCCTTGATCTTCGCGCTTAACCGAGATCTCACAGTAGAAACCTTGCGTTGGCGAGGAAGAAATCGTGTAGCTGCGGCGAATCGGCTTCTCACCTGCCGGCAGCGTGAGCGTCAGGAATTGTCCCGGCAGATAACTAAAGGGAAGTGCGCCCCCGTGGCAGGCGACCAACCGAAACGTTTTGACGTCATCTGTTTCCTGAAAGATCCTTGCTACTCTTAAACGACACAACTTCCGCTTGGCGACTCGTAAAAGGCCCGTGGAAATACCAGTCCCTTCGACGACCGATTCGTCATCACAAGAGACATCGGAATCGCTGCAACAGTCGTGCTCGGCGGCAGCACTTTGACTGGTTCCTGGCGCGGCTGCAACTGCTGCGGATGTTCGCGGCGTGGCGACTGCCGCTGGCGATGGTGAAGCAGGTTGTCCGGCCGGAGCAACGATGGGCGTATCACCGGACGGACTTGCGGCCGCCAATTGCTTCATCAGCTCGGTAGCCCGCTTCATCTTGAAGAAGTACATCCAGATCATTGCAGCTGCAAAAGCAACCAACACGACCATGATCGCAGTGTGGAACGCCGACATTCCCAGCAACCGAAAATCGGGTTCGGCTCGCGCCACTGGCAGCAGATTCATCTCCCGTCGAAACCACTGGATCGCTACATTGCGCGGCTCTTTGCCCTCAGCAATCGCCCGATGCGCGGCAAGACCGCTCTCGAATTGAGCCAGCCCTTCGCGCATTTTGGCTGTCGCGTTCTGCATCGTTTGAAAGTCATCGGTACTGGCAGCGAGCGCCAATTCATCGAGTCCGCTGGACAGGAGCGTCGTTCCATCCATCATCCGCTGATGAGCTTCCTGTTGGATTTTCGTTCGCTCTTCCATCGGCAGGTCGGGAAGGTCCATCAGCTTGGGATACAACTCCTTGGGCTTGGGCGCGCCCATCTTTTCCATCATGCCTCCCATGCCGCCCATGCCGCCCCCCATCATCCCGCCCCTTTCTCCACCCATCATGCCTCCCATGCCTCCGCCCATCATGCCGCCACCTTGTTCGCCGGCGCCCTGAGGGCCCCCTCCCCGCGCCTGCTCAGGATGATGCTTAGCGTGCTCTTCGGGTGACACCTGAGCGTGCGCAGGCAAGGTGGCTGGCGCTAAGATGGCGATGACAGCAGCCGCGAGCGAAACAACAAGTGCTTTGGAAACATAAGTCATGTTGTTGGCGTTTCCTTGGGGGTATGCGCGATGTGGTTGGAAAAGAACCGGCTCGTCCCTTGAGCCTCAATCGCGTCGCTCAATCGATTCAGGGCGTGCGTGTAAGCGGCCGTCCGCATGTCGATCTGCTTTTCCGTCATCAGGTCGTAAATCGTATTGAACTCGCGCACCATGATGGTCCGCAGTCTCTCGTGCACTTCGTTTTCTGTCCAATAGTAGCCACTTCGATTCTGGGTCCATTCAAAGTAACTGACCGTGACTCCGCCTGAGTTGGCAAGAATGTCTGGCACGACAAGCGTCCCCTTCCTGGCGAACGATTCGTCGGCGTCACTGGAGGTCGGACCGTTGGCGACCTCGACCACAATGGACGCTGGGATACGCTCCACATTGTCGGTCGTTATCTGGTTCTCCAATGCGGCGGGAATCAGTACGTCGACATCGAGCTCCAGCAGCTCTGCGTTGCTGATCACATCGCCGATGGCGGAATCCTGTGGATTGCAATGACATTCAGTGCAACCGCAGATAGGACAATCGCAAACACTGCGAGCGGGATACACGTCTGAAACGGAAGCTCGCTGGTTCTTAAGTTCAATCGCACGGGGAATATCAAGACCTTGTTCCCGGAAAATGCCACCTCGTGAATCACTGATCGCCACGATTCGGTAGGCGTCGTTATGCAAGAGACGGGCCACATGTTGGCCCGCATTGCCAAATCCCTGGATAGCCACACGAATATCCGCCGGCTTCCAAGCCCTACGCCGTTCAAGTTCTTTGATGCAGTAATAAGCGCCGCGCCCAGTCGCATCGTCGCGTCCGAGGCTTCCGCCCAGTGGAATGGGCTTACCCGTAATGACGTCAGGTGTCCGTCGCCGACGAATCTTGGAATACTCGTCCATCATCCAGCCCATGATCATCGGGTTGGTGTAGACGTCCGGGGCGGGAACATCCGTTTCGGGCCCGATGAAGTCGGCGACTTGTTCGATGAATCCACGACTGAGTCGTTCCAACTCCATTCGCGAGAGTTGCTTAGGATCAACGATCACGCCACCTTTTCCGCCCCCGAATGGAATGCCGGCAACCGCGCACTTACAAGTCATCCAGAAGGCAAGGGCCTTCACTTCGCCTGGATGTACATTGGGGTGGAAGCGAATCCCGCCTTTGGTGGGCCCGCGTGTATCGTCGTGACGAACTCGATAGCCCTGGAAGATTTTTAGCGAGCCATCGTCCATGCGAACGGGGATCGAAACCTGTAGCATGGCTTTGGGATACCGTAGTCGCTCCAGTGCTTCGCCATCCAGGTCAGCATATTCGGCCGCTCGATCGAGACGACCGATTGCATCTTGAAAAATGTCATCGACAGTTCGGCTTTCCATTTTGATGACTCCTGTAGCGAAACGGTCTCAGTTGCGGACCGGGCCATCCAATCAAAAAGACTCCCGTTGCCGTGTTGGATGCAGGTTCAGCAGCGATTCTTCGCGTACACATGTGATTTTTCTCGCATTTTGAGTTCTATACTGAAGGTCAGCTGACCATCAGGTGCAGGAACAGCAAGCAAGCGAGGAGCAATATCTTGAAATGGGCGAGAGCGCCAGAGGTGACGCTGGTGTGTTGGGGTGGTCTGTTGAACGGCACTTGGGAGTTTCTGCACTCGCCGCTTTATGCGGACCACTCTCAAGGAGCGTGGTACGTTATTTGGACTCGTCTGCACTGCACGGTGGGAGACATGATGATCCTGCTGGCTGCGTTTTGGCTAACTTGCCTGGCTTTCCGGACGCGTCACTGGCTTCGCGAACCTCGTTTACTCGCTGCTACGGTGTTTACATTGATCGGACTGAGTTACACCATCTACAGCGAGTGGCATAATACGGCAGTCGCCAAGACGTGGGAGTATGGGCCGCTGATGCCGATAGTCTTTGGCATCGGGCTCTCACCCATTCTGCAATGGCTGGTAATTCCACCTGCGCTGATATGGCTTGTTCATCGACGACTCGCTCGTACGCGAACATGAGTCACAGGCCACGAAACGGCATCTCAGTGACCGGCCTATGTTCCGCAGCGTCAGCCGCATGCCGGGAAGACTCCATCCGACGAGCATACAGCTTCGCCAAAGGATTGGATGTAAGCCCATGACAAAAGACACTGAGCATGACCGTGAGCAGAGCCACGGCAAAGATCTCCTGTTGTGCTGGCACGGCATATTCTTCCAGCAAGATCATCGCAAACACAATGGATGCCACCCCACGTGGTCCAAACCAACCGATCAGCCAACGCGTGTTATGACGCAGTCGCGTGCCAGCCAGCGCGATCGCCACTGGCAAAATACGCATGACCGACAACGCGAAGATCGCATAAATAACACTCATCAGCGAAACGTCGTGGATCGCTCCTGGTACGAGTACTGCGCCGAGTACAAAGAAGATAAGCAGCGTTAGCAACTGCCCCTCCGCCTCGGCAAACTCGTGAATGGCTCTACAAATTGCTTTCGAGACCGTTCCGACGGTCAGTCCAGCGCAGAAGGCTGCGATAAACCCGTTGCCTCCGACTAGTTCCGCCGCACCATAGGCAACCAGCGCCAAGGCAAGCGTGGTGAGCTCCAGGAATGAATGGCTAATCCAATGACGCTGCGCCGCACGCTCGATCAGGTTGCCACCCAGATAGCCGACCCCAATTCCCACCAGCGGACCCAGGCTGATCTGCAATGCTGCAAAGCGAGCCCAGTACCCCGTCGTTTCAGGATGCTCCGCCAACCGCGCGCCGCAAATGAACACGAGAAAGAGAGGTAAGCAGAGGCCGTCATTCAGGCCACTCTCCACACTGATTGATTGGCGTATCCGAGCCGGAACAAGTTTGTTGGCAACAAAGGCGTGGGCCAGCGCAGCATCCGTTGGCGCTACGATGGTTGCCAAGACTGCGGCCTGCCAAATCCCAAAATCCTCGAACAACCACCACGCAAACACAGTTCCCACCGCAATTGAAATCGGTAGTCCAATCGTTAATAACCGTATGGGAAGATCGTGTTCCCGACACAACAACCGCAGGTCAATCCGCGATGCATCGGTAAACAGCACGAGGATCAAAGTCAATTCAGCAAGCAAGTGAATCGCCTCATTCTCGAAGTGAAACGAGAAGAGTCGCAGGCCGACATCGCCAACCATCAAGCCAAACAGAACGAACACCATCGGCGGCGTAAAGATACTATCTCGAAGTCGTGCCGACACAAGACTGAAAAGCATGATCCCGAATGCGACGATGGTGACCGACACGGTGTCCATGGGAGTTATTCCATCGGGCGTCCATCCCCCGTACTGAATGGACCACCATTAAGTCACGGTAGGCAACATACACAGTGCGTCACCGCTTCAAATCAACACAAGGGCATCATCGTCGTTTGGCGAAGTTAGTGGCTCGCTGAGTGACGCAGTCCTTCGCCACTCCATTGCCATCTCAACTCGAGTTTTGATGATTAAGGTTGGTCGACCGTATGTTGCACAGGAAGTTGCCCTACCAAAACCTGACGTTGCTCGTCTGTTAACACTCGAGCGGCCTCTCCGACCGCCTGAATGAAGGAGATTCGTTTGTCGCCGCGCAACTTCTCGATTTCGCGCACTTTGGCTTTGATCTCCGTCGCGTTAGGAGCATCGGCACTGGTGAGTACCCACAATTCCTGTTCGCCAGCGTCGATCCAGCGGTCGATAGTGGCCTGGTCCAATAAGGATTGCTTCTTGATCTGATTCAGTTTGGTCTGTTGCTCCTGCGAGAGCGAGATGTGCTGCGGGTGGTCGAGAAAAAAGTTCGTCGAACCTACGTGGTAGATATGTGAGGCGCCGGGGAAGCCAGGCAGCGTCGTCGTCATTTGCATGGAAGACATGCCCTGCATCCGGCCCATCATTTCCATGCCACCGCCCA
This sequence comes from Stieleria mannarensis, assembly GCF_014154935.1. GTDB lineage: Bacteria > Planctomycetota > Planctomycetia > Pirellulales > Pirellulaceae > Stieleria > Stieleria mannarensis. The sequence goes on from NZ_JACEHH010000061.1 coordinate 24,333, forward strand.
TCATTTTCATGCCATCCATACCCATGCCGCCCATGCCTTGCCCCGACGCGCCGCCCATATTCATGTCGCCCATGCCAGACATCATTCCCATGCCCATTCCACGCATGCCCTGTCCGCCGGAATTCATTCCACCCATGCCTTGGCCACCGGAATTCATTCCCGCCATGCTTTGGCCGCCCTTCCCAGACATCATTCCCATGCCCATCGGCTTGTTGCTCATCGACCCCATCTGCATGCCTGTCCCACCGGCGTCCGATGGTGAAGCAGTTGCCTGATGGTTCTGCTTTAGCGCTGCTTCCAACGCGGCAACTTTGGTTTGCAGCGCGCTAAGTTGATCCGCTAGCGAGATCTCAGCCGGCGTGTTGTGCCCGGCATGACTCTTGGAGGCATCCGGATCACTCTGGTTTGGAACGTTTTGTCCCGTCGCATGCGCCCCACCGCTGAGAAAAAGTATCGCGGCGAGCGCTAACGCCAACGAAGGCTTCGAGAAATCTATGGTTCGCATGGAAATATCCTCTATAAGTGTTTCTGCCGACGGTTGATCAATTGGATGCATTTGGACATCCGTTTCTTCGCGAATTCGCGAAAACCGGGCTGCAATCACATGATGAATATGATCGCCGCCGGTGAAAAGCGTTTACGAGCCGTCGCGTTGATTCGCTTTTGCGGTCGGAAATGGTTTGAGTTTGGTCAATAGCATCAGATTGATGATGCTCAGGCCAGATGACGGATGCGCGGATTGGCTGTGCCAACCGCGCATCGCGACTTGAGGGCGTCATGCTACTTATTCTCAGCCGGCGCAGCTTTCGATCGCTGATCGAGCGTTCGCAGTAAGGCCGCGTGTTCCGCGGCAGCCTTTTCAAGCTCCTTGGTAATCTCGCTGCAGCAGTGCATCGTGATGCCACCGTCGGGTGAGTCTTTGCAGCACTCCTCGTGCAGTGTTTTGTGCACCGCAGCCGCCTTGGCTATGTGCTGATTGATCGAATCGAGCGAAGCTAGCACCTGCTTGTCACCCTCATGCTGCTTGCCGACCGCGGCCAATTCCTTTTGAGCCATTTCGATGTTACGACCCAACTCCACAGACTCAGCCTTCGCGACCTCCGGGCTGACGACTTGAGCATCGCGAGAATAGCGATACAGGTCGCGAGAGTAGTCACGCGCGTGCTGGATACTCCGCGACGCGCGCTGATTTTCCCAAAAACCCTTTCCGGGATGCTGCTTTCGTTCAACGATGCTGCGAGGTCGCTGTTGTGCGTCCGCACTCTGCACCATCGTCAAACCGGCGATCATCGCAACGGCAATACAAAGAACACACTGATTCAATTTTCTACGCGACATTTTTCTCTCCCGCTTCTGGCATTTACTTTGCAGGTCACGCACCGCGTCGGCAACGCGCCGCTTCGATCACAAATCGGTTTTCGTGACACCGCGATGGCTATTTGATGCAGAGGCGATTCGAATTCTTCGCGGTATAAACTGTTTTCGTGGCGATAAAGGTATCTACGAAGTTTCAGAAAAGGGGTTGAAGTTGTCGCGTACAGAGACAACCCCAGAGTGGCAATTACGAAGACTCGGCCAGCGAAGGTCCCTGCCCCCAAAGCTCCAATTGTGCTGGTTGACCTTGGCGTTCAGCGTTACTGGGCGTCAGCGACTGCAGCGGGTATGCGGGCAATTTCGGGATGGTAAAACGATGTCGGCACCCGTCCGAACGGCATCTACTGTTTTGATAGCAGCCATGCTTTCAACGTGAATTTTCGGTTCCAGCGTCGACAAAAAAATGCTCGATTTTCGTGAAGGATCGGGCGGCAGATGCATCTAAACCGTCGACCGATTTTCCAGCGATGCCAACTTCAGTCCCAGCGACGGTGAGTGGCCGTTGCAGCTTGCTGGTACATAGATCGCTCTTGCTCGAAATGAACGGAAGAAAAGAATGAAGATTGCACGGCAGTTAACGGCAACGCTAATGGTCGCGATGATGGCAGGCGTTAGTCTCGCACATGAAGGACATGAACACGGAGAGGCCAATCACGACCATGAAACGATGATGAAGAACGAGAAAAAGATCTCTGAGGCACTTTCGGCCTTATCCGCCGAAGACCAAAAACTGGCCAAAGCCCAACGTTTCTGCCCCATCATGACCTATGACCGTCTCGGAGCCATGGGTACACCTTTGAAAGTGATGATCGAAGGTAAACCGATCTTCTTGTGCTGCAAAGCATGCAAGGAAGACGCGGTCAAAAATGGTGAGAAGACCGCAAAAGCGGTGATGAAGCTCCGCGATTCCACGGAAACGTTGGCCAAACTCCCCATGGACGAGCGAATGGCTATCGAAGCTCAAAAATACTGTGCCATTGCAAACACTAGCTTTCTCGGTTCGATGGGAAATCCAATCAAGCTGGAGATCGACGGAAAGCCCGTCTATCTTTGCTGTAACGGCTGTACGAAGAAAGCCCAATCCGATCCGGCGGGAACACTTGCCAATGCCCAAAAGCTGATTAAGGCCGGAACGCATCAGGGCCACGATCACGAGCATGCGGGTCACCAGCATTCAGATCAGTAGGCCATTTCATCGGGCCGGCTGCCAGTCAACGCCGCAATGCTTCCGTCACGAAAGGCGACGAAGCGTTGCGGCATTCTTGTTTCTCGACTTGGCAGTCAGAGTGTTAAATTCTTTCGATTGGTGGTGAAGAACGATCGAAGTCACGCATCTAAAGAACAAGCGCCTCCACCTCAAAGATAGGGTCCCAGACCGATGAAACACTTCCTTCACATGTTGATCGGGTGCGGTTTGCCAATGCTTTTGGTATTCGTACTTCCCTACTTTGGCGTAAGCGGGGGAGTGACACTCACCGTGTTCATGGTGCTGATGCTCGGCTGCCACTTACTGATGATGCGGCACATGCCCGGCCATCCGAATCACCCGACCAACAGCAAAGAGAACTGTCATGAATAAACTCAGCATTCCTCGCTTCGGTTTTGCAATCGCCGTCGCAAGTGCCCTTTCTTACCTGGGGTGCGTCTTCGTGATGATGACCGTCCCGCAGAATGTAGCGATTCGCTTTTTCAACAGCCTGATGCATGGTGTCGATGTAACGACGATCATGCGATGGGACATGCCATGGTGGGAAACGATTCTCGGTGTCATCGAGATTTTCGTCCTCGGCTGGCTGTTCGGAGCAATCATCGCTGGCTGCTACAACTGCTGTGGGAGATCGGAGTCGTCGTAACGAAAGCTGGCCAGACGCCTGTACCGATTCAGTTTCGGCGCGGCACAACTCGCATCGGGCCGACGACGTAATTCGGGTTTTGATGCTTGGCAAGCTGGGCGGCTTGGACGTTGTTGCGTGCAGGAACGACGACACTGAGCGGCATCCCGTAGACGCCGGGAGGCGGTTCCATGGTGACTTCCCAGAGGTCAAACACGCCAGCGTCATAGGCTTGCAGATTGAGTTGTAACTGCTGAATTTGCCGCACTCGCATTTGTTGTTGCCGGTAGGCCTCAGCCTGGGCATGCGCCAAGAATGATTCCTTTTCTTTTGCCTCGTAGTCCTCTTTGGCCGCCAGCCAACGTTCCCAACCCGGCTTCAGCATTTCCACAACCTCGTCGGTAAACAAGAAGAATGGTGCGCAATACAAGTCGCCGTCTTCGAGCTCAAGCATGATTCCGGCGCATTCGAACGTCCGTGGTTCACCTTTTTGCTTTTTGGCCCATGCCTCAAAATCATGGTTGCCGGTGAACTGTTCTCCCGTGAAGTGTTCCACGATCTTGGGGATAATCGCACGGTACACGCCCGGAATTTTCTCGAAGCGACGATCGTTGACGTAAATCTTCCCCAGCCGACGCTGGATGACGACAGGATGCTTGTCAAATCCAACGAGTCGCCCCGGAAGCTTCACGCCGGACTTAAGTTCCCAAATCTGAGTGGTTCCCGACGCGTTTTCAGTTTTTTGTGCTTCCCTTTCAACGAATTCCCGGTCGGACTTCGAGAGCTGATCCAACGGTACCGCAACCAAGTCGCGGTTAGCCTTTTCGAGCACGACGGTCGATTCGCTGAACGCTATCATGTCTGCGGATATGCTGTAATTCCCTGACGCGTCATTCCATTCCCTCGCAGTGGCGACGTTGGAGATCATGACGACCAAGAATAGCCAATAAGCATATGTCTTCATTTTTGATTACCTCCCATGGACGGGGTGATTTGCTGCAAGACGACGACGCTATTTGGATTGACCCGGTAGGCGTGTTGCTCAACTTTCAGCGCAGAATCGTCACACTGAATATCCAGCGGGCTGGGCAGTGAAGTGTCGATGACTCTCTGCCATGTAACGTCGCGCGAATGAATTGCGAAGCGACGTGAATCCGCGGAACCGTTGATCAGCACGTAAAGATCGCTCCCGTCTACATTTTGTGTAGAGCGCAGTTGAAAAGCTAAGACTCGGGAATCATTCGACATGTCAACGTCGGGCTTTTCGGCGCCAAGCCAACGAATGTCCTCTCGCCAGAACATTGGGCCGCCGAGCGTTGGATGTGCCTTACGAAAGTCGATCATTCGTTTGAAGAAGCGAAATACTTCCTGATTTGCGTCCAGCCGCCGCCAATCAAGCCAGCTTGTTTCGTTGTCTTGGTTGTAGGGATTGTTGTTGCCGCCCTGCGTGTGCATGAACTCATCACCCATGCGAAACATGGGCGTTCCAGCCGAAAGCATGAGCAGGCAACAGAAGTTCTTGACTTGGCGTTTGCGAAAATCGAGGACGGACTGAGGGGCGTTTGTGTCACCCTCCCAGCCACAATTGTTGGTATACTCCGTGGACCCATCCTGATTGTCGTGGCCGTTGGCTTGGTTGTGCCTATTGCTGTACGACAAAAGATCGTACAGCGTCGAGCCGTCATGCGACGTGATGTAATTGACGCTTTGGAATGGATGGAATGACTTCGAAGGATGGTCTGGAAACACATCGCTACTGCCGTACAACCGAGTCATCAGGTCTGGCACCATACCAGAGTCACCCCGGACGAAGCGTTGCAATGTATCGCGATAGCGACCATTCCATTGCATCCAAGTCTGGCCGGGAAACGCAGTGCCCAATTGATATAAACCAGCAGCATCCCACGGTTCGGCGATCATGCGGACGTCGGCGAGGTCGGGATCGCTTGCGATCTGGTCAAACAACGGTGGCTGTTGCAGGTTCACGTTTCCTGCAGAGTCTCTTGAGAAGACCGAAGCCAAGTCGAAGCGGAATCCATCGACGTGCATTTCCTTCGCCCAGTAACGCAGACTATCGACGATCAGCGAACGAACCGTCGGATGGGAAGTGTCGAGCGTGTTTCCAGTTCCGCTGTAGTTGGCGTAAGGCGAGCCGGGATCGCCTGACGCGACGTAATAAACATCGTTGTCAATACCACGGTAACAGTAGGTCGGCCCGCGGTGATCCCCTTCGCAAGTGTGGTTGTAGACGACGTCCAAGATGACTTCGATGCCAGCCGCATGGAATTCACGTACCATCTCGCGAAACTGGCTGTGTTGCTCGCACGACGATTGGTGAGACGAGTAGGCGTGATGTGGAGAGAAAAAATTGAGCGGCATGTAGCCCCAATAGTTTTTGTCGTCCGGGTCGAACTGAAAGACTGGCATCAATTCAACAGCCGTTACACCCAGTTCCTGCAAGTAGGGAATCTTTTCGACGACGCCAGCAAAAGTCCCACGTTTGTCGGCGTCAACATTGGATGACGGATGCTGTGTGAATCCACGGACGTGCATCTCATAAATAACTAAATCCGATCCGTGTCGGATGCGCTGCTCGTCACCCCAGTTGAATGGACATCGGCACACATCCAACCGCCCCAGAGGCGCTCGACCTGCATTCGATCCGGGCGAGCGGGCCGCTTCGCGATCGAAGCATGCTGGGAAGAAGATGCTTCGCGAGTATGGGTCGAGCAGCACTTTTTCTGGATCGAATGAATGCCACGGCGAAGCTGCGCCATCGATCGGTCCATCAACCTGATAGGCGTAGTACTCGGCGTCGCCCGCGTCGGAAATAAGGACACGACAATGCCAGATTGGCCCCGACTTATTTTTGAGCGGATCAAGCGTCACCGAGTGCCATGGAACTCGCAATTCGTCTTGGAGGTACATCAGCAATGAAACGCTTCGAGCATTGCCGGCGTGAAATGCGAAATTGTAGGCTTGCTCGTGTTCCAGCCAGGTGACGCCGAGTGGTCGCGGCGATCCGTTGGTCCTTTCCCAGGCTGGACCCAACGTGGGATGTTGCCCCACCACCGATGCCACGTCGGTACCACAGTGCCGACAGTGCGACTGAATCGACTTCTGAACCATTGAATCACTCGGTTCTTAACGGGCCGATCGTGTACGCTCGAATTCCACCCGCAAAGCTAACAGCTCTGACCGCAACCGGTCGATCTGCCACTGCAGATGCTGTGTTGGGTCGGCCGTGACCTCAGGCTGTTCTGCTCGCTCAAGCGCCAAACGCGCCAACTGAGCCACGAGTTCCTGTCGCTTCACCTCGTCGTCGCGAACATACTCACTTGCCTTCTTTGCCCACGCGAGTTGTTTCTCGGCGAGGGAGAGATCGTTCTTAAGTGATTCTAAATGGCTCTCGTGCAGGTCGATATCATCGTGTTTTCCAGCCTGCTCGACCAGTTTCTTAGCGTACGTGACTTGATTCTCCAGTCGCAGCAGCGACAACTTCGAGTTCAAGTTCGGGATTCGACGATTCGCATCGAGTGCGGTCTGCAGATCATGTTGGGCAAGCTCCAGTTTCTTGTGAAAATACCGGACGTCGATATCCGACGCGGCCTGGTGCCCCTGAACCGGCTCTTGGCCCATCACTGCCGGAGCAGCAACGACGGAAGCAAGAACTGCGAGAACCGTTGACATCATCCGGATTTTCACCCAAGCACGAAACTTCGCATCTAATAAGAGTTCTCGACTCATGTCATCGCTCCATTCTTGAGAAGAATGTTTGTGGGGACAGACAGAATTGGCAGGCAGCATGAAGGGCCCCGCTGCAGCGCGGTTCTCCGATGCACCGCAAGGGGCTCGAGGCATCCCTGCGCAGTAATCACAACGCCTGTGAATCCCAGAGTTGGATGCCTCCACGCCTCAACTTCTTCACGAATTTCCACAGAAATCTCTTGCCGAAAAATTCGCTCGAAAAGACCACCGTTGAATTGAAGTTTTCCGTAGCGGCTGCCATCCAATAGAAAGCCAAGCAAATTGGCCTTCGACTGCGCGTCTCGGGAGCCATCACATGGATTGCCAGCATGCAAGAGAACTCTTGTCGGACTTTTATGACGGAGAGCTGTCGGGCGCACAGCGAGTCGACGTCGAGAGTCATGTGAGAGATTGCGAGAAATGCTCGCAGCAACTGGAGTTTTTTTCTGCCCTTTCTATGGCAATGCGAAAGCTGACTCTGCCCGATATTCCCCGCGAGATGCTTTGGAGGCGTATCACTGCGGCCTTGGACGAGACCCGTCACCCCACCGAACCGGGCACATTGCAGGTTATCAAGCCGCGAAAGGAGCCTCCATGGCGGTGGGCCATCCTATCCACTGCAGCCATTGCGGTAATCGCTCTTGGGTTGTCCTGGGCAGCACTCACCAACCATCGGCATCAAGAACCACTCCGGGCGTATGCATATCTGCTTGACGCGAATCCTCAAGCCGCTCAGCAGCAGTTGTCCGACGCGTATTCCGGACGCACCGTTTCGCCGAATGAGGTTGCTCAGCTAGTCGGCTATCGTCCTCGCAACGTCGACGCCCCACCGGGCGATTACATCTGCAAGAAATTGGTGGTCCTAAATATGCCTTGCTGCAAATGCGTCCAAGCCATTTGGCAGCGCGACGACCGATCGCATCTCGCTGTCTTCGAGCATGAATCAAGAATGGATGATTGGTTTGCCGACGAGCCGAGCATTCGCATCGAGTGTGCAGGAACGGTCTGCCGCGTCACCCAACTTGACGGCCAACTGGCGGCCTCTTGGCGAGTTGGCTCCCGAGTGGTCACTGTGATTGGGATAAGAGACACGGACGAGCTAGCCAGACTCGTCGCCGCGTTTTCTTAACCACAACCCGATTCGTTTCGTCGAGATCGTGCGCCTACGAAAATCTACTGAAAGTACCGAAGGCCTCATCTAGCTCTCCGCAATCGGTGCGTGCTCGTCTCGAGTACGCCACCTAGTCACCAGACTACTTTGGTTTCCTGACTACGATCTCGTTTATGATCCGATTTATACCCTCGATGTGGCGAATCGTTTCCTGAGCAAGTTGCTTGTAGTAGAAGCTTGAAACAATCCCGCGCAGATACACGACTCCGCTCTCAAAGTCACAATCAAGTTTTTTTAGCTCCGTGTATCCGCTCGATTCCCAGCATTGGATCGCGATATTCCGAATCTTGCAGGAACATTCGCATTGCTTCGGTGCCGCACCCCCCGACAATTCCTGTTCAATAACTTCAACTTCTTCCATTCGACTCTGAGGCTCTTCGGGCGTACGGCCATTCTTGTCGATTGACCTCGAGGGCATTCCAAGGCCATGCGAATCTTTCCCATCCGGCGGCTGCACGTTGATGTTAGAACTCACCGAATCAACTCCGCTCGGTATTGCGATGAAACACCGCCCCTAATCGCAGGGCCCTTCAAATCGAAGAGGTCATGAAAGCGCTCCGTTCGCTGTTTTGATGCCCCGCTCAGCGATTTCTTCACAGCAGAATTGGCGATTGATGTAGTCGCTCTCGATGTACCAAGGCTGCGATACAAGAGGGGCAGAACGTCTCGGCATAGTATTTGCCGTATGCTTCGGTGACAGGCTCGCGAATCCGAAGAGATCTGGGGACAGCGGGCGGCATCACCATTGCTTCTGAGCGTTCGCGAAAACGAGCTGTTTGGGTTTTCTGTACGAAAAATGAGCCTCTTGTCTGAAACCAGAACGCTGCAAGTTTTTGCCGCAACCGCTCAGTGTTCCCACCTCGACGCCGCGAGGAAAAACTGAATTATCAAAACTTTTTCGTGAAGGATTGCGGATCGGACGGCATCTAAATGCTCGATTGTACGCCAGAGAAAAAGCCTCCTCCCGGCTATATTGGTGGTCTATACGGATGGGTGAACCAATGGCCAGCCTTACTGATTTCGCCAAGTCGATTGAAGAGAAGCTCCACAACGCGAGTAGGCAACCGTACTGGAGCGAAGAAGAATCGCGTCAAGTGATGGCGGAAGTTGAGGCACGCCGCCAGCGCTTTCTTGAAATCGCGGCCAGCCTAAACGACAACGTCATCCGGCCGTCGCTAGAGATCCTTGCAGATCACTTCTCAAACGCCAATCTCGTTCGTGACGCATTGATCGGCCATTCTGCCTGTCGATTTGGCTATTGCGAAAGGTTTCCTGTAAATGCCCGCGTCGCATTCACAGTTGAACACGATGTTGCGTTCACAGATCTGTCGATTCGTTTTGAGGTATCGGTCGCGCCTCCGATCGTCAAAGTGGACGAACAGGACGTCTTTTCGATTCCACCGAACGAAGCATTTGAAGATACCGCGACTGATTGGGTTCAGCAGCGATTGCTCGGGTTTCTCAATAGCTATTTGCGGATCGATCGCGGGCTGGAGGATTTTGAGGACGAGGTAGTCACCGATCCAGTATGCGGCATGAGGATCAATCGAAGCTCGGCAGTCGCAACCGAAGTGTATCGAGGTCATTCCTACTTCTTCTGCTCGAGCGATTGCCGGCAGTCTTTCTCCCAGAGGCCGTCCGAATTCGCTCAAGCCGAGTCCGCAGTTGATGAATAGAGTCGCCGATGTCCAATCTTGATCAACAACGAGAGAATTCGCCCATAGATTCCACTCTTGCCGCATTTCATCCCAACCTTCCGCTGAAATTCGGAGTGATGGGCGGTGCCGGAAGCAGCATCCATGACGAACACCTGAGCAAGGCGGTGCGATTAGGAACATCGATTGCGAATGCGGGATGTATCACCATCACTGGTGCCTGTCCCGGGCTGCCGCTAGCAGCCGCACGTGGTGCCAAGCAGGCTGGTGGGACAGTGATCGGGATTTCGCCTGCCCTGAGCCTTGACGAACATGCCTACAAATATCAATCGCCAACACTGGCGCACGATGTCCTGATCTTTACAGGCAGTGGTTTAATGGGGCGGGAGGTCGTCAACATCCGCAGTAGCGACATTGTGGTCATTGTCGGCGGGAGCAGTGGAACGCTCGGTGAATTGGCGATCGCCTACGACGAAGGCAAGCTGATAGGCGTTCTCACACAAACCGGTGGAATCAGTGATTTGGTCCACGAGATTCTTTCCGTCTGCAACAAGGACACGGGAGCACACGTCGTTTATGAGTCAGACCCGGAAGTTTTGGTAGAGCAGCTGCTGAAGATCTATCGGACAGAACATTTCCGTCATCCATCCGTTTTTTGCCGGGGCCCGGATCCGACCGAGAACGAGCAAGCTGATGGAAGCCATCGCGATATCGTCTGTGGGATGTGGGTGAAGCCGGGAATGGCCGCAGCGAGACGCACTCGATCTGGTCAGCGACTCGTATTCTGTTCGCTTGCGTGCGCGGAAAAGTTCGATGCCAACCCGCAGATGTTTTCGCTCAACCAATCGGCGGATGAATGACGCTGCGTGCTCTAATACTCTCTTGACCCAAATGATCGGCGCCGCAGATCATCAAGCATTCTCTTGGAACCGTTCGTCTTCGATGCCGAGCTTGATCTTTGCTTCCATAAACATGCAGTAGAGAACGGGGACGACCAGCATCGTAATGATCTCGATCGTCATTCCACCGAAGCTCGGGATCGCCATGGGCACCATAATGTCGCTGCCCCGACCCGTGGAGGTGAGCACTGGGATCAATGCCAGGAGCGTCGTTGCCGTCGTCATCAAACAGGGACGCACTCGCCGCAGGCCCGCGGCCACGGTTGCTTCACGTGCGTGCTGGACATTCGTGATGCGTTCCTTGCGAAAACTCTGCTCCAGGTAAGACGCGATCACAACGCCATCGTCGCTTGCAATTCCAAACAGCGCTAGGAATCCCACCCATACGGCCACACTCAAGTTGATCGTATGCACTTGGAAAAGATCTCGCATGTTGGTGCCAAAGACACTGAAGTCCAGGAACCAATCGGTTCCGTAGAGCCACAACATGATGAAGCCACCCGACCACGCGATGATGATTCCGCTGAAGACCAGCGAAGTCGTGAAAACCGATTTGAATTGGAAATACAAGATCAGGAAAATGATCCCCAGCGCCAGCGGAAGCACGACCATCAACGTTTTTTGCGATCGCAGCTGATTCTCGTAGTTGCCCGCGAAGGAATAGCTCACGCCGGCTGGCAAAACTAATTCACCGCTGGCAATCTTTTCTTGCAGGTACGCCTGAGCGTCCTCGACGACGTCGACTTCCGCGTTTCCAGGCTTCATGTCAAACAGCACGTAGCCCAACAAGAACGTGTCCTCGCTCTTGATGACCTGAGGACCACGTACATATTCAATGCTCGCCAGTTGTTCGAGTGGAATTTGCTGGCCAGCCGGAGTTGGAACCAAGATTCGCCGCAGCGAATCGGGGTCGTCTCGCAACTCACGGGCGTAGCGAACTCGGACTGGATACCGTTCCCGACCTTCCACCGTTGTCGTGATCCGCCTGCCTCCGATGGCGACTTCAATCACATCCTGGATGCTGCGGATGTGCAAGCCGTAACGCTTGATCGCATCCCGATCGATGTCGATTTCCAAATAGGGTTTGCCGACAATCCGATCGGCGATAACAGCGGACGCCTGAACGCTGGGAACTTCCTTCAACAGGCCTTCGATTTGAAGTGCGACGCGTTCGATGGTTTCGAGATCGGGACCCTTGATCTTCATTCCCATCGGGGCCCGCATGCCGCTTTGCAGCATCACAATCCGCGCCGCAATCGGCTGCAGCTTCGGAGCAGAAGTGGTTCCCGGTATGTCCGCTGCTTTTGTGATTTCTTGCCAGATGTCGTCTGGCGAGTGGATTTCATCTCTCCATTGACGAAAGGGTTGGCCATGCGGGTCCTCAATCAATTCCCCGTTTTCATCGCGGGCATATTCGCCCGCCGCGTCGTCGTAGCGAAACTTCAACCGGTTCCCGTTTCTGTCTGTCTTATACTCCGATTTGTAAGTGATAAAGGTCTCGATCATCGAGATGGGAGCTGGGTCGAGAGGGCTGTCCGCTCGACCGATCTTTCCCACCACCGAGTCGACCTCTGGAATCGAGATCAGCAGACGGTTTTGCAACTGCAGCACATCCATCGCTTCGCCAATCGATGCATGTGGCATCGTCGTGGGCATGTACAAGAATGAGCCTTCGTCGAGCGGCGGCATGAACTCCTTCCCCAATCCGGGAAATGTATTGCTTGCCGCCTTCCAAGGACCGGCTTCTCGAATCGTCGATTCCTCGACGCCAACCGATGAAGCAACCTTGGGCACAAAGGAAAAGACCTTATCAAAGCCAAGCCATACACATCCCCCGGTAAACACGATCAGTGCGGGAACGGAGAGGAAGAGCAGCTTGTGCCTGAGGCACCAGCGCAGAATCGGTTCATAGAGATAACGCTGAAAGACCGTGAAAAAGCCGAGAAGGCAACCAATCAGGCATCCAACAAACAGCAGGTTTCGTACAAGACCTTTTTGCGGACCAAGCGGCAGCCAGTGTTCCGTCAACAAAACACCAACGACGAGAACCGCGACCGCGCTGGCGAGGTACGGCCCGAACTTTTGATACGAAGGTGGAATCTTCGATTCCAATAATTTGTAGAGTCCGAGACCGACGACGATGACGCCAACCCACCATGCAACCAGAAACATGGCCAACACGCCTGCGATGATCAATGCGAACAGTGCGTAGCGGCGGATCGCATCCGACCTGATTCGCCCTCCCATTAAGACGTGTGCCGCAGGAGGAATGATTGTCAGGGCGACGATAACCGAAGCCATCAAAGCGAATGTTTTGGTAAACGCCAGCGGCCGGAACAACTTGCCTTCCGCCGCAATCATCGTGAACACCGGCAAAAAGCTGACCACGGTGGTCGAAACGGCTGTCAAAACCGCACTTGCGACCTCGTTGGAGGCCCGGAAGATAACGTGGGCGCGATCTTCACTCGGATTGGCCTCGTCCAGGTGCTTGAGGATGTTTTCGCAAAGGATGATCCCCATATCGACCATCGTGCCAATCGCAATGGCGATCCCGGACAGCGCGACAATGTTCGCATCCACGCCGAACACCTTCATCGCGATGAAGCACATCAACACGGCCAGCGGAAGTAGAGCGCTGATGAGAATCGAACTCCGAAGGTGCAGCACCATCACCAGAATGACGATGATCGTGACCAGGATTTCCTCCGATAACGCCGTATTTAGCGTCCCGAGGGTCTCGTAGATCACACCGGTTCGGTCGTAGAACGGCACGATGCGAACCTGGCTCGTCGTGACCCAGCGTGGCCAGCTCTCTTGCGGAATTCCGCGAAGATGCTGAACCCACGTGTCATAGTTGGTTGTAGTGGCGGTGAGGTGCGGCAAACCATTCGCGTCGGCGTATGAATCAACCTGTGCAGGCGTCGTCTTGGTGTAGTCGACGATGACTTTCGTCGGCAATCCGGGGGAAACTTCGACGATCTTTTCTTTGACGTTCTTGATCGCTTCGAGCGGATTAAAACCGTACCGGACCACGGTCACTCCACCCACGGCCTCTGCACCGGCATTGTCAAGCGCGCCTCGACGGAGCGCCGGCCCAAGCCTGACCGTCCCGACGTCTTTGATGGTGATCGGAACATTGTCCGCGACCTTAACGACGGTTTTTTCGATGTCTTCAATTTGTTTGATGAAGCCCAGTCCACGAATCACGTACTCGGCTTTGTTTAACTCGATCGTTCGCGCGCCCACGTCAACGTTCGACATTCGAACCGCCTGGAAGACGTCGGCCAGCGACACTTTGGCCGCTCGCATGGCATCCGGATCAACGTCGATCTGGTATTCCTGGACAAAGCCGCCAATGGAGGCGACTTCACTCACTCCTTCTGCAGAGGCAAGTGCGTAGCGAACATACCAGTCCTGAATCGTTCGCAATTCATTCAGGTCCCAGCCCCCGGTTGGATTGCCTTCGGGATCCTGGCCTTCGAGCGTGTACCAGAGGATTTGCCCGAGCGCCGTAGCGTCAGGCCCAAGTGTTGGTTGAACACCTTCAGGTAGCGTACCGGCGGGGAGACTGTTCAGCTTCTCCAGCACACGCGAGCGAGACCAATAGAACTCGGCTTTCTCATTAAAGATGATGTAGATGGTCGAGAAGCCAAACATCGAATAGCTTCGAATCGTTTTGACTTCTGGGATGCCAAGTAGAGCGACCGTCATCGGATACCCGATCTGGTCTTCGACGTCTTGGGGGCTGCGTCCCATCCATTCAGTGAAAACGATCTGCTGATTTTCACCGATGTCAGGAATCGCATCGACTGGTACAGGGTCCCGCGGCAGCGCGCCGATTTCCCAGTCGAACGGTGCAACCATCACACCCCAGCCTGCAATCGCGAGCACCAACAACGAGACGACAAGTTTGTTGGAAATGCAGAACCAAATGATCCCGCCCAGAATGCCCCGGCGAGCAGATTCAAATTCCTCGGATTGCGGGTCGGAAGCGTTGGCAGTCATCAATGCTTGCTAAATCGTGTTGTTTCGAAAGTCTAGCGGTGTTGCAACTCGAGCTTGCAGCGAACAATCAATGGTTGTGGCCGGCATGTTGGGGAGCGGCCGCGGCCTGAGCATCACTCAACGGCTGCACCTGATCGGCACATTTCAGCATCGTCGCGCCGTAGTATGGATTTCTCACTTGTTTGTCTGCTTGCAGCCACGTGGCTCCTCTTCCTTCAAAGGCCATTGGGCAATGCAGCTGATACAACGGTTCGCTGCTGGTGAAACCGAAGGTGTGATGGAGCGAGAGGATTTCATCGGACAACAACGCGAACGCTGATCGCTGCTCTGCCAGATCCTTCGCGGCAGCAAGTTGCGTGATGATCTTTGCCAAACTGTCGATTTCCATTCCCCATCGGTTCGCTGCCGCATCTGTAAGCAATCCCCCGTCCACCGAACTCGCAGCCTGCTGCAACCCGCCAATGGATTGGGCAACGGCTTGGGGGTTGTCAGCCGCCAATCCGCTTCCAATCGCAAGGTAGAACGGGATGATCCGGCCGAGTTGTTCACGGAAGGCGACTGGCACCTCCAGGCTCTCGTGGGCCATCTTGTGGTCGCCGTGTGTAAGACCAAATGTTTTCTGCAATCGCTCAACGTGCTGTTTGGTGAGCAGATAGACTCGATCTGCAGCCTGCATCGATTTAACGTCGCGCCCCTCGACGGCATCGTTTCGGAGCAACATCGTCAGTTCATCCAGTTGAGACCGCATGTCGCCGGTCAGTTGGCTCGCGCCGAGCGAAGCGACTTGTTGGCCCAGAGCGTCAAAAGCGTTGCGGATTGCGTCAAGTTCCGCCGACTGAATCGCCTCGCCAATCCCGTCGACGATTCTTGCGGTCTCGTGAAGCTGGGATTGCAGTGGCTCTGGAATCGACATGCCGGCATGCTGGGAACTAGGCATCGGCTGGCCGTCGGCCTTTGGCGTTGACTCTCCACCATGATGATGCCCTCCACCGCCTCCTCCACCTTCAGGAGTCATCATGGACGGCTTCGCTGCGATCTGCAGTGCGCTATCCAGTTTGAAGTTCCCGTTGACCACGACGAGTTCACCTTCTTTGACGCCCGACCTGACCAGGTAATAGTCTCCGGCCCGCGGCCCGAGCACCACTTCACGACCTTCGTAGGTCGGCTCCGGTGCGTCGGGAATCTGTACATAGACAATGGCCCGCGTTCCCGTTAGCAAAGCAGCGGACACCGGAATGACGAGCGGTTTGGCTACGTCTGTTGGCTCAGCCGTGACGAAGCCCAGCGATTCGGCTCGAACCAACGGCATCCCGCAAATGTCACAAGTTCCTGGTTCGTCCTTCACAATCTCCGGGTGCATCGGACTGATCCATTTCCCAGCCAGCGATGCATCGAGAACTCGCCCGCCCGAAGCAATTTGTGAACGCACGACCGCCCGAACGAACATTTCGGGTTTCAGTCGTCCATCTTCATTGGAAACATTGACTCGAACTTTGACGGTTCGAGTCGCTTCGTTCAGCACGGGATCGATAAAAGCAATACGGCCGTGAAAAACCTCACCGGGATAGGCTTCCGTCGTGAATTCAACATCCTGGCCATAACGAAGCCACTGAAGATCTGATTCATACGCGTCCAGCTGGACCCACAAGTGGCTTAAGTCGGCGACCGTATAGATGCGGTCACCGGTGGCCACTCGATCTCCTTCCTGCTTCAGTTTTTTGACAACGATACCACCGGCCGGAGAATAGATCGTTAGGTGGGTGCTCGGTGTTCCCCGCTGCTCAATCTCTTTGATCTGATCTTCGGTGATCCCCAGTAAACGCAGTTTCTCACGCGCCGATTCGGCAAGATCGATGGGCTCGACAAAGCGGCTCGTCGGTCGCTCGGCCTTCGACTCGATTGCAGAAATCAGTTCTTCCTGCGCCGTGTAGAGTTCCTCGCTGTAGATGTAGGCCATGTGGTCGCCCTTTTTGACTTCGACACCCTCAAAGTCAACAAAGAGTCGGTCCAGTCGTCCGGAGACCCAGGCCGTGATGTGCGCCAACCGAGTCTGGTCGTACTCAATTTTTCCGACCATTCGCACGTTCGCCGTTACGTATCGACGCGCGACCGGGACTGTTTCAACTTTCATCAGATCCTTGACGTCACTGCTAATCGAAATGGTCCGTACGCCGCCAACAGATTTCTTAACCGGCACGAGGTCCATTCCACATATCGGGCATTTCCCTGGGCCATCACGGCGTATTTGGGGATGCATGCTGCACGTCCAAATCTCCGCTTTGGCATTTGCCGCGCCCGCTTCATTTGCTGCTGGTTGTCCAGCACTCTGGCTTGCGTCGCCACGATGCCACCACGAGGCAACCGCTACCCCGAGCAGTAGGAAGCAAATCGCTTGAATCGCGAATAGTTTTAGTGCGTGCGTTTGCAAGAACTGGAGGATCCGAGCTTTGCCCATCTTCTCACCCATTTGTTTTTGTGTCTTCCATCCAGGAAACAAACTTCGCAATCTCGTCTTCGTCGCGAACACCGACGGCTGTGATGCTTCGAGTTCCCTGCTTCCATGTGGCAGCAATGCTCTCGTCCAGCTCGACCAGGCAGCATTCTTTGTCACCACATGTAGCGAATTTCGAAGGACGATCACCAAACCAAGTGACCTCCTCGTCATCATGTTCGAAAAGTACCAGGGTCGATCCATCGGCTCGCCTGCAAACCGCTTTTACGCAAGTGCAACAAGGCATTCGAAGCACACTTGTCGAGGCCAGCGAGTATCCCTCCGGAACTCCTTGCGAAACAATCGGACGATAACCAACCAGCTCAACTGCCCGCCGCTCGTCTACTCGCTCGCCTTTGTACTTGCTAAATAACAGTTGCTCGGCCTCGGTTGGATTCTCAGGCAACTTTTGAAGATACTCGTCCATGACACGAACGAACTCAGCCATGTGCTCGGCTGAAATGTCGTCGTGATGTTCCATCGCAATCTGGTTGCCACCAACATGCTTGCCTCCAGCGAACCAGATACCGGCACCCACCATCAGCAGCACCGATGCGGCCAAAGCGATCGTGCCGACGGCAAATCGAGAATCGTTCATCCATGACTTGGCTGCTTCTGACGGAACTACCTTTGGCTCCGACGGGATCATCTCCCGCTCAATTCGGTCCCAAATCACCGGAGGCGGCTCGGTGTCGGCGGTTGCCCGCATCCAATCGGAAATTTGCCCGAACGACTGCACTTCGGCCTGGCACTCGGCACATGACGCAACATGGCTGGACACCCGATTGGCGGCCTCTACGGGTAGTTCGCCGTCAAAATAGGCTGAAAGCAGTGGTCGAATGGAGTCGCAGGAATCACTCATAATGCCGTTCCCTAGGGGATCTCAGTGCATGCCTTTGGATGCACGAATCAGCCATTTCTTCATGCGAATGCCCAAATTCCACTTTTTTGGGCGTCCAGAGTGAAGAATCTGGATTCTCGGGCATCCAAAATGCGAGTCCGGCCCCGCTAGGCTGGCCCCACAACACACGATTTTCCGTGAAAGAGAACATTATGCAACGAACGTTCGTCGCCCTGTTTGGGCTCGCATTCCTTTTGTTCGCAGTCACACTCGGCTGCAATTCCGCCACGACGGAACAATCCTCGAGCCCCTCGCCGGCGGAATCAGACCAAGCCGACACGCCTGCTGAAACCGCCCACGATCATGACCATGGAGATCACGCGGATCACGACCACGCGATGACCGAGGGGGGTGAATCGAACATGGCTGAAATGATGAAGGGCCTGAAAGAGCTTTCGCCGGAGGATTACGAATCGGCGATGAAACAGCACATGTGCCCCGTCAGCGGAGAAATGCTCGGATCGATGGGTGCCCCCATCAAGGTTGACGTTGACGGCAAGAGTGTCTGGATTTGCTGCGACGGCTGTCGAGACAAGCTGTTGGCCAATCCCGACGAGTACCTCGCGAAACTCAATCGATCATAAATCCATCTCTAAGCTCGCTACCAGAGGATTCAATTCATCATGCGCTTTCTTCGAAGTTTCCTGTCCGCCATTTTTGTTTTTGGCTTCACCTCTTTTGCGTTTTCACAACAATCCGGTTCTACCCATTCGCATTCCGCGGAAGGTCATCATCACGAGCACGGACATGCCGCAGCGGCTGGGCCGAATGGTGGGACGATTCATAAGGTGGGTGATTACAACGTTGAAACAGTGATTCGCGAGAAAGGAATCATGTTCACCGTCTTGAGTACGGATGCAAAACAGCTCGATGTTTCCAAGGCGTCTGGCAAGCTATCTTTGCGAGTCGGCGATAACGCGAAGGAGTACGCCTATGATTTGAAGCCACTCAAGAATGGCGCCATTGGAGTGGGAGTCAATCTATCCAAAGTCGTCTCGCACGATTTGCATCTGAACGTCCAACTCCAGGGAATTACGTCGTCAGCAATCGAATTCCACGCAATGGGGCGCGTTGGCGAGGACGGATTGTCGGATGCACTGCTGATCAGTCTCCAGGGAACTTGTCCTGTGAGCGGGCAGTCACTGGGATCGATGGGGAAGCCGCCCAAGGTTCAACTGGGTGACAAGGCACTGTTCGTCTGCTGTGCCGGATGTGTCGACAAACTGAAGAAGTCGTCGGACGAGTACCTCACCAAGTACTACACCGCGAAAGGAAAAGAGGTACGTCCCGGTGTCTTCGAATCAACGCTGGCAGATGCTGATGCAATCGCCGCGCAGAAAGTGTGTCCGGTGATGGATGAGCCGCTCGGTGGAATGGGAGTTCCCGGCAAGGTGAACGTCAAGGGCAAAGCCGTCTTCATCTGTTGCGCCGGATGTGCCAAGAAGCTCGCGGCAGAACCTGACAAGTACCTGGCGGCTCTCAAGGAGAAAGGTGTCACGCCTCCAGCTTTCGAGTCAGAGTTTGATTGAGTCCAAGCTGCCAAATTCCTCCGTAGAGGTTCCAATTCGCTAAACTGAGCACTATGCGGACCAGGGCGTCCGGCGCTCAACGCACTATTTGGGCGAAACTCCTCAATGGGCACCCAAATGGGCAATGACGCTTCTGAAACGGCGGTAAATCAGAGCGACTCCGGAAACCAGGATTCCGAGGCGAAGGCGTTCCTCTGGATCGAACGCATAGTTCGCAAACGCTTTGGGATTCTTCTTCTGCTCGCACTTGTCTGCTGGCCGCTGCTGGGTTTCGTCCCTGCGTTGGAATCGCTGGTTGCAAATGGGCTTCTGCTGGATCGCTACTCACAGATAGCATTTCTGACGCTTACAAACGTCGTCGCATTCTACTTTTCTTTTTCCATCCTTCGATTGCTGAATTCAAGGATCGTGGGAGGACGATGGCTTCAATGGATTGCCGGCGACGGAAATGCTCCCTGGAGTCGTTCACGCATGCAGGCTGTGTTACTTTTTGCTTTGGTCGCTCCCGCAATTCTGGCGTTTCAATTTGGAACTGAGCTTCCACCGGACGGGCATTGGTGGAGATCAATCGTTGCGATTGCATTGGGCGCAGCGGCTGCCATCGCGGGGTTAATCGTGATTGGATGGCTAAAGTCGAAACTCGTCGGCAGTCAGAAAGACACCGCCAACTACTTTCCTTTCGAGGCAAGGACATCCGTTGGGATTATTCCTTGGGACAAGTTCTCTTCAAAGCTTGACGTTCTTCGAGTTCTAGGCATTGAGTCCATCGACCTGCAATTCCTCATCTACTTGATCCTATTGGGCGTGGGTCACGGAGGAATCATTCGTTGGCTTGAGAGCGACTTCTACTGGCTAACTTCTGCTCCTTCAATGCTGGTGATGTTGATCTGGTTGCCATTCATGGCTTTGGCCGGGATCGCCAACGTATTGGATCGGTGGCGCATTCCCTCGCTAATCGTGATTCTTTTGATTCTAGCGGTGGTGCTTTGGTTCCACGGGTCCACTCGCGTGCTTCGAACATTTGAGGATCGTGCAGAGAATCATTTCGTGTCACGTATCGCTAAGGTGCGGCAGCAGGAGAATGAGTTGCTCGATCGAGGCGGATCGATGCAAGATCGCATTGACCTCATTGCCGCGGAGACCGCTTCACTTGAAAAAGATGCTTGGCAGGCCGTTGCCAGTCGAATGGAACGACTCGAAACCATCGAGAATGGCAAAGGCAAGACGTTGGTGGTGGTTACTTGTCCGGGTGGCGGTATTCACGCAGCGGCCTGGGCGGCATGTGTCTTGGACCAGCTTTCTCAGGAGTACGAAGAGTTCAAAGACTCTGTCTGTGTGATCAGTGGCGTATCCGGCGGAAGCGTTGGAACATTGATGTTTGTCAGCAATCGGTATCACAATGAATTGCTTGACCAACGATTGATGGGCGCACCGCCACCAACCACGGACGAGACTCATCGTGATCTGAAAGAGAAGAGTCCTGCCCTCGAGTTGGCAGCCAGATCATCACTCGAGGCGATCGCCTTTGGGATTAGCGTCGACGACCTATACGGCCTTGTGGGGATTCCCGGAACGGGTCGTGGGCAGCGTTTAGAGGACAGCTTCACCTCGCGACTTCCAGATGAGCAGCGGGAATTGACTATGGGGGACTGGGGAGACCGCGCACTAATTGGAACCGTTCCAATCGTCGTTTTCAACTCAACCGATGCTGTGACTGGTCGCAGAATCCTGTTCGACACAGTCCCAACTCCTCGACGGTCGTCAAGCGTTGGGCTCACGGCAAGGCCGCTCAACTATCGCGAATTGTTGGCAACCGAAACGCAGCCGTTTGACGTGCGGCCCGCCACAGCAGCCAGGACTTCAGCCACCTTCCCCTACGTGTCACCATTCACGAAACCAGAGCAATCCAGTTCTGTCGGAAAGAGTGTAGCGATTTGCGACGGCGGCTATGTTGACAACGAGGGAATCGTCACGGCTGTCAACTGGATCGAGTTTTTCCTGAAACGCTGGGTTGCTGAGGCGCAAGAGACGAAGACATTTGATCGAATTCTACTACTGCGAATACAGCCGTCGGCAAGTGTTGATCAAAACCAAATTCCTGGCGCCGGAGGAATTGCCGGTGGATTTCGCTGGTTGACTGGGCCGATTGAAGCGATGGCGAAAGTGCGTTCGGCCTCTCAACTGGAACGCGGCAACTTGGAATCCGACCTTGCAGCATTGTATCTCGATGCTTCGGAAGCTTTGCCGGAACCTTCGACGGCGACGATGGCCGCGCCAGAGAGAAGTTTCGGCGATAGCCTCTCAGATACCAAATCAGACAGCATGCCATACATTCCCGAGTTTGACCCAAGAAAACAACAGCCGATAGAGATTCGCAAGAACTGGGAAAAGATGCTCACCGATTTCGAGGCAAGGGGTAGTCAGCAAATGCTTGCTCCCCCGAGCTTTGAGGCGACATTTGATAACCAGACGCGCGACAAGGAAGGCGAGGCTCCAGTGATCGTTCAGACGATCGCCTTTGTTGATGCGAACCAAGTTATTCCACTGAACTGGAAACTTAGCAATCGTCAGAAGCAGGGTTACCTGCTCGCGTGGCGTCTATGCTCCGCAGCCGACACACAGTTGCGTCGCACGCTTGACCGCTACTTTACTCGTAGGAGCGAGTGATCCATAAGGGCTCCGAAAGAATCGGCGATTCTCGTTTGGATTTCGTGAAGAGTGTGAATCCAATCACTCGGCATGTCCTCTCAACGCGCCGATTCACATTTCGGACAGAGAAGTTTCCATTTCGCAAAACTCAGCACGGTGGTGACCAACTTTTCCGGTTCCTTGTCGCCGGAATGAATCACCACCTGATGCCCTGCCACTGGGAGTTGTAACCTTTTGAATTGGTCTCGAATCAAGTACTCCTCGTGAAACCAGTGATCCTGGTTGGCGGCCCGTGCAGAAGCACGCATCAATGCCGTCGCTAGCGAGATGTCGAGATAAACCAGTACGACGCCACGTATCGCCATCAACTGGCTCTGAACTCGACGCGTCAGTGCAGAGCACGTCGCAACAGTCATTCGGTGCTCGGCAAGTGACTGGCAAATCGCTCGAGTCAGCTTTGCAATCCATCGATCTCGCTCTTCGTCAGACAAGGGGTAGGGCTTGCGCTTCCACTTTTCGGAATGATAGTCATCGCCCTCGATCCTGTTGCAGCCCGTTTGCTTTTCGACGGCTTTAGCGAGCGTGGTCTTGCCGCAGGTCGCCGGACCACACACGACTATGCAGCGGATGGTTGGTTCGTTGGAGGTTTTGGGTAGCATTTTAGGACTTGCTCAGCACGACGAAATGATTCGGTTTGACTGAGTGTAGATGCGCCGTACGAAAACGAACTCATAATCGAAGACTCGGAAAATTCATGATTCGAAACTTCGAAAATCTGGCCGGTCAACGAGGGACCGACGGAGCTGGACCTTTCCCGCCGCCACCGATGTCCAGCCCGAAGTATTCGTTGGAACTTCGTAGATGGTCACGTAGCGCCAAGTCGATATCCTGCTCTGAGTTGGCGGCCGGTGTCTTGGCGACCGTCTCGATGATCCTGGCGTGCTCGGCTACGGACGTCGGGATTCGCTCGACGATCTTTTGTCGATCCGAAGCGCTGATTCGCATTCGCTCCAGAAGTATTTGAAGCAAATCGGCGCCGACGCTCGAAGCAGTCTCGAGGGACGGAAAACAATGAAACCGAATGTCGCGTTTCCAAAACCGATCCGCCCAGTCCCCCACTCCAGGGTCGCTCGTAAACTTCTGCGAGAGTTCCTCACCCTTGGCCCGGTATGACTCGCTGAGCTTGCTGACCGCGTCCATTTCGTAGTTGGCCAATGTCAGGCTTTCAATAATCGCGTTTTTCCTTCCCTTGTCTTCCATCCTGTGAAGACGAATCAATGCCAGTCGCTCCATATCGAATCTCAGCTCATTGATGGCCGCAACTTCATGCGGCTGCGGCATCGCGATTCGCAGCTTCACCTGATCTGAAGTCTGATTCAGGATTCCCAGCCGACCACTCAGTTTGAACATCGCGTCTCGGACAGGGCTACTTTGACGGTCTCCTTCTTCGATTTCGCCAATCAGGTACGAAACCTTCTGGACGCTCGGCGTCCGGCTGGCGTATTCATGGAGAGGGCAGCTTGAATCGACAATCGCGAACACGAGGTGCCGGATGCGATCTTCAATCGACAATCCGTCGCGCATTTTTCGCTTCATCAACTCGTGGAACGCCGCCTCGTAATCGGTGGTCTCCGCGTTCGATTTCTTTTCCCGTTTCGACATCATATTTCCTCAACTGGTTGGACCCGGCCGAGTGTACCAGTACTACCACTGTCATATCGGCCGTTGTTGGATTCTGGCGGTTTCCCAGTTGAAACACCGCTCTGGTCGCCGACCGAATCGCGTCCACGCAGCCATGGTGGGATGACTCGCTCGGCGGACCTGCATACCTGAAGGCAGCGAGGGCAATTCGCCTCCTGCTGAATCGAAAAAAACTTGGCATCGCAGCATTCGCACACGAAATACCACCGCTTCAGCTCGTCCACCGGCGTGAATCGGTCGGTGTTCTCCAGCCCACTCACAGCGGCAACAACCCTTCGTTGCGGATTCGCTGCACTTCATCGTGCGAGATCATCCATTCCTTATTGCGACCTCTTCCGCAGGGGCGCTTCTCTGCGAGAATCCGACCGTGTCGGCACCATTCCCTGACAGTGAATTCGGCTCGTCCCAGCATCTCGGCGACTTCGGAAGTGCTGTAGAACTCCTTTGCGGACATGTTGTCAGTGAGGTTCTCGAGCAACAGCTCGATCCGCTCCAGTCGTTGAAATAGCTCTTCTTCTTTCATGTCCGTGGGCGCCTCCTCCCGTGATGCGCTCACGGAATCTTGCCTTAATTGAATTTCTGGATCACATACTTGCCCTAATCGCTGGCAACCTCGGCCGTTGCCAGCGATAAAACATTCCTGGATTACCGTTGCGCAACGCAGCTTTCGTAACGCGGTTGGTAGCTGCGAGAATTGCGCTGCGCTCTAATTGTCACTCTGCTTGCTTGCAATATTTTCCTGCAGATAGCGAAACGCTGCATCTGCGGCCTTCTCGACGAAGGGCAACTGTTCTTTGGTGAAGCTGTTGGTGTCTCGCAATCGTCCTTCACTGTCTTGAAATGTTCGGCTAATAGTGACGTTGTGCCACGTTCCGCGGTCACCTTCGTTAGCCCAGATCGTGGCCTTGATTCCATGTCCTACGCGAATGTCATGGATCGGTGAATTGTTTGTCGACATGATTGTTCTCCCTTGGGTTTAGTTGATTGAGGAAAAGCAGCCTGGCCCTCGATTCTGAGGGCCGTGGCTGCGCTGTCTTGTTTTTCTCCCGACAGCGAGGAGCATGTTGGAATGCAGTTCGGCTAGATGTCGCTAAAATCGGTCATGAACCGATTCACCGATTCGTCCGGGTCAACAATCACGTCGAACTGGTACTCTTCGCCATGCGATATCGGTTCCCAACCGCGTGGGCCGCATATCCAGGTGCTCCCGTCCGGTCGCATCACCACGTCACCCACACTGAGGCAACGGGTATTGAGAACAATCGGGCCGTTCATGAGTGGATCGAAAAAGTCGCTGGAATAGTTCATCATCCAGAAAACCTCCTCCAAATCGTCGCACGCGACGGCGGCAACCGGGATGTACTCGTCAGGAAACCTGCACGAGCGACCGGTACGCCGCAATCGCGACTTGTCCCACGCATAAAACACCTGGCTCGATGGCGGAGCCACATTCCCATTGCTTTCCTGCTTGCTTTGTGTTTTCATCCGATTCATTCCTGTTGTTTGGCTCGGTGAGGACTTCTCTGAGAGGAAATCACCGGGCTGGACAATCACTTCCTCCTCTCGCTGAGCCACCATCAGTGACTCAGCGAAAGGCACGTTGCTTGCAGGCAAACGTTCTTGGATCACTGCCCGTCGGCAGCCGACGATGTTCCCGTTGCAGCGGTCTTCGTCGCTAGGATCACCAAACCTTTCGATGCATGCTTGGTGACATGCGTGTGAACGAGCGCGTTGCTCGATACCAAGGGGACGAAAGGCGTGTTCGTCTAAGCCTCCTGGGGATTGAGGTATGAAGTTGCAATCAAAAGTCTCGATTCGTAATTGGGTATTCCCATTGTGGCGCTGCTCGATCCGCTTCTATCGGCAGTATGCTGCGCCAATTTCATGGTCCAATCGTTACGCTTCTGGAGGTCGTTCGCCGTTGCTTGGGTATCCGGTGCCGATTGATGAGTGTGCCGCTAGCGCCGGCAGGCCAGGGCATCGCTTGGGCATCCTCGTAATCCGTCTTGTCCTGGTGAAACATGCTACGCGCCGCGAAAATCAGGTCGTGGAATTGGGCATATCCGGCGTTTTCGGTAAGTCGCATGAACAACTGCATTGGGTCGCTTGACACGCGAGACGCCAGTGTTCCCGGAATGCGATCTTGAACGGTTTCTGTCACGCTGATGCTTGCCGTTTGCCCTTGTCGTATTTGATAGCCGAACAGCGGGATAATCTCTTGACCGCCAAGCCTACGCAGCTGCTCACGACCGATATCATCGGTAACTTTCATCCACGCTTGGAGATTCGTATTCGCTTCGATTGTCGAACGCATGTCCATGTCCTTGGTAATCAGCTGGGCCGTGTATTGGTTCGATAGCACTACGCCGACACCGAGGCTGCGCGCCTGACTCAGAAGCCGTTCCAGATCACGAGATACCATCTCCTGCCATTCGTCGATCACGAGAATCGTCTCTCGATTGGGCATGGCACGCGCCGCACCGAGAATTGCACCCGTCACCAGCCGGCCGACTTCGCCAGCAATGAGCCCGTTTTCCAAAGCATTGAGAGCGAAATAGCAATGGCCGGCTAAGAAATCGATCGCCTCATCCCGTATTTGCTGGTCCATGGCGGCGTCACAGTTGAGAGCTGCAAGGGAGGCGAGACGCTCGATTATCAGCAATACATGCTCGCCGTCTTGCTTAACCCGTTCGGAAAGCTCGTGTGGTTTTGCTCCCCGCTGCGCATCCCGCAATCGCTGGACCAACTCAGCCCAACTGCCAACCATCGGGTGACGGTCCAAGACATGCGACAAGAATTTGTATGCAGAATCTCGGTAATACGATTCACCGTAGGCGGCGCTGTACTGTAGCGACAAGGCGGAAAGAATCACTCCCGTACGCTGCGGTGTGGCCAGTTGCTTCCACCACCCCTGGGAAAACACATCCAGTAAATAAGTCGCGTCGCCTTCTCGAAGCGTGAAGTACTTTACCGGAATCGACCGGCCACACTTCACCGATTGATCTGCTGCAGCCCTCTGCATGGCTGACAGCATTTCGTAGGTATGGCTCTTTAGGTCGATGACAATGACTTGCACGTCAGGTTTACGGTAGATCAACTGATCGAGGATCACCGCAAGAAGCCAGGATGTTTTGCCACTACCCGTTGAACCACAGATCCAAGAATGCTGAAAGAGCTTTGAGATCGGCCATAGAATTGGCGAGTAGTCATAGCTCACCCAGCCCAGCCACAAACTTTCACGCTCAATCTCATTGGCTGAGCCTTCCAGTCGGTCCAGCATGGGACGCCACTTTGGAGTCGAAATCTGTGCCTCTTTGAGTGCCAACGCCCGGCCTGAGAATCGCCAAATGCTCAGCGCCAACGCGACAAGCCAGCCGAGCATCCCGGCGATCGGGCAAATTAGCACCCACGAGATTGCGGCAATCTTGCCCGGTTCAAACAACAAGGGCTCGAGCAAGTCATTGATCCAAGCGATTACCCTCGACGAAAAGCCGATGTAGATCGACATCGTGATCAGCGTCACGCTGAAGATGCTTGAGGCCAATCGCCAGACATATGCTCCAGCGGGACTGCGAAGTGAAGCAGGCGACTTGATTTGATCACGGCCATAGCTCAGGTAGCTTTGAACCGCGGCCACAAAGCCTTGCCATCGCGAGCATGGATGCAGGGTCGCGGGTATCTGTTTCCACCAACGAAATCGACGGACGGTCTCCCGGTCATGCATGCCGGCGACGGCTTCGGCGATCGTGTGTCGACGAAACGAAATCATCTGATGGACCAGCCCGATCAGCGAGACGGGCAAGAGGTATCGATACCCATCCATTAGATGAATGGATGTCACCAAGGCCACGTTGGCAAGGCTTACCAGCAATGTGAACCGCGTGAAATTAACCGCAGGGCGGAAGGGAGCCGTCCGCTGCGTGATCGCATTTTGCAGCAATGCGCTGCTAACCACCCAAAAGACGACCGCATGTACCAGTGTGAAGGCTTCCCAAATTAGAACGACACTTAGTTCAACGACCGCCACTGCCGTGCTGACAAGGATTCCAATTAGGATTTTGCGGGCATGGATTTGGTCATCATCCTTTGCCCTTGTACGCACCGGCATGATTAATTCCAACGGCTCGCGACAGAGAGGAAGTTGCCTGGGATCAAGTGGGTTGTCCGTCGCCGACGGGACGTGCGTATCAACGAGTTTCATCGCCGGTCTCCTAAATAAAACGAATAAGGTCGGAGTAGACGGAGGTTTCTAGATGAAGGGGACTACCTTCATCGTCATTGGCTTGCCTTAGCACCCGTGCCTGCTCATCGCTTGCGACGACAACGGCAAAAATCAGTCTTCCCTCATCCTGTAGTCGCTGTACTTCGGGGCACCCGCAGTACTGATAAAGCTGACTTGTCAGCTTGCGAACGACTCGCAATGGACGCCCACAGCGCGGTTCAACGCGAATCGTCCTCAAGACTTCATCCCGCCAAGTGTACGCCCAGGGGTGTATCAACTCATCGGGAAACCATGGGCACTTCCGCTTGAGTTCGGACGCAAGCAGCTGTTTCTGAACCGTCTCCCGCATGCACGTGTAGTTCAGAGCACCAAGCAGGTAGGGGAGCCGCTGCGGTCCGGGACGGTCTGCACGCTTTCTAGGCCAGCCGAATGCTGAGACTGCCCTTGGGCCGATCCGGTAAAGCTTCCTGTTTCCCCACAAGTCGTATTTGTTGATGAAGCGCTGCTCGATCAGTTCATTGACCGCTTTGCGACAGGCATCGTGGCTCAGGCCGTCAAAGAACAGCCGATGCATCACATCCAGCAGGCTAATCGAGTTGCGGCAGACGTGCATGATCAGGCGATTGCTGCGCGGTGATGCCAATGTCGCAGTTTGAATGGTGACGTGGTTCATGATCAAAACAAAAAGTAGGGAAGGTTTCGCTCAGCACCGACGTGCTGATGAAAGTGTGCAACTCGGTCAGCACGATATGCCCCGACATGTTCAATGCAGCAAACGATTCTCTGCTTGCTGTCAACCAACTGAGCATCCTCAACACCTTCTCCATGCCCCCTGAGCGGAGAGAAAAGGTCTTCACCGATAAACTCGAGATCTGGCCAGCGAACTCTTGCGTACCAGTAACACAGGTTGACCCCCAGATCGTGCGTCGCCTGAGTGAGTTTTAAGTGTTTGCGCGGCGGTAGACCGAAATAGTTGAGCGCCCGATTGCTAATACAAAACACGCTCTTCTCGCGAACAGGGATCGACCTCCAACGAGTGCGAGCTTGATGTGAGATGACTTCATAGTCCGGTTCCGGCTCGCCAGGACGCCAGCTGAACAGCGGGTCGGAAACCTCCATGCCCATGGCACACCAAGCGGTGAGCCGGCAAACGAGCTTCGCTGCGGTTAAGACATTGAGTCGCTTTCGCATCGTGGACTGCGAAATGCCATAGTGCTCCGCCTCAATCTCGGCCGTTGTAATGCGATAACAGCGAGCTAAGCGTCGGAGGATCTCAAGATCGCGGCGTTGAATGTTGGGATGCGTGTTCATCGTTTGATTTATGAGATTTGAAAGGAGGCCTCCTTGCCTCCCACTCGAAGCATGCTACGTAACGTTCAAAACAGAAACTCGAGCTAAGCCACGGATGTAGCATCACCCAAATCACGAGCTCCGAACCGATGCAGCACCTTCGTGTAAGCGCTGACCTCAGCAGGACGAACCTGCTCGTCACCATAAAGCGATTGCCATCGAAATGACGGCTGTAAACACCGTGCGACGGTGTTCAGTTGCGACTTACGCTTTGTCGCTAGTGGCCGCACGAC
>NZ_JACEHH010000062.1 GCF_014154935.1 Stieleria mannarensis
TCAACTGTTCCCCCTGACCGCCCCGCGGTCACCCGTCCAATCCTCTCAGCCAGGCGGCTGAGAGGAGAAAAATGGAGGACAATGGTTCTACAATCAGTACCCCGGTGAATCAAACCAACCCCAACGGATCCGAGGGGCTGGTCACGGCCAGGCCGAGACGGTTCATGACATGGGTGTAGTTCATTGTCGTTTTGACATCCTTGTGCCCGAGCAATTTCTGCACGGCCCCAAGCCTCGATCTTGCCGTCTCGGAGGCTCTGCAGAAACGCGATCACCAGCGCACGTTTGACGGTGCGATGGGGCGCCGCCGGCTCGTCGGCGACGACAGAGGGGAAGTCGGCATAGGCTTTCATCCAGTGACGAAACCATTCCCGTTCATTCGTTGGCAAATTCAAGAATCCCAGGCAAGTGTCGCACCGTTAAAGTGTGATGATCGATTTCTCCCTCGTGTGATTCGAGTGACGTTTCGATCATGATCGATGGTGGCGGTGTCGCGCCCCCGCCCGGGAACCGTACAATCGCGTGGTTTCCATTATCGGCAGTCCGACTGCTGATAAAATGCGTAGATCACGGCAGTCCGACTGCCAAGAATTTATCGTTCGTCGGATGACAGATCGTACTCGTACTCGTACTCAGGCGTCAGCCGGTACTCGTACTCCTACTCGAATCCCGGTCCGAAAATAGAAGTGGACTTGGCCCACTTGGTTTCATCTAACCTCTGTTGTCTGGCAATCGCATTTGATGTCATCGTCTGATTGGTGCGCGGTCGACTCGGCTGAGGCAGACAATGCGACGCCTGACAATCGATTACGATCACGAAAAGACCAGTGCTGAAAACCGACGCCTGCCATGTCGACTGGAGATTGCGTTGCCGGAATTTCCGGTGGCGATTCGAATCAGGTACATTGGCAGACCGCGACGATGTTCCAACTGGCGTTCCGACCGACGCCACGAACCCGGCAATGCACGCCAGCAGGGTGGTGGGCCGTTGGCGACAACCGTGTGATTCGTGCCGTTGGCCTGAAGCAATTTTCATGACCATGCCGTCCTTCATTTCAGTCATCCTGTTGCTCGTGATTTTCCAGCAGGATTTGCAAACGCAGGCGCTGGGCGAGAACGGCGGCGCTTTGCCAGGTACAAAGATCGCTTGGAAGACCCGCGAGGTGCGAGCGCCGCAACTCTCGTTCCATGTCTTTCCCAGCAAACTTGCCGGGTGTGATGTGAGCTACCACGTCTACACGCCGCCGCAGTACACGCGGAACGCAGGGAGTCGATATCCAGTCCTCTATTGGCTTCATGGGACGGCTGGAGGCGTCGGCGGGATCCGTCCCGTGGGTCGGATGTTTCATCTGGCGATGACCAAGGATGAGATTCCACCGATGATTGTCGTGTTTGTAAACGGGTTGCCGGGACATCTCTGGACCGACTCGAAGGACGGCGCACGACCGGTGGAGAGTGTGTTTGTCGAGGAACTGATTCCTCGGATCGACAAGACCCTGCGGACCATTCCTGATCGGCGGGGACGAATCCTTGAGGGATTCAGCATGGGCGGATACGGGGCGGCACGAATCGGGTTGAAGTGCTCCGATCTTTTTGGAAGCGTTTCGATACTCGCCGCGGGCCCCTTAGATTTGGAGTTTCGAGGTCCTCGTGCGCGAGGAAATCCACTGCGGGCGGAGGTCCTACAAAAGGTTTGCAGCGGAGACATGGAACACTTTCGTCGGACTCATCCTCGATCGGTCGCCGAACGTCGCGCGGCGCAGTTGGCGAAGGACAACCCATCGGTGCGAGTTGCGGTCGGTGCCAACGACAACACGGCAGCGCTCACAAAAAGCTTCCACCAGCATCTCGAACACTTGGGAATCAGGCACGAGTATTACGAAGTCCCCGACGTGGGCCACGACGCCGCTGCGTTGTTCACGTACTTGAAATCGAACAGCAAATTCTATTGGCCCGCCCATGAGCGTGAGGCGGACCACCAGCAATAAAACCTTTCTGCCAGGGTGGGGAGAAGAGCGTGTTCTATCGAGACGGGCGGACGTAGATTCGCAGTCGTTTCTTGGCGTAGGAACCGGCGTTTGCGGTGAAGGTCCAGTCGGGGTTGCCACTGGAACTGTTGCCGATCCCGATGTCGGCAGCCGCCGCGGCCTTCCAGTGGTTGATGGCGAATACGGTTTGTCGCTTGCCGAAGTTGTGCACCTGCATCGATCCGTAGCCCGCGGTCGGGGGCGAGGGTTCGTCGCCGAAGTCGAATTGGGATCCGGACGCGTTTTGGACGCCGGCTTGATTGGCCGGGCCGTAGTTGCCGGGCCAGAATTCAATGTTGCCGGTCGCGATCGCGCGGCCTTGGGTCACGCGGTCGGTGGACGAAAACACGTCCATGTCTTCGACCGACTGTTGAAAGACGGCAGCGGAGGAAACGGTCGGGATGCCGATCTTGGTCGCATCATCGGTGAACGCCTTCATCGAGACAAAGACGGCCTGATCTTGCCCGCTACTTGAGCGGAGTTCCAACAGATATCCGATGCGGTCAAACGCGGAAACGTCGTCGCTGTGATCCACATCGTATTGAACGCGTTGATTCAGTTTGCCGAGGTCGATGTCATAGACCAATTGGTAGTCGCGATGGATTGGAAGCGAGCTCAAGAAGTCCGGTTCCTCACCGCCGCGGAACGCTCCGACCGGCAGTCCGGTGCCGCCGGTCAAGTTGGGTTCTGCCAACTTATCCCAGGCGAATCGGAACGCGACCGGTTTTTCGACGGCGTCGGAGGTCAGGATCACGGCGTCGCCTTCGATGGTGGCGTCGGCCGGTTGGTAGCCGCCCGAACCGGCGCCGATGACTTCAAAGTGGCTGGGCGGATTGGCATCGCGCGTCTTCAGTCCGCCGCCGGTCTTTGCAAACGTGATCTTCAGCCGGCCGTCCAAGATTTCCATCGACTCCATCTCGGGACTGTGGGCGACCAAGTCCTCCTTCCCATAGTCATTTTTCAAGGCCAGCAGCGCCAACCGATTCCCGACGTCTTGCTTGTTCGGCGGATGGATATTGTTCAGCGTGGCGATGTCGTTGATGACGACCATGCCGCTGTTGGGAAGTTGCTCAACCGCGGCTTGAGCTTCCCAAAAACGGGGCAGAATCGTAGGGTCTTCGCTGCCGTATTGGAACGGTGCGATTTGGACGTAGTAGAAAGGAAAGTCGCCCTGGTTCCATAGTGTTCGCCAGCCGCCGATCAGTGCCTTTTTCTTTTCGAAATACAGCATGCCCTCGGCGTGATTGGATTCGCCCTGGTACCAGATCGCCCCGCGGATCGGATATCCGACCAAGGCATGGATCATGCCGTTGTAGAGCATGGTCGGGTCTTGATGGCTTTGAAACGGCAGCAGGTCCTTAGGAAAGGCGGGGCTGGGTTCAGCAGCGGTTTTCGATTGCAACGCTTCGGAGGCACCGTCGAGCCATTGTCGCGTTGCGGCGATGTGTTTTTCGAGCGTGGCCTGATAGGATTCCGAGCCGGGTGTCCGCTGGACGACCGACTTGTAGATGCCGTCCAACGCGTCGACGCTGCGAAACCCGACCGGAGGCGTCCAGGGTTCGACTCGCGTGCCGCCCCAGGAAGAATTGATCAATCCGATCGGCACGCCGAGATCCTGATGCAGCCGCCGCGCCATGTAGTAGCCACAGGCGGTGAAACTGCCTGCGGTTTCGGGCGAGCAGACGTTCCACGGGGCGCTGACGTCATCGAGCGGCGTGGTGGACGGATTGCGGGGGATTTTGATGTGTCGAATCAGCGGGTAGTCGGCCGCAGCGATTTCAGCCTTGGCGTTGGCACTGGCCGCAACCGACCACTCCATGTTGGACTGGCCCGAGCACAGCCACACTTCGCCGACCAGGACATCGTCCACCTGGATCGTGTTGTTCCCCTTGACGACCAAGGCCAGGGGCGAGTCACTGGCCTGCATCGCGGGCAATTCAACCTGCCAGCGTCCCGTTTCGCCAGGCGTTGCGGTCGTCTTGTTCCCGCCCAACGAGACTTCGACGGTTTCCCCCGCATCGGCCCAGCCCCACAGGCGGATCGGCATCTGTTGTTGCAGCACCATGTGGTCGCCGATGAAACCCGGCAAACGCACTTCGGCCCTTGCGATTGAACACGCCTGTAAACACGCCACCAGGTAAATCAAAGGGATGACGATGTACTTTGTCGCGGCCAATATTTTCATCAGAATCTCCTGCAACGTTGGCGGGGGCGAAAAACGCAGACCCAGATTCTACTTGATGGGACGTGAAATGTATTGCTGACCAATATCCTCGCCAGCAAACAATGTTGCCAGGCGTCGAAGGAGCATTGAAGCGTGGTAGATCTGACGCAGGCATTTCACGCTGAAGTGACGAGAGCCGACAACAATTGCATCACAGAATCCTGGAGGAATTGTTGGGGCAACCGAGGTGCAGCTGATCGATTGTAAGTCCCATCGGCCGCGCGTGGCGGCCGCGTGGAGAATCGCGTTTCGACCGCGGTCAATCGTTTTCCGGAGCGGTCGCGAGTGTGAAGCGAAAGACGGCGCCGAATTCCGCCCCGTTGTTCGCTTGCAGGGTTCCGCCATGGGCTTTGACGATGGTGGTGCTGATGGCCAGTCCGAGTCCCAGGGCGTTGGTTTTGGTGGAACAAAACGCTTCAAAGATCGGGACGTTGCCGGGCGGCAATCCGGGGCCATTGTCGGCGACGGTCACGGCCACCAAGTCACCTAGTTTTTCCGTCGAGATCCGCACCACGGGTTCGCCGACCGACTGGTTCTGGACTGCGTCGAAGGCGTTTTTAATCAGATTGACCAGCACCTGTTGGATGTGCACGTTGTCGGCTTTGACCGGTGGCAGCAGCGAGGCGGGAGCGTATTCCACACGGATGCCGGCGACTTGAGCATCGTGTTTGGTCAGCATCAGTGCCGACTGGATGATTTCGTCCAGGTCGATGGTCGTCTTGTTGATCGGTTCACGCGACACAAAACTCCGCAATCGGGTCAGGATTTCGCCGGCGAATTGCGCGGTGGACGTGATCTTGTCGAGCCACTGGTGCAACCGATCGCGGTCGATGACTCCCTCGGCGGCGACCAGATTCCCGCAGGCTTTGCCGAAGTTTTGGATCGCGTACAGGGGTTGATTCAGTTCGTGTGCCAGCCCGCCGACCATCTCGCCCATCGTGGAAACCCGGGCGACGTGTGCCAATTCGGATTCCAACCGCTTGAGCGATTCTTCGGCACGTTTCTTTTCGGTCACGTCGGTGACGCTTCCGCGGATGATGGTGCGTCCGCCTTCTGCGAGCGAAAGCAACCGGATTTCGCAGGGGATCTCACTGCCCAGGGCATCGCGGTGGGTCCATTCAAAGATCGGTGTCTCGCCGGCGCAGGCTTTCGAAATGACTTCGCGGCTCTTTTCGGCCGACAGTTGCCCATCGGCTTGAACGACGGGGCTGATATCCAGCGGCCCCATTTGCAGCAGCTGTTCGGCGGGATACTTGTACAACTTTTCCGCCGCCTCATTGACCATCACGAAGCGTCCGGTTTTGGTGTCCAGCAAGACAACCGCCTCGGGGGCATGTTGAATCAGCCGGCGGAACCTCTCCTCGCTTTGAATCAGAGAGTGTTCGACCCGTTTCAATTCGCTGATGTCCTGGGCCAATCCGATCGTGCCGATGATCTGCCCGGAGGGATCGCGAAGTGGCTCCACGTAGACCTGGAAAACGAGGCCAGCCCACTCGACGACCGACGTCCCGGAGATCCCTTGCAGGGCGCGAAAATGGATCGCGATCGGCCCATACGTCTCGTCATCGGTCTGAAAGTATTCGAACAGCGTTTGCCCGACGGATTGGCCCGGCTTTTGATTCAGACTCTTCAGGCCCGCGCCGGTGGAATGTGTGAAGCGAAGTTCCAAATCGGTGGTCCACAGGACCGCCGGCAATTGTTCAGTCAGCACCCGCAACCGAGTTCTGCTGGCATGCTGAGACGCCTCGGCGATCGAGCGTTCGATTTCGATCGCGGTCCGATCGCCGAACAGCGCGATCATTTCGCGGATGTCTCCACGATCTTCCATCGGTTTGTCATCCATCACCGCCAACACTCCGAGCACGTCTCCGTCCGAACCGACCAGTGGTGTCGCCAGATAGCCTTCCGCATGAAACCGGGCCAACGTGGCGTCGTTGGGAAACCGCCGCTGAACGCCATCGGCACTAAACTCCATCGACCGATTGATCACGGTGTTTTGGGTCGGCGACCCGGCCAGTGGGTAGGTGAAGTTTTCGGCCAATTGCCCATCGGACCAGAACGCGATGGTCCGGGCCTGATGTGGATGTTCTTGATCGATGCGGGCGACGAACACAGATCGAAAACCGAGCGACTGGGAGATGTAGCGGACCAGCGCTTGGAAAAACGCCAGCCCGGTCGAGCGCGACGTGCCGATCGTGATCATCCGCATCGCGTTTTGAAAGTGATGCATGTGGCTTTCGGCACGCACACGCCCGGTCACATCGTGGGGCAGCGAGACGACTGCGACGATCTCTCCCTGGTCATTGCGGCGGACGGCGTTGAACCACTCGCAATTCAACACCGTTCCGTCTTTGCGATAATTACGATTAAAGCTGGTGTTGAAATCGACATGGCCTTCCAGCAATTCGCGGTTGGCCTGTTGGACCAGGGCGATGTCCTGCTCATGTACCAGCCGGAACTCGTCCCAGCATTTCCCCAACACCTCCTCGGCCTTCCAGCCAAAGATCTGTTCGGCCTGTGGGCTCCAGCGGCTGATCGCGTCGTTTGCATCCCACTCAATCAAGCCCACGTCGGCGCGGCCGGGATCACGCGGGGCGACGTCAATCGATCCCGCGGCGTTCGCTCGATGCTGTTCCGCCGGCGCTGCTCGCTCGACCGATTCGGACTGGTTCAGTCGCGCGAGTTTCGCCTGTATTTCAGCAAGTTGAGCCAACAACTCACTGCGAGTCTCCTCGACCCTGGGCATCTCTGGCCTCCCGTCGTTTCGTGATCCCGTCGTTTCGTGATCCGGTCGTTTTTAGGCAAAAACGATGTCGCTTGCGCACCAGCCGGTTCAGGCGATCAGCTCTGCCGGTGCAACGAGTCGGTATTCTAGAGCATTCGCGTCCGCATCGCGACGAAGCATGCGGTGGAATCAAAACCGCGGTTTTCGCGTAAATCGAATTCCACTTTTCTCTGTGGCGGCCCACCCAGCCACCGCGTCGAGTTAGAATCGCTCGCTGAAATGTCAGGCGATGGCTGTGACGGATCTACCGTGATTGCCCCGCTGTTGTTCCCCGCCTTTCCATTCGCTCCCACCGGTCGCGCCATGCCTCGTCGCCTCATTCGGTTGCTTTTCCTTTTCGTTGCCTTCCTGTCCGGCGGCATCGCCGTCGCCGACGAGCGTCCCAACATCCTTTGGTTGACCTGCGAAGACAACAACGTCAATTGGGTCGGATGCTACGGCAACCCCCATGCCGACACGCCCAATATCGACGCCCTGGCGGCCGAAGGGTTTCAGTACATGCATTGCTACGCCAACGCGCCGGTGTGTGCCCCGTCACGCAGCACCTGGATCACCGGAGTTCATGCGTTGTCGATGGGGACGCATCCGATGCGAAGCCGCTATCCGATCCCGCACGATCGAATCCGCTACTACCCCGACCTATTGAAGGACGCCGGGTACTACGTCGGCAATGACAGGAAGACGGACTACAACATCGGCGGCCGCGACGACAAAAGTGCTTGGGACACGGACAAGACCGACTGGGACCAACTGAAGCAACGACAACCGTTCTTCATGGTCATCAACAGCACCAAATCGCACGAGTCCAAGGCATTCGGCGACGTCAACCACACCACGCACAGCCCCGATGACGTGCGGTTGGCTAAGTACCATCCGGACATTCCGGACATCCGCAAGAATTATGCGCACTACCATGACCAGATGAAGAAGATGGACGCCGACATCGGGCTGGCGCTGCAACGGCTGGAGGAGTCCGGGTTGGCCGAAAACACCATCGTGATCCACAACTCGGACCACGGCGGAGTGATTGCCCGCAGCAAACGATTCTTGTTCAA
The DNA here is from genome assembly GCF_014154935.1 of Stieleria mannarensis. Lineage (GTDB taxonomy): Bacteria > Planctomycetota > Planctomycetia > Pirellulales > Pirellulaceae > Stieleria > Stieleria mannarensis. Next base: position 8,092 of record NZ_JACEHH010000062.1, read on the forward strand.
CAGCGGAACGCATTGCCCGCTGATCATCCGTATCCCGGAGAAATTCAAACACCTGCGTCCCGCCCAGCCCGGCACCAAGATCGACGATCTGGTCAGCTTCATCGACATGACCAAAACGTGGCTGGACGTGTGTGGGGCAGAAAAACCGGACTATTTGCAAGGCAAGGTGTTCCTGGGGCCGAACAAGGAATCGCGGGAGTACCACGTCAGTTTCCGCACGCGGATGGACGAACGCTGTGACAACGTCAGGGCGATCCGCGACCGTCGGTTCTTGTACATCCGCAACTACATGCCCTATGCCCCCTGGGGACAACACCTGAATTACCTGTGGATCATGCGGGCGACCCAGGCGTGGGAGGAACATCATCTCGCCGGCAAGACCGATGCGGTGACGGGACGTTTTTTCGGCACCAAGCCGATGGAAGAACTTTATGACACGTCCGTCGACCCGGACAACGTCCACAACCTGATCGACGATCCCCGCTATGCCGCGGACGTCAAACGATTGAGCAAGGCCTTGGACCGCTGGCAACGAGAACACTTTGACGCCGGCTTGTTGCCCGAAAGCGAAATCGTCCGCCGCAGTGAAGCCAGCGGCAAAACGATCTTTGACATGGTGCGGACGCCGTCCCTGTACGATGTTGCCGCACTGCAGCAGGCTTCCGCGCGGGCGTTGGAACAAAACCCCGACAACCTGGGACGCTTGTACGAAGACCTGCGTGCGAAAGACTCCGGCGTCCGCTACTGGGCCATCGTCGGTTGTTTCAACTTGCAGGAATCGGCCCCCCTGGACATGCAGGAGATCCGGGCGGCGTTGCAAGACGAATCCCATCATGTCCGTGCGATGGCGGCCTGGATCCTGTATCGCGGCGGGGACCAAGCGGCCGCCCAAGCATGCTGGAACCAGTTGTTGCGAGAGAGTTCTTATGCGTCGTTGAAGGTGTTCAACATCATTGATTGGATCGGAGACGGGATCGAGCCCTACACCGAAGCGATGAAACAGTGCAATTTCGATCACGGCGGCTACGTCGGCCGGATGAAAGAGTACATGGATGTGGCGGACAAACCCGGAAAGAAGAAGCGGGCCAAGTAGGAAGCGTCGTCGACTCCGGAGAAAGCGAGACCGACGCATCCATTTTCATTTCAAAGAGATCCATGGCGATGTTCAAGCATTCCACGTTGCAACGGTTTACCGTCGGCGCGATCCTCACCCTGTGCTCGACAATTCCGTTTTGGGATTCGGCCAGTGTCGCCCCGCCGTCGGCCAGTGCCGCCCCGCCGTCGGCCAGTGCCGCCCCGCCGTCGGCCAGTGCCGCCCCGCCGTCGGCCAGTGCCGCCCCGCCGTCGGCCAGTCGGCCCAACATCGTCTTGATCATGGCCGATGACCTGGGGTTTTCGGATCTGGGTTGTTACGGAAGTGAGATCGAAACGCCGACGCTTGACGGATTGGCCCAAAACGGGCTGCGGTTTCGTCAGTTTTACAACACCGCCAAATGCCACTCCTCGCGGATCTGTCTGCTGTCGGGGCTGTACTGCCAGCAAGCCGGGAACGCCGGCCTGGACAACGCCGTCACCTTGGCGGAAGTCCTGAACCAAGCCGGCTACTTCACGGCCATGTCCGGCAAATGGCACTTGAAAAAGGAGCCGACCGACCGCGGATTTCAACGCTATTTCGGACACCTCAGCGGCGCGACGAATTTTTTCACCGGCGATCAGACGTTTCGGATCAACGGTGAACCGTTCGACGATTTCGGCAAAGACTTTTACACCACCGATGTGGACACGGATTACGCGATCAAATTTGTCGATGAAGCGACCGCCAGCGACAAACCATTCTTTCTGTATGTGGCCTACAACGCGCCGCATTATCCGCTGCACGTCAAACGCAAGGATTTTGAAAAGTATCGGACGCGCTACCGCGACGGTTGGGACGCGATTCGCCGACAACGCTACGCGCGACAGATCGAAAGTGGATTGATCGACCCGAAATTCGGCCTCAGTGAACGCCCCGACTACATTCCCGCGTGGGATGAACTCGATGACGCCGACAAGTTGTGGGAACAGGAACGGATGGCGGCGTTCGCGGGCATGGTGGATTGCCTGGACCAGAACATCGGTCGCTTGGTCGATCACCTGAAAGCCGCCGGAGAATTCGAAAACACGCTGTTCATGTTTTGCAGCGACAACGGGGCCTGTCCGTTCGAGCGGACGCGCGGCAAGCAGCTGCGTCCCTGGGACCCAGATTCGTACTGGTGCTACGACACCGGATGGGCCCACGTGGGGAACACCCCGTTCCGCTGGTACAAACAGAATCAACACGAAGGCGGGATCTCGTCTCCGCTGATCGTGCACTGGCCGGCCGGATTGAAAACCGAGCCGGGATCGTTGACCGACCAGCCCGGCCACCTGATCGATTTCATGCCGACGCTGGTCGACATCGCCGGCGCAACGTACCCGACCGAATTCGAAGGCCGCCGGATCACGCCGATGCAAGGGAGGTCGCTGCTGCCCATTTTGCAGGGGCAACAGCGGACACCGCACCCTTGGATGTACTTCATGTTTTCCAAGAACCGCGCGATCCGGCAAGGCGATTGGAAGATCGTCTCGGCCAACGGCGGCAAGTGGGAATTGTATGACATCCGCAACGACCGCTCGGAGCTGAACGATCTGAGCACCAACTATCCAGAAAAGGCGAAGGAGCTGATCGCGCTGTGGCACGATGTCGCCGAGAACGTGGACCATCTGCCGGCAAAGCAACGGGGAAAGGTGACCGGCAAACCGCCTCAGCCGAGCAACAGTTTCCGCGCCGACATGAAGGCGGTGAAATAGTTCGTTGTCGCGATCAAGCATTCGATTCCTCCCCTCGCGGAAGCCGCCAAGGCTTTCGGGGCGTCAGCCCCCCAAGTAAATGCAAGACGAATTGATGCGATGGGGCTTGCGCGAATCGGACCTGCGGAATACAGTTGGCCTGGACCGCAACGTACCAACGCAAGAGGGTGTTTGATGAAGGCCGGATGCTGCAACCTGCCGCCGAGAGTCCTGGGCTTGATGGTCGGCTTCATCCTCCTTCCCCATTGCCTTCGGGGACAGAACGCATCCGACCAGCGGGCACAGGTCACCGAAGATCGTGCGTCGGATCAATCGCCGATGCGGGAAGCCCAGAAGCGGGAAGCCCAGAAGCGGGAAGCCCAGAAGCGGGAAGCCCAGCGGATTCGTAGCGACGATCCTCGCGCCGCGGTTCCCGGATACTTGTCACGCGCCGTCGAAGGCTGGCCGGTCCGCGTCAGCGAAGCACTCGTGAAATCGCACCCCGAGGCAACTGAGCGTGCGCTCGAATTGTTGGGCGAACAACTGCGGACGGTCAAACGATTGCTGCCGGAATCCGCGGTGTCTCGGTTGATCGACGTGCCGATTTGGTTCTCACCAAAGTACGACGGGTTTGGTCCGACCGGCGAGTATCACCCGGGGGCGGACTGGTTGGCCAGACAGGGGCGGCACCCCAAACTGCACCGCTGTGTCGAGTTCACGAATATCCCGAAATTCGAACACGAAGTTGAGCGGATGCCCGTGCTGGTGATCCACGAACTCGCGCACGCCTATCACGACCAGGTACTCGGGTTCGACAACGCGGAAATCCGCGCGACGTTTGAGGTTGCCAAGCACAGCGGCCGTTACGACGCCGTTGAACGCGGCAACGGCAAAACGGAGCGGGCCTACGCGATGACGAACGACCGCGAGTACTTTGCGGAGACATCGGAGGCGTATTTTGGACGCAATGATTTTTACCCGTTCGACCGCAGCGAGCTTGAAATGCACGATCCCAGGATGGCGACGTTGCTGAAAGAACTGTGGGACGATCACTGACCGATTGGAAACACCACGTCATGCCGCATCGCTTGCTGATCCATACCCTCTGTCTGGTTTCTGTTTCGCTTCTCGGGGGACCGGTCCCGGTCAAGGCCGCGGCGCCCAACGTTTTGTTCATCGCCGTCGACGATCTGAATGACTGGATCGGCTGCATGGGGGGACATCCACAAGCGGCGACACCGAATCTGGATCGGCTAGCCGAAAGCGGCGTGTTGTTTACCAATGCCCATTGTCCGGCGCCGGCGTGCAACCCGTCGCGGACCGCGATCATGACAGGGGTTTCGCCCTACATTTCAGGACTGTACGACAACGGCCAAAAGATGCGCACGTTGTTGCCCGATGCCGAACTGCTGCCCAAATACTTCTCGCGGCATGGATATTGGTCCGCCGGATCGGGCAAGTTACTGCACTATTTCATCGATCAGCAATCCTGGGATCAATATTACCCGCCCAAGGAAACCGAAGATCCGTTTCCGCGAACGCTGTATCCGGAAAAGCGTCCCGTCAGTCTGCCGGTTGGTGGTCCTTGGCAATACCGCGAAACCGACTGGGGGCCGTTGGATGTCACGGACCAGGAATTCGGCGGCGACTATTTGGTGTCACAGTGGATCGGCGAGCAACTGGGCAAACAACACGACAAGCCGTTTTTTCTGGCATGCGGCATCTATCGTCCTCACGAGCCGTGGTTCGTCCCCAAGAAGTACTTTGATCAATTTCCGCTCGACGACATTCAGTTGCCGCCGGGCTATCGCGAAGACGACCTGGATGATTTGCCCCCGGCAGGAAAACGGCGTGGGCCGAACCGCTACTTCGAGCACATCTTGAATCACGGCCAATGGAAACAGGCCGTCCAAGGTTACCTCGCCTCGATCGCCTTTGCCGATGCAATGGTCGGCCGCGTGATCGATGCACTTGAGCGTGGACCGAACCGGGACAACACGATTGTGGTGTTATGGAGTGACCACGGCTGGCATTTGGGCGAAAAACAGCATTGGCAAAAGTACACGGCGTGGCGCGTCTGCACGCGCGTCCCGCTGATGATCCGCGTTCCCCAGGGGACGCCTGGGCTGACGGGCGGAACCGACGCCAACACGATCTGCGATGCGCCGGTCAACCTGCTGTCGCTGTATCCGACGCTCGCCGAATTGGCCGGGTTGCCACCCAAGGAGTCCAACGATGGTCCCTCGCTGGTGCCGCTATTGGAAAACGCCGCAGCGGAGTGGCCGCACGTCTCGATCACCTGTTTGAATCGACCGGGAAACTATGGACTGAGCGAGCGGAGATGGCGCTTGGTTCAATACGACAACGGGGATCACGAGTTGTACGATACCCAAAACGATCGTTACGAGTGGGACAACTTGGCGACGGAGCCCGAGCATGCTGCGCGAATCGCGCGGATGCGTGCATCGGCGCCCACAAAGTTCGCGGCGTATGTGCCACCGAGTGACGCGGCGCTGCCGAAGTTACGGTGGCACGCGGCAACCGAATCGGACGCCCCCCCGTCCCAGCCGGACGGCAATCGATTCGACGTCGTGTTTACCAACCGTCGCGACCAACCGGTGAAACTGTTTTGGATGGATCGCCGGGGAACCCCCAAGTCATTTGGGACGCTGGAATCCGGCTGGCGAAAGCCGCTGCAAACACGCCCCGGCGCGGTCTGGTTGATCACCGACAAAAACGACACCCCGCTGGGATACTTCGTCGTCGGCGACCGACCCGCCCACGCCGTGATCGACAAACCGTAACGGCCGAACCGAAATGATCCGACGTTGACGCTGTTCCCCCTGCTTGGTTGCCGCCAGGGTGACGTCCGGGCTGCGTCACATCGATCCATTGCTCGCCGTTTGGCTTGCCGTTTGCAGCGATGTGCAGTCACTGCACGGGTGTCCTGCGTGGCGGGCTGCGGTGGCGGCAGATTTGTTTTGCAAATCGCGGCGCCGACCGCGGGGCGACCGGTATACTGAACGGATCACGAGAGGGGGATTTGTGAACATGGCCAGCACACATCATTCATCCAGGCATTCTCAAGCCGCCGCCGTTCTTGATCAGGTGTTCGGTCCGGGCCAGGGGATCGGGATTGTCGAAAGTCTGTCGGTCGGACTGAACACGGTCCGCGACCTGGTGTTCCACCGGATTCACTTGGACGTCGAGCGGTACTTCGGGATGGACTCGATGAGCATTCCGATTTCGTTGGACCAAAGCGAATACAACGCCAAGGCCGAGATCGATATTTGGCAGATCATCGAAGCGGCCGAGTTCGCCGGCAGTGCGGGGCTGAACGCCGATCCGATCTGGATACGCAATTGGCTGGGGGAACTGCGTTTGGGTGGCAGTTTCGCCAACGGCCCGATCAGCCAACGGGTCAACGAATACGCCCAGCAAGACGATGACAGCCGGCGTCGTTATTTCGCCAGTTGTCTTGAACGCGTGTATCCCGAGGCCCGCAAATGCCCCTTGGTGCTGTATCAGTTGATGCCGTCGGCGGTTCGAATCGTGGTCGCCGTCGCGTTCGGTGCGACGGCCCAGGCGGCCAAACAGCGTGACCATCAAGCGTTCTTGCTGCCGGGCATCTCGGACTGTGCCAGTTGCAAAGGGGGCGTGTTGGACAACGGCGAAACCTGCGTCGATTGCGGCAATCCGATTTGGAATTACAACTGGCTGTTGGCCGACGACTAGTTTTCCATCGCAGCTGGGTTTTCGGGTAGTAGACGAGGGGACGAGTTCCTTCGAATTGCCGGCTGTGAAGACACCTCGCGTCGTCCACAACCGTTTACCCAAAGCGCATACGAGACGTACCAGTTGCCGTCATCGCGGTTTGTTCGGCGGCCCGGCGGTCTCGGGTTTCTCGATGACCGCATCGGTCGCTCGGCACGAACGGAGAACGACGACCGATCGTGCGGCGACGGGGAATTGTCGTGACCGGACGCGCGGACCTTGCCCGCTGTCGCAGATGTCCTCGGGTGATGTTGCGGCGGTATTGACGGCGACTTCCCAAGCGAACGACTCGTAGTGCTGGATCGAGAACGTGTGCGGCCTCCAATCGGCGTTGACCATCACGTAAAGATTGTTGTCACGTTGGGATGCCCCGTTCAGGAAGTAGGCGAATTGTCGGGCCTCATACGACCAATCGACTTCCGCTCCCGTGCCGTACCAACGCACATCGTCGCGCCAAAAACGACTGCGTGCGATCGTCGGGTGCGACTTGCGAAACGCGATCATCATGCGAAAGAAACGATGGAACGCGTCGTGCTCTTGGAGCCGGTCCCAGTCCAGCCAGCTGAACTTGTTGTCTTGGTTAAAGGGGTTGTTGTTGCCATATTGCGTTTGCAAAAACTCATCGCCGGCGCGAAACATCGGGGTGCCGTTGGCAAGCATCAACAGGCAACAGAAATTCTTTGCTTGCTGAATTCGCAGCTTGACGATTTCCTCGTCCGCCCCCGCATCGCCTTCGACACCACAATTCCAACTATGGTTGTCGCGGTGCCCGTCGCGATTCTGTTCCCCGTTGACCCAGTTGTGACGTTGGTTGTACGACACTTGGTCGTACAAGGTGAATCCGTCGTGTGAATTGATGTAGTTGACGCTTTGGTAGGGATGACAGGCTTCGTGCAGCGAATCGGGAAACAGATCGTCGCTGCCGTACATCCGCCGGACCATCTCCGGCAACAACCCCGGATCACCTTTCACGAAGCGGCGGACATCATCGCGAAACCGTCCGTTCCACTGCATCCAGCGTTTTCCGGGAAACCCTTGCCCGAGTTGATTCAAGCCGGCGGCGTCCCAGGGTTCGGCGATCAGACGCACCTTCCCCAACACCGGGTCGGCGCGGATGGCGGCCACCAATCGCGACTGGCTGGACGAAACCGATCCGTCACCGCGTCGGTTGAAGACCGACGCCAGGTCAAACCGGAATCCGTCGACGTGGTAGTGGTGGACCCAACTGCGCATGCTGTCCAAGATCATTCGCACGCAATGGCGGTTCTTGGTGTGCAACGTGTTGCCCGTCCCCGAAAAGTTGGCAAAGGGATGTTCGGGGTCGCCGGTGGTGATGTAATAACTGCTGTTGTCGATCCCTTTGAAACTGTAACAGGGACCGTGCTCGTCACCCTCGGTCGTGTGGTTGAACACGACATCCAACAAGACTTCGATGCCCGCTTGATGAAACGCGCTGACCATTTGCCGAAACTCGCGAGCGGCGTTCCGCTGATGTGTGGCGTATTGAGAATGGGGCGCGAAAAAATTCAGCGGCATGTAGCCCCAGAAATTGTTTTCTTGGGGATCAAATTGAAAGACCGGCATTAATTCGACGGCCGTGATTCCCAATTCGACCAGGTAGGGAATTTTGTCGATCGCGCCCAAATAAGTCCCTCGTCGCTGGGAATCGACGCCGCTGTTGGGGTTTCGCGTGAATCCACGGACATGCAATTCATAGATCACCAAGTCGTGTTCATGGAATCGAACGCGGTCGGCTTTCCGGGGACAGGCTTCCTGTTCTTTGACGCTGGGCAGGACGCCCAACGGCGCCTTGCCGATATTCGAACCCGGCCGAATCGCCGCCGAACGATCAAAGCTGTCGGGAAAATGGATCTCCGTCGCGTACGGATCGATCAACAGTTTCTGATCATCGAAGGCGTGAAGATCAAACTTCCGTCCTCCCTGAGGCCCTTGGACCTGATAGCCGTAATAGATCGCGCCGCCAAGATCCGACTCCGGCACGCGGCAATGCCAAATCCGGCCGGATTTGTTGGTCAGATGGTTCAGATCGATTCGTCGACAGGGTTGGGCCAGCTGATCGGGTGTAAACAACAGCAGCGAGACGCCGGTCGCATGATTGGAATAGAGCGCGAAATTAAACGCCCGTTCCTCTTCCAGCCAAATCACGCCCAACGGATGCGGGCTGCCCTCGATCGAAAACCAACTGGTCGGCAGATTCGGGTTGCCAATCGCTCCCACAACGCTCGTCTCTTGTTCGTGTGCCAGCATCAAGTTGTCGGTTACCTGGGGATGGGAAACGCGATGCGAGTTGCGATCGATGTGCATTGCACCGTCGTTTCATCGCATCCCGGTATGCAAATTCCACGCCAGGATCGATGCGGGACGGCGTGCGTGTTTGTGGACGAGCAGACGTTTGCCGTCGAACCGAAGCCGAATCGACCGCCGCAGCGGTGTTCGGCTGTCGATCATGCCGGATCGCGAGAATTCACCAGCGCGCCAAATCTGATGCGCGGCGAACTGGAGTGTGATGAATCGTCGCGTTGGATGTGCAAACCCGCACAGATTGCGATCGAGTGGACAGGCGGTTTTGGAAACTCGCTTGCGGCGCCTGGCAAACTCTGGTTAACGCGTCAACGGTACGAAACATGCGGTTGATTGTCCGCCGGACGGGAACGGGTGATCCGGACGTGGAGCGTTCCCGGATTGGCGCAAGTCGACCAGCGTTACGGGCCGCAAGAGACGATTCTCTCGGTCAACCAGTCGCCCGATGGCAGCCATCTGGCTTGTGGATCCTACGACGGCGCCGTGCATGTGTGGGCGTTGGCGGACTAAGCGAAGCGGCGCAAGCTCAATTTCAAGGCGTTGTGATTGGAGTCGGCGGGAAAGTGAACGAAACATCGACCACCCCGCGTGGAGGTTGTGTTGCCGCCGCTGTGAGGGAGTGATTTTTGGGGAAAAGCTGCCTCGGGCAATTGGCGGCGTTTATACTGGGCCACCATTAATTGGTCCTACCGAGGGAAGACATCGATGAAAAAACTTACATTTGTGGCCGGCTTGTTGTTGATGGTGATGATGCAGGGATCGCCGCTGCATGGGGCGACGGTCAGGACGATCTTGACACTCGATCCATCGACCCCGACGGTCAACACACTCGATTTGGCGTTGTCGGCCGGCGGGTTTCCAATCGGTTCGTCGGTGACCGAGTTGTCGGGAACGATCAATGCCGAGATCGAGATCGATTTTGAAACCGGCGTGATCTCGTCGTTGAATTTGACCGGGGGCGATCTGATCAGCAGCGATTGGACGATGGAGAACGTGCCCACGGGCAATCCCAACGATCCGACCGAAACAATGACCTTGAATGCGGTGGGGACGACCGCAACCGCGGATACGACTCCCGCCTCAAGCGCCGTCAACGGAGGGGCGTTTTCTGGGACAGAACACCTGATCCTGTTGACCGGTGGGACGGTTTCCCCTGTCAATGTCACACTGGCTGGAACCGAAATCAGCGGCAGCGGAACGGGAACGTTAACGGCGACGAAGAGCGGCGATCTGTACGACCTGTTCTTCAGCATGGGCATCAGCGATACCGAAACTCTCGCCGGCGGGGATCTGGCGATCACGGGCACGATGGTGGCCCGCGGGACGGTGACGGCGATCCCCGAGCCGACGGCCGCCCTGGCACTTTCATTCGCCGTCGCCGGCATCGTCCTGCGTCGCCGCCGGATTTGACGCGGCACCGGCGCGAAAAGAGAAGAGAACCGCGGCGGACAAGCCACGCATGCTTGACCGCTGGGCGGTCCATCGGTGCTCCAAAAATACCCAGACCCGGGCATGTAAAACACGCCCGGGTTACTGGGATCTTCTGGCCCAGGCAAGAGCCGAGAAGGTTCAATCGTTCACGACGATGTCGTCACATTTCAGTTTCAAGCGGTTTCGAAACCGTTGTAGGCCGCCATGCCGTGTTCACTGATGTCCAATCCAAGCGTTTCCTCTTCCAGACTGACTCGGACACCCAGGGTGACCTTCAGGATTCCGAAGACGATCGCGGAGAATGCGAACGCGAAACCGCCGATGGCCAAGGTGCCGATCAGTTGGGTGACAAAGCTGTGGCTGGCGTCCATGGAGAAAATGCCGACGGCGATCGTGCCCCAGATGCCGCACACGCCGTGAACCGAAATTGCCCCGACCGGATCGTCGATCTTGATCTTGTCGAATCCGAGGATCGCGACGACGACCAACAGTCCGGCGATCGCACCGATCACGATCGAAGATTCTTCGCCGACCGTGTCCGCTCCGGCGGTGATTCCGACCAAACCGGCCAGGATCCCGTTGAGAGCCATCGACACGTCCGGTTTCTTCAACAACACGTACGATCCGATGATCGACGAAACGGCACCGGCTGCGGCGGCAAGACTGGTCGTTGCGAAAACATACGAGACGGCTTTGGGGTCAGCCGACAGAGCCGATCCGCCGTTGAATCCGAACCATCCCAACCACAGCAGGAACACGCCGATGACGGCCAACGGCATGCTGTGACCGACGATCGGCTTGATGCCGCTTTCGGTGTACTTGCCGGTACGCGGGCCGAGCAGCAACACGCAGGCCAAAGCCGCGAAGCCGCCGAACGCGTGCACGATGCTGGATCCGGCGAAGTCATAGAATCCCATTTGATCCAACCAGCCGCCGCCCCACTTCCAGCTGCCGATGATCGGGTAGGCGAAACCGACCAACAGGGTCGAGAACAACATGAACGTCGGCAACTTGACGCGTTCGGCGACGGCACCGGAAACGATCGTCGCGGCGGTGGCGGCGAACATCGCTTGGAAGATGAAGTCACCCCACCAGGTGTAACCGGCGTTGTAATCGGCCGTCGTCATCGACACGTCATTGAGCGACGCGCCGAACCAGCTGCCCATCGCGAAGTAGCCGTTGAAGTCGCCGGGGTACATCGCGTTGAAACCCCACATCGCGTACAGCAACAGACCCGTGCAGACGATCCAGACGTTTTTGAAGATGATGTTGACCGCGTTCTTCTTCTGCGTCAGACCGGCTTCCAACGTCGTAAAGCCGAGGTGCATGATGAACACCAGGGCCGCGGAAATGCAAATCCACAAGTTGTTGACCGCAAACACGGCGTAGCCGTCCGATGCGATGTACTCTTCCGACGAATAGGCGCTTTCCGCAACCGCCTCTTCGGCTTGGGCCATCACCTCCGGGGTGAAGACCGCTCCCATACATAATGCCCCCGCAAAAACCAAACCTGTGAGCAATGGTGCTCGCATTAACTTAGACATTCGATTCCAAACCTTCTCGAAATTGGGAAATAGGTTGAGTGGTCCCGGCGACGCCGAAACGTTCACTCGCTCGATTGGCCAGCGACCAAGCCGCCGAGAACTCCTACCTGGGCCATCTTTCACGATGCTCAAGAGTCGAAAGCGGGCTTAATGGTGTGGCATCCACATCGGTGGCAAGACGTTGGCAAGTGTTGGGCCAATGATCCGGAAGATCCCCACCTGACTAGCGCAAGCTGTTACCTGGAAAAGGATTAAAAACTTCAGAAAAAAACCAGAAACGGCTCAACTTGGACAGTGCCTGCGGATCGTGCTTAGTGCATAAGCAGAAAACTCTGAATTGCCATTTTTCTAAGCAGGCGTGTTTTCGCCTCCCAGCGACGTGCACCCCGATCGTCAATTTGTGAATGGCCGTTGGCCAATTGATCTCGATCTGCATCTGGACCTTGGGCGATGCCCAAGGCTATGGGTGTGCACGGCCTTTGGCCGAAGGATCCCAAATCTGCCTGGGGGCAGCGGTCTAGAGTCAGCGGTCTAGAGTCAGCGGTCTAGAGTCAGCGGTCTAGAGTCAGCGGTCTCGAGTCTGTCCCAAACGTCCCGGGGTCTGTCCCCGCTGGGATGGCAGGGAGGGGAATTTTTAAGGTAGGGGGAATGGCGAAATGGAATGGATGGTGCGGTTCATTATTTTCTTCCCCCCTAAAATCTTCTTACCCGATCTCCGCAGCAGGCTACTCGAACCGCGGCCGCTCGCGTTCCCGCAAACCGGCGGATGCCGGCGGAGCGTCCCTGCCCGAGCGGCGCATGTTCGTCTGGGGTCGATCGGGGAATCGATTCGGTCGAGAATTGGGGATGCACGCGACGGCGATGTTGCGCAGCCCAGGCGAAGCGTATAATGCCGGGGCTTGGAACCCGCCGCTGCGTCTCGTCTCCCCCTTCCCTTTTCCACTCGTCAAATCGCATGATCGGATCACTCGGTTTCTTTTTCTATGGATTGGCGTTGTATGGCGAGGTGGGTTCCCACGTGGGGGACGCGGAGGCGGGTGGCAGCGGCCGGACGTGGCTGTTCCTTGCGATCGCGGTTTTTCTGATCGTGTTGAATGGATTCTTCGTGGCCGCCGAGTTCGCGTTGGTCAAAGTGCGTGTGTCGCGGATCGACCAACTGGCCCGCGAGGGGAAGCTGTTTGCCACGACCGCGCGGTGGCTTGCCGAGCGGTTGGACGAATCGCTGTCGGCCTGTCAGCTGGGCATCACGATGGCCTCGCTGGCGCTCGGATGGGTCGGCGAGCCCGCCTTTTCCAAGTTGGTCGAACCGCTGCTGGGATGGGTGGGGGTGACCGATGAAGCGGCGATTAAGGTGATCGGATTTGCGGTTGCATTTTCGGTGATCACGGGGCTGCACCTGGTCACCGGCGAGCAATTCCCCAAGATCTTCGCGATCCGTCGCCCCGAACAGGTTTTGTTGTGGTGTGCGATTCCGTTGAAGGTTTCTTACGTCGTGCTGTACCCGTTTTTGACGGTTCTGAACTTCGTCACCACGTTTCTATTGCAGCTGGTGGGGATTCGGGGTGCCTCGGACCACGGATCGGTCAGCACGGAAGAGGAAATCCGCGCGTTGCTGACCGAGGCGCATGTGCACGGAAATCTGACACGCAGCGAGCACCGTTTGATCAACGCCGTGTTTGAGTTCGACGACTTGATCGTTCGGCGGGTGATGTTGCCACGAGGTGACGTTGTCTTTTTCGACATCAACGAGCCGATTTCGGTACTTCGTGAACTAGTGCGGACCACCATGCACACGCGTTATCCGGTCTGTGATCGATCGCTGGACAAGGTTTTGGGGGTCGTGCACATCAAGGACCTGTTGACCGTCCCGGAGGCGGATGAGGAATTTGACGTCCGGAGCATCATTCGTCCTCCTAAAAAGGTTCACGAGACGATGCCGATCAGCAAGGTGCTGCGGCATTTCCAAGCGACGCATCAACTGCTGGCGTTTGTGATCGACGAATATGGCACGATCACCGGCATCGTCACGTTAGAAAACGTATTGGAACGCATCGTCGGTGAAGTCGATGACGAATTCGACAATGCCGATCCGAACATCGTGCCTGAGGGCAAGGATCAGTTCCTGGTCAACGGCACGACGCCGATCGATGAAGCGCGACGTCGATTGGCAATCCCGCTGAATGAATCCGAAGAGGCCGACACGATCAGCGGCATGCTGATGGACTTTCACCAAAAGATCCTGACCCAGGGCGACCGCATCGAGCTCGAAGGCGCGGTCGCGGAGGTGTTGGAGATGAAGAACGATAGCGCGACGAAAGTTCGGTTTCGATTGAATCCGCAAGAATAGCGGCGACGGCTCACGGTTCTTGCCTGCGCCCTGCTGAGTTGCGCCTCGGATCGATCGATTCGCTGGAACGGCGGCCCCGCGCCCGCTCCGGGCAATCCGCGGCGGTTCTCGCTAGAATAGGAATCACATCCTTCCGCTCCTTCGGTTCTGGGACCGGTGTGCCCGAGGCGAGGTCATCGTGGCGAAGAACATCCTTGTATTCGAAATCGACGAGCGCCCGCTGGGCATCGCCGCGGATCTAGTCGTCGAAGTCGTCCGCGCGGTCACACCGCTCTCCCTGCCCCGGGTCCCGGAAACCGTGATGGGGATCATCAATCTGCGCGGCGAGGTGGTTCCGGTTCTGGATACGCGAAGGTGCCTGCGGCTGTCCGTCATGCCGGTTCGCCACACGGATCATTTGGTGATCATCCGCGACGACGGCTTGCGTTATGCGTTGCACGCCGATCGCGCGGTCGATCTGGCGACGCTGCAGTCGGATGGGACCGATGACGAGGACGAGTCATCCGGGCCGAACGGAAAACTGGTCAAAACCACGTTGGGCTTTGTCCAATTGCTCACCCCGTCGGACCTGTTGGATGCCGAGGACCGTGTGGTGCTGGCATCCATCGTGACGTCGTCGCCGACAAGTGAGAAGCAGGACTGATGGACGCGGCGGAAAAGGATCCCGAGTTTCGCAACCTGTTGAACTGGTTGACAAAACACACCGGGATCAAGTTCCGTGAGGATCAACTTCGGTACACCATGAACACCGTGCGGCAGCTGATGAAGCGTGCCGGGGTCGACCGGTACGCGGAGTTTCGATTGTCCTTGGCCAAGCATTCGAATTTGCTTTCGGACTGTATCGATCAGCTGACAGTCGGGGAAACGTATTTCTTTCGCGAGCCTCGGCATTTCGAGTTCATCCGTCACAGGGTACTGCCCGAGTTGCGATTGCGTCGCGGCCCACTGGAACCGATTCGGGCGTGGTCGGCCGGCTGTGCGTCGGGTGAAGAGGCGTATTCGTTGGCGATCGTGTTCACGCAGGAACATGTTTCACCGGCTTCCACCATCTTGGCCACCGATCTTTCCAACACGGCGCTGGAGAAGGCTCGCCGGGCCGAGTTTCGCCCCTGGTCGTTTCGCGGGCAAGCCTCCGATGTGGTGCGATCGTTCGCAAGCGTTTCCGGAGATCACTACCGCTTGAACGAACGCATCACACGACGTGTACGATTTCAGCGTTTGAATTTGGCGGCCAACACGTATCCGTCGCCCGCCAGTGGAACCCGCGACATGGATCTGATCCTCTGTCGCAATGTGTTGATCTATTTCGGGTCTGAGACCGTCGGCGAGATCAGTCGTCGGTTGTATCAGTGCCTGGCGCCCGGCGGATGGCTGATCACGGCTTCGGGAGATCCCCAGCTTGCCGGGCACGCGGACTTTGAAGTCGTGTCCAGCGATCAGGGCGTGTTCTATCGCCGTCATTTAAAGGTCCAACCACAGCCGCTTCAACCGGTCCGCGGCGCGGCGCATGTTCCGCGGAGCGGAGATGCGACGACCGAGGAGTCGAATGCCGGTGACAAGCGTCCCAGGATCGCACCGCACGTGACGGTGTCGGCAGTCGCATCGATGCCGCCGCAATCGGCCCGACCCTTGAGAAGGCACATGCCGGGCGAGACGGTTCCGGTGACGGCTGCCGGGAAGATCGCCGCGGCGGTTGCGGCGTCAGATGCCGGCGACTTCGCGCGGGCCGATCGTCTGACGGAGGATTTGGTCGATCATTCCGAAGCCTGTCTGGTACGAATCAAAGCCGTCGCGGCGATCG
The DNA here is from genome assembly GCF_014154935.1 of Stieleria mannarensis. Lineage (GTDB taxonomy): Bacteria > Planctomycetota > Planctomycetia > Pirellulales > Pirellulaceae > Stieleria > Stieleria mannarensis. Next base: position 24,119 of record NZ_JACEHH010000062.1, read on the forward strand.
ACCCGCGTCGCGCCACGGAGATCTGTCGCGCGGCGACCGTGCGTCATCCGTTGGTGGAGGAATTGCACTACTTGTACGGCGTGTTGCTTTCCGATGCCGACCAGCCGCTGATGGCCCTGGAATCGATCCGAAAGGCGATTTTTCTGAATCGATCTTCGGTGATGAGTCATTTTCTGTTTGCGTCGATCCAACTGCGGCGAGGACAATATGACTCGGCACGCAAACACTTCCGTCGGGTCTGTGAATTGTGCGCCCACGGAGATCCGGACGATGTTTTGCCCCTGTCCAATGGTGAAACGGTTTCCGAGATCGCGGTGGCCGCCCAGTCACAACTCTCACGCATCGAGTTGAGGCCAGATTCATGTTGAGGCCAGATCCATGATGATGAGCGACGGAACACGCAAGGAAACCTTCGACTGGGCCGGGGTCAAAACGCGTCTGGCCCGCGCCCAGGAATCGCTCCGCAGTGCCGAAAACTTGAATGAAACGCAGATCAAAGCCTTGATGGCGGAGCGGGCTCGGCAGCTGGCACGGATTCCCGATCGGGCGATCGACACGAGCGAGTTGATCGAGGTCGTGCGGTTTCGGCTCGGCAGCGAAGAAGCTGCGATCGAGACGCGGTTCGTGTTGGCGCTGATGCAACCGCAATCGATCACGCCGATCCCCGAGACCGATGACTTTTTCGTGGGTCTGACCAATCTGCGCGGCGAGATCACCGCCATCATCGATCTGGGATGTTTCCTGGGACTGTCGGGCGAAACCCGGCGCGACGCCCAGGTGTTGGTCTTGGGAACCGAAAAACCCGAGTGCGCGATTTTGGTCAACGATCTGCAACACGTGACCACGATCCGCAAGCAAGACATCCGCCAACCCAGTGGCGGGTTGGGCAGCGTCGTCGACCTGCTGGTCGGGTGCACCGCCGACGCGATCATGATCTTCGACGGCGACGCACTGCTGCGCTGCGATCGGATCTATATCGACCAGAACGATCAACCGTGATTGAGCATCCAGTTTCGACCTGAAGGTCACCGCATGAACCTGTCCCAGCGAATCCAATCGATTTCACTGCGGTGGCAATTCACTGCGTTAACGGCCATCGCGATCGTCATCTCGATGGCGGCGATGGGGCGCATCGCGTTCGATCGCAGCCGTGACGTGGTGACCGACATGACGCTGGACAAGATGCAGGCGGAAACCGACGCGGTCGCCAATCAGGTCATGAGTGTCGTCGCCCAAACCCGTGCCGACACGTTAACGATTCCCACGTTCCCGCCGATCCCCGGAATCGTTCGTTGCTGGGACAACGCACTCAATCCGGGCCAAGATCCGGTCCAGCAGGGTTCCACGACGGAGCTTTGGATTGCCCGATTGGGCCAGATCGTGTCGGCGCAAATGCCGTTTTATCCCGAACGGATCGGATGCGCGGTGTATGACGCCGAGGGTGCGGGGGTGATGGCCGTCGAAAAGCAGGGCGCGTCGACGGTGTTGCGGACCGAGAACCTGGACTGGATCGGCAGCGAACCGTACTTTCTTTCGACGGCCGAGTTGACCGACGGGCAAGTCCATATTTCCCCCATGATGCAGGACCGGATGGGCAACGTCGCGGTGTATTTTTGCACGCCGTTTTTTGGTACCGGCACCGGACGCGATTCCCAGACACTCAAGGGCGTGTTTGTGATCGCCGTCGATGGGCGTCAATTGTTTCAGCGTGCCGTGGCGTTCAACCCGTCGATCAGCGATGTCGAACGCCAGAAGGATGATTTGCAGGTGGAGCTTGCCGATGAGTCGATGCAATTGTTGTATCGCAGCGACGTCGACGAACTGCCGTTGTTCAGCCCGAACGTGTTTGCCGACGTGCGTCCCGTCCGTGCGGAGCTTCTTCTACGTCGCGATGCTGCGGGGCGCTATGACCGGCAATTTGACACCTACGCCGAATCGGTCGATGCCGCCGATCGCCCCGACAACCGCGGCATGGTTGCCACGTATCGACGCATGTTCTACAGCGCCCCGGAAGACCCAAACCGGTTTTGGTTTGTTGCCTTGAGCGAGTACAGCGAGACGTCGCTGGCCAGCGTCAATGAGCTGGCGACGACGTACGTAGTGATCGGCTCAGTCGTCTGTGTCATCGCCCTGTTGGTGGTCTTCTTTGTCGCCAGAAAACTGACCTCGTCCCTCTCCACCCTGTTGGATTCTGCGGACAAGATCGCCGAAGGCAACCTGGACACCGAAATTCCGATGTCTTACGGCGTCGGAGAAGCGGGCAAGTTGGAAGCATCGTTTCGCTCGATGACTGAAAAACTGAACACGATGATCCGCGAAGCGTCCGATCAACAGGCGCGAACCAAAGCGCTCTTCAACGCGGCGGCCGATGGTTTGGTGACGATCAACTCCGCAGGCATCGTCACCTCGTTCAATCTGGCCGCCGAAACGTTGTTCGGCTATCGCGCCGACGAAGTGATCGGCAACAACGTCTCGATGTTGACGCCTTCGCCCCACCGTGAACAGCACGACGATTACCTGCGTCGCTACCTGGAGACCGGCGAGGCTCGCATCATCGGCCATGATCGTGAACTCGAGGCGGTTCGCAAAGACGGATCGACGTTTGCCATTTCACTTCGCGTCTCGGAACTGAAACGCAACGGCGAGATCGTCTTCATCGGACTGGTTCAGGACATCACGGCCCGGAAAAGCGCCGAAGTCGAGCGGATGCAGTTGTTCCAAGCCATCCAGGACGCGGTGCATCGGCTGGCCGTGGCGACCCAGCAGATCCTTGCCACGACCAGCCAGCAATCCACCGGCACCCAGGAACAGGCGGCGACGGTGGCCGAGGTGGTCGCGACGGCCGACCAGATCGCACAATCAGCGGCCCAGGCCGCATTGCGTGCCGATGAGGTCGCGAAATCGGCTCGCCACACCGACGAAATCGGAAACGTCGGGCTTCGCGCGATCGAGGATTCGGTCCAGGCGATGGACAAGGTGCAACAGCAGGTCGAATCGATCGCCGACAGCATGTTGTCGTTGGCCGAACGCGCCAACGCGATCGGCGAAATCACGGCAACGGTCAGCGAGATCGCCGAACAAACCAACGTGCTGGCCCTCAACGCCTCCGTCGAAGCGTCTCGAGCCGGTGAACACGGCAAAGGATTTGCCGTCGTCGCCGCCGAGGTCAAGTCGCTGGCCCAGGAATCCAAACGGGCGACCGCCCAGGTGCGCGTGATCCTGAGCGAAATCCAGCAAGCGACCAATGCCGCGGTCATGTCCACCGAACAGGGAACCAGGACCGTCCATGAAGCCAACGACGTCATCGCCCAGGCCGGCGGCACGATCAATTCCCTGGCGACGACGTTGGCCGAGTCCGCGCAAACGGCATCCCAGATCTCCGCCACCGCCAACCAACAGGCCGCCGCGGTGACCCAGTTGAATCACGGCATTCGTAACATCGATACGGTGACCAAACAAAGTGTCGAAGCGATCCGCCACATCGAAGACGCCGCTCAAAACCTGGCCGGATTGAGCAACGAACTGGCATCGTTAACCGACCGCTAACCCCAACGTGAACTTGGTTCGATGAATCGCGAGCAACTCGCTGAGCAGCTGATGGCGACCTTTCTGGATGAGCTGCATGTGCACGTCAACACGCTCGGCCGCGATCTGTTGGCGCTCGAAAACAAGCTCTCCGACCATGAGCGGGCCGAGGCATGGACGTCGATCTTTCGCGCCGCCCACAGTCTCAAGGGCGCTTCGGCCGTCGTGCACATCAACCCGATCCACGTCGCCTGCCACCGTTTGGAAGACATCTTCGAACACTATCGCGATTCCGATCAATCGCTGTGCCCGGAAATGACATCGGTGTTGCTGAAAGCCGTCGACGCGATCGAAGAAATCGGCATGCGGATTCGAGCCGAACAAAAACTCGACGACGCGCCGTTGACCCAGATGTTGCCGCAATTGGAACGATTGGCCGAACAAATCGTCGCCGGCGACCCGCCGGCCTTTTCGCCCGGCCAACCGGGTGACGCCGAAAACGCCAGTGCCGATGGACAGGACGATGAAGACGACTTTGAGTTCGACGAAAATCCCGCCGTCGCCGACACCGACACCGTCGCCGACGCCGACGCCGACGCCGACACCGCGGCAGCGCAGCCGGCCGCCAATGCGACGCCCAAGATGCCGCCGATCAACGAGGCGCTGCTTCCCGTCTTTCTGGAGGAGTTGGAAGACCGTTGCGCGAGTCTGACCAAGGACGCGATCGCGATGGAAAACGTCACCGACGACCAGCAGCGCGAAACGTTGCTCGGCAATCTGTTTCGTTCGGCGCACAGTCTCAAGGGCGCCGCCGGAGTCGTCAAACTCGGTCCGGTCCAGGCCCTGTGTCATCGGCTGGAAGACGAATTGGAATCGATCCGCTCGGGAGCGTGCTGCTTCACGACGCAGACGGCCACCGCCATGCTGGAAGCCGTCGACGTGATCCGCGAGACCGGAAATCAGCTCCGCGATGGCGGCGAATTGGATCTGGAACAATTGGAATCCCAGACGTCACGGATCGACGCGTTCCTGTCCAAGGCCCGGTCCGCCGCGGCGACTCCCTCCCAAGCCGACGCGGACGTCTTCGCGACACGTCCAGTTGCGACGCCAACCGAAGCTCCGGCAACGGTCGCGATGGACAATAACGAGGGAGAGTCGCCGAGTGAGTCGACATCGAAGGAACCCGGAGCGACCGCGTCAGAGCACTCCGGCAGGCATCAACCGGCACCGAAACGTGTGGCGGAAAGTCCGGCCGCGAAACGAGTGAAAACCGATCCGGGGGCTTCGATTCGCGTTCCGGCACAGAAGCTGGACGCGTTGCTTTCGCACAGCGGCGAATTGCTGGTCGCCCGCGGCCGATTGGCGTTTCGCGCCAAGGACGCCGCGGCGGTACGCGATCTGGCGGCGGAACTGCGAGGAACATGGCGCGAGAACGAACAGGCGATGCGAGATTTGGGCCAGCGTGCCTCGGACGAGCGCGACGCCGCCAACCCGCGTCGGATCGCGGCGGTGATCGAGCAAACCGCCAGCCGCTTGACCGCTCTGTCGTCACGACTCGATGCGCTGGCCAGCGCCATGGATTCCGACAACCGGATGCTCCAGCAAACCTGTGGGTTGCTGGATGATGAAGTCTACAACGTGCGGATGTTGCCGTTTTCGGATGCCTGCGGCGGACTGCAACGCGCGGTGCGTGACATCGCGACCGGTGGCAACAAGAAGATCGAATTGAAGATCGTCGGCGCGGACGTCGAAGTCGACCGTTCGGTATTGGAGGGCTTGAAGGACCCGTTGCTGCATCTGGTGCGAAACTCTGCCGATCACGGCGTCGAAGTTCCCGGCCGCCGCAAGGAGTTGGGAAAACCGGAGCGGGCGACGGTTACGGTTTCGGCGGAGTTGCGGGGCGGGCTGGTCCAAGTGCGGGTGGAAGATGATGGCGGCGGATTGGACTTGCGCCGCATCTGTGATATCGCGCGAAAGCGAGACATCGAGATCCCCGACGATCCCCGCGAACAGGCGCGATTGATCTTTGCCCCCGGATTCTCCACCGCCAAACTGATCACCGACATCTCCGGCCGCGGCGTCGGGCTGGACGTGGTTCAAAGCCAGGTCGAATCGTTGCACGGTTCGGTCGACGTGACCTTCACGCCGGGGCGGGGAACCCGATTCACGCTAAACGTGCCGCTGACCCTGACGACGATCCGATCGATGATGGTCGTGGTCGCCGACCAGACGTATGCGATTCCCACCTCCGCGATTCAGCGTCTGGTTCGATTCGGCCGCGACGACCTGAAATCCTCTGCGGGCCGAGATTCGTTGCTGTTGGGCGAGGCACCGATGGTGGTCGCGTCCTTGGCCCAGACGTTGCGATTGCCATCGAAGGGATTGTTGGCGGGCAAATCGGCCAAGGGGCTGGCGATCGTGTTGAACGTGGGAGACCAATCGGTGGCCGTCGTCGTCGACGAAGTGTTGGCCGAGCAGGAGGTGTTGGTCAAAAACCTCGGCTCTCGCGTCCGGCGCCTGCGACATTTCTCCGGTTGTACGTTGCTGCCGACGGGCAAGATCGCGTTGGTCATCAATGCGGCCGGCGTGGTCCGGACGGCGTTGGGAATGAAGGTCGACAAGGAGCCGACATCTCGCACACCCGCCAAGTCAACCGGCCGCGCGACGGCCGGTCCCGACACGGCCGGCCGCACGTTGTTGCTGGCCGAAGATTCGGTGACCACGCGGGTGTTGTTGCGCAATATCCTGGAATCGGCCGGTTATGAAGTCACAACGGCCGCCGATGGCCAGCAGGCGTGGGAGTTGATCCAGGAACGCGCGTTCGACATTCTTGTCACCGACATCGACATGCCGCGGATGAACGGATTCGACTTGACCGCCGCACTGCGTGGCCACGAGGCATCAGCGGATTTGCCCGTCGTGTTGGTCACCGCCCGCGGATCCGATGCCGACAAACAGCGGGGCGTTCAAGTGGGCGCCAACGCGTACATCGAAAAAGGTAATTTCGAGCAGCGAAACCTGCTGGAAACCGTCGCCCAACTCATTTAGGAAACCGCACAGCATGCCGAGGGTCTTAATCGTCGACGACTCGCCGACGGCGCGTGATGTTCTGGCGAACATCCTGGGAGCCGACCCGGACCTGGAGGTCGTCGGATTTGCCCGCAATGGACTGGAAGCTGTCGCGCAGGTCAAAAAACTGAACCCCGATGTTGTCACCATGGATTTGGACATGCCGGTGATGGACGGGTTTGCCGCGACGCGGGAAATCATGATCGAACATCCCACGCCGATCGTGATTGTGTCCGCAGCCAGCCGGGCCGGCGAAGTAGAAACGGCGATGGAAACGTTGCGTTTGGGGGCGGTGAATTTGTTGCTCAAGCCGGTCGGGCCATCGTCACCGGAATATGAAGCCCGCGCGAAGGAGGTCGTCCGAGCGGTCAAGGCGATGGCGGGTGTGTTTGTCATCCGCCGCCGGCGGCATTTGATGTCGCATCAGAGCGACCAAGTCAATGCGGTTTCGCCCCCGGATTGCCTGAGCCAACCGCATCAGATCCGCGTGATTGCGATCGCCGCATCGACCGGTGGACCGCCGGCGTTGGTCAAGGTTCTCGGCGCCCTGCCGACCGACATCGCCGTCCCGATCCTGGTCGTCCAACACATCGCCGCCGGGTTCATGAACGGTTTCGCAAGCTGGCTGGATGAAGTGATCGCGCTGAAGGTCAAGATCGCAACCGACAACGAGACGCTGCGGGCGGCGACGGTCTATTTCGCCCCCCAAGACCTGCACCTGGGCGTCACCCGGACGCGAATTCGACTCTCCGATGCGCCGCCGATTGCGGGATTTCGCCCCGCCGGCACGCACCTATTTGAAACGGTCGCCGATGCGTTCGGCGGTGACGCTGCAGGCGTGATTCTGACCGGGATGGGCGACGACGGGGTCCGGGGATTGAAAAAGGTGCACGAGGCCGGGGGGGTGACCATCGCCCAAGATGAAGCCTCGTGTGTCGTGTTCGGAATGCCGCGCGCGGCCGTCGATGCCGGAGCCGTCGACACCGTGTTGCCCCTCGACGCGATCGGCCCACGGCTGGACCAACTGGTCGCCAACCGAAAGTAGTGGACGTCGCCACAATCGCATGGCGATGGGCCGGACGTGGCGATGGGCCGGACGTTCGCGGATTCGGCAACGCGCCATGCGTCATCCAATTGGATACAATGGGCCAAAAGAGGATTTGTAGCGAACGCGTGATTTGCCGGCGACTGTCACCTGCTGATTTGCAACGTCGACCTTGGATGGAAAACGATGACGCCAGAGCAACGCAACGAGACGATTGCTGAACTGTTCAACGAGGCGATCCGGCTGGACCGCAAAGGCCAGGAGGACTTGTTGGAATCGTCCAATGTTCCCGACGACGTCCGCCGCGAGATCGAAATGTTGTTGCAGGCGGAGCGACAGATGGAATCGGAGCGGCGGAGGGATCCGGACCAGACCCAAGCAATCGCCGGCGCCGAGGCGGATGGCCCTGAAACAGATGAGTTTTCGATTTCGAGCCAGAACCCGGCCGGCGCCACCCTGACGGACAATCTGGAGACGCCATCGGCCGGCACGCCGGATTCGATGGAGTCGGCCGGCCGGCCCAGTTCGATCGGAAAATTCCGCCTGCTGCAATTGCTCGGTGTCGGCGGTTACGGCCAGGTTTGGAAGGCCTATGACACCGTCTTGGATCGGTTCGTCGCGCTCAAGATCCCTCGCGATGACGTCAGTTATCGATTCAATCGCAAGATGGTCGAACGGGAGGCGCGTGCAGCGGCTCAGTTTCAGCACCCGAACATCGTCACCATTCACGAGGTCATTTTTTATGGAGATCGCGCGCTGATTGCCAGCGAGTTGATCGAGGGCGTGACGCTATCCAAATCGATCGCCGCGTCATCGCTTGCGATCAAACAAACGGCGGAAATCTGTGCCAAGCTGGCCGATGCGATCCACTACGCTCATTGTCGCGGCGTCATACACCGCGACCTGAAACCGTCCAATATTTTGGTCGACCACGCGGGGGAGCCCCACGTGACCGATTTCGGCTTGGCCAAGCGGGAACTGGCGCACACGACGCTTTCGGCCGAGGGCAGTGTTTTGGGCACCCCCACGTACATGCCGCCCGAGCAGGCCCGCGGCGATTCGCACTCCGCCGATTCCCGCAGCGATATTTATTCCCTGGGTGTGATTCTGTTCCAAATGTTGACCTCCGAGTTGCCGTTTCGTGGTGACCGCCAGGCGGTGATTCAAAAGGTCATTTATGTCGATCCGCCGAGCCCCCGATCGTTAAAGCCGGATATCCCGCGCGACTTGGAAACGATCTGTCTGAAGTGTCTTCAGAAATCGCCCGCGCGGCGCTACCAGAGTGCCAAAGAGTTGGCAACCGATCTGGAGCTTTGGCTCGACAGGAAACCGATCCACGCGCGTCCGGTCACGCGGTTGGAGCGGGGCCTGCGTTTGTGTGCCCGCTATCCGCTCGTTTCCTCGTTGGCAATGGCAATCGTCTTGCTGGTCTCGGTCAGTCTGGTCGTGATCACGAGCTTGTACTTCCATGCCGATCGAAACGAAAAGGCGGCGCTCAGGCACCTGAAACGTCGCACCGCAAACTTTGAAAAGACGATCCAGGCGGTCGAGGTCATGCTCAGTCGTGTGATCGAACGCGAGGAGCCCGAGTTTGTCGGCATCCAACGCGAATTGTTGAACGAAGCGTTGAACCTGTACGAACAACTGGTCGACACCAACGGCGACGACGCGGACAGTCTGATCGAAAACGCCCGCATTAAGACGCGGATGGGATACCTGTACGACGCGCTGGAGCAACCGGCCGACGCACTGCACGCGTTTCGCTCGTCGGCCGATCAGTTTGAAACCGCGCTGGCCGGGACAAAACAGGCCGACACGAGCGAAGAGCTTGCCGAATGCTTTCGCAGTGAGGCACGGATGCTGCTGGAAATGTCGACCCAGGGGCAGTCCGACTGGGACGCGTTTGAAACTGCGATCCGGCGTGCCATCGAAATCGACGCGGCGGCGGCCCCTATCGAACCCGAGCGCCGTTTTTCGCTGGTGAAATCACACAATCTTTGTGCGCGGATGTGCGTGTCCCGCGGCGATTATGAGCGTGCCGAACAAGAGTATTTTCGGACGATCAAGCTGTTGGAGGACTTAAAGGCAGACACTTCCGCATCCGGCGTGGTCAAGTTGTCGTTGATTTGGAATCGTCATCAGTTGGCCGACATGTATGTACGGCAAGACAAACTGGAGCAAGCCAGACAAATTCATGAGGATCTATTGCAACAGCGGCTTCAATTACAACAAGTGCGTCCCGACGGTTATCGGTTTCACCCTTCGACGGTGGTCAATTATCCGTCGCCCAAACAGACGTTTTCGATCCGACGCGACTTGGCGGCGACCCACCGAACGCTGGGGCAGATATGCGAGGCGGAGAACGACGACGAGGCGGCCGCGGTTCATTTTCGCGCCGCGACGAAACTGATGGATGACGTCGTCCGCGATTACCCCCATCGTCAGAGCCATTGGAACGCGCGGGGCGGATTGCACACCCGCTACTCGCAAATCCTGATGCGGTTGGGAAAACGCGAGGAGGCGCTCTATCACTGTGAAATCGGTTTGCAAAGTTGGTCCCAGGCCGCCGCGGATCCGCCCAGTGATGGCCGGCTAAAAGTGTTTGCGTCTCATCACGAGACGGCCGGATCGTTGGCCCAGCAGATCAAGAATCATGAAGCGGCGATCCTACACTTCGTGGCCGCCCTGCAGTTCTACAATCAACTGGGCGAGCTGGCCCCCGAGGATCCTACGGTGGACTTGGCTTCGATTCGGATCTCGCTGGAACTGGCAGCGTTGCGACGCCAAAGTGGAGACGAAGGTGCGGCGTCCGAATTGGTCCGGCACGCGGTCGAGTTAACCGAATCGCTGAAGCAAATCGATCAGCCAAATAAGGCACAGCTCCGCGCAATCCGAACCGCCGAGCGGCTGCTCCAAAAACACGCCCCCGATCAGATCGCCCCGTAGCGGACGCCGCCAAGGCAATTCGACAATGCCGCGATCGATTTTTGACGCCCCCAATACCAACCGACAAGCGACTTTGATGTAAGATATCCACGTCGGTCGAATCATCCCTCCACGAGCGTGCACCATGAGTAAGAAAAAGCGACGACGGGCGCTGCGACGCGAGATCCAACCCCTGGTGGAATTGTCGGACCGATTGGGGACGACCCGATTGCACTCCGCCCGGATCCGTGTTCGTCGATCCGAACTGCAGCACAAACGCGAACGGGTGCGGACCATTCCGGGCGAACGTTCGGCGCTCAGCACGACCGAGTTCACCGCGCGGATCAATCGCTTGGCCGATCGATTGCGCGAGAACCGGCGTCGGATCGGTCGAATCCGCCGCGCCAGGCAGCGCGAGGTGCAGAGTTTGCTGGGCGCCGAGTTCACGTATCTGGAGATCGCCCGTTCCAACGAAGAGTTTTCACTTTACGCAGGATACTTTGGTGGCAATGACTGACGGCGACAAGATCAATTTCCAGGACGGAACGATCATGCTGGTCGCCGATGCGGCGCCGTTTTCGACCCGCGACGTGTGGGAAGGTTATCTGGAAGGATTGACCGAGATCGGTGCGAACGTCTTGCCCTATCCGACCTTTTCGATTCTGGAACTGCTGAGCCCGAATCTGTTGGGCAGTGATCTGATCGGCAAAGCGATGGACATTCGCAACGGCGTCCAGGCGATCGTGTTTATCAGCGGGATGTATTTTCGCGATTCACGCAGCTGGGTCGTCGAATCATTGACACACCACGGAATGCCGACCGTCCTGATCGCGACCGACGATCCGTACGAGCCGATCGGTATGCACGATGGCTACAACATGCGGTTTTCAAATGAGTTGTCCTGCGTCAACGGCCAGGCAAAGTATCTGCCGACGGCAACCGTGCTGCCACCGCCGCTGGACGATGATCCGTGGGTGCGAGACTTGGTCTTCGTCGGCACCGTTTTCGAAGACCGCTGGGAAATGCTCCGCCAGATCGCCATGTATTGCGAGATCAATGAGCATCGCTTCGACATCTTCGGTCATTTTCCCTCCAGGTGCGACGGGTTACAGGATTTGGAGTTCGTGCGATTGATCCCCGGGACGGTTTCCGCCGAACAAAAGTGGAGTCTTTATAACCAAAGCAAGTTGGTCCTGAATCTGTTTCGAGACGCCGGCGATCAACCGGCTCGTTCGGCCAGTCCACGGGTCTATGAAGTCGCCTCGCTCGGGCGGCCGGCATTGATCAGCAACCGCCGCGAGGAGGTCGAGCAGATCTTCGGCGATTCGATCTATCTGTTTGACGACATCGACGGCTTCGGCGAACAGTTTGAAGAAGCGATCGATTCAGCGGCCGACAGACAACCAAAAGTCGATCGGGCCCAACAGATCGTTTACCAGGGGCACCTTTACCAACACCGCGCGTCACACTTGATCGGCGCCATTGAAGATCATTTGGCCCAGTCATGATTCCGGCGATCGGATTCAGACGTCGTATCCGGCTTCGGTCAATAATTCGCCAAACACTTCATTACACAGCACCCGCAATTTCGGCGGAAGATCGGTTTGCCATCGGCCTACCGAGGCGCCTTCGTCGGCGGTCGTGCGATGAAAGTCCAGGTCACCGGACTCGCGGCGGTGTTGATCGATGATGTCCGCCACCAACGTCGGAGCGTCATCGATCTGTAAGTATTGAAAGATTCGCGTCAACGTGGTCTCGGTGTCCAGCACCAGATCTTCGTACCGCACCAACAAGCTTTGCGGGTGTCGCGCCCGTGCGACCGCCATCAAACGCTGGGCATCGTGCCGCTTCATCCGGATGAAATCCGCGTCGCTTTCGACGTTCTCGCGACCGAACGTCGCGAAGCCGCGCTTGTGATTGAATGAAATCATCGAGCAAACCATGTCGCGAAAATCGCGGACCAAGATGATCTCTCGGGCGTCCCGGTACAGCTCGCGGGCGATCCATTGCAGGTGGCAGGGGAGTGATTTTTCCGCAAAGTACCGGACGTCGGCTTTCCCCTGGGTCAACGCGATCTGCTGGTATAGCTGGTCGATATTTTGTTGGGCAAACTCCGCGGTGCGATGGACATAGGTCGTTTCAAACCAGTTTCGAAGCGGCGGCCGATTCGCGGTGACTTCGCTGTGAAAGGGGCACGGTGGTAACGTCGTCAGGTCCGCTTCGAAGGTGTTCTTTCCCGAGGAGGGCTCGGCGAGAACCTTCAGCATGTGAAACCAATACCCGGCCGGGCGGGCTTCGAAGGGATATTGGTTGTCCAGCACGATCGACGGATGCTGGTGCAGGGTCTGCATCATCCGCGTCGTCCCCGTTCTGGCCAACGACGTGATTGTCAGCGGACACAGTCGCGGGCTGTAATTGGTCGGCACGCGGTGACGCGTCCCCGTGATGACGGCACAGTGCAGACGATTGCCGTTTTGCAACACCGCAAACACGTCGATGCGAAATTGCGGCGGCAGGCCCAGGGTGCCGAAACTGCCGCGAAATCCGCACGTCGAACTGCCCCGAACGTCCGCGTGTCGTTTCGCCGCGACACTGCTGTGTAGCGTCACCGGAATCGATTTCCACGGCACACCGCCATGCATCAATTGCAATCGGCGAACCTTGCCCCGGCGAGCCAACGCCCATCCGTCGAGTCGAATGCTGTTGGAATCCGATCCGCCGCCTGACGGGGGTTCATGGATTTCGAACCCATGCAGGATCTCGTCCAGATTCGGCCGGTAAGTGACGTCGATGTCTTGAATCGTCAACGCAGTCTCTCCGCCCTAATCATTGACAGCACGCTGCGATGACGGACAGTCCCTTTCGGATGTCGCGGCGGCTGGTGTACAGGCCGAAGGAAAATCGCATGCAAGGAATTTTGTACGGGTTCGCACTGGCGATCACGCCGTTGCGTGCCAATTCTGTTTCTAGGTCGTCGGGATCCCAACCATCGACATTGAAACAGACAATCCCTGAGGAAAGGTCCTGTGACATCGGGGTCAACAAACGCACGTGTGGCATGGCGGCCAAACGCTTTTTGCAATACCGTGCCAGGCGATGGATTCGGCGGCGGATCCGTTGTTTCCCGATTTCCAGCTGAAAGTGAAACGCATCGGCGAGCGCCCAGCGGTGTTCATAGCTGTGGTAACCGCCCGGCGTCATCCGTCGACCGATCGCCCCGATGTCCGCTTTGCCTTGACGCCAGCACTCGATGCGATCACGACCGAAGGGCGGAATCGTGGGCCGCATTTGTTTCCAACCCGCGGCACTTCCCCAGATGATGCCCGTCCCCCGTGGCCCGCACAGCGTTTTGTGGCATCCGGCGATGAAAAAGTCACAACACCCCTCCTGCAATTCAAACTCTTCCACCCCCAATGCGTGGACTCCATCGACGACCAGCAAAATCTTTCGCTCGGCGGGACGTTTCTCATTGAGTTGCCGAATATTCTCGGCGATCCGCTGCAACGGCAGTTTGACGCCGGATGACGAGTGCACCCAGGTGACCACCACGACTCGCGTTGCATCGGTGATTCCGGACATCAATTGATGGACCATTTCATCTTGGCGTGCTTCGGCCGGATTGTCGGGGTCATAAAGCGTCTTCTTGACGCGGACGGCATCGTACCGATCAACCGCGTACCCGATCGCCGCGTCGGAAGAGTAATGACCGTGTTCGCTTTGCAAAATCTGATCGCCGGCACTGATATTCAATGACGTCAGGACCAATCCCAGGCCCATCGTCGTGCTGTCGGTCAATGCGATTTGATTCGGCGAGCAACCAAAATACGATGCGGCGGAACAGAGGACGCGAACCTCGTTGATTTCCAAATCGTCGTGAGCGCGTTTGGGATTGCGATCCAGAATTCGACGATGCCCCGCGATCGCGCGGCGCACGCAACGCGGATGCGACGCGAACAGCATCGGCGCCAGGTGCGCGACGTTGGGAGCGAGCCGAAATTGTCGACGCACTTCACGCCACGAGTATTGTCGTTTGGGATTCAGGTTCGTCTGCTTGGCCACCTGCAACTCCACGTCAAACGTCTTGAGATGAAAACATCGATCCGAGAATATACTCTAAATTGAAGGTGAGAACGGTTTCGTGATCGTTCCATGTTGTGCTCTCATTGGTCTGGAATCCCGTGTCCCGCGATCTACTGTTGACCGTCAGCATCGGCGAGGATGAAGCCGCAACGCACACGATTGAGCGAATGCGCCGCTACGCAGACGCTCATGGGGCGGACTTTCGTGTCATGGACCAGTGCAACACATACCGTCGACCGGTGTTCGCCTACTGGGAAGCGATCCTCGAGCTGTGCGATTCGGACTATGATCGGATCGCGATCCTAGACAGCGACATCCTGGTCCGACGCGGGGCTCCCAGTCTGTTCGAGGTCCCGTTTGCGGACATCGCGATGAAGCCGTCCGGTTGGGTTTCACCACGATTCCTGCGCCGCATTCACGAGAAGATCGCGGACGATTTTGTCGTCGCCGACATGTACAACAGCGGCGTGATCCTGGCTTCGAGAGACTACCTGCGGAGGATCGCCGACTCGATCCGATCGCTCGGCCGCGATGTCGAACAGACGCGATTCGCCGACCAGGTCTACTTTTGTGTGATGGTCAAGCGAACCGGCGTCACGCCGACCCCGTTATCCTGGCGTTGGAACCAGCATGACCAGGTGCCAAACTTCCGAGCCGAACTGGCACATTTCCTGCACTTTCGCGGTCCCGAAAAACTGCCCCGTGTCGAGCGGTTCTTGCAAAGGAATCAAAACGGCCAGTGGGGAATCGATCCTGTCGGGGCGGGCTAGGCTTTGTCCCTAAACCCGGCAGGGGTGTATGTGGTAGCGGAATTCGCCAAGAATTTCGGCGTTTCCCGTGTGAACCGCTGCGAGACGAAAGCCTTGGCGGCTTCCGCTACGGGTTTAGGGACAAAGCCTAGTATTCCGCCGCAGCTCCGTTTTCGATTTGGCTGGGCAGTCGCCGTCCTCTCCGAGGTCGGCGCGGAGCAGAGCTCCGCTTTTTCGTACGTGCCGAGTTCGGAGAACACGGCGACTCTCCGAACGCATCGGCTACCCGAAGATCAAGCTGTGGTGAAATCCGAGTGCTCTGCAAGCATCAAGTTCGCGGGTAGCGGCCTCCAGGTCACTGCCACTGGAAGTCGTAGCTGTCGCCTTCGTAGGATTCGTAATCCATGAACCGGTTTCCGCTGATCAGGGTGTAGCGGCGTGATCCGTTCCAGCTGTAAACGATTCGGCCGAAGTAGTCGGCGCCGGAGCCGCCGTACATGTGATCCTGGATGCCGTCGCCGTAGTCTCGCATGTCGTCATTTCCGTCGCCTCCCATCAAGATGTCAAAGTCATCGCCGCCGGCAAGATCGTCGTCGCCGCCGCCGCCGATCAAGACGTCTTCACCGTCACCGCCGCGTGCGGTGCTGTCGATGTCCGTCTGGTTGTCGAAATCGTCGTGGTGATTGCCGCCGTCAAAGTAGATGTAGAAGAACTCGGGGAAATCGAGTGCGGCGTCTTTTGCGACCAGCGTGTCGCTACCGTTCCAGCCGCGAAACAGGACGAACAGTTGGGTGTGCTGCCCGGCGACCGCTTCGAATTCGTACTCTTGACCGTTCAATTCGACTTCGACCTGGCCAGCTTCAATGGCATCGTCGTGCTCATCGTCGGTGAATTTGATTTCACACACATCGTTGGCCGACGTGCCGTCGATGATGACAAGTCGGACGGGGCCGTCGTCGAACGCCGTGACACCGGCGTTTGCGATACTGGACAGACAAGCCAAAGCGAGGCAAAACGCGAATTTTCGTAACATCGATCCGAATCCCGTGATTGAAATGGTGCGGTGAATTGTTTGCTAACACCCTTTCAAGCGGAGCTGATCGAGATTTGTTTCAAAGAATTGCCCGAAAGTTGAGATGACGATAGATTGGTCTCCAGGGCTCCCGTGAACTCGCTTTCGTTGACCAGGTCATGTCTGACAAACCGGTTTTGAAGACACCTTCACTCAGTTATGTGAAGGCCGAAAATCGCCGCGACGCAGTCCGACGGATGATTCTTCCCGATCCGCTCTTGGCCGCGCTCTACGCCGAGGGCGAGTCGAAAGACGGGAAACAAGGCTGGGTCAACGCGATCCGAGATCAATCCGGGGCGGTCTATCGACTGCTGTTCTACATCGACAAGTTGCAAGTGGCGCCAGAGTTTCGCGATCTGGAGATGTACGAATTGCTGTACGGAGCCGTCACCGATCACCAGGAACTCAACTATCCACGAGCCCTCTTCACGACGACCGGCGCGATCAACCTGATGCGGGACGGCATCCCCAGCCAGCGGTTCGTCGATGCGGTCCAACGTGGAATCCTGCAAATCGTCCCCTACACGCTGGGCCGAGATATCAAGACGGCGCACCTCCGCGAAAACGGATACGCCTACCTTTGCATCTACGATCGTGATGGACAAGGCATTCGCGTGCTGAATCTTTTGGACTATTTGATGGTGTATGACCACCGCGCCGCCGAAGAGATTCAAGTCCACCAGGAGGAAGAATTGGTGATCGGAGACACGCGATTCGTCCGCCCGTTTCTTCTGAAGTATGCCCAGGGCGATAAGGCTGCGTCGCAGGACACCGCCAGCGTCGCGGAGCAAATGTTACGGTCGAAGGGGGCATTCTAGTTCCTCATCGCGTTCCGCCGACACCGCCGACCGCTACCGGACGATGTCGTGACAGACCGCCCTTTAACGTCCCCAATCCGATCCCGATCAAAGCGAAAAACAGGACCGATTCGGATCGCACGGGGCCCATGAACGACGTGCACAACAACGACCAGCCGAGGTACCAGAGGGCGAATACCGCGAGTGAGGCGGCGAAGGCTTTCTGGTGTGGGCCGCCACGCGTCAATCGAACGAGATGGAAGAACAGATTTGCAATCGCGGCGCTAAATAGCGCCATGCCGATCACGCCCGTTGAGACCAGAATCTGAAGTTGGATGTTGTGAGCCGGATGGTTGGTCTTCATTGACCAGACTTCCAGTTCGCCGGTTTCGCTGGTGATGAAGTATCCGTGTCCGATCCATTTGGATTTGGTGAATTCTTTCCACACCTTGGTCCACATCTCTTCGCGGCCGGAGACTTGGCTGATTTGGCGGGCGGACTGGCCGCGGGTCAGGTATTGGACCGTCGAGCTTCTGGGATCCAGGACGGATGCGAACGACGGGTCGATCAGCACGAGGGTGATCAGCGCCAGCGAGAATACGCTGATCGCCGCGGCGCGGACCACGTTTCCGGCGTACACGAACAACACCAACCCGACCGTCACGGCGGCCATCAACAACGCCATTCGGCTGTTGGCGAAGTACAACACCGCACCATGAATCAAACCGCCCAGGATGGCCGCCCGCAGCGACCACGTGTACTTGCCGACAAACAGGCACAGGACACAGGCGAGCAATCCCAGGGACGCGTTGGCGCCTGCCGCCGTGGGGTGAACGACGCCCGTATTGCCGCCCATCATCAGACGACGGTTCAAACCGGACAGGTCTGGAAAAGCCAAATGCACCAACAGCACAAACACGCTGCACGCAAACAACATCCGCACCAGCAACCGCATCATCGATTCGATCCGATCCCGGTCGCGGGTCAGCAATGCAACCAGCGAGGCGAGCACCAGCAAGCTTGCCAATCCGCCCGCCTGGCCGATCGAGATGCCCGGTCGCGGCGTCCACAGCAGGCTGAAAATCGTCCAGGCAAAAAATACGTAGAACGGGACCAGGGGACGCAGGACCGCGCGGGAGTCGCGGTCCCCGATCCGGGCCAGGATCACCGCCGTGCCGCCGAAGAAGACGACCAGCAAGATCACCAGTTTGACCAACGCCAGTGGATCAAGCGATGCGATCGTGACCGCTTCCCAGCGCGATGGAAGGGTGAACGTCAGAATCGGTAACGCACAGATCCCGAAGGTCGTCAGGCGTCGCAAAGTGGCGTCAGAGCGAAACATGAGAATCCGAAAGAGACGGGATCAGCGTGGACGCGTCGCCGCGGAAGATTCAGGTTGGGCTTCATGTGAGACGACGGCCTTGTCGATCCGAATCGGGACCGATGTTCGGACGCGATCCGGCTCCTCGGCAGTTTCAGGCGATGATTCGTCCCATGATTCATCCGCCGAATCGACGTCGACCGATCGGGAAGAATCATCGGTCGGCAAGTAAGAACGGACATCCAGCAGGACCGGAACGCCCATCGCCAAAGCGAATGCGGCGACTAGCCCGGCCAACGCACAAAGCGGCTTGTTCGGCGAAACCGGTCGCTCCTCCAACGTCGCCGGTTGGGAAACGTTGATGCTGGTGATCCGGTTGGCTTCCAATTCCTCGTTCAGCCTGGCCTGTTCCAACATCACCGAATGCACCTTGTATCGCTCTTCCAGCACCAGTGCGTTGCGTTGCAGTCTGGAAAGCTGTTGCTCGTGTTCGTTGATCGAGTTGATTTCACCGATCAAGTAACGTTGCTGCTCGCGGAGTTTCTTTTGCCGCTCGCGGAGCGATTTCTCGGTGGCGAGGTCGACGACCTGGTTGGCGAACAATTGTTGGTGGGTCGGATTGATCAATTCGCGCGATTCGGTGCGATCGGACTCCTGGGCTTCGACAATCTTCCGCGCCTGTTCCAACTGTTCACGAATGGACGTCAGCTTAGGGTGCCCGGGTTTGTATTTGGCCGCGTACTCGTTTTCGAGCACCTCCAATTGGAACAACGTGCTCCGCATTTCATCGTGTGAACTGCGTTCGATCCCCGTGGTTTCCTCCTTGACGGTGGGTTGGACGGTGGTGGTCAACAGATCGGCGTAGGCTTCGGCGCGCATCGACGATTCGACCAAGTCCGCTTCGACCTTGAACAGTTCGCCGGAGACCTTTTCCAATTGCGATTCCAGCAGTTTCTGGTGACCGTCCAGGGTGGCGAACCCGGCGGCGTTCTTTGCGTCACGGATCTTGCCGTGGACCTCGTCGAGCTGCTTTTTCAGCTCCGCATCCTGCGCCACGAAGAACGCATACGTGCCGCGCGTGCGATTGACCTGCGCGTGGTGGTCCAGGTAGGCGTCCACCCATGCCGAGACGATCGTCTGGGCGACCTGGGGATTCTTGGATTTGAACTGCACCGTCACCAGACTGGATCGTTCTGATGCGGAAATGTCGATGGATTGCTCCAGTTCCCGGATGGCCCGCTCCCGGTCTCCGATCGGGTCGATGTTGCTGGCCCAGGTTTTCAGTGCCCCGATCCACGCCGCCACCGGGCTCTGGGAGTCCTCGGGGGCATTTCCTGATGGGGGAACGTGTTCTTCGAGAATCAGATCCGTCCCCAGCCGCTGGACGACGTCGTTCATGATCGTGCGGCTGTGCATCACATCCAGTGCCGTTTCGATCTCGTCCTGACGCGTATTCAGGGGCGCATTGGGGTCACCGACGACCTTCATGGTCGGGTCCAGCGATCCGCTTTCGTATCCGACGCGCAGCAACAGCTTGGAAACCGACCGGTATTGCCGCGGTGCGTACAGGATCACCGCCGCCGCGATCGCGATGACGGCGGCAAACGCAAATGAAGCGGCAAACCAGTGACGTCGAAGCGAAGCCCGCCACAAAATGAGGGAGTTCATGGAATTCGTGCAAAGAGCTTGAACGGACAGAATAAGCAACCTGGATGCTAATTTCGCCTCTCCATGGCGACCCCGAGCCGATCGCGCTTGCCGAAAGAATCACGCTGGAGACGTTCGATTTTGCGATTCGAATCGATTATTCCGGCTCATCATCACCAGACCAGCATCGCTGCCGACAGGATAATGCCCTTCCGAACCGGCGCCAGCGGCCCCATACTTGCCTGATGAAAATAACTTCGCTGCTGAACGTAGGCGCCCCGTATTGGACCAGCAGTTTCACAGGGCAAAAATGATTCGGGCT
>NZ_JACEHH010000063.1 GCF_014154935.1 Stieleria mannarensis
CTCACCAGAGCGTGGAAAACCCTGGCCATCCACCTTCTGGCGAAGGTAGCTACTTTCGACCGGCGATTCACGGTGTTTCTTAAGCAAAGTGGCGCTGTCCAATTGGATTCTCTCCCTGTGGACATGAAATGTATTGCTGATTCATTCCGATGCGCTCCTACTCCCAAATGGCTCCCCTCTCCCCAAAACAGATCGCGGCTAACGTCACTCTTTGATCACCATTTTTCGCGCGATCTGTTTTGGGGAGAGGGGCTGGGGGTGAGGGGCTCGTCATCGATTAGCTACCCATCGATTGCCCCACCAAATTCCATCGATTCTGTGATGCAATTGTTGCCGGCGCTCTTCACTTCGGCGTGGAATCTCTGCGTCAGATCTCCCGCGCTCCAATGCTTCGTTGACAGCCGGGAATCCCCCTCACCCCCAGCCCCTCTCCCCCAGAAAACCTGACTCGCTGAAGCTCGCCAGGTTTTCTGGTGGAGAGGGGAGCCCGAATCATCAAGATCGTCTTGCTCGGAAGGGTATTCGTCAGCAATAAATTTCACATCCCGTGGGAGAGAAGGCGTCTGCGCGGCAAGCAAACGCCAGAGAGGGCCACCGTTGAAGCACGAAGTGGATCGATTGAATCATTGGTGTGCCGGGACTCACTATGAGTTTGTCCTCATCCGTCACCTCATCGAGTCAACGCTCCGTATACGATGACGGCCACCGACCAAACCGCCGAAATCAGACCGAGGATCATCAACACTCTTCCCACGCGGCTTCCCAAGTAGTGACCAATCGCGCCGGTCAGCCCCATCACCAGGATCCCGCAAGCTGCGATCAACATGCCTTGGAATTCGTAACCAATTCCCTCGGCAAACTGTTCGACTCCGTCCAACGTCGGGTCGTCGCCAGGCCGCGCTCGCGCTAGATAATACAAGGAAAGCAACAGCGTCGTCCCAATTCCAAAAACGGAAACCGCAAGCCCGATCTCTCGTTTAGTTTCTGAGGTGGATTTCACTCATGACTCGCCAAGTGGAAGGCCATGCTCTTTGGTCAATACCAGCGAGCGCGAGAGTAACTTACGTCGAGCCACACTTGCTGGCGTTGCGTGCGGTTATGTTAGTGAATTCCACCGGTATTAGCGTTACTCAAACGGGGGTGGCTCCCGATTCATTACGGGACCTGCGCTGCGTGCTTGCCTTCGGCGATCTCCTCAATCGCCTTCTCGCAAAACGCTGGCAGATCGTCAGGATTGCGACTGGTCACTAAGCCCTGGTCACAAACGCATTCTTCATCAACCCAAGTTGCCCCGGCATTTCGCAGGTCGGTTCGTAAGCTCGGCCATGACGTCACGCGGCGGCCTTCGACCACACCGGCTTCGATCAGCGTCCAAGGTCCGTGGCAAATTGCGGCGACCGGTTTGTGTTGTTTGAAAAAGTCACGCACGAAGTCAACGGCCTCCTCGTTCATCCGCAGCGCGTCGGGATTGAACACGCCGCCGGGCAGGACCAACGCGTCAAAATCGGACGCGCTCACATCGCCAACGACCGCATTTACCTCGAATTGGTCGCCCTGCTCGTCATGGTGCACCCCCTGTACCTTGCCGGATTCAATCGAAACCAACTTGACCGTGGCACCGGCGTTCTTGATTGCATCCCAAGGCTGTGTCAGTTCGACTTGCTCGAACCCATCGGTGACGAGAAACGCGACAGTCTTGTTTTCGAGTTTTTGCTCAGGCATGGTTTGGTTCCGTAAATGCGGTGCGTAGGTGATCTTGCCAGTCTGCCGGGCGTTGCGAATTGATCACGGCCGACGACATTGACCGTTTCTGGACGAGGATGCAACTACTGTGCCGGCATCATCAAGTCCGCGTCAATTTTCTGTTGTCCATGAGAGACAAACGCGATCGCCGCTCGTGCTATTGCGAGCGTGATGACTAAATCATCGTTCGGTCGAACGGCGTAAGGGATCGACTGAGCCGAGACCGAACAATTCGGTCGAAAGGCGTTCACCGGTGCCAATCGAATTCGCTGCCTGGCAATTGCAAAAAGGCGGCCAGCGGCATTCCTTTCGACCTCCGGTCAAATTGCGGCGACAAAAACAAGGATCGCCGCGACCGCCAATGCCGAAACGATCAGCAGCAACGCGAGTACAAAGATTGCCGGGCCTTCCAAACGGGTTGCGATTTCCCCGATCGACGGTAGCCCTTAGTGTCGCTTTGAAGCCAAGTAGCAACGACCGAAGAACACGATTTCGAACGGAATGACAGCGGCGACCACGGATTGAAAAAACACCGGGCCGGCCTGGGCAAACGCGAACCGGTACCCGCAATATCCGCCAACCAACGTCGGCGCCAGGATCATCATCGCGAATTCCCTCGTCCTTCGGGGTGATCCCATGCTGCAAGTGGCGTATCAATCGGCATCGGATTTGCGTCGCATGACCTACGGTCATGTTGAGGAGAAGCCATGCCGCCATCATTTACTGGCAATAACCTGTCATCGACACAACTCACCAGATACACATAAACTCAAGAGATTCGACATGGATTTTCGCAAGTTCTGTTTGATGAGTGGAATTCTGCTTGTCAATGGTTGCCAAAGTGAACCGACAACGCCGCAGGAGCGGGCCGAGCAAGCCCAAGCAGATTTAGCGGAGGCTCGGGAAGACGCCGCCGAGATCATTGCGCAGTCGGAGGAAGAAGCCGTCGAAATTGTGGCCGACGCCCGACGTGAAGCGAAACAAGAGATAGCGGACGCAAAACGAGATGCAGAAGACATCGTCTACGAAGCTGAGCGAGATCTTCAACAAAGCATGAAAGCCCTCGAAGCGAACATCGTTCCAAAGCCCGAAGTTGACAGTGATTCGGAAACCGGGGCACCGGTTCCACGTGCCCAGGACAATCGAACCGAATGAGCCCGGGCGAACTTCAGCCGATCGCCAAGTCGCTGGAAGACGGTTTGCTCGTCAAACGCGAGCGAAAATAGAGCCAATCCGAGACTGCGAGATCCGCGCGTTTCCGCTCATTTCACTCGCGTGACGATGATTGTGCCAACCCATTTTCGAGCTAGTTGTTTTGCGAATAGACCAGAACGGTGTAGGGCGGTAGTTCTGCAACGCCTCGATGTGGAAGTCCATCTTGGGGCTCGTCGACGGCTTCGATATCGCCCGAAGCGTTTTCGCCGAAATCAGCACTCCATTGTTTGCGGTCGCTGCTAAAGCGGCGGTGCCACTTTCCGCCGGTCGGCAAACCGAACGCGTATGCGTTGTAGTGCCGGTTGGCAAAATTTGCGATGACGATGCAATCATCTGCCGGTCCACCATCAAACGATCGTTTGAACACGATCACTTTGCCATCATGATTGACATGGAACACGTCGATATGCTGACCCGTCAGACCTTTGGTCGTGCCTTCCAGGTTTCGACGAAGTCGAATGAGTTTCGCGGTCAGTTTGACAATCCCGGCGTGTTCGTCGGCTTGGTCCCAATCCAATTCTTGGTCATCTTGGAACCAACCATCTTCGAGAAACTCTTGGCCTTGAAACAGCATCGGAATTCCGGGAGCCGTCAAAACCAATGCCATCCCCAGCGTGGCTCGCTTCTGTGCGTGCCACGCGCCGCTGTCGGCTTCGTCCACTTCGCTGGGAATGCGAGACTTTCCGTTTGCGACTTCGTCATGTGATTCGGTGTAAACCACTCGCTGCACGGCGTCGTGGTTATAGCGGTGGTTCAGTGCATTGCAGACTTTGTTCATATCCCGGGCTGCATCGTCCGGCTGAATCAGTACGTCGCGGATTGGATGGACGAAACTTGCATCCCATTGCGTGGAAAATCCCGCGCCACCCTCGACGGCGGGTTTTGTCAGGTAGTTGTTGTTTTGAAGGTCTTCCGCGATCGTGATGGCGGATGCTTTGAACTTGCGAACCTCGCGATTGATCCATTGCGTCAGCCCCCATCCGTCGGGGATGTCCTGTTGGCCGGACGCGTCGACACTGCGGATGAACAGGGTCATGTCGTAACGCAACCCATCGACGTGATAATCTTCCATCCACATCATCGCATTGTCACGGATGTACGACCGAACTTCTCCACGACCGTAGTCGGGGCGGGTGTCACCCCACGGCGTCTTGCTGCGGTAGTCGTTGTAAAAATAGATGCCCCCCTTGCCGTTCTCGCTCCATCCGTCGAATTGCCAGAGGTCCAAATCGCTGGGGCCGAAGTGGTTGTACACGACGTCAAGGATGACTGCGAAGCCGGCCTGGTGCGCTTCGCGAACGAACGTCTTGAAGCCAGTCGGCCCACCATAAGCCGATTCAATCGCATAGGGATGAGCCGGATTGTAACCCCATGAAAGATCGCCGGCGAATTCCGCAATCGGCATGATTTGCAATGCGTTGACACCGAGCTTTTTAAGGTGATCGAACTTCTTGACGTAATCGTCGAATGTTCCGACATCACCCTGATCGCCTCGATGAAACGTGCCGATGTGCGTTTCGTAGATGACCAATTCGTTCCACGGCGGAATCGAAAACGCGTCGTCTTGCCAGTCGAAGTCTGGGCTGTGGATGATGCCGTTTCCGACGCTGTTGGTGACTTCGCGGACCCTCGGATCGATGCGTAAAAACGTTCGGTCGCCGTTGGTGATCTCGTATTTGTATTGATCGCCCGGTTTCGCACCCTCGATGACGGCGAGCCAGTTTCCACCCTCTTCGCGATCCATCGGGTTGGCATCGGGATCCCAATCGTTGAAATCGCCGACGACGGAAACTCGGTCCGCGTGCGGTGCCCAGACGCGGAAAGCCACCCCGGTGTCCAAGATGATGGGTCCCATCCCGATGATTGATCGCGGAAAGGTGACGGTGGATTGGGACTGAGACTGAGACTGGGACTGGTTGGTGGAAACGATTTGACTCATCGGTCGACTGACGTCACATACGAAGGTTGGAAGGGAGCGCCCGGAACACACACCAAGCTTTGGCGAGATCGCTTTGGCGAGATCGCTCCCTGGGCAAACCGTGTGCCAGTCGTGCGGGAGGTGGCCACGACGGTTGCCCCGCGGTGTTCGTCACTCTCAAAGACGATTGAGAAAACAACCCTCTTTCCGCAAAATCGTCGCACCGTCCGTGATGGTCAAAGCGAATTTGAGGTGCACCGGCTGGTCGTAATTCGGCTGGTTTGACACTGTTGCGACCAATCGGATTCATCCAGGTAGGCCTGATCGCTGAACGTCTGACGTCATTCAACACGTGCAATTCTGAAGATCTTCGCTGGAAGCCGGTTGTCACTCCTTTGGCGGCGGCTGGGGTTGAGGGCTGGCGGGGTTGAGGGCTGGCGCGGATCTGACGCCTTTGGCATCTGGGGTGTTCTCTTTGATTTGCAAGCATTGCAGGCGTCGATGAGTTGATTAGGCATCGACCGGCCGGGGGAGCGTTTGCCTGGGCTTCCCTTGCTTGCGAGCTTTGTTACGGCATTCGGCCGATCTGTTTCCCTCAACACCTTCCCTTGGAGACCCTGACAATGTGGCGTGCCTTCTTCATTGCGCTGGGCATCATGGCGATCATCGTCGGCTTCGAATCACTGGTGATCGACAGTGCCAATTTCTATTCCAATCGCGGCTCGACCGCCAAGGAATTTCTTAACCCATCGGCCATCGCGGGACAGACCACCATCACTTGGCAACCCAAGGAATGGTTCCCATGGCTGGTCTTGAGCGTGGGATCTCTGATCGTGATTTATTCCTTCACCCTGCCTCAGCGATTCAAGGCCACTGGAGGCTGAGCCACATCCGAGTTCCATTCTCCCCGGTCATCGGGCACCGAACAGTCCCAAGATGCTCCGGATGAACCAAGAGTGTTCTGAATCCCCCTCCAAGCCGATGCGTCATTCAGGCCCCGTAGCGGCGTGGAAAACCGCGTTAGGCCACCCCGCGGGGCTGGCAGGGGACCGCGCCTTGACGCTGCCCCCGAGCCCGCTTAACTTCGCATTAGCAAGTCCGAACTGTTCGGTCACTCAGTATTAGCCACACTAATATCCGGAACACGATTGCAACTAAGAACGCTTGAGATTTTCTGTGACGTCGCCCAGCTGCGTAGCTTTTCCAAAGCTGCGGACGCTCGCGGCGTGACACAAAGTGCCGCCAGTCAAGCGATCCAACACCTGGAAGAATCACTCGGCGTCCAGCTGATCGATCGTTCCACACGGCCACTGACCCTGACCGCCGCCGGGACGAACTATCACTGCGGGCTGAAAGAAATCTTGGCCGAGTACCATCGCTTGGAAGAACGGGTGATCACGGCTGGACGAGGTCTCGCCGGGCCACTGCACATCGCGGCGATCTATTCGGTGGGGCTGAGCTACATGCCTGAAGCGATCGAGGAGTTCGGTCGCTTGTACCCCGAGGTGGATGTACGCATCGGTTATGGTCAAAACGAGGCCGTGATCCGAAACGTACTTGGCGGCGATGCGGAAATCGGGCTGGTCAGTTTCCCCAAGCCCAGCAAGCAGATCGTGGTGGTGCCATGGCAAAAGGAACCGGTGCGATTGGTTTGTGCCGCCGGACATCCATTGGCCAAACACAACGAGGCGGAACTGGCGGATTTGGACGGGATCGAAATGGTCGGTTTCGACCGCAGTCTGGAACTGCGTCGGATGATCGACTCGACCCTGAAGCGAGCGGGGATCCGCGTCGACTTTCGCAACGAGTTTGACAACGCGGACTCGATCGTGCGGGCGATCCAGGCCAACGACGGCGCCGGATTTTTGCCCGAGGCGGCGGTTCGGCGAGAGACGGCGACCGGCGCACTTCGGGTGGTCGCCTGTCGCGCACTGCGGATGGTCCGCCCGCTCGGGATCGTGTTCCGTCGTTCCGGTCGGCCCAGTGCCGCCGGCTACGAATTCGGATCACTGTTGTTGGGCCGACCCTTAGAACCTGACCGAGACAAACGCGGCAGCGGCACTCGCCAAAAGTCGCCAGCGGAGGGGCCACCGATCAGCCCCGGAACCTCTGTCGTCGCATAGGACGCGACGACGACACCTCATCAAACAACCAATCCCATCGCTCACGGCCCGCACGGCAATGCGGACCACCGCCACACACCAAACGAAAGCTTCTACTCCGATGACATCAACGAAAGAAATCGAGATGCGTGATCCACTATTTCACCTGCCCGAGAAGCAAGGCCTCTACGATCCCGAGCACGAAAAGGACGCGTGCGGTGTCGGGTTCATCGCCCACATCAAAGGCGTCCCCAGCCATCAGAACGTCCTGGATGCCGATGAAATCCTGCGGGCGATGGATCACCGCGGTGCGTGCGGATGTGAGCCAAACACCGGTGACGGCTGCGGGATGATGTGTGGGCTGCCCCACAAGTTTCTCGCCAAGGTCGCCAAGGAAGACTTGGGGGTCGACCTGCCCGAACCGGGGCGGTTCAGCGCCGGCCTGGTCTTTTTGCCCCAGGACGCGGACGAGCGTGCCGAGTGCAAGAAAACGATCGAACAACTGATCGCGGATCGGGGCCAGGTCTTCTACGGCTGGCGCGACGTGCACCAGGCGACGGACCTGGCCGACGTCGGTCCCACCGCACGTGCCGCCGAACCGGTGATCGAACAACTGTTCGTCGGCGCCGCCGATGGGCTGAAGGGTGAAGCGTTCGAACGCGAGTTGTACATCATCCGCAAACGCGCTAGCCATTTATTGCGAGGCAGCAAGACGCTCAAGCAAGCGCTGATGTTCTACATCTGTTCGCTCAGCACCAAGGTGATCATCTACAAGGGGATGCTGACCCCGGCACAGTTGTTGCCCTATTACCCCGACCTCCGCGACCCGGATTTCGAAACGCACCTGGCAATGGTGCACAGCCGGTTTTCGACCAACACCTTTCCCAGTTGGGACCGCGCCCAACCGCTGCGTTTCATGAGCCACAATGGCGAAATCAACACGCTGCGTGGCAACCGCAACTGGATGCAGGCTCGCCAGGGGATTGCCGAAAGCAAATTGTTCGGCGACGAATTGAAAAAGTTGTTCCCGGTCGTCGAACCCGATTGCAGCGACTCGGGAACCTTCGACAACGTGCTTGAATTTTTGTTGATGAACGGCCGCACATTGCAGGAAGCCATCATGATGATGGTTCCCGAAGCGTGGCAAAAGCACGATTCGATGAGCGACGACAAGCGAGCATTCTATGAGTACTTTTCCTGCCTGATGGAGCCCTGGGACGGCCCCGCATCGATCGCCTTTACCGATGGCAAGTACATCGGCGCGACGCTGGACCGCAACGGTTTGCGACCGAGCCGGTACTATGTGACGCACGACGACCGTGTGATCATGGCTAGCGAAGTCGGCGTGTTGCCGGTCGATCCGGCGATTGTCAAAGAGAAGGGGCGTCTGCAGCCCGGAAAGATGTTCCTGATCGATTTCGAACAGGGACGCCTGATTCCCGACGAAGAGCTGAAATCGAATTTCGCCAAAGCCATGCCCTACGGCGATTGGCTTCGCAAAGAACGTATCCGGCTGGCCGACCTGCATCCCGAAGCGGAGCCCCATGGGTTCGACAGCGACACGTTGCTGCACCGCATGCAGGCGTTCGGGTACACCAGCGAAACGATGAATTTCATGTTGCGACCGCTGGTCCGTGACCTGCGTGACCCGGTCGGATCGATGGGCAACGACAGCGCCTTGGCGTGTCTGTCGGACAAGCCGCGGATGATCTACGACTACTTCAAACAACTGTTCGCCCAGGTCACCAACCCGGCGATCGATTCGATTCGCGAAGAAGTGATCATGTCGCTGGAGTGCTACATCGGCCCCGAGCAGAACCTGTTGGACGCGACGCCGGCGCACTGCCACCGTTTGTTGGTCGAACACCCGATTTTGACCAACGAGGAACTCGCGGCGCTTTCACACATCAATCACGAAGGCTGGCACAGTCGTGTGATCGACATCACGTTTGACCGCAGCGAAGGCAAGGCGGGGCTGCAAGCGACGTTGGACCGGATCTCGGCCGAAGCCGAAGCGGCGGCGGACGCCGGCATTCAAATTGTCGTCCTGACCGACCGCAAAATCGGCCCCGACCGAGTCCCCGTCAGCGCGCTGTTGGCGACCGGTGCGGTCCACCACCACTTGGTCAAACAGGCCAAACGGACTCAGATCGGTTTGGTCGTCGAAACCGGCGAAGCCCGCGAAGTCCATCACCACTGTTTGTTGATCGGGTACGGTGCCGACGCGATCAATCCCTACTTGGCCTTCGAGGCGCTTTGGCAGGCTCGTCGCGACGCGTTGATGGACCCGTCGTTGGATGACGACAAGATCGTCGCCGCCTATCGAAAGGGTGTCGCCAAAGGCATGCTGAAGGTGATGGCCAAGATGGGGATCAGCACGCTGCAAAGCTACAAGGGTGCCCAGATCTTTGAAGCCTTGGGGCTCAAGGACGAAGTCATCGACAAGTGTTTCGTCGGCACCGCCAGCCGAATTCAAGGCGTCTCGTTTGACGTGATCGCCGAAGAAACTCTGCGCCGTCACGCACTTGGCTTCCCGAATCGCAAAAGCGACAACCTGCCGACGCTGCCCAATTTGGGCGAGTTTCACTGGCGAGCCGAAGGCGAAAAACACGCCTGGTCGCCCGATGCGATCGCCAACCTGCAAGTCGCCGCGCGATCCAAGAGCGAAGACGCGTATTGGAAGTTTGCCGACAAGATCAATTCGGACAACCGCACGCGTTGCACGCTCCGCGGCCTGTTGCGATTCAAGGAAACCGGCAACTCGATTCCGCTGGACGAAGTGCAACCCGCATCCGAAATCGTCAAACGATTCTGCACCGGGGCGATGAGCTTTGGCAGCATCAGCGCCGAGTCGCACGAGACGTTGGCGATTGCGATGAACCGGTTGGGCGGGAAAAGCAACACCGGCGAAGGCGGTGAAGACCCGATCCGTTTCCAACCGATGGAAAATGGCGATTCGAAACGATCGGCGATCAAACAGGTTGCCTCGGGCCGCTTCGGCGTCACGATCGAGTACCTGACCAACGCCGATGAGATCCAGATCAAGATCTCGCAGGGAGCCAAGCCGGGTGAAGGCGGCGAGTTGCCGGGGAAAAAGGTCGACAACAACATCGCACGGATCCGTTACAGCACGCCGGGCGTGGGCTTGATCAGCCCGCCGCCGCACCACGACATCTATTCGATCGAGGACCTGGCGCAACTGATTCACGATTTGAAGAACGCCAATCGGGACGCCCGGATCAGCGTCAAATTGGTTTCCGAAGTCGGCGTCGGCGTGATCGCCAGCGGCGTTGCCAAGGCGTTCGCCGATCACATCCTGATCTCCGGTGACACCGGCGGAACCGGGGCGTCGCCGCTGACCAGCATCAAACATGCCGGATTGCCGTGGGAGTTGGGCATCGCCGAAACCCACCAGGTCTTGGTGCTGAACGACCTTCGCAGCCGCGTGGTTCTGCAAACCGACGGCGGGTTGAAGACCGGTCGTGACGTCGTGATCGCTGCGTTATTGGGGGCCGAAGAGTTCGGTTTTTCGACCGCACCCCTGATCACGCTCGGTTGCATCATGATGCGGAAGTGCCACTTGAACACGTGCCCGGTCGGGATCGCGACACAGGATCCGTACCTGCGTCAAAAGTTCACCGGCAAACCCGAACACGTGGTCAACTACTTGTTCATGGTTGCCGAAGAAGCCCGTCGCATCATGGCCCAACTCGGTTTCCGCACGATCGACGAAATGGTCGGCCGCAGCGACGTGTTGCACACCGACGACGCGATCAAGCACTGGAAAGCCGATGGGCTGGATTTAACCGCAATCTTGCGTGTCGCTGCCAAGCCACATCCGGACGTCAAGGTGATTTGCAGCCAAGCCCAAGACCATGGTCTGGACAAATCGCTGGACTTGACCACGCTGTTGGATCAGGCCCGCGACACGATCCGAACCAAAGAGCCGATCGTGATCGAATCCCCGATCGTCAACATCAACCGGACCGTGGGAACGATCCTTAGCAACGAGGTTGCCAAGGTCTACGGTCAGAACGGTTTGCCCGACGATACGATTCGGCTTCAGTTGACCGGTTCGGCCGGACAGAGCTTGGGAGCGTTTTTGGCGCACGGCATCACCATCGATCTGGAAGGCGACGCGAACGACTACGTCGGCAAAGGGCTGAGCGGTGGACGGATCATCGTCTACCCGCCCAAACAGAGCAGTTTCAAGTCCCAGGACAACATCCTGGTGGGTAACGTTTGCTTGTACGGTGCGACCGGCGGCGAAGCGTTTTTCCGTGGCCGGGCGGCCGAGCGGTTCTGTGTCCGCAACAGCGGCGCGAGGACGGTCGTCGAAGGTGTCGGCGACCACGGTTGTGAATACATGACCGGCGGCCGCGTCGTGATTCTGGGCGAAACCGGGCGAAACTTTGCCGCCGGGATGTCGGGCGGAATCGCCTATGTCTGGGACCGCAACGGCGACTTCAGCATGAAGTGCAATTTGGCACTGGTGGAACTGGAACGCATCGAAGATGCCGACGAGGAAGCCGAGATCAAAGAGCTGATCACCCGCCACAAGCAATACACCGGCAGCGAAGTCGCCGCCGAGGCGCTCGAGGACTGGGAGACCTTCCGTTCGCAGTGTGTCAAAGTCATGCCCGTGGATTACAAACGCGTGCTGCTGGCACAAAAAGAACAGGCCGCGATGGCCGGCGAATCAAGCCCCGTCGCGTAAGCACCCTGCGTGCGGTAACCAAATCAAATCCGAAACATTTTAAACGATAGACCAAGAGCAGACAGATGGGAAAGCCAACCGGGTTCAAAGAGTTCGACCGTAAAAAAGTTCCGTGGCGATTGCCGGTCGTCCGACTGAACGATTACGACGAGATCTATACCGAACACAAGATCGACCACCTGCGTGAACAAGGCGCGCGCTGCATGGATTGCGGGGTGCCGTTTTGCCAATCCGGTTCGGGGTGTCCGATCGACAATTTGATTCCCGAGTGGAACGATCTGGTCTACAACAATCGTTGGAAGGAAGCGATCGAACGACTGCACAAGACCAATAACTTCCCCGAGTTCACCGGTCGCACCTGTCCGGCGCCGTGCGAAGGATCGTGCGTCCTGGGCATCAACCATCCGCCGGTGACGATCAAGAACATCGAAAACGCAATCGTCGATCGGGCTTGGGAAGAAGGCTGGATCGTCCCCGAGCCGCCGGAGAGCCGGACCGGAAAATCCGTCGCCATCGTCGGCAGCGGACCGGCCGGATTGACCGCCGCGGATCAATTGAACAAGGCCGGTCACAGCGTGACGGTTTACGAGCGCGCCAATCGCATCGGCGGGTTGCTGCAATACGGTATCCCGAACATGAAACTGTCCAAGGAAGCCGTCCAACGTCGCGTCGACAAGATGACCGCCGAAGGAATCAAGTTTGTCACCAACGCCAACGTCGGCGTCGACTTGGACCCCAAGGAGTTGGTCAACGAGAACGACGCGGTGCTGTTGGCCTGTGGGGCGACCAAGCCGCGCGATCTGCCGATCCCGAATCGCGACGCCAAGGGGATTCATTTTGCGATGGAGTTCCTCACGGCCAACACGCGGCAAAGTGTCCACGGCGAAACGTTGGGCGACGGATTCATCAGCGCCGAGGGCAAAGACGTGATCGTGATCGGCGGCGGCGACACCGGCACCGATTGCATCGCAACCAGTTTGCGGCACGGCTGCCGAAGCCTGGTCAATTTCGAATTGCTGCCCAAACCGCCTGCCGATCGCGCCCCAGACAATCCTTGGCCGGAATGGCCACGCATTTTCCGCGTCGATTATGGACACGAGGAAGCCGAAGCGAAATTCGGTCGCGACCCCCGCGAGTATCAAATCCTGAGCAAGGAATTCGTCGTTGATGACAAAGGCGAATTGGCGGGGATCAAGACCGTCGAGGTTGAATGGACCAAGGATGAAGCCGGGAAGTGGCAGATGGCCGAGGTCGAAGGTTCCGAGAAACAGTGGCCCGCGCAGCTGATCCTGCTGTCGATGGGCTTCCTGGGGCCGGAGCAATACGTCCCCGAATCGCTGGGAATGGAAACCGATCCGCGCAGCAACTTTAAAGCCGAGCATGGCCAGTTTGCGACGAACATCGACAAGGTCTTTGCCGCAGGCGACTGTCGCCGAGGACAAAGTCTGGTCGTTTGGGCGATCAACGAGGGCCGCGGCGCCGCACGTGCGATCGACATTTTCCTGCAAGGCGAAAGCAACTTGCCGGCCCCGGGGCTGACCATGGGAACGGCGATGCAAGTCGGCTAGCGGCGCAGATTTGATTCCTGCGGGATTTGGTAACCGATGGAAACTCTCTCCCTCTCTCTGGGAGAGACGGCGTTTGCGCAGCAGGCAAACGCCACAGAGGGCTGGCGGCTTGCAAAAGTCGTTGCGACTGCTGCTACGATCAAAACGCCTGTTGCGTCAGAGGTTAATAAGCCCACGACCTCGGCCAAGCGGGCTGACTTCCCAAACCGCGTGCATCGTTGGTTATGATGGTCTGCGTGAATGCCATCCGCCTCAAACGCGGTGACGCCGCCGCTTTCTTTTCCTCGTCCCAACCACCGATCACGACCATGAAACGACGTCAATTCCTTGCGACCGGCGCCGCCCTGACCGCCGCACTGGCTCAACCCAAGTGGCTGAGCGCTTTGGAACCGGACAACAAGTACCGCCGCCAAATCGGGATCCAGCTCTACACGCTGCGAAACGAAATCGCCGCGGACGTCGCCGGGACGCTAAAGGCGGTTGCCGATGCGGGGTACAAGCAGGTCGAACCGTACGGGTTTCCGGGCGCCGACGCGATGATTCGCGAAGCCAAGGCCAACGGCATGGCCGTCAACTCGTCACACATCAACACCGACGGGATCCTGAAACCGGGTCAGAAAGGCGTTCAGCCCTTCGAGGCGTTGCTGGACAAGGCCAACGAGTCCGGGCTGACGCATGTCGTCGTGCCCTACTTGGGGGCCGAGCTGCGAGGGTCGCTGGACCAGTACAAGGAGGTCGCCGAGCGATGCAATGTTGCGGCTGAAAAAGCGAAGCGTGCCGGGGTTCAATTGGCCTATCACAACCATGCCTTTGAATTCAAACCGCTCCAGGGCGATCGCTGTGGCTATGACGTGTTCATCGACGAGTTTTCGGACGACATGAAGTTCGAAATCGATGTCTTCTGGGTCGCCGTCGGGGGACTCGATGCGGCGGAATTGATCCGCAAGCTTTCCGGTCGCGTGACGCAGTTGCACTTGAAGGACCTGGATCGCAGCGTCACGCCGCCGCAATACGACGGGATTCCCAAAGCCGCGTTTAAAGAATTGGGCAACGGTGTGATCCCGATGGAACCGATCCTCGCCGCTGCCGGCCAGGCCGGGGTGGAGCATTGTCACGTCGAACAAGACCACTCCCCTCACCCGGTCAAGAGTATCCAACAAAGCGCGGCTTTTCTGCGTTCGTTGTAGACGCCAGCGGCGAGATCGTCCGGTTGACCCACGTTCACCGGACCACCCATTGCGGACCATTTGGGGGGCGATTCAGTGACCACAGCGTGCCGCTGTGAACGCGCGGATCGAACCTGTGAATCGATTCGGTTCGGTTTCTTAATCATTTGAGCGAAATTTAATTTGCACGTCCGCGGAACGCCCGGCAGGGTTAAACGACAACGTTTGCGTCGGCAGATCACGTTTGTCCGGCAGCCTGACCTGACCGTTATCCCTCGTCCTCGTTTAACGACGCCAATTGCCCGCGTCACCCGCCGATTCAAGCAGGAGCCAGCCCAAGATGTTGCGTCTGACCGGTACCGCACCGAACCTGGATGTCGAGAACGTCGTTCGAGATCTTCTTGAGGAAGACGCGTTTTACGACCGCATCGAGAATCGGTCGGCCCACCGCGAGCATCTGGTCCGGCCGGTGACGATGCAGATTCGCGGTTCCGACGAGACGATTCTGTCGTTCTCGCGAGGCGTCTCGGCCGCCGGCATCTCTTTGATCGCCGACGTGGAGATCCCCGAGCGATCCACGGCGGTGTTGACGATTGAGTCGCTGAAAGGGGGACCGGTCAAGGTGCTGGCCCAGTGCCGTTGGTGTCGTCCCTTCGGAGCGAACTGGAAGATCTCGGGCTGGCAATTCATCAATATTCACCGCTAGGTCCCCGTCTCGTTCAAATCGGGATTGGCGGTTAACATCTGCCGTCATGGAAAAGACAAATATCGCCATTGTTGGCCTGGGGACTGTTGGTAGCGGCGTCGCGCGTTTATTGCTCGATCACGGAGACCGCACGGCGAGGCACGCCGGTCGGACGCTATGGCTTCGAAAAGCGGTCGCGCGAGACTTAGTCAAAGCGGCGGCGAGGGTCGATCTGCCCGAAGGTGTGTTGACCGACTCGATCGACGAAGTCGTCAATGACCCGGAAATCACGGTTGTGGCCCAGTTGATCGGGGGCCTGGAACCGGCCCGATCGATCATGCTGCGATTGTTGGAATCGGGCAAGGATATCGTTACGGCCAACAAGGCGCTGCTGGCCGAACACGGTCCGGAGTTGTTTGACCGGGCACGTCAACTCGGACGCAGCATCGCGTTCGAAGCCTCGGTTGCCGGCGGGATCCCGATCATCGCCAACATCAGCCAATGTTTGTCGGCCAATCAGTTGCAATCCTTGGAAGGCATCCTGAACGGGACCAGCAACTTCATCGTCAGCCAAATGGACGAATTCGGGTCCAACTACCAGGAGGTCGTCAAGACGGCTCAGGAACTGGGGTATGCCGAAGCGGACCCGACGATGGACGTCGACGGAACCGATGCGGCGCAAAAGCTGGCGATCCTGGCCCACTTGGCTTTCGGTGCGGCCGTCGATTGGAATGACATTCCCAAGGTCGGAATCGATGGGCTGGATCCGGTGGACCTGCGTTACGCCAAAGAGCTCGGTTATCGGATCAAGTTGTTGGCGGTCGCCAATCTGACCGACGACGGATTGGAGTTGTCGGTTTCGCCGACCTTGTTGAAGATCGGGACGCCGTTGGCGGAGGTCCGCAACGCGTTCAACGCGATCCGAGCGATCGGGGATGCCGTCGGCCCCGTCTTCTTTCACGGCTTGGGCGCCGGGCAAATGCCGACCGCATCGGCCGTCGTCGCTGATTTAATTGACACGGCGGTCGGACGCACCAAATTGACGTTTCAAACGCTGGAATACTTCTCCAGCGACAATCCCCCCCGCGCCATCCTCCGCGATGCCGACACGTTGCGAGGCCGGTATTACCTCCGGCTGCATGTCGCCAATCACCCCGGCACGCTGGCATCGATCGCCAACGTGTTGGCCAAACATGCGATCTCGATCGCGTCGGTGATCCAGCACGAATCCGAAGCCGCCGGCGGGGAATTGGAATTGGTCCCGTTGGTGATCATGACGCACGAAGCCAGCGAGGGAGCCGCCAAGCTTGCCACCTCGGAGATCGAATCGCTGCCGGCCGTCCAAGGTGCCGTCATTCGATTCCGAGTGAAGGAATAGCGGGCAGCGATTGCATTTCATTAAATCGACGTCAATCCTTGGCAGCTTCTTTACGTGATCGCGTCGGCCTCTTGCTATCCTTCCGCTCCCTCGTCATTGCCTGAGTCTCTTGTCGTGAAGGAATCGCCCCGTGCTCGCCGGATGTATCAAACACCAGACCCCTCAGTACGCTGTGCGAGCGTGTCGGCATCTCTTTCGAAGTCGGTTTAGATCCGCACCGCGTCTTTGATCGCGAAGCAGAAAACCATGGCAATCACTACGGGAAACGGATGCGGTCGGTCGCCGACCACGTCCGTCAAGGCGGATCGCTTGCCGATGCGGTCAAAGCGGTTACCAAAGCCGGATGATCGTCAGCGAATTTCTCTCGTTACGCGAATCCGGGCTAGCCGGCGCGGTGTTGGACACCAAGGATTCGCGTCAGACGTACCGGATCGCGGTCGAAAGCGGCATGAAGTCGCTGTGGGAGCGGGCGACCGATTTGGTGCGCGAAGGGAAAACCAGCCCGGCGGAGGTGCGTCGTGTGCTGGGCGTCGCGATCCGCATCTGAACGCGGCTCATGTGGAATAGGCGTCCAGCAGCCTGTCAAAGCGCGACGTCCATCTCATGCACGCCATCAGAGGCCGGATCCTCGGACGTGCGGTTTCTACGCGTCGGCGAACATCGCTAGGCAAACAAGACGCTATCATTCGATTCAGGCCGTCGCAGCACTGGCCAATCCGTACGCCAGAATGGTTTGCTGCAGTTGTTGCTCGGCGGCTTCGTCCAACGGGGTCATCGGCAATCGCAGTTCGCCGGTGTCGCGTCCGACCATTCGCATCGCGGCTTTGACGGGGATCGGGTTGGTGGCCAGCCCTAACATGTTGGAGCACAGGGCAAACAGTTGGTGGTGCAGCTTGCGGGCCAGGTCATAATCACCGCCGGCGGCGGCCTGGACCAATTTGATCATGTCGCCGGGGACCAGGTTGCCGACGACCGAAACGACGCCCTCGGCACCGACACTCATCATCGGCAGCGTCAGTGAATCGTCACCGGACAGTACGGTCAGATCGGTGGTCCCGACAATGGCCGAGCACTGATCCAATTTGCCGGTCGCTTCCTTGACCATCGTGATCCCGGGCAGTTCCGCCAATCGCTGGATCGTGGAGACCTCGATCTCCTTTCCGGTCCGACCGGGAATGTTGTACACGCAAACCGGAATCTCGACGGCTTCGGCGACCGCTTTGAAGTGCTGGTACATGCCCTCCTGGGTCGGCTTGTTGTAGTAGGGCGCGACCTGCAGCGTTGCGTCGGCACCTTCATCGGCGGCCCGTTTGGTCAATCGCAGGGCTTCGGCGGTGCTATTGCTGCCCGTGCCGGCCATCACTTTGGCTCGTCCGGCGACACATTGGATGGTCTCGCCGATCACACGTTCGTGCTCGTCGTGGGTCAGTGTCGGAGACTCGCCGGTCGTCCCGACCGGGACGATGCAGCGGGCGCCCGCTTCGATTTGGAATTCGATTTGCTGTTTCAACCGGTCGTAGTCGACCTCACCGTTGGCAAAGGGCGTGATGATGGCGACCGATAGTCCGGCGAAATCAGATCCACGACGCTGGGTCATTGCGGGTCCCTGGGTTAATGATTGTTGCGGTAGAAGGGGCGAAACGAGCGCAGAAGCCTACCGCGGATCAGGAAAAACACAATTCCCCGGACTGATGGGTTGACGATTTGGTTCGGCAAAATGGCCAAAATTGCCAACAGGAGGGCCGCCAGCGCGGTCGCGAAAACCGCCGCTGCTTTCCACCAGGGGCGATATTCAAACGTAACGCTCCATTTTCCGGCGGGGATCGCCACCGCCTGGTTCAGGTGACTGCTGCGGAAAACCGGCTGCGATCGCGATGGGCCACCATCCGGGGGCGTCAACCGAGCCGTCCAGTTCCCGTCCTGAAACACACATCGCTCCAACAAACACGTCGAGTTGCACTCCACGATGATCGCTCCGTCGGACGCTCGATCGACGGTCGCCGATCGCGCCGGTTCGGTGGACGGTTGTTCGAATGCCACGTGCGGCAGGGGCAATCCGTCGGGGCGTCTGTTCTGGCCGGTCCGGTCGTTTTCATCCATCCGACCGATCTCGCCGATCAGCTCGCGGAGCGGTTTTTCCGGCGACCATTGCGTGAACACTCGAAGCTGATGAACCGGTTCGGTCCGTTTGCGATCCACCGCGACCAGCGTCATCCCGGCCGCCGCCATCGACGATTGTCCGTCCACGTGCGACACCGCACCGATCGCCAGCCACTGACGGATTGCCTGCCAAAACACTCGCCGCTGTTGGACATCCAGATTCGCAAGATGATGATTGCAAGCCGACCAAAATTCGCGATAGCTGCGACTCTTGATACTCACCATGCTGTTGAACACCGCTTGTCGATGCACCAGATGCCAGCGACCGAACCATGCCATCCGCTCGCTCGCAGCGACCTCCAATGCACGATCTTCCGAGTGCGACTGGCGCCATCGCCGAGGCCACATCCCGAGCTGCGTCCTCAGAACACGCGTCTTTGGAATCGGCGGCGGACTTGCCTGGTGCGCCAGTTGGCGCTCACGTTCAATGTTCACGGTGGGCAACAACGTCGATGCGGCGGCGGCCGAGTCGATCGCAATCAGGACGGCCCACGCGATCGCCAGCGATGCCCCACCCAACCGCTCCCTGATGGTCGTGGCGAACCGACGCAAAGCGACCAGTGGCAACAAGATCGCGACGGTCCACAAACACGACCGTCGGACGAGCACCAATCCGCCGGTGACATCCAAACGCCCCCAATACTCATCAACAGGCATCTCGTTCGGGGCGATCGGATACCAACGCGCCCAATGGCCGATCGCCACATGCGCAACGACGACCGCGATCAAGAAGATCAGCAACAGCGCGATCGCGACGCGGCCTTCCGTCTTATCACGCTCGGTCGCGACCCACTGGGCCGCGACCATCGAACCGGCGATCGCAAAGATCGGCAGCCATTTCACCGGGTAACGAAATGAACGGTAACCGGGAACCAAATGGCAAAGGAACCAAAACGGCCCGCCGATCGCGCTGTCGCTGTGCGGCAGCACTCCGGGGATCTGTTGCAGGAACCAGACGGCACCGAAATGCCCAAAGCAGATGCACAAACTGACCACCGCGACGGCAAACCAGGGTTCCGCAACATACTCCCGCGGTCGAACCAGTCGACAAAGCAGCGCAAACCCCACGACCAGTCCCGCATAAATCGACGGCGTCCACATCCGACCTTCGCCGGGAATCAAGTTCGCGATCCGACGATGGACCGGAAACAGATCGCCGAATGGCCGAGGCGAAATGACTTCGATCGCGTGCCACGGTGCGAGGGAAAAGTCATAGATCTCCCCGCGCGGCCCCGCGTCGGGAGCCCGCACACTTTGACGGCTCCAATCCAGCGACGCGGCGATCTGGATCGAACTGATCCCGACGGCCAAGACACAAGCGACCAGTCCGACGATGAACGTGCCGAACAACTCGCTGTCGACCCAGGATCGCCCCCGA
Organism: Stieleria mannarensis; assembly: GCF_014154935.1. Taxonomy (GTDB): domain Bacteria; phylum Planctomycetota; class Planctomycetia; order Pirellulales; family Pirellulaceae; genus Stieleria; species Stieleria mannarensis. Next base: position 20,031 of record NZ_JACEHH010000063.1, read on the forward strand.
CGCTTCGCCTGTTTCAGTTGCCCTCTGGCCGACAGCAGCGCGATCGCACCGACCGTGATCACACCGTGCAGAGCCGATTGTGGGTCACCGCCGAGCACCATCATCGACAGGGCCGTCGTGGCGATCACGATCCGCCGGCGGATTGGCGCGGCGGACAAGCAACCGCCCAACGCGAATGGAATCCAGGCGGCGCCGACCAAAAACGGAGGATTGGACAACAGCGCGAAAACGCTTCCCGACATCGGATAGACGATCGCAGCGACCACCGCGCCCAGGGGACGGCAGCCGATCGTCCGTGCCAACCAAGCCGCGCCCGCCGAGGCCAGCATCAGATGCACGACCAGATACAGATTCATCAGCCACTCGTTGGACAGCGGCAATGAATACACCGCGTATCGAACAGGATACAGGACCGCGGTGGACGTTTCGCCGATCAACGGCAACCCGGTGTGATCGAGCGGGTTCCAAAACGGCAACCACTCGGCGGCCGTCCGCGCGGCCACATAGTCGTACAGCGGTAGATAGAAATGATTGACGTCGCGAAATGCGAATCGATCTCCCAACGCCATCGGCCAGACCGATCCCAGGATGACGGCCGCGACAAATGCGACCGTCGCAAACCGTCCGATCACGTCACCAGACCCTTGGTCACGGTCATGAAGACGTCTTCCAGGGTCGGCGCGCGATCGTTGAACGAACGCAACCTGACCCCTTCGGCGATCATCGTTTCCATCAATGTCGCCAATCCCTCGTCATCGGTTTCAAGTTCGGCGACGATGCAGGTCGGTTCCTGTTCGATCGATCGCAGCGCAGGACTGCTGCGCAGAATCGACATCCCGGCTTCTTCTCCGGCAACGAATTGGATCTCGACATGCCGGTTGCGGCGGATCTGGCGATAGACGGTTCCGATGGGACCACTCATCAACAATTGTCCGCGTTCGATAATCCCGATCGACGTGCAACAATCGGCCAGTTCGGTCAGGATGTGGCTGCTGATCAGAATTGTCTTGCCCATCCGCCGCAATTCTTTCAGCAACTCCTTCACCTCCACCCGCGCCCGGGGATCCAGACCGCTGGCCGGTTCATCCAAGATCAACACCGGCGGATCATGCACCAAGGTTTTCGCCAGGCAAAGTCGTTGCTTCATTCCACGCGAAAGTCCGTTGACGAAATCGTCGCGTTTATGCGTCAGGTCCAATAGTTCCAGGACGTTATCGATGATCTGTTTTCGGTCCTTGCGTCCGATGCGATAGGCCACGGCAAAAAAGTCCAAGAATTCCCAGACCCGCATGCCGTCGTACACGCCGAAGTTGTCGGGCATGTAGCCGACCGCCTGTCGAACGCCGACCGGATCGGCCATCACGTCACAACCGGCGACTTCGCCACGCCCCCGCGTGGCCCGCAGCAGCGTGGCCAGAAAGCGAATCGTGGTGCTCTTGCCGGCACCGTTGGGACCGATGAACCCGAACGTCTCGCCGGCTTCGATATGCAGGTTCAACTCCTGCACCGCGGTAAACTCTCCGTAATCCTTTCCGAATCCCGTCAACGTAATCATTTCACTTGAGTCTCCGTCTGCGGCGTCGTGCTGCCAGTCGTGTCATTGCCTGTCGTCTCGATGCGGTTCACTCGGCGGAAGTCGCTGACCAGGTTCTTGTCGGCAACCGGTTCGCGAAGATCGGCATGTTTGATGTGAATGATGGCGATGGTTTGGGCCGTTTGCTGACTTGCCGTCGGCGAAATTTCCAGTCCCGGCAGCGAACCATCGATCCGCGCGACCAGGCGACTTGAACCGTTGGGGATCGAATCGGCCCGGGCAAGGCGGGCAATCAGATCATGGCTGTGCATCGGCAAATCGTCCGCGATCCTCACCCGATCGGACTCGCGAAACTCGACCGTCTTGGTCTCGTCGCGCTCGAGGGTTCCCACCACGGCGACTTCGGACTGGCCGGTCTCGCTTTTGCGTATCAAGAATGCGTCCACAAAATCGACATCGGCCTCGCTGGTGAGCGTGCGATCGCCGTCGAACCGGATCGCGCCGCCCAAATCGACCATCTCTTCGGTATGGACGTAGCGCATGCGGTTACTGTTGACGGCAAAATCGGCCAGCGAGGGGCCTTCTTCGAACGAGGTGCGGATGACCGGCTCGATCGCGGTGTTCGGATCCGGTTCCCCGTCCAGCGGCGCGGCGATGCCGTCGACCGTGCGGAATTGCAATTCATACCGGCTGGACAGCGAATTGTAGATCCCGATCATGCGAGTCAAATGGGCACGCGGGTACCCGGCATGGGCTTCCAAAATCGCCAATTCGGTCGTGCTGCGTGCAAACCCGATGTCCAAACGCGCCTGTCGGGCGGCAAAGATGGCGCCGATCACCGCGATCAACGGAACGGCGAACCAGGCGTATTCCAGCCGATTCATCAGACGAAACACGACATAGTTGACCGGCACCAACACGACCAGATAAATCGCCAACGAGCGAATGACTAACGAAGAGCCCGGGATTTCGATGCCCGCTTCGCTGGTCAATTTCTGCTGTAACATCGTGACGGCGTCGCTGGAATCGTTCCAGGCCGAGATGCCCGTCACGGCGTCGACTCGCGAGAACCGGTCAAACGGACTGTTGCTCTTCTTCGCCTCGTCATCGCCACCGGCGAGCAGACTGTCGCGCGTTGTCAGACGAAACTCGGTGTTGACCGCGGCATCGGATCGGAGCGTCGTGCCTTGAAAATACAGTCGCAAATCATTCGCGTTGTACCCCTGCTCGGCCAGTTCTTCTTGGCTGATGTCACCGTGATCCGGAGCGACATACTCGCGCGGCGGGCGATTCAAAATCACGCTGTTGACGAAACTGTCATACGAATCCCACACTTCCACCCAGTTGTCGGTCAAATCGAATCGTGGCTGGACGACGACGCCGCGGCCGATGCGGCGTGACAGCACCAACGACGCGGTGTTGTCGACGGCGGTCGCGTCGGGATCCAGTCGCCCGTCGATGGCAATGTGGCTGCTTTCGGAACGAATCAATTCGACTTGTTTTTCCAACGATCGATCGGTGGCCACCGAATTCTTGGTTAATAATTCGGCCGCCGCGTCGGAGTCCAATTCGATGTTGCTGGTCGGCAGCAGTGGCAGGACATCCGCCAGCGCCGTGTTGGCGATCGACTCGCTGGCCGTCGGTCCGTTGACGATCAACCGGCCCCCGAATCGAATCCAATCGGCCAAAGCCGTTTTTTGCTGTGGCGTCAGCGCGTCCTCGGACAGGTCATCCCACAGCACCACGGCGGTGCTGGTCAGATCCAACATCGTTTCCGGCAGCGGCAGCAAATCACTGGCGTCGGGAACGACCACGCGATAGTTGCCGTGACCGGTGGGATCCTGAATCTCGGATTCGAACGACCGCGTCCAGTTGGCCGTTTGCAGACGCGTGAAGCGTTCCGGCCGTTGACTCAAGACGACGAAAAAGTACTCGCTGCCCCGCATCACGTTGAACGGTTGGCCGCCGGTGTCCAAGACGCCGCCGCTGCGTGGGACGAGTTGGCTGGCCAGATTGATGCGGCGGATTTCTATCGAATTCGGGATCGGGCATCGAAAGCGGAAATCAAACCCCCGCATCTGGCCTTTGGGCAAGACGACCGGGCGGATCGAGTCCAGACTGCGAATCGTGCCCGTCTTTTCCATGTTCACATCCCGCAGAATCACTTCCGAGCGACTGGTCAATTCGCCCCGCGTGTCCGACTTGTTGCTGCGGATCGATTGTTCGGCCGTCATCCAGTGGCCGGGTTTGACTGTTCCGATCGATTCGCTTTGATCGGAGGGAAACACGATCGGGGGCTTGGTCGAATAGGCTTCCTCGGGCGCCTTTTCATTGTCGGCAGCATCCGGGTCGGTCGGCGTGGCCGGCGTGCACCCTTCACAACCGACGATCAACGGAACGGTCAGCAGGGCAAACAGCAAAAACGCAGGGCGCGGCATTCGGAATAATCGACGTGGAAAGGTGACAGAGAAGACGTGCCGGGGAATCTCCCCGTCCGAATGAACGCTAGTGTACGCGATCGGTGCCCGCGAGAGGATTCCCGTTGCGGAGATTACTTGGCGGAGAACTGTGATGTAGCCACGCTCGCCAGAGCGTGGAAGACGATGGGGGCCCACCTTCTGGCGAAGGTAGCTACGTTTGAACAGCGATTCACAATGTTTCGTCTAGCAAGCAGTGTTGCCCCGCGACCCGCAGGTGGCGTGACAGACAGGGAGCCTATCCCACAGTCGTTGCCGACACGACAGCCGGATCGACAGCCGGGACGCGGGTCATGTGTTTCCAGATCACGCCGGCCGCATCGAGATCGCTTTGACGCGCCATCCCGCGTCCATAAACAATCCGATCATAAGCCGATGCCAAACGGACCGTCGCGTTGTCGATCCGTCCGAACAACTCCAATGCGTCATGTCGCTGCTTTGCGGTTTGCCTGAGCCGTATCCCGAACTCCGAAAACGTTTCGTCGCGGCCGCGTGGATAGCCACGCTCACGGGCCCATGCCTCGAACGCTTGGCAGGTGATCACCACCACGCGACGCGGATCTTTTTCGTGCCCGATCGGATTGCGGAACGATGAAAACGGTCTCTGCGGCTTCTGATCAAGCCCCGCCAGCCCCCGCGCGTCATCGGCGATCGGCGCGTCGTCCCGAGATCCGAACAGCGATTGCCACCACAGCGCCAATCGCGCTCGCATTTGATACAGATAAAACGCGATGATCGCGAGGAGTCCGAGGATCAGAAGCAAACGAAGCAGACCGCCGATCGCGGGCAGAACATTCGGCATCGACGGAAACGAACCGTCACCGGACGATGACGTCGACTCATCTGACGCATCCGTAGCCTCCGCGGCATCGGCCTGGTCCGCGTCCTCCGCCGATCCTGATGTGTCACTGTGCCGTGATTCCTCGCTGCGAACCGGTTGATCCGCTGACGATTCGCCGCGTTGACCTGAACTCGATTCGTCACCTTCAAACGGCCGCTTGTCGCTTTGAGACGATTCGGCCGAGCGGGATTGCGCCGTTGCGTCTTGCCCGGATTGCTGCTGCCCAGATTGCTGCTGCCCAGATTGCTGCTGCCCAGATTGCTGCTGCCCGGATTGCTGCTGCCCAGATTGCTGCTGCCCGGATTGCTGCTGCCCGGATTGCTGCTGCCCGGATTGCTGCTGCCCGGATTGCTGCTGCCCGGATTGCTGCTGCCCGGATTGCTGCTGCCCGGATTGCTGCTGCCCGGATTGCTGCTGCCCAGATTGCTGCTGCCCAGATTGCTGCTGCCCAGATTGCTGCTGCCCGGATTGCTGCTGCCCGGATTGCTGCTGCCCGGATTGCTGCTGCCCGGATTGCTGCTGCCCAGATTGCTGTTGCCCCTGTTTCTCGCCACCCGGTTTTCCGCTGGGGCGATTTTGATTGACGCCGGCTCCCTTTTGATCTTTTCCCTGTGGCGACGGATCCCGGCTGGTTTCGGCGTCGGTGTCGCTCTGCGACTTCTCCGCTGCTTCCTTTCCCCAGCCGGCGCTAGTGGCCGTCTTGGGATCCGTTTTCAAGAATTGGGGCACGGACAGGTTCGCGATCGCGGCTCCCGGAACGGGTGCCAGGAAGGCCAGCATCAACAGTGCGGCGATCAAGGCGACTCCGCCGGCCAACCAGGCAACGGTGACATCGCCCGGCATGTCGACGTCGCGTTGACGGAGGTAGCGACGGAGATTTAGGAAACTGGTGGTCACGAGCAGGGAAAGGCTGGAAAACAGGTACAGCCCCAACATCAATTGCGCCCGCGCCCAGACTTGCGGTCGGTCTTGCAACACGAATTGCCCGAGACCGAACAAAGGCAGCGCGGCGAGCGCCAACAGGAACACCGTCCGGCCGGGTTGATGCGATTTCCGCCGCCGTCGCTCCTTTTCCGATACAGGCGCATCGTCCGCGTCGGTGTCGTCTCGGACGCGGCGTGACAATCCGCTCGCTTCGTCCAGACCACGATCGATCAACCCTTCTCCGCTGGCATCGACCGATTCATCAATCACGGTGCAATCATGGACGATTCGGTCGGCGAGATAACCGATCAGCAGGACCAGTCCGAGCGTAAAGAAAACCGAGCCGGTAAAACCGCTCATCACAAACACCATCGCGGCACCAAGCGCGATCGCGTAGCCGGCCGAATAGGCTCGGTCTTCTTCGATGACCAGACGCGCCAGGGCGACCGATCCCATCGTGTACATCAGGATCAGGTAGTAAATGCGATCGGAAAATTGGCCGGCGTAGAATAGCGAGACAAAGAAGTTGGCGAGGCTGCTGATCATCAAGAAGATCAGCACCGGGCCGACGCCGATGGCGGCATAGTCTGCGGGTTGGGGGCGACCGGCCAAAGGACTGACAACTCTGGGATCAATTGGACATCAAAAGCGAATTGTTTGATCCCAATAGATTAGCGGAACTCGCCAACGGTCTGTTGATTTATTCGAATTGCACAATCGAACGATCAGCCGATGGGGGCTAACCTCGTTGTTCTGGCGGCGAGAACCGCGGCTGGCACCGTTCGGCTGGCACCGTTCGGCTGGCACCGTTCGGCTGGCACCGTTCGGCTGATGAAACCAACAGGCCGCCAGGCGTTTTGCTCGGCACGTGGCGAGCCTCCGGAAAGCCTTGGCGACTTCCGCGATGGGAGGTTCGCTACCGAGCCGCCTTGTTTTCGGCGTCCTCCGGGTGGCTGCGGCGCCAACGTTCCATTGCCGGTCCGACCTTGTTCATCGGGATCCATTTGTTGCGAGTCTTGCTGCTCTGAACAAGCGTTCCGGGATCAATCTGACCTTTGTCGATTCGGTTCAGCAAGTCGGCTTCGGAGATGGGGCCGATACGTCGAGCCTTACGGATCCAGCCGCTCGCCATATAAAACCATTGCGTTGACATCTCGATTGCCACCTACGGAGAAAAGAATCGTTGTGAAGAGGTAGCTTCGAATGGATGCGGCAGCGTGCCTCGCCTCCCCTCCTTCTGTCCCACATCAACATCGTCGCCCACTCCACTGAACTACAGTTTAACGTGAGGCAGTGGCACGGTGCGCGCCAATTAATGGGGCGGAAACCGGCAAAGCGGCATTTTTCGCCGATTTTTTCGTGCCGGCGCCGAAAAACCACCTCCCTCGGCGGGTTTGAGCGGACCTCCGATGGCGCAGAGGGCGACGAGAAGTATATTCTACGGTTGGACATCGCCCCCTTCGTCTAGTTGGCCTAGGACATCAGGCTTTCCGCCTGGAAACGCTCGTTCAAATCGAGCAGGGGGTACTGCGTGTTGAACGCCGTCGGCGACCGCGAAATTCGCCAAATTCGGCGCGTGATGCTCCAATTGCTGCCTAATTTTGTTTGACGAGCTTCGTTTTAGCATGGGATAATGACGCGACGCGGAGTAAAAGCAGACTTGCCTTCGGCCGGATGCCCCTCTGCTTGCGCCTCTTTTCTCTTATCTGACTCCGCCCGTTCAACCCATCACAACGGATTCGTCATGACACGAACTCAACGTCACACCCCCACATTGGTGCATTTTCGCGTCGTTGCGGCGACGCTTGCACAGACCGATCAACGCCACAAACGTCTTGGTATCGGCGTGTTGGCGCTGTTCATCGTGTTGGGGGCGGCAGCGATCCTGGCGACCACCGCGTCGGCCCAGGCCGCTAAATACGACGTGCTGCAAGTCGAACAACTGATCGATGAGAACCTGAATACGGTCCAACGCGAAGCGAGAACGTACGGGACGTCACGGGACTTGAGCAATTTCCCGGCCAACAAGCTGGCCGTCGTTCAGCGTTACTTCCAGCGATACGTTCCGGCAAAAATCACGCAGCCCAACGCGACCCATCAAATCAACGACATCATGGGACACGCTCGCGCGGTCATGGAAAGCGCGGTGCGGTCACAGACTCCGGGAGCTGGTAACGTGATGCGATGGCTGTATGCCGGTCTGAAGCCCGTGGCGGAGGGGAACTACCAGCCCGCGGCACGGATCAATGCGATTCAGTTTATCGCCGGACTTGCCAGGCCACCGGCACAACGAGGCGGCGTTCCTCGCCCCTATCCGTTCGTGCTGAATGTCATGAAAACGATTTACGACGACGAAAATAACCCCGATGGGGTCCGCGCCGCGGCTCTCCAAGGGATCGAGCGATTCGTTCGATACTCGCCTCCCAACGATCCGGCGATCCAGGCGGTCAAGGACGATCTGACGCAATCGATGACTCAGCTACTTGAGTCAGATCCGCCCACCGGGCGCGACGAATTGGCACATGCGTTCCTGCAGCGTTATGCCGTCAGCATCCTGACCAACCTCAGCACCGACGCGACACTCGGCAAGCAACTCGTCAGCGTCAGCACCAACGAAGCCAAGCCGAATTTGATCGCACTCCATTCGGCCGCCGCAATCGCGCGGTTGCCTGGCAAGATGGCCGAGGGTGACGTGGAAACGAACGAAGTCCTGAAGCAATGGGCCAAACGGGTTCTGGCGGCGTACAAAGCCGAACTTGACCGGCTCGCCAAACTGGAGAAGGCCACGACCACCCGGGTCAGCCAACCACCCGCCCCCGAATCGTTCCTCAAGGAAACCAAAGATCCCGACGAGAAGGCGCCGATCGTGCCTGGAATGCGTGGCGATTCCATGATGGAAATGGACGACATGTACGGGATGGAGATGGAAATGGAGATGATGGAGGAAGACATGGGGGGGATGGAGATGGAGGGGATGATGAGCATGATGGGCATGGGAATGCGTCCCTTGGCTGCTAAACCCCAACCCGCCGAAATCGTCGCCAGCCGCAAGAAGCTCAATCACGTCCTGCAACAAGTTTTGCTGGGCGTGACCGGCCAAGCAAAAGTGGTGGAGGATGTCGAATCGCTGCAAGCCAACAGTGGACTGTTGGCTTCAACGCCCGCCGAGGCCCGCGAAGGGGCCAAGAAATGGCTGACCGCACTGTTCGATTTGACGACTCAATTGAATGACGAAACGCTCGACACGCGACGCAAGTACGTGACCGCTCTGGAGGAACAGGTCGCGACGCTTGAGTCGCTCGCATCGGGGAAAGCGGTCGAGAAGCGCGCTGCGTCCGGCGCCCCGATCTTCCGCTTCGGAAATCCGTTGGAAGCGGCCGGCGATGCGGAGGACGCCGCCGCCGGGCAACCTGCCGCCGCCACGCCGCCCGCCGCACCCGCGGATGCCGCGCTGGATTCCCTGCTCAATTGAATCGTTCGGCAATGTCGTTCGATTCGCCTCGCCGTTTTGATTGGATGCGGCCAGTGGATGCAAGTCCGCTGGCCGTTCTGCGTTTGATCCTGGGCGTGACCTTCTGGTTCTGGGCGACCGACTACCTGGCAGACGACCGCTGGCAGGTTCTGTTTGTCAGCCCGAGCCTGCTGTTCAAGTATGCGGGGTTTGAGTGGGTGACGTTGTGGCCCGGCGACGGGATTTGGTGGCACTTTCACGTCGCCCGCATCGCGGCGATCGCGTTTGCGATCGGTTTTCTCACACGGATCAACGCTGCGATCCTGGCCGCAACGATGGCATATGTGTTGTTGGTCGAACGCCAGATGTACAACAACCACGACTACCTGTTGGCATGCACGGCCATGCTGTGCTGCTTTTTACCCTGCGGCCGCACGCTGTCGCTGGACCGGATGCTGTTTCGCCGATCCGGCGGCGATCGCAGCATGCGGTTGTGGCAATGGTGGTTGGTCCGCTTTCAACTGGGACTTCCGTATGTGTTTGGAGGGATCGCCAAGCTCGATTCGGACTGGATCGCCGGTCAGCCGGCCGGATTGTTCGTCAGCTCGCGGGTCGACACGCCCTGGATCGGCCCGCTGTTCACGTTGCCGGCCGCCCCATACGTGATGGCCTGGGGCGGATTGCTGTTTGACCTGATGATCGTCCCGGCATTGATGTGGCGAAAGACGCGGTGGATCGCGATCGTCGCGGCGATGCTGTTTCATTTGACCAACGCAACGATCTTTCAAATCGGCGTGTTCCCCTGGTTCATGCTGGCGACCCTGTTCGTGTTCTTTCCGGTTTCGTTTGTTCCCAACGTGTTGGGCCGGATCGGCAATGGTATTGGAAAGGCGCCAGACGCCGTTGCCGCCGTCAGATCAGCGCGACACCAACCGGCCCCCAAGCTGCATCGCGTCGCGATCGCGCTGTCGGTTGCCTATGTCGTGATTCAGTTGCTGCTGCCGCTGCGACCGTGGGTGTTGCCGGGGAACCCGAGTTGGAACGAGCGGGGGCAGCGTTTTGCGTGGCGGATGATGCTGCGCCACAAAGATTGTTTGCTCTGGTACAAGGTCCAGACCGCGGACGATTATTTGATCGTGCCGGCAAAGATCGTGATGACACCCAACCAATTGATGCGCGCGCCGCGAGACCCGGAACTGGTTCGTCAAGCGGCGGTCAAGCTGCAGGATCTGGTCGCGTCGATGGGCCAGCCGGGCTGCCAGGTATTCGCGCTGCATCTGGTTTCACTGAACGGTCGTCCCGCCGTGCCGTTGGTCGATCCCGACGTCGATTTAACGCGTGTTGCTCGCGGCTGGTTTGAAGACGATTGGGTGATCCAAGACCCCGGTCCGTTGCCGCCGACGCCGTGGCGTGTCCCGCTGGACGAGTGGTGGCAACAGATCGAGATGCCGGCGACCTTTGACGAGATCCGATCAATGCGGCCCAGTGAAGCCGAAGCCGCATATGATCGTCTGGCCGAACAACAACGGGCGATGCAGTCGCCCTCTACAGCTCTTTGACCCGGATGCCGCGCCAGTGCACGATGCCTTTGGCCCCCTTGTGGATTTGCAGGCCGAAGAATCCTTGGGCGTAGGTTCCGTCGTCCACCCAGTGGGCGACCGGGACGCCGTTGACCCAGGTTTTGATCACGTTGCCCTTGGCGGAAATCGTCAATCGGTTCCAGCCTTCCCGGTCCAACGCCGCGCGGGCTTGTTTGTGTTCCTTCAGCCAGACAGGGTAAAAGTATCCGCCACAGCTTTGACCGTAGATGCCGCCGTTCCAATAGCGATCGCCGCTGATCCCTTCCATCTCGGCTTGGGGGCCGAAGACGGTCTCGCCATTCTTGCCGGGTTTGGTTTGAGCGCGAAACATGACGCCCGAGTTTCCGTCGACTTCCCACTTCATCTCGCAAGTGAAGATGAAGTCCTTGTAGTCCGTCTTGTCGGTGCTCAGGTAGGTGCTGTTGGATCCGGGCACGACCGTCCCCACCAACACACCGTCTTTCACTTCGTACTTGCACGTTCCCCCCTTGGGCGACCAACCGGTCAGATCCTCGCCATTGAACAGATCGACAAACCCGTCGGACAAATCCGGTTCCGGGTCGGTGTTCAACAGCATTTCATCCGGTTTGGGCGCGTTTTGCTGAGACTTGTACTTCTTGTACCAAGCTTCTTGGGCGGGGTCGATCGTCCCGCCATCGGCGAATCCGACCGCCGCAAACACGCAAACAAGGGTTCCCTGGACGATCATTGATTGAAGAAAACGTCGCGACACTTCGGTACTCAAATGACTGGTGAAATAGAAAGGCAGCGGTCGTCCACGCGACACCCGCTTGGCCCGGCACCAGGATAGTCGATCCGCCGGCGGTCTGTCGTGCCCCGTCCTGCTCCGCGGCCAATCCTGCTCAGCTGCCAATCGGAACCGGTCGCCACGCCTCGGGCAATCCGTCACCTCGCGGATGCTCGTCCGGGTGTAGCGTGTGGGCCAGAATTTCCAGACTGTCCACCAAACGCGGCCCCGGTCGGTTGAAATAGGCCGAACCGTCGACCACATAGACACGCCCCGCCTGGACACAGCGCAACGTCTGCCAACCGGGATAGGATTGCAGACCAGGTAAATCGTCCTGCGAGCGTTGCACATCGAACCCGCAACAGGCGATGAACATCACCTCCGGATCCGCCCGCACGACGTTGTTCCAGTCCACCGACACCGAACGGGCTCCCGCGGTGCCGATGATGCCTCGTCCGCCGGCAAGTTCCACCAATTCGGGGTTCCAGTGCCCGGCGCTAAACGGCGGGTCGACCCATTCCAGTAGCATCACCGAAGGCCGACGCGGGATGCGTTGCGAGCGGTCGGCCACGACGCGGATGCGGGTTTTCAATCGATCGACAAACCGCGCCCCGTCGGACTCACAACCGGCCGCCGCTGCGACTCGGCCGATGCAGTCAAACACGTCGTCCAGACAGGTCGGTTCCAGGTTGATCACTCGGGCGTTGCTGGACAGTGAACACAACGCCTGGTCGACCTCCTGCTGCGAAACCGCGCAAACATCACACAGGGCTTGCGTCACGATCAAATCCGGTTCGAGAGCCCGCACCAATGGCACATCCAGCCGGTACAGTGCCTGTTGCGTTTGCACCTGCTGGCGCACCAGGGCGTCGATCTGGCCGCTCGAAACGTCACCGGGAATCACCGTTCGCGTCACTTTGGGAAGGCCAGCAACCGACGCCGGATAATCGCATTCGTGGGACACTCCGACCAACTGCTCGCGCAATCCAAGGGCACAAATGATCTCGGTGGCACTGGGAAGCAGGGACACGATCCGCATGAAGACGGGCTACCGAAAAGGGGACGGGGGTTGATTATCAAATCCGCACCAACATGTTCAGCGTGAACGAACCGTAGACGGAGATCAAGAGCACAAGGACACAATAGGCGATGGCGTGTTTCGGTCCCAGGCGGATGATCCAGAGGCCGAGGGCGAGTTCCAGCGTCGAGATCAGGATCGACAGCCACGTCAGTTCCTGAATGTGCTGGCCGATCACAAAATGGCCGGCAAGCAGCGTCACGAAAAACGCCGGCAAGCCGGCGGCGAGCATCGCCAGGGCGGCCCCGATGCCGGGCAACCCGTTAAAAACAGCGACCCAGGCAAACGGAAGATGCATGCAAGCGAGCAGGGTCACCGCCGGCAGACGGGGCGAGCGGCCACGTATCCAACCCCACACCGCAACTGCCCAGACCAAGCCCGAAACGGTGTAGCTGGTCGCGGATGGAAATGTCATGATTCCCGCGGAAATCACCGCGGCGATGGCCGTGATTCCCACCAGCGCGCCGAGGGAAAATTGCGTCGGTCCGGTTCGATCGCCGTGCCGTGAATCGGGGCGAAGCGGCAGCCAGGGCAATGCCAACCAAACGCCAACCGAGGCGAGGAGCAAGCCGAACGCGGTCCATCCGATGACCGGTGCCGGCCGACTTTGATCCGCCCCCGTCCAATCGTAAAAATCAGGGATGAACCAGCCGACCGCCAGGCTGATCCCGATCAGCAGCGGAAAGACACAATTCCTTGGGAGCTGAATTCGCTTTGGCATGCCGACACAGAGCCCATTGCGGCGGATCGGTTGCGAGAAAAATGTGGGACAGGCTTCCAGCCTGTCAACGCTCCACCGACGGGCTAAAACTCTATCCTACCGCTGCTTCGCGGCGTCCCCTCGCTTCTCCGGCAGGTTTTTCAGACCTGGGTTGCCCAGCGGAAAACGTCGCCTATAACGTTCACCACCGGCAACCACGGCGACACGGACGGCCGTCGACGTTCATGATCTGAATCGCATTGCAATCACGGAGAATCGGTTGAACGCGCAGTTGGAAAACGGAATTGTTCAAGGACGGCGACTGCGCGGTGACTTGAGTGCCAGCATGATCGACGGCGCCGCATTTGGCGGCATGGTCGGCTTCGGTGAAACCTACATCGCGGCGTTCGCGTTGGCCGTCGGGTTGGGCGAGATGTCGGCCGGGATGGTCAGCAGTTTGCCGTTGATCGCCGGCGGGCTGATGCAACTGACGTCACCCACCGCGATTCGTGTTTTGAAATCGCACAAACGTTGGGTGGTGCTCTGCGCGTTCCTGCAGGCGTCGACGTTCATCCCGCTGTTGATTGCGGCGCTGTTGGGTTCGATCGACGCGGTGACGTTGCTGTTGGTGGTGTCGATCTACTGGGGGACGGGGCTGGCCACCGGCCCGGCGTGGAACACTTGGATCGGCACGATCGTCCCGCGGCCGATTCGGGCACGCTACTTTGCCCATCGCACCCGCGTTTCCCAAGCTTGTGTGTTCGCGGGGTTCTTAATCGGCGGGGTCTTGTTGCAATCGCTGACGGCGTTGGAACTGGGTTCGGTGGCGTTTGCGATTTTGTTCGGCGTGGCGGGCGTTTGTCGTTTGGTTTCGACGTGGATGTTGATCAAACAGAGTGAACCGGTGCCGCTGCCACCGGGGATGCGTGCGATCCCCTGGAAACGGGTCTTTCATCATCTGCGAGCCAGCAGCGGAGGGAAATTGCTGGTTTACCTGTTTGCCGTTCAGGCGGCGGTGCAAATGTCCGGCCCCTTCTTTACCCCGTTCATGTTGACCAAACTCGAATTCTCCTACGGCGAGTTGTCGGGATTGTTTTCGATCGCGTTTTTGGCCAAAGTCGTCTCGCTTTCGTTTTGGGGGCGTGTGGCCAACAAGTTGGGAGCCAAGACCCTACTTTGGATCGGCAGTTTGGGGATTGTCCCGATCAGCGTTCTGTGGGTGGTGTCGCAGCACTACGCCTGGCTGGCCGCGGCCCAGACGCTCAGCGGTGTGTTTTGGGCGTCTTATGAACTCGCCTTTTTCTTGCTTTTCTTCGAATCGATCGCGGAGGAAGAACGGACCAGTGTGCTGACGATCTATAATCTGCTCAACACTGCTGCCTGGGTGTCGGGATCGCTTCTCGGCGGTGCGTTGTTGTACCACTATGAAATGAGTTTCAACGGGTACCTGATTCTGTTCGCGCTCTCGTCGCTCGGGCGGTTGTTTGCGTTGCCGCTTCTACTGCGGGTGCCGCATTTGATCGTGGACTCCGATGAGATGGGCGTGCGAACCGTTGCCGTCCGGCCCGGATCGGCCTCGCTGGACACCCCGGTGCTGGCCAGTCTGCCCGATCAGACGGGCGACGAAACGGTGCGACATGAGAAGGGCCAATGACGATTGACACGAGGAAAACCGGTGGTTCGCTTGGCAATCCTAAAATCCAATTGGAACAACGCACTCGCGGCCATGTTGGTTCTCGCCGTCGGCTGCTCGAAGGCTGAAACCGAAGCGAACCCCCGGCCCGAGGACATACTTGACAATGCGATCGCTGTTTGGCATCTGCGCACGCTCGATGATGCGACCAAGGTGAACAGTTCGTTAACGGCTCACGGCGAAACCGGTCTGGGAAATCGATTGGAGCGCGGCGACTTGGAGGAATCGTTGTCGCGCGGCGGTGACGGCTTTGTCGCGCAGCTCTCCGGTGGTTGGTTTGATGCCGGGAGTGGTTCGGGGCGAGAACTGGACCTCAAGGGCGACCAATTCACCGCATTGATCCGGCTGAAGTGTGACGCGCCGAGTCTTTGGTCGACGCGCGGCTTCTTCACAAAGGGAGGTGGTCATGATCAGTTGATTTTCAATTTTTTCTCCCATGACTTCGATCAAGGGCCCGATGCAATGCGGATCGGATGTGAGATCGGCATCGATGGGCTGTCGGGGCTCGGCGGTCAAGTCTCCGCTCCGGTCCGACAGATCGGGCCGACCGAGTGGCACGATTACCTGGTGCGGTATGACGGGAACGAGTTGGTCTTGTTTATTGACGGCGTGGCGATGCAACGCACTCCCGTCTCGGGCCGATTGCGTCAGGGGAATATCCAACCGATGTGTCTGGCCACCGGTAGTGCCAACGACGTGCCGTTTGCGTGCTGGATCGACCACGCCGCCGTCTGGGACCGGGCGCTGGACGATGCAGACGTGCGAACCCTGTCCGGTGGCACAGCACAGGTTCTCAAGATGCAACGCCGATTTGACGCCTGGGTCGCACCGCCTCCGCGTCCGCCGATCAGCGAATTGACGAAGCGTGCGCGAGAGTTAGAGTCGGTAAAACTATCCGATCCGCATCGCCCCCGGTATCACCTGATGCACTTTGAGGGTGGCGACATTATGCCGGGCGATCCCAATGGAGCGATCTATTGGAACGGTCGTTATCACCTGTTCTACATCTTCCAACGTCATCGATCAGAAGCGCAGCCGCCGGTGCATTGCTGGGGGCATGCATCGAGCATCGATTTGGTGCATTGGGAGCATCATCCCACCGCCCTGGATGTCGCCCCCACTGACCCCGATCGCGGCATCTACAGCGGAAACGCGTTGGTCGGCCGAGACGGAATTCCGATCTTGGTCTATCACGGGGTGGGGATTGGCAACTGCAGTGCAACCGCTCTGGATGATGAATTGATTCGTTGGCGCAAATCGGAATTCAATCCCTTGGTCGCCATTCCGGCCAAGGACGACCCGGCGTATGGCAAGTTTGATTCCTGGGATCCGCATGTGTGGCTGGAAAACGATACGTATTACGCCATCTTTGGAGGCAATCCGCAAACCGGCGCGCCGCCGGCGTTGTTTCGCGGCGGCGAGCTGGAGGACTTGAATTACGTCGGCCCGTTCCTTCCCGGCGACCGCTGGAGTCAACCGGATGAAGACGTCTCTTGCCCGGATTTCTTCTCGATCGGGCCCCGGGACATGCCCCGGCACCTGCTGCTGTGCATCAGCCATCTGCGTGGAGCTCGCTATTTTTTGGGAAGCTGGAACGAGGACCGGTTTCTTCCCGAATCGCATGGCCGAATGAATTGGCCCGGCGGATGCTTCTTTGCCCTTGAAACATTACTTGACAACCACGGCAGGCGGATCCTGTGGGGCTGGTGTCTCGACCAACGCCCGCGATCGATGCGTTCTGCATCGGCCGGAACCGGGGTGATGAGTCTACCTCGTGTGCTTACGTTGGATGCCGCCGGTCGTCTTCAAATCGATCCGGTCGAGGAGCTGATACGTTTGCGGATCAATCCGGTTTCAATCGCGAAATTAGCGTTGGAATCGGACAGCGAAAAACCATTGCCGCAAATCAGCGGCGACAGTCTGGAAATTCAAGTTGAATTCCCGGCCGACATTCGCGGGCGCGTCGGAATCAAGGTTCGACGTTCGCCCGGCGATGCCGAAGCGACATTGATCCTTTATGATCCACTTGATGCCTCGCTCACGATCGATGTGAGCAAGTCAAGTCTGGATCCGGCGATCCGCTATCAAAGCTGGTGCCTGGTCCGGCCCAGTGACCCCGACGATGCGGATCGTTCGGTCACACGGCAAACGGCCCCGTTATCGCTGGACCCGGGCGAACCGTTGCGGCTGCACATTTTTGTCGATCGCTCGATGCTGGAAGTTTTTGCCAACCATCGTCAATGCATGACGCAACGAATCTGGCCGACGCGAGCCGATGCCAAGGGCGTCTCGCTCGTCAACGAAGGTTCCACGGCTGTGGACGTGACCGTCAAGGCATGGGAAATGGCCGCTTCGAATCGGAACTGATCCCGGTTTCAATCAGGACTCGCACTACGGCAATTCGGTGAAACACAACTCCTCAAACATTGACGAATTCCTGCATCTGCTTCGAGCCCTGGTCCGAGAACCTTCGGTCGTGGGCGTCGAGGATGCCTTTTTTCGTGTCCTGCGACGGGAGTTGGAAGAGTATCCGGTCAGGGTGGAACGCTACCACGGTTTGTTGGTCGCTCAAGGGGCCGAACCGGACAGCATTTATCTTTCCGCCCACGTCGACCGGCACGGATTACTGTGCACCGGGCCGAACGAATTTCAGTACGCGGCGTTCATCGCGGGCAATCGCGGTGAGTTGACCGGCGATTCGGTGTCCGAGCAGTTCATGGAATTGGTCGCCGGGCGTTTCGACGGCCAGCGCGTTCAAGCCCACACGCCCTATGCCGGTTCCTATTGCGGCCAGGGCCAGATCACGCGTTCGTATGTCTGCCCGCGACGCAGAAACCTGATCTTCGAACTCGACGGATTGGAATTCCTGCAACCCGGTTTCCCCGTATCGTTCCTGGATCGATTGCGTGTCGATCAGAATCTGGTTTCGGCACAACTGGACAATGTGGTCTGCGTCGCGATGTTGATCGAATTGATTCGGTGCGGGTTTCAGGGGACGGCGTTGTTTACCGCGGGCGAAGAGGCCGGCCGCAGCTGGCGATTTGCCGTCGAATGGTTTCAACGACATGACATCCAAACGGACCGATTGGTCGTTTTGGACACGAGCCCCTTTTCAACCTTGGACGAAGTCGCCAAGCAAGAGGTGGTGTTGCGAAACCGAGACTCGATGGCGACCTTTGACGAACCGTTGACCGATCAATTGCTCGGTCTGTGCGAGCGTTTGAAGATCCGTCATCGCTTCAAAGATCGTTATGTCGAATTGTTGAACCTGGATCGCGAAAAACCGCTCTCGATCGGTCGCACCGAACTGGGGCGCATCATCACGGCGACCGACGGCATCGTCCGCGGCACGACGCTTCAATTACCCACCACGTCCTACCACACGGCGTCGGAGACCGCCGAAGCGACCAGCATCGCGGCGATGCTGCGGTTGCTGCGGAACCTGTGCGGATTGCCGGATCCCTGGTAGATGCCCGCATCAACCGCGGGACGTCTCGCCTATGATGTAGCTACGCTCACCAGAGCGTGGAAAACGCACCAATTCACGTGGCCGAGGCAGCGACATCAATCCGGCGTTTCGCTTTCGGATGCCAACGTCCTCCGTCGAGCCGGTAGCCTGTACAACGAATGCGTGGCCCAATCTCACCGTTTCGGCGAAACCTCACCCGGCCGACGGCGTTTCATGGTTACGTCATCCTCTCATCCGATCATCTTGCGAAATCGCACTTACGCACCCAAGGGAACCAGTCATGAACCGAAACCACACGATTTTGGGCCGGCGGGAAGTTCTTCACAGTACCTTGGCCCTCGGCGCCACCGCGCTGGCCACGCCCGGCGTGTTCGCGGAGTTGCTTCAAACGCCGCCCCAAACCGAAGGCCCGTTCTATCCCAACCAGATGCCGCTGGACACCGACAACGACTTGTTGGTGATCAACGATTCGATCACGCCGGCTGTGGGGGAGATCACCCACCTGTCCGGGCGCATCTTGGATCGCAAGGGCAATCCCGTTCGCAATGCCTTTGTCGAAATCTGGCAGGTCGATAACCACGCCGTCTACCTTCACACCGACGACAAAACCAATCGGGCCAGCCAAGACACGAACTTCCAGGGGTACGGCCGGTTCTTGACCGATTCCAAAGGCCACTACTACTTTCGCACGATCAAACCCGTTCCCTATCCGGGCCGCACCCCCCACATCCACTTTGCGATCAGCCAGGGTGGCAAGCGAACGTTGACCACGCAACTCTATGTCAAAGGGCATCCCGGAAATGCCCGCGACCGGTTGCTGCAAGGCATCGACGCCAAAGCTCGCGAAACCGTCCTGCGTGATTTCGCTCCGCTGAAAAATTCATCGATCGGCGAATTGGCGGTCGACTTTGACATCGTCCTGGGGGGCACCGCCAGCGAAGGAGAGGACGGCAAGATGCACGGCATCGGCCAATCGCAGTGGCGGCGGCGTCAGACTCGGCGAAATGATCGCTGAATTGGACGATCGCAGCGGAAGGGATTTTGGGGCGACGTGCTACAACCATGTTTCCCATTGGGTAAACTGTTTCGGATGCCCAAGATCACGCTTGTTCGCGACATCCCTTCCCCAAGTGCCAGAATGAAACGCTTACCGTCCCCATTGTTCGTCATCCTGTGGTTGCTCGTCGCCCCGTTGGGATTCACCGATTCGGCCGCGGCGGAAAAACCGAACGTGATCGTGATCATGGCGGACGACCTGGGTTATGGCGATCTGTCCTGCTACGGCGCGACGTCGCTGCAGACGCCGAACATCGACCGGCTTAGCAACGAAGGCGTGCGGTTCACCAACGGCTACTGCTCGGCGTCGACCTGCACCCCGACGCGTTACTCCTTGTTGACGGGGACCTACGCGTTTCGGGGCGAACGGACGGGCATCGCGCCGCCCAACGCACCGGCGATCATCAAGCCCGGGACCGACACCGTCGCCTCGTTACTGCAGCGGGCCGGATACACCACCGCGGTGATCGGAAAATGGCACCTCGGACTCGGTGGCGAAGACGGACCGGATTGGAACGGGGACTTGAAACCGGGCCCGCTGGAAATCGGGTTTGACACCTGTTTCTTGTTGCCGACCACCAACGATCGCGTCCCCCAGGTATACGTGCATGATCACCGCGTCCCAAACCTCGACCCGGCCGACCCGCTGTGGGTGGGAAACAAAAAGCCCAGTCCGAATCATCCGACCGGATTGACCCACCGCGACACACTGAAGATGGACTGGTCGCACGGGCACAACTCCACGATTCATAACGGCATCAGCCGCATCGGTTTTTATACCGGCGGACACGCGGCGCGATTCCGCGACGAAGATTTGGCCGACAAATGGGTCGAAAAGTCGGTCGAATTCATCGAAAAACATCAACGCGAACCGTTCTTTTTGTTCTTCTCGTCCCACGACATTCACGTGCCCCGAATGCCGCACGAACGTTTTCAAGGCAAGACGTCGTTGGGATTCCGTGGCGACGCGATCGTCGAACTCGACTGGTGTGTCGGCGAACTGATGAAAACGCTGGACCGGTTGAATCTGGCCGAAAACACGCTGGTCGTTTTCTGTAGTGACAACGGGCCGGTGCTCGACGACGGTTACAAAGACGACGCGATCGAAAAAATCGGTGACCATCGCGCCGCCGGGCAATACTCTGGCGGAAAATACAGCGTTTACGAAGGCGGCACGCGAACCCCGTTCATCACGCGTTGGAAAGGCCGCATCAAACCGGGCGTCAGCGACGAAGTGGTCTGCACGATTGACCTGGCAGCCAGTCTGGCGGCCCTGACCGAGCAATCACTTCCGCAAGATTTCTTCCTGGACAGTTTCAACGTCATCGACGCCCTGCTGGGCAACGACCGGGCGAAAGGCCGCGACCACTTGGTCCAACAAGACAACGGTGCCAACGGGACCTATGGATTGCGGTCGGGCAAGTGGAAACTTCATCGCTACGGCAAAAAGACGGCCCGCAATGTGGTCGTCGAAACCCAACTCGCCAACACCCCGGTGCCTCCGTTTCAACTGTTCAACTTGGACCAGGATCCGGCGGAAAAGACCAACGTGATCGACGATCACCCCGAGGTCGCGTCGGAGCTGAAGCAGCAGCTTGACGACATCATCCGGCAAGGCCGCAGCCGACCCGCGTCGTTGTGAACCGGTAACAGGGCCGTGGGACGCGAGGCCAACCTCTGGTATCCTTAAAGCGATGTGATCACGACGATTCACATCGCTTGCCCATGCCCAAACCCACTCGGGGACGACCTTCCATGATGCTTCGATTCCTTGGCCTGATCAGCTTGTTTGTCGCCGTCACGTCGGCCCATGCTCACCCGAATCATGTTCACGATCTCGCCGGTACTCTGGAAACCGGCTTGGCACACCCGCTGACCGGGCTCGACCACTTGTTGGCGATGGTGCTGGTGGGACTGCTGGCGACGCAATCCGACGGCCGCCCCCGCTGGAGGCTGCCGGCGCTGTTTTGCGGATCGATGGGGGGCGCGATGATCGCCGGCCAGGCCTTCGGTTCGTTTGCAAGCCTGGACATCGCATTGGCGACCACACTGGTCGTGCTGGGCATCGGTTTGATCCGGCAGAACCACCCCGTCGGACTTGCCGCCATCGTCGCGATTTGCGGCGGATTCCACGGATTGGCCCACGCCGCCGGATCGACGCCGGCCGCGCTCTCCGCACAACACCTGATCGGGATTCTTCTCGGAACCGCAGGACTTCATCTGGTCGGAATGACGCTCGGCATCGCGTTGAATCAAACCCGCCATCGCACGACCTTGGCCGCTGTGTCGGGGACGCTGGCCTGTGGCGTGGGCGTCGCCTTGTTGATCGGCTGATGCATCGTGTCGCAGCCGGAAAACGATGAAGAGACACGCTGTGCGGCGTACCTGAAAGCGGTCGGCGATCCGCACCGCATCCGCATCGTTCGCGCGTTGCAACACGGTGCGTTGAGTGTCTCGGATCTCGCCGAACTGCTCGACCAAGAAATCGGTGTGGTTTCGCATCATCTGCGGGTGCTCTATCACGCCGACATCGTCCAGACGCGGCGCGAAGGCAAGTACATCTATTACTCGCTGAATGACCAGTTTCTCGCCGCCGGCAGGCGTCGGCAAAACCGTGTGCTCGATTTTGGGTGTTGCCGACTGGACGTGGGCGAAACGTCAACCGATTAATCTGCCGCCGCAGCTTGACCGACATTCTGACGTTCATCAGAATGTCGTATTGAAAGCGTTGGCCGGCATCGGCGGGCCTTGCTGATTCCACCTTCACGCTGTGAGTTGCATCGATGACGTCACCCATTCGGTTTATCATGATCGGCGGATTCCTGGGCGCCGGAAAGACGACTCTGATATCCAGCCTGGCGCGGCATTACCAAGGCGAAGGAAAACACGTCTGTGTCGTGACGAACGATCAGGCGGCGGGTTTGGTGGACACCGAATTGCTGCGCAGCCAGGGGTTGTCGGTCAACGAGGTCGCCGGGTCCTGCTTCTGCTGTAACTTCCATGGATTGACCGACGCGATGGAATCGTTTGAGACGCACCAGCGTCCAGACATCATCCTGGCCGAACCGGTCGGCAGCTGTACCGATCTGATCGCGACGATCGCCATGCCGATGATGGAACAACTCGCTGAGAAGTTTGTCCACAGCCCGTATGCCGTGATCTTAAAACCGAGCCACGGGTTGAAGATTTTGACCGGTGGTGATGGACGCGGGTTTTCCGAGAAAGCGGAGTATATCTTCCGTAAGCAGCTGGAAGAATCCGAACTGATCCTGATCAATCGGATCGATGAATTGACCGAGCAACAGCAAACGCAGTTGCGTCAGTGCGTCGAAGACCAATATCCCGGACGCCCCGTCATTTTTCTCTCCGCCAAGACCGGAGAGAACCTGGATGCCGTCGTTGAATCGCTGGCCGGTGAAGCGGCGGCGCGTGACCAGTTGATGGACGTGGACTACGATGTCTATGCCGAAGGAGAAGCCGAACTGGGTTGGCTGAACGCCACCGTCACGCTGACTGCTGAAGATCCGCTTCCGATTGACAGTGTGGTTTTGCGGGTTATCGATTTGATTCGGGCCCGATTGGAGGCATTGGACGCCGAGCCGGCACATTTGAAGGTTTACGGCTCGTCCGGCGATGCCGTCGGCGTGGCCAATTTGGTCAGCAGCGACACGCCGACCGTGCTGTCGGTCGCTTCCCAATCCGAAGGCCAAACTTTGACGCTGATCATCAACGCACGCGTCAGTCTTGGGCCCGACGCGTTGCAAGAAACCGTTGCCGGTGCGGTCGATGCATTGGCCGTTGAATTCGTCGGGCGAACCGAAGTGAAGTCCATCGAAAGTTTCCGCCCCGGTCGTCCCGTCCCCACCTACCGCGCCGGCACCGTGTAGAACCGTTGTCGTCAACTGTTCCACTGACCGCCACGCGGGCAGCGTCAATCCATCCTCTCAGCCAGAGCGGCTGAGGGGGAACAATTGAGGACAATGGTTCCTACACTCCGCCGAGGCAAACCATCCTCTCGGCCAGTGTAGAACCGTTGTCCCCAACTGTTCCACT
>NZ_JACEHH010000064.1 GCF_014154935.1 Stieleria mannarensis
GGTTGCGGGAGAAGCGACTCGCGTCGCTCGCCCTCACCAAGGAGGCGGAAAGATAGGGGCGGAATCGCCGGTTGGCAAGAGGCATCGGTGAAATTTTTGAAAATTAATCGCGAGCCCCGGTTTTTGGCAGGCTAATTGCCGTGCGGGCCGTGTCGCTGGGGTGCGTTTTTGGGCGGGCGTCCAGAGGACTCCCCGCGACGACCTGGAAAGGACGTCGTACCAACCAGCCCGCGACGACCTGGAAAGGACGTCGTGCCAACCAGCCCGCGACGACCTGGAAAGGACGTCTGTACATGCCGGGGACCGTTGAGGGAACTCCGCCAGTGCGGCGATTGACATGCGATGACTGGTTTAATCCGAAAGGTCCGATGATTGGAAGAGTCGCGTTGGTGTCGGTCCGATACCGAAGAAGCGGCAGGCTTTGATGGTCTCCCAAAGCGACTCCTTTCCAAACCCGAAGGTCACTTCTCGATGTCATTTACGCCTCCTTCTGCCGGCAGCGGCGCGGATGCAGATAGCCAACTGGATGCGCTGATCTCTCGAATCCAATCGCTGACCGGGGGCGATGCGGCCGACCAAGGGGCCAAGCAACCGCCGAGGCCGGCGCAGGGGAGTGCGCCGCCACAGCGCCCCGGCGGGCCCGGCCCCGCTTCAACCGGACAGCCGGTCGCCGGACAGCCGCAACCGGGAGCCGCCGCGCAAGCGCCGCGGAGGACGCCGCCGTCGGCGCTTCCCGATGGCCCCCAGCCGGCCCAGCGGCCTCCGGTTCCACAACGCCCGGCAGGTCAACGCCCGGGGCCGCCTCACGGGGCGGCGCCAAGAGCGGCGGTGGCGAACGCCGCCAAGTCATCATCGGGTGGGGCGGCAAAGTCGTCCGATGCTCCGCCGACCGAAGCGGCCGGCGGCCCCAAGCAAACGCTCGGCGGAGGCGTCGAAATCCCGCCGGGACCACTGGGATTTGAACCTTCGCGTGACGAAGCCTGGCGACCGGTCGAACCGGAGTCGATGGAGAAGGCTGGGATCAACGAGTCGATTTTGGAAGCGATCATGTACCGCTTTCTGTTGACCGCCGGGGAATCAGAAGGCCGCAAGATTGCCGATCAAGTGAAAGTCCCGTTTCGGTTGGTCGAACCGATTTTGACGCGGATGAAGATGGAGCAGAACATCGCCTACAAGAACGCGACGGCGACCAACGACTACGTCTACGTTCTGACCGAAACCGGACGCCAGATCGCCCGCAACCACAACGCCGATTGCACCTATTTCGGCGCTTGCCCGGTCCGTTTGGAGGACTACATCAAGAGCGTTCGCTACCAAACCATTGAAGGCCAGTATCCCAAGAAAGCGGACCTGGTGCGGGCCTTCAGCGACTTGCTGATCAACCCCAAAATGCTCAACCGGCTCGGCCCGGCGATCGCCAGCGGACGGGGGATGTTCTTGTTCGGGTTCCCCGGAAACGGCAAGACGTCGATCGCCGAGCGGGTGACCGGCGCGTTCGGAAAATACATCTGGATCCCCCGCAGCGTGGACATCGACGGCGACGTCTTGCGGGTGTTTGATCCGATGAACCACGTGCTGGCGATGCCCGAGGAGAACACCGGGCTGTTGGACATCGGCGGCTTCGACAAGCGTTGGGTCCGGATCGAACGCCCCACGATCATCGCCGGTGGTGAATTGACGATGGACATGCTGGAGGTGCTGTGCAACGCCGACACGAACATCAGCGAATCGCCGCTGCAGCTGAAAAGCAACTGCGGCACGCTGGTCATCGATGACTTCGGCCGTCAAAAAATGCGTGTCGACGAACTGCTCAACCGCTGGATCATCCCGCTGGAAAAACGCTATGACTTCCTGAACATGGCCAGCGGAAAAAAGATCCAGGTCCCGTTTGACCAGTTGGTGATTTTCAGCACCAACCTGGAACCCAAGGACTTGGTCGACGACGCGTTCTTGCGACGGATCCCCTACAAGATCGAAGTCGAAAATCCGCCCGAGCAAGACTTTCGAAAACTGTTCGAAATCATGTGCCGGGTGACCAAGATGCCTTACAACCCCGAAGCGATCGACTACCTGATCAAAACCCACTACCTGCCGGTGGGGCGACCGTTCCGGAACTGCCAACCCCGCGACCTGCTGCTGCAAGTTCGCAATTTCTGTCTCTACAACGACTTGGAGTTGGAGCTGAAGAACGAGTACTTCGACTTCGCCTGCGACAACTACTTCTCGGTGATGTAGTGGATCCGGGCTGTCGCCGCGAGTTTATTGTCGAGGGGCGGTCACCATCCCCGAGTTGGATTGCCGGCGTAGGCCGTCGGCTCGGGCGATGATTTCTTCGGACGCCGGCAGCGTCTTGGGGACCAACGTGACATCGATGATGCGTTCGTCGCGGATTTCGCCCGGCCACAAGGTTTCGGCGACAAGATCGATGCCCGGCCATTGGTACCAGGGCGGGTTGAAGCGACGGCGGATCGTCTCGGTCCGATAGCCGTCGGCCTCCACCCGGAACTCTCGTGTTCCGTAGTAGACGAAGGGCGTGGACGCGGGCGAGGCCCCGATCACTTGGTTGTCGACCGAAACCATCGCCCCGGGTGGGTTGGTTCGGACGGTCATCCGCCGACGGACACAGCCCACGCTCGCCTGGCAAAAACACATCGCTGCCAGCATGAACAGCATTCGGCGACTTTTGTGGAGCGTGGGCATTGGCATACGAAACAGGACCCTCGGCGAACGGGGAAAATCGGGCGCAATGCCGTAGTAGCAGGTTCGGCGGTCACCCTTCCAGGTCAATCGGGGATGCCAGGCCTGTGGCGGGCGGCGAAACGGTGGCTGTGTCGCAACGCATGTCACGCATGAAACCAATAGGACGAATGGGACAAATGCGTCAAATATGTCCCATTGGTCCCATTGGTAAACGATACTCACCTCCCAACGCTTCTGCGTTGCAGCATGTGTCGATCGATGCCCCCAGACGCGTGTTGGGATAAGAATCCGCCGTTGCGGGGGTCAAGATGGACGTCTCCGCGGCGGCACATGGCGGCAGGCCAGCGATCTTGGCTCGCTATCATCGCCAGGACCGTCAAAAGGCACACCAATTGCTGTGATTTTTTAGAATCTGGGCGACTTGCACAAACCTTGTTGATGAGCAAGACTTCGCCAATCAGATTGATGTCGCCCCCCGTATCAGCGGCGTCAAGCGATACCCCCCCTTCTTTTACTGTAGGAAAACCCAATGAAAGGTCTTCGAGTTTTCGCGGCTTGCACTGCGTTGCTGATCGGATCACTGGCCGCCGTGAACGCGTCGGCTGGTTGTTGCGAACCTGCACCCGCCCCTTGCTGCGCCCCCGCCCCTGTTTGTTGCCCGCCTCCGGTTTGCTGCCCGCCGCCGCCGGTCGAAGTGACGTTTTGCGTCGTCGATCCCTGCACGTGCTGCAAGTACCCCGTCACCGTTTGCGTCGACGCCTGCTGTGCCGGTCAAGTCCCCTGCTATGTCGGTTGCCGCAAAGGCTTGTTCGGCCGCAAGATCTTGACGTACAAGTTCGAGTGCGGCGAGTGCGTTGACGTGGTGATCACCAAGCACGGCCGCGTGATCGTTCGCGACTGAAAATAGAACGCCTGGATCGTTCAAATGGGGCCGTCGGTCCTGCTACAAAACAGGTTCAACCGCTTTGGTCTTTCGATCGAAGCGGTAGACCTGTTTTTTCTTTGGGTCGGCGACGTACAGGTGCGTTTCGTCGGCGGTGATGCCGACCGGTCCGGCCAGCGGTTCGCCTTGGAACCATTTCTCGGTCGTCCCATCGGCTGCGAATCGCCAAATCGCTTTGCCGTAGACATCGGTGACAAAGCCTTCTTCGCCGGCCCAGACCAGACCGCCGGGGAATTGGTAGGGACGGCCATCGACAACGGTTTCGGCCGAGTTGTTGGCGACGTCGATCTTCTGAACCGCTGCGGCGTCGGGGGTCACCGCCCACAGGTTGCCTGCGTCATCGAATGACAGCCCCCGCGCGTTGACGCGCGCGACCAGCTCGGGTTTTCCACCGGCGATCGGCAGGCGAAACACCGCACGGCGTTCGGCGTCACCGACGTAAATCGTTTGCCCGGCGGCATCGACGGCGATCGCCATCGGGATCCCCAGGTAACCGTTGTTCAGCGGGGAGAGTTTGGCCCCCGGTTGACCGGCATGGTAGATCTCTCGAGTGGCCGAATCGCCGATCAGGATGCCGCCGCCGGGATGCGCGGTCACACACCAAGGCGCGTTCATGGGTTTGCGCAACAGCGGCGTTCCCGGCGTGAACAGCGTGAACTGCTCGCCATCCTGGATCCAAATGCCCGGCAGAAATCGGTCCACGACCAGTAGTTTTCCATCCAGAAGGGCGACGTCGCGGGGGTAATCGACCGCGGCGGTCGCAGCATCGACCGGTTCGGGGACCTCCACCGTCGGCGGCCCCCCGGGCGTGTCAGCCCCGGCTGTTTCGCTGGCCTCCTTTTCCTCTGCGGTCTCATCCGCAGCGGTTTCTGCCGCAGCGGTTTCGTCTTGTGCCCGGGCCGACGTGGCGGCGGTCAACGGCAGGGAAGCGGCGAGCAGGGCCAGCAGGGTGAGGCGGTGGCAAGGGATTCCGATTGCGCAAAGTTTTCTAATGATCACGATTAGGAGTGCCGAACATAAAACCAAGAGATGTACCGAGAAGCGGTCACTGATTTCGCAACGCCTCCCAGCGGAAAGAATTGGAACATGATAACGTCAAGCCACTCCATTACGCGGGTCTTGCACAGTGGAAACACGTCGAGTCCCCGAAAAATGTTCCGCTCTGGACGGTGCCGACGGATTTCCGTCCTGTCGTTTCCATGGATGGTGCTTTGGGGGCTTGCGGCGTTCGGTTCCCCGGTGATGGCCGGCGAAGGCGTGGTGCATGCGGCGGCCGATGTATTTCAAACCGAGCGTGTGGACATGTCCGACGCGTCACCGGTGCGCCGGCCGCGACGCGACGTTTCGGTCTCTCATGCCGTCCACAACGGCGGCGAATTGAAGCAGGTGAGCTATTTTGAGGGCGATTCCGGCTACGGTCCCGGCGTCTTCGAATCGACGTGCGGCTGTGAAACGGTCTGCGACTGCCCGGTCGGCGGGGGCTATGTCGATCCCGGCTGCGGCATCGAAGCGTCCTGTGGTTTTGAAACCGCTTGTGGCGCCGAATCGTGGGTCGAACCGACGTGCGGATGTGACGGTGTTGGATGCGATGCGTGTTGCGACGGCTATGATCCGACCTGCGGATGCAACGCGTGCTGTGGCGGCATCGGGGGATTCATCGATTGTCTGTTTCCGCGACTGAGAATCCAGTGGGCGCAATTGGATCTGTTTGCCGGCGTGGCCGGGCACACCGGGCCGATGAATTTTGCCAACATCAGCGGCACGGGAACCGATCGTCGCGGGACGGGCAGCTTCGGATTCTACGAAGGGTTCAACAAAGGCGTCGGCTTGCGATTTTTTGGCACCGACATGGCTTGGCAATCCGGTGTGCGGTTCACCCAGAACAACCTTTCCGGTGCCGGGTTCACCGACGAGACGCGCGGCCAGATCTTTCTGACCAGCGGCATTTTTCGGACAGTGGACTATGGGTTTCAGTACGGCTTGGTGCTGGATTACTTGTACGAGGATTGGTACTACCGCAGCGATTTGGTCCAGCTGCGTGGTGAACTCGGTTGGGTCAATCGTAGTTGCAACGTGTTCGGATTGAAGTTTGCAGTGGGAGTGGATGACGACACGGCCACGACCAGCGTCTTGGACAACAGCGGCGCGGTCGTTCGCAATGACATCGAAATGGAAGCGATGACGCAGTACCGATTGTTCTATCGCCACCGCCTGGCACGCCTGGGCGCTTGCGAAGGCTTCGTCGGCTGGACAGACAACGATGACGGGTTGTTGGGCATGGAGCTGGATCTGCCGGTGCACGGCAACTTGTTGTGGAACACTTCGGCAACCTACCTGATCCCGAACGAAGGCACCGGCAGCGGTGGCAATCAAGAAGAGGGCTGGAATCTGGCGATCGGATTCACCTACCGCCCCGGCGGACTGGGCGCCCAATCACGCTACTCGCGTCCGCTGTTGAAGGTCGCCGACAACGGTTTGATGATGGTGGATAGGAAGTAAGGTTGGGAGTTGGGAGTTGGGAGTTGGGAGTTGGGAGTTGGGAGTTGGGTGACAAGAAAATGTTGTGAAACCTGAAACCTGAAACCTGAAACCTGAAACCTGAAACCTGAAATTTACTCCCGCCCTTTGGCTCGCTGCCGCATCTTCGTCGCTCTGCCCGGGTAGGCCACCTTTTGCAGCTCTTCGGCGGTCGGGGGCGTTGTGCCGAGTGTGTTTGCCAACGCACCGGCGATCTTCACACCGTCGGACATGGAAGGTTGGATGAGGGCATAATTGGCGACCACCTTGCCTTCTTTGGCGACCAGGACGGTCAGCTCGACGTTGCGATTCAGGCCGTATGCCCCTGGCCCTTCACCTCCGTCGACCGAGATTCCGACGGGGACCTGCAAGTTCAACGAGCGGCGTGCCCGAGTCAGGTAGGCTTCGGCTTCGGCTTGATCATCGTTCAGCCAAACGATCGCGGCATAGTTGGGGGATTCGTCAAGAGACTTGGCGTAGTTTGTCAGTCCCCGTGCCAGGCCGAGCCCGGGGCGCGTGAGTTTATGCACGAAGACCAACAGGGTCGGTTTTCCATCGGCCTGGGCGACCGGGTCGAATTCTTTGCCAGCGGCGTCGTCGTAGACGCCACGAAGTTTCAGCGGCGGCAGCGGTTCGCCCGCTTGCGGCCCCGAAAACACGGGGTCGTCGCCGTAACACAACGAAGGCGACAAAGACGCGGGGCCCCCCAGCGTTGAAAGCACCAGTGTGGAAAGACCGAGTGCGAGCACGGTCAACGACGCGCCCAAGCCGCTTCGTCGATTGAAAGCAGGCACCGACGTGCCAGCAACGGGGGAAATCAAGTTCACAGTTTCGGACATCGCGTCGTCTCGACCAGAATGGGGAATGTTCATCGCTCCGTTATAACCCAAGGCACGGCAAGGATGTCTGAAACCGCTACTCTGCTGAAATCGATTGCCGATAGTTTTTTGGCGAGACCCCGACTTGGGATTTGAATTGGCGATAAAACGTCGACAGGTCGTTGAATCCACACTCAAAGGCGACCGAGGTGATCGACAGGTTGGTCTGTGCCAGCTGGTGCTTGGCGTGGTTGATGGCCAGTCTGCGGACATGCGTCAGCCAGGTCGATCCGGTGACCTCTTGGAACAGCTTGGTGAAAACGCGGCGGGTCAGCCCCAGTGAGGCGGCCGCGGCGTCAATCGTCGATGCCTCGTAGAACTCGGTGGCCAGGCGGGCGACGTACTCTTCCATGACCTCTCGGTCACTTGTGCGCCGGCCTCTTGAACGGTTCGATTGGGCCGACGCCTGTCCCAATTGCAACACCCATTCGATGATTCGAAGTGCGGCGGCGACCATCGAGATCGGCCGTGTCGGATCGTTGCTGGCTTGCTGGTGCCGCATCCGCCGCAGCTGGGTCGCCACGCGATTGGAAAAGTACGGACTGGCGGCCACCAGACCGAGACGCAGGCGGCCGATCAGCTGGTCATCAAAACCGAACAGCCGCGGATCGATACATCCGATGTACAAACTGCTCGCCGCATCGGGGGCGTCGGTGATACGGTTGGACACGCCTGGCGGGACAATCAACAGGTCTCCCGACTCGAAATGGTGCACGCGGTCCTGGAATTCCAGCACCCCGCGGCCGCGCAACACATAGACCAGTTTCAAAAACGCATGCTCGCGCCAATCCATCGTGAATTGCGGGGAATGGTGGCTCTCCAAGACCAGCACGCCCCAATCCGGGAGATGCTCCTGGAGTGCTCGGTCGGTCAATCTGGGTTTGTTCATCGCCACCTTTCTCGTCGTTTTCCCGCGTCACCAGCATCGGCCCCAAGACCCGCGATGAATGGGGATGCCCGAATTGCCAAGATCGTCGTAACCGATTTTCGAAGACAGGGTCATTGAAATCCTCTATCCTCTGTCAATCTGAATTCAAATTTGCCCGAAACGCAACTGGCCAGCCCGATGAACCAAGTGGAATCGATCGATCCGATCAAAATGCTCAAACCCGGACGAAAAATCACCGGGGTTTCCGCGATCCTGTTGCCGCTGCTGGAGGACCACACGGTTGATTGGCAGGGGTTCGACGATCATGTCGCGCGGACCTACGACGCCGGATTGGCGCCCGCGATCAACATGGACACCGGCTACGGAAACTTGATCGACGATGCGACGCGCATCCAGGCGCTGCGGCGGACGCAAGCGATCGCCGGTGGACGGGATTTCGTAGCCGGAGCGTTTGTGGCCGACCGGCCCGGCGACACGTTCCAGGCGGACGCGTACCGCACCGGGATCGACCAGATCCAGTCGCACGGCGGCACGCCGATCTTTTTCCAGTCCTATGGGCTGACCCAGGGCAGTGACGAACAGGTCGTGTCGCACTACCAAACACTCGCATCGGCATGTGATTCCTTTTATGCCTTTGAGTTGGCAACCGTGTTTGCCCCGTTCGGCAGTATTTATTCGCTCGGCGTGTACGAGCAACTGATGCGGATTCCCAACTGTTTGGGTGCCAAGCACTCCTCGCTCGATCGAGTGTTGGAATGGCAGCGGTTGCAGTTGCGTGACAAGGTCCGTCCGGAGTTCAAGGTGATGACGGGCAATGATCTGGCGATCGACATGGTGATGTACGGCAGCGACTACCTGCTCGGGCTGAGCACGTTCGCCCCGGACGCCTTTGCCGCCCGCGATGCGATGTGGGAAAGCGGTGACGAAGGGTTTTATCAATTGAATGACTTGTTGCAGTACCTGGGGGCGTTCGCATTTCGTGCCCCCGTGCCGGCCTACAAGCACGACGCCGCGATGTTTTTGAAACTGCGTGATCAGATTCAAACCGACCATACCTATCCCGGTTCGCCGACTCGTCCCGACAGCGACCGCGAAGTGCTCGGTCACATCGCCCGCGATTTGGAAACGTTACTCAAGAACGCCGCCAATCCGCTGCAAACGACGGCCTGATTGGATCGCCATCGACGCGCGTCGCTCGAACTCCTTTTCTCGCTCGCTCGTCTTCCCACATCATCACCGCCACCGCTACATCACCGCCACCGCTACGTCATGCCTACTTATCCACGTGTCGCCAGCCTCAAGACGTTTGACGATTTTCAATCCCGACTCCGAGAACTCGGACTAAACCTACCCGCCGACCAAGACGTGGTGCCGGGCCCGGCTTCACCGCTGTCGCAATCGGCGAAGGTCGGTGAGTTGACGATCGGCAATCGGTTCTGCATTTTGCCGATGGAAGGCTGGGACGGCACACCCGACGGCAAACCGACGGACTTGACTCGACGCCGTTGGAAGAACTTTGGCATCAGCGGTGCGAAGCTGATGTGGGGTGGTGAAGCGGTCGCGGTACGTCACGACGGCCGCGCCAATCCCAACCAATTGTGTTTGACTGAAAACAACTTGTCCCAGATCGGGGAACTGCGTGATCTGTTGATTCGATCCCACGCCGAACGCTTCGGCGACACCGACGACCTGGTGGTCGGGTTGCAACTGACGCATTCGGGACGCTTCGCCCGTCCGAACCAAAAGACGAAAGCCGAACCGCGCGCCGCCCAACGCAATCCGGCGCTCGATCCGCGGTTGGGCATCAACGACGATTCGGGCGTCATCAGCGACGACGAATTAAAAACGTTGATTGATGACTTTGTCGTCGCTGCACGCCGCTCGGCCAAGCTGGGCTTTCAATTCGTCGATGTCAAGCATTGCCACGGCTATCTGGGCCATGAATTGCTGAGCGGAGTCGATCGTCCAGGCGAATTCGGCGGCAGCTTTGAAAACCGCACGCGTTTCTTGCGCGAGATCGTCGCCGGGATCCGTGCCGAAGCCCCGGATTTGGAACTCGGGGTCCGGTTAAGCATTTTTGATTTTCTGCCCTACCGGAAATCGGACGCGGGAATCGGTGAACCCGACCCGGCCGGCGACCCACGTTTGGTGTTCGGTTCCAATTCGCGCGGCGATGCGGTCGTGCTGGACGAACCGATCCGATTCCTTTCGCTGATGCAGTCGTTGGGGATGAAACTGATTTGCACGACCGCCGGCAGCCCCTACTACACGCCGCATTTGCAACGGCCGGCCTTCTTTCCACCCAGCGACGGCTACGACCCGCCGGAGGATCCGCTGATCGGAGTCGATCGACAAATCGAAGCGACGGCGGAACTGAAAAAACGCTTTCCGGAAATGTTTGTCGTCGGTTCCGGCTACACCTACCTGCAAGACTGGCTTCCCAACGTGGCCCAAGCGGTGCTGCAAAACGGACTGGCCGATTCCATCGGGCTGGGACGCATGGTGCTTTCCTATCCCGACCTGCCCGCTGATGTACTGGAAGGCAACCAGCTGACGCGCAAGAAAGTCTGCCGCACCTTCAGCGACTGCACCACCGCCCCGCGGAAAGGCATCATCAGCGGCTGTTATCCTTTGGACCCGTTCTACAAGAATCTGCCTGAGCGGAAGGAATTGATGGAGTTGAAAAAGCAGGGGTAGGAGAAGTTCTCCCACCTCCCAACTCACTCCGCTTCCACCATCCAGTCGACGATGCGTCGAGCCGCCTTGCCGTCTCCGTAGGGATTCTCGGTGACGTGTGTCTCGCGCTTTCCGTTGGGTTTGGCCAACAGTTCGCTTGCCCGTCGAATGATCCGCTGTCGATCGGTGCCGACCAGTTCTGCCAGCCCGGCGTCGACCGCTTCGGGGCGTTCGGTTTTCGTGCGCGTGACCAGCACGGCGCTGCCCAGCGACGGAGCTTCCTCTTGCACGCCGCCGGAATCGGTCAACACCAAGGTGGCGCGATCCATCAGCCAGACGAACTCGGGATAGTCCGCCGGCGCGACCAAGTGGATGTTGTTCAACCCGCCCAGCAGCTGATGGACGGGGCCGTGCACGTTGGGATTCAGGTGCACCGGATAGATGAACTGGGTCTGTGGGTGGGACGCGGCCAATTCGGTCAGCGCGGCGCAGATTTGTTCGAGCCCGCCGCCAAAATTCTCGCGGCGATGTCCGGTGACCAGAACGACGCTGTCGGCCAGCGCCATCGGGTACTTTTCCCGCCACCTGGCGTCGTCGGCGCGTTCTTTCGCGATCGTGTGCAGCAGCGCATCGATCACCGTGTTGCCGGTAACGCGGACGTTTTGCCGGGGGACGCCTTCGGCCAGCAGCGCCGATTCGCTGCGGGCCGTCGGGGCACAGTGCAAGGTCGTGACGATTCCCGTCACCCGGCGGTTGAACTCCTCCGGCCACGGTGCTGTCAGATCGCCGGTGCGCAGCCCGGCTTCGACATGCACGACCGGCAAGCGATGGTAGAACGCCACGATCGCCGATGCCATCACGGTGGTGGTGTCGCCCTGGACGACGACACAATCCGGCTGGCACTGATCGACGACGCGGTCGAGCGCTTCCAGGCAGCGGGCGGTCAGGCCGGTGAGCGTCTGGCCGGGTTGCATCAATCCCAGATCGATTTCTGGGGTGATCGAAAAATACGACAGGACCTGTGCCAGCATTTCACGGTGCTGGCCGGTGCTGCAGACGATCGGTGCAACCTGGTCCGGCCGCGCCATGCATTCCAACACCAATGGGGCCAGCTTGATCGCCTCGGGGCGGGTCCCGAACACGATCAGCGGTCGCAGCGGCCCACCGCGACGCCGTGGAATGATCGATGTCGATTTGGCGGGATGCGTGGACGGGGAGGTTTGAGCAGACATTCGGGGGACGGGATTCTCGGAAAGACGACAGAAATACGAGCGGGATCGGTCAACCGTAACCTCATTGGGCGGGAATCCCCTTGGGAATCCGGAGGTACGCGGCTATACATATAGATTAAGTCCGTGGACCGAGCCGTTCGAATTGAAGCCGGCCGGCGATTTCGGGCATCAATCTCAGCAGACAGCCCCTTTTACGAGGACCGCGTCAGGATACACACCGTCGGAAACGTGCGAGCGATCAGTGATCCGGAACTGCCGGATCGGAGCTCGCCGGAGGACTCAATTGCTCTGCCGAATCATCACCGAAGCTGTCACTCCTTTGCAGCGGAAGCATCGCATCGTGGAAGACCCTTCGATCGGACTTGAATGGATGGTTGGAGCATCGAGCGAGCTGATCGGACTCCTTTTCACGCCGGAACGAATCCGTGGACAGCACAACGGTGATGAAACAATGTCACTGATACGCCCGAGTTCTCGGCCGGTTGGTTGACTGCTGGCCCCTCCAAAACAACTCATTAATAGACCGAATGTCAGACAATTGGAACCTTCTTGCCAAGCTTCTTGGTACCCCTGGTCCGCCCGCCCCCCCGAAAACAGAAGAGACGAAACCGCAAGCCGAATCGACCGCCGACGACGACCGCGAACAACAATCCGCATCGGATTCGTCCGAGTTTTCGGATCGGGATTCCAACGAATCGGCGACGCGTGGCATGCCACCGGTGGCCGAAGCGGTCGCCGATGTCAGCGACGAATCCGACATGGACGATAGCGGCCCCTCGGCCGAAGACGTGCTGGAGGCACTGACCAGCGAGACCGCCGCAACGCAACTGCCCGGATTCGGCGTTCGACCCCGCGACCCGCGGATCGATGAACTTGCCGCCGGCGGCCCGCCGGCCAAGCAAGAGCCGGTCGTCGAAGAATTGCTGCAGGTCGAAGCGTCGCGGAGCGAGTCCGACAAGCTGTTTGCCGGCGACGACGCCACCAGCTCGGCCGACAGCGCCGACGCCGACAGTGAGGCCGCTTCCGACGAACCGGAAACCGGTGTCTGGTCGGAATTGGCCGGCGAACTGGGGATTGAAGCGACCGACGAACCGCCGCCCCATCGCCCCCCGATGGAAATCCAATCCACGCGACGCGAAGCGTCAGCGACCAAGTCCAAGAAGGCGCCCCGTAGTTTTGGCGACGGACTGGGCATCGACTTGGGGCCGGAGCCCGAACCGAGCGCCGAGGCCACCGAAATCGAGGCCACCGAAATCGAGGCTCCCGATTCGATCGACAAGCCTGATCCGCCGGCGCGCGAATCCGCAACGGTTGCCGAATCAACGTCGCGATCGGTGGATCCCCCCGACCCCCTGTCGTTCCGCTCGTTTTCCGATTTGAACGACGACGGCGAAGACGACGACGCGGATTCGGCTCAGGCGACCGTCCAGCCAACCCAAGAATCTCCGCGGCGGGATCGCACCTCCGAACGACCCGAACGAGGGCGTCGCCGTCGCGGTTTTGACGATCGCGACGATGCCGACGACGAGGGTCGGTCGCCCGCGGGTGAACGACGGTCCGCCAGCGAAAAGAGCGACCGCGGGCGGTCCGATGGTGACGACCAACCCGGCCGCGATCGTGATGAAGATCGTGAGAGCCCGCGGCGACGTGGCCGACGCGGTCGGCGGGGCCAACGCCAGCGCATGGCCGACGAAGGGCTGGACGCCGAAATGGTGTCGCCGGACGTCGACGCGGACAGCGACGACGTCGCAAGTGATGATCTGGATGAATCTCGCCGAGGATCTTCCAGGCGTCGCGGCCGAAGGGGATCCTCCCAACGCCGCACCGTCAGCCGTGACGAATTTGATCCCGTCGCGGACGAAGACTTCGAACTGGTCGACGACGAATTCGGCTTGGGTGTCGATGTCGACTCGGACGACTCCGAAGACGAAACGGAAGATTCCGGGCCGCGCCGACGGCGACGTGGCCGCCGCGGACGTGGCGGCCGACGTTCACGCGGCGGAAGTGACAACGATGACGGCCGTTCGCAATCCCGCGGACGCGACGATGAAGATCTGGACGAGGACCTGGACGAAGTCACCGAAGCCCGGATCCCCGAGTCCGCGTTCGACGACGATCACGAAGACGACGAAGAAGTCGATGTGATCCGCCGTGGACGCCGACGTCGCGGACGTCGTGGCGGCCGCGGACGATCCAATCGAGACGCCGAATCGGCCGATCAAGACGAACGCGGCGGCGCTTCGCGGGACCGAGACGAGGACGAGGTTCGAACGCGTCGCGGAGGTCGAAACCGCCAGGACGAAGCCGATGCGGAACCGCGAACCGAGGCGGCCAAGCGACGTAAGATCGTTCCGACTTGGCAAGAAGTGGTCACCCTGTTGGTCGACAACAACTTGGAAAACCACAAGAAATCGCCGTCAGGCAAGGGCCGCGGTCGAGGCCGCCGCCGCTAGAACGCCTGGTCGCTTTGTGGACGACGGCCCTTCCGGGGCCGTCGCCAATCAGGCAATGGTCGTGGACGACGCGAGGGGGGGCTCTCCGCTAGCGATCCGCAGGGACTCGTCGCCTCGTCCACTACCGGACTGAGCATCAGACCAACCCGGCCAGGCCGAGTGCCAGCACCAAGCCTCCGGCCGGGATGCACCAGCCGGCAAACCAGTGCAGTCGTTCTTGGCGGCTCCAGCCGATCAGCCACTTGAGGGCAAAGACCCCGACGCCGAACGAGACCAGCGCGCCGATTCCCAGTTCGGTGATCGAGTGTCCCAGGGGCGCTCCCTGGCTCGTCTCTTCGAGTAAATCTTTGATCGCCAGCACGGTCGCGCCCGAAATGGCGGGGATCGCGAGCAGGAACGAGAACACGACCGCGTCGTCGGTTTTCAGCCCCAGCAGTCGCCCGCCCAGAATCGTCGATCCACTGCGGCTGATCCCCGGCAATATCGCGAACGCTTGAAAACAGCCGACGCAAAAAGCGGCCAAGTAAGACGCGTTTCGATACGCGCCCTGGCGAACCGGCAATCGCCCCAGCACGATCAGCATGATGCCCGTGACGATCAGCATGCCGCCGGCCAACAGCGGATTCTTCAGGATCCAACTGAATTGGGCCTTGATCGTCAGCCCGACAACGACGGCCGGAATCGTCCCGACAATCAGCAGTGGGATCACACGCCGGTCGCTGGTCAGTAAATCCAAGATGCGACGCCAAAAGATGACCAGGATGGATCCGAGGGTCCCGGCGTGCAAAATAATTTCCAGCGTCGGCGACTCGCTTTGCACGTCGCTGATCATCGCCCCCAAAATGACCAGGTGCCCCGAAGAACTGATCGGCAGAAATTCGGCGATCCCTTGCACAACGGCCAGGATGATGGTTTCGATCACGCCACTAAATCCGTTTGGGTACTCACAGGGCCTGGATATCAGTTGAAAATCAAGTTGTCCGCTTCTCGCGGCGCTCGATCACAATCACACTGTTGCCGCAGTATTCACCGTCGAAGCCAATCAGGGAACCATCCACCATGTCACTGGACAACCAGAACATTGACACCGATTGCGTCGATCCGAATGCCGGGCTTGTATCGAATCAAACGGAACCGCATCAAACGGATACGGAATGCTCGTCAGATCCGCACACTCCGGCGGCGGGCAAGCGGTCCGCCAGCGCGTTGCATCTGGACGTGGTGAATTTGATCCGTGGGTTTTGTATGGGAGCGGCCAATATCGTGCCAGGGGTCAGCGGCGGCACGGTGGCGTTGGTGCTGGGGCATTACCAACGCCTGATCGATGCGGTCAGCCGGATCGATTCCCACCTGGTCGGCGAGGTCTTGGCACGGCGCCCGAAACAGGCGTGGGACTATGTCGACGCGCGGTTTCTGATGGCGATCGGTGTCGGCGTGGTGTTGGGCAGTGTGACGCTGGCCGGTTTGATCAATTGGTTGTTTGATCATCACATGCCAGAAACCTTCGCGGTATTTTTCGGAATGATTCTTGCCAGCGTGCTGATCGTGCGTCGCCAGGTCAAACGTTGGGGGCCGGCAAGTTTGGTGGCGTGCGCCGTTGGAATCCTGGCCGCTGTCATTGTCGGCCGGCTTTCCCCCACCGACGGCGGCGACTCGCTGATCTACCTGTTCGGTGCCGCGGCGATTGCGATTTGCGCGATGATCCTGCCGGGAATCAGCGGTGCGTTCATCCTGCTGTTGCTGGGCGTTTATCACCCGATCACGGGTTTGATCAAGAACACCGTCAAGCTGGACATCGACTTGAACTCGATTTTGCAACTGGGCGTGTTTGCCTTCGGGTGCTTGTTCGGCCTGCTGGCGTTTTCGCGGCTGTTGAGCTGGATGCTGGACCATCATCGCGACAAGACGATGGCGGTCCTGGTCGGGTTGATGATCGGCAGCGTCGAAAAGCTGTGGCCGCTGCAGGTGCCGACGGCAGAAACGGCGGGGCTAAAGATGAAGGAGCGAATCATGCAGGTCGTCCCACCGAGCGAATGGAACGGCAGCCTGGCGTTGTTGGTCGCCCTGGTCATCGGTTCGGCCGTGTTTGTGCTGGTGCTTGAACGCGTCGCCGAAAGCGATTTGATCAGCGACCATGAACCCGTCGATTAAAGATTGCCGGGTCAAACGGGTTTTCGACCTTCGGCATGCGTCGCATCCGCGGTGTGGTTTCCGGCGATGGTTTCTCTGGCAGTGCGGCCGGTGAGTCCGCGTTCCAGGCCGATACGCTGTCGCCGCTGCCGGGCAGAATGACACCGGCCACGGTTGCGTGGGCCGTATCAACCGCCAAGTCGCCCGATTGGCCAATCGATGACAGCTCCGGCGGGCTTGTCGGTGCAAGGGATTTGTTTTCGCTGGCCCGGTCGGTTTCCCGTTCCCACAACGAAAGCCCCGGATCGAGCGCCATCTGGCTGGATCCAACCTGCATCAGCCAGCGGTCCAAATTGGCCATCATCGCGGAGCCTTCGTTTCCGAATGAATGGCGTCGGCCCCCGTGTCCATCGGACGCACGCAAGCGAATCAAACTGTTGCCCGGTGCCGCCTGGTCGACATACTTCATCACCGCTTGCAAGTTTTCTCTGGCAACATCCTTCGGAGCCCACCTGGATGTCAGTGCCGTGTGGATTTGAAACTCACGCTCATTGCGGCCGTCGCGGGCGTGGCAGCTGGTGCAGCGATTCATCAGGATCGGTTGGATCCGGGCGGTAAACTCATAGACCAACTTCTCCGGCAATCCGTTCGGCGGGGCCGCATCCGTTTCGTCGGCCATCATTCGATCGTCAGCAATCGGCGATTCGTGTGAAACCGTTTGGACCGCGGGCGTAGCGGCATCGACCTGCGAAGGGGCCGACTGTTGGCGGATCACGGCGGCGATCTGCCGCAGCAGCTGAACCGTGTTCGGGTCGGCCGGATCCAGCGCCCGTGCTTCCAACGCGTCCTGGGCCGCTTCTTGTAGCAGCCCATTTCGCAAGCACCAGCGCACATCGGCGTGAAGCCGCTTTAAGTCACCTTGGAAGCGGTTGCCGCGACGGTACTGGTAGAGTTGGCTCAGCGAACGCCCCACCGTTTCGACTTGGTTGCCGGGCAGATTGATTTTCGATTGGTCGCTACGTGTGATCGTGACCGTCGATCCGATCTTAGCGACTTGGCCGCAGAGTACATTGCCGTTGCGCAGCAGCACCCAGGATTCCTGCTGAGACGCAGCTTGCGACGACTCGTCTGCGAGCGACGTCAATGGTGTTGCCGCCGCGGCGAACGCCATTAGGGCCACGAACGCGACGTGGTGAACGGATGCCAATGAGACGTAGGATTCTTTCATTCGCCTGGGCTACCAAATCGGAACGACGGGCGTCAAGAGAAGCGTCTCGGTGACCGTCGAGTGACTTCTTGCGGCCGCGGCGAAGCAACGTGGACGCCGAAGGCGTGAATTGCTATGAACCAGTTCCACGGTTTAACCAGCATCCCCGTCTGTCGCGTCAATGTCCGCATCGTTCTCAAAATCGCCGCGAATCCTGTTCTTGGACGACAACGTTCGGGACATCGGCGGTCACTATTTGGAATTGGCCAGTTTGCTTGCCGACGGGGCGTACCGACTGGGCTATCTGCCGCAGTTGGTTGCTCACCAAACGCTTCCGAAACTCAATCCCGACCTTTCCCGCGACTCGCGTCTGGATCATCTGTGCATCGACGCCCGGTTCGCGGTGCGGAGGATGGAAAACTGGTCGTTGGGCGTCGACGGATCGTCGCACGTGGGGCGTGACATTCAAGGGACACCGAACGACGGCGCGTTGCCGGAACGACTGTGGCAGACCGTGTGTGACGGCGCCAGTCGCCCTGCACGTCGGCCCAAAGCGATGCTGCAATCCTGGGCCTCGGTCTTTGCCGAATCGGTGCTCCAGTTCTCGCCACGGCCGCTGGACAAAATCGTGGTCAACACCGGCGGTGATTTCCAACTCCTCGCCTTGGCACACGCGGTTGGAGAACTCGATCGGCGCGGCGAGACCGGCCCGATGACGATTCATGTCGTGTTTCATTTCGCCGTCTACGAAACCGTGGTGACCGCACGCGCCCGGGCGTTTGGTCGTCAAGTCAACGCGGCGATGGCAGCGATGCAAGGGCATCGCGTCCATCTGCACGCGACCACCGAGTCGCTGCAGCAGCAACTGGCTGCTGTCGGCGTGGACGCCACCGCCATTCCCTATCCCACACGTTACCGCAGCGGACGGCAACGGGAATCCTCTTCATCGAATGCGACGAAGATCCTGTTGGCCGGAATGCCGCGGGCGGAAAAAGGCCGCGGTCAGATCTATGGCTTGTTGGAATCGATCGAGAGACCGCTCCTGCGCTCAGGCCGATTCGTCTGGTCGATGCAATTGCCTCCCAAACGATGGCAGCGAATGATCCCGCCATCGATGCAGTCCGGATGTGACGCCAAGTCTCCGGATCAAACCGAGCGGCTTGCCGACGCCGGTTTGGAAGTCCTGCGCGGAAACTTGACCAGCCAGGCGTACCACGATTGGTTGGACACCGCGGGGATCGGATTGTTCCTCTACGACCCCGGTCGCTATGTCGCCCGTTGCAGCGGTGTGCTGTTGGAAATGATGATTCGCGGTGTCCCCGTGATCGTCCCCGACGGTTGTTGGCTGGCGGACCAAGTGCGCCAGGCGGAACACAACGGCCCGATCGGTTGGATCTATCGGTCGGTCGACCAGATCCCCGAGATTTTGAACACCGCCGAAGCAACTCTGGCAGAAATCAATGCGAATTGCCGGCGGCACGCGGCGCACATCGCGGCGTATCATTCTGGAAAAAATTCGCTGCTGAAGATGGGCATCGATGATCATGCCGCGGCGTCGGTTCGGCAGGCAAGTTAGGAGCGACCGAAGATGAAATTAAAACACCTGCTTCGATACCCGTTTGACATTCGATTGGCCGAAGAGCATCTGGCGTCGCCATCGAAAGTGAAGATGCCGACCGACGAAACGACGATCGGGATCGACTTATATAGCGACCAGTTGTTGTTTGACGGCGGTCGGCATCTGACGTGTTTGGCGGCGTTGGCCGGCAAGATCGGATCGCAGGTGACGTTGCGTTGCAGCCGTGTGTTGTTGGCCGCGATCGCCCACAAGCCGCACGGCGGCCGATTCCTGTCGATGCCCCACGTCAATTGGATCGACCCGCAAGCGACGTT
This sequence comes from Stieleria mannarensis, assembly GCF_014154935.1. Lineage (GTDB taxonomy): Bacteria > Planctomycetota > Planctomycetia > Pirellulales > Pirellulaceae > Stieleria > Stieleria mannarensis. The sequence goes on from NZ_JACEHH010000064.1 coordinate 19,519, forward strand.
TCCGCTTCAATCGCTGGTGTTGCTCGATACCGATGGCGGACAGGCCGATCGCGTGTTGAACCGACAGCGAACCGTCGCCATGTTGATCGGACGGGACCCGGTCGACAAAACGTTGGTCATGCCCTATCCGATGCACCCTCAACAGATTGCCGATGCGGTGACCGCATGCGACGACACGCTGCGTCGGCGGATCAAGGCCGGCATCTTTTTTGCCGGAAATCAGAATCGACGCTACGGCCGTGATTCCATGCACCACGAGTTCGGTGTGCTGTCACGGCTGGAGATCTTGTCCACCTTGCGGAGCCACTTTGACGTTCGAATCGCCACACGAGACTCGGACGGACGCGACGATCAAATCGTCCTGCGCGACAGCGCGAGCGATCCGATTGCGGCGAAGGATTGGATGAACACGATCGCCGCCCACCAATTCTTTCTGTGTTGCCCGGGGGCGTCTCAACCGGTTTGCCACAACGCGATCGAAGCGATGTCGGTGGGCACGATCCCGATCCTGGAGTATGCCGATCGGTTTCACCCCGAACTGATCGACGGCGTCAACGCGATCTGCTTTCGCGGACGCAAAGGATTGGTGGCCGCGATCCGCCGCATCGATTCGATGCCTCCGGAAAAACGCGCGCGGCTGTCGCGAAACGTCTGCCAGCACTACGACGAACACCTGGACGGCGCACGGTTTTTGAAACGTTTGCGCGACGAATTGAACACGGACTTCGTGGACCAGGTTTCGATGCCCTTTCACAACCGAAACTTCTATTCCAAATCGGCCCCACCGAGTGGCCGCGTCCCCCAGGGGCATCGCCGCGCCGCTTGACGGATCGCGGGCCAGGATCGAAGATTCAGGCCCCCCTTCGATCCTCCGTTCCATCAAAGCCCAACACCATGCGCGTTCTCGTTACCGGGCCAGCCGGATTTCTCGGTGCCGAGATCGTCGACCAACTGCTCGCGCGCGGCGACCAGGTCGTCGGCGTCTCGCGCGGCGACTACCCGGCGCTTGCAGACAAGGGCGTCGAGTACCATCGCGGGGACCTATCCGATGCCGACGTCAGTGGTCGATTGATTCGCGACGTGGATGTCGTCGTCCACACGGCGGCGGTCGCCGGCGTTTGGGGGCCGTATGGGGCGTTTTATCGGATCAACACCCAAGCCACGCTGAACGTGATCGATGCTTGCCGAAAGAACGGCATCGGCAACTTGGTCTTTACCAGCAGCCCCAGCGTGACGTTTGATGGGGACGACCAGCGGGGCGTCGACGAATCGGCGCCTTACCCTCGGCGATGGTTGTGCGCGTATCCGCAAACCAAGGCGCTCGCCGAGCAAGCCGTGCTGCAGGCCCATCGTTCGGGCGAATTGAACACCTGTGCCTTGCGTCCCCATTTGATCTGGGGCGCGAGCGATCCCCACCTGCTGGCCCGCGTGATCGACCGCGCGGCGTCGGGAAAATTGCAAATCGTCGGCAACGGGAAAAACTTGATCGACACCGTCCACGTGGTCAACGCCGCCGCGGCCCACTTGGATGCGATCGACGCCCTCGGCCGGTGGCCGGACGTCGCCGGCGGACGCGCCTACTTCATCGCCCAGGACCAGCCGGTGAATTGTTGGGACTGGATCACACAAATCTGTAGCCTCGCCTCGGTTCCGCCCCCGACGCGCCACATCCCGTTCCCCGTCGCTTACGGTGCCGGAGCCCTGCTGGAAACTGTCTATCGTCTGACCGGCAAAAAAGACGAACCCGCGATGACCCGTTTTGTGGCCGCCCAACTGGCCAAGGACCACTACTTCGATATTTCCGCGGCAAAGGAGCGTCTGGGGTACAAGGTTCGCATTTCGATGGAACAGGGAATTCAGGAATTGCGATCTGCGTGGCAGCGACGGTAGCCGCGACCGCCGTCGCGTGGTCCAATAGAGGCCCCCTTTTTCCTCATCACCCCAGGTGCTGCCATGTCGACCAGCGACGTTCGAAATATCGATTCGCTTCAGCGGCTCCGCACGGGGGTGCTGGCGATGGCCGACAGTTGGGAGAAAACGCTGCAGGAGATTCGAATCGCGATTCATCGCGCCGACCAGTATTTTGGCGACGAGGTGCCGAGGTATTGGCGTCGTCAGACCGAATTGGCCGAGCGTGAATTGACCGAGGCGAAAGACAACTTGCAACAGAAAGAGTCGGCCGCGCGGGCCGGCGACCGTGTCAGCGCGATGGAAGCACGCAAGCGGGTCGCGGCGGCGAAAACCCGGCTGGATCTGTGCCGCGATCGCCAACGCACGGCCAAGTCGTTGGCCATCGAAATCCGCCATCAATGCGACGAATTGCTCGGTCCACTAGCCGACATGACCGAACACAGCGACAATCAACTGCCCGCCGCAGCGATCAAGCTGGGGACGTTGCTGGAATGGCTGCACCGCTACGCCGACGCGGCCCAAATGCCGGTATCGCCCGACGAAGGTGTGTCGGCATCGCCATCGGAAATGCCAAGCGAACCGCCGCCGAACGACTGATTCCCCCGCCGATCCCCTCACCCCCGAATCCTAGTTTGTCGATGTCTGATCCCGCCTGCGAAATCTTTGAAACCCTTCGTCACTGCGACGCTTCTCGTTCGGAATTGCTTCAGCAACTCGCCGACTACTATCGCCGCGCGGAATTGCCGATGGAGTTGTTCGAGGCACGCAAGATGATCGTCCGCGATTCGCTGGGGTTGCCGCTGCTGAGCAGTGAAGACGAACCGCCGCGCTGCGAAGCGATCGAGCGACAACTGGAAACGGGATTGCTGGAAGCCTGCCGCGAATCCGGTGAAATGCTGATTCGCGCCGGACGCGTGTTCGAGGGCTGGACGTACCTGCGGCCGACCGGTGACAACGATTTGATCCGAAGCCTGATCGCCGAGGTCGAGATCACCGAGGACAACTATGACGAAATGCAGCGTGTCTTGCTGCATGAAGGCGTCGATGTGGGGCGAGGATTCCAGGCCATTCTGGACCATCAAGGCACCTGCAACAGCATCACGCTGTTCGACCAAGCGATCGCCCAACGCAGCAAGGCCGACCGCCGCGCCGCCGGCGAGCGTTTGCTGGAACACTTTTACAACGAATTGACCACGCTGGTCCGGGCCGATATCGAAGCCCGCGATGCCGCCCCCGGCGAAGACGAATCGCTGTACGACATGCTGGCCAGTCGCCCCTGGGTGATGAAGGACGGCGGCTACCATCTGGACACGACGCACCTGTCGTCGACCGTGCGGATCGCATCCACCCTGACCGATCCGAAACAGTTGCGCATGGCCTGGGAACTGACCCAGTACGGACGCCAGTTGCACCACCAGTTTCAATACCCCGGCGAAGAACCGTTCGTCGATTTCTACCCCGCTTATGCCGCGTTTTATTCGATCCTGCTGGGCGAAAATGTCGACGCGGGGCTGAAACTGTTTGAACGGAAAGCGATCAACGTCGACACCCAAGAACACGGCACCGGCGCGATCGAAACCTACATCGATCTGCTCGATCGCGTCGGACGCCCCCTGCAGGCGATCGAGTTTGCGATCGCCCATGTGCCCGCAGACGTGCCATCACAAACAATCGTGCCGTTGCTGATCGAGATCGCGGGGCGTGCCGCCCAGTCCGGTGACGCATCGGGCTACGAAAAGATCATGGACTTTTGTGCCGACAAGCAAGACGCACTCGGTTTCGCGGTGGCCAAGCACGCCGCCATGGGGAAGTAGCACGCAAGCGAGAGAGTGACGTGCGTCGCGACACACTCGGTTTTCGCGTCGTCCACTACCGTTGATCCGAAGCACGGCAACATTTGCCGAATCCCCTTTCGCGAACCACTCAAGCCCGCGAACATCCAACGGGAACGCGGCACTAATCGTTTTCGCGAATCAATCGAACGTAGAGGTCGCCGGTTTTAAACAAGAACCTTAATTAAACAGTTGTGCGACGCCTAGCATGACGAAGAACGCACCGAACACCGCGACCATGATCGCGAACTTGGCTGCGACGAAGGGGAACAGTGCGACCGCGACCGCCACGATCAATGTCCCTGCCATTGAGACGCCGATGCCCTGGATGCGTCGCGTCCGGCGGTGGGTCCACAGGGCGGCATCGGCCAGTTCATCGGCGTCGACATCGCCCAGGCCGATCGATCGAAGCTTGGCCAAAATCGCCCCTTTGGCGGCTCCACCCTTGGCGGCTTGTCGGGCCAGCCGACGTCCCCTGGCACGTAACTCGGGACCGGCGGCATTGCGCCGGGGGGAAGAAAAGGGATTGGTCGCTGTCATTTCAAAATGGGGTTCGGTGGGCCTGTCCTACGACGCGTCAATCAGGAGCTCGCGACGGATGGCGATGCGTGCTTATGCAAAGCGTGTTCGGCAACTAAACTCTACACCGTCCCGCGGAAACGAACAAAACCCCAACGTCAATCCAGCCGAAACCGTCGTCCATGAGCCAGCATCGCCCAACGAACATCGTTGACGTACGCCGATGAAGGCGGCTGAAGTTTCGGCACGCCTGCGCGGTCTGGCGCGCGGCGACACAATGCTGTCGTTGCTGGATCAGGTGATCGTCAGCGGCACCCGGTTTGCCACCACCGTGATGGTCGGGCGGTTCGGCTCGGAATCCGAGCTGGGGTATTATTCACTGGCGTTCAGCGTGTTCGTGTTGCTGGTCGGGTTTCAAGAGTCGTTGATTTCGATCCCCTACACGGTATTCGTCAAACGCCTCTCGCCCGACGACCAACGTAAGTACGGGGCGAGCTCTCTGGCCCAAGCGATCGGGTTGAACCTGATCGCCATGCTGGTCTTGCTGATCGCGTGCGTGCTGATCCAGACGACGCGCGGGGCAACGGGCATGATCGGATTGTTGTGGTTGTTGGTCGCGTTGTTGCCGTTCTTGATGCTGCGTGAATTTGCCCGACGGATGGCGTTTGCGCAGCTTCATGTCCCGACCGCGATGGCGTTGGATTTGGCCGTCAGCGTGTTGCAATTAGGCGGACTTGCGGCCCTGGCATTGGCCGACCAGATGACCGCCGGTGCCGCCTTTCTGGTGACCGGGATCGCCACCGGACTTTCCGGTTTGATCTGGTTGACCCTGGTTCGATCGAGTTTTCAATGGGATCGATCCCGAATGCGATCGGATTGGGTTGAAAACATTCGGTTCGGCAAGTGGGTCACGGGGGCGCAATTGACATCGGTGCTGCAAACCTACTTTGCCCACTGGTTGCTGGCCGCCGTGATCGACGAACGCGCGACCGGGATCTATGCGGCTTGCATGACCGTCGTGATGCTGTCCAACCCGTTCATTCTGGGCATGAGCAACGTGCTGTCGCCCAAGGCCGCGCATGCCTTTGCCGCCGGCGGAGCGGCCGCGGCGGCTCATTTGGTCTGGCGGTTCACCGGCGTGATGTTGTCGATCCTGTGCGTGTTTGCCGCGCTGGTGGGGGTGTTCGGGAACGCGATCGTCGTCTGGATTTTTGACCAGCAATACGGCGGGCATGGGGCCGCGATCCTGGTGCTGGCATCGGGAACGATTGCCTTGGGTGCGGGGTACTCGTTTGCCAGTGGGTTGCGTGCGATCAATCGTCCCGCGGCCAATTTTTGGGCCGGGATTTGGGGTTTGGTCGTGACCGTGGTGATCTCATCCGCCTTGGTCCATCGGGCCAGCATCCTGGGAACCTCGCTCGGACTCGTCAGCGGTTTCTACGTCACCGCGATCTACCGTTTGGTCGCGTTTCGTGCAGCGATCGTTGAGATGGGTCGCAGCGAAGATCCGGAAGGGGCATCGGCATCAAGTTAGGACTTGCAGCCATCAAGCACGTGAAGACACCCTCCCTTTTGAAGGCAGTGCGGTTTACAAGTCTTTGATTTTGAGGGGCTATTGCAAATTTCTCCGGCCGCTTTCAACCACAGGGAGGAGGATTGCCCACCGATGGCAGCGCGAACCCACGGATCCCAGTCCGCTTCACATCCGCGGGATCGCGCTGCGATCGCGCTGCGATCGGTGGGCTTTTTCGGTTCCTCCAGACCTCCTGGCCGAATGCGCCACCTGAAAGCAAGCGTCCTGCCAAGCGGAGTGATACGCGTCATCGCCTCGTATCTACGTGGTTACCGCACGACCTCTGCCACGGAGGGGTGTGTCTGAATCGAACGCCGATGGCGGTCGTCCCGAGGCCCGTGTGACGGTTGTGCGGCCTTCGCGGATTCCCACGCCGCAATTTCGATGACGAGGACGCGCAGCTGGAATCGCCGCCTGTCTTGATCTATCCTTGACGCCACCCCCGCATCCCAATCATAGGAAGCCCCGATCGTGTCCGTGGATCCCTCCCCCAACGTCTCCGTCCTGATGACCGTCTACAACGGGATGCCGTATCTGGCAGAGGCGGTCGAGTCGATTCGCGCGCAGACCTACCCGCGGTGGAAGATGATCATCGTGGACGACGGTTCGACCGACGATTCGGGCGACTACCTCGATTCACTTGATGACGATCGCATCACTGTCATCCACCAGCAGAATGCCGGCACCGCGGTCGCTTCCAACCACGGGCTAAAACTGTGTGACACAGAGTTTCTGGCGCGGATGGATAGTGATGACATCTGCGACCCGACGCGATTGGAAAAGCAAGTCGCATTTTTGCACGACCATCCCCGCGTCGGATTGGTCGGATCACAAATCGTTCCCCGCGGCGAGCTAAAATCGGGGCGCGTGATCCCGTTGGCGACCGATCACGGATCGATCTACAACCAACTTCGCAAGGGACAACATGCCATGTGCCATCCGACCATTTTGATGCGCACCGAGTTGCTCAAGAGCATCGGCGGGTACTGGAAACAGCACGGCATGTTCGACGCCTGGGACATGTTCCTGCGGATGGGCGAAGTCGGCGAATTGGCCAACCTGCCCGAACCGTTGCTGGAATACCGCATCCACACCGGAAGCATCAACGGAAAACACATGCGAAAACTGCAAGCGAGCATCGAGTTCGCTTGCGAACTGGCACGGCGGCGCGAAGAAAAGCTGCCCGAGATCAGCTACGAAGAGTATTTCTCCAAACGCGACCGAGCCGGCGTGGTCACGAGGATGACCAAGCAGCTGAACGTCTACGCGCTTCTGCAATACCGGCTCGCCTCGATCGATCTGCTCGGCGGGCGCCAACTGCGAGGCTATGCGCGGTTGGCGTGGTCTGCGCTATGCTCTCCCGGACGTTTGGTCAACCGTGTGCTGCGACAACTCAAGTTGGCCTGATCGGATGTCGGTGGAAGACCGCTTGGGCCAGGGCGTCGGGCAAAACGATGGGGGCAAAACGATGGGGGCGGAATGATGAGGGAGGGGATGATGGAGGCAGAATGATACGGGGCAGAATGATGGGGAGTGGGCGGATGTGGAGGGCGCGGCGGCTTTCGTCGATGCATCACCCACGGGCCGCTCGCTTACCGGCGTGTTGATTCAATCCGACCCTACGTGGGATCAGCCGTTTCGCGCGAGCGTACGGGCATTGAAGCGGCGAAAGATCGCACCGGGGCCCGTAGGCTCGCGCCATACGGCTGATTAAATCAACAGGCCGTGACGCTTCCCGCTGGCATGTGATGCTCAACATGCTCCCTCGCTTCTCTGGACATCGTTTTGCCCCTTTCCTTCTGCCTCCGCCATCATTCTGCCCCGTATCATTCTGCCTTTTCATCAATCGCTCTTCTACAACCGCGACCAAACCGTGATTGCCCCAATCAACAGGGCTCCGTTGAGCAACACGGTCAAGCCGAAGACGATTCGAAAGGACTGTTTCCGGGTTTTGTGGCGGAGCTTTTCTTGGGCGATCACGGCGCCCGGCCAACCACCGATCATCGACAGGAGGTGCAGCGTGCTTTCTTGAGTCCGCCACTTGCCACGTTGTGCTGCCGACTTGTCGAATGCATAGGTGACGAAGGTGGCCAAGCTTGCGAGCAGATAAACCCAAAGGACCGGCTGAGGCAGTTGATTGGTCAACACCAATAGGCCGACGAAGACAAGGAACATCCATGCGACGATCACGGGCAGTGATGTTTTAGCGCGTCGCCGCGGTGCAGCAGCTTCAATCGCCAATCGGGCCTCGTCCGCACGGAGCCGTCCTTGGGCATCGCGCGACAGCGAAAACGTCACCGGCATCCCAACCTCCGGACGAATCCTGCGATCGACGAACGATTTGATGTGGACAAACACGTCCGCTGTGTCGTCACCGGACGCGATAAACCCGTAACCTTTGTCATCGTTCCAGGTGACGATCGTACCGTGTTTATGGGGGCTCGGTCGCACTAGCGGATCCCGACCGGACGGCCGGCGACGCGTTGGTTCTCGGTCGTCTTGCCGATCGACACACCGATCCATCCGTCACGCAGTTCGAATTGGGTGATCCCGCTTTGTGGCGGCAAACGCTGGGCCAACAACTCCGGCGACGTCAACGGCAAGGGGCGTGTCGGCGAAAGCACTTTGTTAAAGATTGCTCGCACGGGGAACCGCTGCCGCATCGACATCCCGGGGCCGCTGATGCTCAAGTGCCCGTCGCGAACCAGCGACGCACTCAATCCGTCGACCTGGGCCGAATAGGCGGCTCGCACGATAAAGTTTCTCAGCCGCAACCGATCGCGTTGCAAGCGGATGATCCGCATCGTGATCCAAACCTTTCCGTCTTCGATTTCCACCGTGATCGGGCGATGCTTGGCGAATTGAATCGACGTGTCTTCGGGCAAGTCTTCCGGCAGCGGACGGTCTTGAACGCCCAGGACCTCGAAACACTGCGTCAACACCTGGTCGATCGGCAACGCTTCCTCCTGAGGGACCAGTTGCTCGAGCGTGTTGTTGAGTGCCGACTGGTGCATTTGAACGCTGAACAGGTTGTCGCGAAGGGCTCGTGGCCGCGGCGTCATGGCGGCCAGCTGAAAATCACCGGCCATGCGGTAACGCGCGATCAAACGCGACTCGGTGGAACTCATGTCGATCACGCGGGGGCGCAGTTGCAGTCGGGTCAACGGTCCCAGGACGGTGTCGCTGAATCGAGCGGTCGCCTGATCCACCTTTTCCGTCACCGTGCGATCGATTTCGTCACCGACCTGCGTACGGATCCGATTGCGTCCGATGCGGTCGGCCAAAGACGCCTTTTCAAAGTATTGACTTTCGGCGATGTTCTGGACCAGCGTTCCCAGCAGCGGCCAGGAATCATAGGTCGTATTGATCCCACGCAGCCTCGATCGACCGCCGACGTTGACCGACGGATCGCCCAAGTGAACGTCGTCCGGCTTGATCGAAATTGGCGTGGCGGCCGAAAACGGATTCACACTTGTCGTCTTCACCGCCGCCGGCCCGCTGCGTCCGACGCTGCGTGTGGAGACGTCACCGATGGTTTCCAAACTCAATTCCCAAGTCGACGGAGACGGGATCAGTCGCAACCGCAAATCGCTGCTGACGCGGCTGACGCCGGTCACGCGGCTGCCCAGCATCGTCGTCCGCAGGGGAACGTTGCGGGTGGGCAACTCGGGCATCAAGCCCCGCAACAGTTCCTCGCTGAGCGAGAAACGGACATTGGCGTTTCGGTAGTGCGTGTCCAGGTGATCGGCCAACTGTTGGGCCTGGGGGTGATCGGCGTGGCCGAGGGCCTGCATCGATTGCGCGATCTCCGCGGTCACCAAATCGATCGCGTTGGATTCCGCCCGTTCGATCTGATGCAACAAGGCCGAGTAGTCGATGGCACCACTGGCCCAGGGTTTCACTGCGGCGGCCACATCGGCAACCGCGGGGTCGGCGAGAAACTGGCGATGAATCGGCGCCAGGTTGGGCCACGCCAGACGCGCCAGGAACTGTTGCGCGATCTCACGCCGCGCGTTGTCGTCTCCGGATTCAAACGCGTCACGAAGCCGATCGAGCAACAGGAACGTCGCCCAGCCGTTGACATCCCCGGTCACCACCAGATGACGCTGCAGTTGATTGATCGCGGCGGCGACCGACATCACGTCGTCTCCGACGTGGTGCACCGCCGGGAAATCGCCGGAGTTGATCTTGAACACCGGTTCCCAAATCGCCAATCGTCGCTCGATCGAATACGCGGCTTGCAGCCAGGCCACGCGTCGGCTGCGCGATCGCAAGGATTCGGCATGAACCGAGGCAAAGCTTTGGGCCTGATTCAATTCGTCCAACAGCGGTTGGACGTTGCGATCGCCCAGACGATTGGCCTGGTGCAGACGATCCAACAGATCACGCACGTTTCCAGACCAGGCCAGGATCTCTTCGGTGCCGATCTCCGGTGTCTCTGCCGCGGCGAAATCCCCTTCAAAGTCATCGGCGGGCAAATCGGTTCGAACGGCGATCGATTCCAGCGTGTCCAACTGTTCGATCAACCGATGGGGCACCGGCCAGGTCGCCGAGCGAGGCTGGGTCAGGGGCCGCGAGGAACGCGAGTCCTCACCCGCGTCCGCATCGGTCTTGCGAGTGATCTCGGCGACCTCGGGCGTCGGGGCTGTTTTGGGTGAGGGTTCCGATGCGGCGGGCGGCTGAGCAGGCTCGATCATTTTCGGCTCGGCATCCAACACGTCGCCGCGCGTTCGGCCCGGCGTCGGTTCGGTTGATCCCAAGTCGGGCGCCAAATCCGCCACCGTCGCGGCCGGGGCTTCGAACACCGACGGCAACGCGACATCGCCGGTGGGGCGTTCGGCCAGCCGCGGCGACGGGGCGTCCAAACGTGCCGGCGGTTCGGCCTGGGTCAGCGGCCGGTCATCGGCAAAGAAGACGTCCGGATCGATCCGAATGACCATCTCGTCTGACGATGCCCCTTGGGCAGCGTCCAGCTGGACCGACACCTTGCTTTCGGTCGGCGGGGTCAGTTCCAGCACCGGCAGATCACCGACCGAAACCGCTGTGTCCGCTCCGTCGAACCTCGCGTCAAAGCCGAAGATGTCGCTGTGGGCATCCAATGAAGGAGCGGGCACACCCGCGATCGCCGGTTGTTGCAGCTCGAACGATGCATCCGTCCACGACTCGATGTGTGACAGTTCGGCCCACGCCTCGGCCGGTGCCTGTCGGGGGGAACGATCGGCTGCCGTCCCCTGCGACAAGCTACGTGCGGCCAGTTCACGTGCGGCCAGTTCACGTGCGGCCAGTTCACGTGCGGCCAGTTCACGTGACGACGTGCGGGCATTGCTGCGGCCGGTGGGCGCGAGGACGGGCAAGGCCGAACGGGCCGGTGCCAGCTCGGTCAACCCCACGTTTTTCCACAGCGCCGCGGCACCGGAGAGCAACAACTTGGCTCCCGGATCGGCTTGAAGGGCCAGCCAGCTGAATCCGGTCACCATCACGGACGCCGTGAGTGGCCAAATCACCAGAGAACGTTTCACATCCTTGCGCATCGAACGACCATCGGTCAAAGAGAAAAGCATACGGTTTCCGTCACCGCCTTGGCTGTCAATCGGCTCGATCGCTTCGGCCGGTCCAGCGCGGTTGTCCGTTGCGGCGAAAACTCGCCCGCCGCCGTGTGGGCTGTTTGTCCGGCGATTTCCCCTAATCGGCAATTCTTGCCAGTTTGGTTTATGTTGCCAGCATGCCACCCACGATGCCGGGTGTACGAAAGCGACCCGTCTCGCAAGACTATTGCCTGTTATTCCTGGCCCGGTCGGCCTGACGAGCCCCATTGAGAGCAAGACGCGACTCGGCCGAGCCCCCTGAGACGGTTGCCTCTGGCAGCCGTGCGGAAAAGAGTGAATCCCTTCGGAGTGGTGATGGCGAAGAAAAAGGCAAACGCAACGTTCGAATACGTCGAGCCGATCGGTGACCGAGTTCTGGTGCGGAAGGACGAACCCAAACGCGAAACGCGGGGCGGCATCGCGCTGCCCGATGCGGCCGAGATTCCGACGATCACCGGGCGCATCGTGACCATCAGTGCCGTGGTGGAGAACGACGAAGAGCTGCCGCTGCGTCAATACGACAAGATCCTGTTCCATCCCAAAAACGCGGTCCCCGTCGATCTGGAGCACGACAACCAGCTGTTTGTCGTGCCGGTGGACGATATTGTCGCGGTGTTTCGCCGCGAGAAGCCGGAAGAGGAATGAGAACACATTTCGTATCGGATGAGTTACACTGGGGGGCAGGTGGAATTCCGCCAAAGATGTCGTGGGATCGAGCTCACTCGCCGTAGAGGGGACTCGGTCGCGACAGAGTTCCGAGTCGTCGATGCCGTAGCCGGAAACATGACTTCAGTCACCGATTTAGTTAGCCGCAGCCAAGAAGGGACCGAAGGCGAAACCGACCGTTTGTTTTCGGTGATGTATGACGATCTGCGTCGCTTGGCGGGCCGTTTCTTACAGAACGAACCGCTCCGAAATCGCCTCAGCAGTTCGTCGCTCGTCCACCAGGCCTACATGCGGATGGTGGATCACTCGCGGATCAATTGGCAGGGCAAGACGCACTTTTTCGCGATCGGTGCCACCGTGATGCGTCGGATTCTGGTCGACCATGCCCGCAAGGTCCAATCGTTGAAACGGGGGGGCGGATGGGAACGCCGTCAATTGCACGACGACGTCACCTTTGAACTCAATCGAGACGACGACGTGGTCGCGCTGGACGATTTGTTGCAACAGCTTACCAAACTCAATCCGCGGCAAGCCAAGATCGTCGAGTTGCGTTTTTTTGGCGGCATGACGATGCGTGAGATCGCCGCGGAAATGAAGTTGGGGCTGCGGACGATCGAAAAGGAGTGGGCGATGAGCCGGGCTTGGATGCGACGGGAATTGCGACGCGACAGCGAAGACGCCGAGACGACTTGATGGACGCGGAGCGTTACGCGCGGGTCCGCGAGTTATTCCTGGCCATCGACGACCTTCCCAGTGACCAACAACGCGAATTCCTGGCCTCGCAGTGCGGCGACGACCAGCCGCTGATTGACGAAGTGATGTCGTTGCTTGAGGAGCACGACCAAGAATCCGCACAGCTGGAAGGTAACTCAGCCAAGAAACCGGCGATCCCGTCGGCCACCCCCGAGGCCGCCGCCGCGGCGGCAGCAGAGGTCCCCGGCACAGAACCCGAGCGAGCCGCCACGGCCCCCGATCCCGCCGGGACCAGCACCGAGGCCGATGGCAACGCCTCGACGTCCAACGCTCCCTTCATGCCGGGCGCCCAACGCGACTTGCCCCTGGACGCCTCGGGTCAACCATCCGGTGCCGGCACGGCCGCTCGCGAGCGGCATCAAAGACGCGGGGACTTTCGAAACGCCGCGCGCAAGTCTCGCTCGGGGACCAAAGCTGCGGCAGCCAAATCGGCCCCACTACGATCGGCCCCACCACAATCGGCTCAAGTCACCCAACACAGTTCGCAGCGGACGCACGCATCGCCCCGCTATCGAGACGACGAGCCTGTCCCGCGACGACGCCCCTCGGCTGGGATCTGGCAGACGCGGGCGACCAAATATCGTCGCTTCAACGCGGGATGGCTGTGGTTGGCCGCGATCCTGCCGACGGCCCTCGCCGGCTGGTGGATTTACAGTCAAGTTCAGGCCCACGCGCGGCAAACGGCGGCCCACGAAATGGCCGGCGTGGCCGATGCGGTGGGGACCAGCGTCAATCGATTTCTAGCCGATCAGGCTCGGTTGGCCGAATCCTGGACCCGCCAGGATGAACTTCGTGCCGCAGTGGTCGCGTTGGTCCAAACCAGCCGGCACGACGATTCGGTCGACGCGTTGCGTGATTCGCCCGCCGCCACCACGATCCGCCAACAGTTGCGCATACAGTCGCAGCAACCCGACCTCAAGTACGTCGTCTGGGATCGCACCGGCCGGGTGATCGCCAGTTGGTTGCCCGATGGAGCGGACATCGGGGGCAACGTGGCACCCGACGGTGCGGCCAACTTGGCCCGCGCGATGCGTGGCGAAACGGTGTTGTTCGGCCCTCAGATTTTGGTGGCCGAGGAAAACGGATTTCAACCGGAAACGCAATCGCCGGTGATGGCCGAGATTCTGCCGATTCGCGATGACGATGGCCGCGTGGTCGCCACGATGTTGATTCGAGGCTTCGGCATGTACGACGCGTTGGACCAGATCTTTCGCGAAGCGTCCGGCGCGGGTGGTCTGGACGTGTACGCCGTCAACGCGGCCGGGGTGATGGTCACCAACAGCGCTCGGGCCGAGCAGTGGCTGGTCGACGACCGCCAGGACGGCGACAGGGTGGCGTGCCGGCTGAGAGTGTCCGCCCCGGAAACCTCTGCCGACAGCGCCACAAAACTGGACCTGCAACTCCGGCGGTCACAGCCGTTGACCTATGCCGTCGCGGGCGCATCGTCGGGACAATCCGGATCGCAGCTCGATCCCTATCGCAACTACGCCGGCATCGAGGTGGTGGGCACCTGGCGTTGGCTGAACCAATGGAACTTGGGCATCGTCGCCGAACGGACCGCTCAGAACGCATTTGCGAGCACCCAGGCGGTCCGGTGGGGGTTCCTCGTGCTGGCGTTGATGCTGACCATGACGGTGTTGATTGCCGCCAGCCGGATCGCCAAACGAACCGCCATCGCCCAAGCCGCCGTGCATCCGCTCAGCCGATATGAGTTGGTCGCCGAATTGGGCAGCGGCGGGATGGGCGTCGTCTATCGCGCCAAACACGGACAACTCGGGCGCGACACCGCACTGAAAGTCTTACGCGGCGATCGAGACAATTTGGAAGACCGTTTGCGATTCGATCGCGAAGCCAAACTGGCCGCGTCGCTGAGCAACCCGCACACCGTCACGATCTATGACTACGGCCGCGGCGACGAAGGCGAAGCGTATTGCGTGATGGAATTTCTAAAGGGCATCACGCTGTACGATGTCGTCGCCCGCAGCGGGTTTCTGCCCTACGGACGGGCGCTGTTTATCCTGCGACAAGTCTGTGATTCACTGGGCGAGGCACACAAGCTGGGGCTGGTTCACCGCGACATCAAGCCGCAAAACATCATGCTGTCCCTGGACGCTTCGGTCGGGGACTGGGCGGTCGTGTTCGATTTCGGGTTGGCCAAACCGCTGCAACCGGAGGCCGATTCCTACCAGACCGCCGAAACGATTTGGGCCGGCACGCCGATGTACATGGCGCCCGAACGCTATCGAGAACCGAATAACATCGATCCGCGTTCGGACATCTATTCGGTCGGATGCATCGCGTACTTTCTATTGTCCGGGCGACCACCGTTTATCGAGTGTGACCCCGAGTCGTTGTTCGCCTTGGTGTTGACCGAACAACCGATCAGCATCAGTGTGCATCGCGATCAAGACGTCCCCGAGGAAATCGTCGCGGTCGTCAAACGATGCATGGCAAAAAGCGTGGACGATCGGTTCGCGACGATCGACGAACTGGCCATCCAACTGGACCGGTTGATCGCGGACTACCCCTGGTCGGTCGAAGAAGCCCGATCGTGGTGGCGGATCCACGGATCAGAAGTCGGGTAGCCGTCTACCGCGGCTTAGTTTTTGATCCTGCCGATGCGTTCGGAGAGTCGCCGTGTTCTCCGAACTCGGCGCACGCGAAAAAGCGAAGCTTTGCCCTGCGCCGACCTCGGAGAGGACGGCGACTGTCCAGCCCAATCGAAAACGAAGCTGCGGCCACCTCACCGAAACGACGCCCGATACTTGCCCGGCGTGATGCCTTTTTGTTTTCGAAACATCACACTCAAGTACTCTGCGTGTTCGATTCCACAGCGGCGGGCGATCAGATCTAATGGGAATGAGGTTTCGCGTAGCAAGCGTTCGGCACGCTGGATTCGTGTGGCGACGATCATCTCGTGCGGTGTCTTGCCCAGCATCGCTTTGAAACGCAACTCCAGCGCCCGACGGGTCATGGTTGTTGTGGCCACCACGTCGCCGACACGGATGCCCGAACAGGCGTTGACGAGAATGTAGCGGGCGGCATTTTCGATTTCGGGATCGTCCACCGCCACCGTGTCGGTCGATCGCCGCGTGGAAATCCCGATCGGCGGCAACAACGTCGCCGTGGCCGGAACGTCCTGGCCGTCCATCATCTTTTCCAACAACTCCGCCGCCACATACCCGGCCTGTTCGGCATCGGGAATCACGCTGGTCAGCGGCGGCGACGCCAACCGGCACAGCAGCGGGTCATCATCCACGCCCAGCACCGCGATCGAGTCGGGGACACTGCGTCCGGCTTCGTGACACAGGTCCAACAGACGACGGGCCAGCGAATCGTAAGCCGCCATCAATCCGCAGGGGCTGGGCAACTGCTCGATCCAACGCAACAACCGGCGGCGCTGACGCGGCCACCTGGCACCGGCGGATTCCTTGGGCAGATCAAACACCGACACCTCCAATCCACGCGCTTGCGCCGCACGAACAAACGCATCGCGACGCCAACATGCCCAATTGAATTCCGTCTCCCCACAGAACGCCAGCGACCGCAATCCCCGCTCGGCGAAATGTTCGACCGCCAAATCCGCGATCTGTCGATCGTCCGTTTCCAGCCAGGGGATGTCCGGCAATTGGCGGGCGGCACTCAAATCGATCGTCGGCAATCCCGTCGCTTGCACCGCCCGCGCGATCGTGTCGGTCTCGATGCGTGCCAAAATGCCGTCGCCCGGGTAGCGGCGCAACCAACTGGGTGGATCCGCCCCGCGATGCTGTTCGGGAAGGTCCACTTTCCAGCGGCCGAATTCTTCCTG
The DNA here is from genome assembly GCF_014154935.1 of Stieleria mannarensis. Taxonomy (GTDB): domain Bacteria; phylum Planctomycetota; class Planctomycetia; order Pirellulales; family Pirellulaceae; genus Stieleria; species Stieleria mannarensis. Next base: position 36,166 of record NZ_JACEHH010000064.1, read on the forward strand.
ATAACGCAATACACCCCGCAACAGCCCCCGGGCGTACTCGTTACTCGATTCGATCAACAGGGCGACGCTTCGTTGTTGCATGTGAAATAGCGTAGCAATGATGCGCGATATTGCATTGATGGAGTTTCGATTTTTGCTAAGTTTGTTGCTCGTCGGGCGAAACCACGCCGCCGCGTTGCCGGTCGCCCGGCCCGTTCCCTTCCCTCCCCTTTGCCCCTAGGTTTCCCATGTCCAAACCTGTTCGCGTCGCGATGATTGGGCTCGGTTTTGGCGCCGAGTTCATTCCGATCTATCAAGCTCATGCCGGCGCCGAAGTGGTCGCCATCTGCCGACGAAACGAAGCGGAGTTGAACAAGGCGGCCGACCAGTTTGGGATTGAGAAACGTTACACCGACTACGACGCGGTGTTGGCCGATCCGGACATCGACTACGTTCACATCAACAGCCCGATCCCCGATCACGCCTGGATGTCGCTCAAGGCGCTCGACGCTGGAAAGCACGTGATGTGCACCGTGCCGATGGCCACGACGATCGATGAATGTCGCCAGATCGTCGAAAAGGTGAAGGAGACAGGGTTGAAATACATGATGGCCGAGACTGTGGTCTATAGCCGCGAGTTCTTGTTCATCAAGCAGATGTACGAGAAAGGTGAGCTGGGAAAAATCCAACACCTCGCCGCCTCGCACCCGCAAGACATGGACGGCTGGCCGAGCTATTGGGAAGAAATGATTCCGATGCATTACGCCACCCACGTCGTCAGCCCCTGTCTGGGACTGACCGACGCGTTGGCCGAATACGTCAGCTGTTTCGGATCGGGCGTGGTGCGTGATTCGATCGCCGAAAAGTCGGGCAACCGATTCGCCGTCGAAACCTGCCACATCAAACTCAAGGACAGTGATCTGACGGCGCACATCTGGCGGTTCTTGTACGACGTCGCCCGGCAATACCGCGAAAGCTTTGACGTCTATGGAACCAAGAAGAGTTTCGAGTGGACGTTGATTGAAAACGAACCACACGTTATTCACACGGCGAAGAAGCCGGAGCCGGAGATCGCCGAAAAGATCGAAGTGCCCGACTTTGCCCACCTGCTGCCGCCGGAGATTCAAAAGTTCACGCTGCCGTCGGAAATCCACGACGCCGATCACCTGTCGTTCGTCCAAGGCGGCGGGCACGGCGGATCGCACCCGCACTTGGTTCACGAAATGGTCAGCGCGGTCACCGAGGATCGCGACCCGTGGCCCAACGCCGTGACCAGCGCCAACTGGACCTGCGTCGGCCTGTGTGCCCATGAGTCGGCGCTCAAGGGTGGCGAGATCGTCAAATTGCCCGAATTCACCTTGCAGAAATAGTCCCGCGTCTGTGGATGAATCGAACCCTGATTCCGGTCGTTGGCTGCCGTTGTTTCGACAGCGGGCCACCGAATTGGGGTTCATCAACGCCGCCGTCGCCCCGGCAGTCGATTCGGCCGGTTTTACGGATCTGGTCCGCTGGATCGAAAGCGGCTACGCGGCCGGGATGGACTACTTCGCCGATCGCTTGGACGCCTACCGCCACCCCGACGGCGTGATGGCGGGCACCAAAAGCATCATCGTGTTGGCTTATCCCTATCCGGCCGATGCCGACCCCTCGACGCACGATGGACGCGGTCGAGTCGCTCGATACGCTTGGCCCGGTGTCGATTACCACGACACGATTCACCACAAATTGAAGCAACTCAAACGCCTGGTCGCCGAAGTCGCGCCGGAGGTTTTGACGCGCGGCTGTGTCGATACCGCGCCCTTGATGGAACGGGAACTGGCACAATTGGCCGGGCTCGGCTGGCGCGGCAAAAACACGTTGCTGCTCAATCGACATCACGGCAGCTATTTCTTTCTGGCGTGTTTCTTGGTCGACGTGGAACTGCCGTATGATGCGCCCCACGCGACCGATCATTGCGGCACCTGCACGGCGTGCCTGGACGCCTGTCCCACCGACGCCTTTCCGGCGCCTGGAGTTCTCGATGCCAGTCGCTGCATCAGTTACTTGACGATCGAACATCGCGAATGGATCCCGGTGGAGTTGCGTGAAGGGCTCGGATCGTGGGTCTTCGGCTGCGACGTCTGCCAAGCGGTTTGTCCTTGGAACCGCAAGCCGTCGCGAATCAGCCAAACGGCGCCGGAACAACGAACGCTGGAAAACCTTGATCTCTGTTCCTTCTTCGAGATGGACGAAGAAGCCTTTCGTGCACGATACCGCAAATCGCCGCTCTGGCGGACGCGGCTCCGAGGCATGCGCCGTAACGCAGCGATCGTGCTGGGCAATCAAGGCGACGCCTCTGCGCTGCCGGCACTGGAGCGCGGAGCCGCCGACGAGGACGAAATGGTCGCCGAAGCCTGCCGCTGGGCGATCGAAAAGATCACGCGATAGCATCACAACCCACGCACAGCGTTTTTCTGGCCGCTTCTCGCTGATTGCCACCGTCTTACAACGCTTGGCCCGACCGTTCCACCGCGATTTCCAGCCTCTTTCGTACTCGTACTCGTACTCGTACTCGTACTCGTACTCGTACTCGTACTCAGCCAAAGGCGGTACTCGTACTCGGCAAGAGTATGTGTTCGAGTAGGAGTACGAGTACCGTTTTACTGAGCACGAGTACGATCAATCTACCGGATCGCGGTGGCAATCAGCGAGAAGTGGTCCACAACTTCAACACCGATCGAAGCGTTAAAGCGATCGCCTTCGACCAGACCAGTGAGACGCTCGGGAGTCACGATGCCTTGCGATTTGTCGGACGGATGAGCGTACGTGGCATACTTTGTCGCTCGGGCTTTCAGTTCACCGGCGGCGGAGGCGGTCACGCTCGCGGCGAATGTTGTGCTCTTCTCGTTGCTTTTGGCGGTGGGCGCGAATCGAGTCTCGATGGGATAACGTTTCGGTTGGACGTATTGGGATCGCTGACTTCGACGGCGAGGAACTCTCGTTGTGCGCTGGCCTGGGATCGAATCTTGCGTCGCCAATGGTAGAACGATGCGGTCGAGAAACCATGCAGGCTGCAGAAATCGGCGATGGTCAGGTCAGATTGTTCGTGCTGCTGGATGAGTCGCGACCAACGCACGTGAGCATTTGGGTCTGGCAAGCGAGCCATGAAAGCCTCCGGGCTGAGTGAGTGAAAACCCACCAGCCTACGGCACGCGCCAATAATGGTTTCCTCGGGCGCTTACGCTCCAAAGCCAACCGGCGGAACGCCGGTTACACGCTTTATCACTTATCATTTATCACTTCTCTCTCTTGCGCGAATCAATCCGAAAACGAGGTGGACTCGCCTGAATCACGAGTTGAGGCATGCCGCCATATACGTATGTCGATCGTGTCGGAAATGAAGCGTGCACTACCGTCACAAAGCGACGCCACAACTCCACCAGCATGGCTGCTCGACGCGGGAACAATGCCAAAGTCCCCGCCAACACCTCCATGAAACATCGCCGAAGCTATGGAATTAGGTGGAGTGACGTGATTATATGCTGCAACTGGAAAACCGGTTCCTGACCAGTCGCGTCCGACGTAAGAAAACTTTGGAAGTATCTCCCAATCATCGGCAATGAACTTGCTTAGTGCGTCGATGTCGGACCGCCGTACAGGATCACGGCGATCGCACCAAAATTAGGCTGCAAACAGGAGTTTTTCGAGAAATGCGGTGTTCCAGCCTGCGATTTTTCGTTTCCGCCTAAGACTCTTTTTCCGAGTGTCTCGCTTGAGCAGCGTCGTGACGAACCGACGAGTGAAGCTCATATTCGACGTAGCGTTCTTCGTCACGCCCAGCCTGCTTCCCCTTGGTCGTGGTCGATCGCACGCCATGAGTTGTAAGCCCTTCGTTGTGAGCCATTTCAAAATGGTCAGCGATGGCGGCGTAGAGCTTGGGGTGATTGTCCTTGACGGCGAAAACATAGTCGCCACCTTCGTCGATACCCTTCGATGTTTCCCCAAAGCGAAAAACCTTCCACGCTTGGTGACTCCTTGATCAAATGTTTTTCGGCGTATGCTTCTCGAGCAAATCTTGATGTTCGAATAGCGATTGCCAAACCCGATTCCGATTCACACTGAACCAATCCATTTTTTCGCTTCACTGCGAACGAGAAACGACCTGCGATTACGCGGTAAGTTTCAAGCCAGCTCGGCACCGATCCGGCCGAGCCATTCGCCACGCTTTCGGCGATGGACGATCCAGCCGATGCTTGCAACCAGGGCGATTGCCCAGAACGCTCTTTCGCTGCTCGACGACGCCCGTCGTTTGGTCGGATGGGTGCCCGGCACAACGGCGAAAACCTCAGCCGTCTTTGCACGGTGGTACCGATTCCGGACCGCTTTGAGAATCGGGATACCGGATTTCGATGCCAAAGCGGTGAACGCATAGGGAGTGGAATTTAGCGATACCGTGAACTGATCACCGTCCTGTGTCAGCTTCGGCTTTCGGCTGACGAGATTACCGCGTTCGTCCAACTGGTCGGCAAAAAATGACCTCATTTGCTTTTCGTACAGCTTGACCAAAACAACGGGGATCTTTGCATCGTCCTTCGTCGTCCATGATGCCAGTTTCGTCGTCGCTTGCCCGGGCCCGTAATTTTGGCGAAAGTGTGCTTCGACACGATGGTGGCTGCGATAGGGAACCCAATTCACTTTCGACGGCGTTGACGCTGGGTTGCGAGCGGCCGGGGTTTGGACAGTAGCGTCCGACCAGTGGAGGAAACCGCCTTCGAAACCAGCAAAGCTTGGCAGTTTCGCGCCCGCTTCGATGGATCGGACGTGGATCGGCTTGGGCCGAAAGTCATCCTCGGTCCGCTTGTCTTCTTGCGTTTTCTGACCAAAAAAGAC
>NZ_JACEHH010000065.1 GCF_014154935.1 Stieleria mannarensis
CGATCGGGGTGCCCGGGCGCCGCGCCGAGAATCACAACGCCGCAACGGGAGCGATGGGGCCGAGGTCGTGCGGTTTTTCTCCTTTTATAGATGAGGCGTTTACGCGTTCACCCTCCCTCTGGGAGGGTCGCGGAGGAGTGAGCGACGACGCGGGGAGGGTCGTCTGTGGCTCGGAGCCAATCGAACACCACGAATCGACCCTCCCCTCGCTGCGCTCGACCCTCCCAGCCAGGGAGGGTGAATTCCCAAAAACCGCACGACCTCGACCAATAGGACCTATATGTCGCATGTGTCGCATTGGTCCTATTTCCCCCTGACAATTTCCAGCACCCCGTGGCCGGTAAACCGGCCAAACGCCCGCCCAGAAGGGCTGGCGTACGGTCGGCGGGAAAGCCCGCCGTGGCTTACCTACAGCGATCCGCCCCAGCCCAGTTTCTCGCGCAGGGTGCGGTAGTCGTTTTGCCCGGGGACGGACAACATTTCGAAGGTGTGATCCGAACGCTGAACCTGGACGCGGTCTCCCGGCAGCAGTTGGCTGAGGATTCGGCCGTCGACGACCACGCTGGTCGATTCGTTGGGTTCGCTGACGGTCAGTTCGAACACCGTGTCAGCGGAATCGACCAAGGGGCGATAGGTCAGCGTGTGGGGGCTGATCGGCGAAATCACGACGGCTTGCAGATTGCGTCGCAGGATCGGGCCACCAGCCGACAGGTTGTGTGCGGTGGATCCGACCGGCGTCGCCAGGATCAATCCGTCACAGCGATAACGTGTCGCCAGATTTCCATCGGCGAACAGGTCGATGCCCAGGATCTGGTACGGTGGCCCGCCCAGCACGGCGACTTCGTTCAAAACCAGTTGTTCGCAGACGGTTTTCCCGTCACGAATCAAGCTGACCTCCAGCATCAGGTGGTCGATGACCTCAAATGCCCCGCAGCACACCTGGGGCCAGACTTCCAAGAAGTCGTCGGGGGAGAGCGCGGCCAAAAAGCCGAGGTTGCCGCAGTTGATGCCCAGCACCGGGATCTTCTTTCCCGCCAGCTGACGAGCGGTTTGCAGGATCGACCCGTCACCGCCCAGGACGATCACCAGGTCGATGTCTGGATCGTCGAAGCCGTACTGGAAGTGGAAGTCTTCGGCGACGATTTCGGCGTGCTGGGCGATCAGCGGTCGCAGGCGGACCGCTTCGCTGCGGACGCGATCGCGATCCGGGGCGCCGAGGATTGCAACGCGGGGGACGTTGCGGTGACCGCTGGGCCAGATTCGATTGTTCGATCGGTATTCGGCGGGGTTGCGCGTCATGGATTTCTATCGCCCCGAGGGGCAGGACCCTAAAGTGAAAAGGCGACACATCACGACAAGTCTACCGCAACTTTGTTTTCGATTGGGCCGGATAGTCGCCGTCCTCTCCGAGGTCGGCGCGGCGGAAAGCTTCGCTTTTTCGCGCCCGCGCCGAGTTCGGAGCACACGGCGACTGTGGCTTCGTTTTCGGTTGGGCTGGATAGTCGCCGTCCTCTCCGAGGTCGGCGCGGGGGAAGCTTCGCTTTTGAGGGCGCCGAGTTCGGAGCACACGGCGACTGTGGCTTCGTTTTCGGTTGGGCTGGATAGTCGCCGTCCTCTCCGAGGTCGGCGCGGGGGAAGCTTCGCTTTTGAGGGCGCCGAGTTCGGAGAACACGGCGACTGTCGCTTCGTTTTCGATTGGGCTGCGAGGTGCCGATCCCGGTTTCTTGACCAGCTCAAATCTGATTCGGGCAGCGGGCTCACGCAATGGTCGATGTCGCCGGGGCGGCTTGGCGGCACCGCTCGGCGATCGCTTCGGGGCTGAGGCCGCATTGGTGGAGCAGGTCGTTTCGATCGCCGTGTTCGACAAAGCGGTCGGGAAGGCCGAGTGTTTGGACGCCTCGGGTATCCAGTCGCTGTTCGACGGCGGATTCCAGGAAGGCGGATCCGAAGCCGCCCATCACCGCGTTCTCTTCGACGGTCAGCACAAACCGCCCGGTTTCGATGCTCTGTTTGACCATCTGGCCGTCGATCGGTTTGGCGAACCGGGCGTTGATGACGCAAATGTCCAATTCGCCTTCCAGCAGTTCGGCAGCCTCGAGGGCGTTTTCCAGCATGGCGCCGAAGGCGACGATCGTTCCGTCGGTCCCTTCACGGATGACTTCGCTTTTGCCCAGCTCGATCGCCGGGATCGATTGCTCACGCTGGAGCGCGGAGGCTTTGGGGTAGCGGATGCTGCAAGGGTGGTCGTGGTCGAGTGCGAACCGCAACATCATCCCGAGCTCTTCGGCATATCCGGGGGCCATCACGACCATGTTGGGGAACAGTCGCATGTAGCCGATGTCATAGACGCCGTGGTGGGTGGGGCCATCGGGGCCGGTCAATCCGGCGCGATCGAGCATGAACACGACCGGCAGGTCTTGCAGCGAAACCTCTTGGAAAATCTGGTCGTAGCTGCGTTGCAGGAACGTGCTGTAGATATCGACGATCGGCCGCGCCCCGGCCTTGCATTGCCCGGCGGCAAAGGCGACCGCATGGGATTCGCAGATCCCGACATCGAAGAACTGCTTGGGGAACTTTTCGCGAACCGGTTCCAATTTGTTGCCCTGGCACATCGCCGCGGTGATCACGCTGACTTTTTCGTCGGCCGCCATCGCTTGGCTGATCGCATCGCGGGCGTGCAGGGTAAACGGCGGCAGGCCGTCGCTGTGTCGCGGCACCGGTTTGCCGTCGCGGTCTTCGAATGCCGGCGGGGTGTGAAAGAACACGGGGTCGGCGGCGGCGGGTTTGTACCCGTGGCCTTTTTCGGTCACCACGTGCAACAACACCGGGCCTTTCATTTCCCGGGCCATCGCCAGGTACTTTCGAACCAACGCGATGTCATGTCCGTCGATCGGTCCGACATAGCGGATGTTCAATTCTTCGAACAGCATGCCGCCGACCAGACCGGCTTTGACGCCTTCCTTGAGTTGGGCGAGAAACCGTTCGGCCGGGTCACCGAACATCGGGATCTGTTCGAGCAGCTTTCCGACTTCGCTTTTCAGGCCCGTGTAATAGGGGTTGCTGCGGAGGCGATCCAGGTAGCCGGCGACGGCCCCGACGCGGTGGCAGATCGACATCTTGTTGTCGTTCAGGACGATCGTCAGGTCGTCTTCCAGATGGCCGGCGTTGTTGAGTGCTTCGAACACGATGCCGCTGGGGAAGGCGCCGTCGCCGATCACCGCGACGGTGCGGCGGTCGGGTTGGCCGACCATCAAATCACCGCTGCGCAGGCCGACTGCGGTGCTGACGCTGCAGCCCGCGTGGCCGGTCATGAACAGGTCGTACTCGCTCTCGTCCGGGTTGGGGTAACCCATCAATCCGCCTTGGGTGCGGATCGAGGGGAAGTTGTGGTAGCGCCCGGTGACCAGTTTGTGGGGATAGATCTGGTGCCCGGTGTCCCAGATCAGGCGATCGGTGCGAAAGTCGAATTCGCAGTGCAGGGCCAAGCAGAGTTCGACGACGCCCAGGTTGGAGGCGAAGTGGGCCGTCCGGGTCGCCAGCAGGTTGCACAGCACGTCACGGATTTCGTCGGCGGTCGACTCCAGTTGCTGGGGCGAAAAATCACGCAGGCCCGTCGCGTCTTTCAAGCTCGCCAGGAGAGGGTGTTTTGGGTCGTTCAATGTGGCTTCCTGTTGGGGGCGGTCCGCGGCGTCGGTCCGTTGCTGCGGCGGCAAGGTGATGGCTTGAAATGGCTTGGAGTCAGTGGGGGCGAGCGAGGACGTAATCTGCCAGGTGTTCTAACCGCCAGGCGGACGGTTCGAAAACAGCCAGATGAGATTTTGCAGATTGAACCAGGTCGCTGGCAAACGTTTGTGCTTGGTCGAGCCCCAACAGTCCGGGGTAAGTCAGTTTTCCACGCCCGCTGTCCTTGCCGACTCGCTTGCCCATGCTCGATTCGTCCGCGGTGTGGTCCAGCAGGTCGTCGACCACTTGAAAGGCTAATCCGAGGTCGGCGGCGAAGGCGGCGAGCGCTTGTGACTGTCGCTCGTCGGCGCCACACAGGGCGGCGCCGAGTTGGAGTGAGGCGGAGAACAGGGCGCCTGTTTTTCGGCGGTGGATCGATTCCAAGAACGCGAGCGAGGCATGTTGCTTTGGAGTACGACGGTTCCCCTCCGATGGTTCGGTGGTCGTCGCCGTAGCCAGCTGTTTCAGGTCCGCGGCAACCGCTTCGGGCAGTTGCCCCGACTCGGCGGCCAGATCATCGGCTTGTCCGCCGACGAGCTGTTCGGGGCCGGCGGCGGCGGCCAGGATTTCGACGGCTCGGCCGCGGCGCAGCGGATCGGCGACGCTGCGGCAAAGGTGAGAAAACGCCAGGGGCTGGAGGGCGTCGCCCGCCAGAATCGCGGTGGCTTCATCGAATGCCAAGTGGACGGTCGGCCGTCCGCGGCGGAGGTCGTCATCGTCCATCGCCGGCAGGTCATCATGAATCAGCGAGTAGGCATGCACCATTTCCACCGCAACCGCCCCGGGCATCGCGTCGTCGAACGATCCGCCACAGGCCTCCGCGGCCATCAGCACCAATGCCGGGCGCAATCGTTTTCCAGGGGCCAGCAACGCATAGCGGATCGCGTCGGCCAAGCGGTCGGGGCAGCCGTTGCCGAAACTGCACGCGTGCCGGAGTGCCTGTTCGATCGCGGGCAGCAAATCACCGAGCGCGCGATCGATGCTCGGCTCGGTGTCGTGCGGTTCAGTTCGGTCGATGGGAGAGGCGGGCAAGGCTGACCACTGGATCGGAAAGGGGTGAACTGGGGTAAATCCCCGTAGTGTACAGCTTAAAAAAGCCCCCCGGTTTCGTCCACGTCGCTGACCGAGCCGCGGGACTTTCTGGCCGGTTTGCGGCCGGCGGCGATCGCGGCTCCGCTGGGGGGCTGTTTGCCGCCCTGTCCGGTGTCCACCGGTTCGACCGACGCCGTACCGTCTTCGTCCACGCTGGTCAGCACGGCGATGCGTTTTTCAGCACGCTGCAAAACCTGGTGACAGAGTTTGATTTTTTCGATGCCCCGTTCGTACTGGAGCAACGATTCGGACAGCCCCAGCTCGCCGCCTTCGAGGGCTTCGACGACCGTCTCGACTTCCGCGAGGGCGGTTTCGAAGTCGATCGGGGGATCGGTGTCGGCTTTTGGATTTGATGCCGTGCTTTGTTTTTTCTTTGCCATGATTGCTCGGCTTTTAGCTTCGGGGTGGCCTGTGAACGCAAGATTTAAAGTCGTCGAATTCCTGAGGGAACTCTCCCTTCCCGGGAGCCTGCGGTTTATGGGAATTAACCCTCCCTGGAAGGGAGGGTCGAGCGTAGCGAGGGGAGGGTCGATTCGTGGCGTTTGAATACCTCCGCTCCACAGCAAACCCTCCCCGCGTCGTCGCTCACTCCTCCGCGACCCTCCCAGAGGGAGGGTGAGGGCGTAAACGCCTGCAATGTAAGAAGTTAAAAATCGCTCGACGTCTCCGAGGGGGTTTTGTCTTGACTTGAATGCGTATGCCGTCGCATACGCGTCGCGTCTGGCATTTTCGCGATCGCGGGTCGTTTGTCGATGCCGGCTACTCGATCCAGCCGCCGCCCAGGACTTGGGTGCCGTGGTAGACGACGGCGGCTTGCCCGGGGGCGACCGCGTCGACGGGGCGGTCAAAGCGAACGCGGAATCGATCCGGCGCGGCGAGGTCGATTTGGATCGATGCCGGTTGCGGGGACCCGTTGTAGCGGATCTGAACGGCCAGACGATCGGTTGGGTCCGCCGCGTGGCCGAGTGGGGCCAGCGATTCCGGATCGACCAACCAATTCGCGTCGGCAGCGGAAAACTCCTCGCAGGCCAACGATTCCTTTTCGCCGAGCACCACCTGATTGGTCTGGGGGTCGATCCGGACGACGAAGTGCGGCGTACCCAGGGCGATCCCCAAGCCTTTGCGTTGCCCGACGGTGAAGGCTTCGTAACCGTCGTGGGTGCCGACCACGCGGCCGTCGGTCGTGACAAATTCGCCGGCCGTTGTCCCGGCCCGACTCGGGCGACGCGCTTTGACGAAGTCGCTGTGGTGTCCCTGGGTGACGAAGCAGATCTCTTGGCTGTCGCGTTTACCGGCCACGCCGAGTTGAAGGCTTTCGGCGATGGTGCGGATTTCGGTTTTTCGGTAGTCACCGACCGGCAGCAACATTCGTGGCAGACGTCCGCGACCGATCCCGAACAACGCGTACGATTGATCTTTATTGCTGTCCAGCCCGCGGTGCAGTTGGCCGTCGATCATGCGGGCATAGTGTCCGGTCGCCAGGTAGTCCGCTTCGACGCCCTCGGCATAGTCGAACAATCGGCCGAACTTGATCCAATGATTGCATTTCACGCAGGGGTTGGGGGTGCGGCCGTTAAGGTAGTCGTCGACGAAGTAGTCGACGATGCGACGAAAGTCGGCTTGCAGGTCCAGTGCATAAAAGGGGATGCCGAACTTGGCGGCGACACGTTTGGCGTCGGCGGCATCGCTGGCGGTGCAGCAGCCTTGTTTGTGATCGGCGCGTTCGCCGCTCAGGTTTCCCGAACCGGCAGGGCCCCCCAAGACGGGAAGCGAGGAGGTCGAGCTGCCGCGATCGGCCGAGCCGTCGATCTTGCACACCTGGCTGGATTCTTCTCCGTGGCGCATGAAGACCCCGATCACTTCGTGTCCGGCCTCGAGCAACAGATGTGCCGCGACACTCGAATCGACTCCCCCACTCATCGCCAGGACCACGCGTGCCATGTATAGTTTTCAACCTCCCGGAAATGTCTTTTCAAAGTTAAGAAAATTCGTCGTGATCGGCGAAAAGGATGTGATCACTGATGGACGCGGAAATGGTTCAGCGCAGTGAAAAGATCGAAAAACGCCTGAAACTGCTCGCCGAATCCTTGGACCATCGCGGCAAGGCGGGGCAGATCAAAAAAATCGAAGCCAAGATGGGCCAACCGGATTTCTGGGACGACAACGAAGCGGCCCAAAAGACGGTTGGTGAACTCAAAGCTCTAAAAGCCATTGTCGGCCCTCTGGACGAATTGTCCAGCAGCGTCGAGGACTTAAGTGTCCTGATGGAGATGGCCGAGGAAGACGAATCGGTGGCCGCTGAGGTTAACGAAGAACTTGCGCGCCTGGAGAACATCCTGGACGATTTGGAGCTCAAGGCGCTGCTGAGCGGCCCCAATGACAACGCCGGGGCGATCTTGACCATCAATGCCCGCGACGGCGGCACCGACGCCAACGACTGGGCCGAAATCATGCTGCGGATGTATTCCGCCTGGGCTGTCGATCAGGACTACAAGATCCAATTGCTCGACCGACATGATAACGAGGAAGCCGGGATCAACAGCGCCTCGATCGCCATCCGAGGACCGATGGCCTATGGCTACCTGAAAGGGGAGGAAGGGATGCACCGTTTGGTGCGGATTAGTCCGTTTAATAGTGAAGGCAAACGCCAGACCAGTTTTGCCGCCGTCAGCGTCGCTCCGGAAATCGACGACAGCATTGAAGTCGAAATCGAAGAGAAGGACGTGCGGACGGACACCTTTCGGGCTAGCGGCGCCGGCGGCCAACACGTCAACAAAACCGACAGCGCGATTCGGTTGACCCACGTCCCCACCAACACCGTCGTGCAGTGCCAAAGCGAACGCAGCCAGCACCAGAACAAGGCCAACGCGTGGAAGATGCTACGGGCGAAAATGGCGCGTTTGGAAGAGGAGAAGCGTGAGGCCGAAGTCGCAGCCAAGTACGGCACCCAGGCCCGGACCGGTTTTGGAAGCCAGATCCGCAATTACTTCTTGCACCCCGACCAACGTGTCAAGGACGCCCGCACCGGACACTACGTCGGCAATTTCAACAGCGTCATCGACGGCAGTGAGTTGCAAGGATTCCTGGATGCATTTCTGCGCTGGCGGGCGGGCGACAAAACGGTCGCCAGCGAGGAAGAAGACGAGTGACATGTCCGCACGCGCCGTCAGCGTTGCGACACACCTGTGCTCTGATCATCTGGTCAGGTGCGTCAGATTGACATCGATTTGCGTCACACCCGCGTTTTTGCTGGTTGTTCCCCAGTAAATCTGCTCGACAGCCCCCCGTTGTTGAATATAACGAAGGGGCAGACACCGTCGGCAGGGAAAACGTTACGAAGCAACGAGCGGAGGTTCGTGGCCCACGAAATGGCAGGACGCCCCCGATCTGGTAGGGCCTGAACCGGCATGGAATGACCGCTCCATTCCGATTGACACGGCATACTGGAGATTGACGGTCATGGACAAGGTCAGTCAAGCAGTGGGGCAATCTGATCGAATGATTAGCAAACAGTCGAGTGCGACGTCACGTGCGGCCGACGCGGAAGGTGCGTCGCCGCGGCGAGCCAACTCCTATCGCCATGCAAGCTCAAGGTCCGCGGTTGTCACCGCGTTCGAAGCCTCGCATCTGTTGCGACTGGTGACGCGCGGGATGATCGCCGTGTTGTGTGTCGTTGCGGTGTTTCTGTTTCTGTTTTTTCCCGACCATTCGGGCGCAGTGACGTTTCCGATCCCGATGCTGGTGATCGGGTTTGCGGTGTTGCGAGCATTCGCACGGTTCACGCATCTGTTGATCTTCAGGCCCGGTCGATCGATGCGGCCGCGACGTTCCCATCGCGGGCTCGCGCTGGCGGCATCGGCATCCGACTATTTGATCAAAGCGATGGTCGCATTTCTGTTGGCGACAACGATCGTCGTTGGGTCCACCTACGATTTTCCATACGTCGGAATTGTTGCCGCGCTGTTGCTGTTGATGGCGACCTTGGTCAACCGTCCTTGGGGAGGCTTGTTCCCGGATGCATCGCGGGAGGAGCAGCGGGACCGGGTGCGGCGGCAGACGCGCGAGTCATTGGCCCAGGCGGCGCTGGAAGCGGGGGGCGTCCCCGAGGTCCGGACCCGTAGTCGCGATCGGCAAGTCGGCCAGATTCGGGCCGCGCTATCCGAGGGCAGCGGGACCGACGAGGTTTACATTGAGTTTGATGAGGTCGAAGAGGAGCAGGGCGTTTTCTCCGATGCCCCATCACCTCAGTGGGGGCCCGACGACGTCCCGACACGTCTGCACGTGATCGCAGATCGGGTCGGTTGACCTGACTCGTTCCACGGCTCGGAACATCGACTCTATTGCTGTTTAGGCGGTAGCCTCTGCGCCGCATTTAATAACATCGCCTGGGGGCAGGGAACGAGCGCAGCGGAGTGACCGCCACCCCAGGGCAAGAAAGCCAAACCCGCGCCCTCTCCCTTTCGGTCGGCCGGTGGCAGAGTCGCCGGCCGGTCGAAAGGGGGGGGAGAGTTCACGGTGGATCGTGATCATGCCGCCGTCGCACCGTCGTGGAGCATTTGTTGTAAACGGGCCAGCGTGGCGAACATCTCGTTCCATTGTTGAACGACTTCCATGGTGGCGAGCGCCGGCGCGTCGTCTCGGTCAAAGCCTAGTTCGCTGACCCGGACGATGTCATCCATCACGCTCACCCCGCGCGTTGCGGCCGATTCCGTTTTCGATTCGGCCGATTGGCCGTCGGAATCATCCACGGGCAAGACCTGCAACATGGCTTGGTGAACGGCCCACAGAGCGGCCTTGCGAGAGGATTCGGCTTGGACGGTGGTGCGAAGCGTTCCGGATTGGACGAAGTACTTGGCCATGGGGATGTCTCCGATTGGTGGCGGTGAAGGGGATTCGGCCGAGCGGCTCATTCGCCTCGGCTACTCTCTTGATCGCCGCTGCGGTGACACCTTCGGTCCAGACTGCGATCCTCCGTGTCAGGGAGAGTTAATTCCCAATATCGCACGGCCTCCTACACGTGCGTTATTGCGCGCCCCGTCGTGACGTCTGCTCGGATGGCGCGCCACATTCGGGCACATCGGAGGGATGGCAAGAAGAAATTCTTGCTCGATCGTGCTCGTCTGCCCCGGAGTGCGATGGCTGGGGTGGCGAACACGCCGCATCAAGTGGTTGGTGCGTTTGAAAGCGGTTTGTCCGGGGGGATTGGGATCGGGCACGGCATTTGCTTTAGGTCGCGGCGAGCCGAGCAGCGTCTACGGCTTTGAAAACAGGATCGAATTGCCCACCCCCGATCGTCATGTTTCCTATCAAAGAATCGCGTTTTCTGTCCGAGGACGTCAAACTGTTTCGTGTCCAGGCTCCTCGGATTGCGCGCAAGCGTCAGGCCGGGCAGTTCGTCATCGTTCGCATCCACGAACACGGCGAGCGGATCCCGTTGACGATCGCCGACTCGGATGTCGACGAAGGCACGATCACGATCATCGTGCAGGGCATCGGCAAGACGACACGCTTGCTGAACGAACTGGAAGCCGGCGATGCAATTCTGGACGTCGTCGGTCCGCTGGGGGAAGCTTCGGAAGTCAAGGACTTCGGCACGGTCGTCGTCATCGGTGGTGGAGTGGGAACGGCCATCGCCTACCCGACCGCGGTGGCGATGAAGCAAGCCGGCAACCATGTGATCACCATCGTCGGCGCCCGCAATTCTTCGCTGCTGATTTTGGAAGACGAAGTCCGTGCGACCAGCGACGAGCTGTACCTGATGACCGACGACGGCAGCTACGGCGAACAGGGATTCGTTACCCAAAAGTTGCAATCGCTGATCGACCAGGGGCGGACGATCGATCACGTCCTGGCGATCGGTCCGATTCCGATGATGCAGGCCGTCGCCGAAGTCACGCGGCCGCATCAGATCCCCACGATCGTCAGCTTGAACCCGATCATGGTCGACGGCACGGGCATGTGTGGCGGATGCCGGGTGTACGTCGGCGGGCAGTGCAAATTTGCCTGTGTCGACGGTCCGGAATTCGACGCCCACCAAGTCGACTTCGCCAATCTGGTCCAACGCAACCGTATGTATCGTCAACGCGAGCAGGAGTCGCTCGAGCAGTTCGAGCAAGACCCCACGCACGATCTGGAGGAAGCCCATCATTGCCAGATGGAACAGCGGTTTCCCGAGGCGGGGCCGAGAACGGTTTGACGCTCACGACACGAATGCTCCCTTTTCAACACATCACCCCCGATGACGACCATGGTCGACAAGCTGCCTCCCAAAGAACGCACCAAGATTCCTCGTCAGACGATGCCCGAGCAGGATGCCTGTGAGCGTGCGCATAACTTTCGCGAAGTCAATTTGGGACTCGACGAAGCGATCGCGCAGCGGGAATCGCAGCGTTGTTTGACCTGTGCCGATCCCAAGTGCACCCACGGCTGTCCGGTCGGCGTGCAGATTCGCGAAGTGGTCGATTTGGTCCGCGAAGGCGAGTACCTTTCCGCGGCCGCCAAGCTGCGCGAGGACAATGTGCTGCCGGCAGTGACCGGTCGGGTCTGTCCGCAAGAAAACCAATGTGAAGGCGCGTGCGTGTTGGCCCGGCGTTTCAATTCGTTGGCGATCGGATACATCGAACGGTTTGTCGCCGACTATGAACGAGAAACGGGGCAGGTCGGGCTGCCCGAGCGGGCGCCGGCCACGGGCAAGAAAGTCGCGATCGTCGGCAGCGGTCCGGCGGGCTTGAGCTGCGCCGGCGACCTGGCCCTCAAAGGGCATGGCGTGACGGTGTTCGAAGCCCTGCACGAAATCGGCGGCGTGTTGATCTATGGGATCCCCGAGTTTCGTTTGCCCAAAGAGATCGTTCGGCAGGAGGTCGACAACATGCGCGCGATGGGGATCGATTTTCAAACCAATGTCGTCATCGGCAAAACGGTCACCATCGACGAGCTGTTCGAGGAAGAAGGCTACGATGCGGTGTTCATCGCCACCGGCGCGGGGCTGCCGAAGTTCATGAACATCCCCGGCGAAGAGTTGCCCGGGGTCTATTCGGCCAACGAATTCCTGACGCGTGTGAATCTGATGAAGGCCTATGACCGCGACCAATACGATTCGCCGATCTACGAATGCCGTGATCGCAATGTGGCGATCATCGGCGGGGGCAACACGGCGATGGACAGCGTCCGGTCGGCGTTGCGATTGGGCGCCAAGAACGCCTACATCATCTATCGCCGCAGCGAAGAGGAGATGCCGGCCAGGGGTGAAGAGGTGCATCACGCCAAGGACGAAGGCGTGCAGTTCATGAACCTGCACAACCCGCTGGAATTTATCGGCAACGAAGAGGGGAATCTGTCCGGCGTCAAGCTGATCAAGATGGAACTCGGCGAAGCGGACGAATCGGGACGCCGCAAACCGATCCCGATCGAGGGTTCCGAATTCGTCATGCCGATCGACGTGGCGGTCGTAGCGATCGGCACCGGCGCCAATCCGTTGGTGCAATCGACCACGCCGGACATGGCGACCAACAAATGGGGTTACATCGTTGCGGACGACGAGACGTTGCGGACGAACAAACGCGGCGTGTTTGCCGGCGGCGATATCGTCAGCGGCGCCGCCACGGTGATCTTGGCGATGGGCGCCGGTCGAACCGCGGCCCGGTCCATGCACGCATTCCTGGAAACCGGCCAATGGTGAAAACTGGGGCCCAGACGCTGTGCTGCATGGCGTAGCTACCTTCGCCAGAAGGTGGGCCCGGCGTTTTCCAGGCCCGCATCGAACGCGGCTACGAACACGTGCCGCTTGTGTAGATTCTGCGCACGGGACGCTGTAAGATGATCAAAGTGTCGCTTGACCGAGAGGCATCAATCGTGCGTCCTAAGGATGTCCGTCGCGTTTGGTGTCATCTAACTTTGGTTGCAGAGTGCAAGTCGCAGACATGGATTATCTTTTCGTCTTTCTGTTCGTATGCTTGGGGGTTGCGATGGTGCTGGGCGGCATCCTGGCGTCGTACTTATTGGCGCCCCGGAATCCAACCAAGGTGAAGCAATCGCCGTATGAATGTGGCGAAGAGACGATCGGATCGTCGTCGATTAACTTCAACGTTGCGTATTATTTGTTTGCGATTCTGTTTTTGGTTTTTGACGTCGAAGCCGCGTTTTTGTTTCCGTGGGCGGTGGTGCTGCGTGAGCTGGGGATCATCGGATTGATCGAGGTGTTGATGTTCGTGCTGGTTTTGGTCGTCGGTCTGGTCTATGCATGGAAGAAGGGGGTGTTGGAATGGGAATCGTAACGGACAAGTTGCCCGGTGCGTTGGAGAAGGTGCCGGGCGGGAATGTCTTGGTGACTCGGTTCGACGAGATCATCAACTGGGCGCGAGCCAACAGCCTTTGGCCGCTGACGTTCGGCACCAGTTGCTGTGCGATCGAGATGTTGATGGCCACCGGTGGCCCGCGGCATGACATGGCACGTTTCGGCGCGGAGGTGGCGCGGCCGTCGCCGCGTCAAGCGGATTTATTGATCCTGGCGGGAACGATCGTCAAACGGATGGCACCGCGTTTGCGGACCTTGTACGAACAGATGGCCGAGCCGCGGTACGTGATCGCCACGGGGGCCTGCACGATTTCCGGCGGCCCGTTTATCTATCACTCCTACACCACCGTGCGGGGTGCCGACGAGATCATTCCGGTCGACGTTTATGTTCCCGGCTGTCCGCCGCGTCCGGAGCAGTTGTTCCACGGTTTGCTGACGTTGCAAAAAATGATCAAGGAGGGCGAGACGATTCGCGAGCCAGGCGTCCGCCGCAAGCCGGTCATCAGCGCGCTTCCCGAAGGCGTGACGATGGAGGACATCCAAGGCGAAATGAAGGAATTGCTGGTCAAGGAAAACGTGGTCGATGTCCACCAAGCGGTCGACAAACTCAAGTGGCCGAGCGGGACCAACGATGGATCGTGAAACATTGCAAGCGGCGGTCTGCCAGCTCGATTCGTCGATCCGGCCGCTGGAGGAAAATGCGGACCGGGCGGCGGTCGTCGTCGAAGCCGCCGCACTGCCGGCGATTTTGCGGCGGCTGCGTGACGAGCCGGAGTTTTCCTTTGCCCAGTTGCTGGACCACGTGGCGGTCGACTGGATCGATCGCGGGCAGTTCGAATTGGTCTATCACCTTTATTCGTTCAAGCACAAGCATTTTCTATTTGTCTCCGTCTTCGTCCCGCGCGAAGATCCCCGTGTCCCGACGGTCTGTCGCCTGTACCCGGTCGCCGAGTGGCAGGAACGCGAGGTGTACGACCTGTTCGGCGTGTTGTACGAGGATCATCCGGATCTCAGGCGGCTGTTTCTGGAGGATGATTGGATCGGGTTTCCGCTGCGCAAGGACTATCAGGACGACTTCATGCTCGACAGGCCAAGATGACCGTAGAAGTTTCATCCCTGAAAGAACTCGTGGAACAAGCCAGCGGAACCAGCGGTTCGCCGGACACCCAAGAGTACTTCGTCAACATGGGCCCGCAGCACCCGTCGACCCACGGCGTGTTGCGGCTGGTGTTGAAACTGGACGGCGAACGCGTTCTGCGATGCATCCCGGTGCTCGGCTATATCCACCGCAGCATCGAGAAGATCTCCGAGCACATGAACTACATGAATTGTGTTCATCTGACCGACCGCATGGATTACCTGTCGTCGATCATGAACAACTGGGCGGTCGCCAAGGCGGTCGAGGAGGCGGCCGGCATCGAGGTGAACGATCGGATCCGGTACATCCGCACGATCTTTGCCGAATTGGAGCGGATCCAGAGCCATCAGTTGTGGTGGGGCGTGTTGGGAATGGACCTGGGGGCGTTCACGCCGTTTTTGTACGGGATCCGTGATCGCGAGGTCCTGAACGACGTGATGGAGGAAACGATCGGTGCCCGGTTGACGATGAACTACGTGCTGCCGGGCGGGCTGATGGCCGACATCCATCCGAATTTCGTCAACCGCGTCAAAGAGTTCATCAAGTATTTCCGTCCCAAGTTGGATGAATACGACGACTTGTTGACGAACAACGTCATCATCCAGGAGCGGCTGCGAAACGTGGGCGTGTTGTCGGCACAAACGGCCGTCCAGTACGGCGCGACGGGGCCGGTATTGCGCGGGTCGGGCGTCGCGTTTGATTTAAGAAAAGACCATCCCTATGGCGTCTATGACCAAGTCGATTTCGAAGTCCCGGTCGGCACGGTCGGTGACAGCTGGGACCGCTACTGGGTGCGGGTCGAGGAGATGCGCCAATCGCTGCGGATCGTCGAACAGCTGCTCGACAACATTCCGCCGGGCGATTTTCTGGTCAAGAAACTGAATTCCAAAATCAAGCTTCCCGAGGGGCGTTATTATAGCCAGCTCGAAACGGCACGCGGGATCCTCGGTGTATTCATCACTTCGGACAAGAAAGACGAACCGTATCGCCTGCACTATCGCTCGCCGAACTTTAACAACCTGTGGTGCCTGGAACCGATGATCAAAGGCGACTACATCGCGTCACTGATCGGGGCCATGTCATCATTGGATCTGGTGATCCCGGACATCGACCGCTAGGGAGGATTTCATCGCTGTGGCACAGGCTCTGATGAATCTGATTTCGACACCGCTGCTGGCTCAGGCTGATCCGGCGTCTGCCGGCGCCGCACCGTCCATGGAACGCGTGCCGACGGTGTCCGAGCGTGCCGCCGAAGCGCTGCAGCACGGCATTTGGGGCGCGGCGTTTTACATCGTGATCGGGTTGGTCGCGGTGTTGATCGTGGTGTCGGTGCTCGGTTTGGTGATGAGCTATATCGAACGCAAGGTGGCCGGTCATTTTCAATGCCGGCTGGGACCGATGCGAGTCGGCCCGCACGGGATTCTGCAATCGTTGGCCGACGGCATCAAGCTGTTGTTCAAGGAAGGCATCGAACCGGGGCACGGCGACAAGGTGATTTTCATCGGCGCGCCGATTTTCAGCATCACGGCCACGATCCTGTTGTTGGCGATCGTCCCGGTGGCCCCCGGGATCCAAGTCGTCGACATGAACGTGGGGGTGGTCTACATCGCGGCGGTCAGCGGTATCGGCGTGATGGGGATTCTGATGGGCGGCTGGAGCAGTGACAACAAGTGGTCACTGTTGGGCGCGATGCGGGCGGGAGCGCAGATGATTTCCTATGAGATCT
This sequence comes from Stieleria mannarensis, assembly GCF_014154935.1. Classification (GTDB taxonomy): domain Bacteria; phylum Planctomycetota; class Planctomycetia; order Pirellulales; family Pirellulaceae; genus Stieleria; species Stieleria mannarensis. The sequence goes on from NZ_JACEHH010000065.1 coordinate 15,973, forward strand.
CGTTGACGATCGCGATCCTGGTGGTGGTGATGTTTTCGGGGACGTTGCGTGTTTCAGAGATCATCGAAAGCCAACAACAGGGCTGGTGGATCTGGCGGGGCCATGGCGTGGCGATCGTCGCATTTTGTTTGTACCTGATCGCGTCCACGGCCGAATTGAATCGGACGCCGTTCGATTTGCCCGAAGGTGAGAGCGAATTGACCGGCGGTTATCACACCGAATACAGCGGTTTGCGGTTTTCGTTCTTTTTTCTCGCCGAATTCGCCAACCTGTTTGTGTTTTCGGCCCTCGCGACGACGTTCTTCCTGGGCGGTTGGTTGCCGTTTCATATCGGCGACTATGAAGGGTTCAACCGCGTGATGGACATCTTGCCGCCGGTGATTTCGCCATTGTTCTGGTTCGGCATCAAATGCACGGCGTTGATCTTTTTGTTGATGTGGTTCCGCTGGACCTTTCCACGGCTGCGCATGGACCAACTGATGCGGCTGGAATGGAAGGTGCTGTTGCCTTTCGGTTTTGCCAACCTGATCCTGGCGGCGACCGTGGTGCTGACCGGACTGTACTTTTTCCCGACCGCGACATGAATGGCGTTTGACCATGGCCACGACGACACCCGACCAAGCGGATACCGAGAGCCCGCCGATGGATTTCGGCGACTTGAAATCACAGTGCGTCGCACCGAGGCCGTCGATCATGGGCCGGCGTCGCAGCCTGTCGGGGATCTTGTGGCTATCCTTCAAAGGAATCTTGCGAGGATTGCTGACGACGCTCAGCTACTTTCGCCGTCCATCGACGGTGGTGACGCAACAGTACCCCGAAAACCGCGACACGTTGCAGATGTTCGAGCGGTATCGCGGGCGATTGTCATTGATTCACAACGAGGACGGCGAACACGGATGCACGGGGTGCCAGATTTGCGAACGCCTTTGCCCCAACGGGTCGATCATCGTCACCAAAGACAAAAAGAACGAAGCGACCGGTAAACCGGCGCTGGACCAATTCATTTGGCGACAGGACACCTGCACGTTTTGCAACATCTGTGTCCTGGTCTGTCCGTTCGACACGCTGGAGATGACCGGCGATTTTGAATCGTCGGTCTATGACCGGCGTCTGCTGGTGTTCAACCTGAACGAGTACGCCGGTCCCACCGCCGACCAGTTGGAAAAGCTCGGCGATGAAGAACTGGCCAAGGCTCAGATGAAACCGATGAACAAGTACCACGGTCCGGTGCCGATGTGCGGCGGCGAGTTGGATGGGATTCCCAAGTTGGACACGGGGAAATCAGACGATGCATGACGGGGCCATTTCGACGGTTTTCTTTTACCTTTTCGCCGCTTCCTCGATCGCGCTCGCACTCGGCGTCGTGCTGGGGCGACGGTTGTTGCGATCGGCGATCTGTTTGATCGGCGTGCTCGGCAGCAGCGCCGGTTTGACACTGGTGCTGGGGTTTGAGTTCGTCGCAGGCATCCAGGTGTTGGTGTTTATCGGTGGCATCGTGGTCATGCTGTTGTTCGCGATCATGATGACCAGCCAAGGGCACACGTTTGAACAACAACCGACACTCCGCCGCCGCGTCGCCGGGGCCACGGTCGCGGCGGCGTTTTTCACGGTCACGTTGTCAGCGTATTTGAATGCCGATTTTCCGGTGCCGACGGCGGAGCAGCTGGCGGTGTCCCATGAAGGGGCCGATGAAATCGGTCGTAAACTGCTCAGCAACCAAGGCGACGGCTACATCGTGCCGTTCGAAGTGATTTCGTTGTTGCTGTTGTCGGCGTTGATCGGCGGTATCGTGATCGCGCGAAAGCATGCGCCGGAAGACGAGGAGTCGGACCAGGACCAGGGATTGGCGAACCATCCATCAGATGTCGGACGTTGACGATGTTGCACCCTCCAACCCTGACGCACTGGCTGGCGCTCTCGGCCTTGCTGTTTTCGATCGGCCTGTACGGCATCTTCACGCGGCGCAATGCCGTCGGGATTCTGTTGTCGATCGAGCTGATGCTGAATTCCGCCGTGCTGAACCTGGTGATCTTCAACCGATTTGTCGCTTCGGGCGATGTCGATGGCCAGGTGATGGCGTTGTTCGTGATCGCCGTCGCGGCGGCCGAGGCGGTGGTGGCGCTGGCGATCTTCGTTTCGTTCTACCGGCATCGCCACACGCTGGATGTGACTGAGGCCAACCAAATTTGCCATCCGGGGAACTCGACGCCGTGACGGGATTCATTTTCGAAAACGCCTGGTTGATTCCGGCCATGCCGTTGATCGCCATCCTACTGATCGCCGTGCTGGCGCGCGGGGAGAACCGTGGCCTGGCCGGGATGATCGGTTCGGCGGCCATCGGGGTGGCGTTCCTGATGACCTGTTGGCTGGGAGTGTCCTATCTGCGGTTGGCCGACCAGGGGGCCGCCGCGGTGACCTGGAGCATCGAGTGGTTGCGCTATCAGGATCATCTGGTCGTTTCACTCGGGACGCTAATCGATCCGATCTCGCTGTTGTTGTTGGTGGTGGTAACCAGTGTCAGCTTGCTGGTCCACGTCTATTCGCTCGGCTACATGGCCGGTGACGAAGGGTTTTCACGCTATTACGTCTTTCTCAGCTTGTTCACGTTCAGCATGTTGGGTTTGGTGCTGGCGCCGAATCTGGTTCAGATGTATGTGTTTTGGGAATTGGTCGGTGTCAGTTCCTTTCTGTTGATCGGATTCTATTACACGTTGCCCGAAGCGATCGCGGCATCGAAGAAGGCGTTCATCGTGACGCGGTTCGCCGATCTGTTTTTTCTGGCCGGGATTCTGGTGCTGGGCTTTTATGTGCATCAGTTGGTCGTTGCCGGTGGCAGCGCCGCTTCGGTCGTCGGCGCAGCGACCACGCAAACGCAGGCTTTGGATTTCGCCACGATCAATGCGGACAGTGTGTTGCTGGCGCTCAAGGGCCAGACGGGCATCTTCGGCACGGACTTGCTGACCGTCGCGATGCTGTTGGTGTTCGTCGGTGCGGCGGGCAAGAGTGCGATGTTTCCGCTGCATGTCTGGCTGCCCGACGCGATGGCCGGGCCGACGCCGGTGTCGGCATTGATCCATGCGGCGACGATGGTGGTCGCCGGCGTTTATCTGGTGGCGCGGATGTTTCCCGGTTTCGCGGCCTCGGAGGATGCGCTCCGCGTCGTCGCCGCGGTGGGCAGTTTTACGTGCTTGTTCGCCGCGGTGATTGCGTGCACCCAGACGGACATCAAACGTGTGCTGGCGTTTTCGACGCTCAGCCAGATCGGATACATGATGTTGGCGTTGGGCGTCGCGTCGGCGGAGCACCCGGCCGGATTCGGGGCGTCGATGTTTCACCTGTACACGCACGCATTCTTCAAGGCCCTGTTGTTCTTGGGTGCCGGTTCGGTGATCCATGCGGTTGGTAGCAACGAGGTGACCGAGATGGGAGGGTTGCGGAAAAAGATGCCTTGGACGCACGCGACGTTTCTGACGGCGACGCTTGCAATCGCCGGCGTGCCTCCGTTGGCCGGGTTCTTTTCAAAGGATGAAATCCTGGGTGCGGCATGGGACGGGCATCACGCGCTGATTTTTGGCGTCGGAGTGTTTGTGGCATCCTTGACTGCGTTTTACATGTTTCGGTTGTACATCCTGACGTTCCTGGGCGGTTGCCGATCGGCGGAGGCCGAGCGTGCCCACGAATCGCCACCGGTGATGACGATCCCGTTGGTCGTTCTCGGTGTGATGTCGCTGTGTGGTGGCTGGATCGGCGTGTCACACTTTGTCTTGCCGGGCGTCGAGCTTCATGCCCACTTGGCGGTGATGGGGATCTCGGTCGCCGCGGCGGCGGTCGGGATCGGAGCCGCGTTTTGGATGTATGGCGGTCAGACGAATCGAGCGGAAACGATCGCGCGGTCGCTCGGTGGCGTTTACCGTCTGGTCAAGCACAAGTTTTACATCGACGAAATCTATTTGTTTTTGACGCACATGATCTTCCGCTTCATCGCCGCACCGGCGGCCTGGTTCGATCGCCATGTCGTCGACGGTGCGATGAATCTGTCGGCGGCGGTGGTCCACCGGTTCGCGGCTGGGATGAACGTGTTTCAGACCGGGCAAGTTCAGACGTACGGGATCTGGATGATCAATGGCACGATCTTGGTCATGGTGTTTCTGTGGCTCGTTCAACGGTAGCGCAGTGGTGCAAGGAATAAGGCTGGAATGAGTTGGTTAAGTCTGCTGATATTGATTCCGCTGGCGACGGCACTGGGTGTCGTCGTGACGCCTGAATCCAAGTGGTATGCCCGGCGTTGGATCGCGTTGTGGGGGACGGGGATCGTGTTGGCGCTGTCATTTGTGATGAGCGCGACGTACATGCAGGCGGTCCAACAGCGTGCCGGGGATGCATCGCTGTTGACGGTTTCCAAGATGGAGTTCGAACACGCCGTGCCTTGGTTTTCCAGCATGGGGATCGAGTATCACGTCGGTGTGGACGGGATTTCGATGGCGATGATCGTGTTGACCGCGATCATCATTTTCACCGGCGTGTTGGCCAGTTGGGACGTCAAGGAACGATCACGCGAATTTTTCGCGTTTCTGTTGGTGTTGGTGACCGGTGTTTTTGGGGTGTTCATCAGCGTCGACCTGTTCCTGTTTTTCGTCTTCTATGAAGTCGCCGTGTTGCCGATGTACTTGTTGATCGGCGTGTGGGGGACGGGCCGCAAAGAATACTCGGCGATGAAGTTGACGTTGATGCTGATGGTCGGATCGGCATTCGTGTTGGTCGGATTGTTGGCGCTTTATCACGCGGCCGGGGCGGCGACGTTTGATTTGAACAAGTTGGCGATGGTCGACTATTCTGCCGATTTGCAATCCTGGGTTTTTCCCTGTGTGTTCGTCGGGTTCGGGGTGCTGGGGGCACTGTTTCCGTTTCACACCTGGTCGCCCGACGGTCACGCGTCGGCACCCACGGCCGTCTCGATGCTGCACGCCGGTGTGCTGATGAAATTGGGTGGTTACGGCGTGTTGCGGGTGGCGGTGTACCTGATGCCCGAAGGGGCAAAGCAGTGGGCGCTATTCTTCCTGGTGCTGACCACCATCAACATCGTGTACGGCGCCTATGCGGCGATCAAACAGACCGATCTGAAGTACTTCACCGCGTATTCGTCGGTCAGCCATTGCGGGTTTGTCCTGTTCGGCCTGTGCTCGCTGAACCTGATGGGATTCAAGGGGGCGGTGATCCAGATGTTCAGCCACGGGATCATGACGGGGCTGTTTTTCGGGTTGATCGGGATGGTTTACGGGCGTTCGAAGACGCGTGATTTGACCAAGATGGGAGGTCTGTCGAGGCGGATGCCCTGGTTGGCGACCAGTTTTTATATCGGCGGTTTGGCGTCGCTGGGGCTGCCGGGGTTGTCGGGGTTTGTCGCCGAGTCGACGGTTTTTCTGGGCGGATTCTTCGGCAACCGCTGGGTCGATTCGAGCACGATGCGTGTTTGCACCTTGCTTGCGACGTCTTCGATCGTGGTGACCGCGGTTTATGTGTTACGCGGGCTGGCGCGTGTGTTTCAAGGCAAAATCTCCAATCCACAATTCAACCAGCTCGACGACGCCACCGTCGCGGAAAAGCTTTGCACGGGAATTCTGGTCGCCACGTTGGCGATCGTCGGAATGTATCCGCCGGTGCTGATCGACTTGATCGAACACGCGATTGTTCCGATCGTCAATCGTTTTTAAAACACGGCCGACATCACCACCTCATCGACATCATGTATCTACAACCGGAAATCATTGTCATCACGACCGCCTTTGCGGTGCTGGGCATGGAAATGTTTTTGCCGCCGCGTCATCGGCCCTGGCAGACGCCGGTGACGTTGTTGGGGTTGGCGATCGGGCTGGCGGCGGTCGTCGATCTGATGATCCGCGGCGAGGGAGAATTTCTGAACGGCCAGTTTCGATTCGACGGCGTCACCGGATGGTTCAAGATCTCGTTCTTGTCGGCCGGGCTGCTGACGGTCTTGCTGTCGGCTGATTTGCTCGGTGGCCGGATCAAAGCAGTTCCGGGGCGAGATCGAGGCCTGTTGTATCGGGGCGAGTTTTACACGGTGATGTTGTTCAACCTGGTGGGGGCGATGTTTCTGATTTCGGCCACCAATTTGGTCAATCTGTATGTCTGTTTGGAATTGGCGACGATCCCGCTGTATCTGATGGTCGCATGGCGGCGCGGTGACCCGCTGTCGTCCGAAGCCGGGATGAAGTACAGCATCTTGGGGGCAACGTCCACCGGCGCCTTGCTGTTCGGGTTGGGGCTGCTGTACGGGCTGACCGGATCGGTCGATCTATTGACGATGGGCGAACAGTTGAGTTTTGGGCCGGCGACCAAACTGGCGATCGCGATGGTCATTGTCGGGATCGGGTTCAAGCTGACGCTGGTGCCGTTTCACATGTGGGCGGCCGATGTCTATCGCGGCGCCCCGCTGCCGGTGACGGCCTATTTGTCGGTTGCATCCAAAGCGGCCGGGCTGGCATTCATGTTTCAGCTGTTCTATCGCGTGCTGGGAAATGGTTTGGCCGATGTCTCGATGGCATTGGCCGTGTTGGCCGCGGTGACGATGACGTTGGGAAATGTCGTGGCGGTGGTGCAAACCAACATCAAACGCTTCATGGCGTTCAGCGCGATCTCACAGGCGGGTTACCTGATCATGGGATTCCTTGATCGCAGCGGCGCCCCGAGCATGGTGTATTACATGCTGGTCTATGTGGTCACCAACATGCTGGTCTTCGGTGTGATCGGGTTCTATTTGAACGAGACCGGGCGGGAGCAGATCGAGGACTACCGTGGTTTGGCGCGGACCAATCCGCTGGTCGCTCTGGCGATGATGCTGGGGTTGTTCAGCTTGGCCGGGATCCCGCCGCTTTCCGGGTTCGTCGGCAAATTTTTCTTGTTCAGCGTGGCGTCCAAGGCTGGGTTTCATTGGTTGGTGGCGGTCGCGGCGATCAATTCAACGATCTCGCTGTACTACTACCTGCGGATCGTCAGGCAGATGTATATCGAGCCTGGGTTTGAAGATGATCCGCCGATCCGTCCGTCACGGTCGATCGTCACGGCGATGGGGCTTTCGACCGTGTTGATGATTGTGTTGGGAATCGTTCCGTTTTTCTACGAAACGATTTACGAACAATCACGTCAATGGATGGCGGGAGCGTTTTAGAACTTGGTTCCGTTCAGGATGGAGCCGTTCTTGATGACGATCGAGATCCCGTCGCGGACTTGCAGCGGCTCGTCTTCGCCGAGTGAGTCGACGTTTTCGGCGTTGGTGATCGAAACGTCGGTTCCGATCCGGGAGTTTTTGTCCAGGATGGCCCCGCTGATGACGCTGTTGTTGCCGATGCCGACGGGGATTCGCCCGGGAGGCAAGGTTTCGGGGTCTTCGATGTAGTCGGCGCCCATGACGACGCTGTTTTTGATCGTGACGTTGTCACCGATGGTGGTTCGCAATCCGATCACGCTGTGCTCGATCGTGACGTTGTTTCCGATGTGGCAGCCGTCGGCGATCAGGCTGCCGCGGATGGTGACGTCGTCGCCGACCACGGTGGGCGGCAAGAAGCGCGGGCGGCTGTAGATCGGCGCGTTGAAGCTGCCGAGTTGAAACGGCGGTGCTTTGCTGGCCAGTGAGAGGTTGGCTTCGTAGAACGCGCGGATCGTTCCGATGTCTTCCCAGTAGCCGTCGAACAGGTGCACTTGGACTTTGCGTTTGTCGATCGCCGCCGGGAACACTTCTTTGCCGAAGTCGGAATGGTCGTTGCCGTGCAGCAGATCAACCATGACGTCTTTCTTAAAGATGTACAGTCCCATGCTGGCCAGGCAGTCGCGTCCCTTGCTGGGGATGCCGCGGGCGTCGATCCAGGCCGGATCCATGCGGACCTTTGCGATTTCCTCTTCGGTTTGCGGTTTTTCGACAAACCCTGTCACTCGGCCGTCGTCATTGAGTTGCATGATCCCCAGCGCGCCGGCGTCTTTGCGATCAACGGGGATGCCGGCGATGGTCGCGTCGGCGCCCGAGTCGATGTGCGACTTCATCATGTCGCGAAAATCCATCCGATACAGTTGGTCGCCGGACAGGATCAGGATGTGTTCGATTTCCGGTTGATCGATGTAGCGCAGGTTCTTGCGAACGGCATCGGCGGTGCCCTGATACCAATCGGTTCCGGCATCGACCGTCTGTTGGGCGGCGAGTAGTTCGACGAAGCCGCCGGTGAATTGGTCGAATCGATAGGTTTGACGCAGGTGGCGGTGCAGGCTGACCGAGAGGAATTGGGTCAACACGAAAACGCGACGCAGGCCACTGTTGATGCAGTTGGAAATCGGGATGTCGATCAAGCGGTACTTGCCCGCCAGCGGGACGGCGGGTTTGGCGCGGATCTTTGTCAACGGAAACAGCCGCGTACCGCGACCGCCGCCGAGAATCAGCGCGATTGTGTTTTTTGACAGGTCCATCGGGTAGTCGGAATGAGAAGTCATGCGAATCAGCAGGGGTGTTAGGAATAGTGGGAGTGGGATTCGAATGCGGCGATTCAAATGAAGATTATGGAGGCTTCCACGTTCTAATGCACGCGACGATCGCGGGAAAGGTTCCAGAGGCTACCAATATTTTTCAAAATGGATTCTGCCGGGGCCGCTGCCGTGGATTTCGTGGCGAAAACCGGCCTCGATCAACAACGGCAACATCCCGCACTTTTTCGGCGGATCGACGCCCGGCGGAACGTAGCCGATCATGTCCGGGTTGCCGCACAAAAAGACGTGGGTGTTGGTCGGCGAAAGCGGATCGCCGGCGTCCTTGGCGAGTTGCCCGCTGGTGTAATAATCCTGGATGTATTGTTTGCCGACGTAACCCGGCAAGTCGGGGTCCAGATTGACCGCTTCGCGCGTCGTGCAGGGCAGGTAGCAGTAGTTGGGAAACTGTTCCATCAGCGAAAGATGCAGCGAATGGTAGGCCAGGTCGCGAAAGTAGCGAACGCAACAGGCGTTGATGATCCGCCCCTTGTGACCGCCGGCCAACAGCGATGCGGTCATCGCGTTGTGGGGCGCCTCGCCGGTGCCGGTCCCGAGCATCAACACGGTTGCGTCGGGGGCGGGGCTGCCGAGGGTGTAGGTGCCGACGAATTTTTTTCCGATCGCGATCCGGTCTCCTTTGCCCAAACAGAAAAGTCTGGGGGTCAAGGCCGGCGGTGCTTTGTCGGGGCTGTCGGCGGCACGGACCAACACGATGTAGAATTCCAGGTAGTCGATGGAGTCCACCGGCGCAAGGGCGTGCTGATCATCCAACAGCGGGCAGGAGACCGAGTAGGCGCGTTTGACGACGCGCGAGCGTTTGTTTTCGGGCACGTCATCGTCCTGGGTGCCTTCCAAGCGAGGCTCCCAAAGCCCCAGTCCCAGCGTCACGTATTGGCCGGCTAGAAACGGCGGAACCCCGTCATCGGGGCGGATCCGAAACCGAGCCAGATTCTCGTGGCAATCGATTCTTTCGATGATCGTCGCGTTATAATAATGGGCCCGCAGGGCTTGGACGTCCATTTCTGAGGGGTTCTCCGAGACGGGCACGTGTTTCTCCGAACGAAGGCTGACGGGGGTGCAAAATCGCAAACCCAGGAAAAATGCCGCAGTAATCACACCGTTCTCGCAATATACTGAACTTCCGAGCCGCTGGTCGCCCACCGCCCCGCGTTCCCAGCTGTGTCCCCCGTTTGTTCCCCGATCGTCGCGAGCCGTTTCACCATGCCACTCCGCACCGATTATCGCCGCCGCACCAAGGAGGCGTCCCGCCGTGTGACCGTTGGGTTTGCGATCGCCGCCATGGTGACCGCTTGGAGCGGACTGATTGGCCCCGCCGGCAGATCGCTCGCCGCCGAGCGGTGGACCAGTTTGGACGGATCACGCACGGTGGAAGCGGACTTCATCGGATTGTGGGGCAACAACGTGGTGTTGGAGTTGCCCGGATCGCGACGCGTGTCCGTCAGTGTCGATGATCTAATCGCCGACAGTCGAATCCAAGCGCGTCGATTGGACGAGGAACAGCGGCGCAAACGCGCCGAATTGCGGCAACAAATCCTGGCGGAGGCCAAAGAGGCGGCCGCACCGGCGCCGACACCGCTGCCGGCCCCCCCGACACCCCCGCCCTACCAGCGACTGAGTTCCACCGGCGGGCTGCTGGCACAACTGGAATGGATGGACCAGCAAAACAAAAACGGACACGGGCTGATCGCGGCCTTCGACTTGTTGCCGCTGAATTACCAGAATGATCTGGAGCGATTGACGCGGATGAGCGTCGCCAAGCTGGACATGCCCGGGATGCGCCAAACGTTGACCTCGGTTCACTCGATCGGTGACCTGATCATCACGCGACAACGTTGGGTTTTCTCGCACCCGCGTTTGCAAGGAATCGATGCCGATTCCCGAGACAGGTTGAAATCGTTGTTGTTGTCGATCGGCGGGCTGCTCCGCGATGGTATCGATCCGGACCAGCTGCGGTTGGAAGAACTGTCGACGAAATCGCTGCGGACATGGCTGCTCGAATTGGACGGACGCTTGGCGCCCCATATCGCATCGATGTATGAGCAGATGGAGATGCTGGGGATCGAGCCCTTGTCGTATGAAGTCAAAGATGAGAAGGACGGCAAAGCGACGGTCGAAATCAGCTACGGCGACGTCAAACAAAGCATGAACTTCATCACGGTCGATGGCATCTGGATGCCGGCCGATTCGGACGTCGAAAAATGGGCCGAAGCGATGAAGACGTGGGAAGACACGCTGGCCGGAACCGCCGACGGATCGTTGTTGGGCGGCGGGCTTGCGGAAATGGTGCCGTTGATGTTGGACCCGATTTTGCAGCCCGCCCTTGCAGCCCAATCGGCGCGTGAGTTCCACTCGGCGATGGACGGCTGGTTCGCCATGACCGCTCCCCTGGTCACCCAAATGCAGCGTTTCGGCGTCGGGAATCGTCGCGGCATGAATTCCTACGGGGATGGCTATGACGACTACGACATGGAAATGGAGATGGACATGCAGATGGAGATGGAAATGGAAATGGAGATGAACATGCCGACGGACGGTTTTTAAGTCGTTTGTTGCAAGTTGGACGGAAACAATAAAGCTATGACGGAGTCGACGTCACCCTCGGTTCCACAACGGATTGCGGTGATCGGCGGTGGCCTTTCGGGACTGGCCACCGCGTTCTATCTGAGACGATTTTTACCCCACGCGATCATCAAGGTTTACGAATCGTCGTCGCGGTTGGGGGGAGTGATCCATACCGAGCGCATCGAGACGCCCGGGCATGGTCGCTTTGTGATCGATCACGGGGCCGACATGTTTGCGACCGAGCCGCCGGCGGCGATCCAGCTGTGTCGTGATTTGGGAGTCGAAGATCAGTTGATCGTCCCCGACACCTCGCGCGCCGGAGCGATGATCGTGCACCGAGGCAAATTGGTGCCCATCCCTGACGGCTTTGTCTTGATGCGGGCGACGAAGCTTTGGCAGATGGTGACGACGCCGCTGTTGTCGATCCCCGGCAAGTTGCGATTTTTGGCTGAACGGTTCGTCGGCGGGCAAGCGAATCCGAACACCGGGGCCGACGACGTCAGCGTCGCAGATTTCGTTCGCCATCGAATGGGCGGTGAAGTGCTCGATCGGCTGGTCGGGCCCCTGGTCGCAGGCATCTACACCGCCGACATCGAAAAGCTGAGCATGAACGCGACGATGGCTCCGATGGTCGCGATGGTCAAGAAACACGGTTCGCTGGCCAAGGCGACCTTCGCCCGGCGGCGCGAGAACCAGGACGTGACCGAACGAAACAGTGCCGGGGCGCGGTACGAAAAATTCCGCGGCTTTCCCAACGGCATGAAGCAATTGATCGACACGCTTGCTGCGGTGATCGGCGAGGAATCGATTCAGACCGACACGCCGATCACGGCCCTGCATTACACCGCCGACCGTTCGCAGCGATGGGAATTGAGCTTCGATCACGGGGCGGAGTCCTTTGACCAAGTCGTCTTGGCCGCGCCGGCCGCGGCTTCGGCCAGACTGCTTCGCTCGATCGATGACGCCGCGGTTGAAACGCCTTGCCAAACCGCAGCCGACGCGCTTGCATCGATCCAATCCGCGTCGACCGCGATCGCCGTGCTGTGCGTTCGCAAGTCCCAGATCGCGCGGTTGCCACACCAGTTCGGATTCGTCGTTCCCAAAATCGAAAATCGCAAGATCCTGGCGGTCAGCTTTGCCAGTTTTAAGTATCCGATCCGCTGCCCCGAGGACCATGTGATCATCCGAGTGTTTGTCGGAGGGGCGCTGCAGCCGGAATTGTTGCAGCAGAGCGACGACCAACTGGTTGACATGGTTCGCGGTGAGCTGGCCGAGCTGATCGGAATGACCGGCCGGGAAACGCTTGCCCGCGTCGTTCGATGGAACGATGCCATGCCCCAGTACCACGTCGGTCATTTGAAACGCGTCGAAGCGATCGAAGCCGCGATGGCACAGATTCCGCACCTGCATCTGGTCACCAACGCCTTACGCGGCGTCGGGATCGCCCCGGTGATCGCGGCGGGAAAAAAGACGGCCAAAACGATAAGCGGGGCCGAGTGAAACGGCGTTGTTTTCGGTAGACTGGTGGGGCTCCGCTCTCCCACCTTCCCTCCGCCTCTTGGACGATTGTGATTCCATGATCCGTCTTTTCTTCGCCGGCATGATTGGTTTGTGTGTGATTCCGGTCGTCGCGGAAGAACGCTTCCGATTGACCGATGTGCACGGAACGATCGTCAGAGATTTACTTGCGTGATCGACCGGCGGGCGGCTTTTCCCACAAGCTGACAAAGCACTCGTATTCCGCCGCAGCGCTTGCGGGTAGTGGACGAGGCGACGAGTCCATTCGGCTTGCGTACCGCGAGGACTCCTCGCGTCGTCCACTACCGTCTACCGGAGTGCTAAGGCGCGAACCTTTGGCGCTGCGGGTTTGTCGAGCCAGAGGGATCATCATGTTCGATCCTGCTTTCTCGTTTCCCCCCTGTCATGCGAACCGTCCATTGAACGACTCAGGCGATGACCCTCCCAGCCGATTCGCGTCGGGGATTCTATTGGCGGTCGTGGGGACGTTTCTGTTCGCGCTCAAGTCAATTTTCATCAAATTGGCGTTCGCCGCCGGCGCCGAGCCGACGATGTTGCTGGTGATCCGGCTCGCTTTTGCACTACCGTTTTATGTCGGCGTGCTGTGGCAGGTGCATTGTGATCCGGCGACCCGGCCGATCGGTCGGCCGCTGGTGATGCGGGCGATCGGGATGGGTTTTTTGGGCTATTACCTGGCGTCGTATTTGGATCTTAGCGGGTTACAGTACATCACCGCCCAATTGGAGCGATTGACGCTGTTTGTTTATCCCGCAATCGTCGCGATCCTGGCCTGGCTGTTCCTCGGTGAACGCTTGCACCGGCGGATCATTCTGTCGATCGTGTTGTGTTACTGTGGCGTCGCCATCATGTATGGCCAAGAACGACTGGTCGCCGACGGAACTCAGGTCACCTGGGGCGTCGTGCTGGTCAGCGGTGCGGCGGTCAGCTATGCGGTTTATATCTTGCTGGCCAAGCCGACGATGGCGGTGATGGGCAGTCGCCGATTTACGAGTTTGGCGATGATCGGATCGACGGGGTTCATCGGTCTGCACTTTTTGGCGACCCGCGAGGTGTCGCAATTGATCACCGCATCGCCAGTCGTCTATGCGTACGGATTTGTGTTGGCGATCGTTTGCACCTTGATCCCCAGCTTCATGATCAACGAGGCGATCATGCGGGTCGGTGCGACACGGACGGCGGTGATCGGCAGTGTTGGTCCGGTGTTGACGATGTTGTTAGCGATCGGCGTCCTGGGGGAACCGTCGTCACCGTGGCACTTCGTCGGGATGGGAACCGCGATCGTCGGCGTCGGTTTGGTGACACGAAAGTGAGTCGCTAGCGAGATGCTTCTCTTTGAGTACGATGGCCTTTCCGGGCCGTCGCCTGCTGGAGCTCCCCGCGCTGCTTGGGGCGTCAAATGTGTTTCTGGTGCATTTCACGTCGAGCGGCGTTGCGCGAAACAATTACAACACCAACCGCATCGCGGTTGCACGCCAACGGCGTGTCACAACAAAGCTTGGGGTCGCGGTAGCGCACCCCAAGATCAGACGAACCAAGCCCGCCAACCCCAACGGGGTTGAACAACACTCGCCCACCGAGTCACGCGACCGTCTCGCGGTCCGTTGGCATTGCCTCGTTTGTTGAACCCCGATGGGGTTCCGATTCTCATTTTTTCCAGGCCCCGGGGTGCGCTTCGCGACCCCGGGCTGTGTTGTGGCACCGCTCTGCGGTGAAAGTCGAGGGACGCGATCTGCGTCGAAAACAGGCCAATGCCCTATGTCTTGTTGGGCTACATCACTTTTCTGAAAAACAAATTGTTCTGTAATCTATTTCATGTCCCTCGCAGCGATAGGCGACCGCCCGTGGGGCTCTGCGCGACACGACCTAGAAAGGACGTCGTACACCGATCCACCGACCATCTCTTACTCAACCGGCCAGATCACTTGGATTCGTCACGTTGGGGTTCAGTCGTAGGCTGGACGGTCGTTGGAGGCGATTTCCGTTCGATGTAGCTTTGGATCTTACGTTCCAGGACCGGCAAGGGGATGGATCCGGAGCGGAGGACTTCGTCGTGAAATTCGCGGACGTCGAATGCATCACCCAGTTGTTTTTCGGCGCGTGTCCGCAGGTCCGTGATGAACAGCTCACCGACCTTGTATCCCAGGGCTTGTCCGGGCCAGCCGATGTAGCGATCGACTTCGGCGACGATGTTGTGCTCTGAAAGCGCCGTGTTCTCTTTCATGTAGGCGATCGCTTGCTGCCGGGGCCAACCTTTGGCGTGGATGCCGGTGTCGACCACCAATCGACTCGCCCGCCACGCTTCCATGCTCAATCGACCAAATTCCTGGTACGGGTCTTTATAGAATCCCAGTTCACCACCCAGATTTTCGCTGTACAACGCCCAGCCTTCGATGAACGCCGTGAAGTTGCTCTGCTTTCGGATCGGGTGCAGCCCTTCCAATTCGGCTTGCAGGGCGAGTTGCAGGTGGTGGCCCGGGACCGCTTCGTGGAACGACAGCGCCTCGAGTTGGTACAGCGGACGGGCGGACAGGTTGTACGTGTTGACGTAGTAGAAACCGCCTCGTGATCCGTCGGTCGCGGGAGGCCAGTAATAGGCCGAGGTCGTTTGCGGCGCGACATAATCGGGGACTTCTCGGATCCCATAAGGCGTTCGAGGCAGCTTGCCGAACAGCGTCGGGAGCCGGCCGTCGACTTGTTTCAAGATGTAGGCGACTTCCTTGAGCAATTCTTCTTTGGTCTTGGGATAAAACTTCGGATCGGTCCGCAAGTGCGCCAAGAACGCTTGCAGGTCACCGTCAAAGTTCACGCGTTCTTTGATCGCGATCATCTGGGATCGAATCCGCGCGTTCTCACGAATCCCCGTCTGGTGCAGTTCATCGGGTGTCATCGCCAGCGTCGTGAACTTGCGGATCTGGGCCTGGTACAGTTCCCGTCCGCCGGGCAGGGATCGTGCGGCGATGCCACCGCGACAGGCCGGCACGTAGGATTGGTCCAAAAAGTCCGCGAAGGCACGAAAGGAGGGGATGACGCTGTTTTCGATCGCCTGGATCAATTCCGGACGCAGCTGTTTCCAGTCCTCTTCGGACAATTTGGCGATCGATTCTTCGGCCAGATTCGTCAGAAACAGCGACTGCTCGGGATCGTCAACCACATGGGCCCGTGCCTGCCGAACGCTGTCACGCATGATGATGGCCGGTTGCGTCAAACCGGCTTCGACGCCGCGACGCAAAAGTGCGATTTGTTCCTGGACATAACGGGGAAACTCGTTCAGCCGTGCGATGTAGTTTTCAAAATCCTGGCGTGAATCGGGATTCATCTGCCGCGGCAACTCGGGCAGCCCGATGTGGAATCCTTCGCGATTGTTGATCGGCATCAGGTGCAAACCCAGCCGGTAATCGGTCCGCTCGGTTTCCAGTTTGCGCCGCAACAGATCCACGTCGACCTGGTCTTCGGCATCGAGCGACTGGAGATCGATCGCGTCGAGCGATTGCAAAAACTCGGCGCGGGCCTGGTCACGACGCTCGAAATCGGCGGCGGTGTTGCTGGCCAGCCGGTCTTGTCCGCGCGGATCGCCGACATCGGTCGCCAGCAGCGGATACTCGTCGAGCTCGAATTCCCAAACGCGATCCATCAACGCGCGTAGTGTCGCGTCCGCCGGCCGGGAAACCGAGTCATCGGCATGGGAAGTCGGGGTCAGCAGCAGCGCCGAAACGCAGACAACAACGAGCCGGACACACGTAGCTACCTTCGCCAGAAGGTGGATCCACAGCATCTTCCACACTCTGGTGAACGTCGCTACGAGAAAATGGGGCTGTCGAGCAAAGTACATCATCAGTTTGATTGTTGGGCGCGAAACTTTCCGGGTGAGACACCGAAGGTGCGTCGGAATTGACGTGTGAACGCGCTTTGGTCGCTATAGCCGGACGAGAGCGCGATGGAGACGATCGAATCGTCGGTCTGACGTAGCTTGGTCGCTGCGGCGCTCATCCGCAACTGCAACACCAGTTGGGAGGATGAGATTCCGTAGACCTCGCGACAGCGTCGGTCGAGTTGATAGGACGACATGCCGACCCGATCGGCCAATTCCGCCGTTCGCAACGGTGTTTCCAAATGGCGTTTGATGTAGTCGATGGTGTCGGCCAGCTGATTCAGGTCGCTCGCGTCTTCGCCGGGTGATTGAAGGTCACGTGACATCCCCACCACGCCGACGACGGATCCGTCGGCGCCCTTGAGCGGCAATTTGGTGGTCAGGCACCAGCCGGTGACGTTCGACGGATAAACATGGCGTTCCAGTTCGTCGATCAAGGGCTGTTGGGATTGGATGACGGACAGGTCTTGATCCAGGAACCCGCTTCCGAATTCCCCGCCAAAGACTTCTTCGGACGTCTTGCCGATCAAGTCGCTTTTTTGATTTGCACCGCTGCGCTCAACCAGGGTGTCGTTGACGACCACATAACGCCCTTGGCGGTCTTTGACGAAATAGACAATGTCCGTCAGGTGGTCAAACACCGCTTCGCTGACGAAGGGATCGGCCAGCCGCCCGGCGAGTGACTCTCTGGGGTCGCCGCTGTCTGCTGCGTGGGGTGTGCGCAATTTTTGGCTCCCGCTGCCTCGTGATGTCAATTCGCGTCTCCGGCAACCCACTATAGTGATTGCCGTCCGACACGCCTGCGGGAAAACGCTGGTTTCGAACGCCAGAAACCGCCGCGGTGGTCCCACACGTTTCAGCCTATGCCCGATTCCTTTTCTGTTCTAGACACCCACACAGGCGGTGAGATCACACGCATCGTGTCGGCGGCCGATCTGCAGCTTTGCGACCGCGCTCCCGAGCACTGGCTGCAACAATTGCGCGGGCCCTTCGACTGGGTTCGCACGGCGCTGACCCGCGAGCCGCGTGGGACCGAGTATGCCGTCGGAGCGGTGGTCGCGCCGCCGGACGACGTGTCGCGGACCGGATGCATCGTGTTTTTTAACAACGTCGGCTACCTGGGCATGTGTGGGCACGGGTTGATCGGAGTCGTCGAAGCGCTCCGCTATCAGGGAGCGATTTTGCCGGGCACCTATCAATTCGCGACCCCGGCCGGAATCGTCCAGGCAACCCTGTTACCGAATCACGACGTCCGATTCACCGGTGTCCCCAGCCGACGTTTCCGCCAGGACGTGTCGCTGGAATGTCGTGACGGTCGCCGTGTGTCCGGCGACATTGCCTATGGCGGAAACTGGTTCTATCTGACGCATGACACATCGGTTCACAGCGGAACGGTCGCAGAACTGATGGACCGCACCCAACAGATTCGCGACGCGTTGGACCGACACCAGATCCGCGGCGAGAACGGGGCGGTCATCGATCACGTCGAATTGTATGATTCGCTTTCCGCCGCAACGGATCAACACGAGCCCGAAGCGGTCGGGTGTCGCAATTTCGTCTTGTGCCCCGGCGGTCACTACGATCGCTCGCCCTGTGGCACCGGCACGTCGGCCAAACTGGCTTGTCTGGCCGCTGATGGAACGCTGCAATCCGGAGTCGAGTGGATTCAGGAATCGATCACCGGCAGCCGGTTCGTCGCGACCTACGAACCGGTGGCGGACCCGCATGAAGGGGATCACGTTCGCGTCACGATCCGAGGGCGAGCCCACGTGATCGCCGAAACGCGTCAAGTGTTTGACCCCGATGATGACTTGCGGTTTGGGATCGGAGCATCAAACCCATGAGCACGCGAGCGGATGTGATTGTCATCGGCGGCGGCATCATCGGGTGTTGGACGGCATGGCACCTGACGAAAGCCGGATGCGCGGTCACGCTGTTGGAGCGAGATCGGATCGGCAGCGGAGCGTCCAGTGGCAACTGCGGTTACATTTGCCCCAGCCATGTGCATCCACTCTGTGCCCCCGGAGCGGTGGCCAATGGAATCCGCATGATGGCGCGATCCGGTGGGGCGTTGTCGATCACGCCGCGTTGGGACCCGACGTTGTGGTGGTGGCTGGCTCGTTTTGGGAAACATTGCAACGCGAACGATTTTCAACACGCATCGGCCGCCCGTCACGCGTTGCTGAAATCGTCGCGGGGCCAATACCAGACGTTTGCCGATCGCAACGCGGCGAAAATCAAGTGGCAGCAGCGTGGGTTGTTGTTGGTGTATCGATCGGTTCGCGATTTCGAAGCCTATGAAGAGGCTGCGGCACAGTTGCGGCGCGACTTCGGGCTTCGTCTGGATCGGTATGACGGTGACGACGTGTTGCAGCTGGAATCGACGCTGCGGGAATCGTTGGCCGGCGGTTGGCATTTTCCCGACGACGCGCATCTGTCTCCCAGCGAGTTGCTCGCGCAGCTGCGTCGTGAGATCGAGCACGGCGGCGGGATGATCCGCGAGCAGACGGAGATCGCGTCGATGCAGTTCAGCGGCGCCGCATTGGCGTCGGTCACGACAACGCAGGGCGAACTCGTCTCGGCCGATGCCTTCGTCCTGGCAACCGGCGCGGAGGCTTCGAAATGGGGCAGGGAACTCGGCTGTCGCATTCCCGTGATCCCCGGCAAGGGCTATTCGGTCACCTACGCCGACGCGACCGGGATGCCCGAGACGCCGCTGATCTTCGAGGACGACCATGTCGCGGTGACGCCGCTGGGGGATTCGTTTCGGATCGGTTCGACGATGCAGTTGACCGGGTTTGATCGGTCGATCCCGGTATCGCGGATCGACCTGCTCAAGCGTTCGGCGCGGCGGCACCTGCGAGTGGAACTGCCCGAGGCGGCCGAGCAACCGTGGGCCGGTTGGCGGCCGATGATGCCCGACGGATTGCCTTGCATCGGCGCCTCGCCGCGGGCGGGCAACGCATGGGTTGCCGCCGGCAACGGAATGATCGGCATCGCGACCGGTCCGGCGACCGGGCAGTTGGCTTCCGAACTGGTGCTCGGGCGAACGCCGCACGTTGATCCGTCGCCGTATCGCGTCGATCGTTTTTAACGGTCACAATGACGACTTTCACATCCATCACTCTTTTGACACCCGACGACTTTCCCAGGAACTGAAAAAAGCGATGACCACAGCAACCCCATCGGCCTCGGACATTGACGATCGTGTGTTTCGCGGTTGTCTGCCGGCGATCATGACCCCGATCGGCGATGACGGCCGACCAGACTTTGACGCCATGGTGCGTCACGCATCCAATCTGGTCGATGCCGGAATGACGGGCGTCGTGTATTGTGGGTCGATGGGCGATTGGCCGTTGCTGACCGATGACCAGCGTCGCGAAGGCGTCGCCCGTTTGGTCGGCGCGGGGCTGAAGGTGGTCGTGGGGACGGGATCGCAAAGTCCGATGGTTGCCGCCGAACATGCCGCTCACGCCGCCCAGGTCGGTGCCGCCGGTTTGATGGTGATCCCACGCTTGCTTTCACGCGGCATTTCCGAAGCCGCACAGGCGGACCATTTTGCCCGCGTGCTCTCTGCCGCCCCGCAATTGCCGGCGGTCATCTACAACAGCCCCTACTACGGATACCAAACCAAAGCGGGACTTTACGGACAGCTCCGTCGCGACTATCCGAATCTGGTCGGGTTCAAAGAGTTCGGCGGCGCCGAATCCCTTCAATACGCCGCCGAACACATCACATCGTCCGATGACGGCGGGTTGCTGTTGGTCGGCGTCGACACGCAGGTGTATTTCGGATTCGTGCGTTGTGGTGCACAGGGCGCGATCACCGGAATCGGGAACTGTTTGCCCAGCCAAGTGTTGCACTTGGTCGACCTGTGCCGCCGCGCTGCCGAAGGCGATTGCGAAGCACGGCGGTACGCGCAAGAATTGGACGAAGCCTTGGCGGTGTTGTCCAAATACGACGAAGGCCCCGATCTGACGCTGTATTATCGTCTGATCGCTTCGGAAACCATCGATCCGATCTATCGCCGACCCGCACTGGAAACCGACCACTTGAGTTCGTCGCAAGAACGCTATGCCCTCGACCAATTACGGCTGTTCCAAGCCTGGTGGGAAAACTGGCCCGGACGGTAAGGCGGGATCGGCATTCTGTCGTCTATCGCAACTCAATTTCTTGAGTGCCGATGCGTCTGGAGAGTCGCCGTGTTCTCCGAACTCGGCGAGCGCGTAAAAGCGAAGCTATGCCCCGCGCCGACCTCGGAGAGGACGGCGACTGTCCGGGCCAATCGAAGACGAAGCTACCGTCGCCCTGCGAACCAGCGTTGCCACTGCTGCCAGTCCTTGCCGAACGATTGGCCGGTGATCAATTCAAGTCGTTGGCCGATCAGGCCGGATCGGTCGCCGCGAACGCGCCCGCCCAACTCGATCAAATAACGCGGATCGTTCAGCCAGCCGGTCGATTCGATCAGCCGGTCCAATTCGAGGAATCGCTCACCCGATTGCTTTCGCAGCTCTGCCAGCCGCGCGGTCGCTTCGGCCGACCGGCCGTCCTCGTCGCTGGTCCCAAGCAGCAACGTCGAATAGGTTTCGACGTTGTCGGACAACTCGCGGTAGGCCTTTTGGCGGTCGGAAAAATTGCCGCTGTCGATTTGAGTGACCAGCTGGTCGAATCGTTGTTGGGTTGGCCGGTCGACGCCCTTGATTTGATCCAGGAGTCGGGATACCAGCGGGCGATCAAACCGTTGCAGCGGCGTTTGGACACCGCAATGCCGGAGCCGTGCGAACAATTCGCTTTCAACGCGATCGGGGTGGTCGGCGTACAGCTTGGCAAGCGAGCTCGCTTTTTCGCTGATCACCTCGTCGCCGATACTGACCCAGCGGACCGAGCCATCGGCATATTGATCGAGCAACAGAATGTGTTCTCCGATCAGACTGACACGCAAGCGTTGGTCGTTTTCACTACGGATCAGCAACGTCCGACTGGGGCCGGAATCCTCGCGGAGGGTGAACTCTCGTTTCTGCGGTGAAATGTCGATCGATGCTTCGATGTCGCCGACGGTGAACCGGCTGCGCGCCGAAGTGCCACTGGTCGAATACGAGCGGCTGGGCGGTTTCCCGTTGGCGGCGATGTGCTGCAAGTCCTGGAACAACAGAATCGCTCGCGGGGTGTCGAACAAACGCCGATTGCGCTGGGCGACGATGCGATCCTCCTCGGGAACTTCGACGCCACGCTTTTTCAGTTCGCTGTGGATTTGCCGCTGAACTGTTTCCAGATCAAAACCGGCAAACGGGATTTCCCAGTGCGTTTCATCCCAGTTCAGGCGGCCGTCGCGCCAGCGGAGTCCGATCAGATTGCTGACTGGTTCCCGGAGCGTTTGGATCGGACCGTTGGGGAACCTGCCATCACCGGCGGCCGGGGCGGGAATCGGGGGCGCGTTCCGATCCGAGGCGGGACGACTGGGATGCACGAAATAAAAGTTGTAGTGCAGTTGGCTGTTCGTGATCCTTTGCCGAGAGAGCAGTGACAGTCGCCGCGTGATCGCCTGAAAACGCTTCATCAGATTCGCGTCACGCATCACGCTGCGGTGCTCGCCGAGCAGCTTGTGCGTTTGCGTCGTCAGCTTGCGGCTGTCAAAACCGGGTTGACCGATTTGCGATCCGGTTCGTTTGAGTTGCCACAGGAGTAGTGCAAGGTGTTGTCGCCGGGCCGTCAAATCCTTGCGGCGTCTGTTGCCGCCGGCGGTCTCCGATTCATCCAGCCTTTCCAGTGCATCCTGGTTGGCAAAGTATTCTCGCTCCAGTTCCTGGACATACTGTTTTAATTCCGCGGTTCCGTATTCACCGTATCGCTCTTGTTCGACGATCTGGGCCTCGATGTCATCGAGCGCGGCGATGAACTTGGCCTTGGACTTGGCGTCATTGTCTTTGGCGTCATTGTCTGTTGGTTGATCGTTCCTCCTCTCATTGGCCGGTTTGGCTGGCAGCTGTACCTGAGCGGCGAGCGGTCGGGACCAGGCAACGCCGGTCACCAACAGGACGACGAACGCCCACGTCCTGATCAGTCGTATCGCGGTTCGATGGAACATCGCCGTCACCCTCGAGAAAGAAAAGCCGCTGGTCTGGATGCCGCGACCGGTTCGGATCATGCGATTCATTGTAACGCTAGTGCTTGGGTTTCATCAGACAATGAAAACCGAAACAGGGTTCTTCGGTGTCGCGTTCGGCTTCGGCGGCGGTCAAGATCTCTTGGACCTGCGCCATCCGTTCGGGGTCCAGAGCCACCGAAATGACACGTTGCTGGCCGTCCGCCCCGAGTGCGACGGTGGTCAACACTGCGACCGTGTCTTGGTGCTGGAGCGCCTGGATGATGTGCTGTCCGACCTGCGCTTCGGGATTGCGGATGGTCGTGACGAATTGGGCGATCGCCTCCTTTCGCTCTTCGCACGATGACACCTGATTGGGCAGACTGGTCGTCTCCTGGTGATCGTGATTGTCGGACGATGGGCTCATGCAGCAATTCCGTTCGTGAAAAGTCTCAGGTTTCGGGCCAAAACAGGCTGGGTTTCAATGATAGTGCAGATCGAGCGGTAAAGTGGCGATTTAAACCAGATCCTGTGCGCCCCGAATTCGTTCCTTTTGGGACTATTCCCTCTTCAACTTCGTATGGCAAAACTCTCACTCGACCAACAAGGCAAAACGATGACCAACATTCCCCCGCCCGAAGGAATCCATCACCATGAGCGGGTCGTCGACGCGATTCCCGGTTGGGGACCGTTGCTATTTGGCATCGGTCTGATCGTCGCGGCCCCCTGTTGTATCGTCGCCGGGGCGATCAACGCACCCTTCGCACCGATCCTGATCCCGGCGGGCGTGTTGATGTTGATCACCGGGATCGTCACGCTGTTCGGGTTGATGGCCATCGCGCCGAACAACTCCCGAGTCCTGCTGCTGTTCGGCCAATACAAAGGCACGGTCAAACGATCGGGGTTCGTTTGGGTGAATCCCTTCTATCGAAAAATGAAAGTCAGCTTACGTGTTCGCAATTTCGAAACCGGTTCGTCGACCAAACCGGAAACGAAAAACAAGGAAGGCGTTGTGACGCAGGCAAAGACGCGGACGCCGGGAAAGCCCTCGAAGGTCAATGACCGCGATGGGAACCCGATTGAAATCTCCGCAGTGGTGGTGTGGAAGGTCGTCGACACGGCAGAAGCGTTGTTCGAAGTCGATGATTTTGAGAACTTTGTCGAAGTCCAGAGCGAGGCCGCGCTACGGAGTTTGGCGACACGGTACCCGTACGACAGTCGCGACGACGAACAGTCCTTGCGCGGCAGCACCGATGAAATCTGTGACCGGCTGCGCGAAGACATCCAGGATCGGTTGGAGAAGGCTGGGGTGCAAGTCTTGGAGGCGCGGATCAGCCACTTGGCTTATGCGCCGGAGATCGCTGCCGCGATGCTGCAGCGACAACAAGCCTCCGCCGTCGTTGCGGCTCGGACCAAGATCGTCGACGGTGCGGTTGGGATGGTGGAGATGGCGCTGGAGCATCTCAACCGCGACAACATCGTCCAGCTCGATGCGGCCCAGCGGGCGACGCTCGTTTCCAATCTGCTGGTCGTCTTGTGCAGCGACCGTCACACCCAACCGGTCGTGCAGACCGGAGCGTGATGGACGCGGGGTAACCCCCTGGGCCGCTCGCTC
>NZ_JACEHH010000066.1 GCF_014154935.1 Stieleria mannarensis
ATGAGATTGCAGAATGTTGTAGGGCAGAATGTTGGAGGGCAGGATGATGGGGCGCAGAATGAAGGGGCGCGCTACACGGAGCCCCAACTCGCCCTGGAAATGAGCGACAGCGCTGTCGGGGCATGCACCAAGTTAAGACGAAACCCTCCCAGGAAGGGAAGGTCAAGCTCGGCGAGGGGAGGGCCGGGACGGTCCTTGTTGGGGGCCGCCGAGCGACGGCGTCCCGTCGGGCGGTGAGGTCAGACGCATCACGATCGCATCGGGATGAATCCGAGTGCGTTTTCCGTGTGGGGCACATCAGGCCGACCGAGTAGGTAGAATGCGTCCACCACCGGACCTCCCAATCCCCCCTGCCGACACGATCGTCACCGCTGTTCTATGAAACCAAGGAAATCAGGCATCAAGAAGTACGGCCGGAAAAAAACGAGTGTCCGGCGTGATCGCAGAAGAGTCTTTGGCGAACGACTGGAGCAGCGGATGTTGCTCGCCGGCGACCTGGAGTTTTCGCCATTGCCGCCCCCCGTGCCCGGAGCGACCTTTGTCGAGCATGAACTCAGCAGCGGGACGGTCGATGGACCGCTAGGCGTCGTGTCGGGCGACGTCGATGGGGACGGCGACAACGACGTGGTGGTCGCGTCGTATCGCGACGATTCGATTCGCTGGTACAACAACGATGGGAACGGCGTGTTCTTTGGAAACACGATTGCCACCAACGCCAATGGCGTCCAAGGCATCGCGATCGCGGACCTGGACGGCGACGGGGACACGGATGTCATCAGCGCGTCAAAATACGACCACAAGATTCGCTGGTTCGAAAATGATGGCAGCGAGAACTTCACCGAACACGAGATCAGTGCGATCGAAACCAACGCGACGAGTGTCGCGGTGGCCGATGTCGATGGGGATGGCGATCTGGATGTCCTCAGCACCGCTTTTTTCTCCGACACGATTGCCTGGTTCGAAAACGACGGCAACGAAACGTTCACGCGACACGTCATCAGTTCGACCGCCGATGGTGCCAATGATGTGACGACGGCCGACGTTGATGGTGACGGCGACCTCGATGTCGTCGGCGTATCGGGTAACGACGATACGATCGCGTGGTACGAGAACGATGGAAGCGAAACCTTCACGCAGCATGTGATCAGCATCTCGGCCGACAATGCTCTCGCGGTCGGCGCGTTCGATGCAGACGGCGACGGCGACGTGGATCTGGTCGCGGCATCGAATTTCGACGACACGATCGCGTGGTACGAGAATGACGGCAACGAGAACTTCACCCCGCACGTTTTGACCACCTTGGCCGACCGCGCGTTCGACGTCGCGACTGCGGACATCGACTCCGACGGCGACATCGATATCCTGGCCTCTTCACTCAACGATACGATTCGCGTGTTCCTGGGCAACGGGGCCGGCGCGTTCACCGAACATGTCATCAGCGATGATTCGGCCAACGGTGCCAGCGCGCTGGCGATCGATGACTTCAATGGCGATGCCAAACTGGATTTCGTCGTCGGCGGCCGCTACGGTGACAACGTTCTGTGGTTCGAAAACGGTTCCCCCGACTACGGCGATGCCCCGGAACCTTATCCGACATTGATCGCCGCCGGCGGGGCATCCCACGTCGCCGTCGGTCATCGACTCGGTGCATCGCGTGACGGTGAGCCGGACGGATCGCCCTCCGCAACCGCCGACGGCGACGGAGCCGATGATGACGGCGTCACGTTCGGCCCGCTGCACGTGCGCGCCTTTGACGCCGAGGTCACGGTGAATGTGCAAAGCAACTCCAACCAACCCGACTGGGTTTTCCTGGACGCCTGGATCGACTTCAACCAAGACGGTGACTGGGACGATCCGGAAGAGCAGATTCTCGAGTCCGCCGAAGTCCGCGTCTTTGACCATCAGCTAACCTTCCAAATCCCGCGCGACGCGCTGGTCGGGACGACCTATGCGAGGTTTCGTCTGAGCAGTGTTGGAGGGCTGTCGCCGACCGGCGAGGCTCCCGACGGTGAAGTCGAAGATTACCAAGTCACTATCCAACCACCGATTCCGATGTCGCCGATGTTTATCGGCAGCAACATCAATTCGCCGGGAGCCCTGGGCGTTGCGGCGATCAAGTCGGCGGACCTGGATGGCGATGGCGACCTGGATGTTCTCAGTGCATCGGGGTATTCGAATCGATTCGAGTGGTTCGAGAATGACGGAAACGAAAACTTCACCCGCCGGTTGATCAGTGACCAGGGTGATGAACCGGAAGAGATCGAGGTCCAAGACATGGACAATGACGGTGATCTGGACGTCATTGCGGTCTCGTATTTCGGCCAGAACATCGTCTGGTACGAAAACGATGGAGCCGAAAATTTTTCGCCCCACATCGTTTCGCCGGACGATCGTGGCGTGCTCAGTGTCGCCACGGGCGACGTCGATGGTGACGGCGACCTCGATTTTTTGAGCGCCGGATTCAGCTACGAAATTCTCTGGTATGAAAACACCGGGGCCGAACCCTACACCGTCCACGTGATCGATCCCTCCGCCGGTGCGGCCAAAAGTCTGGCGGTCGCCGATGTCGACGGTGACGGAGACCTGGACGTGTTCACCGCACACACGGTCGATGATTCGATCAACTGGTATGAAAACAACGGTTCGGCGTCGTTCACCAAGCACGTCATCAGCACCAATGCCAGTGGTGCACTGGGCGTCGCGGTGGCTGACGTGGATTCCGACGGCGATCTCGACGTGCTCAGCGCGTCCCAGTCCGACGACAAGATTGCTTGGTACGAAAACGACGGCAACCAGAATTTCACCGAGCACGCGATCACCACCTCGCTCGATTATCCGACGCACGTCTCGGCGGCCGATATCGACCAGGACGGCGATGTGGATGTGTTTGCCACGTCCTACGGCGATGATTTGATCGTCTGGTACGAGAACGATGGCAACCAAAACTTTAGCGAAGGCGTGATCGATGCCAATGCGGATGCCCCTCTGGACGTTGAAGTCGCCGACGTCGACGGTGACGGCGATTTGGACGTGCTCGGTGCCTCCAACGGCAACGACCAGATCGCCTGGTACGAAAATGACGGCAACGAATCGTTTGTCGAAAACGAGATCGTTTCCTCCCCCTACGTGCCCTACGACGTGACGTTGGCGGACATCGACGGCGATGGCGACATCGATGTGATCGGCGCGAGCTTCAACGACGACAAGATCACCTGGTACGAAAACGACGGATCCCAGGCATTTTCGCCGCAAATCGTCACGACGTCCGCCGATGGTGCGTCCAGCGTCGAGTCGGCCGACATCGACGGCGACGGCGACCTGGACATCGTCGGCGGTTCCTATTTCGATGGCAAAGTCGCCTGGTACCGCAACGACAACGGCGACTTCGCCGAACAAGTGGTGACGCTGGATGCCGCCGGCCTGAACGACGTTCACACGGCCGACGTCGACGGAGACGGCGACATCGACCTGCTCTCGGCCAGCGGGTATGACGACAAGATCGCCTGGTACCAGAACGACGGCAGCGGAAACTTCACCCCGAAAGTAATTTCCTCCAACGCCAGGCTTGCCTACAGCGTGGCAACCGCAGACATCGACGGAGACGGAGACCTGGATGTTGTCGGCGCATCCTACAGTGATGACAAGATCGCTTGGTACCAAAACGATGGCAACGAGAACTTCGTCGAAAAAATCATCTCCACCTCCGCGTACGGTGCGTCGTCGGTGAAAACGGCCGACATCGACGGTGATGGTGACCTGGACATCGCCATCGGCGCGTTCACCGACGATCTGACGTGGTTCGAAAACGACGGCGCCGGTAACTTCACCGAGCGGTTGATCCCGATGGAAGAATCTTACGCCTTCGATGTCACTCCGGGAGACGTCGACTTGGACGGCGACATCGACTTGCTGGTCGCCTCGCGCGACGACTACGTGATGTACGTCTTTCTGAACGACGGCAACCAAAACTTCCGCCAGCGATCGATCGACTACTTTGTCAACGGCGCGAGGCGAATCGAACTGGGCGACCTGGATCAAGACGGTGACCTGGATGCCGTCGGTGTGTCCAGTTTTGACAATCGATTCGTCTGGCTGGAAACCGTGCTCGCGGATCTCGGTGACGCCCCGGAATCCTACGCGACGTTGCTGGTTGACGACGGAGCCACGCACCTGGCCGTCGGACCGCGACTTGGCCCCTCGCGCGATAGCGAACCGGATGCTCTGCCGTCCACCGCTGCCGATGGTGACGGAGACGACGAAGACGGCGTGCTGTTCGGGACACTGAAACTTGGTCCATCGACCGCCGGTGTGAACGTCGACCTGCAAAACGGATCGTCGGCCAAAGTCGACGCCTGGATCGACTTCAACGCCGATGGCACCTGGGACGCCGCCGAACAGATCCTGGACAGCGTTGATGTGGTCGCCGGACTCCAGACACTCAATTACAACGTGCCGCCGACGATGACGTTGGGGCAGACCTACGCGCGGGTGCGGCTGAGCACCGCCGGCGACCTGGATCCGACCGGTTTGGCCGATGACGGAGAAGTCGAAGACTACTTGATCACCATCCGTGAAGACGTCGTCTTTAGCCTGCCCCCGACCTCGCCGGACGTCACGCTTCGCCAGAACGGGCCGAGCGTCGAACTGATTGACAACGGCAACGGCGGTGCGGTCCTGTTGTCCAAACCCGTGCTGACGACCCAGTCGTTGACGTTGGTCGCCACCGACGGTATCGACACTTTCGACATCGACTTTACCAGCGGCGGGTACTTTTCATTTCCTGACGGGATCGCGATCGATGGCACCGACGAATCTGATTCAGTGACCATCCGTGGAACCGGAAACTCAAACGCCGTCATCCTGTCCGACGTCGGTAGCGTTGCCGCGCCCCCGGTCGAACTGGGCGGTCCTCCCGTTGCCCCCACCACCGTCGAAATCACCGATGGCGGCCTGGTGACCGAAGTCCAACTTTCGACGCTCGGGCCGGTCAGTGTTCTGGCGATGAAATCGATTCAAGTCGAAGGTTCCTTGGATGTGGGCGATCAGACATTGTCCTTGGACGCGACCGACCCGATCTCGCTGGGGACGCTGACCGAACTGTCCGGCGGACGGATCAATTCGGTCGGTCCGATCACCATCGGCGGCGGATTGAAATACCGACCGCCGGTCGGCGTCACGCCCGCGGTCGGAGATTCGTTCGTGTTGATGCAGGGCTCGGCGATCACCGGGAACTTTGCCGACACCGATTTGCCCACACCTCCGCTGGGAAGCGACTGGGACCTTTCGGTCGGCCCGACCGAGGTGCGGGTGACGCTGGTCGATCTGGCACAGGTCGGGCAATTGACACTCGGCGGTGGTTCGGTCAGTCCCCAACGTTCCAATCTGACCAAGATCGACGTCCGGTTTGACGGCTTGGTCGACATCGACCCCGGAGCGTTCCAGGTCACGAAGCGTGGCCCCGAGGGCGGCGTCGTGACGACGGCGTTTGTCGTCGCGACTGATCCCCAAGGCAATTCGGTGGCAACGCTGACGTTCAGCGGAGCGCTGACACGTGGCCTGGATTCGGCCCTGGTCGATGGCAATTACGAATTGACGATCGATCCGTCGAAAGTTCGTCGGGCGGGAACCACCGTCACGATGGACGGCAACAATGACGGCCTGCAAGGCGGCCACTACTCGCACGGTCAAGTTGCGTCCGACAACTTCTTTGCACTCTACGGAGACAGCGACGGCGACCGTGACGTGGACGGTCAAGACTATGGCCGCTTCGGCCTGACCTTCCTGAAATCGAGCGGCGACGCCGGTTTTAACACCGCCCTGGACAGTGACGGCGACGGCGACGTGGATGGACAAGATTACGGACGATTCGGTCAACGATTCCTGAAATCATTGCCCTTCTAGACGCCCGACGATCCGATTACACGTAGCTACCTTCGCCAGAAGGTGGATCCCCAGTGTATCCCACGCTCTGGCGAGCGTAGCGACGTTGAATCGGAGCTGCACGTCTCGCGAACAGGTGTTTTCATCCCCTGTCCTCCGCATCGCCGACCGGGACCAACCGCACCATGATTTGCGTGTGCGGTCCGCCACGCCAAATCCGCTGTGTGACGGCGGGGCGATAGCCGTCGGCGGTGACTCGGAACCGCATCACGGAGAATCCGCTGGTGCGTGGCCAACGCAAACGCCCGGCTTTCATTTCGCGTTTCAGATTGTCACGCCAGCGGACCGTCGACCTTCCCGAATCATCCACCGAAAGCGATCCGGGCGTGACGATGAAGTCGCCGATCGGTTCGGAGGTGACCGAGTCGATGACGCCACCGTCGATCAGCCACATGGCACGCGTCGCCGCATCGACCGATTCGATCGGGGGCAGATCCTCGGCGGCGGACCAGCCGCCGGCCCAGGACACACTGAGGATTGAAAGCGCGGCCAGGCGGTTCAGGAACCTCGTGCGACCGGACCGC
This sequence comes from Stieleria mannarensis, assembly GCF_014154935.1. Classification (GTDB taxonomy): domain Bacteria; phylum Planctomycetota; class Planctomycetia; order Pirellulales; family Pirellulaceae; genus Stieleria; species Stieleria mannarensis. The sequence goes on from NZ_JACEHH010000066.1 coordinate 6,465, forward strand.
GCCACCGCTTTCTTGTCTGCGTTTCGCATCGAATCACTCGATCACGGCCAACAGGTCGCCCGCTTCGACTTGGGTTCCCGGCGGGGCGTGGATGGTTTTGACGATGCCGGATCGGGGCGCGTTGACCGTCGTTTCCATCTTCATCGCTTCGAGCACCATCAGCTTTTGGCCTTCCTTGATCTTGCCGCCTTCTTCCACGGCCACGGTGATCACCATGCCCGGCATGCTGGCGGCGACTTGATTCTCGTCCCGGGGGTCGGCTTTGACCGCAGCCTTGGTTTCCGGCTCGAGCGACTTGTCGTGCACGGTGATTTCACGCGGCTGGCCGTTGAGTTCGAAGAACACGGTCCGCGTTCCATCGGGGTGCGGTTGGCCGACGGTCAAGAACCGGATGATCAGCCGTTTCCCCTTTTCGATATCGACCGCGATTTCTTCGCCGGGTTCTTGGCCATAAAAGAAGTTTGGCGTGGGCAATTTGGCGACATCGCCGTAGGTCTTTTGGTGGACGGCGAAGTCGTCAAAGACCTTGGGATACAGCAGGTGGGTCACCGCCGCTTGATCGTTGGCCGGTTCGCCGGTCAATTCGGTGACCTCTTTCTTTGCCGCGTCAATGTTCGCATCGGGCATCGACTCGCCGGGGCGAGTGGTCAGCGCGGGTTCATCACCGAGGATCTTTTTCATCACCGTTTCGGGGAATCCGCCCGGGGGTTGCCCCATGCGTCCGCCGATCAAATCCAGCACGCTGGCGGGATAGGCGAGCGAACGATCGCTTGTCAAAACGTCTTCGGCCGACATTTCGTTGGCGACCAGGAACAGTGCCATGTCACCGACCGCCTTGCTGGTCGGCGTCACCTTGACGATGTCGCCGAACAACGCGTTGACCTGGGCATACGCCTTACAGACTTCGCTCCATTGATCCGACAGTCCCAACGCCCGGGCCTGTTGGAACAGGTTCGTGTACTGGCCGCCGGGCATTTCGTGTTCATACAAATCGCCGGTCGCCGGCAGCACGTAACTTTCAAACGGCAGGTAGAACTCACGCGCCGCCTGCCAGTAGGTTGCCAAATTGGTCAACGCTTCGGTCGACAGCGAACTTTCACGCGGGGTGTCTCGCAGGGCTTCAACCAGGGAGTTCAAATTGACTTGGCTGGTGCCGCCGGACAGCGGCGCGAGTGCGGCATCGGCAATCTGCAGCCCCTCCTCGGCGGCGGCCAAAATCGTCGACGCTTGGATACCGGCGGTGTCGTGGGTGTGCAAGTGAATCGGGATGCCGATCTCCTCGCGCAAGGCCCGAATCAGCTTGACCGCGGCCTTGGGCTTGAGCAGCCCCGCCATGTCCTTGATGGCCAGCAGGTGGGCGCCCATCTTTTCCAGCTGCTTGGCCAAGTTGACGTAGTAGGCCAAGTCGTACTTGGTGCGACGTGGATTCTGCAAATCGCCGGTGTAACAGATCGACGCTTCGCAAATCCCGCCTTCCTCGATCACGGCTTCCATCGCCACGCGCATGTTCTGTTCCCAGTTCAGCGCGTCGAAGACTCGGAACACATCCATCCCGGCCTGGACGGCTTCGCGAACGAACAACCGCACAACGTTGTCGGGATAGTTGGTGTAACCGACGGCGTTGCTGGCCCGCAGCAACATCTGCGTCAAGATATTGGGGACCGTCTCGCGCAGGTCGGCCAGGCGTTGCCAGGGCGATTCCTTCAAAAATCGCATGCTGGTGTCGAACGTCGCTCCGCCCCACATTTCCAGCGAGAACAATTGCGAGGCCAGATGGGAATAGGCCGGTGCGATGTGCACCATGTCGTAGGTGCGGACACGGGTTGCCAACAGCGACTGGTGTGCGTCCCGCATCGTCGTGTCGGTCAGTAACAGCCCTTTTTGTTGGCCGATCCATTTGACCAGTCCTTCGACGCCCGATTCGCGGAAGATGTCCTTGGTCCCCTTGGGCGGTTTGGCCAGCGGGTCGGTCTCGGGTACCGGAGCGGGCGTTCGACGCGTGGCGACGGGTCGTCCGACGACCAGCTCGTTTCCGTTGACGATCGTTTCGGCCAGGTAGGTCAACAGCTTCGTCGCCCGGTCACGTCGCTTGGGCAATTCGAACAATTCCGGCGTCGTGTCGATCAGCCGTGTCGTCGCTTCGCCGGCCAAAAAGGTCGGGTGATTGATCAGTTTCAACAGGAAGGGGATGTTCGTTTTGACCCCGCGAATCCGGAACTCCTGCAAACAACGGTCCATCCGAGATCCCGCCGCGGCCAGCGAGGGCGCGCGTGCGGTGACTTTCACCAGCATCGAATCGTAAAACGGATTGACCACCGCACCACTGAAGGCCGTGCCGGCGTCCAAGCGGATGCCCAACCCGGCCGCCGAACGATAGTGGGTGATTCGGCCGTAGTCGGGCAGGAACTGATTGGCCGGATCCTCCGTGGTGACCCGGCACTGCATCGCAAACCCGTTGGTGCGAATCTTGTCCTGGGTGCCGATCCCCACGATCTCGTCGGTCAGCTTGTGTCCTTGGGCGATCAAGATCTGGCTGCGAACGACATCGATCCCGGTGACCTCCTCGGTCACGGTGTGTTCGACTTGGATCCGCGGATTGACTTCGATGAAAAAGAATTGATTCGAATCGACGTCCAGCAGAAACTCGACGGTGCCCGCGTTCTCATAGCACGAACCGTCCGCACCGACGGCCTTACCGATTTTCAGTGCCGCTTCGCAAAGTCCGTCGCGGACGTCGGGGGGCAGGTTGGGTGCCGGGGCCAGTTCGACCACCTTTTGGTGACGCCGCTGGACACTGCAATCGCGTTCGTATAGATGCACCAGGTTTTTGCCGTCACCAATGATTTGCACTTCGATGTGCCGGGCGCGTTGGACAAAGCGTTCCAAGAAGACTTCGTCGCTGCCGAACGCGGTCTTCGATTCACGCATCGCCGCTTCCAGTGCGGTCGGCAGCTCCTCGGCCGACTCGATGACCCGCATCCCGCGGCCGCCGCCGCCGTGGGCCGCTTTCAAGATCACCGGGAATCCCATTGATTCAGCCAGCGCGACCGCTTCGTCCGCGTCCCGCAGTGGTTTGTTTTCTCCGCCCAACACCGGCACGCCGGCTTTTTCCGCCAACTCTCGGGCCGACATCTTGTCCCCCAACTGGTTCAGCGAACGGACGCTGGGGCCGACGAAGACGATCCCCGCCTTGGTCAGCGCGTCGGCAAATCCCGGTCGTTCGGACAAAAATCCGTATCCGGGGTGGACCGCATCGATGTCGTGTTTCTTGCACAGCGCGACGATCGCATCGATATTCAAATACGATCGAATCGGCTCGCCCGGCTCACCGATCTGGTACGCCTCGTCGGCTTTGAAGCGGTGCAGGGCGTAGCGATCTTCATAAGAATAGATCGCGACGGTTCGAATCCCGAGCTCCGTGGCACTGCGGAAGACTCGCGTCGCAATCTCGCTGCGGTTGGCAACCAACAGTTTTTTAAAGGGCCGAATCGTCATCAAAAAGTAATCCAAATGGAAAATCAGGTTTCGATACTGTCAAACATGGCGCGCGCGGCCATCGCCGGAACTGCAATTTAACGAATTCAGTCCGATCCGACAGGACATCACCCTGAATCGGCCCGCCAGGAAACGACCGCCGCAAAACTTGGCGATTTCTGTAAATTAGTCGACCGGCAATGGCGCATCGGGCAGGCGACCGATCCCCTAAAACGTCGGCGAGGTTTCGCCAAAATCGGACGACGGCGACGCCAGACGTAGCTACCTTCGCCAGAAGGTGGGCTCCGCTGCGATCACCACGCTCTGGCGAGCGTAGCTACGTGAACGTCACGATGACCGCAAAGCCCTACAGCCCCAACACGTAGGCAAAGATCAGCGGCGCGACGATCGAGGCGTCGCTGTGGATCATGAACTTAGGCGTTTCGCGGCTGAGCTTTTCCCAGGTGATCTTTTCGTTCGGCACCGCGCCGCTGTACCCGCCGTAGCTGGTTTCGGCATCACTGATCTGGCAGAAATAGCTCCACAGCGGGACATCTTCTTTCAAATCCTGACGCATCATCGGAACGACGCAGATCGAAAAGTCGCCCGCGATTCCGCCGCCGATTTGAAAGAACCCGATCGGGTGCTGCGGAGAGGTCTCACGGTACCAGGCGGCCAATTTTTCCAGTTGAGCGGTGCCGGGTTTCATCGCGTGATGCCCGGCGACGGTGCCGTCGATCACGCGGGCGGTAAAGATATTCCCCAGCGTGCTATCCTCGACGCCGGGGACGAACACCGGGATTCCGGCATCTTTCGCCGCCGCCAGCCAGCTGTTTTCGCGCGGGACCTGGAAGTGTTGCGGCAATTCCGGATCGTCCAACAACTCGAACATGAACTCCGCCGGCGTCCGCGGTTGGTTCGAATCGGCGGCGTGTTGCCACAGCTTGGTCAGCCGGCCCTCGATGTGCCGCATCACCGTTTCGGGGATACAGGTATCGGTGACCCGGTTGAAGCCCTGTTCCAACAACGCTTCTTCGTCGCTGGCCGAAAGCCCGCGCCAGTTTTCGATCACGCGGTACTCGTCGTGGGCGACCAGGTTGAAGATGTCCTCTTCCAGATTGGCGGCCGTGCAGGTGACGGCATGCACCTTGCCCTGGCGGATCATGTCGGCCAACGAAAGCCCCAATTCGCCGGTACTCATCGCACCGGCCAGCGTAACCATCATGCGGCCGTCACGTTTTTCGATCAGGTCTTTGTACGAGCGTGCCGCGGCCAGGGTCTCGCGGGCGTTGAAGTGGCGGTAGTGCCGTTCAAGAAAATCGCTGACGTTCAAGGCAGGTCTCGGTGGGGAACAGATGGATTCGGATTGACCTGTTTTTTTTACCGAATATCCCGTGGGATCGAAAGTCGGGGGGCAAAACTCGCAATCACCGATTCACCGTAGCTACCTTCGCCAGAAGGTGGTCTTCCGATGGGGACCACGCTCTGGCGAGCGTGGCTACGAAGCACAGCAGCACATCGCTTACACGCCACCGAGCGTTTCTTTCAGACGTTTCAGCAATCGATACCGCTCGTGATCGCTCGATTTTTCGATCGTGGTCGTCAGCGAGAGCATGAACTCGGCGTAATCGTTGTGCCAATCGTGGGCCGTGTGAGCGACATCCAGCCGCGGCTTGGGCGTGCCCTGGGAAAGGGGCTTCGTGCCGGCGATCAATTCAAACGATTCGTCGAACCCGGGCAAATAAATTCGATCGCCGTCCAACCCGCGGTTGACCAACAACTCACGAAGCATCTCACGTGCATCGTCTTCGCCATGATTGAGGAACAATCCGCCGGTGATCGGACAACGCTCCTTGATCCAATCCAACAACTCCCCCTGGTCGGCGTGGGCGGAATAATTCCCCAGCTCGCGAATGTCAGCCCGCACCTTATACGATTTGCCGTGGATCCGAACCTCTTTGGCACCGCTGCTGATGATGTGCCCCAGCGTCCCCGGCGATTGGTATCCGACGAACAACACGGTGCATTCGGGACGATAGATGTTGTTGATCAAGTGATGCTTGATGCGTCCGGCGTTGCACATCCCGCTGGCCGAAATGATGATCGCGCCGCCTTTGATGTTGTTGATCGCCTTGCTCTCGTCAAGCGAATGCACCAAGTGAAAACGCGGGTGGCGGAACAACCGCGCTTCGTCCACCTCCACGTCCTGAAGCGCCCCGGCGTGTTTGATGAACACCTCGGTCGCCTTCTTGGCCAGCGGTGAATCCAAGTAGACATCCGACTGCGGGATCTGGCCTTGCGTCAACAAGTATCCGATGTCGTGCAACAGTTCCTGGCTGCGTTCGACGGCGAACGAAGGGATCACCACGTTGCCGCCGCGCTTGAGTGCGGTGGTCAGGACGTCGCGGAGTGCCTCGCGGCGTTTTTCCAGCGTGTAATCATCGCGGTCACGGTTGCCGTAGGTCGACTCGCAAACGATGTAGTCGTAGCCGACCGGCGCGTCCGGTTCGGGATGAAACGCTTTTTCTTCCGGCCCGATGTCGCCGGAAAACAGCAGCGACAACTCCTCGCTCTCCCCCGGCTGGGCGATCTTAATTTCGACCGACGCCGAACCGAGCAGGTGCCCGGCGTTCCAAAACCGGGCGTGGATTCCGTCGCGGGGAGAAAACCATGATTCATACCCGTGTGGATCCACCAACTGCAACGTCGCGTCGGCATCGGCCATCGTGTAAATCGGCTGGACCGCCGGCAGCCCACGACGACGCAGGTTTCGATTGTGTCGCTTGACCCCCGACTCCTGGATGTACGCTGAATCGGGAAGCATGAATCGAAGCAGGTCACAGGTCGCTTCGGTCGCATAAATCTGGCCGGTAAAGCCTTTTTTGACCAGCTTCGGAAGCAGCCCGGAATGATCGATGTGGGCGTGGGTCAGGATCAGGAAGTCGATCGATTCGGGATCGAAGGGAAAGTCCTGGTAGTTCAACTCCTGAGTCGTCTTGCTGCCCTGGAACAGGCCGCAGTCGATCAGAAATCGATGCTTGCCGGTATCCAATAACGAGCACGATCCCGTGACGGTTCCGGCAGCCCCGCAAAATGTCAATTTCGTCATCGAATTCCATCGCAAAGAAGAGTTGAACCTGAAGAGAACGCTAAAAGATATCGCGTCCACGTTGGTGAACATACCACTGCCAGACCATCCGCGTGGCGATACTGCGCAGCGGACGCCACGATTCGGCCCGCTCGGCGATCTGTTGCCGCGATGGGTATTCGGTCTGGTCGACCTCCTGGATCCCTTTGACGAGCGCCAAATCGCCCAAGGGCAAAACGTCCGGTCGCTGCAGCGCCATCATCAAATACACATCGGCCGACCAATCCCCCAATCCCAGCTGGGCGACGATTTGTGATCGCACCGTTTCATCGTCCCATCGAGACAGCGCCGCGATCTCAAATTCACCGGCCAGGCAAGCGTCCGCCAGCGCCAGTGCGTAGCGTGCCTTCTGGCGACTGAACCCCAACTGGCGCAGTCGCTCGTCACCCAGATCACGAACCGCACGGGGGCTGGGATCGTTTCGGCACGCGTCGTTCAGCCGGTCAAAGGTCGCCTTGGCCGATTCGACCGAGACCTGTTGTTCCAGAATGATGTGAACGAACGTCGCATAGGTGGCCGCCCGTCGCAGCAACGGCGGCGGACCGAACCGGCGATGAATCTTTCGCAGCACCGGATCCGTCTCGGCCAATCGAACAGCCCCTTCGGCAAGCGACTTCTTGGTCAAGCGGATCGGCTTCGGCTGCGTCGGGCTCAAAGAATCTGGTCCAGCTCTTCGGTCAGCGTTTTGAATCGTGCCAGCGTCGTCTTGACCGGTTCGGGGCTGGCCATGTCGACACCGGCATCACGCAACAAATCCAGCGGATCTTTGCTGCAGCCCCCCGAAAGGAATTTCAGGTAGTCGTCCAATTCTGACTTGCCCCCTTCGAGCACACGCCGCGACAAAGCCACGGCCGCACTCAACCCGGTCGCGTACTTGTAGACATAAAACGCACGATAGAAATGCGGGATCCGGAAACATTCCAGTTCCAGTTCTTCGTCGACGACGAACTCGGGGCCGAAATACGCGTCCAACAGTTCGCGATAAGTTGCGCGGAAGGACGCAACGGTCAACGGTTCACCCGCCTCGGCCATCTCGTGAGTCTTCTTTTCGAATTCTGCAAACATGGTTTGACGCACAACCGTCGCCCGGATGCTGTCCAATTCGTTGTTGATCAAGTAGGCACGCTCGTTGTCATCGGCGGCATGTTTTAGCAAGTGCTCGGTCAGCAATTGCTCGTTGAACGTGCTCGCCACTTCGGCCACAAAGATCGTGTAGTCGTAATACTGGAAGGGCTGATTTTTCGACGAATACCAACTGTGCATCGAGTGACCGGCTTCGTGGGTCAACGTGAACACGTCGTTCAAAACGTCGGTTTTGAAATTCATCAAGATGTACGGATCGCCGTCAAATGATCCGCAACTGAACGCCCCGCTTTGCTTGCCACGGTTGGGGTATCGGTCCGCCCAGCGATTCTTCAGGCCCGCGGCCAGCGTGTCGGTGTATTCGCTGCCCAACGGGGCAAGTGATTCGATCACCACGTCGACCGCCTGGTCCCACGAATGTTCCTTCTTCATGTCGCTCAGGATCGGGACATAGGTGTCATAGGCGTGGATGTCCGGCAAATCCATCTTGCGTCGTCGCACGTCCAGGTACTGATGCACGCTCGGCAACGACTCGCGGACCGCGGCGATCAGATTGTCGTAAACGTCCACCGGCACGTTGTCGGGGAACAACGCACCCGCCAGCGAACTTTCATGGTTTCGCGCCCGGGCATAGTAGACGTCGCGGTGGATGCTGCCGGCCAGCGTCGCGGCGAGCGTATTTTCGTGTTCGGCGAACTCTTTGTAGTACTGGTGGAACGCGTTGCGGCGGATCTTCCGAGCCGGGCTGTTGAGGAATTGAATGAACGACGCGTGCGAGAGTTCTTGTTCGTTGCCGTCGGCGTCTTCCACCGATCCGAACCGCAAGTCCACGTCGTTCAGCTGGCGAAACGCGTTTCCGGCCGCCGACGCCATTTCGCCCTGCATCGCCAGCAAGCGTTCTTCTTTGTCACTTAACGTGTGTGGCCGCTGGCGAAGCAACCGCTCCAGTTGCAATTTGTACGGTTGCAGCAGCGGGTCGGCGACCAACGCGTCCATTTTTTCCGGATCGATCGCCAGCAATTCCGGGCTCATGAAGCTCGCCGCCTGGTTGGCGCGGACGGCCAGATTCTGGAACCGCGACTTCATGCCCTGGTAATCGCTGTTGCCCTGGTCTTCGGTCGTCTTCAGGAACGAATAAATCGCAACCCGTTCGGCGCGGCGTGAAAAGTCCGAATCGAAATGCAGCACTTCCAGCAGCGTCGCGGCCGATTCACCCAATCGACCGCGATAGGTTTCATAGGTCCCGAGTTGGGAATCCAGTTCTGCAAACGCGGTTTCCCAATCGGAATCGCTGGCGAACAAACTGGCCAGGTCCCAGCAATCGCTCGCTGGCACCTCGGAGCGTTCCGGGAGCGACTTGGGGGCAGAGGGTGTCGAAGTTGCGTTCATTGCAATCTGGAAAGCTGGGTTGTGAACTGGAGGAGGTGGATCCCGACGGCGACCGTCCGTTCCGCAGGAATCAATCAAACAATCAATCGAATGTTTCGTCGGGGCCCGGAAAGCTACCGTCGCCGACCGCTTGGTGGAACGCCGACGCGGCGGAGCGAATCGTCTCGCCGATCGAAGCGTACGTTCTAACAAACTTGGGAGTGTAGCCCGACGTCAATCCGATCAAGTCGTGGGTGACCAGGACTTGGCCCGTGGTCGCTCGTCCGGCGCCGATTCCGATCGTCGGTACGCGAACCGCCGCGTGAATCGCTTCGGCTACCGACTCGGGAACACATTCGATCAACACGGCGAATGCCCCCGCACGCTCGGCGGCGATCGCGTCTTTGACCAACGCCTCCTGATCGCGTTGGATCTGGTAACCGCCCTGGACGAAGACATTTTGCGGTCGCAATCCGACGTGGGCCATCACCGGGATCCCCGCGGTGACCATCGCCTCGATGCGCGACGCCTGTTCAGCGCCGCCTTCCAACTTGACCGCGTGGCAGCGTGTTTCCTTCAGCACCCGGGCACCGCAACCGATACTGCGTTCGATCGACAGCTGGCCGTCGGGAAAGGGCAGGTCGACGACCACCATCGCTCGCGAGGCCGCACGACCGACCATTTCCGCGTGGTAGATCATCTGGTCCATCGTCACCGGCAGGGTGGTCTCATGCCCCTGGACCACCATCGCCAGCGAATCGCCGACCAACAACACATCGATCCCGGCTTGGTCGAGCAGTCGTGCCGTGGGGAAATCGTACGCCGTCAGCATCGAAATCGAGCCGCCGGAATCGCGCCGCCGTTGCAGCGAGCGGGTGGTCACGCGTGGGGGAGCTTTTTCGTCGACCATCGAGAGGTTTGCCATGCACCGATTGAACAACACCCGCCGAAATCCACGGCAGGGATCAACTGGCAGAGTAACAGACCAGCTAGCCCGCGAAAACCGTCCTCCAAGTTCGCCGCGGCCGCCGCCATCGGAACGAATCGGCCGGCGACACACGCCATCACGACTCTGGGTAAACTGGTGCAAATCCCCCCGATTCCACCTGATCGAATCTTTCGCCGGTGCCCCACCCATGAACCGCATCTCCCCGCCGCTGATTGCCCTGTTCCTGTCGATCCACTGCTTCCTGTCGATGCAATGCGGTTTCGACAATCCCCTGGCCGCACAAGCTCCCGGTTTCGGGACGGCCGATCTTGGCCAGGGGCAATCCAACGTGCCCGCCGGCACGCTGCCGGCCAACGAGGTCACCAACTTCAAAGGCACCCTGAAAGGCATACGCCGCAATCTGGTCGTGGTCGAAAAAGAGGACGGCAGCGAAGCCTTGGTCGCGATGCCCGACACGATTTCGTCGTTCCAGTTCGTCGCCAAAGCGACCCCGGCGTTCTTGCAACGCGGCATGTTGATGCGTTTCTCGGCCAATTTCGGCCCCGGCGGAGTGCCCCTGGCCCCGGTCGGAAAAATCACGCTGTTTCAACCGGTCGACCCGCGCTCGCTGCACGGCCGGACCAAAGAACAATTCACGCCCGGCATTTACTCTGACACCCACCGCGGCAACCGCAACCAACCGATGGTCGGCAAGCTATCGATCGTGGGCCGATTGATCGGGCTGGCCCCCAACGGCGTGCTGGCCGTCCAAGCCGGAAAAATGCCGGTCCAAGTGCCGGTCGATGCCAACACCACGCTGGAAGTCCGCTACAACAACTTGGCACTGGCGCAAGAAGGCGACGCGGTCACCGTGGCCGGTTTCTACCAACCCCCGAATGAGAATCAGGTCAAAGCCGACCGCATCACCATCTCCACCGACCGCGTTTACGGTGAATACCAACCCGCTCCCGAGCGAAAATCGAGACGTCGGCGCGGTGACAAACAGGACGCCGACGACGGAAAACAGGCCGACACTGAACAACCATCGGGGCAGCAACCATCGGGGCAGCAACCATCGGGTCTGGGAGACGACGCGGAAAAAGGGGACAATGCAAATCCGGACGACGCCAAACCAGACACCCAGCAAGAGGAGCTATGAAAACCCTGATTCAAGGAGGACGTCTGATCGACCCGGCGGGGAACCTCGACCAGATCGCCGACCTCTGGCTCCAGGACGATGCGATCATCTCCGGCGAGTCACTCAGCAGCGAGGACGCCGATCGCGTGGTCGACGCCCGCGGCTGTGTCGTGATGGCCGGCGGCATCGACATCCACACGCACATCGGCGGCGGAAAACTGTCCATCGCCCGGCTGTTGATGCAGGACCGGATCGACGACGACGCCCGCGCGACCGCCCGCGCCGCGGCCCAGTCCGACTACTTGCCCTCGGCCGCCATCGCCGCCCGACGCTACCTGGAAATGGGATACACCGTCGCGCTCGAACCGGCGGTGATCCCCTGCAACGCCCGCGCGGCCCATGCGGAAATGGCCGACATGCCCGATTTGACCACCGGCGGATTCTGTCTGCTGGGCAACGACGAATTACTAATGTCCCTGGTCGCCGCCTCGGCGCCCCAAGCGGAAATCAACGACTACGTCGCCTGGATGGTCCGCGCCACGCAAAGCATCGCGGTCAAAGCGGTCAACCCCGGCGGGATTTCCGCCTTCAAATTCGGCCGCCGCGAATTGGACGTCGACACGCCCCATCCGCACTACGGCGTCACGCCGGCCCAAATCATCCGCCGGCTTGCCAGGGCCGTCCACGAAATCGGGCTCGTCCACCCGCTACACATCCACACCAGCAATCTGGGTGTGCCGGGCAACATCCGTTCGACGATCGCAACGATCGAAGCCGCCGACGGATTGCCGATCCACCTGACGCACGCCCAGTTCCATTGTTACGGCGATGAAAGCCAATACGGGATGTCGTCGGCGGCGGACCAACTGGCCGCCGCCATGGCCCAACACCCCAACGTGACGATCGACGTCGGACAAGTCATGTTCGGCCAGACGGTCACGATCAGCGCCGATGAACCCCACCAATACGACAACCGCCGTCACGCGTCGCCACGCAAAACCGCGATCGTCGACATCGAATGCGAAGCCGGTTGCGGCGTCGTCCCGTTTCGATACCGCCGCCGCCAATTTGTCCACGCGTTGCAGTGGGCGATCGGGCTGGAATTGTTCCTGATGATCGATGATCCGTCGCGAGTTTTCTTGACCACCGACCATCCCAACGGAGCACCGTTCACCGCCTATCCGCACTTGCTGCGATTGCTCGGCGATCGCTCCTTTCGCGAAACCGCGCTGGCGGAAATCCACACCGATGCTGCGGCGGCAAGTTCCCTGGGCGGCCTTTCGCGGCAATACACGCTGCACGACATCGCCACGATGACTCGCAGCGCCCCGGCCGCCATCATGGGACTCTCTCGGCACGGACGGCTGACTCCCGGCGCGATCGCGGACGTCAGCGTGTACGAAACACAAGACGACCTGGAAACCATGTTTCGAACACCCCGTCATGTCTTTGCCAGTGGCCGACATGTCATCGACGGCGGAACCTATGCACCGTGGGGAGCGCCGTCGACCGCGACCAATCGGCCACCCCACAACACCGTCACCGCGGACGTCCCCCATGACCCGCAATCGGTCCAGCGGTTCCGAAATGCGTACAACGCGTCATCCACGTTTGACCTAAATCGATTGCGGATCAGCGACGATGAAATGCAGTCGGTCCTCCATTCGCACCCGATCAAGCAAGCGATGCGGGAGCGTGTCCAGTGAACGAAGAAACAAAACCTCCAGGCACGGACAACCCGACCGACGCGAACCGGCCGGTGGAGATCAACGGGGTCCGCATCGAAGCCACCTTTGCGGAAGCCTTTGACATGAAGGCCACCCGCGTCATCATCACCGCGATGGACGAAATCTGGGCCGAACACGCCGCATCGGCGATGAGCGGATTCGGGACCAGCGTGATCGACTGCAAACTGGAAATCGATATCGAACGCCGACTGTCGCCCAGCGAGACGCCCGACGGCCGCCCCGGGATCGCGCTGCTGGCCTTTGCCATGTCCGGCGGCGATTTGGAAAAACAAATCACCCGACGCGCCGGACAATGTGTGCTGACCTGCCCAACGACCGCGCTGTTTGCCGGGCTGACCGACGACGTCCCCCGCGACAAGCGAATCGCGCTTGGCAAAACGCTGCGTTTCTTCGGCGACGGAAACCAGATCAGCAAGGTGATCGACGGGAAACGGTTCTGGCGGATCCCCGTGATGGATGGCGAATTCATCTGCCAACACGATGCTCCACGCGTCTCAGGGATCGGAGGCGGCAATTTCCTGTTGGTCGCCCGCGATCTACATGCCGCCAGTCGCGCCGCCCGTGCCGCCATCGGAGCCATCGACCCGATCCCCGATGTGATCACGCCGTTCCCGGGCGGTGTGACGCGTAGCGGTTCCAAAGTCGGGTCGAAATACAAGTCGATGATCGCGTCGACCAACGATGCATATTGTCCGGCCCTGCGCGGCATCACCGACTCGCAGTTGGCCGACGGCGAAAACGCGGTGCTGGAAGTCGTCTTGGACGGGCTGAGTTTCGACGCGATTGCCGAAGCGATGCGAACCGGCATCCGCGCGGCATGCAGCAGTTGTGGGGAACACGGTTTGGTGGCGGTCACCGCGGGAAACTACGGCGGCAAACTTGGACGACACCATTTCCACCTGCACGAGGTCCTGTCATGACGCGCTGGCACTTGCAACGCCGTGGGACCGTCGGCAACGACTCCGCACCGCTCTCGATCGACGCGTCCAACATTCGACGCCGCCGGATGGCCGACAAATCAGCCGCCCAGATCAACGAACTGACCATCACCGCCGACGGACGACCGGTTGGACTCGGCGAACTATTTCAGGTGACGATTGATGAATCGGAAACCGATCAGATCGTCGTCGAAGGCCAACTGGATCGCGTGCACGGTTTGGCGGCAATGCACGATCACGGCGATTTTGAAATCATCGGATCTGCCGGCCATTACACCGCGTGCGGCATGACCGGCGGGCGGGTTCGCGTCCAAGGCGACGCCGGCGACTACGTGGCCGCCCCTTGCGGCACTCGCCGAAGCGGCATGTCCGGCGGCGTGATCGAAATCCATGGCGGCGCCGGCAACTACGTGGGGCATCGGATGCGACGCGGGACGCTGATGATTCGCGGGTCGGCCGGGACGATGCTGGGCGCGTCGATGGTCGCGGGAACGATCTGCGTCGGCGGAGCGACCGGCGACGGATTGGCGGTCGGCATGAAGCGGGGCAGCGTGATCCTGGCTGACGCCACCAACGTGGTGCGGCAAGCCGATCAAGACGAAGACGGTGCGAAGCGACGGTTTTCAAGCCCGATCCGGTTTGATCCCGCGTTTTTCAGCCTCTACCGCGAGCCGATGTTTCAGGAGATCACCCAGATGCTGCGGCGGTTGCCGGTCTTTCGGACCCGCGCCGACCGTCACGTCGGCGGGTTGGGAGAAGTGATTTTTGCGGCGACCGCGGAAACGGCGCTCTCCTAAGTATTCCGCCGCAGCTTGTTCTCCGGGTAGTGGACGAGTTCTCCGGGTAGTGGACGAGTTCTCCGGGTAGTGGACGAGTTCTCCGGGTAGTGGACGAGTTCTCCGGGTAGTGGACGAGTTCTCCGGGTAGTGGACGAGGCGACGAGTCCATTACGACGGGGCCTGTCGGACTGCCAATGGCTAGGACTCCTCGCGTCGTCCACTACCGTTTACCCGAATCTTTAGGCGTGACAGATTCCTACACCCCGATCGCATTACCACGCGTTCGGTTGCTGTAATCGCCGCGGCTGGCTTCGACCATCGCAAATCGCTCACGCCAAAGAAAACGTTGCAGCAGACTGGGGCGACGCAAGTTGGGATCGTCGGCTTCGATTGTATGCACCTTGCCCTTGGCCGTGACCAGCCTCAGGTGGCCGTCGGGGAGCACTTCATCGACGACCCAGAATTTGTCGACGACATAGCCGTAGGTCTCACCCTTGGGCGAGGCCACCACTTGTGCGGCGCGGCGTCCGGGATTGGCGCCACTCTTGCTTTTTCGATAGACCGCCCAGTCCCCCGGTTTCCAGTTTATGTGCATGACTTGTTCCTCTCGTTCGCCTCAATTTGCCCGGCCTGGCCTTCAAGATGCCCGGCTTCACCTCGGAGTTGCTTGATCGCCTGCCACACAGGCCCCACGAAGCACTGGCCCCACGAAGCACTGGCCCCATTACCACACTGGATCCTCACCCAAACCTCAACGAAAAAACATTCGCTCGCCTTGCGTTGATCGGGTGTCCGTTTCTTCGTCGGAGTGCTTGTGATCTGCAAATCCACGATTCAAAATTTCAACACTGGCGCCCGATGATTCGTGAAGCCGCTCCACTTTAACATTACGCACATTGCCGGCGTGCGGACAGTTGAAAACGTGTTGAGAAGTCCATTTCTTCATGACTTTCACACTTTTTTCGCAAGAACCGACACGTTTGGGATCTGAGTTGACGCCAATTCGACAGGTATCAAACGACACGCGGCAGAGGTTGAAGCGGAAATCAGCGTGGGGCGACTTCTGGCCTCGCGCAGCCGCGTCACGTTTCGACAAGCTCGAAGCGCAAGCGAGAGAGTCTGCTGGGTCCCGACACACGATCCCGGCGTGACACGCTTGTCGTCGGTTTAATTTCGCTCAAAGTGACACCGGCACGGCTGTTTGGCAACAAGTGCGGTTTGGATCGCCGCGTAACCTTGCCAGCAGACTCCGCGACGCCTTAAGATACGCGGTGTTGGCCTGTTTGTCGTTGGCAGCAGTTCACCCCGAGAACTCATCACGCTTCAAAGGAATTGCGTCGTCATGTTGCTCGCCCCGTCGTCTGCGTTCGCCGCAGATCTATTCGCTGCCGATTCCACTGTGATGCCGACCGCAGCGATGCAACTGCCGCCGGGGCCGCTGATGCCGTTGGCCGCCAACGGAGCCTTTTACGCGGCCCTGATCGCCATCGGAACGTTGGTGTTTCTGATTTTTGCCGCCGTGATGGGGTTCTTTCTGCTGCGTTACGGAAAACTGTGGGTCCAGGCCTACATGTCCGTCGCGGACGTCAGCTTGCCGAGTTTGATTCGGATGCACTTCACCAAGGTCAACCCGAACGTGATCGTCCAGGCCAAGGTGATGTCGGCCCAAGCCGGACTGGACATCGGCCGCAAAGCCGGGATCAGCACGCGGCGGTTGGAAGCCCACTATCTGGCCGGCGGCAATGTGATGAACATCATCCACGCCATCATCGCGGCCGCACGGGCCGAGATCCCTCTCGATTTTGACCAAGCCGCGGCAATCGACTTGGCCGGACGCGACGTCCTGGACGCCGTCCAGACCAGCGTCTATCCCAAGGTCATCGACTGCCCCGATCCCAGCCGCAGCGGCAAGACCACGCTGAGCGCGATCACGAAAAACGGAATCGAGCTGCGTGTCCGGGCTCGCGTGACCGTGCGAACCAACTTGGAACAATTGATCGGCGGTGCCACCGAAGACACCGTGATCGCCCGTGTCGGCGAAGCGATCATCAGTTCGATCGGTTCGGCCGAAACACACTTCAAGGTGCTCGAGAATCCGGACATGATCACCCGAGTCGTCCTGGACCGTGGTCTGGACGCCCAGACCGCGTTCGAAATCGTCTCGATCGACATCGCCGACATCGACGTCGGAGAGAACATCGGCGCCCGACTGCAAAGCGATCAAGCCGAAGCCGACACACGGGTCGCTCAGGCCGAAGCGGAAAGCCGTCGCGCCGAAGCCGTCGCCCAAGAGCAACAGATGCGAGCGATGGTCGCCAGCAACAAGGCACACCTGGTGCTGGCCGAAGCCGAAGTGCCCAAAGCGATGGCCGAAGCGTTTCGCGCCGGTCGTATTTCGGCACCCAACGGATCTGCCATCTGACGGATCCCGTGAACGAACACGAATCGACCTCTTACCGCGTCAAGTTCCCCAGCGGAGCCGATCGCGCTGATCATCTTGCGGGCATCGTCGATCGCCCCAAGATGTGGCATCCCTACAAAAAAACCGGCGGCATGCGACCGCGGCCGGTCGTCGTCTATTCCCATTGCTTTACCTGCAACAAAGACTTCAAGGCGACCGTCAAAATCAGTCGCGCCCTGGCCCGTGACGGGATCGCGGTGCTGCGCTACGACATGACGGGGCTGGGCGGCAGCGACGGCGATTTCTCCAAAACCAACTTCACCACCAACCTGCGTGATCTGGCCGCGGCGATCCGTTTCGCCAACGATGAATTGGGACCGGTCACCGCGTTGGTCGGGCACAGCTTCGGTGGCATCGCCTCCCTGGTCACCGCCGCAAACTCTGGTGCCCATCCAGCGACGGATCACCAAGACGCAGACTTGCTGCGGAATTTGAAATTCGTCGCCACGCTCGCCGCCCCCAGTGACACTCAACACCTGGCGACGCTGCTCTCCCGGATGAACCCGGCGATCGAATCCGAAGGCCAAGGCGACGTCACCATCGGTGGCATCACCTGGACGATCCGCCGACAGATGCTCGATGATTTTCGCCGCCACAACGTCACCAACCGGCTGCCGCAAATCGATTGCCCCGTCCTGCTGCTTCATTCCCCGGTCGATGCGACCGTGGGAATCGATCACGCGATTCGCTTGATGACGCTGATCCAGACCGATCGCTCGGCCGCCGACCAGGCGCTCACGCCGGTCAGTTTGATGTCGCTGCCCGGGGCCGACCATCTGTTGGCCAAACATCCACAAGACCTGACCTTTGTCTCGCGGATCCTCGCCGCCTGGTGCCACCGTTTCGTCGACGACGATCACGCATCCGGCTAGCATCCCTACGCAGCAAGGTTTTCGGGTAGTGGACGAGACGACGAGTCCATCCGGATTGCCAACTGCGAGGACTCCTCGCGTCATCCGCGACCGCTACTCCGACGATTATGGCGAAACGGAAGACTCGGCTTTGTCCCTAACCCCTCATGGGGCGTATGAAGTAGCGGAATTCGCCAAGAATTTCGGCTGTTCCCGCGTGAACTGCTGCACGACGAAAGCCATGGCGGCTTCCGCGATGGGTTTAGGGACAAAGCCTAATAAAACGTCCACAACTGCGCCCGAAAGAGCAGGCCGCTGCCGCCGGCAACGTAACCGGTCCGAGACTGCTGGGCAGGCGAGTCGTTCAGATCGGCCAATTCGAACGTCGCACGCGCGTTACGCTGACCAAACAGATACCAGTTGAATCCGGCTGAGACCTCGTCGCCACTGCCTTGCTTGCCGGTGACGTATGAACCTCGGGCAAATACCTCGACCGACTTCGGAACAATGAATGCTCCCGATTGGACATAAAACCCATGGTCAAACAACGACTGGAACTCGCTGCCCGATGCACCACGCAGATTCCTCAGCCAACGGCAATAGTACTCGCCACTCATGCTGGCGCCACGCCGCTTCAGCCCAGCGTGCACGGTGTATAGCCAAACGTCGAACTCGTCGACGCGCTCCCCCGGACGCAATGCCCCCTCTTCGGTCAACCTCGTCCCGTCAGTCAATCGAAACACCGTCCCCTCTTGATTGGGAACCTCCCCAATGACGCTCTCATTCTGGGTCTGAGTCAGACCATGGCCAAGCCGCAGGACGAACGAATCGTGATGCTCCAAGTCCGAAAAACCGACCCCGAAATCACCCAGCGGCTCCCACCAAGCAAGCATCGAATAGGCCAAGTTCGTGTCCAACGCGTCTGCCCGTAACGAAAGTGTGTTGAAACCGTCGCCCGCAAAAACCGTGTAGTGCAGCGAGTCGTTCAACGACCCATTGGCCCAAATCCCGGCACTGATCGAAGGACGAAAAAACGTCGTCGCCATCGTGCGGTCGACTCCGAGCGTGTACCGGGATGTCTGCTGCCACTCCCACGTCCCCGGAACCTTCCCAAGCCCCATGTAAAGACTCAGACGATCACTGATCCGAAACGACGTCCAACCCAGCAGCGGTAAGATCGAGCTGGACGCTACCGTGCTGTAATCGATATTCAAGTAGTACCCCAGGTCAGGCGAAAATGCATATCCTGAAAAAACAACGCGGCCGCGGTTGATGTCAAAGTCGTTTCGGTCGGAAATGTCGCGAGGATTTCCGGCCGCATCCGGATCAGGTTCGCCCCGGGCACCGAACTGCGTGAAGCGAAACTGATGGTGCAGTTCCAGCTTCAATTCGAATGGTATCCGCTGGCGACTGCACGGACGAAGCGTCCAGCCCCGATCGTAGATCACGTAGTGAGATGCCAGCGGCGCTGCGGTGACACAGAGGTCTGAACCACATGCCGGCCCGGGATCATCCAGCCGGCCGACCTCGTTCAGCCGATCCGCTTCGATGAACAGCGGCGCGATTTCCCCTTCGACTTCCACGACCCGACGCTCCAACTGCTCGATCCGCCGGAGCGCCGCGGCGAGTGATTCCTCGGCGCTGCATTCTCCGGCACTGCATGCGGCGGCTCCATCATCGACCGGCGCCCGTCGGGGCGGGTTGGTCGGGGTGTCGAGAGGGATGGGGTTGACCGTCCCTTGCCCACAAACCAACCCGGCCGATGCAATCAGCAGCCCCGCCCAGAGCCCGGCACGGCCCGCGGCTATTGATAGCAATTTCATTTCTTGATCCCCACGGAAAAGCTTGCTCCGCCGTCAAATTGACCTGTGCACCTTGTTGGTATTCGGCCGGGAACAGCTCGTCGGATGGTCAAATTTACGCATTTCCGCACTGCTCACCTGCGCGTCACCTGCCCGATGCCGTAGCACGAAGTGCATCGAAAGAACGCAGCGCAAAAATCGACGGCCATTTCCAACCGTTGAGAGACCGCGTCAGATTCCCTCTTGCGGAAAACAGCGCGCCCTTACCAGGAGACAACTGCGCACCGGCGTCCTACGACCTGAACCTTCGGCAATCCGCTTCCACGGCGGTGATTCGTGGCGATTTGGCCTCTCGGATGCACCACAGATTGGTCCGTCATTCAGGAGAACCAGACCATGACCTTCGAAGAGCAATTATCGAGCGAGCAGATCCGCACACTGCCGCTGCGTGACGCGATCGCGATCGACGAGCACACCGTGGCTCGGGCGGCGATCGCATTGATGCGGACGCATCACTTGGGATGTGCGGTGATCGTCGACCAGAACTGTCGTCCCACCGGTGTGTTTACCGAACAGTCCATCATCCGATTGCTGGTCGCGGGAGCGTCGTTAGACACGACACCGATTTCCAGCTACGCCGAGCCGGATTTCAGCGTGGTGCGAGCCAGCGATCCGATCATGACGGCATGGAAGGCCGTGGTCGATTCGGGCCGTCGATTCATGTGCGTGACCGACGACGAAGGGTACCTGATCGGCTTGACCGGCCAGCGTGGGCTGGCCGATTACGTGTGCGATTGTTATGCGAAACAGATCACCGTCCAGCGTCTCGGCAGTGCCCCGTGGATGCTTCAACGCGAAGGAGCTTGAGCGATGAGTTCGTACTTCAGATTGGATCCGGCTGAATCGATCGACCCGCTCTCCAACTTCGAGCCGGCCGACTACGACAGCGAACTGGAGCGAGCGCTGGCCGAGGACCCTGTCGCAGAAATCGATGCCAAACCGTATCTGCAGATCAGCCCGTATGCGACGGTTCAAGAGGCCGTGGAGATGCTGCATGATTCCGGTGCGGCAAGCTTGCTAGTCATCGACAGCGATCGCCTGGTCGGGATCTTCACCGAACGCGACGTGCTCGAAAAAGTGGTCGAACGGTACCCGCGAATCTGCTCGCGTCCGGTCGAAGAGTTCATGACCACTGACCCGACGATCGTCTACCAGTCCGACCCATCGGCCTCGGCCGCCGCGGCAATCGCCGTTGCCGGTCATCGCCACGTCCCCGTGTTGGACATGGACGAACGCGTCCAAGGCATCATCAGCCCCCGCCGGATGTTCGCCTTCATGGAAAAACACTTCAGCTAAACCGCACGTTGGTGTCTCGCCTTTAGGCGATTCCTCTCGCTGCTCCGCAGCGAGAGGCGACCGCCCGGAAGGGCCGACGTACTTAGCCGCGCCCCGTATCCACATCACGGATGTTTGTGGTCATGGTCATGACCATGATGATGCTGCTCGATGTGCTGGCGCAGCAGGTCCTTTCCGTAATCGTTTCCATTGGGTGTTCGAATCACGGCATGGATGTGGTCGCGTGTCGGCTCGGACGTTCGGAACGGCGCGACGCGTCGCTCGTGATCGAATTCGATCAGCAAGACCGGACTGTGGACGCGGTAGTAATAAACGCTGTCATCGCTCGTCTGTCCGACCCAGGAAAAATACGTCTCGTCCAGATGCCGCCGGACCTCGTCCATCTTCACCTTCGCATGCCCTTCGTCCATGTTCCCGACATACAGGCCGATCACCTTGAGCAGCAGCTCGCGTTGACCTTCGTCTAACTTTGATGCGGGTATCCCGGCATAATCCAGATCGATGTTGTCCTTGTACGCTTGGGCAACCGCGTTGTTGCCACTCTTGACGCTCGACACGATGGCCTGCTTTCGTTGCTCGGGGTCGAGGGATCGCATGAATTCCAGACCTGCGTTTTGTTCGTCCTGAAGCACGATCGTGCCTTCGAACTTACCGCTCGTCGCGTGCACCGGTTCACTGCCGACAAAAACCGGTGACATCACAACTTGGTCGCCCAGGACAAAGTAGTTGATGATCAAGTGATGCCCATCGATCTGCCAGCCCCACGGCTCACTCGTCGAAGGTTCGCCCATCACCGTGATCCAGTACAACCATTCCCCGTATTCATCGAAGTTGTTGGCCAGTTCCGCCAGAGTCCCATTCAGCTTCATGATGTCTTTGGACAACTTCAATCCCTTCGCGCTCAAACTGGCCCCCATCAGATCGAAGACGAGCTCGCGTTGGGCGGGCGACATTTCGTCAAACCCGACCCCCTGTCGTTTGTAGAAATGTCGGTTATCCCACTTTCGCCATTCCAGGTCGTCGACCGGGTACGTCGTTCGCGCCCGCTGCTGTTCACTTAGCGAAGCGAGAAACTTCTTCGCCGCGTCGACGACTGGCTTCGTGGTAACTCCGGTCGATTCGATCTTGAACAGCCCTTCGCGGATTTTGCCGCCGGAGCTGACCCCCCGGAATGGTTCGCTCAGCGAGGCCTCGCCCCCGCCACGTGGCCGTCTGCCCCCAGGAGGCTGTGAAACCGCATTGAAACCGACACCGGCAGCAGCCAGCAGAACACCGACAAACCAGATCTTTTTGTTGCCAAACATGGACATCCTTTTGCGACGAAGTCACAGAATCGAAACGGGGGTTTCAGGGGAGGAACCATGATACCCGGCGGCGGTCCCGACGTGTGCCATCGCCTCTCCACGTCGCTCCGACGTCCAGCCGAGCCCGCGAGAAGGAAGCAAGGGGATTGTTGCGCCGCTCCCTCGCGTCCTCCTTTGGGGAGCACAGCGGTATGGCTGAGGAGTGTCCCGACCGGAATGACCGCTACATGTCTCACCGGTTCACTCCTCCCCCGACCGCCGCGCGCGAATTTCTGTTGACTCCGGGGGCCAGTCCTTGCGTGTGTCCTATCAGTTTCTTAAGTCGCGATCCACATGGCGACAAACTCACCGATTCGGTCGGAGTCTCTCCAGGATCGATCACACGTTATAGAAACAACTACCCGATTTACGTTGGAGGCCCACCGTGGCTCACGCAATTGCCTTTCGCCCCAGTCGTGCCCGAAAGGGTTTTTCGCTCGTCGAGCTGTCGGTCGTCGTCATCATCATCGGCGTCCTGGCGGCGTTCGGCGTCCCGCGACTTTTGCAAAGTGTTGAACGAAGCAAAGCATCCGAATCATTCAAGTACCTGGCCAGCGTGCGTGCGGCCCAAGAGCGCTATCAGGCACGCCAAGGGACTTACGCGTCGGATCTGACTCAATTGGACATGGAACAAGCCCCGCCGAAGTACTTTAGCGTTGGCGTCGCGGCCGCCGGCAGCTCGGGAAGTCTGGAAGATTCCTGGACGCTGACGCTGACGCGATCCGGTTCCAGCTCGGGTTACGGTGCTTACACCGTGACATTCACCGAAGACGGTTACGACGCGCTCAACAGTACGATCGATGCGGAAATCAACCCGCAGAGCACCTAGGGCAAGCCCTGGTAAAGCCTGACGGCCCGACCGCTTTCTGGGGGGAAAGCGTGGCATGATCCGTCATCGTGATCTTCGATGCCACCACCGATCCATTCAGCTGGGGCAGTCCGTCGCCATCCACGGACCGCCCTTTTTTCGTGCCAGGTTGACTGGCCAATCGCATCCTGATGCGGCAGTGGGTTCTCCACGTCACCGTGGGAACCCCTGACGCATCGCCGGAGGGGGGACGTTTCCATCATGACCACAGGTAGCGATCGATCTCGCAGCCAAGTCGTCGGGGTGTTGTTCGGAAAACAACACCTTCACGGCTGCCGCGCATCAACCACCATGTTCGGCTCGGTGCGGTACGAGTACGCCTCGGTCGAGGTCCAAAGCGATGATCTGGGTCAATCGCTCGCACAACTACTCGACACGTTGGACGTCGCCGACGCCCCAGCCCCCATTGCCGCGGCGATTCCGACCAGTGAGTGCTACTTTGCGACCCGCCCGATCAACTCCGGCGGCGGCAACGCAAGCCCTCGCACCCTGTTGCGCGAGTCGCTGCGAAGCACCACCGCGAAACTCGATCAACTTGCGATCGATGTCCTCAATTGGCAAGCCCATCGTCGGCAACTGGTCAGCATTGTGGCCGCCCCGCGAGATCGCATTGAATTGATCCGTGAGACGATCGCCGCCAGCCGGCATTCCCTTCAACGGCTCGAACCGGCCGCCAACGCGCTGATCAGTGCGGCGGTTGAAAACGAACGCAAGGAACGTCGCGACCGACTGGTCACACGGGTGTTTCTGGGTGACACGAGTCTGTTGGCGGTGATGACCAAAGGAACCCGCGCGATCCACTGGCAGAGCATCCCTCTGCCCCAAGGCGACGAGGGGACGGGCATCGTGTCCATCGTTCGTTCCGTCGAAGCCGCCTATGCCGCCTGTGGGCTGGAAACACCGCCCGAAGCGGTCAGCATCTATGGCCGCCGTGAACTCCAATCGCTGATCGATCGACAGTGGTTGAGCCACAATCTGCCCAGCGATTTTCGTTGGCTTGACGCACCGTCGATGAAACCGGAACACATCGCGCGGGCCTGCGCCGATGGATTCCTGGCCGACGACGAAGACGAATTCGATTTCGTCCGCGAGTATCGCGAGCCGCTCAAACTGCACCGCGTCGTGCCGTACAAAGAGATCGCCCTGTACTTGCTCGCCGCCTGTGCCCTCGCGATGGTCCTGCACGACCGTCTGAAACAAGCCGAAGCGAATCACGTCGCGCTGGTGTCCAGCGCCCCGGCGATGATCTCCGACGGATCCAACCCCCGCCCGGAGCGTGACCGATTGAACGCGCGAGCGTCGGCTGTCAGCACGTTTATGGATAAACGTATTCGCTGGAGTCCGATGCTCGGCCAGATCACGGCGGTTTTGCCCGAAGGCACGCGGCTGACCGGAATCCGCGGCTCGGCGACGATGACCCAAAAGCGAAAACGCGCCGTCAAAACCGCCCCGACCACGCTGATCCTGCAAGCCGAATGCGTCCTCGACGACGACGGCCAGCTCCCCGCCTCGGTCAGCCGATTGACCAAAACCGTCGGCGGGCTGGAAAGCGTCGCCGAACACTTTCAACGCGTCGAACTCAGCGACCTCCGACGCACCCTGTCCCAGGAAACCGGTATCGCCGGCGCCGAGTTCTCGATCATCCTGACCACCAGCGGCAAAGCAAAGGGTTAAACCATGGATCATCCCCAAGCGGATCGGAAAAGGGGTCAGGCCCCAAAAATGCGAAGCACCCTTAGGGCCATTTGGTTTTTGGGGCCTGACCCCTTTTCCGAGTTCTCGATCATCCTGACCACCAGCAACAAAGCGAAGGGTTAGACCATGAAGAATCCCGAAGCGAAAAAGGACTGGCGCCAGGAACTGCAGCAAGCCGCCGAACAATTGCGTGATCCGCTACGCATGCGGATCGCCGTCGCGCTGGTCATGGTCGTCCTCATGTTTTTCGCGATCAGCGAGCCGCTGCACGGCAAAACCAAAAAGACACGCCGCGATCTGCAACAGCTGCGCGCGAAAGTCAAAACTGCCGAAGAAGTCATGTTGTTGGAGGACGCGCTGGAACATGTCCGGCCGCGGATCATCCAGGGCGAAGGCAACGATGCGGTGACCAGCTTTTTCATCGATCTGTTCCGCGACGGCGGCGCCGACCTGCTGCAAATCAATGCCGAAGCCCCGCAACGGCTGGGACCGATCTACAACGTCCGCGTCACGCTGGATTTGGAAGGCGAATTCTCCCAGCTCAACGACGCGCTGTTCCTGTTGGAATCACAACCCGAATTGATCCGTGTCGAGACGCTGGTGATCAATCCGGCCGAGCGCGGCGACGCCAAGCCCACGATGCAGTTGTCCGTTCGAATGCTGAAGGAGAAGGAATGAACGTCGCCCTTCAAAAGTACGGACCACCAGCGGTCGTCATCGCGATCGCGTTGCACCTCGGTTGGCCCCCCTCGGCGCCACTGGACCTGGGCGAAGACGTCGTCCGCGCCAAATCGGTGCGTTGGAAAGTCTCCGATCTCCAGTCCCCGTCCCGGCCCGCGGCGATCAACAAAGATCCCTTTGCGGCCGTGCTGGTCGAGACGTCTGCGGCCGACTCGGAAACTCACGCAACGACAGACGAATCGGTTCCGGACGAGCCGATCGGGCCGACGCCCGAAGACCTGCACGTCGGATTGCGACTCGGCGGAATCGCCCAAACCGACCACCACCGCTGGGCCATCATCAACGGTCGGGTCTGCAAGATCGGCGACCGGTTGCCGGTCATCGGACTCAACGACCTGTCGGCAACGATCCGCGACATCGCCGCCGATCATGTCACCGTCGTCGCCGGTCCGCTAACGGTCCAACTGAAACAACAAGAACGAAAATCTCGTTCGGGCAAGACACCCCATGCGTCCGCACCCTCGCCGCCGCAATCCGGCTCGCCGACCCCGGATCCAGACGAACTGGAATCGGATGAGGACGAGGATCGGGATGAGGATCAAGATCCGCAGGATGGCGATTCACCGTCGGCCGCTGCGGCCCGCCGTGGGAGCGGCGAAAACCCGAAACCGCCGACATTCCAAACGACCACCTGAGACCGAACGGACATGGTCTCGGTCGCAGACTCGGTCTCGGCTGGAACAACCAAACTTACTCGCACGTGGCACGGCACAATGAGCAACGCAACGACTGCTCTGGCATCGCAAAACCATCCGCTGATCATTCGGCTGTTGGAGTCGATCGACAATCTCGATCCGGAAAAGCTGGAGGAGCTTTGGCAATCGGTCGGCAAGGCGGATGTGACGATCGAAGAGTCGATCATTCGCTGCGGCGTTGCCACCGAAACCCAGATCGCCAAATCGTATGCGGACCACTACTTGGTGCCGTTGTTCGATCCGCCGGCCGACTCGCCACCGCCGATCGATCCGTCCGTCGCCTCGGTGCTGCCCAATCGACTTTGCCGTGATCACCTGATCGCACCGCTCAGCGACAACGGCGGCGTGTTGGAAGTCGCCGTGTTCTCGCCGGATTCTTTGTTGCTGGCCGACGAGATCAAATTGCTGACCGGTCGCCAGATGCGCCCCATGTTCGCACCGCTTTCGGTGATCGAACGACTGTTGACAATGCTTTACGAGGAAGGCGGTTGGAACACCGCGATCCCCGTTTCCACCGCGACCAGTTTCCAGGAAGTCGACGACGCCGACGAATTGGACCAGGAAGAAGCCGCCGAGGCGACCGAGGTCATTCACCTGGATCAAGCACCGCCGCCGGGACGCGACGGTCGCATCATCCGCTACGTCAACAGCATTTTCGAACAGGCCCTGTCCACCGGCGCCAGCGACATCCACATCGAACCCTACGAAGACGAATGTCGCGTCCGCTTGCGTGTCGATGGGGTGTTGTCCGAAGTCCAACCGCCGCCGATGCCGTTGCTCAATTCGGTGATCAGCCGCTTGAAAGTCCTCAGCAAGATGGACATCGCCGAACGACGACTTCCGCAGGACGGCGCGATCGCGTTGCGGACCGGCGAGCACCGAGTGGACATGCGGGTCAACACCTGCCCGACCGTGTTCGGCGAAAAGATCGTGATGCGGGTGCTGGACAAGAACGCGCTGCCACACGATCTATCGATGCTGGGCATGGACTCGCGACAATTCAAGGACCTGACCGAATCGATTCAAAGCCCGCACGGATTGATGCTGGTCACCGGCCCGACCGGAAGCGGAAAAAGCACGACGCTGTATTCCTGCCTGAACGCACTGAACGACGAAAAAACAAACCTGTGCACCGTCGAAGACCCGGTCGAATTCAAGTTCGGCGGCATCAACCAGGTCCAGACGCGTGCCAAAGTCGGACTGACGTTCGCCAGCGCGCTGCGGGCCTTCCTGCGGCAAGACCCCGACGTGATCATGGTCGGTGAAGTGCGGGACGACGAGACGGCGGAGATCTGCATGCGGGCCGCGTTGACCGGACACTTCGTGTTCTCCACCCTTCACACCAACGACGCGCTGAGCAGCATCACCCGTTTGCAGGACATGGGCATCGAACCCTTTTTGCTGGCCAGCACGCTGCGATTGCTGGTCGCCCAACGGTTGGTCCGACGCCTGTGCGATGAATGCAAGGTGCCGTACCAGTTGGACCCCGAATCGAGCAAGCGGTACGGAATCCCACGCGAGATTCCGGTGTTCCGGGCCGGCGGTTGCGAACGCTGTCGCGACATCGGCTACAAGGGTCGGCTGGCCGTGTTTGAAGTGATTCGGATCAACCAAAACCTGAAAGACATGATCCAAGCCGGCGAATCGGTCGGCGCCATGAAACGTGCCGCGGTCCAAGACGGCATGAAGTTGCTCGCGCAAAGCGCCGCGGCGAAGGTCGCCGAGGGGCTCACCAGCCTGGAAGAAGCCGTCAGTTTGTGTAACGATCACTAACCCCCATCCCTGTCATGTCTCTCGACGCCTGGTTCCTGTCTCGCGCACGTGTCTCTGCAAAGCAGCATGGACGCGCGAGTCTGGACGACAAGATGACATTCTTCCAACAACTCGGGTCGCTGCTGGCGTCCGGGACGCCGCTGCTGCGCGCCTTGCACGTGGCCGCCGAACAGAACCAAAGCAAAGCACTGCAAACGGGGATGGAGGAAGTGGCCGAGCGCGTCGCCTCCGGGATGCCGCTGCACTCGGCGATCGAAGCGACCACCGACATGTTCCCGATGCACTGGGTCGCGATGATCGCCACCGGCGAAGCGACCGGAAAACTGGACGAAGTCTTGGTCGACCTGAACCGCCAAATTCGTGAGGCGGCCGACACCCGCAGCAAGTTCATCGGATCGATGATCTATCCCTGCGTGTTGATTTTTGTCGCCATCCTGGTCGTGTTCGCGATGCTCTGGTTTGTCGTCCCGACCTTCGGCGACATGTTCAAAGAGATGGGCGCCGAACTGCCCGGCATCACGGTCTTCGTATTGGACCTTAGCGACCAAGTCGCCGCCTATGGCCTGTATGTCATCGCGGCCTGCGGCGTCGGCGGATACCTGTTGAAACGCTGGCTGGGGACCGACGCGGGTCGGCGACGATCGATCAGCGTCATGGTGGCGATTCCGGTCGTCGGCGATCTGGTGATCCAATCCTCGATGTATCGGTTTGCGTCCAACCTGGCACTGTTGCTCAAGAGCGGTGTTCCGATGCTGGAAACGATGCAGACCGTCGCCGACGTCTTCGCCGCCCAACCGCCGTATCGCGAAGCCATCGAGTACGCAAAGAATCGCATGGCGGCCGGTCGCAGCCTGGCCGATGGTCTGGAGGAATCTGGCTTGTTCACTTCCATGATGGTCAACGCGGTCCGCGTCGGCGAAGAATCGGCACAACTGGGCCGCGTGATGGAAGAGATCGCGCCGTACTATCGCGAAAAGACCCAAGCGTTCATGTCCCGCGTGACCAAACTGGCTGAACCGGCCATCATCATGGTCATGGGCGCCGTGATCAGCGTGGTGATGCTGGCGATCTACATTCCGATGTTCGAAATGGCGGGGAATGTCAAGTGATCGACCGCCGCAAAGCAAATCGAAACGCGTTTTCGCTGATCGAAGTCATTGTCACGATGACGATCCTGGCCGTGCTGTTGACCTTTGCCGCCCCCAGCGTCATTCAAACGATGGAACAGTCGCACGCCGATTTGGCCGGCGCCAGTTTGCGTTCGATCGCCTCCGCCCAGCGGTTCTTCTGGCTGGAAAACCGAACCTACGCGACCTCGCTTCAGGATTTGATCGACGCCGAATTGGTCGACAACGAATTGATCAACGCATCGCCCCGCTATGAGTTCTCGATCACCGCGGCCGATGTCGCGGGGTTCACGGCCCAGGCGCGACGACGAAGCTTCAACGGCGCCGGAAATCCCGTCTACAACGGCGCCTGGAGTGGTGACTTTCAGATCGACGAGACGGGCGAAATCAGCGGAGACGTCGAGGGCAGGTTCAATCCGATCCTCGGTGATTCTCCCACGATCGTCCCAGGATTCTGAGGGCGTCCACGATGAGCCGATCGAAAACCTTGCCCGCACAACGTCGCGGGTCAACCTATCTGGAAGTCCAAGTCGCGATGGTGCTGCTGTCGATCGGAATCAGCGGACTGTACAGCTTGTCGGTGATCCAGTCGCGTCAAACGGCCCAGCTGCAGCAGATGCTTCCCGCCGACCAGATCGCATCGATCAATCCCGTGACCGCCGGCAGCCCCGCCGAAGCGGCCTGGGCGAAAAAGTTCGGCGTCTACGCGGACATCGTCCCCAACGCGGTCGCCGCACCGACGCCCAACTACCCGCTCAATTCGGGATACCAGGAAATCCGCGACAACGAAGACATCAGCGGCTTCACCACCCACGCGGCAACCGGAGGCGATGATTGGGAAGAGTTCGGCGGACACTCGGGCGACAACGAATCGACCGTCCACGAAATCCAAACCGCCGCCGCCTACGGGTCCTACGCGATGTTCTCGTTCTACAGCGTCCCGCCGGGTGACTATGAAGTCTTCACCCATGTGCCGGAAAAGAAAAACTCGTACGTCGGCGAGTTCGGGTCCGCGGTTCCCCACTACGTCTATTGCGGCAGCTGGCAAGGGCCTGTCCATGTCGACCAACGCGCGCTCAAGCATGACTTGGAACTTTCCGGACGGTGGTGGGAAAGCCTGGGCGTTTACACCTGTACCGACAGCACCGTGCACGTGCTGATCTACGACTCACCGATCTCTGGTGATTGGTTGGTCGCCGATGCCGTCATGCTGCGCTGCCGCCGATCGGTCGAAATCGTCACGCCCGCCCGGCCAACGACCAGCGGCGGAGCGACCGTCACCGTGGAGTTGAAGTGATGGCCGGCAATCCCCGACCGCAACGACGACGTGGAATGAGTCTGCTGGAAGTCACGATCGGATCGATCATGGCCGCGACGATCACCGTGATGGCTGCCGGCGTGACCATGGACCTGACTCGCAACGTCGCGGACAACATCGCCCGCACGCGCGTGGCCGGCGAAGCCCGATTGGCGATCGAAACCTTTCGACGCGATTTTGCCGGCAATGATCCGGACTCTCCTACCGGCGATCGCAACCGCTGGCGTCTGGTCGGCCGCATGATCCCCAGTGCCGACGAACTGCGACTTTGCTTCGACGCCGGCATCGACGGATCAGCCGATTGGGTCTCGCCGGACCGCGTCATCATCTACTCTGCCACCGACGGACAACTGATTCGTTCCGATCTGGAAAATGGCCGGACCAACGTGGTCGCCAACCTGGTCGACGCCGTGAATTTCGAAGTGACCGGCAACGAATTGAGGATCACGCTCGATTTCCGATTGGGCGGCGTCACGGAAACCTATGTCTTCAACACCCCCGACATCTAACGCCATGACCCAGCGACGCCCTTCAAGCCGACGACGCGGGTACGCCATGCTGGTGGTGATGCTGTTGATTTTGACCACCACCGCCATGGCCGCGGTGCACGCCCGCCAACTCGCCTCAGCACTGCGTATCGAACAAGCCCGAATGCGAAGCGAAACAAGGTCGCGCGGCCCGATGATGGTGCTGGCCCTCGCCTGTCAACGGATCGAAACCGGCAACCCCACGACCGGCAGCGTCTCGTACCAGTACTCGCATCACGACGGCGTCCAAACGACGCTCTACCGGATCACTTATCAATCCGTCGACACCGACAAGTGGAATGTCACCGCCGAGCCCGACCCGCTGGCCGGATCGCTGCCGAGCTTACCGGCTTCGTTTTAGTGCCGCCCGTTTTCAGGTAGCGGAACTCGCCAAGAGTTTCGCTCAACTGAGGATTCAGGTCGCGGGAAAACAACGAAAGCCTTGGCGGCTTCCGCTACCGCTTTCACCCCGACAGATTACTAGTTCGCCCGCATCCAACTTCGACGCGATCGCATCAGCGAACGCAACGGCGCGGCGAACGAGTAGTAACAGAACGCGATCGGCAGCGCCAACCAATGCAACAGAAAGACGCCGCCGAGGGCGAACATCGCTTGCCCGATTTGGTGCGTCGTGCGGCGTCCCTTGACCCATTGGGCCACCAGGTGCGGGTACTGGAACCGGGACACCATCAGGTACGCCAGCACGCCGGCCAGGGCAGGGATGAAATAGTGGGAACCGACCAACGCCGCGTCGGCAACCGCCTGGACGTTTTCGGGATAGATCTTGTTGCTCGCTAAATCCTTTAAGTCCGGCATCGCGATCGCAAACGCGGCCAGCGTCCCCGCCGCGGCCGGGCTGGGCAGCCCCTCAAACGTCTCGTGCGAATCGTCTTCATCGGTTTCGACGTTGAAACGAGCCAGCCGGATCAACACGCACAGCGTAAACAACACGCCCACGGCCCACAAAAACCGCTGCGGCAACGCATCACTGATCCGCCAGATGATCACCGCCGGAGCGGTTCCGAACGTGACGGCATCGCACAAACTGTCCAACTGCGCGCCAAACTCGGTCTCCTGGCCGGTCATCCGCGCAGCCGATCCATCGAGCGCATCGAACAACATGCCACCGAAGATCAACATTCCGGACGTGAACAGTTTTTGTTCCAGCGGCCAGCCCAGTTCGGCACCGCTGACCGCCACCGCGATCGCCCCCAGCCCACACACGCCGTTGCCGAGCGTCAGCATGGTGGGCAGCACCGCCAGCATGACTTTGCGACGACGCTTGCGTTTTTGACGCCGAAAATCCTTGCGTGACAACGGCTTGCCCGCATCCTGCTCCTCCGCCGCATCGACATCGCTCACGTCGTCGAACTCGTCCGCCGCGTGAAGTTCGCGTTTTAATTCGCTCATGGATGCCTAAAGGGTGACCGGAAAGAGAGTGCCGTCGAAGTGGATCAAAATGACGGAGAACATTGTACGCAAACGACTCTCATCCATGAATATTTGTAGAACATTTGTCCCAAATGTTCCCCCACCGCCGTCCCGGCGGAACGTGTGTCCTCTGGCA
Source organism: Stieleria mannarensis (assembly GCF_014154935.1). Classification (GTDB taxonomy): domain Bacteria; phylum Planctomycetota; class Planctomycetia; order Pirellulales; family Pirellulaceae; genus Stieleria; species Stieleria mannarensis. Next base: position 39,193 of record NZ_JACEHH010000066.1, read on the forward strand.
GCTTCGCTGCCATCAGGG
>NZ_JACEHH010000067.1 GCF_014154935.1 Stieleria mannarensis
AATGGATGCCACTAAATTCCTGGAAGAACCCGCAGATTCGCTGGGAAAAGTTTTCCACCACAGCGAGAGGAATCCGTTTTCTGGCGACGTTGTAGGCCGAGTTGTTTTCGGAAAGGCGTTTTTCTTGAACCCTCCGATTGTCGGGTAAGGTATCCGTATGATTTTTGAGCAAATCTGCGACGGCGTCGCTTAGTGAGATGCCTCCTTCGAGCCGTTGTAAAATGAGTAGCCAGAGGGTCAGGGCCTGCGTATAGACCATCCGTGCGTTGGCACAATCGTGGTCCTCAAAGACCCGTTGCAGTTTGGGTAATTCGAGAAGCTCAGCCAGCAACGCTTTGGCTCTGCTGAAACGAGTCTCTTCATTGGCACCAAGTGTCGCCGGGTCGACCATCGCGATTCTCTGTCAGGAAGGCAGTAAGTGTAAGCTTACGCGCCACCCGATAGAGTCCAAAATCGGTGTCATTGGGCTATCGGCTACGGCTCAGTTTGGGATTGAAAGTAGGTGGCATTAAGCGCCAGCCACGGGCCTCGAAGGGTGACGCTGGCACCGCTAGGGCCGCGGCTAGCGCCGTCGGCTCACTCAATCGACAGCCCGTTACCCCTTGATGTCGGCAAAGCCGCGCAGATCGTAGGGGATATCGACGTAATCGAGCACGCGGCAAAGTCCCCGCAAGGCGACGCCGAATCCGTCGGGACCGCTGAACCCACCGAATTGGCCGCCGCCTTTGACGTGCGGTTCCAGATCCAAGAAGACGCCGTCGGCGCCGCGTTTGACCGCCCGCTGATGCAGCTCGGGCAAAAAGTCTTTCAAATCGCGGAAGATCGCTTCGTGGCCGCTGTCCCCGCGATCGGCCGGAACGAAATTGTCCAAACTGGCTTCGTCGACGTGTTCGATGCGGCCCGAGGGCGACGGATCGTGGTAATCCTTGACGTGCATCCAGCCCATGCTGTCCTTCATCGCCAGGTACTGGGCATAGGTCTCATCGGCGGAAAAACCTTGGGTGACGATATTGGCGGCGTCAAAAATCGTCAGCATCGCCGGATGATTGACTTTGGCGGCGATGGTTTGCAACAGCGTCCCCGTCTGTCCGACCAAATTGGCCTCGACTTCCAAACCGAACGTCAGACCGCGTTTGTCGCACGCTTCGGCGATTTGTCCCAGCTGGTCGGCAACCTGATCGACATGGTCCTCCGGCGCGGTGCCTTTGGGATGATAGAACGCGAAGCCGCGAATCAGTTTTGCACCGAAGGCTTCGGCGCGGTCGCAGGCAATTTGGACGTCTTCGGCCAAGTACTTGTCGAACGGGATGAATTTGTTTGCGGTGCCGTCGTCGACATCCAACAGTTTCACTTTGCCGATCGGCGATCCGATGCTGCTGACCTTCAACCCGTAATCGGATTGCATTTTCACCAGATGGTTGATCTCCGCATCGCTCAGTGCCATCACGTTTTTGATGCCCTCGCCGGCGTCGACAAAACGGATCGAATAGTAGCGCAACCCCAGGGCGGCAAACGCGGAGTATTGTTGGACCGCGAGTTTTTCGTTGGCGGCTTCGTCGGCAAAGCCACTCAAAAGGACGGGGATGGAATCAGACATCAAATCAAAAACCTGGGGTTGGGGGAATGTTGTGGTGGTCGCTTGATTTCATCGGAGTGCAGATGGGATCAGGCGTCTGGCGCGAGCCTACGGGGCACCAACTTTATGAACCGACGGCGCTAGCCGCGTGCCTTGGATTGCCCTTCGAGACTTGTAAGGCCCGAGGCTAGCGCCGACGGCTCAGTTTGTGATCGAAAGCAGGGGGTATTGGGCTCGCGCCAGCGGGCTGATTGAATCAATAGGCCATTGACCCGGCTACGTCTGGGGCGATGGATACTCGACAATGATATTGCTGTGTAGGCCCCCTCGGGGCGTCCACTGGCTCTCCACGGTCGCACTTTTTGGCTGTACAACGGCCAAAAAGTCATCCATGATGCGGTTCGTCACCGCTTCGTAGAACATGCCTTCGTTGCGAAATCGCTGCAGGTACATTTTCAAACTCTTCAGTTCCACGCACAATTTGTCCGGAACGTAGGTGAAAATGATTTTCCCGTAATCCGGCTGACCGGTCTTGGGACACACCGACGTGAATTCCGGGCAATGGTGCACGATCTTAAAGTCTCGCGACGTGTTGGGGTTGTCGAACACTTCCAAGATGTCGCTAAATTTCTCTGATTCACTCAACGCAAATTTCTCCCTTGGGTAAACCACAATTTTCGCACGCAACGGCCGAATCCACCAGGGGACCGGATCACGCCCCACTGCTGGTCAGTGAAACCTTTACCAGCCGTCAGGGCGAGGGCCGGTTGACGGGGACGGACAGTTTTTTCATTCGCACCAGCGGCTGCAACCTGCGTTGCTGGTTCTGCGACACCCCCTATGCGTCTTGGAATCCGTCGGGAGACCGCCAGAGCGTCGAATCGCTGGTCGACGCGGCTCGGCACAGCGGTGCGGGCCACGTCGTGCTGACCGGCGGCGAACCGCTGCTGTCACCGGCGGTCAGCGAACTTTCTCGATCGCTGATGGACGCCGGGTTTCATTTGACGATCGAAACCGCCGGGACGATCGACAAACCGATCCCCTGCGACCTGCTTTCGCTGAGCCCCAAACTGGCCGACAGCACGCCGGATCCGGAGCAGCATCCGCGCTGGAGTCGGCTTCACGAGCAGCGACGGATGCCGATTGCGACGATGCGCAACCTGATCGATGCCGCACTCGCCTATCAGGTCAAATTTGTCGTCGGCGATCGATCACAATTTGGGGAAATCCGGCAAGTCGTCGACTCACTGGGCGTCGCCAACGAGGACGTCTACATCATGCCGCAAGGCGTGACCACCGCGGCGATGGACGCGGCGATCGAGTGGCTGCGTCCGCTGGCCGAGGCAGCCGGCTATCAGTATTGCGACCGCATGCAAATCCGCTGGTTCGGAAATCGCCGCGGGACGTGAGACGGGTCGCTCGTCGTCCAAGCGTAGCTCCCTTCGCCAGAAGGTGGTCCACACAGCTGCGCCACGCTCTGGCGAGCGTCGCTACATCAAGGTAGATCTCAAACGCCTGCGGCGATTGCCTTAAACCGCGTCGGCCGAGGGCACTTCGTAACCCGGGTTGTTGGCGTCTTTGACCAACACGTTGGCTTCGTCGGCGCGCTCGCCTTCGAATCGTTCCGTGTCGGCGTTGAAGGTCAACATCGGGCCGAGTTGGTACTTCGCGTCGCTACCGGAAATCCCGACGCCCTCGGACATCACCTTGTGCAATCGTCCGAAGTGCTCGATCGCATCTTCATTGCCTCCGAAATCGCTGGCCGTTTCGCTGAACGGAACCTCCGTTCCCAAACGGTAGGAGTTGTTCATGATGTGGCCGAGGACGCAACCGTAATGGGCGTCCATCACATTGCCGTTGGCCATCGACGGATCCCCGGCACGCACCGCGGCGATGAACGCGTTCCAGTTTCCGCCCGGTGTGACGTGACCCTGGTCCAACTTCAACGGCTCGGCCTTTGACGCCCCCGGTCGCAGAATCTTGTAATTGCCTTCGCCGGTGATAACGCTTCCGTCTTCCAGGTAGTATTCGTTGTAGACCTGACGCTCGTAACCTTCGTAATTGACGTTTCGAACGTTAAAGAAAACCATTTGGCCATTGGGGTATTCGGCCATCGCGAACATCGTGTTGGGCGTAACCCCCTGGTCGTCCCATTGGAACCGGCTGCCGATGGCCATCGTCCGCGTGGGATGGGTCTGGTCGTCGTCGATGGCCCAACGCGCGACGTCCAACTGGTGTGTCCCTTGGTTATTCAGGTCTCCGTTACCGGTTTCCCAGAACCAGTGCCAATCGTAGGGCACGTAGTTGGCGTGGTAGTGGTCGATCACCGCGGGGCCTTTCCAGTGTTCCCAGTTCAGGTCGGCCGGCGGATCGCTGATCGGTTCGTGACCGATTCCGTTGCGTGGTTTGCAGCAGTAACCGTAGGCGATTTTCAATCGGGGCAGCTTGCCGGATTTCAACGCTTCGTGCAGTCCCGCGACGCCGGCGTTGCTGCGTCGTTGGGTGCCGTGTTGGATCACGACGCCGTACTTTTTCTGGGCCTCGACGACGATGCGTCCTTCGGCGATGTCGTGACTCATCGGTTTTTCCACGTAAACGTGTTTTCCGGCCTGGGCGCCCCAGATCGTCATCAACGAATGCCAGTGGTTGGGCGTCGCGATTGAAATCGCGTCGACGGTCGGATCATCCAGCGCCCGGCGAATATCGCCGACACCGCGTGTGGTCAGTTTCCCCTCGGCCCGCTTGGCCAAACTGTCCATCCGTTTGGCAAGCACCTTGCCCGCCGGATCGGCGACGTAGGCCAGTTCGACGTTGGGGGCTTTGGCCCAACCGGCGATGTGGGCTTGTCCGCGGCCGTTCAGTCCTGCGACGGCGATGCGGACGCGGTCGTTGGCGCCGTCAATCGCCCCGCTCGCTTTGGTTCCGGTAATCAGAAAACTGCTGCCAGCTAAAAAACTGCCTCCGGCTGCGGCCGAACCCGCCTTTTTGAGAAAGCTGCGGCGGGAACTTTCGTTGGGAATCGAATCGGTCATGACAATCTTGCCTTCTCGTTCTCAGGTGGGGTGGTTGCGGGGGGGGAGCACGGACGCTTATGCGGCCCGACGCCATATTAACAGCTTCCGAGGGTGCTTATGTGGGTTTTGAGGCACAAATTCGGAGGTAGACTGGTTAGATCGGCGACGTCACGCTTGGAGTGCAGCCGAAATTTCCGCGATGCCGTCAGCCGATATCGCGGTGAACCCTTTCTCGACTGGGATCTCCCGAGATGATTGACCTGGCCCATAGAACTCCGACTGCCGTCCCGCCGTTTTCTCTGCGACCGTTGGTGCTGGCGGTCGCGGCCTTGCTGTCCGTTTTGTTGCCCGGGGAACACGCCGATGCGCAGTATTTCCGAGGCTATCGCGGCTTTCGCGGCCCCGTCGTCGTCGCGCCCCCATTTGTCGGGCCGTACTATCGCGGTGCATGGTCGGTCCCACCGGTCATCGTCGGGCCACCGAGCAGCGTGCGCGTGCAGACTCCGTTTTTCTCGCTAAATCTGGGCGCCGGCCCGGTCGTTGCGTCGCCTTACTTGGATTACCACTACCGCTATGAAGCGTATCGACCACGTTACGGCTACGGTCCTTCGTACGAGTTCGGTTATTCGGCGCCGCTGTCCAGTGTGCCGCCCTATCGCGGCATGACTCCCGCCGATGACACGACGGGCCGTTACGAAAGTTACCGATCCGAAGGTCTGTATCGATCCGGAAGCGGAGGCGGGATCCCGGACCTGACACCACCGGTCGATTTTTCGCTTCCGGCGCTTCGCAACGCTGCCCGGCGACTCTACCAAACCCTGGCCCGACGACCGGACGACGGCGAGGTGTGGCTGGAATACCTGCAACCCGATCGCATCGTGGCCGCCGCTGATTCGGGACAGTTGTCGCCTTCGATCCAAGAGCTTTACACGCGGTTTCAAGGCGTGACGATGAACCCCGACCTGATGGTGATCACGCAGATCGATGGGTTTCGACAAACGTTCCAATTGCTCGGCGCCTGGATCGAAGACGCCAAAGAATCGCCCGAGACCGCACCATCCCAGCCTGACCAGACTGCGCCGGCCGCAACAGCGCCGACTGCTGAGTCCCCAAGCACGACGCCGGGCACCGAGCCAATGTTGCCGACGCCCCCGCCGATCCCACAAGAAGTCTTGCCCGCCCCCAGTGGACAGATCGAAGACCTTTAGGCATGTCGCGTGATGACGGGGAACGATCGCGTCTATCCATCGCCTGTTTCATCCATTCGTTGAACGGCGGAGGCGCCGAACGAGTGATGGCCGGTTTGGTCTCGCGTCTGACCCGCCGTGGGCACGCTGTCACATTGGTCACGCTGGACGATGCGAAATCGGATCGGCACACCGTCGATCCGGATGTCGTCCGCATTCCGCTGGGTCTGTCGTCTGATGCCCAAGGCTGGTGTGCCAAGTCGCGTCAAGTTCGCTGGCGTCTGCGAGCGATACGCGACGCCGCGGATCAGATCTCGCCTGATGTGATCTTGTCGTTTTGTGATCGCAATAACATCGATGTCTTGTTGGCGACCGGCCGATCGAGTCGTCCGGTGGTGGTCTGCGAACGCAGCGATCCGGCGCGACAATCACTAGGACCGCTGTGGAACACCGTTCGCAAACAGGTCTACCGGCGGGCCGCAACGGTCGTCGCCTTGACCCAAACCTCCGCCGACTATCTGCGGCCGTATGCGAAATCCGTCGTGGTGATCCCGTCCGCGGTCGACCGGCCACAGCAGACGTCCGAGCGCGAACAAGCGTGCGCCGCCATGCGGATCGCCGGCGTCGGCCGGTTGGAACCTGAAAAAGGTTTCGACCGACTGTTGCAGGCGTTTGCAACGGCGACTCGCGCGGATTCACAGTGGCGGTTGGTGATCTATGGCGAAGGGACGATGCGTGACGCATTGACCGCCCAAGCCAACGCGCTGGGAATCGCCGATCGCTTTGAACTACCCGGCTGGACGCGTCCGCTGACCGAACCGCTGTCGAATGCGACTCTGTTTTGCTTGCCCAGTCGATACGAAGGGTTTCCGTCGGCGCTGTTGGAAGCGATGTCACTGGGCGTGCCTTCGTTGAGCGTCGATTGTGAAAGCGGTCCACGCGCGATCATCGACCATGGTCGCAACGGATGGCTGGTCGAATCGTCCGTCGAAGGACTCCGCGACGGAATCTCGCTGATGATTGATGACGCCGCCCGACGCGAATCCCTGGGTAAGGCAGGCATTGACATCGTGGATCGTTTCAGCTGGCAGAGGATGGTCGATCAATACGAGCAAACGCTACGTGACGTGGTACAACGCCCAACTTGACGACCCGCAGAGCACATCGGCTGGACCTGTATCCTCAGCACAAATCACGTTGGCGTCGACCGGGACATCGATACGAAATCCTTTACTTGCGTCACCATTGTTCGGCGTCGCGGACCCAACGCATGGTACGTCCTCTTCGCTCCGTTGCTCCCTGATCAGGTCAGCAAGACTCCTCTCAATCACGCAAAAAGGCATCTCTTGCGGCTAACCTGCCGGTTTGGAGTGAAGTTGCTGTAACATCGCTTCAGCCATCTGCTTCGCCTGTGCGTTGGGTGCTTCTTTCACCGCCGCTGTGGCGACCGCGATTGCTTTACGGTCATCACCGGCCAACACGAGTAGTCGAACCAGCATCGCTCGCTTCTGTGCTTGCGCCATCTGCGTCATCAATGCCGGCATCCCTCGAAGAGACTCTGGATAAGGCGCTGTCTCAAGCCGCCTTGCCGCCAGACCCGCAAGTGACTGGACATCAATGTTCTTGTTCGGCGCCATCTGAACAAGTATCGACGCGGCGGAAGAGATGCGATGAAATTCATTGGCACTGAGCAATTTACGGATTTCCGACTCGGCATCTGCATTGCGACCTGATTCCATCAAAGCTCGAATTCGCAGTGTGCCTAAAATCTGAGTCATGTCCTTGTCGTCGCTGGCAAAACGTTCGATCGCCTTCTCGATCTCGTTCAACACCAACTGAGGTTCCGTTCCATGCTTTTGTCGCAACATGGACAATCGACGAACCTCGGCCATCAATTGTTGGTTACGACGGAAGGAACGCATGAATTCTTCGCGGTTCCACGTTCCATCAATCACCTGCTTGAGAGGTTGGTCCATCGCTTGTGGATTTCCCGACCATTCGATCAATCCTGTCTTTCCAACCAAGAACGCCATCGGCACGCCAACGCTGCTCGACGCCTCCATGTAGTTCCGATAAACGCGTTGATCCGGATCGGTTGCTATCGAGTACACGCTCGTGAGTTGTCCGTACGTCTTGTCACTGCCGGGAACCGTACGCTCCAAGAACGCCTCGATTTCTTTACGCGTCTCAGTGCTGATACTCACGAGGCGCAGCTTGTCGTATCCGTAATGCAATTGAGTGTCCGCAAGATGTGGCATCATCGCGATACAAGGAGGGCACCAAGTTCCCCAGAATTCAATGATGTAAACTTTGCCGTTCTCAAACTCTCTGACAGGTTGCAACTCTTCATCATTTGAATGAATCCATTGTTCAATCTCTAACGCAGGTGCCCTGTCACCAACGGTCAACGTCTGCGGCTGTTCTGCCGAAAGTATCGCGAGCGAGGCGAATAGTTGAACCCAAACAACAAAAAACCGCATGACGATCCCCTTTCTGAAGAACAACCGGGCGTACCCCTGTCATGGTACACCCGTCCCCCGGGCGTGTCAAACAAGACACCGGACCGTGGAGGCTTTTCGCCGTCCTTAAGGAATCATTAGCCCGTATCCTCTGATGCAACGAAACGCAAAGTGAGTGCGGCAGCTCGCATTCCCGGGTTCCATTGCGTGCTTTCGACATCCTGCTGCTCGTCGTCGCCCTTTCCAACATCGACGTCTTCTTTGCCCTATTTCAGCCGGCCATCGACGATCATTGACAATTCATAAGCGGTCGCGGCTACCGCCTTGCCATCTGGTTGGTGGGTGGGCCTGTTTTGGATCTCCCCGCAAAACGGTGCACAACAACGTTCCAGGGCGCTGAAAGGGCCTGAGAGCGTTGACGTCTACAAAGGTCAAAACCTCGTCCGCCTCAACGCGACGCTGACACTGCGGTGGTCTGATCCGATATCGTCCCCGACTCTGTATTCGACACAGCGAAGCGAATCGTTGATGAAGATGTGGTCCAAGACCAGCCCGAACGGGAAATCGGATCCGCGTGCGTACCAGGTCGGCGTCACCGCGATACCGAGCTTGGCACGATGCAACCCCGATGCGCGTTGAAACCGTCGGAAATGCGGCGACCAAGGGGTCACGTTGAAATCCCCCAAAACCACAATTGGTCGCTCTGGAAATTCGTGCCGCTGTTGGCTAATCCGCGCGGCGAGCAACGACAGGTGTTGATTGCGGGATTGAAACCCGTCGCTGCCCATCGGCGGCAAGGGATGTGTCGCAACAACCTGATTCCCACCACAGACCACTTCGATCGACGTGATGTTTTCATTCAACTGAAACATCCGGGCTTCGTCGAACGCGAGCTTGCTGAACACTCCGATTCCGAAATTCCCCGAGTCCTCGGGGCTCGAAAGTCGATGCGGATATGCGTCTGCCAATTCGCGAGAAAGGTAGGCATTCAATCCACTGCTCAACTCCAGAATCGCGACCAGATCTGGATCGACTTGGCGGATTTCATCGGCCACTCGCTGGTAGGCGTGGTTGCGAGTCAACACGTTGATCGTCATCAACCGGAGCGGTGCGTCTGCGGTTGCCCCAGATGCCGACGTCGGAACCAGTTCGGGCATCATGGGCACCAAGTGCACCGAAAAACAGAGCGCTCCGATCAACGCCAATCGGAATTGTTTGATGAACAGACAGAACAACACCACGATTGCGCCGGCGATCAGTTGCTGAATCCGCAAATTGGCCAACAGGTCCGAAAACCAATACCAGCGAGCGGGCAGCGTCGCCAGTGTGCCGAGCACCACGGCAATGACCCCCAGTCGTGCGAGGAATTGCGACAGATTCGTTAACCAATCGGAAAGACCTGGCATCCCAGGGGGCGACGCTTTCATGCGGCCATCAGTGCCTGGAGCAGTACGAGGCGGCGGATTGACGTCTTGGCTGTCTGCAGATCCGGGTTCCAGAAAAAAATAGAAGATTGTCCGAGCGGTGTTTTGCATCTTTCGGTTTCCGGTCCTTTGTTCGATCCGCTTCTCGAAGAGGTTTCCCCCGCCGCAGACAATGATTTGGGTAGCCGCTGCGTTCGGAGAGTCGCCGTGTTCTCCGAACTCGGCGTCCAGGAAGCAGAGCATTGCCCCGGTCGGACCTCGGGGGATGTCGATTGTTTAAGTGACGGATTTGATCGTAGCCGACGTCGCCAAGGCTTTCGCAAGCCGCCGGCCCTCTCTGGCGTTTGCTTGCTGCGCAAACGCCGTCTCTCCCAGAGGGCGAGAATCTCAATCGGTTGCCAAATCATGCAGCAACTCTATCGACGTCCCGAGAGGACGGCGAATGTCCGGCCCCACCTTCTGGCGAAGGTAGCTACGTTCATCCGCCGTTCTAGCGAGACTGCAGGTGATCCCAGATTCGCGACACCAGGCTGCGGTCATCCGGGATGGTCAAGCGTCCGATCTGGCCGGCCTGAACGGACAAACTGGTCAACGGGTTCAGCGGCAGAACAGACCGCAATTGCGGGTGCACCAATTCGTAGTCTTCTGATTGCTGCAACATCTGGACGGCCAACGGGCCTCCGACCGACGCCGCCAGCGCGGGGTGCGGCAAACTGCGGCTCGCTGATGGCTGCAGATCCCGCAGCGGGGCGTCGATGGTCACACCGCCTCGCAACCGCACCGAAGCGATTTGTCGATCCGCGGCGGCCTTCTTGTAGGCCTCCAAGTTGTCTTCGGCAACGATCGCCATGATCTCCTTTTCCTGTGGATCGGAGACCCGCAACAACTCTTCGCCTTGTTTGACGAAGCGTCCCAACAGGTAATCGGTCGCCGGTGTGGTGATTTTGCCGTCGCGCGTCGCCACGATTCGCATCGTGTCAATTTGTTCGTCGATCTCGGCCAATCGACGATTCAAACTTTCCGCGTTCTGCTGTGCCACCTTGGAAAGCGCCAACTCCCCTCGCTGACGGTGTTGCACCACCTTGGCCGATTCGACGTCCCGCTGATCGATCAACTGGTCGCGGCTCAGAACCAGTTCCGGTTGCTCCAATTCCATCAACAACGTCCCGCGCTGGACGCGATCACCACATTGGACAAATACCGATGCGACGAAGGCGTCGACCGGTGCCCGTGCGATCTGTTCGTGCTGGAACTGAACCACCACCGGCACGCGGCGGGCGAGCGGGGAACTGTGCACGGTGGCAAATTGAATCCCCAACGCGACCAACGTGCCGATCCCGATCAATCGCCGCTGGTAAAAGTTCAATGTCCATCCCTCGCGCGGCCCGAGCGTCCAAATCTTGACCATCCATCGCAACAGCGGCAACACGCCCCACATCATCGCGGCGACGATCGCGATCAGAATCCCCAACCCCTTGGCCCACGTTGATACCGCGAACACCAATCCCGACATCCACACGATTTGAAAAATGACAGAACAGAGTGCATGGAACGCCGCAAAGTCTCGACGCCAACCGACCAGAGGACTCTCCGGCATCCGGATGCGAAACAACAACGCTTCGATCATCGCACCCAACCGTTTGCGTCCGTGGGCGCGCAAATTTGGGATCTCCAGCAGATCGCTCAACACATAGTAGCCGTCCAACCGCAACAACGGGTTCGCATTGACCAACAGCGTTGCCGGGCCGGCGACCAGAAAGACTTGTGCCGCCAGGTGCTTGGCAAATCCGACGGGACTGATCCACCAAATCAGCGCGGCGACCGCTCCGATTGCCAATTCCACGTACACCCCGGCAAGCGCGATTTGAACGCGATCTCGCCGACGCACCAGTTTCCAGGCATCGGTCACATCGACATAGGCCAGCGGGGCGAACAGGAAGAACATGATTCCCATTGGGCCGACGCGGACCCCATGCCGTTTGGCGCACACCGCGTGGCCACATTCGTGGACGACCTTCAACACGCACCACAAGAGGGCCAGGATCAACCACAGTTGTTGATCAAACACCCGTCGCACCTCGGTGGAAAACGCGTCGGCGTTGGACCAAACCACACCGATTCCGGCCACCGCCAACACCGACCAAGCGGCCATCGCCGGACCGCCGAATAGGAATCCGAACGTCGGCAATAGCCTGGCAGCCACGCGGTCGCCGTTGGCCAGCGGAAATCGCTGTGTCAGCAATCCCCCCAGCGCGCGCAGCGTCACTGCGGCCCACCGTTTCCGGCCACTCGTTGGCGGATGCGGCGCGTTGGCACCGGACGCGGGGCTCGTGGGCACACCCACTGCGTCTTGTCCTGCCGCCTCAGCCGCGCGCGAAACCTCGTTTTCGGTTGGTACAATGACGGCCAATCGGTGCTGGACCAACTCTTTGGCGAAGGCGATCACGTCGACTTCCGTCCACAACAACCCATCGCGTTGCAGCTGGCGGTGGATCTCGCCCAACGATCGTCGACCGTCCATCAAGCTCACCGCGTGATACTCGCGGGCGCCAAACCGATAGTATTTTCCGGTGCGATGATCGTTCCCGACGTAAACCGTCTGGGATTGATCCCCGCGCGCTGAGAATTCCACCGCCGGATCGATCTGGACGATCACGGTCAACGGGTCGGCCGCGGTTTCGCCTGAACTGGAATGGTTGGTTTGATCATCCATGATGGCTTCTCAGTACCCGATCCACCAAAGCGTCTTTTCCCATCCCGAACGAATCATCGACCACAGCCACGGTCGCAACCGTCCATAGGCGATCGCATCGCCACGCATTCCCGGACGCAACGTGCCGTCTTGGTTGTCGACATGGATGTGAGCGACAAACACGTTTTGATCGTCACGAAGTTCCGCACTGGGGTACACGGCATCGATTGGTCGCTCAATCGCGTCGCCTTCGGTCGCGGTCAATCGGACGCGAGCCGGCATGCCTTCGGTGACATACCCGATTTCGTATTCGGGGATCTCCAGCTCGACGACCATTTCACCCAGCGGTGCGATTTCCAACACCGCCTGCCCTGTTTCCAAAGGCGCCCCGATCGATCGATGAAGATCGCCCAGCACGATGATCCCGTCGATCGGACTGGTCACGTTCAACCGGTCCAGGCGGCTGATCAGCAAATCGCGTTGACGATTCAATTCGCGAATCTTCAAGTTTGCCTGTTGCGATTCAGCGACCCGTCCACCGACCATTGCCACGTCACGTTCCTTCAAAACCTGACCGATTTGAGCTTCGATGGCCTCCAGTTCTAACCGCAACGGGCGCCCGTCCAGCGAGATCAACACGTCACCCTGCTTGACGGAATCGCCGGGCTGGACGTGCGCCGCCTGTAACGTTGCGTCGAACGGCGCCGAAACGATCCGCGAATATTTCGGCCGCACCACCGTGGTGCAGCGAACGCGGTAGGACACCGGCCAGATCACCAGCAAGACGACCACCACTGCGGCAAGCCCGATGTAGATCCGACCGGTCATGCCGCTGTGTGAAAGCCATCGCCAGAACTGGGTCATGACGCCGCCACCGCGCATCCAGACGATCGCGCGCAAACTGGGCAAGGCACGACGCAGCCACGTCCGATCGGCAGGGGTCAATTCGCCGCCATCGATCCATAGCACGCAACGCCCCAATCCGACGTCGTCATCCAGGTTCAACCGCAGTAGATCGCTCGGGGCGACACTGTTTTGCGTTGTCTCCATCGCCGGAACATCGGGCCGCGTCGGCAACGACGACGCATCATCGTTCCAACCTTCTGCTGCGTTTTGAAACAGCTCACTGGCCGGCCCCAGCCAACCCAAACGACATTCGTAAAACCGTCGCATCTGGCTGGCCCCCAGACCACAGCGGACACGGCTGGTCGGAAATTGCTTGGCGATAAAATTGACCATCGCGATGATCGCTGCGGTCTGATCCTTCGCTTCGGCCACGCACTGGATCAGCGCGAGTGATTTGGCCGAATCCGCCACAGTAGACGACTCCGCCGTGCTGCCGCCGATTTCTCCGCGCGCAGCTTCGCCGCCCGGAATTGCGGATGCAGTTCCAGAGTCCGCCGACCGCCTTTGCGGTGTCGTTAGCGAAGGATGCGTGCTGCTCATCGGATTCCCGACACCCCACGCTGGTTGGCCATTGCCCCGGGGCCGATCCGTCGGACGAGCGGAGACGATGTTGGGCTCTGTTGTGCCGTGCGTGGCCGGGCGGGCTTCATTCGGCAGCGATCGCCGCTGCGCAGATCACCCGCCTTGTTGTCCAACAACACCTTGACCTTGATCGTCCCGCTTTCGCCATCGATGTCCGGTGCAATCGATGCGACCTCGCCACGCACCCTTTTCCCCGCGCCGGTCATGAACACCTGGACCTTGTCGCCCAAGTGAACCATCCCGATTTCCTCCACCGGGACATTGAACACGCCGTAGAGTTCATCCAGCACGACAAGGCGAATGACGGCGGGATCGGCGGGGGTGATGTATTCGCCGGGGGCGTGAAACAGTTCGGCGACCACACCATCCATGGGCGCCAGCACCTTTCGTCGCCGCAGTTGCAACTCGTACCGGGAAAGTTCCAATTTGCGGAGCTGGTCTTGTTCCATCGCGCCCAGCTCACGCGACTTTGCGATCTCCCAATCTGCGAACGCGCGTTTTAGTTCATCCGGGCGAGCGACATCCTGGTCGGCGAGCGATTGCAATTGTTCCAGCCGCAACTTCATCAGCGTCGTTTCAGCCTTGGCGGCATCGGTTTCGCCGTGCATTTGCGCCCGCCAGCGGGCCGTCGCGACCGCCTCGGCTTGCAATCCGTCTTCCAATTTCGCCACCACATCGCCTTTGGAAACCCGGTCACCGACTTCGACGTTTACGGCGTCCAAGCGTCCGATCTCGGTTGCGGCGACAAGGATGTCGAACTTGGGAATCGTGAAACCTTCATAGTCGATCGTGATCGAACCGCCCTGATAGCCCGGAGCTTGTCGCGAAGTCCGTGAATACCCGCCGGAATCCTGGGCAAACAAAATCGCCGGGACCGCGGCGATCCCGCAGACCACCAGCGCCAACGACGCCACGCGAGTGAACGACGACATTTTTGATCGCTTCGATTGTTTTTCGGATGGAGTGATCTTCATGACGGTTCTGCGACTGGATCGTGGATTCAAAACGGTTGATAGGTGATGGCAACCAACAGACAACGGTTGTCGCGGGCGACGCAACTCGCTATCGCGTCCATCCTCCCGACGGTGTTCGCCAGGATGCGCGATCCTGATGCAACGCAGGGCTGGACGGGATGCGTGGAATCAACGCGGACGCAGGCGTTTCCGTCCCCCCATGACTTGGCGTCCTGCGGTCCGCGGGAGACGCCGATTGTCTCGTCGCGGCCGGCAGCGCCGGTATTGGCTGAGATGTGGTCGACGGTGTGCTTTGCCGGGCTGCGAGTTGCGTAGGCTGCACTGCGGGCGTCGCAGGAGGATTTAATGCGGGGCGTCCGATGCGTCGCGGTAACGCCACCGTGGGACGTGTCGATTCCGTTGCACCGCTCGCGTCTGGAATGCCAGCGGGTACCGGGGTATCGTCGCGAGTTTCCTGGACGGGTGCAGCACTGCCTTGGTGAATCGCGGCCGTCGGCTCTGCGGAGGGCATTAACGATGCCGCCTTGCCTGCCGCATCGTTGCCCAGAGCAGCCGGCACATCGTCGCGGATCGCTGCAGCGTCCGGGGTTGTTTCGCCGCCGGGCGCAGCCGCATGCTCCGGTGACAAGATAATCGTTTCTGAGCGGAAGTCGTCGCGCAGAAAATCGATCTCGCCGCTGCACGTCGATTGTGCCGGCCGAATCCCTTCGTTGATCAGCAGCGTCCCCATCGCACGTTGCAACTGCACCAACGCGATCATATAGGCGGCTTGCACCTTGACCAAATCCTTTTCCGCATCGGTGCGTCGCTGTTGTGCATCCAACAGATTTTCCAGCTTGATGCCGACGCGTGAATCGTCGCCGCCGATGATCCGCCACTGGACCGTCAGAATATTCTCTTCGGTCACCGCGGTTGACAGCACGTTGCGTTTGCTGACCAATTGCTGTTCGAATCGTTCCAGATCGATCAACGCGGTTTCGACATCGAATTGAGTTTGCTGGATCACTTCGCGCAGACGCTGGGACCGCTGCCGCGCCCTCAACAGGGCTTCGCGATGCTGGGCGCGAAACGCTCGTCGTCCTCGCGGCAGCTCGAATTCCAAACCGGTGGAGACGCCCGGGGCGTTGGCAAATTGTTCGCCGAAGGATCGCGCGACCTTGCTGGCGCCGTTTAGTTGTGCCAGGTATCCGTTGAACACCCAATTCAGCTGGGGCTCCAATTCCGCGCGGGCGACCCGCAATTCCAACGCCGAAAGCTCGACGTCGTGCGTTGCGGCGCGGACTTCCGGGCGGTTCTCGAGTGCCTGGGCGACGGCATCCCGCAAGGTCCACCGGGTTTGATCGATGACCGGCGCCGCCATCGGGATCAACTCCAAATCGCTGTCGGCTCCGATCATCGCTTCGCTGCCGACCAACGCGGCCAGACGGGCCTGCTGTTTCTTCAGGCCCGCCTCCAGGTCGATCACTTGGTCGGCGCGGCGAGCGACCCGCTGTTTCGCCTTGGTGATTTCGATCAGTGCGGCGTCAAAATCCTTTCGGCTGACAAGCAACCGTTCGATATGCCGGCTGCGCGCCAACAATTCACGCTGCTGGGTCAGCATCGCCCGTGCTTCGTACAGTTTCCAGTAGGCGGCGATCACATCCGCGATTCGCTGCTCGACCGCGCCCCGCATGTCCTGCCATGCCACCCGGCTCTCGATTCTCGCCTGCGTCACCAGACGCTCGTTGTAGTAGCGACCGCCGCGCGAAAGCAGTGGCTTGGTCAGACTCAGGCTCAGCCGTGCGTTGCCCTGGTCACGAGGCACAAAGAATGAACTATTGCTGTCCAGGAAACCGATCTCCTGGGACAATTCCAGCTCGGTGCCGGTCCGCGTGGTCTTTCGCACGCCGCCGTTGAAATTGAGCGACTTTTCACGCAACCGGTCTGCCCCTCCGGTCGTCAGGGTATTGCCGACCGGATCGTTTGTCGCGCCCAGATTGCCGCCTAACAGGATCGTGGAATCGAAGGCGGCGTCCTGTTGGATGATCCGTTGGAAGGTCGTGCTCGCTTCGTAACCGACGCTCAGAATTCGCGGGCTGTGTGCCAGCGTGTCCAACAGAATCGTTTCCAAGTCGAAGCGGACCCAACGGTCGCGGTCGAGCACTTGCTGGGTCACCCGGTCGGTCCACCACTGGATCGGCGCCGATTCGCCGGTGACGAGGGCTGCATTCAGCGGGGCGTTGGGCGCCGGTGGCAAGCGTTTCGGCAGACTACCGACCGGGGGCGTGGCGGCGATGGTTGCCGACGGCGATGGCTGGGCAATCCCCAAGCGACGCGTTTCAGGCGGATCCTGGGCATACAACCCCCGCGCCGCCGTCATGGTCAACACCATGACGAGCGCAACGAGTGTCAGTGGACCGAATCCCAACCTTGGCATCAAATTCTCGTTTAAGTCCAATTCAGCAGCGCACCCCATGCGTCTTGCATGTCCATGCAAAGTGCTGAATCGGTCGCAACGATCAATCGGATCGATCCGGCATGGGGAAATGACGTCTCGACGCCATGGATTGCGGGCACAGGCAGAACAATCGCCAAAGCTTGACAATTGCATGCAAAGCCATCCCCCTCGGAGCTGGCTGACGGCACTTGCCCACCAGGGGCCGAAACTCCGAGTCACCCCAACTAACGTTGATCAGCCCTGTGTCGTCACAATCGATACGACTCCCCATCGTGGCGCGATCCTGATTTCTTTTCGCATGCCGCTGGCCTTGGGGGCGATTCGCCGGGGCAACGGGCATACGGGGAAGCAAAACTTGGCTCGATACCGGGTCGGCTCGATACCGGGTCGACGTGATCCCGGGGTGGCGACGCCCCGATTTGACTGTTTGAACTCGTTTTTTCGATAGTTACGTCTTGGGTAGGGTTTATCTCCAGTCGATTCGCCTCGCAATCGCGTTGGTCTGCCTCGGTGCTAGCTTGATTTTGGCTAGTCACTGGTTTGGGCTATTGCCTGATGTGACGCAGATCCAAAGCGATTCTCGGCGCCGTCTGAGCGAAGCGGTGGCGGTGAACGCCGCGGCCGATGTGCGGAAACAACAGTGGGTGGACCTCCGCGCGACGGCCGAGACATTGGTCGATCGCGACGCCGACCTGCTGTCGATTGGGGTTCGCAGCAAACACGGCGACCTGAAGGTCAATGCGGGGCACCATGAAGATCTGTGGCATCAAGTTTCGACCGACAGCGAGGGAATCGACGCGATCAGCGTGCCGATCACGCTGAATCGACGTGAATGGGGCGCGGTCGAATTCTGTTTTCGCGCCCCCGACCAATCGACCTTCGGCGCCATCGCCGAACACCCGCTGATGCGGTTGCTGGCGTTCTACTGCATCACCGGCTTGTTCGGGTACACCCTGTTTGTGGGCAAGGTGATGCGGGTATTCAGCACCACCCAAGTCGTGCCCGAACGCGTCCGTCAGGCATTGGACACGCTTGCCGAAGGGCTGTTGGTGTTGGACGAAAAGGCGAAGATCGTGTTGGCCAACCGGGCGTTCGCCGAGACGGTCGAAGTGTCCAGCGAGCTGTTGGTCGATTCCCGCGCCAACGAACTGCCGTGGACCTTTGAAAACAGCGAGACGCAGGAAAGTTACCCCTGGATGACGGCGATCGACGAGTCCGCAACGATCACCGAGCAAATCTTGCACCTGAAGGTCCATGATGGCGACGAGCGGATTTTTTCGGTCAACGCCGCGCCGATCGGCGGCGGCAGCTCCCGACGCGGGGCCCTGGCGACATTCCGGGACGTCACCCACATCGAAGAGCATCGCAAACAGCTCGAAGCGATGCTGAGCATGTTGCGTGAAAGCCGCGACGAAATCGAAGAGAAGAACCGGGAACTGGAAATCCTGGCCACCACCGACGCCTTGACCGGTTGTCTGAACCGCCGCGCTTTTTTCGAACGATTCGGGCACCTTTGGAAAACCGCCGCCGCGGAGAAGAAGCCGCTTTCGTGCATCATGTTCGATAATGACCATTTCAAACGGGTCAACGACACGTATGGACACGCCGTCGGCGATGACGTCTTGCGGGAGGTGTCACGCGTTCTGCGCGAGGAACACGGCGAGCACGGCTTGGTTTGCCGCTACGGTGGCGAAGAATTCTGTGTCCTGCTTCCCGGCATCGACTTCGAAACCGCCCTCGATCTGGCCGAGCAAACCCGAGCGTCGATCGAAAAAATCACCTTCACCGAACCGGCTCAACTGCGGTTGACCGCCAGCGTCGGTGTCTCCGAAACCCGCTTCGAGGCGGCGGATCCGCAAGAATTGATTAACCAAGCCGACGTGTGTTTGTACGCCGCCAAACGCGGCGGACGCAACTGTGTGATTCCCTACAGCCCCGAGTTGTCGCAAATGGAAGGCGAAGAACCGGAATCGCGAGAACGCGCCGAAATCCCTTATCAAGCCGTGACCGCATTGATCGCGTCACTGTCCTATCGCGACGCCGCAACGGCGCAGCACAGCCGACGAGTGGCCGACCTTTGCTCGCAGGTTTCCAAACAGTACATGGACGCCGGCAGCCAATACATTTTGGAAATCGCCGCGCTACTTCACGATATTGGCAAGGTCGGCGTTTCAGACGAAATCCTGCTCAAACGCGGCAAGCTCAGCCCCGATGAAATGGAGTTGATCGCGTGGCACGACCGCATCGGGGTGGAACTGATCGAAACGGCATTCGAATGCCAGGAGCTGACCGAAACCGTTCAATTTCGGCAAGCACACTTCGACGGATCGGGACGCTTTCGAAACTTGCCCGTGGGATCCGAGATCCCCCTCGGCGCGCGGATCCTGTCGATCTGTGACAGCTATGACTCGATGGTTTCCGACCGCGTCTACCGCGACGGTTGCTCGCATCAAGTGGCAATCGACGAATTGCGACGCTACGCCGGTTCGCAGTTCGACCCGGAATTGGTCGAGCATTTCGCCAGCGTCATCACCAGCAAACCCGAAGAAGACACCACCGCCAACAGCGAAGCGGCAATCCAGATCGGATTCCAAGTCGAACGCCTGGCTGCGGCGATCGACAGCCAGGATACCGAGGGGATGCAGACGTTGGCGGCTCGCTTGGGGATGTACGCCCGCAGTTGCGACATCGAATCGATCGCCAAAGCCGCCGATCGGATCCGCCAACGGGCCAGCGAGCAAGACATCTCCTGGCTGGCACTGCTTCACGATACCAACGAGCTGCTGGAGCTATGCCGCAACACCCAATCGGAACTGATCGAGCAATCCGAGAGCACGGGGAATCCTCGTGTCACACCGGCTGAAAACACGCCGGCATCTGAATTGTCGGATTGACCCTCGGACGATCGCGCGCAAACTGCGATTTCCAAACCAACCGCCGATCGGCCATACTGTCGACTCTAACGGTCGGTGAGTTTTCTCAGGGAAGGGCGATAGGTGGACGTGCTAGCAGCAAATCATGACGAAATCGGATTCGGGATCGATCCGTTCAACCCCCGCACCGCTCGCCCGATCGAAGCCGTCGGTGGGACATCCAAATCATCGCTG
Organism: Stieleria mannarensis; assembly: GCF_014154935.1. Lineage (GTDB taxonomy): Bacteria > Planctomycetota > Planctomycetia > Pirellulales > Pirellulaceae > Stieleria > Stieleria mannarensis. The sequence goes on from NZ_JACEHH010000067.1 coordinate 20,359, forward strand.
AAGCGTCAGATCAGCCAGTCCTGTCCCCGAGTTCCGGGGGTCTACGGGATGCTCGATCGACGCGGGGAACTGATCTACGTCGGCAAAAGCAAATCGCTTCGCAATCGGCTGCTCAGCTATTTCAGTGCCGCCAACGAAGACGAAAAAGGCGGACGTATCATCGAAAACGCCCGTGCGATCCAGTGGGAGACGCAGCCGAGCGAGTTCGCCGCACTCTTGCGAGAGCAGCAACTGATTCGCAAGTTCACGCCCCGCTGGAACGTGCAAGGCGTTCCCAAACGCCAACGCCCGGTCTACCTGTGCCTGGGACGCGGCCCCGCACCGCAGTTCTTTCTCTCCCCCAAGATCCCCAATGAGTACATTTCACTGCAGGGACCATTTTTTGGTGCCAAACGCATGGCCAATGCCGTCGACGCACTGAACAAAGTCTTTCGGCTGCGTGATTGCAGCCAACAGCAAACGTTCCAGTTTGCCGAACAGCTGTCTCTGTTCGACATCGATCACCGCCCCGGTTGCCTGCGTTTGGAGCTGAACACGTGCTTGGGGCCGTGCGCGGCCGCATGCACCCGCGGCGAGTATGCCGCCCAAGTCAACGCGGCGGAAAGCTTTCTCGATGGATTCAATGACGAACCGCTCGTCCTGCTTCAAGAACGCATGGAAACCGCCTCGGCCAACCGCCAGTACGAACTCGCCGGTCGCGTCCACCAGACGCTCAAATCACTCCGCTACGTGCATCGCAAACTGACGATGCTGGCCACCGCCCGGCGCAAGTACAGCTTTGTGTACGCGGTGCCCGGCTATGACGGTTGCCATCTGTGGTACTTGATTCATTGTGGCGAAGTCAGCGCGGTGGCTGCCACGCCGATCGGTCGAGACGCCTATCAGGCGATCAAGCCGACGATCAACGGATGGAAAGCGACGTTGGAGAGCGCCGCCGACCGCGGCCACGGCCCGTTCCCTTACACGCTGGGCACCGTCGCATCGTGGTTTCGAAAACACCCCCATGAACTCGACCGCACCTTCGCCCCCGAACAAGCCGGACGAAAGTATTATCGGAAATCGATGACCGCGTAGTGCGACGTCAACTTGTAAATTTTCCGGTCCATGTCGTAGCGGAAGACGCCAACGCTTTCGGCCCCCCGTGCGGTGTCGCAGCATCAGTGCGAAACTCTGGGCGAGTTCCGCTACCCGAAACCCAGGTTGCGAGCGACCACGAGTTTTTACTCGCCAACGATTTTGATCGCCGGAATCGGCGGATCCGCCATCTTGTGACCAAGGAAAAAGCTCGTGTGCGGCGGCTTATTGTAAACCACGTTCTGCCACGTAATGCTGAGCCGATATTGTGGGTCTTGCATGAGCGTGTACAACCGAGATTCGGTCGGAATCGAAGTCGTGTAAACACGTAGCGACTGGCCGTCGGGAGAAGCCGTGATGATCTCTTCACGCCAATCGCCGACGATGTCGCCAATCAAGTTTGGGCCGCGTGGAGCCCCGCGTCCCTGTGCGACGAAGATCGATCTTTCCTGTTCCGCTTCCCAGTCCCATTTTGTGACGCGTCCGCCGCGACCTAGCAGTTCTCGCAACAAATCGCCATCCCACCAGATCGCATAGCCGGTGCTGCGTGGTGACCTGCCGACGGATTCGCCGGCGGAGTTGCGTAACCCGCCAGGTCCACCCCAAGCTTCAAAGCCTGGATGGCGCGGATCAATGTCGGCTGCTAGACCGGCGCCGACATCGATTCCGGGACTATGACTCCACAGGATCTCGCCCGTGGCCGCGTCCCGCATGGCTGCCCCCGGAGTCTGGAAGCGAACGGTTGCCCCTTCGTTCTCTTGGACTGTGAACACCTCCAAACCAGGACGCTGCGGATACATGTCACTGATGTGCATGGCATCACCGTGCCTTAAACCCGTTGAATAAAGTCCTTTGCCGTTGTCGTCGACGACCATCGCTTGATAAACGATTTCGTCACGGCCGTCCGCATCGACATCGGCGACGGACAGAGAATGTCCGCCCATGCCGGAAAACTCCGAAGCGGCGTCGAACGGAGGGTAGGCGATACCGGAGTCGAAGACCCAACGCTGGCTCAACTCACCGCCTCGCCAATCCCACGCGGCCATCACGATCCGACCATAGACACCGCGACACATCACGACGCTCGGTAGCTGGCCATCGAGATAAGCCACGCACGCCAAAAAACGATCGCAACGGTTTCCATACGAATCGTTTCCCCCGTTACCGCCGATTCCACCCCAACCGTCGATCGGATCGCGACTGGGGACGTAATCGACTGTCTTGAGTGCCGCGCCGGTTTGGCCACTAAAGACCGTGAAGAATTCAGGGCCTTCGAGGATCCGACCGAACCGCCGCGATCCCTGGTCGAGGTTGCGGAAGTCCTTGCCCCTATCGCCGATCACCGCCCCCGTGCCATCGATCGTTCCGTCAGCCGTCTTGCAGGCGATTTCTGCACTCCCGTCTCCGTCCAAGTCGTAAACCATGAATTGTGTGTAGTGCTCGCCGTCGCGGATGTTCCTGCCGAGGTCGATCCGCCACAGAAGTGTGCCATCGAATTCGTAGGCATCCAGAATCGGGCTGCCCGTGATGCCGGTGTGCGAGTTGTCTTTGGGATTCCTTACTTGATGCAGAACAAGTTCGTATTGGCCGTCGCCATCAAGGTCCGCAATCGATGCGTCGCCGGCGCGATAACCCTCAGCGAGCTGAATCGGGAATTCCAAGTAACCCTCCCGCCAAATGCTCACGGCGTTGGATGCATCGCCTTCGATACCGTCCATGGTCGGACGGACGAAGTACGTCGTCGCGTCGGTTGTGGTTCCCGATGAATCCACAAGATTCGTGCCGGCGGTCAACGGCTGCGCGTTGAGTCGGCGCGGAGCCTCGTCGCCGTCTTGACGATAGACATTAAAACCGATCGTTTGCGGTTCCGTGGCGAGCAACCGCCAACCGATGAAGACATCGTCTCCACTGGGGACGGCAACGACACCGCGATCGAGTCGCTCCATCACCCGCTGTGCAACAGCCGATCGGACCGACATTGGTAGTAACAAAACAAAAACAAGATGGCAGAGCAACGAACGGGACACGGACATCTTCCAGAAAGCGTTGAATGGGGAAGCTGCGGAGGGGAGCAGGAAGAACAGAACGGTCATCTGTCCCCCGCTTTCAACCGAACACAATCTTACACGGTGAAGAGAATCGTTTCGTCGAGTCGATTGCAACACTGGCAACGCCGAAGCTGATGCGGCGGAACGCGCATCGCCGGACGCCAGACCGACGCGGAAGTGCCCGGACCGCAAATTTGGTTGCGGTTACCGCTTGCTCGAATTCAGCCGGCGACCTTGATCAACCCATTCTCGCTGCGGAAATACAATGCGTTGCCGCTGACGGCGGGGCTGGCCAGGACCGATTCGCCCAGCTCTGACTCGGCGATGACTTTGCCCTTGTCACCTTGGTCTTCGACGACCAGGACTTTGCCGTCCGAACCGACGACGTACAGTCCCGTGGCGGTCAACACCGGTGTCGCCCACACATTGTTCAGTTTCCCTAGCCGTGCCGTCCACAACACCGATCCGTCACTGATCGATCCGGCCATCAACGTGCTTCCGCGTCCCATGTAGATTCGATCGTTCGATGCCACCGGGCTGCATCGTTGGGGACGCAGCTTGTTGCTCTGCCACTGGATCGTCGCAACCGCCTCGTCCCCTGCGGCTTCCGCGGCACTCAGTCGGATCGCCGTGGTCGATTGCCCGGGCACGATGATGTACGGCGACGCAAAGGTGCTCGACGCCGTCCCGTCGCCGGAAACGTCAAAGCGTTTCAGCACTTCACCGGACTTGGCATCGACCAGCTCGACGCCTGCCCCGTTGTGCATCGCGACGGCCGAAATTCCATCCTCAGACGTCACCGGTTGCGGCGACGACCAGTTGGACGACGCGTTTCGAGCGTTGGTCCACAGGATCTCGCCAGTGCTCGCGTCGATTCCGGCGGCAAAGGAATCACCTTGGTTTTCCAATTGCACGACGACCACGCCATCGACGACGACCGGCGAGCTGCTCATGCTGATGTCGTTGCCGGTCTTGGGATGATCGATCGCCAGTGCGCGGTACCAAACCAAATGCCCATCGAGGTCATAGCAGACCAGATCGCAGCTGCTGAACAACGCAAAGATCCGCTCGCCGTCGCTGGCCGGCGTCGGTGAGGCGTTGGAGCTAGTCGGGTGGGTGAACGGCCGGCCCGTCGCTCGCATCGGTCGCGACCACCGCAGTTTTCCGTCGGCGACCGAATACGATTCGACATACAGATCGCGTTCGTCTTCGCCGCCGCATCCGGTCACGATCACCTGATCCCCGATCACCAATGGGCCACCGATCCCTCGTCCCGTGGTCGCCACGCGCCAGGCAATGTTCTTTCCGGATTCAAAATTAAACTCAGCCGGCGTCTTCGCCTCCGGATCAAACGACCGGCCGTCACCGCGAAAACCAAGCCAATCCCCCGCGTGGGCAGTGCAAGTTGTCAACGCGAATACGGCAGCGACACAGAACACCAAGAATCGAGAACGGAACATGTAAAACCTGAAATGAATTTCAAAAAGTGGGATAGGCTTCCAGCCTGTCAAATCACACCCGTGGGATAGGCTTCCAGCCTGTCAAACGCCAACACCGATCTGTCGTTTCACGCCCAATCCCGCTCGGGACGCGAGCGCAACCGGTTCGCCTCGTCATCCCCGACAAACGTTTCCGTCGCCGGATCGACTCGCAACGTCCGCTGCAACAACCATGAAAGCGCCGCGGCGTGCGATGCGGTGTGCGACCGACGCATGACGACATGATTCGCGTTAGGCAACTCGCGTGATTTGATGCAGTCCAGAAAGTTTCTCGAGTGGGCTTCGACGTCCAACCCCGACTTCTTCTTTGGTAGCTCTGGCAATCCGCTGCCGATCGACTCGGGTTTGATCACGATGCCGCCGCTATCGCCGACTTCGACCGACCCCTGCGTGCCCTCGAAACGCACCGGACAGGTGCCCAATGACTGAACCCAACCGGGCCGCTCGCCGAACGGGGTTTCCAAGAAATGGATCCGTAACTCCACGCCGTTGTCATAGTGGGCGGTGATCCCTTTTTCGTCCGGCGTGTATTCGACCGGCATCGTGTCATCGGCTTGGTTGGCCCACTGACACAGGTCGATCGTGTGGGCGCCCCAATCCAGCAACCGCGCGCCGGAATCAAAATCGACGTACCCGCGCCAACGACCGTTGACGTAATCCTGGTGGAACGGTCGCCAGGGGGCCGGACCGAGCCACATGTTCCAGTCGCACACCTGCCGGTCCGGCGTCGGCTGTCCCGGCAACCACGTCGTATTGATCTCCGGCATGTAGACGGTGGCGTGCAGCGTTTGAAGTTTGCCGAGTTTTCCCGAGTGGGCGAGCTGGACCGCCTGGACAAAATTAGCGACGGTGCGTCGCTGCGTGCCGGCTTGGAAGACACGCCCGGTTCGTTCGACGGTTTCGGAAAGACGACGACACAGATCGATTGTGATCCCGCATGGCTTTTCGCTGTAGACGTCCTTTCCGGCTTCGGCGGCCAACATCGACGCGGTCGCGTGCCAGCGATCTCCCGTCGCGATCAGCACCGCGTCGATGTCCTTGCGGTCCAGAACGCGTCGAAAGTCGATCACCGTCTCGCAGTTGGTGTTGCCGTACTGCTGGTCGACCAGTTGTTTTCCCTGTTCACGTCGATTCGCTTGGACGTCGGCGATCGTGACGCACTCGACATCGGCATGTTTCAACATCCCTCCCAGCACGTACCGGCACCGCGGTCCGATCCCGATCACGCCCAATCGAATGCGTTCACTGGCGGCCGCGCTGGCCGGGCGAGGCCGGATCGCAGTGCTCAACGCAAACGGGGAAACGGCGGCGATGCCGGCAGCCTTGAGCAGGGTTCTTCGGTGTGACATGAGCATGGCGAGCGGGAGAGATATGGGGGGTTCGAGGGCAGGGGCCCAGATTATAGCAGGCCGCAACGCCGACGATGTGTCCTCAACCCAGACGCGGCGGCATCCATCGCTCCATCACGTGGTCGACAATCTGGGGCGAATTGGGCTTCAAAAAGTCGCTCACGACCACGTCACTATCGGCCTCGTCCTCACCCTCGGCTGGCTGGCGGGCGATAAAATTGATCACGAACAACGCGTCGATCGGAGAAATTTTTCCGTCCTGATTGACGTCATAAAATGCGTCCGAAAACGTCCCGAGCTCGACCGGATGCTTTAATTCCTGGGTTTGGGGGTCAAAGTAGAACGCTTGGGCGATCGCATTGATGACCAGCAGTGCATCGATCGGTGACACGCCATCACCGGCACTGACGTCAACCGGATTAAGGGGGTTGGTCCAGGGCGAAACATCCGCCATGCGTACTTCGATCCCATCGGCTTGGAATCGCCGGTAAAAGGTCGCGTCTTCGAACACGTGCCCTGCGTAGCGCCAATCGTCAACGGTCGATAACGCAGCGGTATGATCGACGATCCAATCAAGCCGACTGGATGATTCGCCCAGGGCGTGACGGACAGTCTGGGGACTCAAACGAACGCCGTGCGAGAAAGTCGTGTCCTGGATCACTTGACCGATCCCCGACAGAGTCAAACGGTCGTCAATTCCGTTGGCCGGATCGAAATAGGTGCCGGAGATGACCAGCGAGTCGGTGCCGCCGTTTCCCTCCACGGCGATCACCCATGGCGACCCATTGCCCGCGGGATCGACGCCGGATAGGTCGGCCAAGACCAGCGCGTCGTTTGCAAAGCTGCCGCGAAGTGTGATTGAGTCGATGTCCTGGGACGCTGTCGCCAAAATCACACCGTTGACCGTGGTGAACACCACGTTCTGCTGGCCCATTAGGACTCCGATAGGTCCGTTGGCCGCACTGATCACGACGTCACGTTGAGCTTCATAGGCGCCGATGTCAACGCCTCCGCCCACGCCGTCGCTGTCCAGTGCGACCGACCGCGGCCCAAGAATCGAATCAAACGGGATCGGCTCCAACCGATCGCCATCGCCGTCCACGTCGAATTGATCGAGAGAGCGGCGTGTTTCGTCGCCGGCGTCATGGGCCGGACTTCCCGGCAACGTTGCGTGAAAATGCACTCCATTGGAAGCGATCGTTCGCTCGCCCAGCAAGGCATCGGTATCGTTCCGATCATTGGCATTGAATCCGGCAATGGAATCATCGACGACAAGGTTCGATCCGTGTGAGATGATTCTGCCGGGCGGTTCAGTTCCCGAACGCGTGTTGACGATCGCTTGCGTTCCCGCAACGCTGGATGCGAAAATCGAATTTGCCAGCTCGGCGTTTCCATCAAGTCCGGCGTTGGGACGAATCACAAAGTCGGCGCCGATCGGCGCGAAGTTACCGACAAAGGTCGAACCTTCGATGGTCGTCACCCGCGCGACATTGCCATCGGTAATCCGGCTGTGCACCGCCCCGCCGTGTTGTCCGGATTGATTGCCGCTGGCGGTGATCCCGACCAGCTCCAGCGATGCGTTAAAGCCGCCGATCGCGCCGCCGTTGCCGGCCGCTTGATTGTTGACAAACGACGAATGAATCACCTGGGCCGTCATATTGTTGGCAAAGATCGCCCCCGCGGCAAAAGGCGACTGGTTGCCTTCGAAATGGCAATCCTTGACGACCAAACGGTTCCGCAATGCGAAAATCGCACCGCCGGAGGAGGGCGATTTTCCACCGGTCAAGGTCAGCCCTTGAATCAAGAACCTCAAGCCGATGTCTTCGTTGGCCTGAAACACAAACTGGCGATTCTGGTTGTCGCCGTCGATCGTCAACTTGTCCGCTCCCGGGCCGATCAAGTCCAGGTCGTCGTAGACAAACAGGGTCCGCCCGGACGTCAATCGAATCGTCTCGCCGAACAGCGCATCGTCAAACGAAATCGAGTTGGGGCCGATGCGCAGATTGCTCAGATGGATCGCTTCGCGCAAGGTTAGATCGGAAAGGTCGGGTCCGTCGCCACGAAACAGAACATCGATCGTGTTGTTAACGACCAAATGATCCGGGACGTCGATCCCGACCTGAATCTCGAACGCCCCCGCGTCGACGGTCGCAGTCCCGCTCCCCCCGTCAACCGATCGGTGAAAGGTTCCTCCTCGCTGATCGGTGGAAAGTGCCACATCATCCGCCGTGCCCATCAACAAATCCGGTCCCGGCCCGACCGCTCCGTCGTTCAGCCCAAGATCGACCGCAAAATCCAAGGGGTGCAGTGCCCGGGTGGGAACGGTGCCGCCGTTGTCACTCAGCGGACCGATGTTGCCTTCGAACGAAAGCACCCGCCGATCCTGGGGCGTCAAATTGGCCGACGCAACCGAATGGTCCGTCAAATTGCCCCCCAGAGAAACCGCTGTGGCGCTACCGCTGCCATCGGGAGGCCCCGCGAGCAATTCGGAGACGTTCGACTGACCGAATATAATCGAGTTGGCATACCGCAATACCGCATCCCCACCCTTGGTGCCGCTGCGGATGTTGCGCCCTTGCGGCGCTTCGTTGTCCATCACCGTGACATGAATGAGGTCCAGCGTCGAACTTTGGTTTGGGTCGTGGGTGAAGTGGTCAATCCCACCCCCGATCACGTCAGCCGTATTATCGCTAACCGTTGTATTCGTCAGTGTGCTATTGGATTCCTGGACCGAAATCCCGCCGCCAAAATCGGCCGAATTGCCGCTGATCGAACTGCCGTCAATGTGCAGAATCGCTCGACTGACGCTGATCGCCCCTCCGATCGTCGCTTGATTGGCGACCAAGTGAGAATCGCGGATCAACAACCTCGATCGACTGGCGGAATTCAAGTAGATCGCTCCGCCGAAGGAATCCCCGGAGGGAATAAAGACCGGAGCGACACCGTTTTGCAGGCTCAACCCTTGCACCGAGAAAAACTGCGGGCCGCTGGAATCGGTGAAGCGAAAGATTCGTGACTGATTGCCCGCGTCGATCACGGATCGGTCGGCGCCAAGACCGACAATCGAAATCGATTCGCTGACCTGGATTTCTCCCAGTGCCAAATCGATCGTTTGCCCACCGAGCGCTGGCGCAAACTCGATCGTGTCGCTTCCCGGGTCGCCGGCAACACTTCCGTCCACACTGATGTTGGCGTTCGCCGCCACAATGGCTTCGCGAAGCGTCAACTCCCCGTCGGTCGCCAGATTATCCGCAGCGCTGGTCACGACCAACGTCGCCAGCATCCGCCGTGATTCGAGTGGTTCAAGTCGCGGTCGAAAGCGAGATTTTAGCATCAGAAACGATGGGAGGAGTGTGGCATTCGGATCGGGGTCCGGCTCAGCATACACAAGTTCCCTCACCGATGTGCCGCCAACCGCACGACGGCCCTTCCGGGCGGTCGCCCCGCGCGCCCCGCGTGCCGACGCCCCTCTCACCGCACGCGAAACCTCACGGCACCACTAAACCATACCGCGAGCAATCGACCACGATCTCCACGTCGCCCTTCTTCCCCAACACGATCACCCGCGCCGGCCCTCCGGCGGCGATTTCACCTCGGATCGCAAGATGGAACGCGGCCTCCAGCTTGGGACCACGCAGACGATACAAACTCCACTTGTCCGGACCATGCTTGACCATTTCGATCGTGACCCCGATCGTCTCGATCAACTCGGCGTCGCCGTCGCCGCGCACGTGCGGTTTTTGAAGTCCGCCGATCAGTTTGCCGAACTCATCGAACTCGGGCGTGTTGCCGTCCAGCAGCAGCACTCCACGCCAACGCGTAGCATCGACTAGCACCCGGATCTGATGAACCGGACGCGGCGATTCGTTGAGCACCAATCCGGGTGTCAGCGGCCCGGATTGCAGTTCGATCTGGGGTTTGATCGATTCGCCATCGTCAGACTGTGCCGGCGCGGTCCAATGGAACCCCATCGCGACAACGAACAGTGTTGACAGAATGCATCGCATCTCCATTTCCCCCGTGTGGAACAGAATGGCGCTGAAGTTGGTGTGAGCGACCAGCCAACGTTTTCAAAAGGTCATTCTCCCCCGCAACGCCTGGACTGCGATTAAACGCAACCGGCTCACGCCGGCGTGTCGGGCCGTCCAGTGTACCCCCATCCGCACCAAGTCAAGCATTTCCCCTCCCCGACAGAGGTCGTGCGTTTTTTGGAAATCAACCTCCTGGCAGGAGGGTCGAGCGTAGCGAGGGAAGGTCGAACGGTGAACTGCCGAACAAGCTTCTGTCCTTCGGGCACATCGAATCGCGGATCAACCCTCCCCGCGTCGTCGCTCACTCCTCCGCGACCCTCCCTGCCAGGGAGGGTGAAGTCGTAAACGCCTGTTAAATCAGAGGCTAAAAACCGCACGACCTCGACAGGGAGGGTGAATGACGTGATTGAGTCACCTAGCCGAAGATCCCTTTCTTGGGCAGAATCGACGTCGGGCTTCCCAGCGCCTTTTCGGACTTCTTGACCGCCTTGCGGAACTCCTTGTCCTTTCCGAACTCGGGGATTCGCGACAACAGATCCTTGTACTCCGCGATCGCCTCTTCGTGCATCTGTTTGCCTTGGTAGGCGCCGGCCAACATGTAAAACAGTGACGGGTCATAGAAATCGGCCGACTTGCGCAGCGGCTCGAACGACTTCGCCGCCTCTCCCGGATTGCCGGCCTGGAGTGCGTTGACGCCCTGAATGCGTTTGCTGGTCGGATGCTGGGGGTCAAGCTGAATGGCTTGATCGAAACATTGATCGGAAAGCTTGGTGTGGCCTTGGCGTTCGTACCAGGACCCGATATCGATCAGCGTGTCAAAATCCTTGGCGTGCTGTTTCGCCGTCGCGGCAGCCAACTCCATCGCTTCATCCATCTGGTTGAACACCGTCATGCTCTGCAGCAGTTCCAATGCCTTGGAAGGGTCATCCATGTTCTCGGCCAGATTGGCCAACCCCGATTCGAGGTTTTCCTCCCGAATCCGCTCCCACTCCTTCAGCGGCATCACACGGTGTCGGCGACAGACCGAGCACTCGCCGATGATCTGCTTCTTTCCCAGCGGAATGACCGGGATGAACAGCACGACGAAGTAATAGCCCGTTTCGTAGTCGGTCAGCGTGACATGCCGCTGGCACGAATCACAGATGCCGCCATACACGCGCGGGTTCTTTCGGCCGTAGTACTGGGTCCCGATTCCGTTGATGGTCGTTGGCATCTTAAATGGCGAACAAGCGAGAGACGTAGGGGGTGTCGATGCAACAGCGTATCCGAAAGCCAGACGTCGTGTTGCGATCTGGAACGCATCAATCCGATGTAGCCACGCTCGCCAGAGCGTGGGAAACGCTTGGGCGGCACCTTTGGGCGAAGGTAACGACGTTGATCTGGCTACCGAGAGATCGGGCGCAGCGGCAAAGCGGGCAACGGCTCCGGGTCCCAGACTCGGACCGCGACTTCGTCGACCACCGCCTCGCCGTCGCCGATCACTTCAAACATCACCCGCACCTCGGTTTCGCCGACGCTTTGCCGATACAGCCGCACCGGGGTCCAATCGGTCGCGCCGCGAACCAGCACCCCCATTTCCTGGCCACCCAAATTGTCATAGACCAAGACGCCTTGATGCGGTCCGCCGAACCCGATCGTGCGGATCATCGCATCCACGCGAACCGCTTGATTGTTCTGAATCCTGACGGCGGGGCTGGACAGGATTGCGATCGTGCCCTCATAGCCGCCTCCGAGTGACTCGCCGGTTGTCGCGGCGGCCGCCAAAGCGATCGCGCCTTTTCCGCTGAAGAATCCACGTGACATCCAGCGGGCATTGGACTCGGCGCGCACCAGCGTTCGTTGCCCGAACGCCCAGCCGCCGGTGGTCAACACATCGGCGCGGTCCAGCCCGCCCGATGCGATCAGGTTGTCGCTCCAGCCTTCATCCCCCATCAGCGTTTGCCAGGCGGTTTGCAGTGTCGGACGGCCTTCGTCGATCGGCGGGCTGCTGATGTAGCGTGGTGCGCCACCGGGCAGCGTACTCGGCAAAAGCGCTTGGGAGAGTTGCAGCCGCGACCGCACGGCCCACGCATCGGCGCGTCGCGACAGCCGCAACGTGGCTTCGGCATCGCCGGCACGATACACCCTCTCGGCGTCTCCCAGCGTCCGCTGGGCCGCCGTCAGCAGATCCAGCGGCATGATCGCCTCGGTCGCCCCGGAGCTGACGGCGTGGTCCCAGTCCTGGCGGACTTGGCGGACCTGGTCGCCGCACAATTGCCAACGATCCGATGCGGCGCGGACGGCAAACCGACGCGCCGATTGGTCCAAGCGGGCGGCCAACGACGAATCGGCGCTGACCACAATGATCTCTGCCACATCCGGTGAAACGATTTCGATTCGCGCACCGGTCGATGTCGAATCGATGTCGATCCGCTCGGCCGAAAAATTCGTCAGCCGCCACGCCGTTCGATTGGTCATTTCGGGCGGCAACAGAATCTCCACGGCCCGTCCGTCACCGGCAAGGACCTGGTCACGTGTCGTCTGGTCGGACGTCAGCAACAAAAACTGATCGCCGCCGGCATCCAACCGCCCACAGCGATAGGCGGCCCCGCGGATCGGGTACGGTGCGGCCGGTCGACTCGACGCGATCCATGGCCCCAGCATGGCCACGAAGCGGTTGAGATAGCTGAGCGCCATCGATCGCTGGTGAGCGAATATCGTCCCCGACGCGAGCGATTCTTGCGAACGAAACACGATCGACCGCGGTGCCTGTTCGAGCGACTGGACGACTTGGGTGAACATCGAGTGCCAGCGGAAGTTACCGCCCGGCGGTGCCCCGATCGCGGCGCTGATTGATCGGTTCATCAACGCCAACTTGCTCGGCGGTGACGACTCGATCGCGACCGCCATCTCGGTCCCCGAGCCGATGCGGGCGCGACGATCTTGAAAAATCAACGCCTGTTCGGCCGACGGCAGCCCCCGACTGCGGAGCACCGCATCGGAAACGATCGCGTCGGCGATCGCGCCATAGCTGGCCCAACGTTCCACCGGTGCGATCACGATCGGACGTTGCCATGCGGCGGGAAACATCCGCAATCGCCGCACGGTCTTGTCGGTCTGGGAAACACGGGCATTGTCCAACGCCACCCCGCCGCCGAGATACCACGCCATCACCGGATCCAATAGCGGACCGAGCGCCGGATCGGGGGCGATCGGCGGTGGCGCATAGACGAGCAATTGCGTTTGAATCGCGTCGCGCAATAGATCGGCGGTCGGCGGATGTGGCAACAAGACCGCGTCAAATCCCAGCGACCGGATCCACGTCAACGGTTCGCCGCGATGTTCCAGAATCCGGATCACATCGTCTTGCGGAAAGGCCGCAGCGGCCAGCGGAGGACTGTCGCGATCCCCGTCGGCGACCGGGCGCCGGATTTTTAACATCTGCTGCGATCGGATCGACACGTCTCGACCGCTCGGACCCGCCGCCACCGTCCCACCCTGCGCCGGCACCGCGTCGACGCGCCCATGATCGCCGACCGGAATCATGCCCCGAACCGACACTTGATCGATCCGCAAGGTCGTTGTTCCCGGACCACTGTAAGCATTGATCACGATCGCATCGATGTAGGCGTTGTCTAGATTCGCATCGCTGCCGTGAACCGCGCGCAGGTTTGCGACTTTGATCCGCAACTCGCGTTCGATGTTGCCGACGCCGAGCGACTGGAATTTCCCCGGGTGCTGATACATTGCACCGTACAGGATCGCTGACAGGGGGCGACGCGTTTGAGGATCGCGAAGGTAGGGGAAACGAACGCGAAGCCCGATTCGGGCCCCCTTGCGGGCACTCATGATCGATAAGTTGGCGACCAGGTCATTGATCGCATGAATCGGTTCGATCGGGTAAACCAAAATCGCTTCGCTGCCGACTCCCGCTTGGAACGTCATCGACTCGCAACCACCGCCATCCATGCCGCCGTCGGCCAGGTTCTTATGCTCGATCAGCCGGGCATCACAATCGGAAGTGTCCAGCTGCCAGCGGGGTGGGTAGGCATCGAGTGAATCGAACAGATCCCCGCGGGCCGGAGTGCCTAGCGACGCGACCACCAGCGTGAACCCTACAAGCACCAATCCGACTCGTGGAAACCCGCCGCCGGCCAGAGCGGGGTTGATCGGCGAGTCGTTTTTTTCCGCGTTTGCCCCGACACCGCTTGCCGCCATTCGGGCCCGTGAGGGTGCCCCGGCGTGGTAGTTCGACGGCAAGCTTTGCCGAGCCCGAACGACTGACAGCACTTTGGATCGCGAGCGTCGGTATTGGAACTTCAATTGTTGACCCAAATCTTCATTGCCCAAACAATCAGCAGGACGACGGGGAAATGGCGATCGGCCGCAACCAACCGAACGCCGACCGGTGAACTCGTTGAACAAAGTGTGCGGTTGACGCGACGATGTGGAAAAAATTCCACATCACGTCGCAACCCGTCGCTTACTCCGTAAGACGTTTGTGTATCAAGATTTAGGGTGCCAAGCCAAGGCGAAATGGTGTTGTTTTTTTTCACCGTTTCCTTTTGACATCACGAAAACCGCGATCACCCTAAACCTTTGCCGCAGAACAGCTTACGCAGAAAACTCGGCCGTGCCGGCAGGATCTGGCACCGCGAGTGCAAAGGACGGCAACCAAAGCAACCTTTCAATGTATCTCTCTCCGGAGCCCTGGCGCATGCAAAAGACGACGATCGGATCGAACAAACAAGTTGGCGACGAAGTTCCCCAAGAATTGCGTGAGCTGACTGCAGCGATCGACGCCCTGCCCGCACGCTACCGTGACACCGTCGCGCCGGCGCTCTCGCGTGCGATCGATTGCAGCACCCGACGGCGACGCATCCTGAACCTCGTCCAAGAAGCCCTGTCGCAATTGCGGTTGGACATGAAGTACCTGGTGTTTGACCTGGAAGCCACCCGCCGCGAACGCGATCAATATCGAGAAATCCTGGAAAAAGAAGACCTGCTTTAGTGTTCTACCGCAACGCAAGTTGCGTACTTGACGGTACGCTGGGAGGGTCGCCGTGTTCTCCGAACTCGGCGTGCCCGAAAAAGCAAAGCTCCGCCCAGCGCCGACCTCGGAGAGGACGGCGACTGTCCAACCCAACCGTTCCGGCACTTCAAGGTTCGCGTTCACCCGTTCCGCGGGCGGTGTCCGATTCAGCTATCATGCGTTGAATCCCGCCCGCCCATCTGGAACCCCGTGATCGCTGAACATGAATCGACAGCCTCGCCCATCCCGCCACGTTTCTGCTCGCCACAATCCCGTCGGCCAACACTTGACGCACGACACGCCCGCGAAACGGCGTTCTGGACGACGGATCGCGATCGGCCTGGCGGCGACACTCTCGGTGGCGCCGGCTTTTTCTATTCCCGCGTTTTCGGCCCCGCCCAGCGTCCAACAATCGCTGCAAACGATCGCACGGGCCGATGGCTCGGCCGCTTTGGACCAAGACGCCTCGGCGGCGGCAAGCCGGATTCAGTCACTGTCCAGTTCGCAAGTGACCGAGGTTCTGGACGGGTTTGAAAACGCGACGCGACGCGGGACCAACTGGTTGAGAGCGATCGCGGCCGACGTCAGCGACAACGGTCCGTTTCAAAAGGACGCGCTGCTGGAGTATTTTTCTGACCGCGGCAAGCATCCCGACGCGCGCTACGTCGCCTATCAGTTGCTGGTCCAACATGACGACGCTCTTAAACCGACGTTGTTGGCCAACGCGGAAACCGACCCCTCGCTTCCGATCCGATTCCTCAAGATCGCAGCGATGATCGACCAGGGGGCAGCGTTGATGTCCAGCCAGCCGGATCAAGCCGAACCGATCCTGCGTCAGGTGATCGCCAACGGCCGCAGCCCCAAACAACTGCAACAGACGGCGAAACTTCTGGGCGACCTGGACGTCAACATCGACCTGGCCGACGAACTGGGAATGATGCGTCGCTGGTGGCTGATCGGCCCCTTTGACAACACCGACAGCGAACACTTCGACACCGCCTACGTTCCCGAACACCGCTACCTGGAATCCGGATCACCGATCGCCAAAGACGCCGCCGGTGATCCGAAACCGGAAGCGGGGAAGCAGCAGACCGTCAACTGGCAACAGATCCAAAGCGACGACAAATTGGGCATGGTCGATTTGAACGGACCGCTGTCCAACGAAAAGGATGCCGCCGCCTACCTGTTTGCGACGTTCACCGTCGAAAACGCGGACACGCCGTTGGCCGCGCAAGCCCGCATCGGCTGCATCACCGCCAACAAGGTCTGGATCAACGGCAAACTGGTCTCCAGCAACGAAGTTTACCACTCGGGAACACGGATCGACCAATACGTCGACGACTGTGAACTGGTCGAGGGCGAAAACACGGTCCTAATCAAAGTCCTGCAAAACGCCCAAACGCAACCCTGGGCCCAAGACTGGCAATTCCAATTCCGCCTGACCCGCCCCGACGGATCGGCGATCAAGACGACCGTGTTGTAGGTCCGGCGTACGACGTTCCTTTTCGGGCGTTGCAGGGAGTCGCGCTGCCCGCGGCCGATCACACCGAGTCACGTTTTAAAGCATCCAGCACTGAAAACGCCCTCCCTCGAAGCATCGGTGTCTACACAAGATACGATGGCTCCCTTCTCCCCCGGCTTTGCGGGGGAGAAGGGCTGGGGATGAGGGGGCCGGCGGCCTGCAAAAAGTAACAGAGGTGAAGCGCAGACGGCTCGGGTGTACGCCCCTCACCCCCAACCCCTCTCCCCAAAACAGATCGCGGTCATCGTCACTATGTGGTCGGAGTCATTTGCGCGATCGGTTTTGG
>NZ_JACEHH010000068.1 GCF_014154935.1 Stieleria mannarensis
ATCTACGAAGCATCTCGGTACGCCCAGTTCATTCGATGAAGACGACGGCACCAAGCCCCAACAGAACCGCTATACCAAGGCTCAACAATAGTGTGAAGACGGCTAGAACGGTGTACCGCTTTAGCGCAGCGTCTAAGCCTTCCGTGCTCGCACGAACGTAGATCGATCCTATCGGCCTATCTTTTGAGTAAGGGGTTTCAATCGTCTTGGAGACATGCAGATATCCGTCCGCGAAAACGGACGCATCTCGGAGAGGGGGTAGGTGCACGTCGCCAGAGACTGATTCTGAAGCCTTGAAGCTGGCGAACCGGTCCTCGTCCTCCTCATCAACGAAGATTTGGGAAAAAACAACCGCCGGTTCCAAACGAAGAGATTCGAGGACCTGTTCACACGTTTCCTGATCGCCGAACGCCATCGGGAGCACACTGGCGTCACCGACGACGTCGGCTAGACCGCTTATCCTCTGCACCAGATCTAGTTTTGCGGACTGATACCTCTCGACGACGCTCGCAACTGTTGCTGCTATCAACACAACGCTGATCACGGCAAACCACGACGCAGCACGACGGCCGATTACTCTTTTCGCCTTTTTCATCATTTCTCGCTGCGGCTCGGTCCATTGCTCCTTTTCGGTCAGCCGGTAAATGCTCCACCAATCTGACAATGACGGTAGGTACCTGTTCTCCTGCTTTGTACTCCAAAGCCTCGATAGTTCGGCAAGCTTCAGCTCGGCTCGCCCTGTTCGGGTTTCTCTTTGTTTGCTAGTCAACCACTCCCGCAAAATTGGGACGAGGTAGTCATGCGTCAGCTGAAAGCAACGTCTGTTTCCGTCTTTACGAGAATCCGGCACATTCCCCGACTCCACACCATCGGGGGCGGTCGGTGAGATGAGCCGCAACTCGCTATCCAGCAGGCGGATGAGTGCGTCGAAATCGTCGACACGATCGGCGTAGCCTGAAGCGTCCAGCAACTCGTCGTAAGACTTCATCTGCCCCTTGATCTCTGACTCAGGAACAAACGCTTGAAGAACCGCGCGGGCCGCTTCTTGATGATATCGGTGAGCGGGGGATGCCATTGATGACGAGAACGTCTCCTCCAAGAAAGTGATTCCGATACCTTTCGTGCCACCGAGTTCCCGCAATGTGGACGGCGTCCAGGCCTTGGCCTTCATCATTTGCGCGAAGAGTGCCAATCGAACGCAAATGACCATCCCTGATTCAGACAACCCGCTGACCGCAGCTTTGACAAACTCGCTCTGCTCGCTCTGGAGGGCGTCTGGTCCGTCGGATATCGCACCGTAGGCTCGCCCGAACGCTGTAAGCACTTTGACGGCGTGGCGTTCCGGAAAGAGATCAACGGCTGACACGTTTTGATCTTCCAAGAGCCGAACTTCCAACTCCCGCAGAAACCGGGTCACAGCCATCCAGAAATCGTCGCGCACGATCACCAGACATTGGACGCGGCCACCGTCACACTGCCGTAGTGCATTCACCAAGTCGGCGTTTCCTTCCTCATTCGTGCTGTGCAACCACTGCTCAAACTGATCAAGAACGATCAGCACTTTCTTGCCGACCGGGATACCTTGGCCACGCCGCAGCGCCGCGAGCGTTTCTTTGAGGCTCAAATCGTGATCGATTGCCGGGAAACGGTTCTGAAGCCCACGTAGTATCCGATTCTCGATGTCGTCGGATGTCGTTTCGATGTACACGCTGATCACATCGTCGACGAGTCTTGGCAGCAAGCCCGCTCTCACGAGTGACGACTTCCCACACCCCGACGGTCCATAGATCAATCCAACTGAGAATGCAGTGTCAGGATCGGTTTCCTCAATGCGGGTTTTCCAGAACCGCAGACTGTCGGGTAGGCCGTTGCGATCACGAGGCCCAGGCAACAGTTCCAGGAAAAAGTCAGCATCGTGAGCGTCAAAGGACCGAAGTCCTTTCGGTACAATCCTCACGGGTTGACGATCGCCGGAAGAACTTGAATCGAGCGGCGTGACTTGATCAGTAGCAGGGCTTCCCGACGATACTGCAGGGGAATCCAGCCGGATCCCTTGCGTCACAGGATCAGTGCTTCCTGGCGTCACACCATCCTGGATTACGGTCTGTTCAACCAAGAAGTGACGCAGATCTTCAGTCAGATCGTAAGCCGATGAGTACCGATCACGAGCACGCTTCGACATTGCCTTGTGGCAGATCCGCTCGAGTTCCTTAGGGATCTTCTCGTCGTATTGACGCAAAGGGCGAGGCTCGTAGCTTGAAATCTGCTCCAGGAGTTCATCGCGCGAATCACCATTGAACGGTCGACGACCAATCAGAAGTTCGTAAAAAACTACGCCCAAACTAAAAATGTCGCTTCGTCCATCGACCCTGTGGCCCTCGCCACGCGCCTGCTCAGGTGACATGTAGCTTGGCGTCCCCGCATATCTTGGACCTTTGCCAACATCTTCCTCTCGGAGCGCCAACCCGAAATCTACGACGTGGGGCTTGCCGTCGTTGCCAATCAGGATGTTGCCCGGCTTTATATCCCGATGGACCAAGCCTTGCTTGTGGGCGTATCCCAACGCTTCGGCGACCGTGGCGACCAGTTCGGCGGCAACGCGGTGCGTGAAACGATGCTGCTTTAATCTGGACGATAAATCAGTTCCATCGATGAATTTGCAGACGACGAAGCAGGGGCAATCATCTGTCGTCCCGACATCGTAAACCGGAACGATGTGGTCATGATCGAGACTTGCAACCGTGCGCGCCTCGGCCAGATAGGCCTCTGCATCTTCAGGCCGGGAAACAAGATGGGCGTGTGGGACTTTGACGGCGACGGGCCGATCGAGTCGTTCGTCGTGCCCCAGATACACGAGACCAAAACCGCCTCGCCCCAAGACCTTCTCGATCCGATAGCGACCGATCTGTTTTGGTCGTCCAGTAGATAGGGCATCTCCCCGAGGAATGGTCTCGCACCGTTCGTCCAGCGTGAAATCTTCGCTATCGGGATTCGTCACGTGTCGCCCCCTTTGTGGTCATGGTTCTGCCACACTTCGAACGCAATCACGCCATCGTAATCGACCGAGCTAGGTGTTTGCAGCCATTTCGAAGCCCGTAGTCGATCAACTTTCAAGGATTTGTTGCCGTGCTTTTCTCCAACGAACTGCCATTGACCTGAAATGAGGGATTTGCGGGACTCGCCAGAAAAGCATCTCAGTCTCACACGGCAAAACGAGTTACTCGTAGGAACATTTGAACGCCGCTGGTCGCCGGCGACCGTGATTTTTTCGGCGATACCGCAGGAAATCGCGAAACGATTTCGACTTCACCTCGATCGTTTGTCGAAGTTTCAGGCTCCACAAATCGCGTGAAATTTGAAAGCACTGCTGACAAACGAATATCAGTCGATCGGAGTTGTCGAAGCAGCGTCATGTTTCCTTCCGGTTTCCAATTACTGCTCGCGCCCAATCAGGCAATTCAACGCCAACAACACCCGGCAACTATCGTTGGGGGCGGCCAGTGCCAACCTCAGTATGTAAGGATCCCTTCGTCTTCCTTCAAAGCGATCCCGTTTTGACCGTTGGGCTTACACCGAACCTGGAGAACTCGTCCTTGATGATTTCGCTCATCGTCTCACCAAAACCGACGCGTACGATCATTGCGTCGTGAATTGATTGCAGGATTTCATCCTGAAAGTGCGTCCGCATTCGGTTTCCAACTCGATCGATCATGATGAACGACTCAAGTCCCTGCAGTAGACACGCGAGCGCTTCATGTTTCTCCCTTTTGACTTGCCGAACGAACCTGGCGATTCCGGGGAAGTCTTCCAAGATCACTTGAAAAACTGGGTTTGCTTCGGCACGTGCTTGCCTGTCGAACATCGGAATCAGCGTCGCGCGTTTAATCTGCTTCGCACTCGCATCACGCATGTCGATGCGCATCCGTTTACCATTGTCCCGTTCGATCCACTGCCATGCAGGCTCATCAAATTGGCGAACGCGGTCCTGCATGTACGGATAGATTTGGCCTGTTTCACACAACCTAATCCACTCGGCCACGTCATCCGGAATCGACGTGGACAGCCCATGTGCCCCTCTGCTGGAAAAAATGCGCGACATCACATTAGTATGGCACGCCGTGTTGTTGTTGCTGTATGCCGTGGCCGCTGCCAGCCCAGTTAACAGTAGTTGGCAGCACGCCACATCGACGTTGCACAGTTTCTCGCCGTGTTCCGTCGTCAAACCGCCTCTCGTGTTTCTAGGCGTTTGAGTTAGCAATGTGTGTAAACGCCCATAGGGACAGCGTACCGCGTGGTGGTCGCCAGAGTCCCAACGAGCTTGAATGTAGGCCGCCCAGTGATCACCGTACGGAAACGGGTAACGTCCCATTTTGAACTTGCCCAGGTTCCACCACAAATGGAGTCCCGACGGCCTGAGGTTGTCCGGGTCGATTGAACGGAACACGGTCGCTGCTCGCCGGGCGGGCTTCGTGTCCACTTCCACGAACTCGAATTCTCCGGTGCGGAATTCTGGGGCGAATCGAATCGCTTTTGGAAATTGACCAGCGAGGTAGCTAGGGTGCCTCTCGACCACATTTGCACGGATCATCTGATTTAGTCGATCCGGGTAAGACCGACCAAGCAACTCCCTGAGTTTCGATGAATGGCAGCCGATCCAATGTCCGGCGGTGCGTCTTTCGAACGTCATTGACGTCTGCCGCATCAACCACGCGTAAAACACAGCAACGCGAGCACGGTCAGACCGGGTTGCGGGCAGAGAAACTCCGTAAGGCACCGAAAGCACGGTCATGGCAAGAGCAAGGACGCGGAAGGAAATTCGATTCGTTCGCTCGCAATTCCTGGCGAATGGCGAAGACGTTGGCTGTCACGCTGGGCTCCACGCGCTTTGAGCGTTCGGAAATTGAAGCGGTGCATCAACCGACACCCGGCGCCCAATGGAGCCCCGATTGCACACCCCCAAGATCATCTGGGGATTGTGGGATCCTGACCACAACGTGAGGCCCTCGAGACGAAAAGAGCCTGTCACATCCAACGTCGTCGGAAACGAACGATGCACACCGTTTCGGCCCCGTGGGGCTAGACACTGACGCACCAGGACGCGTACAGATCACTTTCACGGATTGAAGCCAGCGTCCCAGTGACTTGCGCGATGGACTCCTGGCACTTCTCGATCCCGAGACTGATCCGCACATCCCAATACGCTGCGAAGTCGAGTAGCATTTCCGATTCCTCGTCAAGCGTCTCCACGGCCGACCGGATGTCAACGTTATCAGTTTCCCTCGATTCCGCGAAACAGTCACTTTGCGCGACAGATTCCTCCCAGGCCGGACCAAAATGAGCGCGTTCGCTGTAGACTCTCGACCTTGACTTCAGCCTGAGAGCAACTTTAGGAAGGTTTAGCCGATCCGCATGGCCAGCCGCACTGCAGTGCACATTGGCTATCACGCTATTTAAAATTCGACACTGCAGAGTGTCATACACGAGTTGGAGTTCCCCGGGCGTTGGCGAGAGTGCTTGAAATTCGGCGATTTCACGTTGACGCGGCGTGGCACATAAGAGTGGTAGTACATCACTCGTCAAATCCATCCCGAGAAACTTAGCGATGGCGGGTGGCGACCAACTGATTTCCCTGAGAAAGAATGTGGATCCTGCAAAGAGGTCCCACCATGTTTCACAATCGAAACGACGGGAATCAACATCGCTGTCCGGAAACAGACCAGCGGCAACTCGTTCATCAATCGGAGTCGCCATTTTCCTCGACTTACCGTCACGTCCAGTCCGTTTTTGCAACTTCGGAATTTCCGAAGTTGACTCCAATCCGTCACGCCATTTGGCAACCGTCTTGTCGGACACCCCGCACATTTTTGCGATAGCGGAGTTACTGAATTCGGGACGTTCGCGTAGCACAAGATGAGTATTGTGACGTCTATCGTCCGCAGACAGCCGCTCTCCTAGCTGGTTCGCATTGTCCTTCAAGCCAAATTCAATCGCCTCCCAGCGACCTCCAGTTTTCACTTGGCATTCAATTGCAGAGAGACCGAGCCTCAACGCTGCTTCGATGCGATGATCGCCTGCAGCAAGGAAATAGAAATGACCATCGTAGAATACGACGGGAGGCGGAAGGTCCACCCCCTTCTCGTACAGGTCCGCGTATTCATCGGCAACGTCCAATCGAATGTGCCCGCGGGTTCGTGATGCTTTACGGTTGATTTGATCAATTTGAACAACTTGAGTTTTCATCATTATGAGATCCAATTTGGAGAAGTAAAAACCAACAATCGAGTCGCTACATTCCTTCCGCTGCCAACTCCGCATCCGCCCGACTGGAATCCAATCCGTTTTGGGAGATCCGTTTGGGCAAATTCACATTTGATTCGTCGGACCCGTTGAGTCGCTCAAAGAATCGCGAGAGCGCTTCTATTGACGTGACGCGCTCGCCACCAAACAGTGCGGATTCAAGACGAATGCCTCGAACACCCCGCGTCATCCATCGGTAGAGCGTCGAGCGGTGACGCTTTCGTCCGCCAGTTCTACACGCGTCGCGTATCGAGATCGTCGTTTCCTGAAGCACAGACGTCTCTGGGGCAACTGGAAATTTAGGATCATTCCGATCATTGGATTCGTTGTCTTTGAACTCATTCGATTTGTTCATCGTTGCTTCTCTTGGGTCTTCAAGGATTCGAACATTCACACCCGGTGTTTCCATGGGCGATGAAGCTTCGGTCTTGGACATACGGAACACGTTCAACGAAGTACCGGGCATTTAACTCGTAGCGGCCAACCGAACGATGCTGACGTTTGGAATCGCACGTACGGTTAAGCTTGCACCTCTAAGGCATCGGTGACACGTGTCGGACAACACGTTTGGACAACGCTGCAACCAGTCGCCGTTTCAGCGTGAACACTTTCGTGGCAGTCGGTTGATCAGTGTGTGGCCGGCATCAGTGATACGGCTTGACACACGTCGCTGTCACACGCGAACCAAAACCTATAAGAGCGTCAGAATGGAGTCAAACGCGACAGGAATCGACTTAGTTGTATACAGTTGCATGGTGGGCCCTCGAGCAACTGTTTTATTGGACCGAAGTTTTGAGGTTCTCAATAATTGCGAGCGTTTAGGCTCGTCCTGCGCACCATTGCCATTTAAATATTTTTCTATTTTCAGTCTGCCGCGAGTACCGCCTATGCCGCCGCCGAGCATAGCAACCTCGGAATCTCCGAAGTTAGAAGCAGTTCCTCCGCTACCAAGCTACGCACCCGTCAGTTGATATGGGGTGGAGGATGCGAGAGTAATCATGGCCCGCAACACGCCCTATTGCCGCTCGTTGGAGGCAAGCAAATTGCAATCCCAGAGCATGCGGAGAGCGGCGAAGAGTCCCGAGGGCGTGTCTGAAGACCGGGCAGATGCCCAGGAACGAACAGTGAGTCAAAGAATGAATCAAGAACTACGTCGGCCCTCCCAATCCCAAACTTCCTTCACCGAATTCGTGTTTCCGGTTTCGCTGCACACGAGATTACGCCTTGAATTCTGATGCGATCAGCGAGGACAAGAGTTGGTCAAGGCTTTTTAGATCTTCTGCGTCGTCGGAGCACTGGTATTCTGATTCATCCCGGTTTACCCAGGCTTCAGCAACCGTCCAGTCTTCAGGTTGCGCGGTGAAGCGGACTTGGTAGATGCAGTGTCCTGTCCAAGAACGGTGCTGGTAAAGCCAGCAGTCCTCGAAGTAAGCAAACCATTTATCCTCCATCATTTGCGGAATAAAGCCCTGCCGAATCCGCGACATTTCCGCGTCGGAAAAATGCCGATGATAGTCGAGTTGCTGACGCCTCCGTGGCATCGGCTTGCATTTCCAAGTGCTCTTGTTCGCGAACCGCAGTTTGCCTTCTCCGCCGCGCACACCAGCGCCCTGTGTTGATTCTCCGCTCCTGGACACGATGTGGGGAAACAACTGATCGATCCATTTCGAATCCATCGCCGTAATGTAGAGATAACGGACGGGGTGGGAGCCAGCAACCGCCGCGAGAAGCCCTGAACGTCCTCGATTTACCGTTCGCAAAGTGTAGGTTCGTTCGATTGGCGAATCGGGCGAACTTGAATCGACATACTCCAATGAATACTCTCTCTTTCCGGTTCCAAGCGGAACAACGTTTCGAACGAGGATCGGTGACCAGCTTCGTTCAATGAGGTCGGACGCCTTGTAGTCGTCGCCAAACGATAGGCAGGCATACCACTGATCTTGGGACAGCGTAAATCGAGTCATAGGTCAACTTGCTGATGAAACGTCGAAAGCCCATCTGCAACTTTGACGCAACGGAGCGATCGATCGATGGGGTCAAATAGAATACATGAGAAACAACGAAGGTGTGGAAAGGCCTGCAGGACGGCAGTGAAGCGTTCTGTTCAACCAAGAATCACCGATCGTCGCCGTTCCCTCAAAACCTGCTCAACTCCTGCTCGATCATCGAAGCGAGTGCAAAACAATTCGGACGCAATCCCCATCGGTAGACATTCTGAAAACTTTAGATTGTCCATCGCGTCGATGTTTGGGATCGGCTTGACCGATTCCGGACCAATTCGGTCAATTTGCTCTGAAGCTGCATCGAACGACGATGCCGGAGGAAAGCTGAGACTGAGATTATCGGCTTTGACATCACAGTGGAGTTTCAGCGCGTCGGCCAACAAAGAATTTGCAATGCCGCCCGCAAACGTCCACCAGCGAACATGCCCATTTGGCATCTGCACTAGACTTGTTGCGTCGTCGGAAACCCAAGGATGTTCTTCACGAATGTCGTAAAGTTTCTGAATTGCACGTTCAGACCATGCCGCATCGTTGTCGTCTGCACTAAGGATGCGTCGGATACTTTGGCAGACCGAGTGATTGAGTAACTGCCCTTCACCCAGCCAGCGAGACCGCCCTTTCTGGTCCGTCGGCTCCACATAAGCAATTCGGCGTTTCCAATCCAGATGCTTCGTCTTCCAATTCCGGCCAGCAAGCACCAAGATGGCAGGACCATCGTCGCGTCTGTAGAACGTTGATTCGTGAACCTTTCCCAACTCCTTCTGCCCGAACACGACAGTGAAAAGCGGCGGTGAGGTAAACACCGACAGGATGTCCATAAAGTTTCGGCGGCCAAATGCTCTTTCGCCTTCGGGAGCGAATCCCAGCAGGCCGCCATCGCTCCACAGGAGCCCGGCCGTGATCATGTGCTCAACGAGTTCCCCAACCCGTTCAGGCGGCATTTGGGCAAACCCTGGAACGTCCTCCACCCACGGAAACCACTGTGACCTACCAATGCCTCGCTCCTGAAGAATCAGTGCCATCAACTGCTGAGCGAGAATGTGATACGGGTACGCCGGTGCTTGCACCGGCTCAACGTATCCCCGCTGCCAAAGTTCGATGAGGGCGGCGGCACGAAGAAGTCCTTCATCACCCGTCGCAAGGAACAGACAATTCCGGATTGCACCAGGGCGGCGTCCAGTGCGTCCCATGCGTTGAAGGAAAGATGAAACTGTGCCGGGGGCATCGATCTGCACCACTCGATCAAGATCACCCACGTCCAGTCCAAGTTCCAAAGAACTGGTAGCCACGATCACACAATTCTGACGCTGGGCGAACGCCTCTTCGGCTTGCCGCCGCTCATCAAGGCTGAGTGAACTGTGAGAAACAAATGTGTCCACGCCGTACTGGCGAAGTGAGACGGCCAATTGTTCTACGCGAGAACGGCTGTCGCAGAAGACCAAGCGTTTCTCGCCTCGATGCAATAGGCTAACGACCTTGGCGGCATTGTCGAGTGATCCCACGAAGTCAAGTTGCACGTCAGGGGGCGTCGAGTCGCTCCCCTTCGGCCATACAACCTTTTGCGGTCGCTCGGAACCCGACGACAGCCAGTCGAGCATCTCCTCGGGGTTGCCGACGGTGGCCGACAATCCAATTCGCTGAAGGTCTCGATTCGCAATGCGAGCGATCCGGGAAAAGACAGACAATAGGTGCCAGCCACGATCATCCCCGGCGAAAGCGTGAAGCTCATCGATGACAACCACACGAACATTCTCGAAGAAACGGTGGTGATCGACCTTTTGAGAGACCAACAAAACTTCCAACGATTCCGGCGTCGTCAGCAGGCAATCGGGCTGCTCAGCGATGATCCGTTTGCGTTCGCCTTGTGGCGTGTCGCCGTGCCAGAGTGCTGCTTGCCGACCGACCAGCCTCATGTACTTGTCAAGCCGCTGCTCCTGATTGTTGAGCAACGCCTTGATTGGGCTGACATACAGAACCGAGATTCCCGACCACGACTCATCGAGCATTTGAGAAATGACGGGGAAAAACGCCGACTCCGTTTTCCCACCCGCGGTCGGCGCAAGAATGACAAGATTGGCCCCCGTCAAGAACGCCTCAATCGACAACGATTGCACCTCGCGCAACTCTCGCCAGCCAAGGGAGTTCACGATGTGATGTTGGAGAGCGGGGTGTAGTCGATCAAAGGCATTCATACAGAAATCTCTCGTGCGGTGCTATCGCACCCAAAACTCCGGCTCGCCTCGAATAACAACTGGTTGGTCCTCAGTACACCAAGCCACGCCCAATACTTTCTCCCGCGATGACTCGTCGCCAAAGACGATCGGGTCGTCCACTATTTCCTGCAAGAACTGTTCGTTTGCGGACTCGATCAACGCTGGTCGTGTTAACTCCTCTTTTAGAGAGGCAATCTGTTTTTTAATCTTTGCTGCTTCAGGGCCCGAGGGATGTGACCTAAGCTTTTCCTCAAGCCACGATTGGCAACAACCGTAGCCGGGAGTGTCAAGCCTCTGAAACAAGCGTTCTGCGTATCGCCAGTCGAATTCCATCACCTGTGCTCACAAATCCAGCTCGATGTCGTCAACACTCTTCGCCTGAGCTTCTCGCTCGACGTTGGTCATTTCATTGCTCGTGACGGTCAACTGATAATGTTCTCGGGGATCGAAGTCGTCGAACTGGTCGATTCGGTCCAGCACATCCCCGACAAGCTTCTTGAGAAACAGTCGTGGAGTGATGCCGACCTTGCCCCCGAGCTTGCCCGTCAACGAGCGAGCCAGGGCGTCGATGTACTCTGCATTGGCCATTGAACGGATTCGTTCTGGGGCACGGCAATCGGCAGCAAATAGGTCTCGCACCTTCGTTCCGACTTCCACCAGACGGTCGTGGTCGAACGTCGTCAGTCGCAACTGCACGGCACGGGGATTGTCAAAGCGGGCATCGGTTTGAAAGTCCACATGAAGTCGCTGGGCAAGCGGTTCGAGCCGCTGGATCCCCTGGGGGCCGTCATAGAAAGCCGGGGTGCCCGTGATAACCAGGTAAAGGCCGGGAAACCTTCCACCATCGATATCATCGATCAACTGGCGCAGCGCGTTGAGCCCCTTCTCGCGTACATCAGATCGAACACGCTGAATCGTCTCGATCTCATCGAGCACAAGCACTAAGCCCGAAAAACCCGAATCCTTCAGGATCAGCAGCAATCCACGCAGGAAACTGAGAGCGGCGAAGTGGTCCACGTCCCCTTTGATGCCCGCTTCCCTTTTGACCGATGCAGCAATGTGTGGCTGCCCTGCCAGCCAACCAGCCAGACCTTCCGCTGTCGCGTGATTCCCAGCTCGCTGTGCCGTCCGGTAAGACCGCAACGCAGCAGCAAACTGGGGTGTAGCCCGAGTGATCTCGACGAGCCGCTGCTCCAGCAACTCATCGGCCCGGCTTGCAAGGGCATCTTCGTCGCTGGGATCAATTCCGCCCTCGGCAAGCACATCTTCTTCAAGGCCGTAAAACCAGCCATCGATGATCGAGCGGAACGCTCCGAGAAAACAATCTGGCGTGGAGAGTTGCTCCATCGCTCGCCGGTAAACGGTTTCCAATCGGTGCAACGGAGTTTCGGCTTCCGATATTTGAACCTCGGCAGTGGCAAAACCTTGCTTCTTCGCGTATTCCTGGACCCATCGTGCGAAAAACGTCTTGCCGCAACCGTACTCACCGCGCACTGCTTTGAAAATCGCGCCCGCCTGCGCTACGTCCGTAAGCTCTTCGGCAATCACGCTGTCGAAACGCTGAAGCCCCACGGCCAGGAAGTCGAGTCCACGCTGCGGCACCGTGCCTTTTCGTAGGGCGCCGATGATTTCTCGACGTCGTTCAGGGCTAATTTCCATGCTGCACTCAATCAAGATCGAATTGGCGTTTCAACTTTCCTAGATTTAGCTCCACCCGATTCTCTGTCCAATCCATGGTGAGAATCTCATAACCATCGACATTCAATACCCGCTGCATTTTCACGATCAAACCATCCAGCCGAGCCATCGACACCTCCGCGGCTTTTGCGAATGCGGTGGGCGTCATGATTCCCCCGCTAGCATTCAGTGCGGACAAACAGGCCGCCATCACCGCATCGTCGACAGGATGGCGACGGATCATGGCTCTTTGATTCTTGTAAGCATCGGATGACAGCAACACTGCAATCCAATCCGCAGCGTTTTCTTCACTCTTGGTCGGCTGGCCTACCTGCTTCGATTTCGTAACGGGTTGCTCTTCCAATTCCAAATCGAAGAGCGTTGGCGGGTCAAGCTTCTCCGGCACAGTGATCGTGATTTGGGGCTCATCGACCGAGGGAGAAGCCGTTGGCGCTGACGACCACCAGTCAGGTTTCGGGTACTCGCAGCGAGAGAGACGTGAGTAGGCGCTCGTCTTGTCAGTCAACAGGATCAGCGGGCACACCATCTCTTGTGAGGTGGCTCCACCGTGATAGCCGTTGTGCTGGGACTTGTAGTAGACGGACTCCGACCATGGCACAATGATCGTGTTGCCACCGACGACAACCCGTTCTCCCTCGATCACGATTTCATCTTCGTGACACTTACCGTCATTGACCCGCCAACGGCTGCTTTCGTCATGGCGACGATTCCGCCCGTCAGGCCGATGCCAGACATGGCCATGGTCGCTGGCAAGGATAACAACCCGACCTGAGTCTCTCGCTAGCCGCAGCAGGGAACCGAGTGGGCTGATCCGACTCAACGACCAGCGGTCAATCACTTGTTGGGCATTGGCCAATCGGTCATCAATGGCATTGATGACGACTCCCACGACCTTGTGAACCTGCGAAAGGACCTTTTTGGATAGCGATTCCGAGATGGAACCTCGGTTTCCCTCCGTGAGGTCGTTCTTGTGAAACAAGACGGGTGGATATCGCTTATCGCAAGTCTTTGCCAATGCTTTGTGTTCTCGGAAGTTGCGTTCCTCGACATCCTGTGCGCCGTGGGTTAGCAGGCCAGAAAGCAGGCTGGCACGCGAGTAATTGGTCACACTGGGAATTGTTGCGACGACGGGCAATGGCGGCTTGCCTGATTCGTCCAGCGTCGACTCAAACCAGTGGTCTTTGCGGATGTCTTCAAGAAGTTCGCGACAGACCGCCCAACTCATTCCGTCCAGCACAACGAACAGGACTTTATTGCCTGCCTCAACCACCTTGCTTACGACGTCCCCTAAAACATCTTCGACACCGTGCACGCCCGTTTCCTTGGATCCAACGGATGTCCAATCCGCCAGCGATTTGGCGAAACCGCAATTCATCTCCTCACGAAACTTCAAGACCGTTTGATCGAGTAACTGATACGCCGCTGACAGATCGGGTACGTCCTCTCCCCGGCAGAGCGGTTCTCGTGCCCAATCCACAAACGACATTTCGCGAACGTGGTAGCTGGCGTGTTCATCGAATGAAGTAGGGTCTTGCGATGGTTGCTTCAACCACCGAACCAGTCGAACCGCCATCTCTGCGTTGGAGACTTGATCCGTGTTTCTCCCCGGCTTCGCCAAGCGATGACCGGCGATGTCATGGAGACGCATTTCGCAAGCAGCAATGGTTTCGTCGCTGGTGTCTTTCACGGCGGCGGTGATCGCTTTGCCGAGGCGTCCCAGTCGCTGCTCGAACGCCATCCGAGAAAGCGTGTTGCGATAGGCATGGTCGGCGCAAAGGAACTGCTTGATCAGCTCGTCGGCCCGTTGCAGATGATCCTGTGCGATTCGAGGGTCATCGTGACGGTCGAGATCCGCGATCGCATCAACGGCGATTCTGCCGAGCGTTTGACCGATGTTTTTCGGAATCGGCTTGTTGTCGTGATACTGCTCCATTCGAGCAGCGGCGGCATCGAGTGTGGGCTCATCCCCGATTCCAAAAACCACCTGACAGGTCACTGCCAACGCAATCGCATCGCGACCGGCGTTGCTCTCGATGAATCGGAGAATGGATTCCGCGGCGTTGCCCAAATTGTGGACCAACCGACGACGCAGGCTTTGGCAAACGTCGTCGGGTACATGCTCGTACCGCGTTGCTCCCTGTTCGGATGCAGCCCATAACAACAGCGAGACAAGATCGGGCTCCCGCTCGCCCATGTCAAACACGTGACGGCAGATGGCACGCCAGACTGTCCCGCTATCCAGAACCCCCGCCGACACGGGTGGGTAGCCGTCCGGTGGCGCATACTCCATCAATGCTTGTGCGATCGGAGCTTCACAGATCGAACGATCCAATTCCTTTGCCTTGAACATCGCGCACAGGCTGGCCCAGTGATCTACCGGGAACAATCGACTGCGAGCGAGGCGTCCTACCACATCATGCCCAAGATCGTTCTGCTGCAATCCGGTCAACACGACGATGCGGTTCTTCGCCTTCTCCGCTTCAAGCAGCGCCTCGCGGATTTCAAACACGGTATCGGCACGGAGAACCCTGGCGGTACCGAAACTAAACTCGATCTCGCCCGGCGCTTTCATGGAGGGGGCAACATGAAGACCGACAGCCACAGCATCGAGGTCACGCTGCCACTTCTCTTCCACCAGTGATCGAACCTGCAACGAACTCAACATTCCCACGCTCATTCGGACTCCTCCTCCAGTGTCCAATGGATCGTGAGCCGCAGCTTATTGTTTCCTTCCAGTTGTTTGATCAGAGCATTTGCTTCCGCCAGAGACTCCTGGTGACTGAGACGAGATCGGCTACGGGTGCCGACGGTCGTCCAACCTTTCCTGGGCGGCACTGGCGGAGCAGGTTCGACAGGTGGCTGGGGGGCATCCGGCTTCGGTGGTTTCGGCGGCGTCAGAAGCTTGATCGCTCGGCTCTCGGCATCTGACAGTTTGGCTGCAAGACCACCAGCCACTGCAAGTTCGTCGGTACACAAAGCCGAACACACATCCTGGAGCAGCATCTCCGCCTGCGTTTTCCGGTCGTCGCTCAAATTGGAGACGCCATCGAACAAGTCCCACTTCGTATTTCGCAAGCAATCGAGAATCGAACTGGCTGACTTAAAACTGCGTCCCATAGCCGTGCCGGAGGTCTGCATCTTGGCCGAAGCGATGGCCCCCACCAGCGCCGTAGCTTCTTTGCCCTCGCAGTCGGCCAACAATTGGCGGACAGCCTTTGCCGTGCAAACCCGGTCGGCTTTTTCGATATCGCTGTCGGAGACAGCCAAGTTCGTCAGTACCAGTTGCAAACGATCCGGCAAACTGTCGCAATCGGCCCTCAGCCCCGAAACTATGTCTTTCACCTTCGATGCCAGACTCGTCAGGTTGCCCGCGTTCAACAGACGAGAGATCGCCAGCCCAAACACCTCGGAAACTCGTTGCACGGCAGTTTCCCAATCTTTCACGTCGGGAAGCTGCTGTTCGACAAGCTCCAAATCGCCGGGCATGTCGTCCAGTGTTGGTTCGTAGTTGCCGCCCCTGATCTGAGAAACAAACGATCGATTCGTCTGATCCGCATACACCAAAATCAGCAAATTCTGAATCACAGGCGGCAGCCCCCGCTCCTCAGGCTGATCCATCCACCGTCTAAGGTCGGCCACGGTCGGATGCGGCTGGCCGGACTGGGCCAGCATCCGGTTGAAGTGTGTTTTCCAAAACGTCCCCAAAACGAACGGCGTTTCATGCATCTGCCCCAGTTCGAGCGGATTGCAGATGTTCCGCAGCTTTGGACGCAGCGGTTTGTCGTCGACAATGATGCGACCATCTTGTGTACGCGCTGCTTCCTGACACGCTGCAAGCACTTGTTTTAAGTCCTTGCCTAGTTTGACCTCTTGACCGAATTTCGGATGTTTCGGGTACTGATGCGACAGGGCTTGGTCGAGCAGATGCTCAAGTGCCTCGCCCAGGTTGGCACCCACAGGACGTTGCACGACAAGCGACGGATACAACGACTGGAAATGCGACTCCGACATGTCATAGGCACTGTCCAGCGAACCCGGGGTCGGTTCACCACGGATCGCGTACGCGGCCTCGACCACCTGCGTTATCCGGGACTGAAGAGCGCTCTGCTGGTTCTTCAGCAGCAACCTTGCTGTTTCCCGATCCTGCATCGACAAATGCTTGGCGTACTGATCAAGATTGCTGCCCCGCAACAAGTGATCGATGATGACCAACTTTCCCAGTTCCGCTTGCGTGCGAGTTGAAAAGAAAGACGGCAGCCAAACGATCGTGCGATGTGACTCGTTGTTGTCACGAAACTTGTCCAGACGATCCAAGTCCTCGATGGGTGTATGCCCCTCGGAATCGAACGGGAAATCGAGAATCAGCTTCCATTCGTCGGCAGACCGCAGCGATTCATCGGGCAGTGCCCGGACGTTCGTGAACAGCACGTCACAGGAACGACGGCTTCCTCGCCACAGGAAGTTGTGGCCGATAAACATCTCGTCCTGATCGGGGATCCCCAGCGACTGGAACAGCATTCCACGAATGCGTGATTGCCTGTTGCCAGGATTGTCGAACACGCGGGCCGCTTCGATCAGGCTCTCGGTATCGACACCTTCCAACTCGAGTGCGACGGTGGGATTGGCCGGATCACCTTCGACACGCAATTCGCCGCAAATGCCGGCCCAGGTGCGGAGCTTCTGAGCGACAACCTGATGTTCCCGGCCTGGAATGCGCGAACGGATCGTGCCGTGGTTCAAGGCGGCCAGCCGAGTGCAGGTCATGTTCTTCAACGCATCGACACCCTGCACGAGCGATGATAACAACATGCTCTTGATGAGACGGTTGTCGTTTTCAAACCGTCCCAAGCGAGCTGCGATCTCTCCGTCGTTTTCGGCTCGCTGTTTATCAACTTCGTAATCGATCTCGTGCTGCTGCTCCAACATTGGGCGCAGCTTGTTTTGATACAGCTTTTTGGCGTTCTCGAAGCGGACTCGCATCACGTCAGTAAATGCTTCTTCCCCATGAGCCACTACGTCCCAGAGGTCACCCAGCGGAATCACGTCTCCCAGTCGCAACGTACCGCGCCGGTTGACTAGCAATTGCAACATGATTTTCAGTGCCGTGCGTTCTCGCTGAAGGGCACTCGACACGGCAACCAACGCTTGGATCAACGCCGGGCTGAATGGGTACACCTGCTTGAACATCGCCCGATCGGCTTCCCGTGTGAGCAGGACTTCCATGATCTCCTGCCGCACCTTGGCCGTCTGTTCAAACGCTTGCTCTAGCTCGGCTCGGCACGCATCGTTCCTGGGTTTCAAAACACGTTTTTGAGCGATCACCGGCAGGTTGCGGTCTTCCAGCGTGATCGTGTGGAAACGGCCCTCCCAGTGGGACAGCACGTCGGAGAAGTTCAGACTCTCCACGCCAGTGACGTTTTCTCCGATCAGATCACGCAGGTCTCGCTGACGAGCGACAAAGCTGATGATCGGCACGGGGCGTTCGGCCTTGCGGGACTCGACCAGCTTGGCGAGCTTGTTGCCTTCGGTTTGTACAAAGCTCAGGTCGGCCGAATGCGAGGCTAACCATAGAATCAACTCGTCCAGAAACAGAATCAGCCCGTCGTAACCAAGCGATTTGGCATGTTCACTGATGATGGCCAATCCTTCGTCCAAGTCGACATAGGCTTCATCTTTGCCTTGGGCGATTCCGCGGAAGGCGGGGAAGATGTTCTCGACCAGCTTGCCGACCAGTTGGCTTCGCTCCTTGCTCTTTGGTGGTGCCTCGATGGCAGCGTCGAAACGGGCCGCGTTCCACCCCTCGAGTTTTCCCCAACCGCCGCCTCCTCCACTATCGCCGCCTTTGTTCAGGTCTTCAAAGAACATGTCGTCGCCCAGACGCTCACGATGCGACTTGGCGTTTTCAAAGATTTCGTCGGCGAGATAGACCCCCGGCAGCGGAGCCGCGGGATGATGCTCTTGGACATAATCGACGTACCCGCCCAGGATCGCCGATTCCATGCTACGGGCCCCGATCATGTGGTAGGGGACCAGCAGAAACGTCTTGTCCTCGACCCATTGGTGGTCGTCGCAGACTTTGGCCAATTCGGGAATCGAACGCACGACCGAATTGTGCTGAAGCAACAGGTGCAGCACGGCCATGAAGTGCGATTTACCGGAACCGAAACTGCCGTGCAGGTAGCACGCCTTGCTATTGCCCGCCTCCACAGCAGAGCGAATGAACCCAAGTGCGTCGTCAAAACTGGCGACCAACTGGGGCGTGACGACGTACTGGGCCAGCGTCTTTTCCGGCTCGTTGACGCCCTTGGCCAGGTTCAGGACGAAGTCGCCTTTCCTCACCCGTTCGGGGAGGTCCAGGATCTCGGAGATCAGTTTATCGGGCATAGTGGATTGTCAGGAGGCGGTTTTTGAGGGTGGGAAGCAGGGGCGCAGCTACTCAGTTCCAGCAACCCGAGAATAGGCTAGAAATAGACTAAGGCTGAACGAAACGCGGCGATTTAGGCCATTCGCAAGTCGTTTCCAAGAAACGACTTGCCGCTTTCCAGGTGGGGCAAAATGACTTGAATATAGGCTAAGTTGTTTCATCGGTACCCTCTCTAGCCCTCTGCCAACGAGCGGCCGGGCCGCGTCCCTCGACGTGTAGCACTTTGTTCCGTCTCATTTCCTGCAGTAGATTCCGGATGAAGTTCTGTTTCTGCTCGTCGGTCAGCGCGTCGGACAGTTTTTCGGCGAGCAACCGGATGATCTCGGCACGACTGGCTTCACCTTTGGCAGCGAGGAAGTCCACCACCATCTTTTCACAGTAGTCCTTGTCGATCCCACGTCGGCGAAAATAGTCTTCCACCGTATCGGTTGCTTTTGCGACCTCGGCGGACACGTGCAATTTAGGGCGTCGTCCCTCAACCAGCTTTTTGCTGCGAAGTGACTTCAACTCGTCGTCGGTGAGGGGCTGACTCTTTTGAACCTTGTCGAGCGCGATCACATCCAGCAGATCGAGGTCGGTTTGGCTCATCAGCATCCGCGTGTAGTTCGGATCCAGAATCCGGCCGATCAGCCGCACCCGAACCCGGTCCGGATCGCTCAAATCGTAAGTCGGCATCGGGAAGTTTCGTTCACGCTGAATCCGGAACGTCCGTTTGATCCCGCTGCCGATCGTGTCGATCATGTTCAGGCTGACCATCGCCTGCGCCAGCAGCGGATTGGCCGAATACTCTTGGGGGCTGTCACGAACCACGACTTCTTCCACGCTGCCCGGGTAGAACCGCCCAAGGTTGGTGAACAGCAGCGAGTCTGGTTGTTCCACCACGATGATCCGTCCCGCTTTCTCGTAGTCCTGGTGAGCAATGCAGTTATGGAGGATTTCTCGCAATACCCAGGGATCGTATTGGCTGACCTGAACGGGAAAAAGCGTTCCGTCGGGCAGGTGGCGGATCGTCAGGTTGCGGATGTTGGAAAGCAGGTCGTCGACGGCCAACAGGAACGGTGGATCAAAGTGTTTGTAGTCTTGTTCAACATTCGTTGCATCCTTCAGGATCCAGGTCATCCGGGGCTGAGCAGGAGCGACGTGGTGGGTCGATTCTTGCTTTCCCAGGAGGATTAAGGCCGCCCGCGTCAGACGTCCGTCAACCGCGACTTTGATCTTGTTTAGAAACGTCGCGTCGTCCCAATCCCAAACTTCCTTCGCCAGATGGGCCTTTCGAGGATCGCCTTCAAATCGGTCAGCAAACTCACCGCGGGCGCGTTGGACGGCATCCGGGTCCAGATCATTCAGCGTCGCGGATTCGCAAATGCCCGCTGACCAGTCGACGGCTGGGCCGGAGACGATCTCCCAGAGCCGCCTTTCTCGTTCGGGATGTTCACCGAGCGTCTTTTTATAGCTCCCGACACGAACAAAGCGTCGGCCCGAAAACGCAACAGGGGCGGTGTTGGCAGCCTGGACTTCGAACATGACCAACGGCACACCTTCCGCTTGAAACTCGAAGATGCGGAAGTTGATTCGCGGTGCGAGCAGCTTATTCAGCCATGGTTCAAGGTCTTCGTTGCCTTGCCCTTTTTTCTGACGTGGTTTGAATGACGTACCGACAATTCGGTGTGTACCATCCTCGACGCCCCACACGATGTACCCGAACGGCTGACTCTCCAGCGCGGCCGAGTTCGAAATCGCCGACAAATACTCCCCGATCATCTGTGGCGAGTCGTTGTTGTGCTTGAACTCCACCCATTCCGATTCGCCGGGAAGAGCCAGCAATTCCGCGAGCTTTGCTTGAAGCTGAGCGTCGTTCATCCTTCCGCCTTCTTCCTTCCGCCCTTACTTGTCCTCTTGCGACGGGTTTTCGCCTTCTTTGGTGGCTCCCACGCCCGAATTTCGTCGAGCGTCAGGCCGAGTTCATGGGCGTCCGCTTCTAGCATCGTCTGGAAAGACTGACCTGCGGTTTCACCAAACTCGGGATCGACTTCGGGATGCCACTGGTGAATCCAAGGGAGCAGTTGATCGAGACCAGCAAGCAGCGGCGTCAGTCGTTTGCCGTCCCAGCCTTCACGTTTGCGAGCGTCGTAGTAGGCGATGATGGCTGTGGCTTGCTGTAGATGGTTCCAGCCTGCCCAGCCCACAACAAGCGATGGGTCGCTTTCGGTCTGACAGTGAGGAAAGCTAATCCAGCGTTCCTTCGGAAGATCGAGCTTCCCTCGCAATCGCCAGTAATCAGACGAAAGGAGGTCCGCCGACGAGTACTTTGGCGGCACCTTGATCTCGCCAACTTCCTCGCCTGCGTCTTCTTTGCGTTGAAGCTGCCACGTCGCCTCCCAGACGGCTCTCTTTCGGAGTCCCGAAGGCTTGTAACGCAGTACTGGGAGGAAAGGGACT
The DNA here is from genome assembly GCF_014154935.1 of Stieleria mannarensis. Classification (GTDB taxonomy): domain Bacteria; phylum Planctomycetota; class Planctomycetia; order Pirellulales; family Pirellulaceae; genus Stieleria; species Stieleria mannarensis. The sequence goes on from NZ_JACEHH010000068.1 coordinate 21,075, forward strand.
GATTCAGCACCAACCAGTTCGGAGACGAGAGATGAAACGTCAAAATCTTCTCGGCCTCGGTAAAAGTTGGCCACCTGTAGAAAGCACTGATCGCTGCTCACTTTATCCGACAATTTGGCAACTGATTGCAGACGAGGCTCGTGCTGATCGGCACTTGGCCAGTACCGCTCGCTTTCCAAGCGTTCGAGCATCCACCTCCTGAATGCTACGTCCCGCTCATTCTCCCGTGCCGCATGATTATACTTCCCTTGCCTTCCCCGCCACCGACGCTTGTAATGGGCATCTTCGATCAACGACAGAAACTTGCTAGATGAGATTTCTGATGTTCGTTCACGCCACAAATCCTTTAACTGACTTGGCCATTCTCTAGGAATTTCTTCCGGCACCGCAAATTTATCGACGTTGTGCTGACGTTGAATTTCAAAGGGCCGTTCACCTGCACCGAGCGTCACCGATGTAGAGTTTAGGTCCGCCGAGAATACCGAATCATTAACCAGACCAAACATCGCATAACAGGTAAAATCTATTTCTTCCTGTAGAAACACCATCGCAGACTTTATTGCCGCACGTTCTTTCTCGGACTCATCAAGCAATGTGGCAACGTCCGAGATGCGACCGTCATCCGCAACACCGAGAATCTTCTCATTGGCCAAGTCAGATGCCCTCGCCGAGAGAGATTCCACCTTTTTGACCAATGCAAGGAGCCGATCTCGCAACGGACCATCAAAAAACGTTGGCGGGAGGGGAAGGTTCTTTAGTTGTGTGCCGACGAACTCATAGGGCACTTGGGCACGATATGAAATCCGAATCCCATCTCCAGCCGTCATTTGCTTTTGCTGCGACACCTGCTTCATCCAAAAGCAAGCGACAGAACTGTTCAAGAAACCCAGCAATGCCAAGTGTTCGTCTTCAGTCGCTTCTGACGACAGCTTTACAACAGGGGCGGACTGTTTGAATACACTCCCACCCCTGTCGAGTACGAAATGGTTATGAGTTGCAACAAATGCGAAAACAATGGAGAGTGGCGTCCGGAACTTGTCGGCGGAAATGTGGCCGTATTCATACCACTGCATTCCACGTTCAATCTGAGTCTTCCTAAACCACTTGCGATTGGAAAGATTCGTCTTATACGGCCATAGCAATTTCAGAACAGTGCAGTCCGGCACTGGTGCAAAAGTAGAGCCATCATGTGGGAAAATCGCAGGCTCCACACTGGTAAGTTGCCAATCTCGAATAAGGTCGCCAACCACAAACCCTCTTGTGAACTCGCTTGGTATCCTTGCCCTTCGAACGAAATCACTGGTGACATGAAAAAGGTCGTCTTCAAGAGTTACAACGCCAATGCCTATGTCTGCGACTGATGAAAGTGTTGTGGTCGAGGCTGACTCCAAGAAATCCTTTAGATCGGCGGCTCCTCCACCTTCCAAGCTCCACGGGTGTGTAGAAAACGTCGTGCGGGGAACGTCAGCCGTCGAGTTGAACTCGTCTTCCGAATCTACGACATCGACCTGTCGGACGATGGATTTCCACACAAGTCCTTCTGCGGGATTCGCTGGAGTGCTTGGTTCTCCTTGTATTCCTAGGACAGCACGGACAGCTTCACTTTGAGGTACTCTGTTGCGGCCAAACAGTAGAACTGTTGGAGTCGCATGTCCGGGAATATAAGCGCCCGACGTATCCAGAACGTGTGTTAGGTCGATATGCGGGAAGAACTGTTCAATAAGAGTCTTTCCGAACTCCCGCTTCATAAACGAATTGGAAGTGATCTGGCCAACATAGCCAGACTGGCCATGAAAACCCGAAGTGCAAAGGTCGAAGAATCGTTCCACGAACGGAACTGACAATGAGTACTTTCCGGCGCAAGAAGGATACCGCTCACGATAGGCCGAATTTAGAACTCTGTCCTTCACTGTAATGTATGGTGGATTGCCCACGACGGCATGGTATTGCTGCCCTAAGACTTCTGAGATCGCTTCCTTGTCTTCGCAGGCGTAAATCTCTGGTGCCCAACTCTCTTCTTCTGTTCCGAAAAACTGCTGCTCGGATTTCTTCTTTCCTTCACGATCCCAGCGGTTTCCAAACAAAAGGCTGTCACCAGTCGCCAAATGAATGTCCCACGCTGGCGCATCCTTCAGTCGAGCAACCCCACAGGCTTTTAGCGCTGCAACGATCAAACGGAAACGGGCAATCGCCACTGCGAACGGATTGATGTCACAGCCCCAGACTCCATCGAAAGCCTTTTGAGCCGCCACAACTTCGTTGTCTTCCCGCTTGATCCAAAGATCGAAAAGACGAGCAAACCCGCCAAGCAGAAAGTGGCCTGACCCGCATGTCGGATCGATCATCCGAACTTGATCGAGTCCGAACTCGTCGATGGCCGGATCGAGCGTCCGATCCAGAATGAACTCCTCCACGAAGAATGGCGTTTGTAACAATGCGTACTTCTTCCGGGCACGCTCCGAAAGGTCTTGGTAAAGATCACCCAGAAAGCGAGTGTCGCCATCTTCGACCTCGAAAGACCGAGCGAGATAGCCAGTCTCAGCATCGATCTCTCGCCAAAAGCCCAGCAGTTTCATCGCCATGTCGCCGCTCGGCCCTACGGCCCAAAGCGGCGTCTTTCCTTCGGCAAACAAATCTCGACAGGCCGGAATCTTACCGACCTCACGGAACACATGCTTGAAGTATTCCCGGTCGGATTCGTGCGGATGCTCTCGGAAGTAAAGCTCGTGCATGTCTTCCGCCAGCTTGCGACGTTCACCTTCCCCAGCCAGCCAGCATTCATCGATCAGACGGTTGTCCTCCATGAACCGTACGAAGACGCAACCCAGTACCCACGCCACGGCAACTTGATCGAGATAGTCTTCTCGCCAGACCTCAAACGCATCCGCCGTGCGGCCACCCTTCTCAATCTGCGTGTACGCTTCCCGCAACCCAGCATCAACTTCGGTGCTGTAGGGATCGTCCTGCGCCGTACTGCGAGCGAGCAGGTCAGCGGACAGGTCCGTGACCAATTTTTTCAGTTCAGGCAACAGAGTCTTGATGTCCAACATGTCTTACTTTCCACCCACTTCCGTTGATTCCGTCGTTGCCAGCTTGGGAGACCGTCCTCGATGCAGGTTGTCGATCCACGGTTCCGACACCTTGGCTCGCTGTCCCGGTGAGATCAGCGGAATCTCTGCATCGTCAAGGAACGGCATATCGCTCTGTTCGTCCGTCGCCACCAACACCCAGACGCCGGGACACGACACATCGTGGCCAGTGCGATCTCGTAGTGTTTCCAACAGCGACATCATGTCGTAGCGAGCGATCAGCCCCGGATGAACCAGCAACAGATGCTCGTCCCGGTTGAGCAAGCGTTCTTCGATCTTGGGCTGAGCCATGCTCACCAGATGCAGCAGATTCTTCCAATCCTGACTGTTGCGCTCGCTGCCATCGGCCTTCTCGACCACGCGCCAATCGACATCGAGTCCCTGGGCTTCGGCGCGCAGTGAATCAAACAGCAGATCGTCAAACGAGACACGCTCAAGGGAGCGACCGTTCTCATTGAAGCGTTTGAGCAGATTGGCTTCGCACGCCCGCATTCGACTGGGCCGCACGGTCAGCACAAGGAAGCCCCCTTCGTCGTGTGCGTGCGCCACCCGCTCCTCGAACTGCCGGGCATCGGCCATATCGGGCGTGACTTCGACCTGACGAGTCCGGGTGGCCGTCGTTCGACGCCGTGGGATCGACGAACCCGACGTGAACATGATCGACGTTTCCCGCCGATGATACGCTGAGGTCTCCGCGTTCCAGCGCACGTCCAAACCGACACGCTCCAGCAAGATATCCAGTTCGGGTCGATCCGGCAGCCGTTCCGCTTCGGAATAACGGCTTTCGACTCGGGAACGTATCTGATTGATCGACAAGCCACGCTCGTTTTCCCCCAGCCCCAACCCGGTCAGTGCGCCGATCCCCAGCCGCAACGCCCGCTCGGCAGGCATGCCTTTCGGATAAAGCTCTTGCTTGGCCGATACCGCCGCCGACTCACTAATCGCCGCCGCCAGACGCAGCAATCGTTCGTTGTTGAACGGCTGACAACCTTCCGGCAGTGACGGCTGGTTCACATCGAACAACTCTTGGAAGATACGCAGCGGCGGCAGCAATGGGTCGAACAGAGCCAGACTATCCGCCACCTGACCAAGTTTCTCCGCATAGGCGGCCAGATCTCGAGTGCAGGCTACCAGCGTCTTGCCGACGATTCGTCGCAACTGGAACCTGGGCTCGGTGAGCGAGGTTTCCGTTTCCACCATCGCCCGAGCAATGGCGGACGCCATCTGTTGCTGTTTGGCCGTGTCCAGCGTATCCACGGCAGGTCGACAGAGCAGAATGCACTCTGCGGCCTCGGAGATGGTCATCACTCCACCTAACCGCAGGATCTCTTCATTCAACTCGCTGCGCAGCGCGTTCAGGTAAGAATCCTTCGCCCACCGCTTGCGATCGGCGTTCAAGACCTTGTTCACCTTCGCCTGCGTCGTCTTGAGCGCCGTCGCAACATCCGTCTGGCTGGGCCAGAGCAAAGCTGGAGGCTGCGGGAGGACAGATGAATCGGCAGGTGTGGGCATCAGCAGCGTGCTGCGAATCTGCCACTCGGCTTTTTTTTTCGCATTGCGAGCACCTTGGACCCGCTGGAGCAACAATTCCAGCGAGACGATTTGCTCCTCTGCGTGATCGCTTTCCTCTTTTCGCTTCCCACTCTCATCCTTCACTTCCGGCAGCCGATCCCGAAGTTCGGCAACGAAGCGAATGATCTCCTGTCGCGTCTGATTACCGACACCACGCATCATGTGCAGATCAACAATCGGAATCTGCAGCAAGTCACGCACGGTCAGAATGTCGGCCCGTTCCAATGCGTTGCAGGCACGCGTGCTGAGTCCCAACGCTGCAATCGGCGTCTTCAGGTCAACTTGATCGAGCGTGACGCTTAGATCGACTTCCTCGCCACTGGGCGTGCGGACCTTTTGCTCTTCGGCTTCCTTGAACAGTTGCTGCCACGCCCATTTCATCTCCTCGGCATTGTCAAACCGCTTCGTAGGATCACGATGCAGGGCCGAATGAAAGAACTCGGTCAACCCTTCACGGACACTGGCGTAGAACTTTTCGCCATCAATACTTAGTTCATCATCCGTGATCGCCGGATCGGACTTGCCGTCGCCCCACTGGGGCAACACGCCCAATCCCGCTGACATTTCGTAAAGCGTGACACCCGCCGAATAGCGTTCCGCCGCCAAGTCCCAGCGCTGCGGCTTGCGAACGGACAGGAACGGATCGATGTAGTCCGGCGTCCCGACTCGAATGTTGTCGAGCGGTGCACCGGTGAGTGAAAAGTCGAACAGGATCAGTTGGTTACGCTGCTTCGTGAGCGAGCGAATACCGATGTTGTCAGGCTTGATGTCTCGATGGGCCACGCCGTGGCGTTCCAATGAAGCGAGTGCCGACAGGAGGTCATCGCCGTATCGGGCCAACAGATCAAGGCTGGGCACGCCTTCTTTTCGCAGCATCCCGGCAAGCGTTTCATCGCCGGCCTTCTGAAGCACCAGCACGGTATGACCGGCCATCTCGATTTCGTCATAGATGGCGACGATGAACTCGCTTTGAATCGAACGCAAAGCTTTGGCTTCCTCATGCAGCCGAGCGTTGTCGTCTTCTTTGAAAGCCACCTTCAACACGAATTGTTGGTCGTCTTTGGTAACCAACAGCGCCTTCGCTGTCGCACCTTGGCCGAGTTCTTTCTCGACGACGTAGCCGCCTTCGAGACGGTCGCCACGCGTGGCGTGCAGTGGATCAGGGACGAAGGCCTCCTCCGGAGCCGTCAGTTCGTCTTCAACATCGTCCAGCAGTGCCAGGAAGTCCTCGACCGATCCGACTCGGGTGTTCACGTCCGGGTGAGTGCACCACAGGATCATCTCTTCCAGCTTCGGTCCGACGCCATCAACGACCGCGGAGAGGCTGAGGCCCTTGCTATCGCGGAGAGCTTTTGCCAGTTCAGACGGGCTGCTTGCCGGAGGCCGTGAAGCGAACAGGTGATAGGCAATCGCACCGAGCGAGAACACATCGGACGCTTCGGTGACCTTCCGCTGATCAGCAATGGCCTCGGGGGACATGTAGACCAACGACTGCGTTTCAACCAAGTCCTCGACATTTGTGACGCGGCCCGAGGTGGTCGACGTGTCTCGCACACCAACCTGCCAGTTGAACACCTGGACATACAGCTTGGACGGATCGTCGAACGGCGAAGTGCCTTCTTTGACCCGCATCGTTCCTCCTGAACGTTCCGCTTCGGCCCGCGCTCGCCCGCCTTCGTCCTTCATGACCAGAATGCTTTGCGGCGACAACGCCCGATGGATCACGCGTCGACGATGAGCATACCGGATGGCATCGGCGATCTGCCGAAGCACTTTTAGTCGGTAATCGGGGGTCAGCCGATGGCACTGTGTGGCGAGGTATTGGTCGAACCGGATCGCCTGCGGATCAAGGTACTTGAACAACAGTGCCGGGCCGAGTTCGTGTTCCCTGTAATCGAGTACCGGCAGAATGTTCGGGTGATTGAGCGACTGGATGATCTGGAACTCACGCGCTGCCGCTCGTTTGAGCCGCTGGCGGTCCTCTTCCGTAGCAGCCTGAGCCACCGTGTACTGGCGAACACGACAATGCACATCGTCAAACGAAGCGTGTTTGGCCAAACGATCTTGAAAGCCGGGACCGTCTTCCAACAGTTCTCCCAGAACATAATCACCGACGCGTCGCGATCGCTGCGACGGACGAATACCAGCTTGCTCCATGGCACGGGAAAGTGCCTTGGCGACCTTGCTGTCGATCAAGCTGTGTGATTCCGGATCTATCCCCGGCCCCTTACGGTTCAGCAAGGCAGCCAAAACGCCGTTTCGTTTCGGGCTAGACTCTTCTGCAGGCCGGTCGCGAAGTACAACGCGGTTGCGGGCCGATCCAGTCAGTTCGCATTGGAGATCGTCAGCGGACAGGAATACGAGGGCGTCCATCCAGGGCACCCGCACCTTCTTCACGGCTTGCTGTGCTTTTAGCAGCGACACCAGGGCCTTGGCCTTGCGGTTGGCCAGCATCACGGGATTGTCTTCCGACTTGGTGCGACCTTCGTGCGTACGAATCCACGTCCCGGCATCCCCTCGAACTCGACCCGGCCAACTCTTGATCTCGACCAGCCAGAGTCCTTGTTTGGTCAGTACGAGTAAATCGACTTCATAGATCGCACCGTCCGGCGTCTGGAATTCGAAATTGGCCCACGCCCGATACGGGTCATGGTTCGGCAGCCCCGCCCGGACAAAGTCCAGACCACGACGTTCCCACTCATATTGAGAAGGCGTGATGATGTTCCAACGTGGAGGTTCCATTTGTTCCCTGCCCCTCGGCCGGCGACACCGCCGTCTATTTCGGCTTTCTCTTTGGTGTCGAAACTGGCTCACTCAGCTTTCCCAGCAAAGCATCGAGCCCTTCTTGCCTGAAGAGACGATACCCGTTTACCGGATGGCGATGAGCGGCGATCTTCCCGGCGTTTTCCCAGTTGCGCAGCGTGCTCGGCGAGACGCCAAGGTAGTCGGCCGCCTCTGAAACGCAGAGGAAGTCCCGAAGGTTTTCCACGCTTGGTCTCCTTGATAGTTACTTGATACCCACACCTGTTGCACACAGCTTGGGCAAACCTTACCAAACTGCGTTAACATTGTCGATCATACGAGTCCCCCCCGAACGCTCTGAAGCAACACCGAATGGACGATCATTCTCAGGTTTTCGTCAGCCACGCAGTGAAGGACGAGGAACTTGTCGAGGACTTTGTCGACTTGTTGCAGGTCGGCATCGGAATTCAACCGGGCCAAATCTTCTGCTCCTCCTTGCCGGGGATGGGGATTCCCGCCGGAAAATCTTTCGTGGACTACATCAAATCCCAGGTGCTGACTCCATCGATGGTGCTGCTGGTTGTTTCACCGCAGTTCCTGAAAAGCCATTTCTGCCAAAACGAGGTCGGTGCATCGTGGGGCTTATCTCTGCCAATCTTTCCCCTGCTCGTTCCGCCGGTGGATTATGCGGACGTGGGGGGCGTTTTGGCCGGAGTGCAACTAGCAAAGCTGGACAACAAAGAAGACCTAAATGATTTGCGGGACGACGTAATCAGACGGCTCGGATTGTCGCCATACTCGACCAGCCACTGGGAACGCAAACGCGATCGATTCCTAAACAAACTTGCAATTCATCTTGAAGCAGGCGAATCGACCACGACGCTCGGAACTCAGCCGGCAAAGGGTAGCGCGACTGTTCGTTCCACCGGGAATTGGATGAAGCTAGGTGACAGCTACTACGAAGTCTCACGATTTGAGCGAAGGGGCAGTTCGTCGATCCATGTAGACATCCAAGCCAAAACCGTCGAACAGGAAATGACTCTCCAGCAGGTCCGGCCGAGCGCTGAGGAGTACGTTTTTCAAGAGGTTTGCGAATACTCCTATCAGAACGACGGAGGACATGTCCGCATCGTAAACGTGTCCTCGATTAACCGGGAAGGTGAGAGCGTGTGGTCACTGGAGCTTGTGTTGGAGGAGGACCGGGAGAGCAGCCAACAAGACTTTGCATTTCACTCCGGAGATCACGAGTACACGGCAAGGGACATTGCGGAACTCAGGGCTGGGCGATTGCTTGTAAACACTCCCCCACCGCCGAGCCAGTTTTCGCGCGGGACTAACGAACGGTTTCTGGAGTCAATCATCAGCGGAAACTCAAGTGGATCGCCGCTTGTCAACACATGCGTGATTCGCGATACCCTGCAACGACACGCAACGGAGACAGAGTTGCGATTGATATTCGCCCGCTTGGAGGCAGTGTTTGCACTGAAAACAAGCGGGATTGTTGGGACAGTTATGGAATTGGAGATTGGTCCGATTGACCGCAATGGTGTCATGGTTCGATTCCGTGGGATCAGGCCTGCGCGCAATCGACACGAACACCCCGAGGAGATTCTTGTGGTTGGCACCTGTGCGCTGGACGGCTAAAGGCAGCATGCCATCTGCCGACATGCCCTGTGGGGGACGGCGCGGTTTGCTCCGAATGTTCGCATGGGCCGCTTGGCCTGAATTGCCGAACATCGCTGGGCGCCGGGAATTGGATTCGCGAACACCCCTGGGACGTTCGTCCTGCATTCAATGAACCGCCGAACTCGATCGAAACCGAGCCGATTGCAGCGTATTCAGAGGGGAACGAGGGAACTCGATGAGCACAGCACCGAGGCTGGCGAGGGGCGGACAGACGTTGCAGGGCCGAAGACGAGGTAGCTAACTTCCTAGGAACCGAGAAGCCCGATCCGCGGGTCAAATTCCAGACTGAATTGGGGCCCCCCTGGTCCCTTTCGCCAACCTCGGAAATTCCGAAGTTGAGCACTCGGGGCCAAGCCCCTCCGTTTGCATGTCGCTGGCCTGCCCGCCCTCTCTGGCGTCGAGAGGCGGGCACCAGCGACGCCGTCGGTCAGCCAACCTGCCGCATCGTTTCCTTCGCCTTGGCCATGTCACGCTCCGCGTAGATTTGCGACACGTCGGCACTGGCGTGGCCGAGTGTGACCTGAGCCGCCTCCAGGCCAAACTTCTTCCGAACCTCCGTTGCTGCGGAGTGGCGAAGCTGGTTGGGGGACCAGCGGTTCTGCTCCCGCCACTCCTTCAGTTCCTGCGCCTGCTCTTCGGAGAGCCGGGCCTGCCAGCCTTTGATCGTCTCGCCGTCGCGTTTGGCCAACTCACCCTGCGGTGGAAACGCTTTGTCGCATGCCCGGTGGATCGCGCGCCGATAGGACGCAGTCGTGTACTCGTCTTTTGGTGGCCGAGCAGGCGTGCGTTTTCGTTTCTTACCTGGACGATTGCCCTGGTTCAGCGGAGTCTTGCGGGCTGCATGCCGTTCCTTGCGACGTTGCTCCTCGCTGTCCTTCGGCGAAAAGCAATGTCGAGCGGGGGCGCGGAAGAGGTACGGCTGCAGAACCGCTTGGGCCTTGGGGCCGATGAAAATGATTCGGCTTCGGCCATGGTGTTCGGTCTTGTGCGACTCCGGCCGGAACGACCAGACATCCTCGCTGCGGTCAATGTCGCACGGCCGGATCATACAAACCTCTTCAGGGCGACACCCCGTCAGACGCTGAAATCGGATCATGTCACTGACAGCCTTCGGCGTGTGCTGCAGCGTCCGCTCGACGATCTCGTCGGGAACCGGAGGCACCGGCGGGTACTCCTTGGCGGCCGTGCGACCTTTGCGAAGACCGGGGACGCTGCGAAGCGCTTGCGTGACAGAACCGGGGATCAGTTCTTCGCTAACAGCCCAGGTGAACAGGCGTCGGATCCTGTCGATGTTGTCGTTGATGTACCGGCGACTCTGCCCTGCTTCGAGCATCTTATTCTGCATGCTGCGAAGGGCCAGCGGTCCAAACTCCGCCGCGTTGGTATGCCCGTAGGTTGTCCGCAGAAACCGGATCGCGACCCTGATGCCGGCGAGGGTGCCCGTTGGCCGGCCATTCTTGACGTAGTAGCCCTTGGCGAATTTCCAGTAGCGAAGACAGACTTCGGAAACGGTGATCCCCAAGTCCTCCTGAACGCTTCGGGCTGGCCGGCCTGCTGCGAGCCACTCGCCGACCAAGCGGTCATACTCGATCAGACTAGCCTTGCTTTTCCAAGGGCCGAGGTAGTGATCGCGCCCGGCCAGGGTGACAACGGCCTGTCCGGTCGCACGGTGAAGACGATACTTGGGAACGCTCTTTGTGAGGCGTGGCATGACGCAAATCTCCTAGCAGAGGTTGCAAAACGGTAACTACCGTCTTGAGTCTCGAGCAAAGAGCCGCGCCGCCAACCACTGGCGGGTATCGTTAGTCCTTGATTCGGCTGGACTTAAGAAAAGTCGGGGCGACTAGATTCGAACTAGCGACCTCTACGTCCCGAATCTGATGAAACGCCATTTTTCTTGCGTCGCACTTGCATGGACATTTTGACTCTGAGTCCAAGAAAACCGGTCTGAGCAACCTTCTCGCGTTGATTTCACATTGGCTCCAAATTGCGGTTGGATTGACCAATGTCGGCCTAGATTTGGACTATTTTTTTCGCTGAACACCTGTACGCGCAACCTCTACGCAAAAACATTTGAGGTCGTGTCTACGCGTATCGTGAGGGGTAGACCCTGTCTTTCCGAGCCGATTGTATGTCGGTGCAGGTTGGCAGGTAAACGTGAGCTCGACCGTCAAAAAAATCCTAACCGTTTGCAAGAATGGGTACAGGATGTGCATACCCTGGTGGGGTATACTGCCAAATGGTTCGTTGCCGCGAATCGAGAGAAAGCAAACGCACGATGAATAATAGCCAAAACACGATTGATCCTGTCTGTGGAATGGAGGTCGATGAACGCTCGGCCCATGCTTCGGAGTATCAGGGCGAACAATATTTCTTCTGCAGCCAATCCTGCCAACAAAAGTTCGACGCGGATCCCGAACCATTCCTTGCCAAGTCCGCTGAACAGCGCCCTCCACATGAAAACGAGAAGGGCTCTGACCACAGCTGTTGTAGCCATGGAACCCATAAACCGCGTCAGCCTGCCGAGCACGCGGCAGCCGGTGATTCGGATGCGGTTTTTACGTGTCCGATGCATCCTGAGATTGAGCAGATCGGTCCTGGCTCCTGCCCAATCTGCGGAATGGACCTGGAACCGAAGTTCGCAGGTGGCTCGGATGACAGTGATGTTGCGCAATACCGCGATATGAGGCGAAGGTTCTGGGTTGGCGTGGTGCTTTCAGTGCCGCTGCTAGTGTTGGCGATGGGACCGATGGTCGGATTGAATCTATCCGAAGCCGTGCCCGACGCGGCGTTCGGTTGGGTGCAACTTGCGCTGGCCGCACCAGTCGTATTCTGGTGTGGCTGGCCGCTTTTGGTGCGAGGAATCAAGTCGTTCCAAACCATGAAGCTAAACATGTTCTCACTCATCGCTGTGGGAACATTGGCAGCGTTCTTGTTTAGCTTGTTCGTCGTGATCTTTCCCGGCTGGATTCCTGAAGCATTCTTTGAGGATGGAAAGCCACCGCTCTACTTCGAAGCTGCGGCCGTGATCATCACGCTTGTCTTGCTAGGACAAGTATTGGAATTACGCGCCCGTCAACAGACCGGCGGGGCCATCCGCGAACTGATGCAGCTTGCTCCTGAAACCGCTCATCGAATTACGGATGGAGGGGAAGAAGAAGTTTCACTTGCGGAAGTCAAGAAAGGGGATCAATTGAGAGTGCGTCCGGGCGAAAAGGTGCCCGTCGATGGTCGGGTCGTCAGCGGGACAAGTAGCGTCGATGAATCGATGCTGACCGGTGAACCCATTCCGGTCAAAAAAGGCGAAGGGGATGAAATCACCGGCGGAACGCTCAACCAGACAGGTGCACTGGTGATGGAAGCCGTTGGTGTTGGTGGTGATACCGTTCTCAATCGCATCGTTCAAATGGTCGCGGAAGCTCAGCGAAGCCGCGCACCGATCCAGAAATTGGTTGATGTTGTGTCCAGGTACTTCGTACCGGCAGTGATCATCTGCTCGGTTCTGGCGTTCGCTGGGTGGGCAACGTTGGGACCGGAACCTCGCTTGGCTCATGCCTTCGTGGCAGCCGTCGCCGTCTTGATTATCGCATGCCCCTGCGCGCTCGGCTTGGCAACGCCGATGTCGGTGATGGTTGGCGTTGGACGAGGTGCCAAGGAAGGTGTCTTGATCAAGAACGCTGAGGTTCTCGAAGTGATGGAAAAAGTCGATACGGTGGTTGTCGATAAAACAGGAACGCTGACGCAGGGGCGTCCAGAAGTTACTGCGATCGAGACATTCGGAGAGCGTTCTGAAGCTGACATCTTGAGACTGACCGCCGCTGTAGAAGCGCAAAGCGAACATCCGTTGGCCGAGGCGGTTGTCCGGCGAGCCAAGTCAGACGACCTGCAGATCCCCGAAGCATCAGACTTTGACAGTATTACAGGGGGCGGCGTCCGCGCTACCGTGGACCAGCATCAAGTCGTCATCGGTAAAGCTGACTTGCTTGACGAACAATCTGTCAGCGGAGTGGATTCCGGACGCCAGCGGGCGAGTCAGCACCAATCCGAAGGAGCGACCGTGATCTACGTTGCGATCGACGGTGCTCTGGAAGCAATCATGGCCATCACCGACCCCATCAAAGAAAGTACGCCCGCAGCGCTCGATACGCTCCACGAGCTTGGATTGAAAGTAGTCATGTTGACCGGCGATGCGCAACCGACCGCGAAAGCCGTGGCGGAGAAACTCGGTATCGACGAATTTCATGCCGGCGTCTCTCCACAGGACAAGCACGACTTTGTGAAGCGTTTGAAGGAGGAAGGCCACACGGTGGCGATGGCAGGTGACGGGATCAATGATGCTCCAGCTCTGGCCGAATCACATGTCGGAATTGCGATGGGTACAGGAACCGGGGTGGCAATTGAATCGGCCGGCGTCACCTTGGTCGGCGGTGATCTCCGTGGTGTGGCCGCGGCGAGCAATCTGAGCCGGAAGACAATGAGCAACATCCGTCAGAACCTCTTTTTCGCCTTTATCTACAACGCTCTCGGCGTGCCCGTTGCGGCCGGCTTGCTCTATCCCATCTTTGGTGTGCTGCTCAGCCCGATGATTGCAGCAGCAGCGATGAGCTTCAGCAGTGTGTCGGTTATTGCAAACGCTTTACGCTTGAGAAACACACGCTTGGCATGAGTCTGCCACGGCCTTGGTCGTTTTTTGACCACTTCATGCTGGACAATTGATGCTGCAGCCCCTCCAACCCGAACTTTCAGAGAACGCTATACCCTGCATGGGTATTGTGCCGAATCAGCTTGGGAACATGGACGTCAAAATTTCTGCGATGGATCTGGATCCAATGACGAATCGGGCGAATGGATTGATGCTCGCTGCGGCTTTGGCCGTAGCTTTGTTTGGGCAAGGCTTGAGGGCACAAGAGTCTGCGGTGGGCAGGAGATTCATCGAGCCACCGCCAATCCCAAATGCACCCGCCACGCTGGGCGGCCTGGACAGGGTTGCCTCCGGACAAGCGTACGACGCGTATGCAGAGTCACACTCGACCCTCCACGACTTTGAGGTTGAAGTGATTGGTGATGGTGCTCCCGCAATCAATGGCCCCGGTGCAATCAATGAATACGCCTTGCAGGATTTTCTAACCCTTGCTTGTCAGCACAACCCGACGCTCCGACAAGCTCGTTTGCAAATCAGCGCAGAAACGGCTAAAGCCCTGCAGGCTGGACTTTATCCGAATCCATTCCTGCGATACTCCGGCGAGCAGATCGGCGTGGATGTGGAAGGCGATAAAGATTCTCCCGGTGAATTTCAGGGCATGATAGTTTCACAACGATTTGTGACGGGAGGCAAGCTGCGACTGAGTCGCGAGAAATACATGCGCCGTGCCCACGTTTCTCAGCATCTTGCAATGGCTCAGCAGTTTCGCGTTTGCAACGATGTTCGGATCCACTTCTATCGAGCGCTTGCCGCGAAGGAAATTCTGTCACTGCAGAAAGAACTTGCCAAGACGGCCGAAGATTCAGCGGTCACTGCTCAAGAACTGTACAACCAGGGCCAAGCCACTCGCCCCGAAGTCCGGAAGGCGAATATCGATCTGCAACGCGCGCGACTGGCTATTCTTTCCGCTGAGAACGATTACCGCCAAAAGTTTCGCCAGCTCCTTTCGGTAGTAGGCGTTTCACTGACCGAAGGGGAATTGATCGGGGAGTTGATGCCGGACGCAGAACCGATGAGCTACCAGGATGCTCTTTCGATGGTTTTGTCGGAAAGTCCGGAAATCGCTGCAGCTCGCGCGAAATTGGCGGCGGATCGCGTGACGATCCAACGCGAGAAAGTGCAGTGGATTCCCGATGTGATTGCCGAGGGCGGCGCCGGCTACAACTTTGACGCGAAAGAAACGACAGCGACGGCTGGGATTGGAATCCAGTTGCCTGTTTTTGATCGCAACCAAGGGACAATCCGCCAGGCTCAACTTGACTATCAACGCCAACAACATGAGATCAGGCGAACGGAACTGGAACTCGAACAGCGACTGGCAGCGGTTTATCAGCAGTATCTTTCCGCGTTGCAGATTGCGACGGAGTACAACCGGCTGATCCTTCCTGAAGCAAGGCTGGCTTACGAAGAATTGTTGAGAAGCTACCAGGACAATCGAGTCGATTGGCCAACTGTCTTGTCCGCGCAAAAAGACTACGCCGATGCACGATTGGCACTCGTGTCTCAGTTGGAGCAAATCCGAACCAACGATGTGCTCATTCGAGGCTACCTGTTACATGGTGGACTGATGGCAGCTCCCGGACCGACGCCGCCTGGTCACATCGATTCCGTTCCAAAACCGCGGTGATGCGTCACCCTGTGTTTAAGTCTTTTTAAATCCGAGAATCACCTAGCCAATGTCCGACACAATGAACGCACGAAGAGAGTTTCTAAAATCGGGCACGCTCGCCACCGCCGCGGGACTGGCAGGAAGCCTTCTCGGGGCCGAGGTTCAAGCTCAGACTCCCGCTGAAGAATCCAATTCGGACAGCGAGACAAACACCACGCCCGAACCGGCGAAGGCCGCCGGGTCATCCGGCGTGCGAGAAGAGTACGATGGATTCTCTCGCTTCAAACCAAGCCGCGGCAATGATCCCGATTCCGATTTTTACCTGGGTAAGTTAGTACCTGGTTTTCGCAAAGCATCGGAAGGCCCCGCCCCGTTTGTTGCACCCGACATTCCAAAGCTCCCGTTCAAAATG
>NZ_JACEHH010000069.1 GCF_014154935.1 Stieleria mannarensis
CCAGCTATTGCACGAAGTGGTTGCGACGAACGACAAGAAGCGTTTCGCCTTAAGTGAAGATCGATCCTTTTTATGACTCGTCGATCGATCTTGTTGGGCAAACGCTGCGTACCGCATTGGGAATGGTCATCGAACGAGGTGCACAGACCGTCGCGTCACCAACCTTGGCTACCGGATATGGTCCTTTGACGATCCCGGATTTCGGGCGAGCCGTCTCACCGCTATTGAACGAGTCACGGTTCGACGCAATCACGCTCACCATCGTCGTTAGATCCGAGGAACACCGTGCGGAACTTCAAGAAGCCATCCACGGCACGGTAAATCAAGCCTAAGGAAGCCGCGTGAAGTACGGCCTGCTTTTCTCGTTCTTGGCAGTTGCGATCGCAGGCGTTGCAGTACGCATGGGTTCCTGTTCATGGCTCCTGTTGTACCCTGCGTTTTCGTTCGGCATGGTTGGAGCAAGTTACCTGCTTTCCAAACCGGAGATCTTTGGGAAGCAACGGGATGGCTCGCGTTCGGCATTGGCACTCGTTC
Source organism: Stieleria mannarensis (assembly GCF_014154935.1). GTDB lineage: Bacteria > Planctomycetota > Planctomycetia > Pirellulales > Pirellulaceae > Stieleria > Stieleria mannarensis. The sequence continues at coordinate 535 of NZ_JACEHH010000069.1, forward strand.
TATTGCTGCCATACCTGGTTTACGTCGCGATTGTCTGGCACGCAGTGCGACTCGTTTCGCGAGAATCGAAAGCCGACGCGTTGACGGACGACCTTGTTCTTTCGCGGCGGCTACTTGCCAAGGAACTTCCCAGCGAGGTCGCATCGGTGGTCGATCTGACCTGCGAGTTCACTGAGCCAATCACAAAATGGCCGGGCGTGTCGTATCTCAGTTTTCCGATGCTCGACGGATCGGGTGCATCACCGGAGCAACTGCGCTCGCTCGCGGTCGAAATCATCGAGTTGCCGAGCCCAGTGCTGATTCATTGCGCCCAGGGGCACGGACGAACGGGACTAGTCGCTGCGGCCGTCTTGCTTGTGTCTGGAAAAGCACAAACGGCCAAGGAGGCAATCGCAATGATTCAGTCCGTTCGACCAGGGGTGGAACTCAACCGAATGCAACGATCGCTATTGGAAGAGGTGGATTGCAAATTGCAAAATGAACATTGCAAAGTGTAAATTGCCAGTGACTTGGATTCTGTTGGAATCAGTTGGTTGTGAATTCGAAATGCGGCATCGGGCACTGATATGGCTTGGCGACCATCACACCTGGTCTTGGCTGGCGAATTGGATAATACGACGTTTGGATGGACGATAGGCTGGCTACAGCTGGAGGGCTTTGATCAACCGCTGCGATTCAAATGGCTTGGTAACTGTCATCCAGACCTGGCGGGTTGGCGATTGCGGATTCATCGCGTTGAACCGGAGCGTCCGCCAGACGACAATGAAGATGAACCGCCGAGAACTTATGCGCACATTGATCTGGATCAGTCCGGACACGTGGGCGACATTACCGCGGATCAAATGGTGAAGCACTTTGAATTGCCCGTCAACGAAGTGGCCCGGCGACTGATGGAAGGGAAGCGACCTCCGTTTTCGTGGCGGAAGTGCCTTTACCTGGAATGGTTCAGTAACACCAACGGTCGCGCCGTCGTCCAAAGCACCTGCTTAGCGGTAGAACGCATTGGTCGGCGGAGTTTCGAGCTGACCGAACAACAGTGGCGTGAGCAAGCGTCTCAGAATGCGGAGCAGATGGATTACTTTATGACCCAAATCGGTGACGCACTCGACTCTCCCGAATTAGAGGAGGATGAGTGAGCGGGACTGGTACCAGATCTGCTTCAGACGCGGTATGGTCGGTTGATTGCAAATTGCAAAATGAGCATTGAAAAAGTCAACTTGTTCAGGACATTGCGATTGGATTTCAAATTGAGGGGCGAACCATGAAGCCGGATGATTTGTCAGAGCGATTGCTTGGTTTGGCGGTGCGAGTTGGAAAAGTGGTTGATGCGTTGCCGGACACTCGGTTGGGCAAGCATATCGCGGGACAATTGGTTCGTAGCGGAACGGCTCCCGCACCAAACTATGAAAAAGCATGTGCTGCGGAAAGTCGCCGGGACTTTATCCACAAAGTTCGGATCGCACTCAAAGAGCTCCGAGAAACACGCTGCTGGATCAAACTCATCATGCGGTCCGAACTGCTTTCAGAAGCAAGAATGAGCGAACTCGCAAACGAAGCAGACGAGCTCTGCAAAATCCTGGGGCAGTCGCTGGTTACCGCTCGGAAAAACGAAGATCGATCAAAAGCGAAACGTGCCAAGTCTTCTCCTAAATGAGCAATCGCAATAACCAATTTGCAATGTTCATTTTGCAATTTGCAATCTCCCCTCTCTTCTCCAATGTCCATCGACCGACAATCCATCGAAAAGAATCTAAGGCTGCATGTCGATCGGCTTGCGGGACTGATCGGTCCGCGCACCTTGAGCAAGCCGAAAACGATTCAGGCCACGATCGGCTACATCGAAGGTCAATGGTCCGAGATGGGATACGATCATTCGCGGGAATGCTACGACGCCATGGGCGACGAGGTGACCAACCTGATCGTCGAGCGTCCCGGTACCAAACGAGCCGATGAGATCGTTTTGCTCGGTGCCCACTACGACACCGTGTTCAGCACACCTGGTGCCGATGACAACGCATCCGCCGTCGCAGTATTGATCGAAACCAGCCGTTTGCTGCGCGAGCACAGTGGAAGACGAACCGCCTGATTCGTCGCATTCGCTTGCGAAGAGCCGCCGTATTTCAACATGGATTCGATGGGCAGCCAGCACCGATGGATTGCAAATTGCAAAATGGACATTGCAAAATGTTAAATTGTTTAGGTCGTTGCGATTGGCTTTCAAACTGAGGGGTGAACGATGAAGCCGGATGATTTGTCGGAGCGTTTGCTTGATTTGGCGGTGCGGGTTGGAAAAGTGGTTGATGCGTTGCCGGACACTCGGTTGGGTCAGCATATTGCCGGGCAATTGGTCCGCAGTGGAACGGCTCCCGCACCGAACTACGAAGAGGCATGTGCCGCGGAAAGCCGCCGCGATTTCATACACAAGGTGCGGATTGCACTCAAAGAGCTGCGAGAAACTCGCTGCTGGATCAAGCTCATCATGCGTTCCGAATTGCTACCAGAAGCAAGAATGTGCGAACTCGCGAACGAAACCGACGAACTCTGCAGAATCTTGGGTCAGTCGCTGGTTACCGCTCGCAAAAACGAAGAACAAGCAAAAGCGAAATGTGCCAAACCAATCCCTAAATGAGCAGTCGCAATAACCAATTTGCAATGTTCATTTTGCAATTTGCAATCCCTCCTACCACCAAGCCACCGACACACCAGACACGCTCGACTATCCCAGGATGACCGAAGTCACCCTCGGCGTCGCATCCGCCATGCGCAAACTGCTGGGCTAAGCTTAAGCTTCCCAAAAGACAGTTCATTACGGTCTATGTTGATCTCTGGACGCCTGACGGATCGGCTGCGTTTTTGGAGACCACGGCGAAGGCGGTTTCTTCGGCTGCGGAATCGACGCCAAAACGGTTGCTGGAAATTGGCAAACTGTTGTTTAGCCGACTGCGTCCCAGTGTCTCTCTGGATGATACGGGGCAACCAAAGATTGATTTCGGAATTGATGATGGTGCGAGTTTGAAGACGTGAAGCTTGCGCCGAGGTGGCGCGCTGCTGCGTTTTCGGCTCGACCTGATTGGTGGACTCGGTTGCCAGGCGAAGGGGCATGAATCGAGCAGCCGTTCATTCCAAAGTTTGATGGTTTCCGATCGTGGCATGGTTTTCTCCGCTTGGTGAAACGAAACCAAACCTGCCAGCTTAGCCCCCGCGCCTGCAACGGCTGTGGTGTACGGTTACGTTCAGCGAACTCAAACGCAAGATCGGTTGTGTCACGCAAAGGGTGCTGACAAAGCAACTGCGTGAACTGGAAGCCAGCCTCAATTCGTCCGAGCAGGTCGGTTTGGCCTGGTGCGGCTTTGAAATGAGGAGACGGACCTTGCCCAAGGTATTCGGGTCTTTTTCATCCGTGTAAAACACTCGATTGGAACTATCGCGGCTGGCGAACGGTCTAAAATAGTCGTCGCGATGCCCCCAGCCACAACCGCCATTCCTTGTCGATTCCTTTACCCCCAATGTGCTTAGGACCGTCGGAAGAATACGTGGCGGGGATTGATTGTGGGATAGGCTTCCAGCCTGTCGTTTTCGCCATGACAGGCTGGAAGCCCATCCACTTATTCTTCCGACGTTCCTTAGGAATTTTAGATACCGATGGAAAGACTGCCGATCATCAAGGAATTGGAAATGCGACGAACGAGGATCCCCTTTTTTCTCCTTCTCGTTGCCGTTTTGGGTCAGGCGGCCATCGCGCAGCAGTCCAACGAGCGAGAATTCACCGATGCATCGGGGCGGTTCCGAATTCACGCTCGCGTCGTCCAGCTCTCGCCGACGCATGTTCAGCTTCTTAAGCCTGATGGCACGAAGGTTTCCGTCCCACGAAATCGACTAAGCACTCAGGACCAGCGTTATCTGGAAGGCTTGGCGACTCCACCCGTGGAAAGCCGACCATTGATGCCTGAAGAATCGATTCTTGAAATCCCCTTGCCAATCCCCACGCCGTCTCCTCTGAATCGCAACTGGATCCGTAGCAGGCGATTTGTTAACTCAAAGAACGTGTGGACCCCACCCTCAAGCGTTGATTCGACGGAACGTCGAGAGATTCTCGAGATCTCTCAGGCCAACAAAAAGTTTGGGCATTCAGGTCACGCAGTCCTGCCAATTCCCCAAACCTGATTGCCGATGGACGCAGGCTGCTTGCCTTTGACCCAGAAAATGACCGATTCCTTGCATTCAATCCGAACTCGGTCTGGGCAGACACGAAAGCCGGCGGCACGCTCGAAGCAGAAGCGGAGATGAAGCCCGGCGACACGATTCGAGTTGTCTATCAAGGGGATGCAATCGATCGTCACAAAACGTCGCTTCAAGCTTGGGTGAACAAAAAGGTCAGCGAAAATCGATGGAAGCTCGCAGAGGACGCGCCAACGCTGTTGCGGGTGAAATGCAATGAAATGAGTGAAAAAATGTCCTTGCAATCGATTGGCTTGAAAGGGCTTTTTTCTGACTCCGACGACGTCAGTGTGCCGTTTATTCGGATTCATATCAGCGTGGAAAACAAATGTGGCACGGTTCATGCGACTGGGCTGGAAACCCGACCTAAATCGATGATCCTGAAGCCAAGGTTTGGCGAGACCATCGATTCCCTTCTTAAAGATGCCACCGCTTTCAAACCGGAAATGTTGTCCCGACTGAAACTACCGGCGACAATCAAATCGGTTCGCAGCGCATGGTCGGAGGCGGGCGAAACGACCATTGCCGACCTGACGATTGGCACGGCGGATTGAAGCCTTCGGTTGCTGCCGCCAGGATTCCAATTTTGGGTGATACTGTATCGCCCATTACTCGACCCACGATTTTTGGTTCTTCCAGGAATTTCGTGGCAAATTGTTCAGGACCGAGGTTGGGAACTTGCACCCTGCCAGCACCGGCGGGGACAAACCCGGAGCGGGAATGGTACATTGTCGTCACCAATTGCATCGGTATTCATCGCTGGAGGCAATCTGGAGGCGGTTCACCCATAATGCGCTTCGAGAAGTTCAATTTCTACCGAGATACAGAAGACAGATGAGTGACCTCCGTCAATTGCAGTTCAACAATCTCGAGGCGGCAGTCGATGACGCTCGGCAATTGCTGGCGAGCGGCTACGTTCGGCACGGAAACTGGTCGCTTGGGCAGATCTGTCGGCACCTCGTCTTGGTGCAAGATTTCGCGATCGGTGGCTATCCAGCTTGGATGTCGGTCTTTGCTCCACTGCGGCCACTGATGCGATGGTTGTTGTTGCCGAAGTTGCTGAGCGGAAATGCACCTCGTGGAATTCGAGCCTCTTCGATTTTCCAGCCACCGGACGGCTTAGATGATGCGAGCGAAGTGGAAGCATATGCCGCCAGTGTTGGGCGTCTTCTTGATCACTCCGGCGACTTTGCTGCTCATCCTGGATTCGGCAGCTTGCCCCGCGAGAAGATTCTGGAGATTTACGCTGCCCATGCCGCTCACCATCTCCGGCATCTCCGCCCCCCGAAGTGAAACGGCTTGTTTGGCTGTCGAAGAAAACTCTGCAAGCTGCGAGTCCAAAAGGCTGTCGATGGTAACGCAGGGCGGCGGAACACCGCTGCCGACAGCGACCGCACCGCGGTTGGTGGTCGCCGGACCTTACCGCTTTGTCCGAAATCCGTTGGCCCTGGCGGGCATCCTCCAGGGCATTGCCGTGGGTTGGCTGCTCGGTAGTGTACCGGTCATTGTTTATTCATTGACGGGGATCTTTGCATGGCATGTATTCGTTCGCCCCGCAGAAGAGCAGGACTTGCTGGATCGATTCGGAACACGGTACCAGCGATTACCGGAATCGCGTTCGAGTTTGGGTTCCATCAATCAGGTGGGCGGTGCCTCAAGAACTCGAAGGTCCAGAATCGCCTGCTGCCAAAACCAACGAGGGAAGTGCCAGTAAATGACATCCCGATCGATTGCCTGCCCCCGCAGCGCGGGAACGAAGCTGATACCATCGTCCACTACAAGACTTCTTGCGGCTACGTCGGCTCGGGCAGCACCTTGCCGGTTCGGGCATCGACGCGGTGCAGGCGCGTTTTCTCGCCGGTCGTTCCGTCAGCGGTTTTCAGCGAGACTAACCAATAGGGATCATCGGGCACATTGGCCGCCACCATGGCGCGACGGATCTCCGGATCATTGACGCCGGTTTCGCTGTAGAGCTGGGCGTGAAATTCCTGTTCCCGACGGATTCTTTCGCGGTCGAACAGGACCGCAGAGCACTTCGTCCCCGGCTGAATGTCGCCGAAATGCTCGATGACGATCATAATCGCCGCCTTCTGATCAATCTCTCGCACGAATACCTCGCTCTTTCAAACTACTTGCAGCATTCCTCGCAAGTCGATAGATCGTACGCCCGAACTTTGCCGGCCCTCAGGTGGGCCGGTCACTGGACGAGATTAGAGCGGATCCTGGCGAAGAGTGCCAGCTTCTCAGTCCCAAGCGAACTTGAGCTGAGCGGCGGCAGGAGGCGTTGCCAAGACTGCCGCCCCATACGCGATTGTTCACGATATCGTCCGCCAACAGCCCGTCACAAACAGGCACCCAATTTGTGACGGCGAAATACTCGGCCTGGCCCAGTTGTTTGAGTTGCTCAGCTACCCACCCTTCGATGACAGGACCTTCCTGCTTCGGAGTGTGCGCGGTGACCGGCATGATCACTTTGACGAACACCTGATTAGAATGTCGCCGCGCGATCGACCCCGACGTTGGGTCCTGAACGGGCCGCTCGGCAGCAAAGGCCGTGAGCGCATGGAGAAGCAGCAGAAGGGCGAAGCCAAGACATCTCATTCTGGACCCCGCAACGTGTCCGTAAATGTCGAGTCGATCATGGTCGAAAGCAGGATCGATCATCAGTGCCCCTCCAAATCGATTACGAGCACGAGCACGAGCACGAGCACGAGCACGAGCACGAGCACGATGCGCACTTCGCGGCGGAACGTCGGTGGTCAACGCGTCGCGCGATCGACCTGAATTCAACACAAACTCGACTCGCCGACTGCGGTGCACCACCTGGTTCGCGTGTCCGGCCACAGCGACATTTTTCGCGATCGCCGCTGGCGACCATTCTACTCGATCGGAACCGCCAAGGGAAATTTCACTTCCCTTTCACCACTCTTTCTGATGGACCGTCGTGCTGAAGCCCGGAGGGCTGGCACAGTGCTTGCCGGTGGTGTCAGCCCTCGGTAGCGAGTGCAATGAGCCACTAAGGCCTGAAGGGCCGGCACAATGGTCCTCTTGGCGAACCGGGAGCGATCGAAGCCCGAATACTGTGTCGGCCCGCTGGGCCTTGGGGATGGCTTGGAATCCATCTCCGGTGGCTGACCGCGCCGATGAGGCGGAGCGGCCGGGGAGGTGAAAATGCGTTCTAATGAGGGACCATTTCGGCGTCTGGAACCTTTAATCAACGGAACGTCTTGTCATGACTGATCGACTTCGGATCCTGCTGCTTTCTATTTTGGCGTGCCTGTTGGCTGGGCCGCTGGTAAAGCCATTGGCCGGCGCCGACGAGCGACGAAACGTGCTGATCATTCAAACCGACGAGCACAACTTTCGGACCCTGGGCTGCTATCGCCAGACTCTGCCGGAGGAGCAAGCGCTGGTCTGGGGGAAAGATGCGGTGGTCGAGACACCGGCGATCGATTCGATCGCACAGCGCGGCGCGATCTGCACGTCGTTTTACGCGACCAGCCCCGTGTGCACGCCTTCGCGCGCGGCGTTCTTCACCGGGCTTTATCCCCACCAAACCGGTGCCCACACCAACAACCAGCCTCTCCGCAGCGACATCGTCACGTTTGCCGAAGTGCTTCGCCGCGACGGGTACGCGACCGGATACGCCGGCAAATGGCACTTGGACGGACCGGGCAAACCGCAGTGGGCTCCGCAGCGACAGTTCGGATTCGCCGACAACCGGTTCATGTTCAATCGAGGGCACTGGAAGAATTTCCAACTCACCGACTCCGGCCCTCGCGTCGGGTCGCGCGACAAGAAGGGCGCCCCCAGTTACGGCGTCGGTGATGCCGACGAGCAGACCTTTGCCACCGATTGGTTGGCCGATCGGGCGATGGATTTTATCCGCGAGCATGCCGACCGGCCGTTCTGCTATCACCTCAGCCTGCCCGACCCGCACGGGCCGAACACCGTTCGCCCTCCCTACGACACGATGTACGCCGACATGGCGATTCGACCGCCGATGTCGTTTTCGATGTCGAAAGACAATCCGGCGTGGGCTGCGGTTGGGGGCAAGAATTCGGCGGCGAAGTTCAATCCGGCGTTGATGACGCTGTACTTCGGGATGGTCCGCTGTATCGACGACAACGTTGCAGAGATCTTGGACACGCTGGCCGAGTTGGATTTGACCGACAAGACGATCGTCGTGTTCACGTCGGACCACGGGGACCTGTGTTTCGAACACGGCCGGCTGAACAAGGGCAACCCGTATGAAGGCAGCGCGAAGATTCCGATGATCATCGCGGCGCCCGGGTTGATTCCGGCGGGAACGCGCGTCGACCAGGCACTCGGCACCGTCGACTTTGCACCGACACTGTTGTCATTGCTCGGTAAAGACACCTCGCACCCGATGACTGGGCGTGATGCGTCGTCGTTGCTGACCGCGCAGCAGGGCGTCACGTGGGACGACGTTGCGATCATTCAATCCTCCGGATCCAGCCCGTCTTGGTTCGCGGTGATCACCGACCGCTACAAACTGGTCCTGTCGATGTCCGAACGCCCCTGGCTGTTCGACCTGGAAAGCGATCCCGACGAGTTGAAAAATTCCATCGGTCTGGATCAAAACCGCGACATCGTGCGTCATCTGGCAACTCGGCTGCGTGATTACGCGCAATCGCAAGAGACGGGGTTTCTGAATGCGAAATTGAAAACCCAAATCGAGAGGCTACTGAAGCAGTAGCTCGATCACGTCAACACTCGTAGCCCTTGAGGAACATGGTCACGGTTTGGTTGACAAAGATGGACTGCTTGATCGTGGTGGATCCTTTTTCGACATTGAACAGCGCGGGCCAAAACGCGTAGGCCATCAGCATGCCCACGAACTGGTCGGCGGCGAGTTCTGGGCGCGGGACTCGCAGTCGCCCGTCGCGGTGGGCGGCCCGCATCCAGCGCGACAGCATGGTGTTGATGTGCTGCGTTTGCTCGGAGATCAGCGCGCTGTATTCGGGCACCATCAACAGTCGCGACAGGACGACGCGGGCGAGGTCGCGATAACTTTCATCTTTCAACGTGTCGACGATCTCGTTGGCGATACGTTTCAGTTGCCGCGGCAGCGGTTGTTCCGCGTCGTACTCGCCCCCCGTCAGCACGTCGGAGCGGTCCATCATCTCGCGGACGATCGCTTCGAACATCCCCTCTTTGCTGCCAAAGTGGTTGTAGACTGTTCGCTTGGACGCCCCGGCGGCATCGGCGATTTGGTCCATCGTGGTGTTGTCGTATCCGTAGGTTCGGAACTCGGTGACCGCCGCGGCAAGGATGTCGGCTCGTTTTCGATCGGTGTGTTTCATGGGGGGGTGGGGGAATGCCGTTTCGTGAAGCGACTTGCGTCGAGACGCACTTGCTGGCGCTGCGGGCTTGTATTGGTTGGGAGAGCCGGTTCCGCGCGACTGCACGAGAGCGGCCTTTGACCCGCGTTTGGTAATTTACACTCACGGGTTTACTTCCTCAACGCCGAAAAGTAAACTCGCGGGTGTAATTGGGAAGTCGGGCATGCGTTGGTCGTGTCCGCCGCATCACCGCTGTCCAGGTGGGTTTCGGCCACCCGGGCGGCCCAACGGATCACGCGTTATGTTTCCATGCAAACCTACGACCGTCTTGATCGCGACATCCGTCCTGTTGTTGGCGGGTTGTTTGAAGCGGCAGAGTGAGCTTCCACCCAAGGCGGCGCGACCCGTCACGGTGATGGATCTTAGGAAGATCGTCCCGGAAGATTCGCTGACCGTTTCCGGATCGGCGACGTCGTGGAAGATCGAACAGATGGGGTTTGAGGTCGGCGGGCGGGTGCAATGGGTGCTCGAGCCGGGCAAGAACATCGACGGCCGGACGATGGACGCCGACGGAACGGTGATTCAAGACGGAACCCCGCTGGCGGCCCTGGACCCGACGCAGTACGAAGTGGCGGTCGATTCGGCGCGGGCGTCCCTGGAAGCGGCTCAGTTGGATGCGGAGATCATCGCCCAGAGGATCCGAGATTCGATTCCCGCGGACATCCGTTCGGCGGAGGCGGATTTGAAGTTGGCCCGATCGGAATATGACCGGGTGCAGTTGCTGCAAAAATCCAATGCGGCATCGCAAGCGGATTTCGAGGACGCGCAAAACCGCGTGGCCACCGAAGAGGCGCGGTTGGATCGCTTGGAGGCGTCCAAGAGCCAAGCGGCGGTGGAGTTGAAGGCCGCCGAGGCTCGCGTCAAGTCGGCCCAGCAGACGCTGCGGGACGCCGAGCGTGATCTGGAGAATACGGTCCTGTATGCGTCTTACCCTGGCCAGATTTCCGAGGTCCAGGTGGTTCCGGGGAGCGTGGTGTCGGCCGGGTCGCCGGTGTTGACGTTGCAGATGATCAATCCGATCAAGGTGGCCATCGAGGTTTCGGCAAAGCAATCTCGCGACCTTGAGCGTCGCCGGCAGCTACCGGTTTCGTTCACGCTACCCGACGGCGGCCGGACCGAACGCAACGCGATGGTCTACAACGTCGATTCCAGCGCCGATCCGTCGACGCGAACGTTTTCGGTTTCGCTGTTGATCATGAACGAACAATACCGGGCGCCGCTGACGCACCTGGAGGGCGGTGAGACGTTCGCACGCACCCAAGACATTTGGCCGTTGAAGTTGAACAAGATCATCGGCGCCCCGGACAATATTCTCGTCGTCGAGGAGAACTCGATCGAACGTGATGACGGTGGCGATTACGTTTGGGTCGCGACCAACGCTCGTTTCGGAGAGCGGTTGCAGGAGGTCACGACGGTCCGAAAGCACTACCTGACCGTTTTGGATGCGAGGTTGCCGTTTCTGGGCAATTGGGTCTTCCGCCCGGTGTTGTTCGACCAGAGCAACGATCGCGACGGAAATCAAATCGACCGTGAATCGTTGATCATGGGGCAACTCGAATATCCCGACGACGACCGGGCGAATTGGGACGGAAAGTCGGTGGTGGTCGATGGCGGGGCGCACTGGGTCTTGCGTCCCGGGGATCTGGTCAGCGCGCACCTGGCCGACCGCCGCCGCGAGCAAGGTTACTTTGTGCCCGTCGAGGCGATTTATCAGGAATCGGATCGAACGTACGTCTTCTTGGTGGAAAACGATCGTGCCAGACAAACCGAAGTGATCGCCGAGCTTCCGGAAACGTTGAGCACCGGTTCGTTGATTCGGATTCGTCCGCTTGCCGGCGACGATTTTGCCGCAGACGCTCGCATCGTGGTCAAGGGCGTTCACTTCCTGATGGACGGCGAGCCGGTCAAGGTGATCACCAGTGAGCTGCCGGAAAATGTTGTCCCCGAACAAGAGCCCCAGCCGGTCGATTCCGTTCGAGACTCCGGGGTGGACATGGAGGTTGCGCAATGAACCTGCCGGCGTTTGCGGTCAAATACCGTCCGATTGTGATTTCAGCGACCCTGCTGTGCATGGCATGGGGCGCGATCACCTACTTCACCATCCCGCGGCGGGAGGATCCTGAGTTTACGATCCGTGTCTGTGTGGTCTCGACGACTTGGGCGGGGGCGCCGGCCGAAAAGGTCGAGGAATTGATCACCGACAAGCTGGAGCAAGAGTTGGTCAGCATTGAGGAGGTGGATCACATCCGATCGACCACGCTGACGGGCCAGTCGACGATCTTTGTGGAGCTGGACGACCGCGTCCGTCCGTCGGAAATCCAAGCGGTCTGGGACAAGGTGCGGACCCGGGTCGAGGCGACGGAGATGCCGGAGGATTCGATCCAGCCGGTCGTCAACGACGAATTCGGCGACACCGCGGTTTTGGTGCTCGCGATCCATCAGGTTCCCACGCACGGCCGCGATCACGTTCGCCCCCAAGACGCCTACACGCTGCGACAGCTGGAACGGTTCGCCGAAGACATTCAAGACGAGCTGCGGTTGCTGCCGGGGATCGCCAAAGTCGACTTGTTCGGCGCCCGCGAGGAAGCCATTTTCATCGAAACGGACCTGCCCAACTGGTCCCAGCTGAACCTGACCACGCGTCAGCTGGAGGATTTGGCGAAGGAGCGAAACATCATCCAGCCGGGCGGTGACATCGACACCGCGGCGGGCCACTTTTCGGTCAAGCCGGCTGGCGAGTTCAATGCGGTCAATGAAATCAGCCAAATCGCAAGCGTGGTGCGATCGGACGAGGGCGGAAACAGTGTGTACCTGTCGGATCTGGGGTTGAGCGTCCGGCGCGGGTATGAAGATCCCCCGCAATACATCTGTCGCTATGGCGATACCCAGGGAACGATGCCGGCGGTCACGCTGGGGATCACGATGAAGTCGGGGGCGAACATCATCGACATTTGCGATTCGGCCAAGCGACGGGTTTACGAATTGACGGAGCTGGAAAAACGGCTGCCGCCGGACATCGCGGTGACACCGGTCAGCGATCAGTCGGAAAACGTTTCGGCAAAGATCGGCGAAGTGGTGTTGAACGTGGTCGAGGCCGTGCTGATCGTCGTTGTCGTCGTCTTCTTGGTCGTCGGCTTTCGCACCTCGTTCGTGATGGCCGCGAACATCCCGATCGTGGTGTTGATGTCGATCGGATTCATTTCTGTGTTCGGGGTCCAGCTGGAACAGATCTCCCTGGCCGCCCTGATCATCTCTCTGGGGCTGTTGGTCGACAACGCGGTCCAGGTCTGTGATCAGGCGCGGACGAACCAGATGGCGGGGATGAAACCGTTTCCGGCCGCGATTGAAGGCGCCAACACGCTGGCGATCCCGATGCTGGTCGGCACGCTGACGACGATGGCGGCGTTTGTGCCGATGCTGATCGCGCTCGAAGGTGGCGGCAAGGAGTATATCTACAGTCTGCCCGTGACAGTCTCCACCACACTCGCCTTGAGCTGGGTGCTGGCGATGACGTTGTGCGTGATCTTGGCGGGAACATTTATCCGCACGCGGAAAGACGATCGTCCGGCGTCACCGTTGGTGCGTGCGGCGGCGAAGCTTGCCGGACCGGTCAAACGTTTGCTGCGGCGACAACCGGCTGCGATCGGCGACCCGGCACCGCGCAAGGAGGGCGTGCTGTTTCGGATCTACGAACGCACCGGTCGGTTGGCCTTGCGATGGAAATGGTTGACGTTGTTGGGAACGCTCGTGGTGCTCGGTCTGGTCCTGAGGCTGCCGGTCAGCTCTGAGTTCTTTCCCGACGCCAATCGTGATCAATTTGCCGTCAAGATCCACTTGCCGGAATCGGCGACCATCGCGCAGACCGACGCCGTGGCAAAGCAGGTCGAACAGATCTTGCAACAACTGAGCCCCGTGGCGTCCGACGATCCCGTTTACGGTGGTCACGAGGAAAAGCTGCGTGCGATGCGAACCCTGGTCGGCGGAGGCGGATCCAGATGGCACCTGGCTTGGACGCCTGAGCCGCCGGCACGTAACTTCGCCGAGATCCTGGTGCGGACGACCGATGGTCGCTACACCGCGGACTTTTCCCATCGATTGCGGACGGTCTGTGAGCGTGGCGATGCGGAGTTGGGAATCGAACCGATTGCCGGGGCGCGGATCGTTCCGGTCAAGTTGGCTCTCGGACCGCCCGCCGACCCGTTGGTGTTTCGCGTGATCGGCAGCGGGTTCGCCGACCCGGCCCTGCTGCGACAGGCGGCCAATCGGTTGAAACGAATCGTCAATGCGCAACCGGAAACCTGGAACGTGCACGATTCCTGGGGCGTCGAGGGGTACCAGATCCAAGTGGACGTCGACAAGGATCGCGCGACGCTGGCCGGGGTCACGAACGCGCAAGTCGCCAAAACACTGAATTCCTATTACTCCGGGTTGCGGTTGACGACGTTTCGCGAGGGGGATCACCAGGTCCCGATTTACTTCAAGTTGCGTCCCGAGGAACGGCGGTCGATTCGGGGGTTGCAGGAATCGTACGTCGAAGGCGACAACGGCAAAATCCCGCTGTCGTCGCTGGCCGGATTCCAATTCTCGTGGGAGCCGGCGCGGATCGAGCGTCGCGACATGAATCGCGTGATCAAGGTTTCGGCGCAGATGGAGCCGGGGGTCACCGGGAACGATGTGGTCAACCGGGTGTTGCAATTGGCGGATTTCAAACGGCTGGAAGCCTCGTTGCCGGTCGGATTCCGTATTGAAACGGGCGGATCGTACGAAGAGAGTCAAGAAGCCGGCGGACAGATGATGGTTTCGTTCGGGATTTCGTTCTTGCTGATCGTGATGTGCTTGGTCGTTCAATACAACGGATGGTCCAAACCGCTGATCATTCTGGCAACGTTACCGATGGCGTTGGCCGGCGCGTGGCTGGGGTTGTTTCTGTCGAACAATTCACTGGGATTCATGCCGCAACTGGGAATCCTGGCGTTGTTCGGCATTGTCTTGAACACCGCGATCATCTTCATCGAGTTTGCGGACCTTTTGATCGCCGAGAAGATCCGGGCTTCGGATGGAACGGGCCCGATCGCGGGGATCGATCGCGACAGCTTTCATCAAAGTTTGCTTCAAGCCGGGAAGCAACGGATGTTGCCGATCTTTTTGACCACCGCAACGACGGTCGGCGGTTTGCTTCCGTTGGCTTTGAGCGGAGGGCCGTTGTGGGCCGGACTGGCATGGTGCATGATCGCCGGGTTGCTGCTGACGACCGGGTTGACGCTGTACGTGGTCCCCATGCTGTACGCCATTCTTGTGGAGACGTTTCGCATCAAACCGGTCGCGGTGGTTTCTGCACACGCCGGTGCGGCAGATCGATTAAACTCCAGCCATGATTCTTCTGGCCCCCGTTCACGGTCGCTTTGATGTTCCGAACAATCAGCCTTGTCGTGGTTGTCTTGATGGTTAACGCATGCATCGAGTCTCCGGCGACCCGTCTTGCTTCTGCCCAAACCGCAACCGCAAGGCGTTGGGCGATCGCGATTCATGGCGGAGCGGGCGGCGATCCGTCGAAGTGGAGTGAGGAAAAACGCGCCGCGCGACGGGAGGGGCTGGAGGCGGCGCTCAAGATCGGTCGTCACGTGTTGGCCGACGGCGGATCCGCTCTCGATGCCGTCGAAGCGGTGATCCGATCGATGGAAGACGATGCCAGTTTTAATGCGGGCCGCGGCGCGGTGCTGACAAAAGAAGGCAACGCCGAGCTGGACGCGTCGATCATGGACGGCCGAACCCGAGCCTGTGGGGCGATCGCGGGTGTCACCCGAATCAAGAATCCGATCTCGACGGCGCGGCTGGTGATGACCGAAACCAAACATGTGTTGTTGGCCGGCCCAGGTGCCGATGCGTTCGCGGCATCGCAAGACGTGCCATTGGTCGATCCGAAGTATTTTCTAAGCCGTTTGCGCGAACGATCGGATTCGGCGGCCGATTCGGCCCGGGATCCACATTTCGGCACCGTCGGTTGCGTCGCGCTCGACTCGGCTGGAAACCTGGCCGCGGGAACCAGCACCGGAGGGACGGCGAAGAAGTTGCCTGGACGTGTGGGCGATTCACCGATCGTCGGGGCCGGAACGTTTGCGGACAACGCGTCCTGTGCCGTCTCGGGAACCGGCGTGGGCGAGGAGTATATCCGCAACGCGGTGGCCTATGACATCGCCGCTCAAATGCTGTACGCCGGTCGGTCGCTGGAATCGGCCGTGACGGAGGTGATGACGGTGCGGCTCAATCCCGGTATCGGCGGTTTGATTTCCGTTTCCCACGATGGCCAGATCGTGATGCAACACAATACACTGGGGATGAGCTGCGGTGCAGCCGATAGCAGTGGTCGATTCGAAACGCAACTTGTCCTCGACAACGGGGGCCGCCCGGAATCAGACGACGCGGCAGAATCAGACGACGCGGCAGAATCAGACGACGCGGCGGCTGCCGACAGGGGCGACGCCGATGATGCGGATCAAATGGAGATCCGCCGATTGATCGGCCGACAAGCGGACGCTTGGAACGCCGGTGACATCGAGCGTTTCATGGATGTCTACTGGAAAGACAAACGGTTGACGTTCGTCTCCGGCGGAAATGTCACGCGGGGCTGGCAGGCAACGCTGGACCGTTATCGGCAACGCTATCCGGATCAACCAACGATGGGCCGCGTCGAATTTTCGGAACTGGAGTTTCTACGATTAGACGACGATGCGTACCAAGTGCTCGGCACCTGGGAACTCAAACGCGACGATGAAACCATCGGCGGTCGATTCACCCTGGTCTTTCGCCGACAATCCGAAGGCTGGCGGATCGTGCATGACCATACGTCGGTGCGGAATCCGGAGTAGGCATTTATTCGATTTCGGCGGGTTAACGAACGCCTTGGCGGCTTCCGCTACGGTGATCCACCGAACTATTTCCTGTTCTCATCAACGTTGATCAATCCACTCGATGCTCCGCTATGCCCTGACGATTTTTACCAGCGCGTTCTTGTTGTTCCAGGTGCAACCGATCATCGGCCGGTTCATTCTGCCCTGGTTCGGCGGAGGGCCGTCGATTTGGACAAGCTGTTTGCTGTTTTTTCAATCGGTACTGCTGGCCGGTTATCTGTACGCGCATCTGCTTTCGACCAAGCTGTCGATTCGCATCCAGGGGATCGTTCATTTGGCGGTGTTGGTGGCAACCGTTTTGCTGTTGCCGATCGCTCCGGATGAATCCTGGAAACCTCAGGTCGGCCAATCACCGCTCGGGCGGATCTTGCTGGTACTGATTGCGACGGTCGGCGGCCCATACTTTGTGCTGGCATCGACGGGACCGTTGATGCAAAAGTGGTTCAGCCAGACGTCGCCGGGCCGATCGCCCTATCGCCTGTATGCGCTATCAAACATCGGATCACTGTTGGCATTGTTGAGCTATCCGTTTGCGATCGAACCCCGGTTCACGCTGGACCAGCAAGTGATCTCGTGGACGTCGTTGTACGTCGTATTCGCTTGTTCCGCCGCATGGTGCGCCGCCCGGATGCTGAAGCAAGACGCGATCGGACGTGGGGCCGATCCCGTCGGTGGACTGGATGAATCGCCAACCGCCGAGCCATCGCCTACCAAGCCTAGCCGGTTGCTCGTGTTGTTGTGGCTGTGCCTGTCGGCATCCGGGTCGGCCATGTTGCTTGCGACGACCAACCAGTTGTGTATCGATGTCGCCGCCGTGCCCTTCCTTTGGATCCTGCCTTTGAGCTTGTACCTGATCTCTTTCATCATCTGTTTCGATCACCCGAAATGGTATGACCGCCGAGCGTTCGGATTGTTGCTGATGGTCAGCACGCCACTCGCCTGTTGGGCGATCGTTTCGGGCGCCGACGTGGCGTTGGCCGAGCAAGTGGCGATCTTTTCGGCCGTGCAATTTGCCTGCTGTATGGCTTGCCACGGTGAACTCGTTCACGCGCGTCCGGATCCACGCCACTTGACGTTGTTCTATTTGGTGATTGCGGCCGGCGGTGCGCTGGGCGGTTTTTTGGTGGCGATTGTGGCGACGAATCTTTTCACGGGCTATTGGGAGTTCCAGATCAGCCTTGTCGCCTGTTGCTCGTTTGCGTTGATCGCCGCGTGTCGCCAGCGAATTTGGGACGTGGTGCCGTCAGCGGCGTTTTGGTTATGGGTCGGGGGAGCGTTGGCAGCCTGCGGAGCGATTGCGGCCTTGGTTTGGACGCACCATCACGAGTCGCTCAGGGCGGCCGATCGCGTCGCGATGTTCGGCGGGCTGGGGCTGTCGCTTGTGTTGGGAATGATCGTGATCGGCACGCGAACTGGAAATCCGATTTCTGCCCGGACGTGGTACTTCTGGGGCGCTGTGCCGATCGCTTGGATGATCGCCTGGGGACGGTGGCGGGTTCCCGACGTCATGACAATCAGCTTGGGCAGCCAACTTGTGCTGGCCTCCGTTCTTGCGTGGAGCATTGCATTTTTTGCACAGTCGATGCTGAAACGATTTGGTCAGCGAATCGAGTGTTTATTGACGCGTGCGGTGATCCTGGTGTCCGCGGTTCTGTTGCTCGCACTGGCCTATCAGCAACAGATCCTGACGCCGACGCAAGCGGCAACCGTGCTGTTGGTCGGTGTGGCAGGATTGGCTGTTCCGTGGGGATTCAGGCGTCTGCGATCGACGCGTCAACCGTCACTGAGCGAGGGAACACCACGCGATGGAATACTGGGCATCGGTTACCTGGCCCCTGTGGCCGCGTTGGTGGCGATCATGGGATACGAGTTGTGGCAGGTTGCCGAGACAAGGTCGCGCGGAGAGGTCCACCGATCGCGAAATTTCTACGGTGTGTTGAGCGTCGACTACCGCCCTGCCTGGGAAGACGACGGGGTTGTAATTCCGGCCCGGTACCGGCTGGAACATGGCCAAATCCTGCATGGCGTTCAGTACGACGATGACGACTGGAGAAGGCGACCGACGACCTACTACGGTCAAGAAAGCGGCATCGGTCTGGCGATCCAGACGATCCGCGATCAGAAGATGCCGGAGCGGTCCATCCGCGTCGGTGTCGTCGGACTGGGGGCCGGCACGATCGCCGCCTATGGCGAAGCAAACGACACGTTTCGCTTTTACGAGATCAATCCTGCGGTCCAAGAATTGTCCGGCCGGTTCTTTACTTACCTGCGGGATTCCGCGGCCAACACGCAAGTGCAACTCGGCGACGCAAGAATCGTCATGGAACGGGAACTTCAAGACGACCAAGGGCAACGGTTGGATGTCTTGGCGATCGATGCCTTTAGCAGCGACGCGATTCCGGTGCACTTGCTGACCGCGGAGTGTGGGGAAACCTATCGCGCGCACCTTGCCGACGACGGCATCTTGGTGATCCACATTTCGAATCGATTCCTCGATCTGGGGCCGGTCGTTCGCGGTTTGGCCGACACGATCGGTTGGCAGTCCGTCCGCATCAGCAACGACAAAGACACGTCCGCAGGCGTGTTCGCGTCGACCTGGGTGCTGCTGACGGGTTCCTCAGAGCTTGCCGAGCGGTTGAAATCAAGTCCGGCGTATGAACCCTGGCGCGACGAGGAAACGGTTCTGATTTGGACCGATAATTATTCCGGCGTTTGGGAACTCCTTTCGCTGTAGACGCAGCACTCGCGAGCTCATTGATCTTCAGGTTGGTCGAGACGGATCATTGTCCATTGCTGCGTCTCGCCATCCTCAAAATGAAGTAACGCATCGGCTTCACTCTCTGTCAAATTGTAAATGCCCGATTCCATGATCGGCCAACTCGCACCCACTTTTGCCCAAGCGGCACGCTGGCTTTCTTGATCGACGGTTCCTTCGACCTCGAATGCTTCGTCGGTCGAGGTGTTTTGGAACGTGCCTGCAATAATGCCTTCTTTGGTAACGGCAAGTTGCAAGAACAGTGTTGCATCTTCGGCAGAGCCGCCGTCGATCGTCAAGGCAAACACTCCCAATGGCAGCCACTCAACTTCAGCCGGTGGAACCTCCGGAACGCTTGCGGCAATCTCTTGCGCCTGTTGAGCGTACTCGGCGGACGTGCAAATCACTTCGTTGTTGTAGTAGACGTTGTTGTCTTCATAGTACAAGTTGTCACCGTAGCTGTAGTACACCGGAGCCGAACTCCAGTTGCCAGCGAACCAACCGGTCACGGCACCGGCGCTGGCCCATTTCCACCAGTTGTTGTTGTAGCGACCCCAGTTCCATCGCCAACTAGGATATCGCCCCCAATAGCCTGGGCCGTAAACCGGCAGATGCCCTGGGCGGGGAGGTCGGTAGCCTGGCGGACGATAACCAGGAGGACGCTGTCCCGGCGGACGCCAGCCCGGTGGACGAGTCCCCGGCGGTCGCTGTCCCGGCGGACGAGTCCCCGGCGGACGAGTCCCCGGCGGACGAGTCCCCGGCGGACGTTGCCCCGGCGGACGCGTATCTGGCGGGCGCTGTCCCGGCGGGCGAGTATCCGGCGGGCGCTGTCCCGGCGGGCGAGTATCCGGCGGGCGCTGTCCCGGCGGGCGAGTGCTCGGAGGATCGACGACTCCAGGCAATTGGACGGGCCGCTCGATCGCCCCAGGACGATCACCGCCCGCTGGGCGGTTTCCCGAACCAGGACGATCACCACTGCCTGGCAGCGGCCGCGCCGGTAGTGTCGTCGGACGCTCGCCTGCTCCCGGCCGGGTTCCGGGCCGAGTGCCCGGCGCAGGAAGTGTTGAAGGACGGTTTTGCAAGAAATCACCGGCCGGGTTGGACGGACGGGTACTCGGCATCCCGCCAGGTCGCGTCGCCGGACGACCAAGGTCCAGAAAGTCATGAAGCTGCCCCTGCGACGGTCGCCCGGTCGAAGGAAAGCCTGTTCCGGGTCGAGTCGAAGGCAGCGACGGTCGAGTCGAAGGCAGCGACGGTCGGGTGGAAGGTAGCGACGGTCGGGTGGAAGGTAGCGACGGCCGGGTGGAAGGTAGCGAGGGTCGGGTGGAGGGGCGACTGGATGGCAGCGACGGCCGGGTGGACGGTCGGCTGGAAGGCAGCGAGGGTCGGGTGGAAGGCCGACTGGATGGCAGCGAGGGTGGAGATGGTCTCGTTGCAGGCCTGGACGGACGATTGATCGAAGGCGACGGTCGTTGGATCGATGGTGATGGACGACTTCTCCCGCCCCCACCGCCTCGACTGATTCCGCCTCCACCGCCTCGGCTGATTCCGCCCCCACGTCCGCGGCCTTGAGCCAGGCACTCGCTTCCGGCCCAGATGAACAGACACAGCAAACAGCCGGCGGTCGCAATTTCACGCTTCATGAATCTGTTCAGATCAAAGGGACGAGAACGATGGCAACCAATAGCCGCAAAAAGGAAGAGGACGTCCCTGCCACGGTGCGCCGTCTTTTTGCGGGGCTTTCCATCATAACGGGGAGTCCACATTATTTCGCACGCCTCTTTTACTTGCGTTGAAGAATGACTTCTTCGGTGTTTGGCAGGAGTTGGCCATCGACGATTCGGTTAAATTTTCGCCACGTGATTTCGCCGCGATCGGTCTGACCGATCATGCTCGTGGCCGATCCGGATGCACCGTCGGCCAGCGTGGCGACTGACTGAACGATCCAAGCATCGCCGTTGTGCGACCATTCGCCCTGGACAAAACTGCCGTTGGAATCGAATAACCAACTGCGAATTTGGTTGCGTTTGGCGTCCCAGCCAATGATTTGCAGCCCCGATGACTCGACGTCTTCTTCGGAATAGACCTTGTAGGTTCGACTTAGAAAATTTTGGTTCGCCGTCCACTGGCAATCGATTTCGATCGCGCCACCGTCGTCTCCGTTGGTCCACTGCCCGACCAAAAATTCAAGTCCCTGCAGGTGCTCGTAGTTCGAAGGCCGTTCTTCGACCACTTCTTCGCTGACCCGGTCGATCAGCCATCGGCCGTCGCGTTCGACATAAACGGCGCGGAACGCCGTGCTTTCGCTCGACTCAGACCGAGCGATCACGGCGGTTCCGTATTCCAGTGCGACGTTGGGCGAGATAAATTCGATCGACTGCATCTGCAACGCCAACTTCGGTGCATCATCATCCGTCAAGATCGCGGTGAACTCGTCTTTGAGCGCGTCATGACCGACGAACCGCTCACCACTGGAAAGGCTGACATAGACGCCATCGGTCGACCAGAAAGAAATCAGTTTGTCGACATCCTTGGCGTTGAATGCGGCGACATAAGCCTCGATCGCCGCTCGGATTTTTTCCTGGTCTTCGGACTGCTGATCGGACTGCGGTGTCTCTTGCCCCGGCAAGTCCTGTCCGGCTGCGACTGAGGCCAACGCCACAACCACCGCGAAGAACCATCGGGGGGCAAAATTATCAAGCATCGCACATGCCTCCGGGAGAAACGTTGTCAATGACGAAGTGTAGTCGATCAGCGCCCGCAGCGCACCACTTATCGAGTGGTCAGCGAGTGCTAAATTTTCGAGTTGCGTTTGTCGGACGGAAAAGCGATCCGTTGGAGGGGGGTCACGACTCGTCGTGGTTGGGGTGATAGGCGGCGATGACCTCTTGTTGGATGTTCGGCGGTGCGGGTTCTTCGTGACTGTGTTCCACGGTGAACGACCCGGAACCGGCGGCGATGCTCTTGAGCTGGTTGGCATACGATTGCAACTCACTCAGCGGCGCGAGGGCTTTGATCGTGCAGCGGTCGTCTTCCATCTGGGTGTCGGTGACGCGCCCACGGCGAACCGAAAGGTCACTGGTGACGTCGCCGAGGTACTGACCGGGCACGTGGACTTCGACGTTCCCATAGGGTTCCAGCAGAACCGGGTGCGCCTTCAGAACCGCGTCGATAAAGGCTTTTCGTCCCGCGGTGATGAACGCGATCTCCTTGCTGTCCACGTCGTGGTGTTTGCCGTCGTAGACTTCGACGCGAACGCCGGTCATCGGGTAGCCGGCGACCGCGCCGTCATCGAGCACTTGGCGGATGCCTTTTTCGATCGAAGACATAAACTGTTTGGGGATGGAACCGCCGACCGTTTTGTTTTCGAATTCGAATCCCGTCGGGTGATCCTCCGGCAGCGGGGCGACTCGCAAGTAGACCTCGCCGAATTGACCGGCCCCACCGGTTTGCTTCTTATGACGATGATGGCCCTCGGCCGGCAATGTGATCGTCTCTTTGTAGGCGACCTTGGGCTGCGACGTTTCCAGTTCAATGCCGTACTGGTTGGCCAGCTTTTCGAGCACGATGCGGAGGTGCAGTTCGCCCAGACCACGCAGGACGGTTTGCTTGGTTGCGGCGACGCGTTCGAGTTTCAAGCACGGGTCTTCGTCTTGCAGCTTGTGCATCGCGGCGGAGAATTTCGTTTCGTCGGCGTGACTTTTCAATTCGACGGCCAATCCGTACATCGGTTTGGGCAATTCCAAGGGCAGCAACAGCGGCGGGTCTTCGGGGGTGGCTCCGTCGTGCAGAACCCCATCGAAATGGATTTCGTCGACTTTGGAGATCGCACCGATCTCGCCCGGTCCGATCGCCTCGGTTTCTTTGTGGTCTTTTCCTTGCAACCGCATCACGTGACTGATGCGCAGCGGTTTGCGTCCGTCGTCGATGAACAGTTCAGACTTTTGACGCACAATCCCCTGGTGAACCCGAAAGATCCCCAGCTTTCCGACATGTTTATCGGTGGCGACCTGAAAAACGTGAGCGATGGTGGGTTTGTCGGCATCGAATTCCGTCTTCAACGGCTTGCCGCCCTGGATAAAGGGCCGCGGGTTGCCTTCCAGCGGACTGGGCAACAACGATGCCGTGACGTGCAGCAGGTGTTTGATCCCGGCACCGGTTTTCGCCGACGCGTAAACGATCGGGACCAAGTGGCCTTCGCGGAGCGCCCGTTCAAACGCGTCGTGCAACTCGGTGGGATCGAGTTGGTTCGCTCCGGCATCCAGATAGGTCTCGGTCAAATGCTCGTCGACTTCCACCACCTGTTCGACGATTTGAGTGTGGGCCGCCTCGGCCGAACTGAATGCAGTCACGTCATGGGCGTCCGTCTCGAAAACCTCCACCACGCCCGACATGTCCGGTTTGGGCATGTTGATCGGCAGGCAAACTTCGCCGAACACCGTGCGAATCTGGCGGGTCAGTTTCTCCAGATCCGCCTCTTCGACGTCCATCTTGTTGACCAAAATCATCCGCGGCAGATTCCGCTCGGTCGCCACCCGCATCAGTCGACGTGTCTCGCTTTCGACCCCTTTGGCCGCATCGATCACAATCACCACCGTTTCGACCGCGGGGAAACAGGCGATCGCGTGGCCGATGAAATCGGACATCCCCGGCGTGTCGATCAAATTGACGTGATGTTGCTCGTGAAAAAAATGAACGACGCTCGGGGCGAGCGAATGCTGATATTGATGCTCCTCGTCGCTGAAATCGCTGACCGTGTTGCCTTCTTCGACCGTGCCGAGCCGCTTGATTTCGCCGGCGGCAAACAATAACCGCTCACACAATGTGGTCTTTCCAGATCCGGTCTGGCCACAGAAACAAAGATTCCGAATCAATTCTGGCTGAGGGACGGCCATCGAGAAGCTCCTTGGTCAAACGAGTGGGCTGCACACGTTTCGTTGTGCCAGCCGATGCGGTCAATCTAGCGTACACGTCGTGCGCCGAAGTAGTCCCTTGTGACAAGTTCGATGGCTGCGTTGGTGAGGTGGCGGTGAAACGGGGCGCTTCAGAGGTGCGATGTAAACACCTGCATACCTGAAGCGTGCGACATGGCACGGGCTGTGCGATGACGCACGCCCTCCTCTCGGGCGCATCTCTCCACGTCTACTTTTCCACGACCCAGAGATTGCGGTAGTAGACGGGGTTGCCGTGGCCTTGCAGGTACAAGCTGTCCGGGCCGGGAGCTTCTTGGTGGCGGCCGGGGGTGTGTTGCGGCAATTCCAGGTCGTCATGAATGACCACCCCGTTGTGCTTGACGGTCACCCGGGCGTTTGCGGTCTTGTTGCCTTCGTCGTCATAGCGTGCTGCGGTGAAATCGATGTCATAGGTTTGCCACTGCAGCGGCGGCAGGCACATGTTGACCTTGGGTTCGGCGATCTTGTAAATCCCGCCGCACTCGTTGCTTTTGCCGGCCAGCCCGAAGGAATCGAGGACTTGGATTTCGTAGCGGCTTTGCACATACACGCCGCTGTTTCCGCGCCCTTGGCCGCGGCCGCTCGGTTTATAGGGAGTGCGGAATTCCAGGTGCATCGTGTGGTCGCCGAACTTCTGCTTGCTGAACGTGTCGGCCAGCAGCAGACCCTCGTGGACCTGGGCCCCTTCGAACGCGTCGCCGTTGCTGCCGTCAAAGAGCACCAATGCGTCCTTGGGCGGTTGAGCTCCGAGCGTCGGACTCTTGCGCACGCGTCTTTCGATCTGCTCGACCTTTCTGCCGTTGGCATTGAACACTTGCAGCTGGCCGCCGGAGGCCACGATATTGAAGTCTTCGTGCTCAAAGGTGACGGCGTCGCCGTCGAGTTCCCCGTCGGCTTCGAAAAAGATGTTCTTGTGGCTTTGATCGGCTCCGGGCAGCCCCCCCTTGTACGCGACCAGATGAAACTGGCCCTCGCCGAGTGCGAGGACCTGCGCCGCGTAGGTCTGGCCGTTGTCACCGGCCTGTCCCTCGTATTCGCCTTGCAACTGGTACGACGCCGGCGTGGCGTTGGGATCGATGTAGACGTCTTGCTCGCCTTCTTTCGCGTTTGAAGCGGTTGCCAACGCGATCAAAATTGACAAGCTGAGTGCATATCTCATGGGGAAATCAAAAATGGGGGTGTTTGTATCGGGAACCGTTTGGAAAGTTTATCGTGTCACCCGGTCAGGCGTCGGCAATTCTTAAGACAATCGCCCGGGCGGAACAGAATTTGCAAACGTCCCTGCATTGGCGAAGTACCGCTTCGTCTATCCTGAAAAATCGGCAGCAACTGGCGATTCGTCGCCACGAAAGCACCACCGCGCGATCGGCGAGTCGTTGTGAATCATCCCCTGAAACGAATCCGTGTTCGTCTGGCGGGACGCATCCAAGGTGTCGGGTTGCGGCCGTTCGTCTGGAACCGTGCGACCGACCAGGGGCTGACCGGCTGGGTGCGAAACGACTCGCGGGGTGTCACGATCGAGGCCCAGGGGACGCCGCACCAACTGGATCGCTTTTTGGG
Organism: Stieleria mannarensis; assembly: GCF_014154935.1. GTDB lineage: Bacteria > Planctomycetota > Planctomycetia > Pirellulales > Pirellulaceae > Stieleria > Stieleria mannarensis. The sequence goes on from NZ_JACEHH010000069.1 coordinate 26,294, forward strand.
CAGTTTCCGACGCGCACTGCCTCCCCTGGCGTCCATCGATTCGCTCGACACCGTGGACGTGCCGACGATCGAGGAGTCCAAATTCTCGATCGATGCGAGCGTCACCGGGGATCCCGAAAGCTCGCCGGTGATCGCCGACGTCTCGGTTTGCGACGCGTGTTTGGCTGAAATGGGAGACGAACACAACCGCCGCTACCGATACCCGTTCATCAATTGCACCAATTGCGGACCACGCTTCACCATCATCCAGGGCATCCCGTATGACCGACCGAAGACGACGATGAAGTCGTTTCCGATGTGTCCACGTTGTCGCGATGAATACAACGATCCGCGGGACCGACGCTTTCACGCCCAGCCCATCGCCTGTCCGGATTGTGGACCGCAGATCTGGCTGACACCTGCCACTCCGTCCGCGCCCGTTGCCGACCGCCCAAGAACGACGGACTGCGATCCGGCACGTGTGGTCGACGCGTTTGCATCGGCGATCCGCCGCGGGCAGGTCATCGCCGTCAAAGGGATTGGAGGCTTTCACTTGGCGTGCGACGCGACCGACACCGATGCCGTTGACAAGCTTCGCGACCGCAAAGGGCGGATCGACAAACCATTGGCGATCATGGTGGCCGACGCTCGTGACGCCGAAGCGTTCGCGGAGATCAATGACGACGAACGACGCTTGCTCCAGAGCCCCGAACGCCCGATCGTGCTGCTCGCCAAACGGATCTCTGACGGGGCGGTTGCCGAGTTTGCCGGCATGCTGGATGCCGTCGCCCCGGGAAACCACCGCATCGGCGTGATGCTGCCCTATTCCCCGCTGCACCATTTGCTGATCCAAACGTGTGCTCCATTGGTGATGACGTCGGGCAACCTCTCCGATGAACCGATCGCCCGTACCAACGACGAAGCGATTCGACGTCTTGGTCCGCTGGTCGACGGTTTCCTGATGCATGACCGCGACATCCACGTCGTGTGCGATGACTCCGTGGTTCAGCAACGAGGTGCGTCGGTCGTGCCGATCCGACGCTCGCGCGGGTTCGCCCCGATGCCGATCAATCTGGGCCAGGGGGGACGAAGCGTGGTGGCGGTCGGCGGCGAAATCAAGTCGACGTTTTGCGTCACTCAAGCGAACTATGCCTACCTCAGTCAACACATCGGGGACGTCAGCAACCTGGAAACGCTGCGTGCGCTCAAGCGAAATGTGAATCACTTTCTGGATCTGTTTCGGATCGACCCCCAAGCCGTTGCCGCCGACCTGCATCCGTCGTATCTGTCGACACAGTTTGCCGAGGAACTGGCGCGAACACTTGGGGTGCCGCTGGTGCGTGTCCAGCACCACCATGCCCACGCGGTGTCCTTGATCGCCGAACAGGTTTTTCACCAGGCAACCGAACTGAAACCAGTCGCCGCACAGCCCATCCTCGCGTGCTGTTTCGACGGCACCGGATACGGCACCGATGGGGCCATCTGGGGAGGCGAGTTTTTGATCGCCGGCGGCAAGGATTTCCGGCGTGCGGCTCACCTGCAGTACTTTCCGCTGCCCGGTGGTGATGCGTGCATCAAGCGACCGTATCGCACGGCGTTGGCCTTGCTCGCCGGCCATGATCTGCCCTGGGACGCTCGCCTGCCATGTGTCGCACACCCTGCGGCCGACACGCGGACTCTGCTGACACGGCAACTCGAATCGAACCTGAACTGTTTTCCCACCAGCAGTGCCGGGCGACTGTTCGACGCGGTCGCGTCGCTGATCGGAATCCGCCATGAAGTCCGTTTTGAAGCACAAGCGGCGATCGAATTGGAATCCATGGCGGTCGGCGCGATCGATCGAGTCGATGCCGACGCCTACACTTTTGCGATCGAACAACCCGCCGATCACACGCCGATTCAAATCCAATCCCGCGATCTGATCGATGCGATCTGTCGCGACGTCATCGACTCGGTCGACCATCGACGGATCGCCGCACAATTCCACCATGCCGTCGCCGGAATGATCGTCCGCGTCGCCGCCGTGATCCGCGATCAAACCGACATCAACGTCGTCGGGTTGACCGGTGGCGTGTTTCAAAACGCGTTGCTGACCACCCTGGCGACGGAGCGATTGCGCGGGTGCGGATTCAACGTCCTGAGCCACACCCATGTTCCGCCCAACGACGGCGGGCTAGCGCTAGGGCAAGCGATCGTGGCCAGGAGCCGTTAGACGGCCGGCGCCACGTCGCACAAGAAGCAATTTGCCGTTCGTTCCTCCTTCCGCTTCGCTCGACCCTCATTGACATCAAGCCAAGAATTAACCCTCCCTGGCAGGGAGGGATAATTCTTGTGAGCGACCTTAACCGGGCCGCCGCAACCTAAAACCCGTTATGCTGAAGCGAAACACTCTCCCACAACCACGGTATCGAGTGATGTGCCTGGCAGTTCCTGGAAAGGTCGAATCGATTTTCGAAGCCGACGAGATGACGATGGGCACGGTCAATTTCGGCGGTGTCGTCAAAGAGGTTTGCTTGGCATTGCTGCCGGAGATCCAGGTCGGTGACTACGCGGTCGTTCACGCCGGGTTTGCGATCAGCCGAGTCGACGAAACATCGGCGGAAGAAACCTTGCGGACCTTCCAAGCCCTGCAACAATCGCCCCTGCAACAATCACCCGACCAGCACTGATGAAACACTTGACCGAATACCGTGACGGTGAGACCGCAACGCGACTGGCCGACCAGATCGCGCGACAGGTGACCCGTCCCTGGGCGATCATGGAAGTCTGTGGCGGCCAAACCCATTCGATCATCCGCAACGGGATCGACCAGATCCTGCCCGACGAAATCGAGATGGTTCACGGCCCCGGTTGCCCCGTCTGTGTGACGCCGCTGGAAGTGATCGACAAAGCCTTGGCGATTGCCGCTCGACCGGACGTCATCTTTTGCTCCTTCGGTGACATGCTGCGTGTCCCCGGGTCCGAAGGTGACTTGTTCAAGGTCAAGGCCGCCGGCGGGGACGTGCGGGTCGTTTATTCTCCGTTAGATGCCGTCAAGGTCGCTCGCGAGAACCCGGACCGCGAAGTGGTGTTTTTGGCGATCGGCTTTGAAACGACGGCTCCGGCCAACGCGATGGCGGTCAAGGTTGCCCACGATCACCACGTCAACAATTTCTCCGCATTGGTTTCGCACGTGCTGGTTCCGCCGGCCATCGAAGCGATCATGAATTCACCGGGAAACCGTGTCGCCGGGTTTCTGGCCGCCGGGCACGTCTGCGCCGTGACCGGGTACTCGCACTACCGACCGCTGTGCGATCAATACAAGGTTCCGATCGTGATCACCGGCTTCGAACCGCTGGATGTGCTTGAGGGCATCCGTCGCTGCATCATCCAGCTCGAATCGGGGACGGCGGAGCTCGAAAACGCGTACCCCAGAGTCGTCACCGAGCAAGGCAACGTCGCCGCACAGGTTCTCCTGGACGAAGTGTTCGAGACGACCGATCGCAATTGGCGTGGGATCGGCCCCATCAAGCAGAGCGGTTGGCGGCTTCGTGACGCGTTTCGCAACTTCGATGCGGAATTCAAATTTGACGTGTCCGCGATCGCCACCCGCGAGTCGACGTTGTGCCGTGCCGGCGATGTTCTCAAAGGTGCGATCAAACCGAACCAATGCGACGCCTTTGGAAAACAATGTACGCCGCGAACCCCCTTGGGCGCGACGATGGTTTCCGGCGAAGGGGCTTGCGCGGCCTACTACAACTATGGTCGCCTGGTGCCGCTGGCTGCCCCCGACGCCAACGTGACCGGGCGAGCGTGATGGCCGACGAAAAGACTTCCAGCACAGACGGTAAAGTTGTGGACGGGGCGGTCGAATTCGACGGACTCGTCTGCCCGGTTCCGTTGCAAGATTACCCGAACATCATTCTTGGCCATGGAGGCGGTGGAAAGCTGTCGGCCGAGTTGGTCGAGCATGTGTTTCTGCCGGCGTTTCAAAACGACTATCTGGGGGCACTCGGCGACTCGGCGGTTTTTCCCGTTGCGGAGACTGTTGGTGGAGGCCGGCGATTGGCGATGTCGACGGATTCGTATGTCGTCCGGCCGCTATTCTTTCCGGGCGGATCGATCGGCGATCTGGCAGTCAACGGGACCGTCAACGACCTGGCGATGGTCGGTGCCAAACCGCTGTACTTGACCGCGGCGTTCATTATCGAAGAAGGCTTTCCGATCGCCCAGCTCAAACGTATCGCCGACGCGATGGGGGCGGCCGCACGCAACGCCGGTGTGACGGTCATCACCGGCGATACCAAAGTGGTCCAGCGGGGGCATGGCGACGGGTGTTACATCAACACCGCCGGCGTCGGCGTCGTGCCCGACGGAATCGAGATCGCTGCCGATCGGGCGCGTCCCGGCGATGCCGTGATCCTAAGCGGCACCCTGGGCGACCACGGCATGGCGATCATGAGTGTCCGTGAGGGGCTGGAATTCGAGTCGGAGATCCGATCCGATTCGGCCCCCTTGGCCGACATGGTCGCCGCGATCACCCAGGCCTGTCCCGACGTGCATACGCTGCGTGATCCGACCCGTGGCGGGCTGGCGGCATCCTTGAACGAAATCGCCGCGGCCAGCGGGTGCGGGATCGTGATCGAAGAGACGCGTTTGCCGATTCATCCGACCGTCCAATCGGCCTGTGAAATCCTGGGCTTCGACCCGCTGTTGGTGGCCAACGAAGGCAAGCTGGTGTGCATGGTGCCGGCGGAGTCCGCCGACGCGGTCTTAAATGCGATCCGATCGGACAAACACGGATCGGGCGCCGCCCTCATCGGCCACGTCGTCGCCGACCACCCCGGCGTCGTCATCGCCAAGACCGCGATCGGTGCCTCCCGCGTGATCGTCACCCCCATCGGCGAGCAATTGCCGCGAATCTGTTGAAATCGCCGAGATGCCAGCGGGAAGCGTAAGCGCGCGGCCCCCAATGAGATGACGAGCGACAGGGGAGCAGGCAGGATGTAGAGCAAATTTACCATCAGCCCCCATCGTTTTGCCACCTCTTCAAACTCGCCCCCCCTCCTTTCCGAATGATACCATGAATGGATCATCATTTGGCGTTCCGAAATTTGAGGACGAGGCTTTATGGCACCGACAAGATTCCCAGGCCCCATCGGTCAAAAGAACGCGCGGTCGATTGACTCCAACACGCTTGTTCGGACGCAAGCTCCAGCCCCCGGGCCGATGGGGTCTGGGCACTCGCATCCGGACGTTGCCGACCCGTATGTCCGTGAACTACGTGAGCTTGGTCTGGATCTGATTCAGATGGCCTTTGACTTGGCCGGCATTTTCGACCCGACGCCGATTTCTGACGGCGCGAGTGGTCTGCTCGCGCTTTCCCGCGGTCAGTGGCTCGACGCGATCATCTCGGGCGCCAGCATGATTCCCTACGTCGGCGATTTGGCGAAGGCCGGCAAGTTGCCTCGCTATCTGAAGGTGCTTGAGCGGGCAGCCGAATTGGCGGAAAAATCGTCCGACGCTGCCAAGGCATTGCTTCCCGGGCTCGAAAAATTGAAGCAGGTCCTAGACATGATCCCGAGCGGTTCGAACCAAACGATCGATCGGATGAAGCTGGTCGTTGACCGGGCCGTCAAATCGTCGACCGCGGCAGTCAAAAACCTACCGGACATCAGCCGGCACTTCACGTTCCGACAGTTCGAAAAGAATGGCAAGGTTTACCAAGAGGCGAGTGGCCGACTGGGCATTCCCGGCAAGGTACGCACGCACCGCAGCAAATCAGCCCAAACGAAGGTTTCCGGTGGAACGGGGGACGACGCCGGACACCTGATCGGCGATCGATTCGGGGCCCCCGGCACGTCCGAGAATTTGACGCAACAAAACTGGAAATCCAACCGGCAAGGGACGTTCCGGCAGTTGGAGGATCGCTGGGCAAAGAAGCTCAAACAGGGAACAGGCATCGACGTGAAGGTCTCCGATGTCACACGCAAAGGGGAAGACCGACCGTTCATGCGCAAGGTCGAATGGACGGAGATCGCACCGGACGGCACACGGACCAAGAATGAACTGACCTTCGCCAATACCCATACGCCGAAAAGCCGCGACCAGCAGGGAATCCAACCAACGGTGACTTCTCCGCAAAAGGACAATGTGATCGGCGTTGACTTTGTGAACAAGAAAAAACTGGACTAAAGGGAACAGCATCTTCGGACGCATCGCTGCACTGCAGGGTAGGTAAACGCGATCGCAAGGGAAGTCGGCAGAATCGAACGGAATACAATCGCGCAGCGTCGCCCGGTTTGTCGCACCGTCAGTGGTTGGACCGCTTTTGGGAGCCTGGTTTCCGTTCGCCGTTGACTTGGTCGTGGCGGATCGCTTGGCCTTGGCTTGGGAATGAAGCCAACACGCGTTGCAAGACTGTGCGTGCGGCTTGCTGTTCAGCGTCTACGTCGTCGATCGGCAATGGCGATTCTTCCATCACGTCGGCCAGGGTATCGTACAGGTCACCGTTGTCATAAAGCTTGTATTGCTTGTCTCGGGCATAGCGGACTTCGTAGTGGTTGTATTTATTGTCCAGCTTGGCGGCATACGGGCGCGGGAAATAGTACCCGTAGATCCACTCGCGTTTCTCCCCGGGTTGGCCCAGGCACTGCGGCCAGAAACTTGTCCCGTCGCCGTCTTTGATCGCCTTGGGCGGCAGACCTGCCGCCTGGACGATGGTCGGAAAGAAATCGGAAAATGCGATCAGGTCCTCATTAACCTGTCCCGGCGGGATGCGGCCGGGCAGATTGGCCACCAGGGGCACGTGCGTTCCGTAGTCGTGGGTGTAGCCCTTGCCGCCTTTGACCGTCTTGCCGTTGAGCTCGGAGGACAACACCGCGTTGGTGCCGTTGTCGCCGGTGAAGATCACGAGTGTGTTGTCACGTTTGCCGCTAGCCTTGAGCGCATCGACCAAGCGGCCGACGCACTTGTCCATGTACGCGACCATGTCGACGTAGTTCTGTTTCTGTCGCTTGGCCGTCCGCTTCGCCTTGTCGACTCGTTTGCCGCCGTCACTGTCCGGTGTGGGCACGAATGGATCGTGGACCAGGATCATCGGGTAATAGGCCAGAAACGGCTTGTCATTGTCCTCGGTCATAAAGTCGATCAGGAATTCCGTCATCACATCGGGACCGAACGTGCGGGGCGGCAGGTCCAGCAGCTTGCCGTTTTGAACGAAGGAGGGTTTCCAGTAGCGTTCTCGTGCACCGCCGGGAATATTCCACAAACACCACGTTTCGAAACCCGCCTCGCCGGCCGTGATGCCCTTGCCGGCTTGCTTGGTTTGCAATTGCCATTTGCCGGCCACGGCCGTGCGGTAGCCATGGGTTTGAAAAGGGTTCGCAAACGTCGGTTCGCCGGCCGGGTAAATGCCGAAGTCCTGGTAGTTAAAGACATTGCTTTTACCGGACATCAAATTGACGCGTGTCGGCGTGCACAGCGGCGTCGAGTGGGCGTTGGTGAACCGGATGCCCTGCTTTGCGAGCGCATCGATCCGCGGCGTGTCGTATTCCTTGCTGCCGTAGCTGCTGAAACATTCAAAGCCGACATCATCGGCCATAATCAACAACACATTGAGCGGGCGGTCCGCTGCAGCGACAGGCTCGGTCGCACAGCAAGATGTCGCTACCCATGCGGTCCACAGGACGATGCCTGGCAATACCTTTCGAATGTACATGCTCTCTCCTTGGTGAAGATCAAATGAAATGAGATCACGAATAACGCTTTTCGACAATGTCAAAACTCAGTACGGAGTTTATTGACAGGGAGGGCTGGGACCCGCGACGATCGCACCAAAATCAGGCTGCAAACAGAAGTTTTGCGAGAAAAGCGGTGTTGGATCCAGCGATTTGGCGTTTCCGCCGAAGGCTCTTCTTCGCAGCGTCTCGGTTCAGAAACGCTGTGACAAACCGGCGTGTGAGGCTCATCTTCGACTCAGCGTTCTTGGTTCGAAGTCGACTCGAATCCTGGTGATACACGAGATCGAAAACCCAGTGCATGCTTACGAACATCAGTTATACTGGCGCAGCGCTCGGAAACCTTAGCTTCGGCTGGGACAACGACAAAAACAAGGCCAGTGAGAGCATCACCGGAACGATGAGCGGCTATCACGACGAAGATCGTCTGATCAATTGGGAAGGCGACGACACCAACCTCGACCAATCCTGGGATCTGTGGCTCGTCGGCGACTGGGACACTTTTACCGAGAACCGCAGCACTCAAACGCGAGTCCACGGTGACGCCCACGAGCTCCTCAGCGCCGCCAGTCAATCGGTCACTCATGGCGTCAAGGGGAACATGACGGTGATCCCGGCGGTCCTCCGTCCCGGCAGCGATCCATTGATACTCTCGTGGGACCTCGACAATCGCCTGGTATCGGCAGGTGTCGGCAACAACAGCACCGACGACGTGCGCTACCAGCGGGACGCACTCGGTCGCCGAGTCGCGCGAGACGACGGCACGACCGACACGATCTTCATTCAAAACGGCCAGCAGACGATCGCCGACTGCACCTCTGGCACGGCGGCAACGAGCCCAACTTACACGTACGTCTACGCCAGCTACATCGACGAACCAGTGGTCCGCGACGGCACCGGCGGACTGCGCTACTACCATCGCACCCAACAGTACAGCATTACGGCACTGACCGATTCGAGCGGGGTGATCAAGGAACGCTATGCCTATGATGCCTACGGTACGCCTACGATCACCGACGCTTCGGGCACGGCTCGCACGACAACCGCGGAAGGCAACCGGTATCTCTTCACCGGACGTGAGTACGACGACGTCACAGACACGTACCACTACCGCGCCCGGATCTATCTTTCGCGGATTGGACGGTTTGGCTCCAGAGACCCGATTGGGTATTTCGATGGACTAAATCGCTATAGAGCGTATTTCGGATTGAACTCTGTTGATCCTTTAGGACTTTGGACGTGCAAGACTACGGTCACAAAGAAACAGTCGTCGAGTGCACGTGGGATCTCACTTACGCCCTCGGGGTCGGGCACCAATCCAGGCATGGAGGGCATTGAGTTTACCGACGAAATCCTCTGCGAATGCAAAACAGTCGTAACGACAATCAAAAATTGCAAACGATATATAAAATATACCGACTGTGATGGTAATCGAGCGTTCAAAACAGAGTTTAAGAATTCCAAGACGGTTGTTCCAACCATCGTTCGCAAGCGTAAACGTCAAGTTCGCACCAAGCTGAGCCAGCTAAATATTACGATTATCCCTTTACCTGGAAACGGCAGCATCGGGATTACGATTAAGGACATTCACCCGGACGATAAATTGCGTTCTGAGAATCGATGCAAGGTTGTTTGCAATTCGGTATGGAATCCGCCACGAAGGCGGGGGAGTAGGTGATGTCAGGCACGAGAAGAATAGGGATGCAATTTCGGCTGGCGTCACTAATGTGGCTAGCATGTCTCGTAGCGGTTTTCTTCGGCGCGAGAAGTCCACTTTTCGACTTTGTGTTTGCTTCTTTGAGAAGCAATGCCGAATTTGTCCTTGGCGGTGGACCGATACTAACGAGCCAATCTGATCCAAAGGTCGTTGACTTGTCGATGATCGATCCAACTACTTGCGTTCTGATTCCGAAAAAGGCTGGGATGTCCCTTGTTGAGTTTCAGACTCCGAAAGGCATTGAAGCTTATATCGTCAGTGTTTCGCCAATGATGAATGTGCGTTTTCAACGAACGGAAATTACCGATGGCGTAAGCTCAGTTCTTTCAGGAAGCAAGTCAATTCGTGATGTCATGGACGAAGCATTTGGACCAGCTGAGCCATAGCTGGTGTCAGATAATGGGGACAGAGGAAACCAAACGGGGGGTAGAGCCGCGGGGGGCAGCGCCGGGGTCAGACCTTGTGTTTGGTTTTCATCAACGGTCTTAGCCGGCGGACGATTGACGCGACCACAGGACCGAGTCAACTTCCGCCGCAATGGATGGCCCGCCAGCTTCACTACCGCTGGCGGTCACGATGACCGCCGATGTCTTCGGCACGATGCCGGACCGCGCACCTTCACGCGCAAGAGAACGTCGTAGACACGGCGGGTAGGATGCCCGTCGATTGAAACCCGTCGGGGACACGATGTCCGTCGGAGAACGATGGCAGGGAAGCGGGAAGACGAGTTCCAAGTTGGAAGTTCCAGGTTGCAAGTTGGAAAGAAAGCAAGTCTGCAGCTGATAAGAGTGAGCGGGCCATCGTTCGCCGACCGGAGCGAGCGCCAGCGATGCGGAGCCGACGGTCGACGGAGGTGATGAAAGCGCGCGAAGGATGAGCGAAAGCGCCGAGCGCAGCGAGCATCACCGACGCCGAGGCACGATGCCGATAAAGACAGGGAGGGCAGGACGCCCGAGCCCGCATCTAGAAGGGCGAAAGTGACCGAACGAATC
>NZ_JACEHH010000007.1 GCF_014154935.1 Stieleria mannarensis
CCAGCCCAACCGATAACCAAGCTGCGGCGGTCACCCGGCAGGCAGCTTGCCCACCATTGCCCGTCGGCGTATTCCGCACCGCGGGCGCTGCACCCCCTACTTGGCCGTCACGGCCTGACGGACGGTGCGGTTGTTGACTTCGTCGGTCAGCCTGGCGATCGCCTGGGCGACGGGCATCGATCCGAGGTCGCCGTCGATCCGGTCGCGGAGTGCGATCTGGCCGGTCTCGGCTTCCTTCGGGCCGACGACGGCCATGTAGTTGACCAAGTCCAGTTGGGCGTTGCGGATCTTGGCTTGCACCTTTCCACCGGTCGAATCGACGGTCACCTTCAATCCCGCTTCGTCGAGCTGCTTGGCAACCTGAACGGCGTAGTCGATCGACTTGTCGCTCAGCGGCAGCACGCGAACCTGTTCGGGCGAAAGCCACATCGGGAACGCGCCGGCAAAGTGTTCGATCAGCATGCCGGTGAACCGCTCAAGCGAACCGAACGGCGCGCGGTGAATCATCACCGGACGATGCGCCGCGTTGTCCTTGCCGTTGTACTCCAGCTTGAACCGCTCGGGCAGGTTGTAGTCCAGCTGAACGGTGCCCAGCTGCCAGGAACGTCCGATGCAGTCACGGACCATGAAGTCCGCCTTGGGGCCATAGAACGCCGCTTCGCCGGGCTCCTCGTTGAACTCCATGCCGCTTTGTTCCAACACGCCACGCAGCGAGTTTTCCGCGGCGTCCCACTGCTGTTCGCTGCCGACGTACTTGCTGCTGTCGGGGTCGCGCAAGGAAAGCTGGACACGATAGTCATCCAAACCGACCGATTGCAGCACGAACTTGGTCAGTTCGATCGTCGCACGAAATTCGTCTTCGACTTGATCTTGGGTGCAGAAGATGTGCGCGTCGTCCTGGGTCAGCCCACGAACCCGCAACATGCCATTCAGTTCGCCGGTCTGTTCGTGTCGATAGACGGTTCCGAACTCGAACAACCGCAACGGCAGCTGACGATAGGATCGCGATTGTGCTTTGAAGATCTGGCAGTGGTGGGGGCAGTTCATCGGTTTCAGCAGATACCGCTCGTTGTTCAATTGCCACTCGTGCAGTACCTCGCGCTTTTGCTCGGCCGACATCGACGGCTTGTAATCGGGCAGCTCGACGCCCAGCACTTCGGCCGCCGCCATCAGTTTGTCTTCGCCGTCGGTATCGATGGTGCCGGCTTCCAGTCGATTGGCCCAGGCATCCAACAGCGCGCCGACTTCGCTGCCAAACAGCGGCGCGAATTGGCTGTCGCGGTAATACGGAAAGTGACCGCTGGTCTCGTACAATTCCACCCGACCGATGTGCGGACTGTAGACCGGGTCATAGCCGCGGCGGAGCAGTTCGCGGCGGAGGAAGTCTTCCAAGGTGACGCGCACCCGGGCGCCTTTGGGCAACCACAGGCACAGCCCCTGGCCGACTTCGGGGTTGATCGCGAACAGGCCGTGCTGCTTGCCCAACACACGGTGATCCCGGCGTTTGGCTTCTTCGATCTGTGCCAGGTAGGCCTTGAGTTCCTTTTTGTCAAAGAACGCGGTGCCATAAAGTCGCTGCAGCGGGCGATTGGACGTGTCGCCTTTCCAGTGCGACCCGGCGACGCTCATCAATTTGATCGCCTTGATCTTGCCGGCGTCGGGGATGTGGGGGCCACGGCACAAGTCGACGAATTCGCCTTGACGATAAAAACTGACGGTCGCTTGGTCGGCCAGCCCGGTGTCGATGTGTTCGACCTTTAGGTCCTGGTCCAGGTCATCGCACAGCTTTCTCGCCTCGTCGCGATCGAGCACGAACCGTTCGAACGGCTCTTTCTGTTTGATGATCGCCTTCATCTCGGCTTCGATCTTGGGGAAGTCGTCTTCGCTGATCGGGACGTCCAAATCGAAGTCGTAGTAGAAGCCGCCTTCGGTGGTCGGTCCGAAGGCCAGCGAGACGCCTTTGTAGAGCCGCATCACCGCGCGGGCCATGACGTGGGCGGCCGAGTGACGCAGCACATCGAGCGCGTCGCCGTCGCGGCTGGTCAACAGCCGCAGCGACAGCGGACCATCGGCGTCCAACTCGCCCAGCGGACGGTCGGCATCAACGATGCGTCCGTCGATTTCCGCCGCGATCACGCTGCGTGCCAATCCCTCGCTGATCCCGGTCGCGATGTCCATCGGCGTAGTGTGGCCGGGATGCTGGTGGGTGGTCCCATCGGGCAATTTCACGGTCACCGGGGCCAGGGGGGCGGCATCGGAAGCGACCGATGCGGCGGAAACGGGGCCAGGAGTGGATTGGCTCATTGTGTTTCAGTCAGAAAGATCGGGAATTCGGCGGCCCCTCCAAACGAAAGAGGAGGCCCTGTCATCCAGCGCCGCGGGCGATCGAAGTCGACGCCTGGACGACCGAAGCATACAGGGCAGGACAATCGAGGAAAATGGCAGGTTCGGGGCAAACGAAATAGCCGACGCACAGCGATTGCCCGAGGCCGAAAAACCGTGACCACCAGGCAAATGAACTCGGCGACAGACAGCCAACGCAGGTCACCGGATTCAAAAATGATCGTCGTTGGGAAGAGGGCTGGGAAGAGGATTGCCGAAGCGAATCGAACCGGAACGCAAATAGGGAATCGTCGAGCGTGGCAGGCCAATGGATCGGACGACCGACGGAGTGCCCCGCTTCGGTTCGTGAACGTTCACGCTCCCACGAACGCAACCGCGATTCTGAACGAAGTCTTGTTCGGATGCCATCGGCGACTGCTCGCCGCAACGTGATTTTTTCGTTGGCAATTCGTTTTCGCCCTGACCGCGCCGAGGCGAGTCGCGTCCGGCAGAACCGCACGCGGATGATCCAGTCCAAGCATACTCACGCCCCCGTTTCTGCACTGCGGTGAATCTGACCGCCGCGGCGTACTTGACACGTTTCGGCGCAGCGGGCGATGCAACCGACGCGCCGTCCGTTTTTAGTGTGTGTTGCACGAGTGGGCAACGAACGAGGGGCAAAACGATAGGGGCAAAACGACTTGCCCCTCGCGTTCGCTCCGGAATTCGCCTGACCGATCAATGCTTAACGGTCCGTCGGCGAAGAAAAAAGTTGGAAGTCTGATCGCCGGCCTTGGGGACCACAATCAACCCCACCGCACGGTCGTCGGCGTAGTTCGGGTGAGTCACGCTAGCTGTATATCGACCTTCCGGAAGACCATTTTTTTTGGACGCGGCAGTAAGAAGCCTCTCAGTCATCGCACCACTATTCGTGCCAACGGTTATGCCGCTCACAGCATCAGGACGCGCATTGCTCGATAGCTCATCAGCCCAAAACAACCACCCTCATACGAGAGAACCATGCAACGAAAGACGACCGCCTACTTCACTTTAACAATTCTGCTAGTGGGATCCATCATGACTGCCACAGCCAACGCTCAAAGCCCAAGCCCAAGCCCAAGCCCAAGCCCAAGCCCAAGCCCAAGCCCAAGCCCAAGCCCAAGCCCAGACGAGGCAAAACCCATCGAGTCGAAACCAAACCTGCCAGAAGTTCGATACGGGTATGAAACGGTGGACGGGATCAAAATCTTCTTTCGCGAAGCCGGCGATCCGGCCAGGCCCGCAATAGTGCTGCTGCATGGCTTCCCAACGTCATCACACATGTATCGCAACCTGATTCGTGACCTTTCGGACGCCTACTACTTGATCGCTCCAGACTACCCGGGCTTCGGAGAAAGCGATTCCCCTTCAGCAGACAAGTACGAATACACGTTTGACAATATCGCCCAAACGATGAACACGTTTCTTGAGCAGCGCAAGGTCTCCAACTACTCACTGTTCATCCAGGACTACGGTGCCCCCATCGGGTTTCGTATCGCAACGACTCACCCTGAGCGTGTGCAGACCTTGTTGGTTCAAAATGGAAACGCATACGAAGAAGGGATTGCTGAATCCGGCTGGGCTCCCATTATGAAGTATTGGAAAGACAAAACGCCGGAGAACGAACAAACGATTATCGACAACGTGTTTACGCTTGACGGAATGAAGTGGCAGTACACTCACGGGACCCGCAACCCCGACGGGATCTCGCCCGATAACTGGAATCTGGACTACATGAAAATTTCACGTCCAGGCCAGCATCAGGTCCAGCTTGGTTTGTTCTATGACTACCAGAACAACATCAAGCACTATCCTGCCTGGCAAAAGTATCTTCGAGACAATCAACCGCCCGTATTGATTGTCTGGGGCGAACACGACGCATATTTTCCCGTCCCAGGAGCCGAAGGGTATCGTCGCGACGTGAACGACGTCGACTACAACATCCTCAATACGGGGCATTTTGCACTGGAAGAAGAAGGTGTCTTTATTGCCAGGAAGGTTCGCCAGTTCCTGACCAAGCGTGGTATCAGGTAACATTGTTCGGACGGCAGAGTGCTGAGTAAGTTTGACCGCCGAGCGTTAGCCGCGGTTGTTGTCACGAGGGCATACGAAATTGGATGATTGGGTTGATAAATTGACCCGGGTCGGCCCGGAGCAGGACGCCGCGTTGGTTGAACTCGGCGAACTGCTGAAAGTGCGAGTGAAACGGGCATTCAAGAGTCGCCCTAAAGCAGATTCGTCGTTCGTCGATGACGTGGTTCAGGATTCATTGGCAACGATCCTTGCATCCATCCGCCAGTTTGACGGCGAAAGCAAATTCACTTCGTGGGCAACGACATTGGCGGTTCGTACCGCTTTGCGACAAATGAGACGACTCAATTGGCAGGACACTTCGCTGGATCAAATGCTCAGCCACAACCCCGCGAAGGTTGAATCGCGCAGCCCATCCGGCAGCGATCCCGCAGCAATCGCACTATCGAAACAAATGGTTGAATCCATGTACCGGATCATCAATTACGAACTGACAGACAAACAGCGTGAAGTGCTTTTGGCTCACCTGAATGGCATGCCGCAAGCCGAAATTGGCAGGCGAATGAACACTAGTCGCAACGCGGTCTACAAGTTGGGATTTGACGCTCGCAAACGATTGAGGGACGGCCTGATCGCAGCAGGGTATTCGGCGGAAGATCTCGAAGCAATTAAGGCAGCGCGATGAAGATCACAAAAGAACAGTTACGTGCGTTGCTCGGCTTCGTGGCCAAGACGGCCGACGAAGAAATATCCTGCCAGACCTGCGAAGACCAACTGAGCCGATTCGCAGAAGCCCAACTGACTGGCGATGGAGTTCCGGGAGCGTTGCAGGCGATCCAAAAGCACCTGGAAATCTGCCCCGAGTGTACCGAAGAGCTTGAATACATTTGCGAGGCCCTTAACGACGACCTCTGTGATTAAGAAGCCGCCCCCATCACCCAGTCGTTCGTGACAGAATCAATGTCGTCTTTCGCTCCGCGAAAGTAACGCGAAATGATTCGATGACGCAGCTTTCGCGGAGCGAAAGTCGACTGTCCATTTCACTTGAACAACCGGAGCAGCCGTCCAACAGCTGCCACGAGTATCCCAGAGCGGCCACAAAATCCCCGGTCGAAATTGATCATCATCATGCCGGGCGCGGGGGGAGCGGGCGGCACGTTCTTGCGAAAAATGTTCCGCAGGAACTGGGACACGTTCTCGTCAAGCACTGTATCCGCAACGCCCGGCTGACGGTTGAAGTGAACGATGTACTAGTCGCTGCCGAGGATCTCTTCTAAAAATCATTGAGCGACAGAACTGAGGAAGTCGGGCTCGTGTTGATTGCTGCACTGCGAACCGGTCTGCAGACACGGTCGTTCCGTTCAAGAAGCGGAGAAGCGATTGGGGGATTCCAGATTGTACACTAGTGCCGCGGATTTGCCGCGTGCCTCTTCTCCCGACGAGACGCCTGAAAAGAGTCCATCCCCAGTGCGGAGGAACGGATCGATGAGCTTGGCGAGCACGAAGCGGTCGAGCACGAGGCGAAAGCGGCCTGTTGATTTAATCGAAATGAACCATCTAACGATTAGCCGACGGGCGCAAGCCCCGGGTTTGTGGCGGCGAGATAAAGATTGGCCGCCCCGCTCACCCCTTTTTCCGCCGAAACGTCACTGTGACGACGAAGCAGTGGGTGCGAACACCGGCCCGGACGGACACGTGGAAGCGGCAAGCGGTTTCGGTTAGGCTTGGCCGTCCACGGGTTATCAAAAGCTCGATCGATTACCGCTTGAAACCGGAAAACGATTCTCGACGAACTTACAGCGGTTTTCAAGCAGCGGCTTTCAAGGAGCAGTCATGTTCGACGCAGCGGAACTGGGTCAGCGCGTGAGCCAGCGCGAATTCAAGGAACGGGAGGTCCAACTGCGGACCAAGCTGCTGACGTTGCAGTACCGCACGCACGAACTGGCACGGTTCCCCGTCTTGATCGACTTTGCCGGCGTCGAGGGCGCCGGCAAGGCCACCACGATCAACATGCTGAACATGTGGATGGACCCGCGGTTCATCCGCACGATCGGTTACCAGCAACCGACGCATACCGAAATGGCCCGGCCGCGGTTTTGGCGTTACTGGCGCGACATGCCGCCCAAAGGCGGCATCGGCCTGTTTCTAAGCGGCCGTTATTCTCGCCCGTTACTGGGCAGGGTTTACGACCACATCGACGAGCGGGAATTCGACAATCGTCTTTCGGAAATCATCCGCTTTGAAAACACGCTCGTCGACGACGGTGCCTTGATCCTGAAATTCTGGATGCACCTCGGCAGAACACAGCAAGAGGAGCGTCTGAAGGAACTCGAGGCCGATCCGCTAAGGAGTTACCAGGTCAGCGAGGAAGACTGGAACAACCATGAACACTATGACGATTTTATCGCGGCCGCCGAGCAGTTGATCACACGGACCAATCGCGGCGCCGCGTCATGGCACATCGTCGAAGGCGGCAACGAGAACTTTCGGCACCTTCGTGTCGGCGAAATCATCGCCGCCGAACTGGCCCGTCACTTGGACGCCCAGGAGCGGAAGGCGGCCGACCCGCATGAACCGACCCGCGTCGCCAGCCCTGACATGCCCAAGGTCGATACCGTTTTCGATGCACTGAATCTGTCGCTCTCGGTGCCGAAGTCGGACTACAAGAAAACGGTTCCCGCCGTCCAAGCCCGACTCGGCGAACTCGGTCGCAAGGCACAGGCCGAAGGGCAATCGACCGTGCTGGTTTTCGAAGGCCCCGATGCCGGCGGCAAGGGAGGCGCGATCCGTCGCACGGTCTGGAGTCTGGATGCCCGTACCTACCGGGTCTTTCAGTTCGCCGCGCCGACCGAAGAGGAACGGGCGCACCACTACCTGTGGCGTTTTTGGCGTCATCTGCCACTTGCGGGAAATGTTTCGGTGTTCGATCGAAGCTGGTACGGACGAGTGCTGGTCGAACGCGCCGAGGGATTCGCCACCGAAGACGAATGGCGGCGGGCTTACAACGAAATCAACGACTTCGAACGTCAAATCGTCGACCACGGCGTCCTGCTGCTGAAATTCTGGATGCACATTGACAAGGACGAACAGCTAAAACGCTTTAAAAAGCGTGAAAAATCACCCTACAAGCACTGGAAGCTGACCGAAGAGGATTGGCGCAACCGCGAACTGTGGGAAGCCTACAAACAGTACGGTCAGGACATCATCCAGTACACGAGCACCAAAAAAGCCCCCTGGATCCTGGTCGAGGCGAACAACAAACCGCATGCCCGCCTCAAGGTCCTGCAAACGGTGATCGATCACCTGCAGGAAAAACTGGACGGAACGGCCGATCGGCCCGTGTGAGGGGGAGGGGCGCGCAGTCGCCGTCCTCTCCGAGGTCGGCGCCGGAAAACGCCTCGCTTTTTCGATCCGCCGAGTTCGGAGCACGCGACGACGCTCGGAACGAAGCGTCAATTCGAGAATTGAGTAGCGGTCGACCACCTGCTGGATAGCGTCACTTGGCCGTAGCTACGCTCGCCAGCGCGTGGGATGCACGGGGGATCCACCTTCTGGCGAAGGTAGCTACGTTCGCACGGCGATTTCTGTCGCCCCATGCCCCGGTGCGGTCCCGGCGCGGGAAACGTGTATACTAGGGATCCCGTGTCGTTCGCCGATGCAGCGAGTCGGACTCGACTTTTCTGATTTCCTTTCACCGCTCAGGTCGTAATTTCCAGCGATGACGTCGCCCGGCATCCAACACGACTTTCTGGATCCGCCGAAAGATTCGGAGGACCATCTCGGCACGCTCGGCCATTACCGCGTGCTCTGCGAACTCGGCAAGGGCGGCATGGGATACGTGTTTCTGGCCGAGGACATTCGGCTCAAACGCCAAGTCGCGTTGAAGGTGATGAACAAGAAAATCGCCAGCACGCCGGGCAGCCGAAAACGGTTTATCAGCGAAGCCCGAGCGATGGCGGCGGTGCACCACGACAACGTTGCCACCATCTTTGAAGTCGGCGAGCATAAGGGCACGCCCTTCATGGCGATGGAGTTGCTGCAAGGGGCGACGCTGGAGAATTACCAACAGCTTCACGGCAAACCCGACTACCAGCAGATCATCGCCTATGCCCGCGACATCGCCCGGGGACTGGACGCGGCGCACAAACAGGGGATCGTCCACCGCGACATCAAACCGGCCAACATCTGGTTGGACACCAAAACCAACCGCATCAAGATTCTGGATTTCGGTCTGGCACTCGCCTCCACTCCCGTCGACCAACTTTCCGGACGGGGCGCGGTCGTGGGCACTCCCGGCTATTTGTCGCCCGAGCAGGCGCGGAGCGAACCGCTGGACGACCGCAGCGATTTGTATTCCGCCGGCGTCGTGTTGTACGAAATGGCGACCGGGAAACTGCCGCTGAAATCCAAGACGGTCGCCGAACAGTTGATCGCAATTTTGGCCCATGCCCCCAAGCCGCTGATCGAACGCAACAGCGACATCCCCCAACCGCTGGCCGACCTGATCCATCGGCTGATGGCCAAAGAACCGCGCGATCGCTACGCCAGCGCCGCGGATCTGGAAAAGGCGCTCGACGAAGTGGAAGTCGAATGCGAAAAGAAATCCGAGGTGGCCCAGGCGATCAGCCAGTTGCAACTGGGGCTGGAACAAGCGGTCAACAAAAAGAATCGTGACGGATCCGAGGGCGCCGATTGGGGCATTTCCGAAGAAGCACCGCCCAACCCCTTTGAAAGTCTGCCCGACGTGCTCGCCGCCGCGACTCCGCTGGCCGGCGATGTGGGTTCCTCGGGCGCCCACCCCGCCGTCACCGTGCCACAAACCGCAGCGGCGCAGGGTCCCTTGGGACAGGGACCGATGGGATCGGGCACGTTTGCCGCCGCCAACACCGCAGCGAAACCGAAACCCGCCGCCGAATCGGCCGCCACCACCAATTCGAAACTCATCTGGATCACCGTCGGCGTCGTCGCCGTGCTGCTGTTGGTGCTGATCCCGACCATCGTCTACATCAGCGACTCCAGCGCGATCGCCCGCCAGCAACAAGAAGAAGCGGTCTATGTCGCCGCGGCACCGGCAGCTGAACCGGCGCCGTCACGCGCGTCCAACACGCCCAACGAACCCTCGCGCCCGCAGCCCTCCAAACAACAATCCGGCCCACCCCAAAAGGACACCCCGCCGGCCCAGCCCCCCTTGCCGCCGGCCACCGAAGTCAAAGCCAACGTAGTCAAGGGCGTCGGCGGACCGGGATTCAAATGGCTGCTCAGCCACACGAAAAACAATGGCTCGTTTGAACAGGGCGATCCGGCATCCGGACCACTGAAACTCAAGCACTGGACGGCCACGCTTTCGGGCAAGGACGGCGGCTGGAAGCGAAACCCCAACGCGCAGAACGAGCAAGCGAAGACGTACGCGTATGCCGGGGCGAAAAGCGAACTGGTCTTGGTCAGCGACACGTTTGATCATCAGACCAAGGCCGGCGATGCGTTCCGAATCAGCATCAACACAGGTGGCCAAGGGCCGGGCGCGAGCGACTACCGTGTCGTGCTGGGTTTTAAAGACAAGTCGGGACCGCCGATCCGCTATCAGTTGGCCGAGTTTTCCAGCAACGAGAACTGGAACGGCGGAAAACCGAAAAAAGCGATCTTCGAATACGCCGTGGACTCGGACGTCGCCGGTAAAGCTCCTTACGTCGAATTGACGATCTCAAACAAAGCCTCAAAGCGCAAACTCGGCATGCTGGATCGCGTCGTCGTGACCGTCCGCAATCAGGCCAACGTGGCCTCCAAACCGACCGGTCCGCCGCCGGGCGACAAACCTTCGATTTCCACACCGGCCGAAAAACCGACCCCCGATCCGGCGATGGCGAAGTCGCCCCCGAAATCCACTCCGCCCGGCCCGCCAGAACCTGCCCCCAAACCGGCCCCGCCAGCGGAGGCACCCTCGCTTCGCACCGTCGCGATCAAGACATCCGACAACAATGGCGCCGACGCCACGGTCAAACGCGGCGGAGGATTCAATGATCCGCAAGGCGAAAAACCGGTCCTGTACATTCAGACCCGAAGCGGCGTCCAAGTGCAACACATTTACGCCCGGTTTTGGATACAGACGTTGCGAGCTGACCAGGGCGGAGCGCAAGCAAACAACCGCAATCGTGGGGGCAACAAAAAACAGGAACCGCTACCGGTCGAGACCGCGGAGTTGAGCCTGACACTCGCCGGGACCAAACGCGACCCCAATGCATCCATCCGCGTGTACGGATTGAGCGATCCGATCAGCGACGTTTGGCCAGAAACCAAGATCGTTTGGGGCAATTCGTTGTCCGAGAAAGGACTGGAGCAATTGCCTTTACTGGCTGAACAAAAGGTCGGACGCAGCACCGAACGGTTGCTGATCTCCAGCGATGCGTTGGCCAAATTCATCGCCCAGGCCAGCCATCGCTCCGTGACCCTGATCCTGACCGGTTCGGTCGGCGACGAAATCGTCACCTTCGCGTCCAAGGAGGACGGATCATCGGAACCACCGACGCTGATCTTGGGACTTCGCCAGTGAGTTGCAGCGTTGAATCGGCAGGTGAGCAATTAGGATGGTGGCGGAACCTTTTGCCGGTCCCGCTCATCTGAACCCTCAACGCATCCGTCCACTCTCCGATTCCTCTCGGATTCCACCATGAATTCGCGAAGCTTCCGGCTCGAATCCCTCGAACCCCGTCAGCTGCTTGCCGGCGATGTCTGCTTGGCCAGTGATCCGGTCGAGCGGATTGGTGCCGACCAGCCGCCCCCTCCTGTGGCCGGAATGATTGCACCGGCTGGTCTTTCGGCCGTGGCCGACACCCCACCGAGTGTCCTGGGCGGGGCAACCAACCAGCTGCCGTTCATCCTGCCGGTTTTTGGGACGGACCTGTTGGCCGAAGACGGAAACCTGGTGGCTGCGGTCCGCAACGACGCGTTGTCGGGTGTCGTGGAAGATGCACAAGCACCGGCGACGCTGCACCTGTTCAATCGCCAAGACGACAACAGCCTCGCCGAAGCGGTCGCGATCGACCTGCAGTTTTCGCCCGCCAACGTCATTCTGACCGACCAGTTGGTGATCGCGATCGGTCCGTCGCCGCGCGGCGATTCGACCGGCGCAACGGATCTGCAAACCGTGTTGCTGGTCGTCTCGCGCGATGATTTTGCCGACCGATCCACCGTCCGGCTCGACGGCGGACTGGCGGGCGTCGCCCACCGCGACGACCGGTTATTCGTTTCGACCTCCCAGCCGCTCAATGTTCCGCCGCAACCGTTTCTGCCGCCGCCGGTCCGCGTCACGGTCTATGATGTCGACGGCGACTCGATCTCACCCATTGCCGCCGGCCAGCTCGCCCACCCGGTCACGGACAACATGGTCGTCGGAGACGACTTGCTGGTTGTCGAACAGATGATCCAAACCGAAACGAGCGACGAGAACGGCCCGGCGGGCGTGACCGGATTGTCCTACACGCCCGACGAGTCGCCTCACTTCCTGGTGCGATACCGCATCGTCGACGACAGCATCGTCAAAATTGCCTCGCTGCAGTTGACGGCGGACTCGGACCTGCAAGCAGAGATTTCCGAGGACGGACAGACGGCGGTGGTTTTTGGACAGCATCAACGCCTGCTGTTTCCCGCAGTCGTTGACGGCCCGCAAGCGGGATTCTCGGTCGCGCTGATCGATTTGTCCGACGATCAACCGCAACGGTTCCAATCCGTCCCGGTCGCGACACGTAACAGCCAAGTCAAGGTCGAAATAGGCGAGCATGCGGTGGTCGTCGCCGACGGCCGGAACAGTCTGTTGGTCGTTGACACCGACCCGTCGATCGACATCGATGCCGAAAGCCGCGTCACGCGAATCGAATTGCCGGGGATTCCCAACCAGACCTTTCCCGGCATCACCGACGTGACCGAATTGACGCCGGACCGGTATGCGATCGTTCGGCAATCGTACACCACCCGCTTTGATGGAGACGCCGCGGTCGAGCACCGGGAAGCGGAGTTGCTGACGCTTTCGCTGGAGGATCATTCGATCGTCACCGACGACATTCCCAGCAATGCGGCGTTGGCCATTTTCTCCCCCTCGTCATCCGTTCCGACCCTGGTCCGACTCGGCCCCGAACAGATCGCCCACCAAGCGAAACAGATCGTCGTCGGCGACATCGACGATTCGGGCCATTTCCACCAGCGGGCCACGATCGAACTTTCCCATGTCTTAGAAATCGACGTCGACGAAAACCGCTTGCTGTTGCGACACATCGACCAGCTCACGGAATACCGCTGGGACGACCTCGATCACACGATCGTCACGCCGCTGGGCGAACCGCTGCCAGCCCCCAACGCCGTCGATGACGTTTTCCGACGCAACTCCGACGCGCGCGACCGTTACTTGGACGTGTTGGAAAACGACCACGTCGTCAACGCCCTGGGCGACGCCCGGATCGCGGAACTGATCGACGCCCCGGCCGGCGTGCAGATCGCGACCGGCGGAAACGTGCTGCGTCTGACCGACGAAGCCTTGGGCAGCGAAGGGACGTTTGAATTTCAGTACGTCCTGCAACAAGGCTCCCGGCGTGCTACCGCGACCGTCACGTTGACCCTGTACCGATTCGACGACGCCGACGTTCGCCGCGCCGTCCAGCAGATCGTGGCCCAGACCGCCGAAGACCTTGGCGTCGGCGAGTCCGAGGTTCGAGTTTCTTCCCAGCGGCGATTTACCGACGTCCCGATGCCGATCCATCACAGCGACCGAATCGAAAACCCACTGGGCGGACAGTTCGGCGTCGTCGTGGACGTGGCAGTCGGCGACCAACTGTATCGTTACGCGGCAAACTTCGAAGGCGACGTGGCGCAGCTGAGCAGCCGGCAACTCGATCAGGTCATGCAACTGGGTTTGAAAGCGACCGACGCCGAAGGTCACACGATCGAATCGATCCGAACCGGCGACGAGTTTTTTCTGGAAGTGACCGCGCGGGATTTGCGCGAATTCGGCTTCGGCGTTTTTGCCGTCGCGTTTGATCTTCCGCTGCCGGTCAACCAACTCGAAGCGACCGGCGAGGTCGTCCTGCTGGGCAAGTTCGATGACTTTGGCGATCCGGTCACCGCGTCCGGCATCGACGAATTCCACGCCTTGGAAGCCTTGATCGAACATCCCGGCAGCGAACCGCAAGCCGTGGTCCGATTTGGCGTCCGCGCGATCGCCGGCGGTGAAGTCACGCTCCGGCTCGACCCGGCCGAATCACGCGGTGCCGAACTGTTGCTGCGTGGCCGTGATGATGAGGTGTCGCCGCTGGAAGTGATCTTCGGTTCGCTGACAATCGACATCGACGGCATCCAACCGACCGACACCGACGCCAGCGGCGCGGTCACCCCTTCAGACGCCCTCCGCGTGATCAACTTCCTGGGCATCTACGGCGCCGTCGATGTGGATGATCTGCCCGCCCTGGCCGACGCAGCCGAGGCGGAGGACACGGAGCGGCAACTGCGATCGATGCAACGCCTGGACACCAACGCCGACGGGCTGATCAGCGCCCGCGACGCATTGAACGTGATCAACGATCTGGCGCGTCTGTTCCGAAACGAGGATGATGCCGCCGAAGTCGAATCGGACGCGACGATGGGATCGGTCGACGCCGCACTGGCCAGCGACTTCCTCGCCGGCGACTTCTTGTCCGATGACGACGATGAGAGGTTCCCGGCGCTTGGCTAGACGCCGTGGGATAGGCTTCCAGCCTGTCATCAACGCAACCTGTCGGTTAGGCTTCCGTCTCGCCTTCCGATGCCGGTACCTATCAATCCAAGCTGTGGCAGAGCACCAGAATCCTGTCCCCCCGCACAACCTAAATGCCTGTCCCACAATCCTCCATCGAGGTCCTTTCCATCGATTCCTTCCCCGGCAAGATCCCCGAGTGGCAACAGCGGGGTTACCAACATCTGTGGATGCCGTATTGCCAAATGAAAACGGCGCCGATGCCGCTGGCGATCGAGCGGACCGAGGGCGTCTACTTGCACCTTTCGGATGGACGGCGGCTGATCGATGGCTTGGCGTCCTGGTGGTCGGCCTGCCACGGGTATAACCATCCACACGTGGTCGATGCGATGCACCGGCAACTGGACACCATGCCGCATGTGATGTTCGGGGGGATCAATCATGAACCGGCGCTGACGCTGGCTGATCGCCTGGCCGGGATGCTTCCCGGAGATCTCAATCGTGTGTTCTTTTGTGACTCCGGATCCGTCGCGGTCGAAGTGGCCATGAAGATGGCGATTCAATTTCACCGCAACCGTGGCGAGCACGGCCGCACGCGGTTTCTGTCGTTCGCCAATGCTTACCACGGCGACACCACCGGTGCGATGTCGTTGTGTGATCCCGATCGCAGCATGCACGCGCGGTTCGAGGGGGCGTTGTTGCAGCAGTTCAACGTGGACATCCCCCGCGACGATGCCTCGCTGGAACGTTTGCGATCACTGCTGGACCGTCACGGCGATCAATTCGCCGGCGTGTTCATCGAACCACTGGTCCAGGGCGCCGGCGGGATGCGATTCCATTCGGCCGACGTGCTTCGCTCGATCGCCCAAGCCTGCCGCGAGAACGACGTGCTGTTGATCGCCGACGAACTGGCGACCGGGTTCGGACGCACCGGCACGCTGTTCGCGATCGAGCAGGCGGACATCGTTCCCGATATGATCTGCCTGGGCAAAGCACTCTCGGCGGGAATGATCGGCATGGCCGCCACGGTGGCCCGCGACCGAGTTTTCGAGGCATTTTGGTCCGACGACGCGGCCAAAGCGTTGATGCACGGCCCGACCTTCATGGCCAACCCTTTGGCCTGTGCCGCCGCCGGCGCCTCGCTGGATCTGTTCGAGCGGGAACCGCGATTGGACCAGGCCCGGAGCATCGAATCCACCCTCAGCGAGTTGTTGGCACCGTGCCGCGAAATCGATCGGGTGGTCGATGTTCGGGTCAAGGGAGCGATCGGGGTGATCCAAGTCGATTCGCTCGATCACGTCGACCGTCTGCGTGATTTGTTCGTCCGCCAAGGCGTTTTCATCCGCCCCTTTGGGGACTGCATCTACACCACACCCCCGCTGGTGATTTCGAGCGGCGAATTGGAACAAATCGGCGAGACGATGGTTTCCGCAACGGCTGAGTGGGCCCGCTGGCCCCGCGAGAGTTGACAAATTCACACGGTCCGTTGTTGTTGGCGGCCTTTTTTCGGGAAATAATGGTCGCCCCTGCCCACCTTACCTCCTATCCCTGATCGGTATCATTGCATGTTGTTATTGAAATCTGTCGGCAAATGTGTCGTCGCGTTTGCCCTGGCCTGTCTGGTCGGCGTCCCGAGTTCCGCATGGGCGGAAACGGGCGTGAACCAATTGAGCGAAGCCGAAAAACGCAGCGGTTGGAAATTGCTGTTTGACGGAGAATCCGCCGACGCGTGGCGGAATTACCAAAAGGACGCGATCAGCGACGGCTGGAAAGTCGTCGACGGCGCCCTGGTTCGCAGCGCAAAAGGTGCCGGCGACATCATCACCAAAGAGAAGTTCGACGCCTTCGAAATGTTGATCGACTACAAGATCAGCCCCGAAGGCAACAGCGGGTTGATGTTCCACGTCACCGAAGACAACCCCAAACCCTGGCACAGCGGCCCGGAGATTCAAATCCAAGACAACGTCGACGGTCACGACCCACAAAAAGCGGGTTGGTTGTACCAGTTGTACAAACCCGCGGCGCCGCGTTGGTCGGCCAACCAAGGCCCCGTCGACGCCTCGCGTCCGGCCGGTCAGTGGAACCAGATCTACGTGCGGATCGCCCCCCAAGGCTGTGAAGTCTGCCTGAACGGCGTGCGTTACTACACCTTCAAAATCGGCAACAAGGATTGGAACGCACGCGTCGCGGAAAGCAAGTTTTCCAAGTTCCCCTCGTTTGGCAAAGCCGGCAGCGGGCACATCTGTCTGCAAGACCACGGTGACGAAGTCGCGTTTCGCAACATCAAAGTGCGTCGCATCGACGCCGACGGCAGCGTCCCCCAACCGATCGACGGCAAGCTTGACCTGAAAGGCGAACTCGCGTTTCCGAATCTGGAACTCGATCAATGGCAAGCTGTCGACGACGAGGGCAAGATTCGTCCGCTACGGATCCTGGAACTGACCTACCCGCGCGACGGATCCAACCGCGTGTTCATCGCCTCGCAGGACGGCCGGATCTGGACATTCGAAAATGATCCCGCAACGGTCAAGTCGCATCTGGTGATGGACATGCGCCGCGAAGTCGCCGACTGGATAAACAGCGGCGGTAACGAACAAGGGCTGCTCGGTCTGGCGATGCATCCCGATTTCAAAAACAACCAAACGTTCTACGTCTATTACTCCGACGCCGACAACAATCGTTCGGTCGTCAGCGAGTTTCGGATGTCGACCGTCGATGCGAACACGGCCGACGCCGCCACCGAGCGGATCGTGATGGAGATTCCTCAACCGTATAAGAACCACAACGGCGGCAGCATCGAATTCGGCCCCGACGGATACCTGTACATCGGACTCGGCGACGGCGGCGATCGCAACGACCCGAAGGCCTCCGGCCAGGACCGCTCGCAACTGCTCGGTTCAATTCTACGGATCGATGTTGACAATCCCTCGGGCGACAAAGGCTATGGCATCCCCGCCGACAATCCCTTTGTAAAAACCCCTGATGCCCGACCGGAAATCTATGCCTATGGCATTCGCAACCCCTGGCGATTGGCGTTCGACCGCGAGACGGGCGAGCTGTGGATCGGCGACGTCGGCCAGGAGTTGTGGGAAGAAGTCAACGTGATCACCAAGGGCGGCAACTATGGCTGGAGCAATCGCGAAGGCACCAACAGCTTCGGCAACCGCCCGCCGGTCCCCGGCGTCAGTGATCCGATCGATCCGGTCTGGCAATACGACCACCGCATCGGCCGCTCGATCACCGGCGGACGCGTTTACCGCAACCAGCGGCTGCCCGAACTCAATGGCAAGTACCTGTATGCCGACTACGTCACCGGAGTCGTCTGGGCCTTGTCGTTTGATCCGGAAACCAAACGCGCCACCGCCAACGAGCAGGTGATTCCCGAAGGCGTCCAAGTGCTCGGCTTTGGCGAAGATCAAAACGGTGAAATCTACTACTTCACCGAAAACACGCGCGGCGAGTGCATCTATCGCTTCGCCAAGTAAGCGGAGTCATCATCGTCGATTGGGTCGAGTTCTACTGTTGTTGGAACGTCATTTCAATGACAGACAGGACTCGACAACCGATCCCAAACTCGCTCCCTCGGGGAGAGACGGCGTTTGCGCAGCAAGCAAACACCAGAGAGGGCCAACGAAACCCGAAAGTCTTGGCGACTTCCGCTATGATCAATTCCGTCAATTAGACAATCGACGTTCCTCGAACGTCGGAACTGAGACCGAAGAATCATCGCCGAAGGAAATGGCAGAATGATTCGGGGCAGAATGATTGTCGAAAACGAAGACAGCGTGGCCGTTGGCAGTGACCTGCCGGCGGCCACGCTTTTTCATTCCCCGACGCCTGTCCGTTCGATCTCTTGAAATCGAGATCAAGATCACCCGACCGGCGAGTGCACCGTGTGACTCGGATGCGGTGCGGATGGTTGATCTTCCCGGCGTTGGATCGTCATCTTCAACGCCATTCCATCGAGGCATCTTGTTCCGCCCGACGCCCCCATTTTTGTGAGTAACCTTCTGCAGCAAGAGTGATTGTCGCCGCAAGCTTGTTGGTTTATGGCGGAGAAAAAGATTTGATGAAGCCGGTAGAAACGCGGCGCGAACGCGCGCATTCGGCCTGGAGATCAGTACAGTATCGCTTCTCTCTCCCCCACCCACCTCAAGAAGGAATCCTCATGACAAAGACGACGGTCGCGTTTCTCGTATTGTGTTCGGCAATGTGTGCCACGAGCGCCAGTGCCGGCACCATCTACGATGGCACTGTGACAAACAACGTGATTTTCGGCAGCGGGAATCTGAACGGAAGTTGGACGATCGACCAGAACAACGGCGTTGAACTTGGTTTGAGAGCCAAGGTTCGTTTCGATGACAACAACCAACCACAAAACATTTTCAACAGCAACGGAGCGGGCGTTTACACATTCGATCCAGGCCAACCGTCACCTGGTTTCGGATTTGCCCCGAATTCATCGAGTTCGGCGAAGTGGAACTTCGAGTGGTCGATCAACTCGGACTACCTTGCCAGCAGCGGGAGCAACCTTAGTGACTTGAATTACTTGCTGGAAATTGATTTTGATCCATCGATCGGCACGAACTTCCAGGCGTTTGACCCGATCAACGTCCCTGACCCCGACTACGCCGATCACGCAATCGGCGATAACTCGACGGTCAACGGTGGCGGAACGAGTGCTGGAAATCGAGCCGATTACCTGACGTTGATCGGTGCGAACAACCTGGCGCAAAACTCTTGGAACATGGAGTTCTTTGACAGCGCGAGCTTCCCGTTCAATTCCAATCAAAGCGGCATCTATGAGATCCGACTCTCCGCCTTTGATGCAGGGGGATCGCAACTCGCGCAAACATCCATCACGGTCAGCACGGTTCCGGAACCGTCCACCATGCTCAGCTTTGCCTGCGTCGGACTGTTTTCCATGGGCATGCGTCGTCGACGTCGCTAATTCGCACCAGCGTGTCAAGCAACCTGACCGGATCGTCGCCGCCCATCTTCGATTCATACGAATCGAACGCGGACGAAATGGCAGAATGATTCGGGGCAGAATGATTGTCGAAAACGAAGACAGCGTGGCCGTTGGCAATGATTTGCCGGCGGCCACGCTTTTTCATTGAGTGATGTCGGTCAACTTGATCCTTTGAAGTAGAGATCCAGGTCGACCCAACCGGCCAACACCCGAGGCGGCTTGGCGGTTTTGGGGCTGGTCAATTTTCCGGTGGTCGGATCGTAGTCGCGGATGAGTGTGCGGCCGGTGTATCCGGAATCACCTTGGCCGAAGTCGGCGGTCTTCCACTTAGTATCAGAGACATATTCCAAGAACACACCGACGTGACCGATCCCATCGGTCTCGTGATGGGTCGCCCCCTTCTTGAGCAGAGCAAAGATGTCACCGGGGATCGGGCGTTTCTTACTGTCGGCGGCACTGATCCACGCGCCAAGCTTCCTCCCGCGGTCGCGAACTTGGTAGGTTCCGGTGAGAGAATTTTTCTTCAGCCAGGGAAGCAGTTTCTTACCCGTGTGCCCTTTTTCTTTTGCGATCTCGGCACTCACGATCCCCGGCAGGATCAGACAGTTGGTGTAGCCAGGTTTGCTGCTCTTTCCGCCAAGTCCACTCTCGCCGCCGGTCAGGTCGTTGTACTTGGTCGTCCCGTAGTTGACATCGGATTTGAACTCTGTATTGAGCCATGTGACCAACTTCTGCCTTCTGGGACTGAGCTGTTTGCTTTGATTCGGCGGCGGTGTGACGAGTGTCCATTGGATTTCGCGTTGTTTCAGCGATGCGTCCTCGGGATCGAACAGCCTACCCGAACCGTCGCCGCGACTCTTGTCGGCCAGACCACGCGGGGCGTCCCACAGCACCGCGATATTACGTCCTTTGCCGCCGGGTTTGTCCCATAGCCAAACGACGTTCCAGTCCTTGACCTCAAACGAACCGACACGCGACCGCGTCACCCGTTTCCACCCCATCGAGGCCGAATCGTCGACTCTCCAAGTCTTTGAGCCCCAATTCAGCGTCACCTGAGCGTTCCCGAGCGCCCCGTTTCCCCGATTAAGGATTCTAACTACAAGTTTCATCGCTCGGGCCCTCTGGTCTTGTGTACATGACAGCCATCACACGTCGCGCCGACGCATCGACCGCCTGTTGGCTGTTATTGCAACGATCACCTGAGTTCATGTTAGCGGTTCGAAGAACGTGCGCCGAATGTTTGGCTGACGAGCAATGACTCAAGCAATCCCATCCTCCCTGGCACGTCGGAGATGCGTGCGGGGCGCGGCTTTCTCCGGGAATCGCTGGCCAATGCGAATTTCCGCGACGAGTCCTTCTCCGCTGCTTGGACATGAGCGTCACCGAGCAGGATATGATGAAAACCACGGCGTGTTTTTCCCACCATCCGTCCTGAGACGACGAAGGAAGGCTCTCTCCGATGAAGAGGTTCGATTGTTTTGCGGAATTCCTTCGATTCAGCAACTCTCGCCGGCAGGAACATCGCTTTCCAAGGCGGGGATCGGACAACGGTGTTCGTGGTGTCGAGGTGAACCGATGAGGCCGGCTGGCGAGATGATCCGCAATGCGACCCTGTCGGTGCTGTTAGCCGCATCGAGTTTCAACTCAAGTTGCTTTGCGCAAGGGAACGTGGATCTGGCGGAGGCCCCTTTACCGACGGATGATCGCAAGAATGTCGCCGCAGAGCCGACGTTGGAAGCTGCAGTTGCGAACGACGAGAACGGGTCGGGACCGGACGGTTCGAGATTCGTGCTATTGATTGTCGGATTGCCGGGTGACGAAGCTCGGAGAGATCGTTTCGATGCGATCGCGACCGCGTGGAATGATTGGTTGACACACAAGATCGGTGTTGGTGCGGACCACATCACGACGCTCGGCCACAGCGGAGACCGTGAGGGACCGCCTGCGAATCAAACAAACATCCGGCACTCGGCAGCGAAATTTTGTCAGCAACTTGGCAAACGCGACTCGTTGTGGGTGTTTCTGCTCGGGCACGGCAGCCAAGATCAACGCCACGGCTGGTTTCACCTGCCGGGGCCGGATCTGCATGATTCCGATTGGGCCGGGCTATTTGCCGATCTCAAAGCCGGCGAGCAAGTTTTTTGGCTGACTCATTCGGCCTCGGGGCGGTTCATCAAAGCGTTTTCTTTGCCCGGCCGAGTGGTCATCGCGGCGACCGATGACGAAGAGGTCAACGAAACACGGTTCCCTCAAGCCCTCGCCGACGTGATGAAAGCACAGATCGTGTCCGACGACGCTTCATCGGGACAGCCAGAAAACGCCGACCGTGCACCGCAAGTTAATCATCCCACGCCGACGACGCTATTGGAACTTTTTCGTGACACGGCCGACCAAGTCCGCCGTTACTATGACGAACAAGGGCTTGTTCCGACCGAGCATCCGCGGCTGGATGATAACGGTGACGGCAACGCATCGGAATCGGACCAACTGGCCGACGTTGCGACACTCTCCGCTGACGGCAATGCCGCGGCCGCGACGATCGACGGATTCCTGGCCGGTCGCATCCGTTTGAATGAGAAATTGCCCCCCCACGACATCGACAACGCCGGATCCGAAGCGAACAGCGAATGAATCACGAAAATCCGAACACCGACGATGTGAACGCGGGAGACCATCCCGAGATCGTCGCGCGGTTGCAACAGGCACGTACCGAATTGAAGACCGAGATCAGCCGTGTCGTGATCGGCCAGGACAAGGTGATCGACAGCCTGCTGATCGCGATGCTGTGCCGCGGCCACGCGTTGATGATCGGTGTTCCTGGACTGGGCAAGACGCTGATCGCTCGGTCGCTCGCGAAAATGTTGGAAATGGAATACAGCCGGATTCAATTCACCCCCGACTTGATGCCGTCGGACATCACCGGATCGGACATCATCGAAGAGGACCCCGAAACCGGACGCCGACAGTTGGAGTTTTTCCGCGGGCCGCTGTTCACGAACTTTTTGCTCGCCGACGAGATCAATCGCGCCCCTCCGAAAACGCAAGCGGCGTTGTTGCAGGCGATGCAGGAACGAGAAATCTCGGTCGGCCGCGAAACCTATCACCTGCCGCCACCGTTTTTCGTCGTCGCCACGCAAAACCCGGTGGAGCAGGAAGGGACGTATCCGTTACCCGAAGCACAGCTGGACCGGTTCATGTTCAATATTCCGGTCGTTTATCCGTCCAAAACGGAAGAGGCGGAGATCGTCAAAGCGACCACGGGCGATGCCGACGTGACACTGAACCCGATTTTAAAGCTGGACGAAGTGCTGCAACTCCAGTCGCTCGTCCGTGGTGTCCCGGTTGCCAATCACGTGATCGACTATGCCGTCGATTTGGTCACCGCCTCGCGGCCCGATTCGCCCGACTCGCCACAACAGATCAGCCGTTTCATCCGCTACGGTGCCAGCCCCCGCGCGACGCAGTGTCTGGTCCTGGGCGGCAAAGCGCGTGCGATTTTGCGGGGACGCTACCACGTCGATTTTGAAGACATTCGCGCCGTCGCGGCACCGGTCATGCGGCATCGGTTGGCGGTGAATTTCCAAGCGAGAACGGAAAACGTCACCGTCGACCAGATCATCCAGCAAATCGTCCAAACCGTACCGACGCCGTCATGAGCACGTCCCTAGTCTCACCGCAGCAACTGACGTCGGCGGATCTCTTGGGCGCAACCGACGACCTGGAATTGATCGCCGATCGTGTGGTCGAAGGTTTCATGCATGGTTTGCACCAAAGTCCCTTCGTCGGGTTTTCCGTCGAGTTTGCGTCGCATCGCGAGTACATGCCCGGTGACGATCTCAAGCACATCAATTGGCGGCTCTTCGGACGACACGAAAAACTGTTCGTCAAGGAATACGATGCCGAGACGAACGTGGAGGTTCAATTCATCGTCGACGCCAGTCGGAGCATGACGGCCGAACGCAAATGGTCATGCGCGGCGATGTTGGCCGCGTCGCTCGGCCATTTGGCATTTCGTCAACGTGACGCCATCGGATTGACACTGTTCGCCGACAAAATCCTGACCCATTTGCGGCCTCGCGGGACGGCGGATCATCGCATGGAATTCCTACATCAGCTCGCTCAATCGCGTGAACATCCGATTTGTGATCACCCACGGGTGTTGCATGAAATCGCGGAACTGTCGCCACGCCGGGGTTTGAAGGTCCTGATCAGCGATTTCTACTTTCCGCAGGAAAGGCTCGCCGACGCCCTGGCCCACTTCCGACATTACGGCCACGAAATGATCGTGTTCCACGTTTTGACGCCGCTGGAATCTTCCATGCCTGTGTCAGGTCCGGTGCGGTTTCGCGACATCGAAACGGGCGAAGAAATTGTCACCCAGGCCGAAGCGATCCGCGACGAATTTGTCGCCGCAGTCGACCAGTGGCAAGCCGAATTGAAGACGCGGTGCCAATTGCACGAAATCGACTACGTCACGATCAACGCAGTCACTCCGCTGCCGACCGCGTTGAGAGATTACTTCCGAGTCCGCAGCGAACTCTTTTAACACGCGACACCTGAATCGATCCCTTCGATGAACCTGATGCACCTCGGATTTTTGGCGGCCGGCGCCGCGGCGATGTCGTTGCCGCTGTGGATCCATCTGCTGCTGCGTCAGAAGGCGATCGCAATGGAGATCGGATCAATCCGATTCGTCAAACAAGTCGTCCGACGAACCAAGAGCCGACAGCGAATCCAGCGTTGGATTCTGCTGGCCCTACGAGCCCTGGCGGTCTTGCTGCTGGGGTTGCTATTTGCCAGACCGTTCTTTCCCCAGACGCCGGCCGACGGCAGCACACGTGAAGTCGTTGTTTTGATCGATCGATCGGCCAGCATGTCGGTCCGATCGGCTGGCGGCACGTCGGCGATTCAGTTGGCAATCCAGCGAGCCAAAGCGTTCCTCGACTCGCTCGGGTCAAAGGTGCACGTGCATGTGGGACTGTTCGACGCCGGCGGAGTTGAACCGGTTTCACTCGCCGACCTAGATGCCATCTCGCCCTCCGCGATGGCGACACGATACGACGACGCGTTTGCCTGGGCGACGGACTTGCTGGCTGCGTCCCAGCGATCCGATCAAGGTTTGATGCTGCTGAGCGATCTACAGTCGATCGCTGCTCCATCAGTCGACGTTTCCGCATTTCCGACCGACGTCCCGATTCGAATCGAGAATCCTGCTCCGGCGATCGCGCAGAACGTTGCCATTGAATCCGTCACCGCGACCCAAGTGGAACTTCGCCCCGGCGTTCCGGTCAGCGTGGACGTACAACTGGTCAACCACGGAGCGTTTCCGCTGGTCGACGCGGAACTGGAAATCAAACTTGACGGCCCCGACGGTACGATCGCCAACGTCCGACCGCTGGCGCTCGATGCGGGCCAGCGACAATCGATTCGCCTGGAACTGCCGATCAACAGCCCGGGCGTCTATCAAGGTATCGTTTCGGTCGATCACGACGATCCGATGCATTGGGACAATCAACGCGCGTTGGCATTCGAAGCGAGGTTTCCGGACCGCCTGTTGCTGATCGACGGCGATGCGGGAGCGCACCCATGGGAGAACGAAACCTATTTTGTTGAAACCGCGCTGCGGTTGAAGACGGCGGTCGGCGACGGACCGCCCAGAACGTTTGAGGTCGAACGCTTGGTCTGGGACCGTGGCTCGGGTTTTCCGGATTTGGCAGGCTTTCGTTTGATCGTCATCACCAACGTCGGTCGCTTTACCGATCGAGACGCCGAACGTCTGAAAGCGTTTGTTCAGTCCGGGGGAAATGCTCTTTGGTTTCCCGGCGATCGGTCCGCGGACGTCGTGCACGACAGCATAGTCGCCGCCGGTCTGCTGGGAAAAGCCACTCTCGGCCGCCCGACCGACGGCGTTGCCACGGTGACGGAGTTTGATTCCAGCCATCCCGCCCTCGGTCCATTTGCGGATCCACAGCACGGAGATCTGCGCAGCCTGACGGCCAACCGTGTGCTGCCGATCAAATCGGTCGACCCAAAGTCGACCGTGCTGTTGCGCGGCCGTCGGTGGCCGTTGGCGGTCAGCCACTCGGTCGGAAAGGGCCGATTTGTCTTGATCGCAACGTCCGCCGACCGCAGCTGGAATGACTGGCCACAAAATCGTTTGTTCGTCCCGCTGATGCGTCAGCTGGCCGCTTGGTTGACCGGCCAGTTGGAGGACCTGCAAAGGGTTGAAACCCATCCCATTGACCACCCAGATCAGATTCCCGGGATCCGGATGGAATCGGGATCACTGGTCGTGCGAAACGTCGATCCCGCCGAATCGCAACTCAATCGGTATGAAATCGACGAATTCCGCCAGGTCTTGGGATTGCCTGAACATGTGGTCAAAACCGACGAAGAAGATCGACGCCAGCAGTACGCCCCCGACGGCGTTGCCCGATCCGACGAAAAATGGCCATGGGTCGTCTGGATGCTGATCGGGATCTTGAGTTCCGAATTATTGCTTGCAAGCCGGGTCCATGAGTGATGAAATGGTCCGATGACATTCATCGCTACTCGCTGTACGCCGACCCTTCCGGGCCGTCGCGCAGAATCACGGTACGCCGGCCCTTCCGGGCCGGCGCGAGAGTTACGTTCCTTTGTGAGAGTGGTTGACCATGAGTCTTGTCAGTGCGACAGCCGAAAGCCCGACACTCGAACTTCCCAAGCCGGGAAAACACCACCAGCAGTTGGACCGGTTGAAGAACCAGGAACAGCAACGTCGCCAGATGATCGTTGCGTTCACTCTGGTGTCGTGCGGGTTCGTCTTGATCGGTCTGGTTGCGTTGACCGACTATCACTTTGAAGTGAGCGCAGGCCTGCGGATGGCACTCTGGGGCTGCGTGATTGCCGCGACCGGATGGTTGGCAGTTTCGCTTCGCAGGTGGACACAATTCCATGCGACCGATGCGATCTGCCACGCCGAAACACGTCGGCCAGACCTTGGGCAACGCCTTCGTACCAGCCATGACTACCAATCCCAACCGAACGCGGTGTCGGTTGCCGACCCCGAATTGCTCGCCGCACTCGAAACACAGACTCAGCAACAGGTGCTTGGCCGGCCGATCGCACCGCTAGGGAAATCGTGGCCGATCGCCGTGTTGGCCGGATTTCTGTTTGCCGGAACGGTCGTTTGGCTGACCTGTTTCACTCTTTCACCCCAATGGCGGATCGCCAGCGGCCGCCTACTGTTTTTTCCGCTGCACTACAGCGACGTGGATCTTGATCCTCTTCCGGAATACGTGGACCGGGGCGACGATTTGGTCGTGCGTCTTCGGGTCGAAGGCCGTCCGATCGACTCGGCCGTGATGCGATACCGAACGGGGGATAAAAACCGATGGTCGGAAGTCCCAGTCACTTCATCCGGCGAGACATCGTTGTGGGGCGATCTGACGGCGATCATCCAGAATTGCGAAACCGACTTGGACGTCCAAATCCTCGCCGGTCCGTTTGACAGCGGCGTCTGTCGCGTCCCGGTGCGATTGCCGCTGTCGGTCGAACAAATCAGCGTCACAGTCAAACCGCCCAGCTACACAGGGTTGGGCACCATCGACGGGCACCCCGACGGCATCTCGATTCCAGAGGGCTCTGAAATCGAGCTGTCGGTGCGTTACAACCGACCACCGGCAATGGTCAATGTCGATTTCACACCGGACACGTCCAAGGCGTCGTCCGCGGCGATCTCTGCCGAGACAGCGACGCTTTCAATCGATGCCGGCGTTTCACCGCTCGATGCGGCACTCCACGCGCGGACCAACGACGGTGTCACCGACGAGGCAGCGTTACACTTGAACGTGGTGCGCGATCGCGCCCCGGTGATTCAATTCCAAAGTCCCGAAACGGATGCCGAAGCGATCGCAACCAGCGAGGTCCGATTCACCCTCGAAGCCTTCGACGATTACGGATTCCAGTCCGTGCAGCTTCGTTATCGGATCGATGATGGCCCCGAACAAACACTTTGGCGATCCGAAACCGGGCGAACCAGTGCCGCGATGGCGCAAACCGTGACGCTGCCCCTGGAAGACCTGGATCTGGCCTACCCTCAAGCGATCACCTACTACGCCGTCGGGATCGACAACCGCCAACCAGCACCGCAACGGACCACCAGCGAGTTGAGATTCATCGACATTCGCCCCTTTTCTCGCGAGTACGAATTCAGCGACAACCAGTGCCAGTGCCAGGGGGAATGTCTGACTCTGGAAAAACTGATCAAACAGCAGCGTGAAGTGCTGGGGCAGACGTTTGTCGTGACACAATCGGCCGAGCGTCCACAGTTCGATCCCAAGCAAGCCGCGACCAAGTTGTCGTCTCAACAGCAATCCGTGCTGGAAAAAACGCGGGTGCTGGCTGCAGCGTTGGAGCAAAAGGTCGGTCCGCTGCCATCGCTGACCATCGCCGTCGACTGGATGACCGACGCGGTGGATGACCTACGATCCGAAGCGTTTCGACGTGGGCAAACTGCCGAGGAAAAAGCGTTGGCCGGCTTGATCGCCGCGCGACGCAATCTGCGTGAAATTCTAAAACAAGGCAATTCCAAGTCTCAGTTGGCCCGCAACGTCGATCGGCAGTTGAAGGACAAGGTGCGAAAACCGCCACAACAACAACCCAAGCCGCAAACACCCCAGCTCGCCTCGATTCGCGACCAGATTAAAAAGCTGATCCAGAACCAACAGAATTTTTGCCGGTCCGCCGGGGCGTGCAAACAGTCGACCACATCGAACCGTTCTGAGAATCAAACGCGAACCGACACCACCGACCCTCCGCGTTCGCCACAACAACTCGCCGCCGATCAACAGAAGGCCCAGGCCGAAGCGAGGGAGATTGAGGCGCAACTTGCAAGCGGATCGTTCGGTCCACTCGCCCCACGCCGTGCCGGCCGCGCCGCGGAATCGATCCAGACAAGCGTCCGGTTGCTTTCCGACGACGATCTCAACGACCAGGCGTTGGACAATGCGATCGCGCGAGCCACCATCGCCTCCGAACAATTAAGACAGCTTTCCGAGCATTTGGCACAACGGCACAACCCCGATTTCGAGGACAAGCTTGCCGTCGCCAAACGCCATGCAGAGAATCTGGCGGACACCCAAGAAAAGCTCACACAATCATTGTCCGACGCGGCAGCAGTCGAAACAAACTCTGGTGAAACAGAAACGCGACAACGCGAGCTTGCCGATCGCGGCGAAGAGCTCGCGGACTTGGCAGACCAACTGCTGGCCGATTCGATGCAGCAGGACGCTCGCGTTCAGCAATCGCTTGCCCGAGTGTTGGCCGAACATCCGCCCGGACAATCTGCCTCGGACATGCGGTCGGCGGCCGATGCGATGG
The DNA here is from genome assembly GCF_014154935.1 of Stieleria mannarensis. GTDB lineage: Bacteria > Planctomycetota > Planctomycetia > Pirellulales > Pirellulaceae > Stieleria > Stieleria mannarensis. The sequence goes on from NZ_JACEHH010000007.1 coordinate 28,440, forward strand.
AGCGCGGCCAGATTCACACGGCATCCGCATCCGCAGCGCGTGCCGCCGAATCAATGGCGCGATTGGCCGAGGGGTTGAAACGAGTCCAGCAGGCGATGGGACCAATCCAACTGGAACGGCTGACGCAAGCGGAAAAGCGAGCCGCGTCGCTGCTAAAAGAAGTGCGTCGGGCGCGAACCCCAGCTCAGCGATCACTTGCCGCCGCGGAAGCAACTCGCTTTGCCCAGTCATTGCAATCGATGGCGGACAAGGATTCTGAATTGGCCGACGCGATCGAAACGCTGCCCGAATTTGCGACCTCGCCGACCGTCATCGTCGAGGGCTTACGAACCATCGACGCATTGTTGCAGCGGAGAATCCAGGAAGCCATCCTCAGCGGTGTGATTCAGCAGGCGACCGGCCCCGTCCCGCCACAGTATGTCGACATGGTCGACGACTACTACCGGGTGCTTTCCGAGGATGTGGAATGACCCCGTGCGGACACGTCCAGGGACCAGCGAAGAGTGATCTGACATGATTCTTTGGGATCCGCTATATCCGATGCCGGTGTATCTGGGGATCGCAACGGTGATTGTTGCGTTGGTCTGGATCGCACGACGGATCTCGGTCTCGCCCAAAACGCGACGCCCGATCCTGTTGGGCATGCGAGCGTCGGTCTTGATCGCACTGGCGGTTCTGCTGCTCAATCCGATTGAACGTCGTGAAACCGTCATGCCGCCGCGTCGGCCGGCAGTCGCGTTGTTGGTCGATTGTTCGCAGAGTATGGGACTCGGCCAGGGTCAGTCGCGTCTCGATCAACTCAAACAGACGATCGGAACGGTCACTCGGAATGTCCAGCGGAAACGCGACATCGACCTTCCGATGTTTCGCTTTGGATCCCGATTAGCCAAGGTCCCCGGGCTGACCGAATTGACGGCCGCAGACGACCGTTCGTTGTTGTCCGATGCGCTCAAGCGTCTTTCGTCGCGCGTCGCAGACGATCGGACGCAGGCCGTGGTGTTGTTTTCCGACGGTGCCGTGGACCAGTCGGACCAATTGGAAGACCTGGCGACGGCCTATCGCAAACTGGGGATCCCCGTCCACGCGATGCTCCCCGATCAGGGTGATTTGCGTGGTGACGTCGCGATCACCGAATTGTCACTGCCGTCGCGGGTGTCCAAAGGCGACCGCGCGACGGTCCGGGCGTTGATCGAGAGCCGCGGTTTTGAAAACGAACGCGTCGTCGTTTCGATTCGGCCGGACAATCGCCCCCGATCACCACCACTGGCCTCGCTCCCGATCACACTCCGCGAAGGGACAACGTCCTGCGAGTTGGTCGTGACTGCCGACCCCGCTCTGGGCGAATTGGCGATCGACGTCCCGATTCAAACCGGTGAGGCCGTCGACACCAACAACCGCGTGCCCTTCCGTTTGATCGACAAGGATCGCACACTCAACGTGTTGTACATGGAAGGAACCTCGGCAGCGGAAAGCCGTTGGCTGCAAGACGCCTTGCACGCCGATTCGGACATCAAGTGCGTCGCCATGACGGTCGATAACCAGCACGCCCAACGACCGCGTCTGCAACGCACCGACGATCCCTATCGTGGGTTCCCGTCCACGCGGGCCGAACTGTTTCAATACGACGTCGTGATTTGCAGCGACATTTCGTTCCGGGCCTTCACCCCCGAACAAATCGATTGGACGGTTGAATTGGTCGATCAACGCGGGGGCGGATTCGTCATGATCGGCGGATTCACCAGCTTTGGTGCCGGCGGCTGGGACCGCACACCGTGGGAGGGAATGATCCCGTTCGATATGAGCGGTCGGCGGGACTACCTGAACCAAGGATTTCGGGTGGCCGTGCCCCCGCAGACGCAATCGCATCCGATCTGGAATCTGCTGGACGATCCCCGGCGCAATCGCAAGGCGCTTGATGCGATGCCTCCGTTCAGCGGCACCAATCTGATCTCGCGGGTCAAACCCGCCGCGACCTTGCTCGGACAAACGCGAACACCGTTGGCCCGCGTCGGGATCATGCCCGTGTTTGCCTGCGAAAGTTATGGCCGCGGGCGGACCTTTGCCATGTCCACCGACACGACCTATGGATGGGGCGCCCGGTTCGAGCGTGAATGGGGAGAAGGCGACAACCGCTACTACCAAAAATTCTGGAGGAACGTTGTCCGTTGGTTGGCCGAAAACTCCCAGGCATCGCAAAACCGATTGGTCCTGCGTGCCGATCAGGTCATCTATTCGCCAGACGAATCGATCGAGTTGGTCGTCCAGGCGTTTGATGATTCTTTCGTGCCGACGACGAACTACCGCCTGACCACACGTCTGGTTGCCGAACTGGAACCGACCGCAACCGCGGCCGACAATCCCGCCGCGTCGAGTTCGATGTCCGTGACGATGAATCCACAACCGGCTAGCCGACAATACACCGTGACGATTCCCGCCCGGTTGGCGGCCGCGTCGGACGACCGCTCCAGCCCGATGCAGACGGCGCACTTGGTCGTCGATGCGTGGCTGGGGAATCAGAAAATCGCGACCGAATCGCTGCAGCTTCAACTGCTGCACCGATCGACCGAATGGCTGCATCCCCAAGCCAATCCCGAACGGTTGCAGCGGGTCGTCGATGCCGGAGGCGGACAGATGGTTTCGTCGCCACTGGAACTCCAAGCCTTGTTGGAGTCGCTGGACATCGCGCCCGGAGAGGTCTTGATTCACAAGCTGCCGGCCTGGGACCACTGGATGCTCTGGACGATGCTGTTGGCCGTGCTGGCGATCGATTGGATTCTCAGACGACGGGGCACGGGCCCGGCAACTCAACGCCCGTGAAACACACCCGAGTTTTTTCCACCAATTGCTATAGATTTGCTAAAGCCGCCTTGTGTAACCTGCCAAACGTCGTCAGGGGCAGTCGACACACGGTCTGCAAACTTGACAACAGCACTTCAATCACACCAAGGAAACTGAATAGCACACACAAGCTAATTCACACTACCGAGACCTAACTTCGATCAAGGGGCAACAATGATCAAGGCTAGTCACAGCGGCAATCCCGCGCTGGGGATCCGTCCGTTCATGGTCGTACTTCAAAGCGACCGTCTTTCGATTGAGACTCTTCCCGATGCGCTTCCGTTTCAAACGCTGGAGGTCGAGGACTGGGAAGGGGTGTTCAAGAAGCTCAGTTCTTTTCGGCCCGGGTGCTTGTTGGTCGACTTTGACGCCGATCGGGATCAACTGTTGCAGCAGATCCGCGGGTTCGCTGACCAAGGCATCCGCTACTCGGTCGTCGGCGTCACCGCCGACCGCTCGCGCCGGACGCTGCATCAGGCCCTCCGCCACGGCTTCATCGACTTGGTGCCACACCCACTGGAAAGTCGCCTGTTGGTCGAAGCGGTCGAGGACGCCTTTCAAGCCGACGGTGCCGGCAAAGACTCGCTGTGTAATCTCCGCAGCGGTTTCGGCAGACTGACTCCCAAAGAACGCGAGGTGCTGCCGCAACTCCTGTTGGGCGTCACCTCGCGTCGCCTGGCCGGCGAACTGAACGTCAGCTACCAAACGATCGATCGACACAAAAAACGTGTCATCGAAAAAATGAACGTCAGCAACATGACCGAATTGGCGATGAAGCTGTTTCGGCAATACTAGATGTCGAAGACGACCACCAGGTCGACGGCCTGGTGATTCCCCAGCGACAACGTCACCACGCCGTCGTCACATTGGACGTCGTCGGGCAACTCGTCCAGCGACCGCTCGATCCCCGATGCATCGGCGACGAAGGCGGCTCGGGCAGCGGCACAAAACTGCAACCGGACCTTGGACGTTTTCGGCCGGGTCTGGATCACTTGCATCCGCGCGGCAAGTTTGCCGTCGCGGCGCCGCGCGGTCTCGATCTCCGTGACCATCACGTCGGCGGAGGAAACATGGACCAGCCAGGCCTGACCGGTTTCGCCGCCGGATGAACCGGTATCGGACAGGTCGATGGCAAACACGTCTGCCGGCGCGATGCACGACCGCGCGATCGCCACCGGCGACGGACAATCAAACGCCAGCGTGACCTGAAACGCGATCGCATCACCACCGCCAGGAATCCCCACCAGCGTGTCCAAGAAACGGTCGCCGACCTTGCGATGCAGTGGCAAGCCGCGACCAGCGACCAAGGTTTGTTTCTCCGCCTCATCGATCACCACCCCCAGCGGTGCGACCAGCTTTTTGGACGACGCGCTGTGCACCTTGTCGCGGACCAAAGGGCGCAGGATCGCCGCCTCGCCGGCCACGGCGGTCCGCAAGGCGAAATAGTTCTTCCAAAAATCTGACTCCGACGCGACACGCACCTCGGTTTTCGGCGTCAGCTGACCCTCGATCTGCAACAGCCGGCTGCCCCGTTGGAGCTGATAACGCAGCGTGAATTCGGCGATCGCGTTGCCGTCGCGGTTCCGCAACTCGCCCGATGCGGTGATCACCCCGACCGTCAAATCGGACTGTTCGACCTGCATCCGCTGGCAAACCATCGTGCCGCCGTCCGGGTCGCCGGACAAATCGGCGGCGGCGACCAATCGCATCGACAGACGATTGCCGCGCGACGCGCTGTACACGCCGGAGATGCCACCGGCGGTTTCATCCAAGGCCACCGCCATGAACGCATTTTTCAACACCGCCGGTTCCGCGATCCCAGTCTCTGCGCCGGTCAGTCGTTTCAACAGCCCCTTCTTCTTGACCGGGTGCGTCGAAGACAGTCGGGTGAACCCCATCGCCGGGACGTCAAAGGTCACGTCGCAATCGGCGCCGCCGGCAGCGGTTGCCGAATAGACGAACTTTTCAGCGGGCGGCGCGCCGCCGCGCAATTTCGCTTGACGTCGGGCCGCGACGGCGTGGGGATTGAAACACAACGCGTGTTTTGCCGGCAGCTCCCCGCTCGCAGGCGCGACTCCGATCGCCTGGCAGATCAGCCGGCGATCGTCGACCTCGTCCGCTGCATCGATCAACCGCGGGTTGGCCAGCAGCGCGATCGAACGAAGCGTGCGGCGGGCCTCCGATCGCACCGTCTGGCAAAACGACTCGGCCATCGAGTGCAATGTTTCATCGGGCGCTGGACCAACGAGACGTTCCACCACGCTCGATGCCGAGTGTTTGGAAAGTGCATCGAGTGTGCCGTGGTGATAGGGGTGTTCGCCATCGGTAAAGTAGCGCGGCAAGGTCCAGAAACGGCCCATCGCGACACTCCACGTCGCGGCCCGACAGAGATCCAGAAAACTGTCACAAACCCGCTCCGGCCAATGCACCAGCAAAGCCGTCGCGACCTCGCCCGAATCGATCAGTTCGCCCAGGTGAGCCCCCAGCGACAGAAACGCGGCATCGCCGGCGGCATCGATCGGCTTGGCCGTCAATGCCTCGAGTTCGCGATGGCCACCCGAAACGATCACCTTGGACTCGTCGCCGAAACCGATCCCGGCGGTGAAATCGATCGGAATCACCCCTTGGTAACCCAGCGCCGAGAGGCAGGGAATCAAGTCGGCGGGCGTCAATCCGGAAAGCGTGCCATAGACTGACGGGGCGCGGCCGATCGCCCGCGTGGCCAGGGCAGTTCCCGATTCAACCATATGACGCGCCGAGGCCATCGTCATCGCGTCGAGACAACTTGAATCGCCCGCCAAACCACCGCCGGCCCAGCCGACGGTTCCCATCGACAACAAGTGCACGAACCGGTCGAATCGCTCGCTGTTGCCGGCATCAACTTTGGCGGCGTCGATTTCGGTCGCCACCGCGGCGTCGATCAAGACGTTGCGCGGTGTGCCCAACACCCCGTCGGCATCGTTGTCCGCCCCCGCGCTGGCTTCGAATCGCTCCAGCCAACCGGCCTCGATCGCGGATTTCAAGACCCCGGGAGTCAACAGCGTCAGATCGACCAGATGTGGATCGCTGGAAAAATAGTGGTCGCGTTCTTCGGACAGACAATCAAACACATCGTGCAGCCCCTCGGCGGCGGCCGTCGCATCGCGTTGGCAAAACGCCTTGGCCGCCGCGACGATCCGATTCTGAAGATGCAGTTCGTCCAGGTTGCTGGTGTACCGCAGCCGCCGCGTCATGATCTGGACCTGCAGCGACAGGTACGCCGCGGCGAAGAAGTCTTCGATGCCCAACGTCCGCGGCCCCGATTGAAGCGGCTGGCAACTTGGATCTTCCGGAGCGATCCCCAGGGCGCCCCCCAGCCCTGCGAGCATCTCCGTCCGGTCCGCCCCGGTCACCCAAACGCAATCGGGATTGGCGTCGCACTTGCGCCGGAAATCGCTGGGGATCTGTTTCAACGACGGATCCGGGACCACGATCACGCGCGGCCCCTCGGGGTTGGGCGGCGTTTCGGCACGGTACCACGTCGGCATCTGTTCGGTCTGGGCCAGCAATCGCGGATGCCACAACACCGTCCAGCCGGCCAACAGGCTCCGCGCATCCGAGTTTGATCCTCCGACCGGAAAATCTTCCAACGTGGCCGAAGGCAGCAGAACCGAACACTCGTCAAAGGGAGCCATATCGCGGTGATCTATGCGGGGAAGGGACGTTGCGGGGAAAACCTGGCAGCGACAGAGTGTGATCGAAAATGCCCGGCCTTCAAAGCCGCCCCCCGGACGCCGCCAGACCATCTGGGACGAAGCCCGCGGCGAATAAATAATTTGACGATCGCCCCGCCGGACGGATAAACTAATGGGGTAGCGGATGTTCGACGTAACCGTAGCTACGCTCGCCAGAGCGTGGACGGTGCAGCGGCCCACACCGGAACTCAGCACAGCCCTTGGTCACCAGCCCCCGATTCACCTCCGCGTGCAGAGGGCCGGAATCCAGCTTCTGGCGAAGGTAGCTACGTGAGAGCACGTCCCAGAGGCCGTTGCGATACAGGGACCACTTTTCTCCTCCTTTTCCACTCCCATCCCCCCTAGCGAAGGTATCGCTTGGAAACGTTTGCTGTGACGCATTCGACACGGGTGTCGCCCAAACCGATCTCGCATGGGCGAATCGGTGTGCGCGAGCGATTGCAATTTTGGGTCAATCAGCACATTCGGAACGAGCAGAGCGGGGTAAATTTGACATCGCGGTCGGCCAAGCGTGGAGAAGATGGCGGTGTCGGAGTACTCTGCGTGCCGGAGGCGAGGTGCATTTTTTGGCGCCGTTTTGCAACGGGGGCGAAAAATCTGTCACAATTCCGGCAAAGATCGCCCAAGGATTTTTGTCATCATTCGTTTATTGGATTACCCGCTGACGCTTCCACACCTGCAGTTGAAGGTTGGTTGCCGTCGATCGGAGCGGACGTTTGATGGCCCGAGCCATTCACTCATCACTTTTTCGTTAGCGTTCAACCATGGCCAAGAGCACTTCAGTTTGGGGAATCGAGATCGGACAATCAGCCCTCAAGGCGCTGCGTTGTACGAAAGTCGATGAAGAAGTCGTCGCGACCGCGTTCGACTACATCGAATACCCCAAAATCTTAAGTCAGCCCGAAGCGGATCCCGAGGAGTTGATCGCCGACGCGATCAGCCAACTGATGGAACGCAACGAGGGGATGACCGACAAGATCTGCATCAGTGTCCCCGGCCAGAGCGGTCTGTCAAAATTCTTCAAACCGCCGCCGGTCGAAGTCAAAAAGATTGCCGATCTGGTCCGCTACGAGGCCCGTCAACAGATCCCGTTCGAATTGTCCGACGTGGTCTGGGATTACCAGATGATGCCCGGCAGCATGGTCGAAGACGGCTATGCCCTCGACAGCGAAGTCGGGTTGTTTGCGATGAAACGTGAACAGGCCAACCGACAACTGGCCCCCTTTGACACCGCCAACCTGGAAGTCGACGTCGTCCAACTGGCCCCGATCGCGCTGTACAACATGGTCGCCTATGACCGCTTGGGCGAACGGCTGGACGGTGAAATCTTCAACTCCGACGATCCGCCGCCGTCCAGCGTGATTCTGTCGATCGGGACCGACAGCTCGGACTTGATCGTCACCAACGGTTTTCGAATCTGGCAACGCAGCATGCCGATCGGCGGGAATCACTTCACCCGCCAGCTGACCAAAGACCTGAAGATGACGTTCGCCAAGGCCGAACACATCAAACGCAACGCGCGGGAAGCGGTCGATCCCAAGCTGATCTTCCAAACCATGCGCCCGGTCTTCAACGACCTGGTCACCGAAGTCCAGCGTTCGATCGGCTTCTTCCGCAGCATCGATCGCAAAGCCGACATCACCGAATTGTTGATCACCGGGAACACCGTCAAAATGCCGGGACTGGCGGCCTACCTGGGCAAGAACCTGGGCTTCGAAGTCCACACCCTGGACCGCTTCAACCGTTTGGGCGGCGACGACGTGCTGGCCATCCCGACTTTCCGCGATAACGCGACCACCTTCGCGGTCTGTTACGGGCTGTGTTTGCAAGGGCTGGGCATCTCCCAAATCCATGCCAGCCTGGTCCCGCAAGAAATCATCACCCAGCGGATGATTCGTGCCAAGAAACCCTGGACCGTCGCGGGATTGGCGATCCTGATGTTCGGCATGTCCGCCAATTTCTACTTCGCCCAAAACAGCTGGCAAGAAAGTCACGATGACATTTGGAAGAGCGCCAATAGCGCCGTCACCAGCATGGCGAACTACGCCAACGAGCACCGCGACACCGATAGCGAGCTGGAAAAGAAACTCACCTATTTGAACGCCGTCGGCGAAGAGATCACCGGCGATGCGGAGAATCGCGTGCTGTGGATGGAGCTGATCCGCGGCGTCAATCAGATCATCCCACGCGGTGTGTACGAAGGTGTCGAGCCCGGCCAGATGCCCAGTCCCAAGGACGTGCCCTACGAAGACCGAATCGATTTCCAAATCACATCGTTCGAAACCAAGTACTACGAGGACATCACCGAATGGTATGACAAACGGAAGAAACGATTCGCCGACGAGAAGGCGGACTGGGAAAAGCTGATGGACATCACCCGGGAGCCCGGCGAGGTGCCCGCCGAACCGGAACCGCCGACCGGTCCGTTCTGGGTCGTCGAGTTGCAAGGCTACCACTACTACAACAACCCGGAACGAGTCGGTCTGGATGGAAACAACCACACCCGCAAGTACTTGACCACCGCCTTCCTGGACCCCAGCCGACTGCCCGACGACGTGGCCAACCGGATCATCCGACTGCCCGACCCGAATGACCCGTCGGCGGATTTGATCGAGTACACGCCGGCCGAGCTGGGGATCAGTTACCCGTTGATGCTGGATATCGAAACGGCGATCGAAGAAAAGATCCCCAATCCAGAATATGAACCTCCTCTCGCCGGTGTGGGCACCGTGGGCGTCGGCCCAGTCGCGGGCGCCGCCGCGGCAGCCGACCCCGATGCCGAACCGGAGTTCTTCACGGCGCGGCGAATGGACTTTGCCTTCCAATTCCTTTGGACCCCCACCACCCATTCGCAGCGGATGGAAGCCAAAGAAGCCGCACGGTTGAAAGCCGAGGAAGAAGCGGCACTGCGTGGGGAAGAGACGCCGACCGAGGAAACCACCGACGCAACCTTGGACGACACCGTCGCCGCCACCCCCTAAGCCCCCCCGCCGACTCGCCCGGCTGATCACCATCCACTTTCACTTTTCTCAACCCACGCAATCATCATGGACCAAGTCAAAGAGTACCTGGCCGTCGCCATCAAGCATGGATTCTGGATCGGCAGCTCGATCGTCCTGATCGGGGCTTTGGCGGTTTGGTATCTGTCCACCAGCGACCTGAATGCCCAGACAGAGTCACAGATTCGCAAGATCGAAGGTGATGTTCAGAAGGTGAGGCAGTATCAAGGCGAATTGTCGACCCAGCCGAACGATCTTTCACACCAATGGATGAACGAAAAGATCGAAGTCCGCAAACAGGAAGTCCTCACCGCCTGGCAAAACGTCTTCGACGCACAACGCGGCATCCTGACTTGGCCGACCAAGTTGAAAGATGAGTTTGTCAACGAGTTCAAGTATGTCCGTGACCCGGAAACCGGCAAGATTGACAAGAATCGGCTGAAACTGCCGTTTGAAAAATACGAGCAGTTTCCACCCTCGTCCGATGCCTATCAGGTCAACCCCGCGCTGCTGCGGCGGTACGAGCAGTACATCGGCGAAGTCCTGCCCAGCTATGCAGAGATCGCCGGTGCAGACTGGACCGCCGATTTCAAGAAACGCGGCGGCGGAATGGGGATGGATTACGGCATGGACGACATGATGATGATGGGCGGGGGAGCACCGACGCGGCGCGCCAAAGTCAACATCACCGGCGCGATCGAAGAACCGGTCGTCAAGTGGAGCACCAGCAGCCAGGAAGCCGTGCTGAAGGACCTATTCCCGTGGCGTGGCGTCAAGGAATATCCCTCGGAACTGGACGTCTATTACTCCCAAGAAAACCTCTGGATCATGCGACAGCTGCTGGAAATCGTCGCCGCCGTCAACGGTGGTGCCCAGCAAGCCTTTGAAGCCGAAATTCGAGAGATCAAGAAACTTTCCATCGGACGCTCGGTCACCTTCAACCAAGGCAGCATCTCCGAACCTGGGTCTCGCATCACCGCCGGGTTCGGCGGCGGCATGGACGACATGATGATGATGGAAGACATGGGAGATATGTATGCCATGGACGATGGAGGCATGGGTGGTATGGGCGGCGGTACGGACAGCGAAGGCTCCGACCCCGGCGACAGTCGCTACGTCAACACCGCCAACGAACCTATCGATGCCTCGTCCCTGCGAGGGGCCTTCAGCAGCAACGACCCCGGACAGGTCGCAATTGCGGTCGCCAAACGCGTCCCCGTCATGTTGCACCTGCAAATGAACCAACAAAGTATCGCCCGCCTGCTGGCCGCCTGCGGTAGCGCCCCGCTGATGGTCGATGTCCGCCAAGTCCGTGTCATGCCCAAGGGCGGCGCCACCAGCAGTAGCGGCGGAGGCGGAGGGTACGACATGATGGGGATGGAAGACGAAATGATGGGCGGCATGGGAATGGGGGACATGGGAGGCATGGGAGGCGGAATGACTTCGGGAGCCCCCGACGAGTTCCCGATGGACATGGAAGTCGAAATCTACGGCCTGATTTATTTCTACAACCCACCGAGCGAAGAATCGCTCGGTATCGAGAAGGTCAAAGACGACGTATCGATCGACGAATCGGCCGAAGTGATCGACGCCCTGCCCGGCCCCAGCGAACCCACACCGCCAACAGCCGAACCGCCAACAGCCGAACCGCCAACAGCCGAACCGCCAACAGCCGAACCGCCAACAGCCGAACCACCGGCAACCACACCACCGGCAACCACACCACCGGCAACCACACCACCGGCAACCACACCACCGGCAGCCACACCACCGGCAGCCACACCACCGGCAGCCACACCGCCGGCAGCCACACCACCGACCGCGATGGCAATCCCCGTCGCGATCCCCTGATCGGCCTGGTCACTCATGGCATCCCGCCTGAGTTGCCAACCGGTCGCACGCTGCACACACAAACCCATTCACACGACGAACCAACGTACCCGCTGACAGGGAAACACCATGGACGCCGATAAACTGAAAGACTTTGCGGTCTACAATTTCGAAAAATTGATCGTTGTGATCGTCGTGCTATTGTCCGGCTTCCTGATCTACAGTGGGATGGGCCAGCCCATCATCACCGAACAACATGATCCGGACCGGTTGGCGCAAAATGCGACCGAGGTCAAACGGCAAGTCGACGACGACCACACCGAAGCGATCGTCAACGACCCTGAGGCACCGCGTGAGCCGAAGTTCGACATCGCGATGGAACAACAAAAGTTCCTTCAGCCGATCAAATCCAGTCTCTATCAGCCCGGTCCCTGGGACCTGTCCAAAGCGAGCAAGGAGAAAGTCCGACGCAAGGATCCCGTGCTCGCCAAACCCGAAGCGGTTCGGGCCACCGGCGTGATCGCCACGTTGGCCTATCGATCCAAAGATGGCCTGTATGCGCTCAGCGATCTGGAACCCGCCGACGAACTGGAGGTCGTCGAAGCCAAACCCAAACGCAGTTCTCGACGCAGCCGTCGAAACAACATGGACGCAATGATGGGCGGAGAGGACATGATGGGCATGGACATGGAAATGGACATGATGGGCATGGACATGATGGGGATGGACATGATGGGAATGGAGTCGTCGGCCGGAGCCTCCGGACCGATCCGCAAACTGGCCGCCGACAAGAACCTCGGCATGACCCCCAAAACCACTCAATCGTTTAGCACCGGTGACGACCAACCACCGGTTCCCGGGATCGGTCTGTTCATCGCCGGGACCGCTGTGATTCCTCACAAGCAGTTGATCGATGCCTACCAAGAGGCGCTCTCCTACGCCGCCGAGTACGAACCGAACAAGCGTGACCGCCCGCGATACGTGTCCTACCAAGTTCAGCGTGCCGACGTCACCAACAAGTCCGTCGACCAATTGACCGAAAACGATTGGATCCTGCGTGACAGTAATGATGTCACGATTTGGAATGCCGCTAATTATTGGTCCGGATTTGCCCCTGAAATCGTTCCCGACGACTACCGGATTCCGGGGGTCACGATGTGGATTCCCCCGATCGTGCTGGACCCCTACACCGACATCGCGACACACCCGTTTGTCCCGTTGAAATCACAGCGGGTGTTGCTGGCCGAACAGATGGAAAAGGAGGCCGAAGCGGCCAAAGCGAACGCCGGACCGGTCAGCCAAGAAGACTTTGAAGTCGACATCGCTGGCGGTCAAACGCGATCCTTTGGTGGTGGCATGGATGAAGGCTATGACATGGACATGGGGATGGACATGGACATGGGGATGGACGAGGGTTATGACATGATGGGCATGGGCGGCGGCATGGGCGGCGGCCGGCCGGCCAACGAAGGCAAGCCCGCCGAAGAAAACCCGGTCGATTACAAACTGCTGCGGTTCTACGACTTTGCCTACATCCCTGGCAAAACCTACAAGGTCAATGGCAGGGTCGAGCCGATGGACCCGCGGGCCCCAAAACTGGGCCGCCAGTATGTCTATCGCGTGCGTTTCGCGGTCAACGATCCCAACTTTCCCATGACTCCGGAACTGCAACCGAAAAGCAAGAACCTGGACCCCGAGGCCTACAAACGCTACGTCACCCTGTCGGCCGACGCCGCACAGACGCAAAAACGCAACTACAAACGCTGGAGCGACTGGAGCGACCCCAGCGCACCGACCGCACTGCCGCAAGGTGACCGCGCAGTGTTCGGAAGCGTCAAACCGACCAAACCACGTGTCGTGACGGCCGGCAACCGAAAAATCGTTATCGAAGCCGAACCGCCCAAAGCAGAAGTCGTCGCATCCAGCTTTGACCCGAGCTTGGGAGTGTTCGTGCCGGCGCGGATGGAGGCGACCGAAGGCACCGTGTTGAGTACCGAAGTCGAATCGGCCGACGTCATCGATCCGATTACCCTGGAAGTCAAAAAGACGGATGCCCCCAAAGTCATCAAATCGTCCGCGACCGTGATCGATGTCGAAGGCGGCGCACCGATGGAAATTGTCGACGACGAAACGATCGTCGAACCAGGCATGTTCCTGATGATCGACAGCAACGGTAAACTGAAGGTCAAAGATGCGACCGAAGAACAACGCTTCTATCGGATCCAGTCTTTCGCCGAAGAACGTGGCTTGTAACGGCGAATGCCACGTCGTTGCCGTGATCGGTAATCAGTGATCTTCACCCTCCCCCTGGGAGGCTCGCGGAGGAGTATACGCTCGGAGCGGGGAGGGTTCGTTGTGGCTCGGAAGCACTCTAACACCACCAAACGCCCCTCCCCTTGCTACGCTCGACCCTCCTTTCCAGGGAGGGTGAATTCTTGACTTGATGTGGATGGGCGCGGCGAGGAGAGGGCCAAACAATCGAGTTTTCGCAGGATGTATGATTTTTCACGCGGATCCTTTCCGCGAACACGCCCGCGGCGGCAACGCCGCTACGAATGGTCCCGCCGCTTGGTCGCCGAATCCTCGCTCACCCCGAGCGATCTGATCTGGCCCATCTTTGTCCATCCGGGCAGCGGTTTGCAGCCGATCGAGTCGTTGCCGGGCGTTGATCGTTTGGGAACCGATGAAATCGTCGATGCCGCCAAACGCGCCCGCGACCTGGGGATCCCGGCGATCGCCGTGTTTCCGGCCACGCCGGCGGAATTGAAAACCCCCGATGCGGCCGAGGCGACCAACCCGGACAACTTGGTCTGCCGCACGGTGCGTCAAATCAAATCCGCCGTCGGTGACTCATTGGGAATCATTTGCGACGTCGCCCTGGATCCCTACAGCAGCCACGGGCATGACGGAATTGTGCGGGACGGCGACGTCGTCAATGACGAAACCGTCGACATCCTGGCCAGGCAGGCCGTGGTCCAGGCGGATGCCGGATGCGACATCATCGCGCCGAGCGACATGATGGACGGCCGTGTCGGCGCGATCCGCGACGCGCTGGAATCCGCCGGCCACATCAACGTGCAAATCATGTCCTACGCGGCCAAGTACGCCAGCGCGTTTTATGGACCGTTTCGAGAAGCCGTCGGTTCCAAAGGCAATTTGGCCGGGGCGAGCAAGAAGACGTACCAGCAATCTCCCGAGCAAGCCGACGAAGCGTTGCACGAAGTGGCGCTCGACTTGGCCGAAGGCGCCGATTCGGTGATGGTCAAACCCGGCATGCCGTACCTGGACATTCTCAGCAACGTCAAACAAACCTTCGGCGTACCGACGTTCGTTTATCAAGTCAGCGGCGAATACGCGATGTTATCCGCCGCCGGACAGCTCGGCTGGCTCAACCGACGCGACGTCGCGATGGAGAGTCTGCTCGGTTTCAAACGCGCCGGCGCCGACGGAATCCTCACCTACTTCGCCCCCGAAGCCGCCCAATGGTTATGTGAGTGATCGTGGGAGAGAGCCAACAGTAGCGGAAGCCGCCAAGGCTTTCGCTGATTCTGCGATCTCGTCTTCGTCCCGGTTCACACGCTTGGGGCTCGAGTGACAACGCCACTTCACGCTTCACCCGTCACCCTGGCATCCACCGGCCAACTTCTCGATCGCGTCGGTCCCCAAGCGGGTGATTCGCCAGTCCGGCAACACGTCCCCGCCGATGGCTTGATAGACGTCGATGGCGTTTTGGTTCCAATCCAACACCGCCCATTCCATCCGACCACACTTCCGTTCCACCGCAATCCCGGCCAGCGTTTGCAACAAGACCTTTCCGATGCCCCGCTTTCGAAAAGCCGGTCGGACGTAAATATCTTCCAGATAGATGCCCGGCTTGCACAGGAACGTCGAAAAATTTTCGAAGTAGATCGCGTAAGCAACCAACTGCGGTTTAGATGGGGCATCTGCGGCGACCTCCGCCACCAAGGCTTCGGCGTGGCCGCCGACGAACAGGGCCTGGTGCATGTCGTCTTCGTCGGCGGTCAATTGGTGCTCTAACTTTTCAAAGACGGCCAAATCGCGAAGCATCGCAAAGATTTCCGGCACGTCGTCTGGACGGGCCGGTCGGACGTGACAGGGTGCATCGGACATTGCGGATCCCGGGAAAAACTTGAGTGGACGTTGGGGGATTACCAGAAACGGCGTTCGGACCGCTCGCGGCGGCCTACGTTTACGTATGCGTCCGGAGGATGCAACCACGATCCCCCAAGCGTCCCTCACAATCCCGACGATCGATTCGCGCGGCTCGATCCACTGCCCAGAACCGACATGGAACCGTCTAGAACCGACATGGAAACGATCAACGGCCGCTTCTTGCCCGACGAATCAAATCAGCCCCGAACTGGTCACGCCGCACCGCCTCACCCCGCCGATCAATCGCCTGCCCCCGCCGCCGAGGACTCGATGGCAACCGTCTGGGGAGCCGGCAAGCCGGCGCACGTCGCTGGAACCGGAGACGCGGATCCGGCGGGCCCGCCGCCGTCCCACCGCGACCGCGAGGCAGACCTGCCGGACGCCGAATGCACGCTCGGGTCGACGTCGTCCAAACGCGCCGCGACAGGTAAATCCACCGGCGATGCCACCACCGCGGATTCACCGCATTCGCGCCATTCCGATCGGTACGTCGAGCTGGGCGAACTGGGGCGCGGGGGCTGGGGCATCGTCCAGCGCGCCCTGGACCGTCAATTGCAACGCGAAGTCGCCGTCAAACGCATCAGCAACCCCGGTAAGATCCAACCGGCCCAGCGCGAGCAGTTTCTGCACGAAGCGCGGATCACCAGCGGACTTCAGCACCCCGGCGTCGTCCCGGTCCACGAACTGGTTGCCGACGAAACGGGTGAAACCTATTACGTGATGAAGTTGCTCGAAGGCGACACGTTGCGTCATCACATCCGCGCCGCACATGCCAAGCAACCCGACCGGCGCTGGGCCAGGCACGAGTTGCTCGAAGCGATCACACCGCTGCTGCTGCGATTCATCGATGTTTGCAATGCGATGGCCTATGCGCATCGCCGCGGCATCATTCACCGCGATCTAAAACCGACCAACGTGATGGCCGGCGCGTTTGGTGAAACGATCGTCGTCGATTGGGGGTTGGCCCGCTATGTCGACGATGCGACCGACGAAACCACGGTCCACGGTGCCGGACACCAGGACGACCGATCGGGCAGCTATCGTTCTTCCGGGCCGATGGAATCCGAAGGCAGTGTGATCGGAACACCGACCTACATGGCCCCCGAACAAGCTCGGGGCGAGCTGGCATCGATGGGCAGCCACAGCGATATCTATTCGCTCGGCGTGATCTTGTATGAAATCATCGCGGGCAGCCATCCGCACAAGGGCATGGACATCAAAACGGTGCTGCGGCGAGCGAGCCGAGGCCAATGCACGCCGCTGCGTCAGATGCAACCTTGTGTGCCCAAACCACTGGAAGAAATCGTCCACACCGCAATGGCCCCCAGTGCCGAGCGACGCTACCGGGACGTCGAGACCTTGGCCGACGACGTGCAGCGTTTCATGACGGGCCTCCGCGTGTCGGTTCACGACGAAACGCTGGTCGAACGGACGGTTCGTTGGTGCAGCCGACATCGCGGAATCGCGTCAACGGTCGCCGTCGCGGTGGTCTTGCTGATGGTCGTCTCGGTGATCAGTGCCCTGGTGATCCGTTCGGCCCATCAGGCCGAACGGCAAGCGAGAATCGAAGCCCGCCAGGCACACCATGAGTCGCTCGAACGGCTGGTCGATGCACGCGACACCGCCGACACCTGGTTGGTCGACCTGAGCGGTTCCTTGCAATTCCATCCGGCGATGACGCCGCTACGAAACGAATTGATCGGCCAGGCACTGAACCAGTACCAACGCTTGATCGAACAACCGATCGATCCGATCGTCGATCACCTCAGCGACGACGTCGACGAGGATACGTTCAAAACCAACACTCTGGTCTGGCTGGAACGCGTGAAATGCCATCTGCGTCTGGGTGATCTGTATCGGATGCGCGGACAACGCGACGAATCCCAAAAACACTTTGCCGTTGCGGATTCCATCCTGGACAAACTGGGACACGCCGTCGATCTGGTCACCCATGTTTCGCTGTACCGATCCGGTCCCGGGCACCGGCACGGTGTCCCCCGGCTTGGCGATGACTGGCATTTGCATCAACCGGAACTGGATGAACTGGTTCATCTGGAACGAATCAACACCACCATCGGCCGCGCACTGGCGACCGAAACGTCGCCTCCGTTGGCCGACGCGATCGCATCCCGTGAAGAACTTCAACATTGGTTGCCCTGGGAACCGCCCGCAGCCCCCGACTTTAAACCATCGATCTTTATCGCCCGAGCAATCTCTGCGCGGGTCCGATTGGAAATGGTGATCCAGCGAACCGAGTCCGCCGCACAACGACGCGTGTTCTCGCCCGAACGCTACGACAACGCCGCCGAATGGGCGCGTTGGCTGGCCGATCATCGTGGCAACCCCAGCGACATCCAACGGTACGAAACGATCGCGACCGAACATGCCGAGCACCACAGCCGAATCGGTGACTACCCCGCGTCGTTCCAAGCCTGGACCCGCCTAATCGATTTCCTCGGCCATCGCTTGGAATCGCTCGGCCAGCGAACCGATTGGATGCAATCACTCGCCCACGCCAAACTCCGTCGCGCCGAAGTGGCGGTGAAGCTCGGCCGCAAAGACGAAGCGGCCAGCGACTACGCCAGTTCGATCGAGGACCTGGAACGAACCTGGTTGCTGGCCGATGCCGACGAGTTCTTTCGGGTGAACCTGGCAACGGCAGAAAATAATTTGGGCCGTTTGTGGTCCGACGGCAACGAACAGCAACGTCAAGAAGCAAAGCGATTGTTCGCCCGTTCGATCGCCACCTACCAACAACTGCTCAGTGAATCGGCAACCCCCGACATTCTGCGGCGTTTGGCACAGACGCACACCGCGATGGCTGAAACCATCCGCGCCTCGACCAACGCCAGCGACGCAGACGGCGACTCGACCGCCGAACAGTTAGAACATCTACAGCATGCCACGCTGGCGTACGAAATCTTGCGAGACCAGCAACTGCTAAACAATGCCGACCGACTGAATTGGGCGACAACGCTTGTCGATCGACGATCCCTTGATCCCGAGGCGGTCGATCAGGCAACGATCCAGAATCTACTCAACGAGATCAACGCCGAGGAATTGACCGAATCCCAACGTGCGAAACTTCGCTCGTTGCGTGCCGGCTAGCAGTGCATCACCTTGCTGGGGCTTAGGGGGGATCCGACCCGAATCGCACGGGCATCAACGTTGGTGTCTAGCCTTTAGGCGATTTTTCCCGCTGCGGAGCAGCGACGGGGCGGCTAAAGCCTGCACACCAGCGAATTGCCGTTAGTGTTTTCCGTCAAATCCGTGTTCCGCACCGTTCCGCTCGGCTGGATCAAGACGATTCCCCGCTTACGTCCCTCGCCAAGACATCACAGCGCCATCATTCCGATTCGCGAGGGACCTCACAATCTGTAACGGGAAAGGACACCCATGGGCTTGGACACCACGACGAGAATCGCTGCCTGTTGGGCCATGTGTTGCGCTTTGGCGGCACTGGTCGGTGCGCAACAGCCCCTGCCGGATCCTTCATCCGACCTTGCGTTTCAATCCGCCCGCCCCAAAGACGCGTCGCAAAACCCTCAACCGTCGCTGAAACCGGACGAGCGTCTGGCAAAGCTGTTCGGCGATGTCAATCAAGTCGATGACCTGCCACCGGCGCGGCGCAATCGAGCCCACAGCCCGGCCGCCGACGCGGTGTTTTCGGCCGAAGCCACCGGACGCCGGACCAGCGATATCGGGCACTTGGTCGAACGATCCAAAGCCGCCCACGGGGTCGCGATCCAGCACCGCACGCCGATCGTCAGCGACACGCGGGTTCGCGGACAACGCGTCGGCCAGGTTCTGGCATCGGGGTCGTACTGGGCACCGGCGCGAATGGACTTGGACACGATGATGAGCAAGATCGATTCGCGGCTGATCGACAACCTGATCTTGATCAAAGGCCCGTATGCGGCAAAGTACGGGCCTGGATTTCGCTTCGTCGATTTGGACTTTGTCAAAGCCCCTCGCTATCAAGGCGGGTTCCAAACCCACGGCAGCACCAGCGCGACGTACAACAGCAACGGCCAGCAATGGTATGGCCGCCAGTCGTTCAACGGCGGCAGCGACCGCTACGGTTTCTTTGTCAGCTACGGACATGCAACCGGCAATGACTATGAAACCGGCGAATCGGATTTCTTCATGCCGTCCAGCTACAAGTCGCGTGACATCTTCGTCGCCTTTGGCGTGGACCTGTCCCCGACGCAATCGCTGGAATTCAATGTTTTGCGATTGGATCAGACCGACGTGGAATTTCCCGGCCTGGTGTATGACTTGAACTTTCTGGTCACCGACGGTTACGAAGTGACGTACACCCACACCGCGCCGGGGTTTGCCGACCGGTTTCGAGCCGAGGTCTGGTACAACCGCACGCGTTTCGAAGGCGACACGTTGCGGCCCGGAAAAAACCGCCAGATTCCCGAGTTGCGATTTAGTCTGGAATCAACCAGCGGCTTTGACGGCTATGCGGTGACCGACGGTGACGGATTGTCGGGCGGCTACCGGCTGGAAAGCACCTACCTGACCGGAAACGGTGAAGTCGCCGTCGGCACCGATTTGATTATTTTGAATCAACAACTCAACGACATCGAACCGGTGGCACCGCCGTCGGACAACAACTTTCCCATCCCCCGCAGTCATTCCATTGACGTCGGCGTCTATGTCGAAGACGTCGAACAGATCAACGCCTGTTGGACGATGACCGCCGGTGCCCGCATCGATGGCGTGTTCGCCGATTCCGATGACATCGTCGACGGGGTCCCGGTCCCGCTCTCGTTGCTCAAGGACGCGAACCTGGACCAAGACTTCTTGCTCGGTTCGGCATACCTGACGTCCAACTATCGCTTCTCGCCGGGATGGTCGCTGAACACCGGAATCGGCACGGCACACCGCAACCCGACCTTGACCGAGATGTACGTCGAATCCTCGTTCATCGGATCGTTGCAACGGGGGCTGACGTTTCTGCAGGGTGACCCGGAATTGGAGAGCGAAAAAATCCTGCAAGTCGACGCAGGTTTACAGTACGAAGATTCGACGACTCAGTTGGGCGTTCAAACCTACTACAGTTGGATTCACGACTACATCACCTATGACCTGATCGATCCGGCGGGAACCGTCGACGGTTTCCAACAAGGCGCCTACTTCGTCAACACCGACTTGGCGTCGATCGCCGGGGCAGAGTTCTACGCCCAGCATGCCGCGCGAAACTGGTTGACCGTGTTCGGGATCACCAGCTACACCGAAGGCCGCGACCTGTCTCGCAACGCCCCGGCGCGACTCTCTTACTTGCCCGACCGCAGCGATCTGGAGGGTGTCGATCACGAACCGTTGCCGGGCATCCATCCGCTCGAAGCCCGCATCGGATTCTTGCTGCATGATCCCTGTCCCGGCCAGCGCTGGGGGATCGAGTTTTCTGCCCGTGTGGTCGACAATCAAGATCGTGTCGCCGAATCGCTGGACGAAGAACCGACACCGGGCTTCACCACCTATGACATCCGCGGATACCGCTGGATGGGCCCGGTGTTGCTGACCGGCGGCGTGGAAAACCTGACCGACAAGTTCTATCAAGAACACATCGATTATCGCAGCGGATTGGGAGTCTTTCGGCCTGGCATCAGCGGCTACTTCGGTTCCGAATGGCGGTATTGATTGATACAATCCGGATCAGCGGAACGATCGGTTTGTGGCCCCGGTTTCGCCGACCAAGCCGCCACGGGCGACACAATCGGATCAGGCGGATGGCGAAGTGTGACCCATCTTTGTGAGCCCGATTGACAGACTCCAAAGCGTCCCCAACGACCTTGATGAACTGACACGATGCCTGCTGCAACCACCCCCGACCCATTAAAGGGTGACACCAATCCCGACGGCCTGCTCGGCTCGGCAAAGGATTCCGCCAACGGTTCGGTCCATGACGGTCCCATCGACACACCGGTGCATCTGGAACCCGAAGCCACGTTGCAACGTTCGCCCGATCCGTCGCTCAGCCATCGCAACGACCAATCCTGTTTGGTCCAGATCTACCCGCCCGATGTCGTCGACGGGATGTTGTTGATTGAAAAAGACGAATTGTTGATCGGCCGCGAGTCGGGTTCGGATCTGTTGCTTCGAGACACCAGTGTCTCGCGACAACACGCCGTCATCCGGCGCACCGAGTCCGGTTTTGAACTCGAAGATCTCGACAGCACCAACGGCACGTTTGTCGGTGGTCACCAAGTGAAACGGGCATGCCTGAATTCCGGGGACACGATTCGCTTGGGCAGTTTTCTGTTCAAATTCCTTTCCGCCGGTAGCGTCGAATCGCAGTACCACGAAACGGTCTACTCGGCGCTGACGCGCGATGCGTTGACCGGGACGATGAACAAACGCTACCTGCTGGAAACCCTCAATCGCTCGATCGCCGCCGCGGTCCGCCAACAGCAACCGCTGACCGTCGTGATGCTGGACATCGATCATTTCAAAAGCGTCAACGATAACTATGGACACTTGGTCGGCGACGAGGTGTTACGCGAATTCGGAAAACGTGTCTCGGCCGGGTGTCGCGAAGACGATTTGTTGGCCCGCTATGGCGGCGAAGAATTCTGTTTGCTGCTCTCGGCCACCGCGGCCGATGAAGCAGCCGAGGTCGCCGAGCGCTGCCGCCATGCGGTCTGTGATCAACCTTTCCAGACTGCTGCCGGACCGCTCGAGATCACCGCCAGCTTCGGGTTTGCGGTTTTGGACCACCAGCACGGCGAGACCGGCATGGAACTGATCCGAAGGGCCGACCAGCAGCTTTATCAGGCCAAACGCAAGGGCCGCAATCGGGTTTGCGGCCAGGGCATCGCCTGACCGGTGGGAAGGTCTTGATACACCCTGTCCCCAACCGACGGGCATCCCATCATTCTGCCCCGTATCGTTCTGCCATCCGTGCCCTCATCCCCACCGACGCACCAGGACGATGTGAGTGGGGAGTAGGGTAGGAAGATTTTGGAGGTAGGAAAATGATCAATCGCCGACGCCCAGATCGTCGTCGAAACTTTCCAGAATCAATTTCAACTCGGACTCTTCGTGGTTTTCAAAACTCTTTTTGAACGCTTTGAAACGACGCATCAGCTTGGTGACGTGTTCGGACGCCTCGCTGTTCAATTCTAGAATCCCATCGGCCAAGTCACGGATCTGTGAATAGAGCGTGGAGTGTTGTGAGCGCAGCGTTTCGGCGTTCAAACTCAAATGTGGCGCGATATCGACGGCATCGTCAAAGTAACCGTAAGCCTCTTCCAGCGAAAAGTGGATCGCCAACTGGTCTCTCAACTCCGCCAGCGAGGCGATCAGTTCCGGCCAATGGTTCTTGACAGTTTCCGGATGCGAAAACATCGGAATCAGGCGATCCCAGAGCGATTTTAATTGACGGTTGTCGTCTTTAATCTCCCTCAGAAAAGCCGCATTGACGGTCAATCGACCGACCGGTTTGCTGGCTAAGCCTTCTCCTGATGATTTCCCAGCGGCCCGCTGGTTACTTGGCGCAAGCGCGTCAGACATCGGTGTGATCCTTTGGTTTTTGAGGCTGCCACTATTGTAACCACCATTTCCACGCGGCGTAGCGTTTCAAGGCCGTTTTGGTCGATCTTGGCACTCTGGATGGCCCGCCACAGACGGGTAGGCGCGATTGCCCAAACTGGTCATGCATCAAAAATCGGAAACGCCATCACCTGTTCGATTTTTTCGGCACCGACCTTCAACATCAACAACCGATCGATCCCCAGCGCCACACCGCTACATGGCGGCAAACCCGCACGCATTGCGGCGACCAACGTCGTCTCGACCTCCAGTGGTTCGCGCCCCGATGCGATCCGCTTTCGGTTGTTTACCTCATAACGCTCCAGCAACGTCCGGGCATCCAGCAATTCATCATAGCCGTTGGCCACTTCGATCCCGCGAACATACAGTTCGAACCGGGCGGCACAGTGGCGGTCCTTCGCCGACGGTTTAGCCAGTGCCGCTTGCGAAAGAGGGTAATCGGTCAACAGGACCGGACGCTCCAACCCCAGCGTCGGCGCGATCCGCGCGGACAATAGACAGTCCAACAATTGATCGCGATCATCACCGACCGTCGCGGCCATCGACGCATCGATCCCGCCAACCAGGTCACGCAGATCGTCAACGCCAACCTCGATCGGATCGATACCAAGTTGTCGCCCAAAGGCGTCGCGGTACGGGAGCGAATCGTAGCCGTCGGCTTGCAGAATCGACGCGACGAACTGACCGGTCAATCGCATCGCCGATTCGATGTCCCCCCCGACCTCGTACCATTCCAACATCGTGAATTCGATGTTGTGCCATTGTCCGGCTTCACCGCCACGAAACACCGGACCGACGCTGTAGATCGACGGTGCACCGCTGGCCAACATCCGCTTCATCGCCGACTCAGGAGACGTTTGTAAATAAAACCGTTCGGGCAGCCGCGGATCCGAAATACCAAGCGCACTCGAATCGAGTGTCAACGGATCCAGGTACGCGTCGACCACACAGTCGCGCGACAGACAAGGCGGCTGAGTTTCCAAGAAACCATGCTGATCAAAAAAGCGACGGGTCTGGCGAAGCAACTCGGCACGCGCGGCGAGATGGTTTACATTGGCCATGACAGAACCTCTTTCCTTTGCATCTTGACGTTCGCCCTCGCTACGCAACTTTCTTCGTGATTCCACCTTCGCCTGACCGCTACGCACGCCAACGCCAGTTCGCCCCGATCGGCGCCGAGGGGCAACAGCGGATTGAACAAGCCGACGTGGCCGTCCTGGGTTGCGGCGCGCTGGGAACGGTCGCCGCGGAACTCCTGTGTCGAGCCGGCGTCGGTCAAATTCGAATCGTTGACCGTGATGTTGTCGAGTGGACGAATCTGCAACGCCAATCACTGTTCGATAGCGACGACGCCCGCCAGGGAGCCAGCAAAGCCGAAGCCGCCTGCCATCGACTGCGACAGATCAACGACCAGGTCCAACTCACGCCGATCGTCGCCGATGTCAATGCGGGAAACATCCAGTCCGTCTTGGACGGCGCGCAACTGGTGGTCGATGCCACCGACAACTTCGGGATTCGATTCCTGTTGAATGATTGGGCGCTTGCCACCGGCACCGCTTGGGTGCACGGCGGATGCGTCGGCGCGGCCGGACAGGTGCGGTTGTTCGATGGAAACGAGCGTCCGTGTTTTCGATGCTTGGTTCCCCAGCTGCCGCCGGCCGGCGCGGTCGACACCTGCGACACCGCCGGAGTCATCGGACCGGCGACCCACCTGATCGCCAGTTTGCAATCGGCCGAGGCGATCAAGTGGATCTCGGGCAACCGCGACGCCGTTTCAAGCTCCGTGCTGTCGATCGACTTGTGGAACAATCGCATCCGCCAAGTCGAACTCGATCCCGCCATCGCCCCCAACTGTATCGCCTGCGTCGGCCGCGAGTTCGAATTCTTGCGCGGCGATGCGTTTCAAAGCAGCGAAGGCGCGTTGTGCGGCCGCGACGCCGTGCAACTGAATCCGCAAACCGACAACTTGCGAATCGATCTGACCGAAATGGCGCGGCGTTGGGAATCGATCGGCACCGTCCAGTCGACACGTTTCTTCACCCGATTGCAGATCGACGACACGACCCAGTTGACGTTGTTTCGTGACGGACGGGTCGTCGTCGACGGGACCGATGACGTGGCCCGGGCGCGGTCCTTGTTTGATCGTTTCGTCGGCAATTAGTGCCGCGTCAATTGATCTCAAACGATGATCCGCCGTTTGACATCCAAAGTCGGCACACCGGCGGCGGCCCCAACCGCTATAAAGACATCCTTGTCACTGCGAACGACTTTCATCATCTCCATCCATCAAGATTCAACCATGCACGGAAAAGACGCGATTCGCCAGACGTACGATTTTAGCCGAATGGTCCTATCGTCCTACGTCAGTGATTTGAGCGACGAAGAGCTTTTGACGCGGCCGGCCAAAGGCTGTAACCACGTCGCCTGGCAGCTCGGACACCTGATCACCGCCGAGTGTGGACTGCTCCATTCGATCGCACCGGGGTTTGCGGTCGCGCTGCCGGAAGGCTTTGTCGAAAAACATTCCAAAGAAAACACCGCGAGCGACGATCCGGCGGACTTCGCCAGCAGAGACGAGTACCTGGGTTACTTTGCCGAACTGAAGGAAGCGGCCTTCAAAGCCCTGGATGCCCAAACCGACGAGGACTTGGCCAAACAAGCCCCCGAGCATCTGCGTCAGATCTGCCCCAACGTCGGCGGCGTTTTCATTCTGATCGCCACGCACCCGATGATGCACGCCGGCCAATTCGTGCCCGTCCGACGCGTCCTCGACAAACCCGTGCTGATTTGATGGGGGTGTCCGCCACCTTTTGCCTACAGCCGCACGGGGATGCCGGCGTCGCGCATGACTTGCTTGGTTTCGGCGATCGTGTATTGGCCGAAGTGAAAGATGCTTGCCGCCAGCGCCGCGCTGGCCTTGCCTTGTAAAATGGCTTCGGCCAAATGGGACGGATTTCCGGCCCCGCCGCTGGCGACCACGGGGATCGACACGGCCTGGCTGACCGCGGCGGTGACGGGCAGATCGTATCCGTCGCAGGTTCCATCGGCGTCCATGCTGGTCAACACGATCTCGCCGGCGCCCAGGTCCTGAACGGTTTTCGCCCACGCGACGGCTTCCAGACCCGTCGGTTTCCGGCCGCCGTTGATGTGGACCTCCCAAAACTCCTGGCCGTCCTTGATCACCCGCTTGGGATCGATGTTGACGACGATGCATTGGCTGCCGAAGCGATCGGCCGCCTTGCGAACAAATTCGGGGTCCCTACAGGCGGCGGAGTTGATGGACACCTTGTCGCAGCCCGCGTTCAGCAGGTCTCGGACATCTTCGATCGTCCGCACGCCGCCACCGACGGTCAGCGGCATGAAAACGCAGTCGGCGGTGCGGCGAACCACATCCAGGATGATGTCGCGTTCTTCGTGGCTGGCCGTGATGTCCAAAAAAACCAGCTCGTCGGCCCCTTCGGCTTCGTAACGGCTGGCGACCTGGACCGGATCGCCCGCATCCCGCAGATTGACAAAATTCGTTCCTTTGACGACGCGTCCGCCGTGCACGTCCAGACAGGGGATTACTCGGGCAGCTAACATCGATCGGATGGGGATTAATTGGGGCGATTCAGGGAAACAGGGGCTAGAACGACGTGTTATAGGACAAACTGCGGTCCACTCGAAGGCCGGCGCGAAAAGCGGGCCGGCACGAATGGCACGGGCAGAAGCGCTGCTGTCTCTTTTGACTTAAAGCCCGTGCGATTCGGAGCAAGTCGCAAAAAACAAACGCCCCACCGGGTGCTTCGCTTTACGGAGACATATCCCTTTTTCGTTTGGTAATCCTGAAATCCAGCAGGGACAAAGCATTCGGCGTCCGGTTGACCTTCGCTGCGCCCGCGAATTTAATTTGCCATCAACGGTTTTGAGGTTCGCGTCAAAACCGCATGTTCACCCGTCGCACCTCCCCCATTAGGTCTGCCCCCCGTGTCAAATGTCACCCCGGTTCGAAACGCGCTCATTAGTGTCAGCGACAAGCTGGGCCTGGCCGATCTGGCAGCGGGATTGCAGCGCGACGGTGTCACGATCTACAGCACCGGTGGCACGCGGCGTCACCTGGAACAATCGGGCATCGAGGTGCGGGATGTCGCCGAGTACACCGGTTTTCCCGAGATGCTGGATGGTCGCGTCAAAACGCTACACCCCAAAATCTTTGGCGGGATCCTGGCGATCCGCGATCGCGACGACCACATGGACGCGATCGACGACCACGACATCGTTCCCTTCGATTTGGTCGTCGTCAACCTGTACCCCTTCGCCGCCACCGCGTCCCGGCCCGGCGTCACCTTCGACGAATGTGTCGAGCAAATCGACATCGGGGGCCCCAGCCTGGTCCGTGCGGCGGCCAAAAATCACCAGGACGTCGCGGTCGCGACCAGCCCCGAGCAGTACGGCGAACTGTTGGAACAGCTTGACGGCGGCGGCACGACGCTGGAATTGAGAAAGCAATTGGCCGCCGACGCGTTCGACCACACCGCGGCCTACGATCGCGCGATCGCCGACTACATGCGGGGTGACAGCATCGCCGGCGAATTCCCCTCGTCGATGCACTTGGCGTTGCGCCGCAAGACCCAATTGCGTTACGGGGAAAACCCGCACCAGCGCGCGGCACTGTATTGCGATCCGACCGTCCGCAGTGCCAACTTGGTTTCGGCGCGACAGATCAGCGGCAAAGAACTCTCGTACAACAATCTGCTGGATTTGGATTCGGCGTTAGAAATCGTCCGCGGCCTGTCCAATCCCGCGGTTTCGGTGATCAAGCACAACAACCCCTGCGGTGCCGCCAGCGACGCCAAGCTGGCCAACGCCTGTCGCAAGGCGCTCGCCGGCGATCCGCTCAGTGCGTTCGGATCGGTGTTGGGATTCAACAAGACCGTCGACATGGCGACGGCCGAATTGCTGTGCGAACCGGGACTGTTCATCGAAGCCATCGTCGCACCGGATTTCGAAGCCGGCGCGGTCGGATTGCTGACCACGCGTCCGCGTTGGCGCGAGAACGTGCGGCTGATGCAAGTCGGCATCCTGGACGATCCGCCGCCGGCGATCCAACGCCGGTTCATCAGCGGCGGGATGTTGGTGCAGGATGCCGACCGATTGACCAGCCCCCGCGTGCAGTGGGAAACCCCGACGCAAACCAAAGTCGACGAGGACCTTTGGGACGACCTGGTGTTCGGCTGGGAAATGGTCCGGCACGTCAAAAGCAACGCCATCGTGTTGGCCCAAGACACCTCGCTGGTCGGCGTGGGAGCGGGGCAGATGAGCCGTGTCGACAGTGTCGAAATCTCGATCGAAAAAGCGGGCGATCGCGCCAAGGGAGCCATCCTGGCTTCCGACGCGTTCTTCCCCTTCCCCGATTCGATCGAAGCGGCCGCCGAAGCGGGAATCGTCGCGATCATTCAACCCGGCGGCTCGCGACGTGACAGCGAAGTGATCGAAGCCTGCGACCAACATGATCTGCCGATGGTGTTGACCGGGCGTCGGCACTTTAAACATTAATCGCAATCGCGGGGCCGCGCCGCTAACGCACGGAGTAACCTGTTGGTGTACGACGTCCCTTCGAGGTCGTCGTGGGGAGTCCGCGGACGACGGCCCGGAAGGGCCATCGTACTTAATCCTGCGCACCAACGACGACTGGGCTGACACACTGGTTTCTACGCAATGACAATCCTTGACGACATCCTGGTCAAAACTCGCGAAACGATCGCGCGCGATAAGGCAGTCGTCCCCGCGTCCGAATTGGAAGCCGAGCTTGCCGCCCTGCCGCCCTGCCGCGACTTTCACGCCGCACTTGCCGCCGGCCAGCGCGTCAACTTGATCGCCGAAGTCAAACGGGCCAGCCCCTCGGCGGGCCTGATCCGCGAGGACTTTGATCCGGTAAACATCGCCAAGTGCTACGTCGATGGCGGCGCCGCCTGCATCAGCGTGCTGACCGACCAACCGTTCTTTCAAGGATCACTGGACTACTTGCGCGACGTCCGCGCCGCGGTCGACATCCCGATCTTGCGCAAGGACTTTATCGTCGATCGTTACCAGATCCTGCAGGCACGTCATGCCGGCGCGGACTGCGTGTTGCTGATCGCCGAATGCTTGCCGCCGGCAGAACTGAAACAGCTGCACGATTTCGCGATCGAACTGGGGATGCAGACCTTGATCGAACTGTTCGCCCCCGAGAACCTGGATGCCGTCTTGGCCACCGGTACCAAACTGGTCGGGGTCAACAACCGTGACCTGCGGACTTTCAAAACCACACTTCAGCACACCTTGGATCTTTGCCCGTCGATTCCTCCGGACCGCTTGATCGTTGGTGAAAGCGGCATCCGTGAGCATGCGGACTTGGAGCGGTTGGCCGGCGGCGGTGTCAAAGCGGTGCTGGTCGGCGAATCGCTGATGAGAAAAGACGACATCACCGCGGCGGTAAGAGAGTTGTTGGGATGACCGACCGCGGCAAACACCTCGCGATCACCGCCATCGTCTGTTTGCTGTTTTGTCTCGGCGTCGCCCTGACCGCGATCCGCACCGTCTCGCGCTATCAGACGCCTGGGTCACGCGATCTCTCGACCCAAGGGATGTGCGACTTTCATAACGGGCTGTATTTCCCCGCCACCGCGCTATTGGCCGGCAAAAGTCCTTACGGCCAGCAATACGCCGACGAGTACCCGGTCTCGCGTCAGATCCCGTTCTTTTCGCCAATCATTCTGGTCTTGCACGCACCGCTGACGTTCTTGCCACTGCCGGTCGCGGACGTTCTGTACTTTTCGATTTCGCTGGTGCTGGTGGTGCTGCTGGCGATGCTGTCCGCGGCGGCCGCGCGAGT
The DNA here is from genome assembly GCF_014154935.1 of Stieleria mannarensis. Lineage (GTDB taxonomy): Bacteria > Planctomycetota > Planctomycetia > Pirellulales > Pirellulaceae > Stieleria > Stieleria mannarensis. The sequence continues at coordinate 58,430 of NZ_JACEHH010000007.1, forward strand.
CGACAGACGCGTGGGATGGATCGCGGGGATTGCCGCCGCAATGGTGTTTTCGCGCAGCGGACACATCTCGCTGTACAACGGCTACTTCACGATCGAATTGGCGCTGGCGACGATCGCCGCAATCCACTTCGCCCGACACCGTCCGCTGGTCGCGGCACTGGCCCTGGCGATTGTCTCGGCAAAGCCGACGTTCATTTTGCCGCTGGGTTTCCTGATGCTGGCTCGCGGCAACTTCAAAGCGTTGTTGATCGGAGCGGCAATCAGTGTGGTCGGGGCGGGGCTGCCGATGACCTACCTGGCGTACCACGAAGGGATCCGCGCGAGCGGTTCGGTCGACATGGCGGCGGGATTTGAAAAGCTTGTCGACGACATCGCGACCGCGCAAGAAATTCACATGAATACCCCCGGCGAATCGCCGGTCGAATCCTGGACCCGGTTGGATGCCCTGGCGACCGTTTGTAAATGGACCGGCAGCGATCCCGGGTCGGCCGTTCAATTGGCTGCCATGATGCTGATCCTGGCATGGCCGATGTGGATTTTGTATCAACGTCAACGAAGCGAGTTGGACGATGGTATCGTCGGCGGTACCGGTTGTCTGATCGTGGTCGCCACACTGACCAGCTTGTACCACCAGTCTTACGATGCGTTGATTGTCGTCGCCCCGATCCTGGGTCTGCTGTTGGCAAACACGGACTTTTGGATGTCAGTTTCCCCCTCGATCCGCGGCGTGCTGGGAGCTTTGCTGGTCTTTCCGGCATTCAACTACCTTTCGACCCGGAGTTTTCTGTCGCGTCTGGACCTGGGCGAACTGGGATTCAACGTGATCACCAGCCTGAGCGGAGTGGCGTTGATGGTCGCGTTGGTGATGACCTGCGTGCTGCTCACCAGGAAGGCGACTTAGGGCTGCGGCGGATTCTTGGCCCCGATCACGCTTCGTCTCTACAAACCCTTGGTGCGAATCCTTCGCCCACGTTTGCTGCTCATTCGCAGATCGCCGATAACCCGAACCGCCGGACTGATTTACCTGACCAAATCAATGTAAATCGCTTGCCCGCCCCCCGAACGTACTTAAACTGCGCCCCATCTCCATGACTTCCCCACGCAGGCCTTTTCAAACAGTCATTCTCCCCATGGACCCCACCCCTCTTGGCGACGTCCCCCCCCAGGCTTCCCCCGCGGTCGCTCCGCTGGAAACGCCCGCAAGCGACGGTCGCGGCCCGCGATTTCGGCCGGCCAAGGTTTTCCTAGCTCTTCCGGCGTACAACGAACAGGAAGCCCTGCCGGAGTTGCTGGAGCGGATCGGCGAGGCGTTTGCCGACAACCGGTTGCCCTACGAAGTCGTGGTGGTCGACGATGGCAGCACCGATAACACGGCCCAAATCGTTTCCCAACTGTCATTCCAAATGCCGTTGCATCTGGTGCAGCATGCGCAAAATCAGGGACTGGGGATCACCATCCGCGACGCGTTGCGTGAAGCCGTCGATCGCGCGGGCGAACGCGACATCATCGTGACCATGGATGCCGACAACACGCACCCGCCGGGGCTGATCGACCGCATGGTGCGGATGATTCATGAAGGATGTGATGTCGTGATCGCGTCCCGATTCGAATCGGGCGGCTGCGCGGTCGGGGTTCCGATCGAACGACACTTCCTGTCCGTCGGGGCACGATTGCTGTTCACCCTCCTGTTTCCCACCCGCGGCGTCCGCGATTACACCTCCGGCTTCCGCGCCTATCGGGCTTCGGTCATTCGCCAAGGCTTTGCCGACCACGGTGATGCGTTCGTCGGCGAAACGGGTTTCTCCTGCATGGCCGACATCCTGCTGAAACTGCGAAAACAAGGCGCGCTGTTCGGCGAAGCCCCGTTGCGTTTGCGATACGACCGCAAAGGCGGGGCGAGCAAGATGCAAGTCTTCAAGACGATCTGGTTGACGCTAAAGCTGCTCTCGCGTCACCGATTGGGAGGCAAGTAGATCGTGCCGTTGGAAAATGAGCCCGGACAAAGCCAGCCGCGATGGCTGGTCATCGGCGGTGGGGTCATGGGATTGAAGATCGCCGACGAATTGGCCGCCAAAGGTCAACAGGTGACGATCGCCGAAGCGGCGCCCAAGTTCGGCGGATTGACCAGCGCCTGGAAACTCGGTGACGTCACCTGGGATCGCTTCTACCACGTCACCCTGCTCAGCGATTCGGTGCTGCGTCGCCAATTGGAATCATTGGGCCTGGAGCGTGAGCTGCAATGGGTCGAAACCAAGACGGGGTTCTACGCCGGCGGCAAATTGATGTCGATGAGCAACACGCTGGAATTTCTGCGTTTCCCGCCGCTGTCGATACTGCAACGCATTCGATTGGGCGGCACGATCTTTCTGGCGTCCAAGATTCGCGATTTCCGCAAGATGGAACAACAGTCCGTCGAGACTTGGCTGCGGCGTTGGTCGGGCAAGGGAGCGTTCGAAAAAGTTTGGCTGCCGCTGCTCAAAGCGAAACTGGGCGACGCCTATCGCCAAACCTCCGCCGCGTTCATCTGGGCCCACACCCAGCGGATGTACAAGGCACGTCGAAGTGGGGCCAAGAAAGAAATGTTCGGCTACGTCCCCGGCGGCTATGCCAGGATCTTGGACGTCTGGACCAAACAACTGTCTGATCGCGGCGTCCGCTTACTGAGCGGCCACGGCGTCAACAGTGTTCGCAAGACCGATGACTCGGCGGCCGGGCGGTTGGAAGTCGATTTCGGCAACGGCCGCGTGGAGACCTTTGACAACGTCGTTTCCACGATCGCCTCGCCCTTGATCGCCGAACAATGCGACCAGCTGCGCGAGGATGAAAAATCGAAGCTGCGGGCGATCAAGTACTTGGGTGTCGTCTGCGGATCGATGCTGCTGAAGAAACCGATCAGCCCCTACTACGTCACCAACATCACCGACACCTGGGTCCCGCTGACCGGCGTGATCGAGATGTCGACGATCGTCGATTCACAATCACAGTTGGGCGGTCATCATCTGGTTTATCTGCCCAAGTACATGACCGACGACCATCCCGATCTGGCCGAACCGGACGAAGACTACAAGCGACGTTGCTTGGAAACACTCGAAAAGATGTACGACCACTTCTCACGGGACGATGTGTTGGAATTCAAGGTCGCACGGGCAAGGTACGTCGCCGCCCTGTCGACAATCGACTACAGCACCCGTTTGCCGCCGGTCGTGACCAGCGTGCCGGGTTTTTATGCCCTGAATTCGGCCCACATTCTCGAAGGCAATCTGAACGTCAACGAAACCCTGCTGTTGGGTGAGCAGAAACTCCGCGACGAGGTCTGGCCCGACTTCCTGGCCCGCGGCCGAGCGACCAGTTCCCCCGCGATGGTCGGGTGAAACACGGGATAGGCTTCCAGCCTGTCATTACTGCCACACGCGGATCACCCGCCTCCCAGGCAGAGGTCGTGCGGTTTTTGGAAATCACCCTCCTGGCAGGAGGGTCGAGCGTAGCGAGGGGAGGTCGAACGGTGAATTGCCGAACAAGATTTTGTCCTTTGGTAACATCGAATCGCGGATCAACCCTCCCCGCTCCGAGCGCTCACTCCTCCGCGACCCTCCCTGCCAGGGAGGGTGAAGTCGGATGGTCCGAGGAACGGGAAATCCCCACCCCGGTCCGTTACGTCTGCGACGGATCTTGTTATCATTTCCCCCTCAAAGGGCTTCACCTTGGAGCCCGCTTCCGTTTCTTCCCTCGTGATGAACGGCGATTGCTTCCACTTATAGGACACTCCCAATGTATCGTTGCCTGCTGGTGATCACCGCCGTCTCAATGATGACGCTGATGACCGACGCACAAGACCAAACCGCCGCCGATGCCTCCGGTGGCAACCTCGCCAAGGAAAACCCGATCGGCTACTTCCTGGGCATCTCCATGGGCCAGCAAATGCGGCAACAAGGCCTGAAGGCCGACGACTTTGACCCGCAGGCGTTTGCCGCCGGCGTGACCGATGCCCTGGCCCAAAACGAACTGCAACTTTCCAACGAGGAATTGCTGGGCGTCCAACAGCAACTGCAAGCCTTGCTGAACCAACGTCATCAAGAAATGGCAGCCGCGATCCAGGAGAAAGCCAAAGCGAATAAAGCGAAGGGCCAACAATGGCTGGAAGCCAACTTGAAAAAAGAAGGCGTCAAAGAACTCGCCGGGGGCCTGCAGTACAAAGTCATCGAGTCGGGTGACGGAGGATCCCCCAGTCAAAGCGACACGGTCCGCGTGCACTACACCGGAACCCTGATCAACGGTGACGTTTTCGACAGCAGCGTCAAACGCGGTGAACCGGCCGAATTCGTCGTCGGCGGCGTGATCAAGGGCTGGCAGATGGCACTGCAAAAGATGAAGGTCGGCGACAAGTGGATGCTGTACATCCCGCCGGAATTGGCCTACGGCGATCGTGGCAGCCCGGGTGCGATCGGCCCCAACGAAGTGCTGGTGTTCGAAGTCGAACTGCTGGAAATCCTGTAGCGGAACGCTCGCTTGCTTTGCGCAAGGACCGGAAAGCCCGCCCTAGATCTCTGGTAAAGAACTCACCCTCCCTGGAAGAGGCCGTGCGGTTTTTGGAAGAAACCCTCCTGGCAGGAGGGTCGAGCGCAGCGAGGGGAGGTCGAACGGTGAATTGCCGAACAAGCTTTTGTCCTTTGGTCACATCGAATCGTGGATCAACCCTCCCCGCGTCGTCGCTCACTCCTCCGCGACCCTCCCTGCCAGGGAGGGTGAAGTCGTAATCGCCCGGTATTTCAGAGTTTAAAAACCGCACGACCTCTGGATAGGAGGGTCGAGCGCAGCGAGGGGCATAGGCATCAAGTGAAGACGCCCCCTCCTACTGAAAAACAGGCCTCATCACTCAGCCCCATATCATTCTGCCCCGGATCATTCTGCCCCGGATCATTCTGCCATCACTGTCCCGATTCCCACCGACGTGACGGGGCGCGTTCACACCCCACACCCGCTGCAACCGGCACATGCGCCGCCGCCGCTGCTTCCACAACCGCCCGTGGTGCCACACTCCGGGCCACAGCCCTCGGTCAGCAACTCTGCCAGGTGATTGGTGCGGACGATCGACTCGTATTCTCCCGCGATCTCATCGGCGATCCGCTGGGCGTCGGCGGTCACTTCGCCCAGAAAATGCATCCTTAGCGTGCCGCCGTCGAGCAGCTGATCGACATCCAACAGCAGCGCGTCACACCCCGACCGGCTCAAACGCTCCCGACACGTCTCCATCGCCTCGCCCTTGTACCGCTCCAACCGGGCCACCAGCAGTTCGTCTGAATCCGTCGTCGGCCGCACGATCCGGTAACCTGGGCGGTCTACGGCGTCTGCCCCGTCAGCCATTCGCCGCTGAGAAATCACCTCGGCGACCTCGATTCCCCGCGGCGATCGCACCACCACGCGGCGTCCACGCGGGACCGGTGCGAGTGCCGAAGCGAGCCGAATTTCCCCTAAAACGCCGATTCGAACAAAATAATGGATCAAAGCGATCCCAAACCAATGAGCGTGATTGTGTCGTCCCGGCTTGCCGACAAGCCGATTCCATAAGAACATAGTGACCGATTGCACGTTTCGAAGCAAACCGATTCCGACCGAATAGAACCGATATGGCGACCGACCTGACCACCCCCGACACAAGTGCCGCTCTGAACGCATCACCCATCCCGTTCGATGCCTGGGCCGATCGGATCCTGGACGGCGGAGAATTGACGCGGGAGGAAGCCAGACAGATCCTGGAATCGTCCGACGACGATCTGCTCCGCTTGCTCTCGGCCGGGTTCCGGTTGCGACAGCAGCATTTCGGCAAAACCGTTCAGCTGTATTTCCTGATGAACGCCAAGAGCGGTTTGTGCCCCGAGGATTGTCACTATTGCAGCCAGTCGAAGATCTCCGAGGCGCCGGTCCCCAAATACAACATCCTGAAGCGCGACGCGCTGATGGACGCCGCCAAGTTGGCGGCCGAGCGGGGCGCAAAAACCTATTGCCTGGTGATTTCCGCGCGGGGGCCGAACGAGCGCGAGATGAAGGCGGTCGAAGAGATCGTGCCGGAAATCAAGAAGCAATACGGTTTGGACATCTGTGCCTGCCTGGGATTGCTGTCCAAGGAGCAAGCCGATCGCTTGAAAGCGTGTGGCGTCGACCGCGTGAACCACAACCTGAACACCGGCGAAGAGTACTACGCAGAAATCTGCACGACGCACACCTATGCTGACCGCGTCCAAACCCTTCGTCACGTCCGCGACGCCGGCATGGAGATGTGCAGCGGCGGGATCATCGGGATGGGTGAAACCTATGACGACATCATCTCGATGGCGTTCGACTTGAAGGAATTGGGGGTCCAGTCAATACCGCTGAACTTCTTGAACTCGATCGACGGCACGCCACTGGAGGGCAAGAAAGACCTCAGCCCGCAAGACTGCTTGCGGGCGTTGGCCATGTTCCGTTTCGTCAATCCGAGCCGCGAGCTACGGATTTCCGGCGGACGAGAAATCCACCTGCGGACGCTGCAACCGCTGGGGTTGTACGTCGCCAACAGCGTCTTCGTCGGCGACTACTTGACCACCCAAGGCCAAGCCCCCGATGAAGACTATCAAATGATCAAAGACCTCGGATTCGAAGTCACCACCTCAGTGGGTGAGTAGCGCACGTTGGTGTCTAGCCTTTAGGCGACGCGTCCGGTGAAAGACGCTCGCTTCCCCGGCTGCACGATGGCCCTTCCGGGCCGTCGCTCCGGTCGACTTTGAACGTGAATTCGATTACTGCAGCGTCACGCAACCAATCAAGATTCTCTCCCTGTGGGAGAGACGGCGTTTGCGCAGCAAGCAAACGCCAGAGAGGGCCGGCGGTTCGCGAAAGTCTTGGCGACTTCCGCTACGACCAAATCCGTCATAAAGACCATCGACGGCCCGGCAGGGCCGTCGTACATTTGCAACACCGTCACTTCGCGTCCGCGGTGACCCCTTTCCAATCGTCGGTACGGAACGGCGTCATCGGCAGTCCTTCCTTACTCTGGACGTTGCACACCGGGTTATCCGCCCAGGCATAGCGCACCGCGACGGGATCGCTGACGGCATCGCTGCTGACTTCGATCGTCGTCTTGCCGGTGATCTTGGCGTTCGCGGCGACAAATTTCTTGTCGGCCCCGGCGATTGTGAACCCGAGCGGCGTGGGGACGTCGAACGTGTCCAAGCCCCCCCCGACGTGATCAAACTCCAGCACGATCTTTCCATCCTTTGCACTCATCGACTTGTACGTCGGGCTGCGGTAGGGGATGTCATAGCCGTAATCTTTCGCCAGCGCCCAACGAGCCAATCGTTTGCCGACGTCCTGTTTGTTCTTGGGGTGGATGTCCGACGCCTCGCCCAAGTTCAAGATCACCGCTTCGCCGGTGTTGGGCAACTTGTCCATCGTCATCGTTTGAGCTTCACGTAGTTCGGCCCAATCGCTGTCGCTCGGCTGTGACGCCTCTGACCTATAATCGGCCAACTGAACCCAGTAGAACGGGAACTCATCCTGTCCCCACTCATCTCGCCAGTTTTGAATCATGGTCGGGAACAAGTCTCGATACTGATACGCCCGGCCGGCGTTGCTTTCGCCTTGGTACCAGACGACACCGCGGATCGTGTATCCGATGATCGGGTAGAGCACGCCGTTGTAAAGGTTGGCCGGTCGATGTTGTCCGACCAGCGGGTTTCGCGGCGCCGCCGGGCGCCGGCCCTTGCCCGATTCTTTCCACGCGGCCAAACGATCATTGTACTTGGCGATCTCTTTTTCGTGGTCGTAGGTCGACTCGGTCTTGCGCCAGCGTTCCAACAACTCGTCAAACTCTCCCGATTCCTTCAGCACGTCGCGGTTGACCCACGCTTCGGCCGCCGAACCGCCCCAGGCGTTGTCGATCAGACCGACGGGGATGTCCAGGGTTTGATGAAGTTGGCGGCCGAAGAAGTAGCCGACCGCGGAAAACTGCTTGACCGTTTCCGGGGTACAGCTTTGCCATTGGCCGTCAAAGCTGTTTTGCGGTTCCTGCGTCCCGACGCGAGGCACGGTGATCAACCGCAAGTTGGGGAATTTGGCAGCCAACGCTTCCAAGTCGGCGTCGTTGGATTGCTCGACGGCCCACTGCATGTTGGATTGCCCACTGCACACCCAGACTTCGCCGATCAACACGTCGCCGAACGACAGCGTCTCGCCGTCGCTTTCAATCTTCATCGTGTGCGGTCCGCCGGCTTCCAGGGCCGGCAGCTGGGCATCAAAGCGACCGTCCGAACCACTTTTGACCGTCACGGCATGACCGGCCAGCGAAACCTGGACGCTGCGGTCCGGAGCGGACCAGCCCCAAACATGAATCGGTTTCTCACGCTGCAAAACCATCGAGTCGCCGAACACGGCACTGGTGCGAATCTCCGCCAGACAGACAGGCGCTGCGGCAAGCAGCATCAAACAGGCGAACAACAACTTTCTCATCTAGAAACTCCGGGGGGCAATCGGTGGGAAGCAGAGGGGAAGGCGTTTCGGCATCCTTCAAATCTTGCCCGGCATGATAATCGAAGTCGGCATGCCGCGGGATGAGAGCGGAAAGCGTCACCGCCTGTTGAATAGAGCAGCCGAACGGCGCTAGCCGCGGTTCTTGCCGCCACGCAACCAGGGCTAGCCCGGATAGTTCATTAGCCGATGAGCGCTAGCTCACGGTTCAGGTGCTTCCACGGCGATTGGCGACGGAACCGCACGCTAGCGCGTGGCGGCTGAATCAACAGGCCGGTCAGCGAGCTGCCGCGCGCTACTCGTCGCTCCCGCATCGGGCTAGCATTGGCCCCCAGCGACACGTGCCTAATCCAACCCGTAGTGCTCGACTTCGGGCCAGTAGATGTCTTCGAAGGCATCTTCGTCGTGAAAATCGGGGCTGTTGTCCAGGTCATGGCATTCCATGCAATGCTCCTTTGCCTTTTCAAGCGGCAACTGCATCGCCAATCGAAGACTGTTCTTGCGTTCTTCGCTGACCCCTGAATTTTCGGCTTCGGCCGCTGCATGACTGGCGCCCGGACCGTGACAGTTCTCGCATCCGTTGCCGGTCAAATGAGCCGACTGCTCCAGCGACAAGTAGCCCGATTCGTAGGGATAGTAGTTTTGTGGGTTCCATCCGGTGACGTGGCAACTGAGACATTCGGGATCAAAATGCCGCGGAACGTCGCCGCGACCCTCGGTCGGTTCGACGATATGGGCGGTCGCTTCGGCGTGTCCCGAACCTTCCCAAATGTCAAACGCCGTGGTGTGGCACTTTCCACACGCTTCGCTGCCGATGAACTTCTCACCCGACGGATGCGGGATCGGAGACAGCCCCAACCCGGACAGCCCCAGTTGTTCGAGTTGCTGTTGGTAGTCCGCCATCAACTTTCTCATTTCCGGCGCGTCTTTGAATTCATCGGTCAAGGGAACGCGGACGTACTTCATCGGCTGGTTTTGATACAACCCGACCAGGCCGACGAACATGCCCTTGTTGCCCGTCACGATCAGCTTGGTCTTGCTGTCTTCGATCGACTGCGGCTGATACGTCGGTTCGCCATAGCCGCCCGAAACGACGATCAGATCGAACCCGGGAACGTCGGCCATCAGCTTCTTGGCAACGTCTTCATCGCCGAAGAAGGTCACCACTCGAAAGTTCGCGCCGGCAGAATCCATTTCTTTCAACACCGCTTCGGCCGACGCCTTGATCGGTTTCAACGTCACATCCGACCCCAGTGGTGCTTCCAGTGCATCGGGATCCAGGATCGACGTCAAACCGATGTTCCACTCACCACTTCGAACGATTTTATGACTCGGCAACAGCGAAGGATCCAGCAAGATCAGGTTGGCCGAAACGTACATCGCATTCTCTGGCGAATCGGCATAGGTGTGCGCGATCAAATCGGTCGGGCTCAGACGCAGGTCATCGGGACCGAATCCGACGGCCTGGTATTTCATTTCGGTCAGTGCGCTGGACGACTTTTCAAACTTGATCGCCGCTTGCTGTCCGATCCGGCGGATCTGGTTGCCGGCATCGACCGGTACCAGCGACCAGCCCATGTCGCGCAACTGATTCATGAACGTGAACCGCCGCGCGACACCACCTTTTTGCTTGTCCAGCCCCGTGCAACCACAGGGTTCGATGTAGCCGTGTTGGTCACCGGTGACGAACAACACCGCGTCGGGTGCCGGCCAGTTGCGGTAATCTTCCGGTCCCTCTTGGGTCGCGACCAATCCGATCTCGGACGCCGGGTCGATCAACGCGGGTTTTCCAGGCACTTGTTCCTTTGCTGCGACGGCTTCCATCTCCGCCGCCTCCGCACCCGCTTTTGCGGAGTTGGCGTTTTCGATTTCGGCTGCAATTCGGGCCACCGGTGCGGACTTGGAATCAGCAGTCCGCTGCATCTCTTCGCGGATTCCTGGTGGTGTGGGAACCAGTTCCGCCTTGACCTCCGGACGCGGCGGCGGCGTCGGAATGACCTCCACCGGACCAAGATCCGACGCACTCGATCCCGCTTGGTTTTCATCGACCGCTTCGTCGTCGTAGCCCGCCGGGACGGCGGGCAACGCGGGAGCCTGGACCAGCAAGATCCCGCTGTCGGCTTGCCCGGATGCAGCTGCAGGCTGCCGCCGGGGATTGAATCCGCCAAACGTCCATTCGATCGGTTTTCGAGATCTGTTGGCAAAGCTCGCCAGACGCGACTGGCCCCTGGAGCGACCGGGCGCCCCGCGCCACTGGATGGGGGCGTCGATCGGCGTATCCGTTCGAATCTCTGGCCGCAGGTCGCCTTGCGTACGGGCGGCCATCGCGGCGTCGACCTCCGCTTGGATCGGGTAATCGATCGCCGTCAGGTCGTCGCGGTCAGCACAACCGCTGATGGCGAGCAAACCGGCCGACAGGGCCAACGCCTGGCCCAATCCAACTCGTTTCAATGCAGTGGCGCCGCGGCGAAGGTTGGGGAGCGACAAGGGGGTCGGCAGGAAGTGGACTGTCTGTTTCACAACACCATCCGATGAAATGTCGCAGCCGGGCTGCGACGAAGGCTAGGGTCTCGGTTCGATCAAAACTTTTATCGCCACTTTCATGCGGCTTACCTTCGGATTATCGGACTCAATCCACAGCCAACCGAAGTCGTCTTTGTTCTTACCCAGCAAGTCGATCAACTCCTCGCCCGCCTTGAGCTTCAAAACGAGAGGGAAAAGCCTCGTTTGGCCGCGGCCGATCGGCTTGCCAAACTCTGCCTCAACTACGTCACTTGGGTAAGTTTCCCCAATCGTAAGGTTTGTTGAGTCTTTCTCGCTACCCTTAAGTGCCACGAGACATTTTTTCTCAAGATCGTCGTCGGCGTCCAACCGCCCCAACGTCCAGATGTATCCCCCGTTGTCGGTGCTCTTCATCGCCGAAGACTCAAGGATGGTTAGCGGCCCCATCACTCGGCCGGCACATTCGGCCAACGCGACAAAGGTGTCTTCGCTCAATTCATCGGTCGCAGCGTCCGTCGTGGCATCTTCCGAGGATTCAACCTTTTTGAAACTGACCTGCAAATTCGTCACCAGCGGGCCCTGGCGCAGTCCCGGCTTGACGTTGACTTTGACCAAGAACCCCTGCCTGGCGTTTTGGTGCGAACCGTCGGCTTCGCTGACTTCGAAGGGTTCAAACTCCACTTCAGACAGCTCCGTCAATTCCTCACTGCCGAATTTCGCGGATTGGGGAACGATGTCCGTGTCGTAGTAGTTGTACAACTTGGTCGAAAACTCGAACGGTTCGGCGGCAAGCACTTCGCCGAACGTGATTTGTTTGGGATCGAATTCGATATCGCTGATCACCAACCCTTGAACGACCAAGCGGATCGCCGGCCGCAGCGGATCGTTGGTCCGCAGCTCGGCGGACTGTTCGAACGTGGTCTTGTCGCTCGAAATCGTCCATTCAAGCTCGACCGAAGTCGATTCGCCGGGGGCGAGTTGATTGTTGACCAGTGAGCCGAGTGTACATTTGCACGTCGACGCACCGAGCTCCAGCCGCAGTACGCCGTTGCCGACGTTCTTGACGACAAATTTGTGCGAACCCTTGCTGCCCGGTGACATCGCCCCGAAGTTATAAATCGGCTTGCCCTCTAACTCCGCTCGGGCCGCCGAATCGCTGTGGTACTCCTTCAGCTTGGCCATCACGTTGTCGGCCGTCACGCTGCCGTCCATCGTGATCTCACCGAAATAAGCTTCCCGGTGTCCGTATTCCATGTAGTTCATCGTCCAGGCACAGGTGGTTCCGATGACAAACGACAGACCGAGCAGGAGCCAAAATTTATTCACGATCAAACCTATTCGACGAGATTCTCTATTCGGAGGTGTCGTTGCTACGCCCCGGATGCGGCTCTGGTTCGCCCGCCAACCCCGGTCGCTGACGAAATCGATCCTTGATCGACCGGGAGACCGGTTGCCGCCGCGCGGGAGTCCCGATTTTCGCGGCGACCAGGATTTGCTGCAGCCCCAAATCGCGGACGATGTTGCCGCCCAAACCAGACAATTGCCGCGCCCGGTCGGCCAAAACCCCCGCTTTAGCCGTCTCGGACCGCTCGTCGGCGATCACGGCCGCTTGTGCGACCAGCGACAAATCCGTCGGATTGATCGCCAAGGCCTGTGAAACCAGGCGGTCGGCCGCTTCTAAATCCGCTGTTTGCCCGAAACATTGATACAGGTGCAGGTGCTGTTCCCCCGCCGCCCGCAGCAGCGTCGGATTCGCCCCCGCCCGGTCCAACGCAATCTGCAACGCCGATTGCCACTGTTTTCGGGCGTTGGGATCATTCCCCCGGTCGATCAATCGCCCTTTCAGAAACTCTGAACGCCAACGCGGGGCTTCGAATCCCCAGTCATCGGCCTGGACCGCACGCCGACTTTCCGACTCCACACGCGATAGCATTCCCCGCCGCGCGGCATCTTCGCCGCGCCGCAACGCGAGCTGCGATTGCTGAACAGGCATGATCGCTTCGTATCGCAAACACGCCAGCAAGACCAAGCCCACCCCCAACGCCACCAGCGACGACTTCGCCCGCCGACTCCGATCGACTTCGCCGGCAATTTCATCGGCGTCCGTCGCCGCGTTCGCTTCGACCTGGCCACCCCCGACGCTGCCCAGCGAGGCGACCGCCAACCAGATCACGATGGCGCCCCCCGGAACCGTCCAGCCCCCCGAAACGAGCAAGTGGGTCATCACCGCCAACAAAATCGCGCCGGCGACCAACCGAACCTGAAACGCCGCGGCAGCCCGCAAGCCGCGCGACGTCACCCACCCCGTCGCGATGCCCGATGGCACCGCGATCACGCTGGCCTGGAAATCCGGCAACTGGCCCGACAACAACGCAAATCCCCAAACCAATCCCAGCGAGACCAGTGCCCCGTAGACCATCCACTGCGAACCGCCGACGGCCGAAGCGGTGGATTCGAAAGCCGCTCCTTCGGATTCTTCACGCATCCCGGCGCGTCGACATGTCAACACGCCGGCGATCGATGCCAGCACAAACAACCAACCGCCGACCAGCCCGCCGGCCGCAAGCGTCTCAAACAAAAAGTTGTGTGGATCGGCGATCGACTCGTTGGCCACCGGCAATCGGTACTGCAAGTACATCGCCTGAAAACCGCCCGGCCCGGCCCCCAACACGGGATGATCCAACAACAACAGCGCCGTTGATTTCCAATACTGCAACCGAAACTCCAGCGACGCCGGCGCCGCGGCCATCCACTCCTCGTCGCCCCACAACAGCAATCCGACCAACAGCACGCCACCGATGAACCCTGCGATCGAAACCGCGGTGGCCAGCGTCTTGAAACGCCTTGCATCGGCCGATCGATTGCCACGGATCCAGATCCATAGCCCCGCCATCAAACACGCGATCAACGCGCTGCGGCTGCGGGTGGACAGCAGTGCCGCGGCGCCGACCAACGCGATCAACACCAACGCCACGCGAATCCAGCCCTCCGGGACGCAGGAAATCGAGACTCGGCCACCGGCCCGCGGCGAAGCCAGGCCGCCACGTAGCAACGCCAGCGGTATCGTCACCGCGACCAACATCATCGCGGCCAACGAATTGGCCAACGCAAACGTCGCCGTCGGCCCTCCATCCAACAACCGGTTGGCGAACACCATCCGCGCGGCCGACCCCGGCGGCGCGACCACCCCGGCGGCGCGCAGCACCGCATCCGGGTCGGCCAAGTACTCAGCCCTGGTCTGGGGCAAACTGATCCATTCTTGATGCAACGCGTGAGCGGCCATCGCCGTGGCAACCGCCGCCAACAGCGAAAACAGCACCGCGCGCATCGAAACGTCTGCCAACAGCCGTCGCGCCGCGGTCAACACGGCCGCCGCGGCGATCCACACCCAAGCTTCGTTGGTCGCTTGACGCAGGTTTCCCGGTGGGCACGACGCCAACGCGGCCGCCATCATCCACAACGCCAGCGCCCACACCGACAGGTCCAGAATCAATCCGTTGCCGATCAACGTCGAAATCGTACGGGAGACTTTGCCCGGCGTGGCGGGCGGCAAGCGCCGAACCATCGGCTCGCTTGCCATCGTCAACGTCCACACGATCAACGACAACGCGCAGAACCACAACGCGTCGCCGGATTCGACCAAGACACTGTCGCTGGGATAATACGCGACAAACACCACCAGCCCACCCAGCGTGGCTGCGGCAAGTCGACGACACCAGGCGGCCCAAGCCGGGGCATCGTCGGCGGCAACATCCCGCCGCGAGGGCACAGATGCGTCTGCAGCGTCGACGGCCGGCTTTCGCGACTTCACTCGTTGCTTTGTTTTTGCCATCCGGTCGATTCCAGAATCACGACCAACAACAACATACAGGCCACGATCCCCAGCACCGCGACCGCTTGCAAAACCGTGACGTGAACCAACAGCAGCGCCGCCAATCCACACGTCGCCGTGACCAGATGAATCGTCATCACGGCCTGTGTCCGTGACAGCCCCAAATCGACCAACCGGTGCGAAAAATGGCTGCGATCGCCCACAAACACGCTGCGTCCTTCGCGAATCCGAATCCACAACACCGTCGCCATGTCGTACATCGGGATCGCCATCACGCACAGCGGCGCCAGCACCGCGTGCGGTCGCGGCGGGCTGGCGAACGTCGCCATCAACATCGAAACGGCGATCAGAAACCCGACCAGGTAACTGCCCCCGTCACCCATGAAAATTTTTGCCGGCGGCCGGTTGTGCCACAAAAATCCCAGCAACGATCCGGCGACCGACAACAGCAATCCGGCGACGAACAACTGAGGCTCGGTCGTTCCCGGGCTAGGCGTGGTCAACATCACCGCCGCCATCGCCCCGGCGATGATCGCCGCCACACCACCGCTGAGCGCATCCATGTTGTCCAACATGTTGAACGAATTGATCACCGCCACGATCCAGACGACCGACAAGATCTTGGTCAACCAAGCCGCACCGATGAACGCCGTGAACCCGAACCCCAAGTAATAAACCACAAACGCCGCGACGGCGAATTCCACGCCCAGCCGCAACAGCACCGGGGCGCCGCGGCGATCGTCCCAAATCCCCAACGCAAACAAAACCGTCGCCGAGCCGAGCAACCACCACAGCTGAGCCAAACGCGACTGAATGCCTTCAAAATAACCCAGCACCGATTCGGGCACCACGCCCGCGACCATCGGCACACGATCGGCGATCAAGACCAGGATGGTGCCCAGGGTCATCGGAACGATGATCCCCAACCAGATCCCGATGCCGCCACCCAGCGGTGTTGCGTGGGTGTGCGTGCTGTGACCGACCGGTTGGGCGACCAATCCCAGTCGCACGGCGTTGCGACGCACCGGGTACAGACTGACCAGACTGATCAACATCGGTGGAATCACCGCCAATGCGATCAGCCATCCGATCAGTGCATTTTCCAAGAGATTATTTGCCCGTGAATTCGCGTTCGACGAAGTGGGTGTCGTGCTTGCCCGAAACGAATTCGGGGTGTTGCAGCACCTGCTCGTGAAAACTGGCGGTCGTGGAGATCCCGTCGGTCTGGATCTCCGCCAACGCGCGGCGCATCGTCGCGATCGCGTCTTCCCGCGTGGGCCGGTGAACGATCAATTTGCCGATCATGGAATCGTAGTGCGGCGGGACGGTGTAGCCGCCGTAGACGTGCGAATCGAAGCGCACGCCCAACCCGCCCGGTGCATAGAACTTCGTGATCTTTCCCGGGTTGGGCATGAAGTTCTTGTCGGGGTTCTCGGCGTTGATCCGGCACTCCAACGCATGCCCGATCACCTTCAGTTGATCTTGGGAGAAGGAAAGTTTCTCGCCGGCGGCGACACGAATCTGTTCTTTGATCAAATCCACGCCGGTGATCATTTCGGTCACCGGGTGCTCGACCTGAATCCGCGCGTTGACTTCGATGAAGAAAAAATCGTCGTTTTGGTCGACGATGAACTCAACCGTCCCCGCGTTGCTGTATTCGGCGCCACGGATCATGCGAACGGCCGCCTCGCAGATCGCCCTGCGTTTCTCCTTGGGCAGATTCGGGCTGGGCGCCTCTTCGATCAGCTTTTGGTGTCGACGCTGGACGCTGCAATCGCGTTCGAACAGGTGACAGACATTGCCGTGGGTGTCGGCGATGACTTGCACTTCGACGTGCCGCGGGGAGCCGATGTAGCGTTCCAAGTAGACGCCGCCGTTGCCGAACGCGGCTTGCGCTTCGGTGCGGGCTTGGTTGAGCGCTTTTTCCAGCTCTTCGGCGGTCTGGGCGACCCGCATGCCCTTGCCGCCACCACCGGCGGTGGCCTTGATCAGCACCGGGAATCCGATTTTCTCTGCCGTCGCGATCGCCGCCTTGTCGTCTTCGATCAATCCGTCGCTGCCGGGCACCACGGGGACGTCGCTGGCGATCGCCATTGATCGGGCCGTGTTCTTGTCGCCCAGTTTTTCCATCGCCGCCGGACTGGGGCCGATGAATTCAAACCCGCTCTCGCGACAGACTTCGTTGAAGTGGGCGTTTTCGGCCAGGAACCCGTAACCGGGGTGAATCGCATCGACGCCCGCGACTTCGGCGGCCGCAATGATCTGGTCGATCTTCAGGTAGCTTTCGGCGCTCTTGGGACCGCCGACGCAATACGCCTCGTCGGCCAATTGGACGTGCATCGAATCGGCATCGGCGGTGCTGTAGACCGCGACGCTTTGGATACCCATCTCGCGACAGGCGCGGATGATTCGGACCGCAATTTCGCCGCGGTTGGCGATCAGTACTTTTTGAAACACAGCTCTCTCTGACGTACCCGGTAATGATGCGGCGCGGCCGCGCCCGGCATGGCGGCCGCAGGGGATCTGGCGATCGGCCGCTCGCCGACGTGGTCGCGACGTGGTGGATCGGGGCCGGATGGGTGATTAGGGGTTGGGTTGAATTCGGAACATCGGCTTTCCGAAATCGACCGCCTGC
The DNA here is from genome assembly GCF_014154935.1 of Stieleria mannarensis. Taxonomy (GTDB): domain Bacteria; phylum Planctomycetota; class Planctomycetia; order Pirellulales; family Pirellulaceae; genus Stieleria; species Stieleria mannarensis. The sequence continues at coordinate 75,898 of NZ_JACEHH010000007.1, forward strand.
TGATCGGCCACCAAGACCTCCACGACCTTGCCGCTACATTCGGCGGGGATCTCGTTGAACACCTTCATCGCCTCGACGATGCAGACGATCGTGTCGGGGCTGACCATCTGTCCGACTTGGACGAACGGTTCCGATTCAGGGTTCGCTTTGGAATAAAACGTTCCGACCATCGGGGCATTGATCGTGATCGTTCCGTCATCGACCGCCGATGAGGCGGTCGCTGCCGGAGGCGCCGCCGCAGGGGCCGGCTGCGGGGCGGCTGCCGCGGGGGCAACCAACGCCGTACCACCGCGACCGAGCTTGATTCGGTCGTCGCCCTGCTGCAAATCCACCTCCGTCAACTCGTGCTCTTCCATCAGCTTCACGATGTCACGGATGCGTTCTAAATCGAAGACGTTGTCGCCCGCTTGTTTGCCTTTGCTCATGCCTATCTCGATCGCGAAAAAAAAAGATTGGGCGAGGTTTTACAGGATCAACCCACAATCATCGAGGCCCTTTGGCATTTGACTGAGAACCTCGTGCCCAGTCTCCGTCACCAAAACGTCATCCTCGATGCGGATTCCGAATTCGCCACCAAAATACACCCCCGGCTCGACCGTGATCACCATGCCGGGAGCCAGAACATCCTCACTGACCGCCGAAAGCCGCGGCATCTCATGAATTTCCAGTCCCACGCCGTGGCCCAGTCCGTGCACAAAGTATTCCCCCAAGCCAGCGTTTTTCAGCACATTTCGAGCCGCTGCGTCCACTTTTGACGCATCCACGCCAGGACGAATCGCATCAATCGCTGCGAGCTGAGATTCTAAAACGGCTTCATAGGCCGACAGGAAGCGCGCCGGCGGATTGCCGAAATGAAAACTGCGGGTCATGTCACTCGCATAGCCCCCCAATTTGGTGCCCCAGTCGACCAACAGCGTCGGATAATCGCCGACCACCGCCAGACTGCTGCGATAATGTGGCTTCGCCCCTCCGGGCCCCGCACCGATGATCGGCTCGAAACTGAACCCGGTCGCCCCCATCCGCCGGATCGTCGCCTCCAATTCATAGGCGATCTCCTGCTCCGTCCAGTCCGGCCCCAATTTCGCCAGGATCGACTGCAGCGCCCGCTCGTTGATCCGCACCGCGCTCCGCAAGATATCGATCTCTTCGGCGTCCTTGATCATCCGCTGCCCGCTGACAACGCCCGTCGTCTCGACCCACTGGACCTCGGGCAGCCGCTCTTTGAATTGGCGGACCTGCGATACCGTCACCTGATCGGCTTCGATCGCGATCCGGTTCGCGCCGACCCCGCCGACCACCTCGGCGAAAAAATCGATCGGCTTTTCCGACGGCGATTTGATCGCTACGGCCAACCCCGGACACTCTTCTTCCAGCTGTTCGGTGTAACGCCCATCGCTGAGCATCGTTTGACCGGTCGAATGCACCAACAGGGACGAACTGTCGCCGGTAAACCCGGTCAAGTAAGTCACGTTGATTTCATTGGTCACCAAAAACGCGTCCGCCTCGATCGTCGCAAGCTGGCTACTCAGTTTTCGGATTCTGTCGTTCATGGGTGATGTGGTTTCACACGATCGGGGTGTTTCTGGTTGACGTGAACGTGCAGATCCGGGTGAGTGTCAAACAACCAATCCCACCCCGATTGCGTCACCGCGCTATCGTCCAAATAGAGCGACTGGAGTTTGGGCAGCGAAGCGATCTGCCGCAATCCCAGGTCATCGATCGGGACACCGATCAGGTGAACATTTCTCAGGCTGTCGATCCCCGCCACCGCCGCGGCCGTCTCCGCCCCCAGTCGCGGCCCGCCCAGACGCAAGTTCCGCAGCTGGGGCAATGCCGCCAGCTCGGTGACACCCGCCGCGGTGGCATCGCAGTGCGGCAGGTTCAGAATCTGAATCGACCGGCAACCGGCGATCGCCTTCAGCCCCCGATCGGTCAGCGGCGAGAGCCGCAGCCGCAGATGCACCAGACTTGGCAGCGCGGCAATCGCCTCCGCCCCCGCGTCGGTGACCGCCCCCGCATCCAACTGAATCACTTCCAGCCACTCGTCACTGGGTTCCACGGCACTCAAGTCCGCGTCATCGACCGACGTTTGCGATAGTTTGATTCGATCTGCTTGCCCCGACCGTCCGCCGGAAAGTTGCTCAGCAAAGCCGATTTCCGACGTCGCCGATTCGTCCACCGATGCCGTCGACGTTTGCTCCGGCGACGGACGACGACACGCGCCCGCTGACAAGAGCAGCAACAGGGGAAAGCACGCTGACAGGGTCACGATGGTGCGGCGCCATCTGCGGTTGCGAAGGTGCTCAGTCATCACTGGTCCGAGGCGTCCGATTCGTCCAGTTGCACATCGTCATAAAACTCCCGCAGCGGCAAACGCCGCGAAAGCTGCTGCAGCTCGATCGTCTGATCCATCCCACGCACAATCGACCGCTGGAACCCCTTGAACCGAGTTTCGCGGGCGTTGCGGATCCTCACCTTTGTATCCGAGTTGAATGCCCGACACGGTCGCCCGCGAAGCTGATTCGCCAGCGCAACGATCACGTTGGTCGCGACCGCATTGTGGCGGTTCGAACCGCCGCCCTGTGCGTAAACGATCCCGGCGACGTACTCGTGACGCTGATCCGAAAGCGTCTCTCCGGCCAAGTCGTCTTGGATGGAAATGCGGTCGTGTTTTGGGGCGGTGCTCATCATCGCGAGTCTACGCTTTGGGGAGTCCGACTGCAAACATCATCGCCACTGCGAACCGGCGTCCCCAACAGAGGCTCCGATCGGCCGTTGGATCACAAAAAAACAGGCTCGAACAGGCCCGCATCACTGGGCGGGATTTTAACGGTGAGCTACAGTTTAGGGACAACGTTTCTCGCTCATTGATCAACCCACCGGCGCTATGGCAACTCTCCGCTTGACCAAACACAACACGGCGATGCTGGCATCGGCGATGACGTTGGTCGACGCGATTTCCGCCGATGCGATCGTGCTGCTGCTGGAAGGGGCGACCGATTGGCAGCGGTTGGCCGAGCTGGCCAACAAGCACAAGTTCGAAAAACCGTTGATCGTCGCGGTCGACTCGATCGAAGAATTGGACGGGGCGGCCGAGGCCGGACTGAAACCGGTCGCGCTCAACAAAGAAAAGGCCCCGCTGCTCGAGCGGTTGCAGCACGCCTTGCTGGAAGCCGCGGCCGACGAATTCATCAAGCCCAATGACGAAGTCGTCGCGATCTATGGCGGTTTCACCTCCGGACGGCTCGATTCGATCAGCCACCTGAAACTGGACGAACGCATGCGTCGATTGACGACGCGCGATCTGCAATCCCTGGAAAGCAGCGTTCCGCTGAAGACGATGAAGGTGGTCGTTGACCTGGCCGTCCAGATCGGTGTCGAAGGCCGCGAAGGCAAACCGGTCGGGGCGCTGTTCGTCGTCGGCGATACCCGCAACGTCCTCCGGCACGCCAGCGACAGTGGCGTCGACCCGTTCCGCGGATACAACAAGAAAGCCCGCAACCTGTTCGACGCCAAGGTCCAGGAAGACGCCAAAGAACTTTCCCAGCTGGACGGCGCCTTCTTGATCACCGCCGACGGGACGATCGAACGCAGTCGGCAAATGCTGGAAGTCCTGCACGAAGACCTGAACATGTCCAAGGGCCTGGGGTCACGCCACTGGGCCGCCGCCGCGATCACTCGCCGCACCAAGGCCGTCGCCATCGTCGTCAGCCAATCCACCGGGACCGTGCGACTGTACCAAAACGGATTCCTGAAGATGCAGATCGAACCGATGGACAAGGGCATCAAATGGCAGGAAATTTCCTTCAAGCCCCCGAGCGCCAGTGGCGATGACTAGCGCCACTGGCGATAACTGATGTCTCGCGACAACCTCTACTCTCTGCCGCGTGAGCGTGTCGGCCAATTCCAATTTGACGCCGATGTCGCCAACGTCTTCCCCGACATGATCTCGCGCTCCGTCCCCGGTTACGCCTCGATCCTTGCGGTGATCGAGCAATTGGCCGGACGCTTCGTCCGCCCCGGCACCCACGTCTACGACCTCGGCTGCTCACTCGGTGCCGCCACGCTGCTGATCCGCAACCAGGCACCAGCGGACGTCACCATTCACGCGATCGACAACTCCGCCGCGATGATCGACCGGCTGCGTGACAGATTGGACACCGAACCCGATGCCCCGGACACCTGCGACATCCGACTGCACTTGGCCGACATCTGCGACGTCGCGATGCACGACGCATCGATGATCGTGCTGAATTTCACCCTGCAATTCGTGCCCGCGGAAAAGCGACGCCGGTTGTTGCAGACCTGCTTCGACGCGCTGCTGCCCGGCGGCGGTTTGTTGATCAGCGAAAAAGTCTGCTTCGACGATCCCGGACAACAGGAACTGCTGACCGAACTGCACCTGGATTTCAAACGCGCCTGCGGTTACAGCGAGCTGGAGATCGCCCAGAAACGAACCTCGCTGGAAAACACCTTGGTCCCGGAATCGATCGCCGCGCACTCAAGTCGGCTGACCGAGATCGGCTTCCGCGTCGTCGCGCCCTGGTTCCAGTGCTTCAATTTTGCGTCCATCCTGGCCGTGAAGTAAACGCTCGCAATCCCATGCCCCACACCACTCCTGCGATCCCGAATTGGTTCGACCGCCGGCCCCTGGACCAGTGGCTTCGTCAGCGCGGACATGACGCCTTCGCCGACTCGGTCACCGAGATCTGCGCGCGGCGACTGCACCAACCGACCAACGGCGATCTGAAACGCTGGGTCAGTGCGTTGGAGGCATTGCCGTCGGCAGAGGGGCGCCAACTGGTGTGCCGAGACGGCCGTGTCGCTGTGGTCGGACCGGCCGCCGAAACGACAGCGCTGCGCGAGACCCTGATGGCGTTTCACCCCTGGCGCAAAGGCCCGTTTGACTTCCTGGACCTGACGATCGACACCGAATGGCGTTCGGATTGGAAATGGGACCGCATCGCCCACGCCATCGATCTGAGCGACAAATCCGTGCTGGATGTCGGCTGCGGAAATGGCTACTACGGCTGGCGGATGCTGGAGGCGGGGGCGTCGATCGTGATGGGCATCGACCCGATCTTGCGGTTCCTGATGCAGTTTGAAGTCTTCAATCGCTACCAGCCCACGCCGCGCCACAATTTTGTCGTGCCGATGGTCGACACCGATTTGCCGGAGAAACTGGGAGCGTTCGACGTCGTGTTCTCGGCCGGCGTATTGTATCACCGGACCAGCCCGATCGATCACCTCCGCAGCCTGAACGGAGCCCTGGCCCCCGGGGGTGAACTGGTCCTAGAAACGTTGATCATCGACGACGACCACCCCGACAATGCCCCACCCGGAGTCCTGGTCCCCGAAGACCGCTACGCGCAAATGCGGAACGTGTGGTTCATCCCTTCGCTGGCGATGCTGCGTCGGTGGATCCGCCGGACCGGATTCGAAGACATCCAGACGGTCGATATCACCGCGACCGACACCAGTGAACAACGCTCAACGGACTGGATGACGTTCCAGTCGCTGGCGGATTTTCTGGACGCGGACGACCCGAGTAAGACGGTCGAAGGCTACCCGGGACCGGTTCGGGCGACCGTGGTCGCGAAGAAGAAGGCAGAATGATACGGGGCAGAATGATACGCAGGGGAAGGCGAGTGCGGCAGCGAAAGGGGTGACGGAAAACAGGTTGGATGATCTGCGACTCGCGGAAACGCCCGTTGATGGTCGATCCGCCCCATCACTCAGCCCCCATCACTCAGCCCCCATCACTCAGCCCCCATCACTCAGCCCCCATCATTCTGCCCCGTATCATTCTGCCTCTTATCGTTTTGCCCCTCCCGCCTCAACCGCAAGGCGGCCACGATCACGACGCCCGCTGGGCATCTTCCATCGCCTGGATGTACTGCTGCAGCCGCTTCAGTTCGTCGTTCATGCCTTTCAGCTTCAGCATGTTCTCGACACGTTTCAGCAATTCGACCTTTTGCACGGGCTTGCTCATGAAGTCGTCGGTCCCGGCGGTGACGGCGCGTTCGATGTCGCCGAGTTCATTGAGTGCCGTGACCATCAACACCATGACGTGCGAGGTGTCGGGGTTGTCCTTGATCTGTTTACAGACCTCGAACCCGCTCAGCTTGGGCATCATCACGTCCAACAACACGACATCGGGTTCGAAGGACGCGATCTTGTCGAGCGTGTCTTGACCATCGACCGAGGTTTCGATTTCACAATCGATCTCTGCCAGGTAGGCTTCAAGCAACTCTCGATTGGCGACGTTGTCGTCGGCGATCAGGATGCGATGCGTGCCCTCTGGCAGTGTCGAGTCGGACATGGTCTACGTACTGAAGTATGAGGGGGCGATGGGTAGGAAAGAAAACCGGCGGGCGGGCAGCCGATTTGCGGCGACCGCCTAAGCGATCACCGCACTGGACTCTTGGTCGGCGGGGACGGGAAAGCTGGCACACATCTCGCGGATCTCGCCGCGAATTTTTTCGTGCAGCGCGGTGTCTTCGTGGTTGGACAACGCGCTGTGGATCCAGGCACCGATGCGGCGCATTTCGGTCTCGCCCATGCCGCGGGTCGTCAGTGCCGGCGTCCCGATCCGGATCCCGGACGGATCCATCGGCTTTCGCTGGTCGAACGGGATCATGTTCATGTTGACCGTGATACCACAACTGTCCAACACCGACTCGGCGACTTTCCCGCCCAATCCGACGGCCGTCACGTCGACCAACATCAGGTGGTTGTCGGTGCCGCCGCTGACCAGCGGTAATCCGGCGGCGACCAGCGTTTCGGCCAGGACCTTGGCGTTGTCGACGACCGCTTGAGCGTAGCCGCGATACTCATCGGTCAACGCTTCGCCGAAGCACACCGCTTTGCCGGCGATCACGTGCATCAGCGGTCCGCCCTGGGTTCCGGGAAAGACGTTTCGGTTGATCAGTTTTTGATGTTCTTCCTTGCACAGGATCAACCCGCCGCGGGGGCCACGCAGGGTCTTGTGCGTCGTCGTGGTCACGTAATCCGCCAGTCCGACGGGGCTGTTGTGGATTTTGGCGGCCACCAGTCCGGCGTAGTGTGCCATGTCGACCATCAGCCGCGCGCCGACTTCCTCGGCGATCTCGGCGAACTTGTCGTGGGGGATCTCGCGGGGATAGGCGCTGGCCCCGGCGACGATCAGCTTGGGCTTGTGCTCCCGGGCCAGCGAGGCGATCTGGTCGAAATCCAATCGGTTCGTGTCTTGGGTGACGCCGTAGGAGTGGAAATCGTACAGCTGGCCACTGATATTCAGCTTCATGCCGTGGGTCAAGTGACCGCCCTGGGCCAAATCCAACCCCAGCACCTTGTCGCCGGGTTTCAAGCACGACAGATAGACCGCCGTGTTAGCCTGGGACCCACTATGCGGTTGAACATTGGCGACTTCGGCGCCGAACAACTGCTTGGCCCGATCGATCGCCAGCGTTTCGACGACATCGACGTGTTCGCATCCGCCGTAGTAGCGTCGTCCCGGGTAGCCTTCGGCGTACTTGTTGGTCAGGACGCTGCCGGCGGCCTGCATCACCGCGTAGCTGGTGTAGTTCTCGCTGGCAATCATTTCCAGGCCATCGCGCTGACGGCGGGCTTCGTCCTGGATGGCGTCCCAAATCTGGGGGTCTTGTTGCTGGAGCGGATTCATCATGGCCTTGCGGTGAGAAAAACCTGGAAATTGGAATTCGGGAACAAATCGTTCACACGAAGCTTCTAAGTAAGGATTGTTGATGCGGAATGAATACCCGTCAATCCTTGGCAGAAAGGATCCCCGGCCCCTCGCCGAGTCCTAAGTGAACCGTGATCGCGTCCCGCCGCGAACCGAACGGGCCCGCAGAATCGTAAAAAGAGTCCCACAGGAATCGTTAAAAGGGTACAATCGACGGATTGGTTTAGGCAGCTTTTGCCGGTCCCACCGGGGATCGCCTTTGACTGCCCGCCCCCCGCCCTGGCCGATGCCCCGCCAAAGCGTGACCTACGCTTGCTTCGTTTCCATTTTCACCTGATGTTTGAGTGCCTGGAATGAAATACGCCGTCGCCGGTTTTGTTTTTCTATTGTGTGTGAGTGCGGCTGAACGTCGCGTTGTCGCGGCCGATTTGCCGACTTTCGACAAAGTTTCCGAGGGCTACGAGAAAGTCCCCGTTTCCGACCAAGAGAAGCGGAAGGGCTTTTTCGACGTCTGGCAACGCACCAAGGACGCGCAGCTGCTGGCCGAATTGCCCAAGAATTTCGCGACCAAAAGCTACTTCATCGCGCTGACGATTAGCAGCGGTGACACCTACGCCGGCCTGCAATCCGGTGAACTGGTCGTCAAATGGCGTCAGTATGACGACCGCTTGGCCCTGATCGCACCGAACCTGTCGATCCGCGCCACCGGCGACCCGGAATCCAAGGCCTCGGTCGAACGCTTGTTCACCGATCGCGTGCTGTTGGACATTCCGATCCTCGCCAAAGGCGGCTCGGGCGGCCCGGTTATCGACCTGGACGCGCTGCTGTTGGGTAACGCCAGCACCTTCTTCGGACGCAGCGTGCGGATTTCCAATTCACGCATCAAGAAAATCGACTCGATCAAAGTCTTTCCGTCCAACGTCGAAGTCGCCATGGAAACCGTCGGCAGCTCCGGGCGGTTCCAAACCCTGCACTATTCCTTCAGCGAAGTCCCCAGCCCCTCCAGCGGATTCAAACCCCGGCTGGCCGACCAACGCGTCGGATACTTCACCACCACCTACAGCGACCTCAGCAAGTACACCGACGACGAAACCACCATCCGGTACATCAACCGCTGGAACCTGCAAAAGCGGGATTCGAAGCTGAAACTCAGCCCGCCCAAAGACCCGATCATCTTCTACGTCGAACACACCGCCCCGGTCCGCTATCGCCGCTTCATCCGCGCCGGTGTCGACTACTGGAACAAGGCCTTTGAAAAAGTCGGCATCGTCGACGCGATCGAGATCCGTTACCAAGACGCCGAAAGCGGCGCCCACATGGAAAAAGACCCGGAGGACGTTCGCTACAACTTCATCCGCTGGTTGAACAACGATATCGGAACCGCCATCGGCCCCAGCCGCGTCCATCCCATGACCGGTGAAATCTTGGACGCCGACATCATCCTGACCGACGGCTGGATCCGTCATTACAACTACCAGTACGACGACCTGCTGCCCAAGTTGGCGATGGAAGGCGCCAGCCCCGAAACCTTGGCCTGGCTCAGCGAACACCCTTCCTGGGACCCTCGCATCCGCATGACCTCGCCGTCCAAAGTCCCGCAATTGCGCGAGCAGATCGCCCGCGACGCCCGAAAGCCCTACGCCGGGTTCTCCATGGCCGCGGCCGATGCCTCGCTGATCGGCGACGATGAATTCGACGGACTGATCGGCCACCTGAGCCAAAAGAACGGCATGTGCATGGCCGCCAACGCACGCAGCTTGGACCTGGCCGTCGCCCGCATGGACTGGGCCCTGGCCATGATGGACGACAAACCCAAGGCCGCTGAGGAAGAGGAAAAGAAGGACGACGAAGAGGAAAAAGACGACGCGGAGAAGGATGACGAAGCGGACAAGGACGAAGACGAAGACAAGGACGACGACGCGGACAAGGACGAAGACGCGGACAGCGACGAAAAGGACAGCGACGAAAAGGACAGCGACGAAAAGGACAGCGACGAAAAGAAAGAGGACGAAAAGAAAGAGGACAACGTCGACATGCTCGACGGCATGCCCGATTGGTTCGTCGGACCGCTGCTCTCGGATCTGGTCGCCCACGAAGTCGGGCACACCCTCGGATTGCGTCACAACTTCAAAGGCTCCGCGCTGCATTCGCTTGATAAAATCAACAGCGAAGAACTCAAGGGCAAAGAAGTCTTCTCGGCCTCGGTGATGGACTACATCCCGATCAACTTCCGCTACGAAAGCGGCAAGGTCCAAGGCGACTACACCATGATCGACATCGGCCCCTACGATTACTGGGCCATCGAATACGGTTACACCTTCGACTCCAAAGCCCTGCCGGAAATCCTGAAACGTTGCGTCGAACCGGAACTGCAATACGCGACCGACGAAGACACCAACGGCCCCGATCCGCTGGCCCGTCGCTACGACTTCTCCGCCAATCCGCTCGATTACGCCCAAGAGCAGATGAAGCTGGTCAAAGTCTATCGCGACCGGATCTTGGACAAGTTTGTCAAAGACGGCGACAGTTGGGCCAAGGCGCGTCGAGGCTATGAATTGACGCTGTCGATCCAAACCCGCGCGGCTAGCATGATGGCCAACTGGGTCGGCGGCGCATTCGTCAACCGTGACAAGAAAGGCGACCCGAACGATCGACCGCCGGTCGTCGTTGTGCCCGCCGAACAGCAACGCAAAGCGATGCAGTTTGTGATCGACCAGACCTTCAACGACGAAGCCTTCGGCCTGACTCCCAAATTGCTCGAACGCATGACCAGCGACCAATGGCTCGACGGCGGTGCCCACTTCGGCACCTCCGGCGAAGCGACTTGGCCGATCCACGATCGAGTGCTGGGGCTGCAAGCCTCCGCGCTGACCTGGTTGATGAGCCCGACGACGCTGCGTCGTGTCTACGACAACGAACTCCGCCTGCCGGCCGAAGACGATGCGTTGACGCTGCCCGAACTGCTCAACGCGATCAGCGACGCCGCCTGGAAGGAACTCGATTCGGAATGCCCCGAAAACCGAAGCAACCGCCAGCCGATGATCAGCTCCCTGCGACGGAACCTGCAACAGGAACACGTCCAACGATTGATCGACCTGATCCTGGAAAAGAACGACGGCGCGGCGGCCTACAAACCGATCGGTGATCTGGCCCGCATGCAACTGGTCGACCTGATGAAAAAGATCGACCACCGAATCAAGAAGTGCGAAGACAAGATGGACGCCTATTCGCGGGCCCACCTGCACGAAGTCTCGATGCGAATCGAGCAGGCACTCAAAGCTGGCTACACCTACAACTCCGCCAAAGCGATGAACATGCCTCGCATGCTGATTTTTGGTGAATCCGCCGAGTAAAACGACACGATCCACCGTGACAAACGCCACACGGCCTTTCCCACCGGAAAGGCCGTGTTTCGTTGGTGCGTTACACCGCGTCGAGGCCCGCGCCTTGTTAACGCTGCGGGCTCGTCAATCAACAGGCTCCCAAGAGTCCCGCCCCCCCGCACTCCACCGAAGCTTGATTGTCGGTTGGGCTGGACAGTCGCCGTCCTCTCCGAGGTCGGCGTGAGGCGAAGCTTCGCTTTTTGGGGCGCCGAGTTCGGAGAACACGGCGACTCTCTGAATGCATCGGCTACCCGCAGATCATCCCAACACCGATCCATCGGTTGATCCGTCACCGGCCCAATTGGCTTCAAACGTCAGGTGTGTTTTCACGGTCGGCCATTCCGCAGCGATGATCGAATACACGCAGGTGTCTCGCAGCGTTCCGTCGGCCAACACCTGATGGCTCCGCAGCACCCCGTCCAGCTTCGCCCCCAATCGCTCGATCGCGGTTCGGCTGCGGCGGTTAAAGAAGTGCGTGCGAAACTCGACGGCGATGCAATCCATCGTTTCAAACGCATGGGACAACAACAGCAGTTTGCATCGTGTGTTCAGCCCGCTACGCCACACGGACTCGCGATACCAAGTCGACCCGATCTCCAATCGCCGATTCGTCGCATCGATGTTCATGTAGGTGGTCATGCCGACCGCCCCGCCCGAAGCCTGGTCGATGACCGCAAACGGCACCATCAACCGCCGCCGGTACAACTCCAATCGACGCGAGATTTCGTCGGCCATCGCTTCGGGTGCGGGAACGCTCGTGTACCAAAGCTCCCACAAACGACCATCGCGAGTCGATTCGACAAGCTGATCATGGTGGCGTCGGTCAAGCAACTCCAAACGAACACCCCCGCCACAAAGCGTCACCGCATCGGCCCATCCCATCATGCCGCCCCACCATCATTCTGCCGTTGATCGTTTTGCCCCCATCGTTTTGCCCCCATCATTCTGCCCCGTATCCTTCCGCCTCCCTTCATCCCCTCTCAAGCAGCCCGGATCTGGTCCAACCCTTCCGCCGCCCGCGTCACCCCTGTCTTACGAACCAGTCGGCGGATTTCGCGGTTGCGTTGCCAATCCTGGTCGTTGACATAGCCGCGGTCATGGTCCAAGTGATAGCAGACGGCACGGTGCCGAATCTGCATTCCCAAGACACCGGCGTTCTCCAAACGTTCGCCCAATTCCCGGTCCAATCCGCCGTAACGCATTTCGTGGTTGAACCCGTTGGCCCGCACCACGTCCGATTTCCAAGCCGATGCATTGTGCCCGTTGAACGTCGGTCGCGTCGTGGTGGCCAAATCCAGCGCCTTGGCAAGTCCCGGATGCCCTTGGATCCACAACCACTTTGCCGGCACGTCGTTGCCGTGCTGCTTCAACCAGCCCGGATCGGTAAAGTCGTTGTAGGCCACGTCGCCGGCCAGGATGCGGTTGGTCAACTCGCGATTCAGCCGGTAGCAACCACCGGACAGGAATCGGCCCGGCGCGGCCAAGCGGAGGTGCTGGGCGACGAAATCGCGACGCGGCACACAGTCGCCATCGGTAAAGATCAAATAATCACTCTCGGTCGCATCGATCGCACGGTTCAAGATCCGTGTTTTGCCGAACCCCTGGTGCGTCTGGGAAACGTAGCGGATTCGGAAATCGGCTCGCGTCGCAAACGAATCGATCACCGCCCGCGTCTGCTCCGTTCGGCCGTCCTCGCCCACCACGATCTCAAACTCCCGGACCGACTGATTGGCAAATCCCTGCAACACCTGGTGCAGGTACTGGGGCGATCGAAACGTCGTCATGATGACCGACGCAGAAATGGAAGCGGGGACAACGGGGGTGAGGCGGTGCGAATCCATTCGACAACACTTTTTGGCGGGACGATAGAAGGGGAATTTGGCTTAGTAAACAGCATCATGCGGACACGGGTAAAGATTGATCTGGCGCAATTGGCATCGACCTGGACCGATTCGGCAGGGTATCGATAACCCACTTGCCCCTCCGCACGCGCGAGACCTATCGACATGCACCTTGCACAATGCCCAGCCCAGCAGCCCACCTTCCCGTCCGCCGGCAACGTCCGCCGATCGATCACGTTGCTGGCATTGTTAGTCCTCTGCGGTTGCTCCGGCGAACGCGGCGAAATGACAATGCGAGAACCGGACGGAGACACCGAGTCCATCGACGAGCGGATCGAACAAGAAACCGAGGTGGCCACGGCGATCCCCGATCCAGCCACGTCGCCACAGAATCGCGCCGCCCAACCCGACCAGTTGCCTGAGCCCCTGGCGCCCTTCCTGCCGGGGACGCCGCCCCTGCCGGCGCCCCTGCCGGCGCCCCTGCCAGCGCCCCCGCGGGCCATGGCCATGGAAGCCCCGTCGAACGAACGGGTGCCCAAGTCGAGCGCCCAGTCACCGCCGCCCCCGATGACCGCGCGGGCGCCCTCGGCTCCAGAACCACTGCCTCGCCAAACCGGCCCTTTCGGCACATTGCCGGCCGGCGCGACGCATGACGCCGGCCAGGCGTTTGCCACCGTCGCCGTGTACTACGCCACCGACCGCCAGCGTGATTCGGTTCCCTTGTCCGCCTATGACATCACCGGCAACCGCGACGCCTTGGTGCTACTGGGCGGATCGGCGCTCGTCTTCCTGACGCTATCGGGGGTCAATCTTCTACGCCGCCGCTCGCAAGTCGCGCTCGGGTTTGCCGCCTTTGGCGGAGTATCGCTCGTCGCCGCGTCGGCGGTTCTGCTCTCGGGAACGGCGAACATCGAAAAACATGGCGTGACCTACAACGCCGAACGGGGAAGCTTGGTCAAAGGGATCGCCAAGGTGACGGTGCCCGACACGCACCAGCGCGGCGTCGTCGAGCGTCCCAGTTTGCTGCGTTTCGAAGTCCGCGAAGACCAACAAGATCACATCGTGCTGACCAGCGCGACGGAGCTTTCCGAAACCGAATTCCATCGGCAGTTGTCCGAAACGGTGGCGCTGTCGCCGGGACAAGATTTGCTGGTCTTCGTTCACGGCTACAACGTCGACTTTCAATCCGCGGTCCGACGAACCGCTCAAATCGCCGTCGACCTGCCATTCGAAGGCGTCCCGGTCTGCTACAGCTGGCCCAGCCAAGGCACGCTGTTGGGCTACACCGTCGACGAAAACAACGCCGCCTGGACACAGTCCCACTTAAAACAGTTCCTACTGGATTTGGCCCAAGAAAGCGGCGCGCGTTCGATCAACGTCGTGGCCCACAGCATGGGCAACCGCCCGACGACCGGGGCGATGGTCGAAATCGGCTGGCAGCAACGCGTCTCCGGCGGCGACCAAGACAAACTGTTCGACCGTGTCGTGCTGGCCGCTCCCGACGTCGACGCCGATCGGTTCCGCCGCGATTTGGCTCCGGCGCTGACCTCCATCGCCGACCACGTCACCCTGTACGCCTCCTCAGACGACCAGGCATTGATCGCTTCCAAGCAGGTCCATGGCTACCCCCGCGCCGGCGAAAGTGGCGACGACATCGTGGTCGTCCCGGGAATCGAAACGATTGATGTCAGCGGGATCGATCTCAGCCTACTCGGTCACAGCTATTACGGCGATGCACCGTCGATGCTGCACGACCTCTACCTGCTGGTCCGCAATCGGTTGCCGGCCACCGAGCGCCCGCAACTCGTCCCCAGACCCCTGGGTCGCGAGACCTATTGGAAACTGATCGGACAACCAGAGAGCGGGTCAGCATCCACCGCGTCAAGATCCACCGCCCAGCCTTCCTCGCGTTAACGCCTTTGCAGCATCGCAAACAAGCCTGTCGTCGCCTGCGATCGCCCGCCGATGTCATCGTGTTGACATCCGAGTGACTTCGCGCTAGACCGAAACCGTGGCCTGGGGCGTTGCACGGTCAGCGTCGACCGCCGGGGCACCGAGGGCGGAATCATCGGTGCCGAGCCCCTCGATCTCAAAGATTCGTTCCAGCCGGGTGATCCGAAAGACGTCACGCACCACTTCGCTCAGCGAACGCAGACGCAGATTCACGCCACAGGCGCGCGACTGGGCCTGTAAGCGAATCAGCTCGTTCAATCCCGCGCTGCTGATCCAGGTCACACGTCCGAGATCGACCACCACCTCGGTCACCAGACACTCGCGTGGCTGGTCCAATTCGGCGCTCACCCGGGACGAGATTTGCTGGGCAGATTTTCGGCGGTTGATCACCTTTAGCGAAGGCGACACGACCATCGCCGAGTCGTGGAAATGGATCTCAACGGCCGAAGGACTACTCATCGATCAGGAGTGCTCTGGTGAGTAAGGGAAAGTAACTTTACCGAGCGTCGCAGCTGTGGTGGAAATGCTACCCTCGACCATCCCCGAGAGATTCCCCCCGGCCCGATGGCGATGCGAAAACCCGCTGTTTTCCGCACTCAAACAGATGCAAGCATACCAAAATCGCCGAACCATGGCAAACAAAACCGCGTCTTCTCGGCACCAATTCTCTGAGCGTGGCAATCCACCGCAGAGGACTCGGTGAGCGGGGGAATCGGCCCACTTACCCGCGGCGACGCGCGAGCAAGATTCGCAATCACCGACGACGTGCGACCAACGCACCGATCTCGGAAAGGCGATGCGACCCCCTCCCTGGCGGCGAGGGGCCTGGCGGCGAGGCGTATAGGCATCAAATCAAGACGAAACCCTTTCTGGAAGGGAGGCTCGAGCGTAGCGAGGGGAGGGTCGATTGGTGGTACTTGAGTGCTTCCGAGCCACAGCGAACCCTCCCCGCGTCGTCGCTCACTCCTCCGCGCCCCTCTCAGAGAGAGAGAATCTCATTCGGGCTGCCAGATGCTGTGGTCTTTGTGTCGACGATTTCATGGGAGCGTCAACGCCTGGCGACACACCGGTGGACAACACACACCACGATCGGCTGCGAAGCGCAGCAACGGCGATGTCCCTGGCAAGCTAACCCTCTCCCTGTTTCGGGATCACCAATGCGTGAAAGGTGATCACACATCCGAACGCGATCATCGAAAGCCCCAACCAACGAGGCGGCGTCACGCGTTTCTTGGGGGCGGGCGTGACCGGTTCGAAGATCGCCCCCAGCGTCGTCGAATTGTCGACCAACGGTGTGTTGGTCATCTTGGCAACGAACCGCGTCGTGCGTTCGTTGAGCACGAAGGATTCGACGCGACGGAATTGCAGCCCCAGCAGGATCAGCAAAATACCGCTCAGGAAATAGCGATTTCGATAGAAAGACATAGATCGAGCTCTGTGGTAATCGTCTTGGGAGAGACAATCGTGTACTGACCGACGATCAGCCCCGCGTCCAACATTCCAGCGGCTTGGCCCGCCGGAGGCCTCGGCCAATGGCGACCAGACATCAGGCGGCAAACCGTTTGATTAGCATCGGCACCGCCCGCGTCAGACCGTGAACGCCATCGACAAGTGACAGGTCGCCAAGATCAAATCGGACGTACCAATCGTGCCGACCGCGCCGCCTGGCGCGCGGGACCGTCCCGTTAAGGGCTGAGGCCGATCGCGCTAACTAAGAACGATCCGACCGTTTGGGCAGGAGTTGCTCGGCGGAGGGGTGTACGACGTCCCTTCGAGGTCGTCGCTCCAATGCCCACGGGTGACGGTTCGGAAGGGCCCTCGTACACCGAAAGGTGATCGCAAAACGCTGGACGGTCCGGTGCTATTGTCCACCAAAGACGTCGTCGACCACCCGCCGCATCGCGTCGCCGAAACTGCGGTGAGCGGAATCTTCCAGCAAATCGGCTTGATTGCTGCGCATGATCGCGGCCGCCAGCGGCTTGTGGGCCTGCCAGTCCTGCAGGTCAAAGGCGCGGATATCGGTGTAGATCCCCTGCAGGTTGTTGCTGATTTTTGGCACCAGGACGACGCCGTTTTTACCCCGCACGATGTGGTAGTGCATGACCACGAACAACAGCAGCGCGCCACAGAACATTCCGGCAAAAAATCGAGACATCACGGCGGCCATCGAAAAAGGGGAAACTGGCGGTCAAAACGCGTCCCCGCCGCAGCGGCCGCGGAGTCGTTTTCCCCGCTGCCCCCGATTGGCGGGCAAGGAATTCGCGGGCAAGGAATTCGCGGGCAAGGAATTCGCGGGCAAGGGCGACCGGTCGGGATCACGAGAAACCGGCCGGGGACGTTGTCAAAAGACCGCCAGACATTCTTAGGCACCGGCGCTCGCCGGGACAAGTCCGAACTTTTTTCGAGCTTTGGCCAAGGCATCTTGACGGCACGTCGCGATCGCTACAGACTACGCATCCGATTGATCGGCAGAGAAAGTTGAAGTTTCAGCCCCCGACGTCCGATCAGAATCCCTACCACCGCCGATCAGCCACCGCCAACCGCACCAACGCTGATCAAAAACAAGCGGGCGATTAGCTCAGTTGGTTAGAGCGCTACGTTGACATCGTAGAGGTCACAGATTCGAATTCTGTATCGCCCACTCCCGAAAACCCCGTGAAACCAAGCGTTTCGCGGGGTTTTGTCGTTTCGGTGGGGTTTGGGCGGTAGAAAGGTGGCGACGATGTTTACGGTGATCAAGTGAAACGCCGTGCCGCCCTGATCGTCTCAGCCGTAATGTCATGCATCGGCATGGCGAAACCGGGAAGGCGGTGGGGTTCAGTGATCGCCGGCCGATGTTCGAGGCAAAAAAATCGAAATCATCAGACCGATGATCCCAGCAACCGATATCCAGCGCACGGCGCCGGTTTCGAAAACGATCGTCGCTGAGACGATGATTGCCGCGGTGAACCAAAAGACGATCGGGTCGATCCCCGGCCATCGCCGCCCGCTGATCGCCATCGCGGTCGAGTAGCCCAGCCAGACAGCGGCAAAGGCGAAATTGACATAGACGCCCCAGCCGGCGCGGATCCCGGTGACCTGCTCGGATTCCTCCGCCGTCGCCTCGATCGCCGCCTCATGGCTCCAGCCATACGCGAGTCCGTAGCTGGCCAGGATGTGAAACGCGATCATCACACTGCCGAACAGCCATGCGAAACAGTAGACGGTCTGCCACGTCGGATTGCCGACACCAGCGTCGCGGCGACGGGCAAAGCTGCCGACAAACCAGCCGGCCAGAGCAAGCCAAACGGGGACAGTCATCAGCCAGTCATCGAGCATGGTACGTCAATGGGATGGACGGGTGCCGGAGTGCCCTGCTCCGGTTCACGAAGGTTCACTCTCCCACGAACCTAACCGTGATTCTGAATAGTCTCGATTTGATGCCACCCGACAAGCGTACTAGGCGGCGATGGTCGATGTGCCAGCGTCACGCGACGCAGGGTCTTCGAATCGAAAATGGTCGCCGCCCCCACCACGTTGCTGGCCGAGCACGGATTGTACAACGAAGCGCTTCGCGACGAGCTTGAGGACAAGGTCAATGACGCGGACGTTCGGAACAAGGGCCTCTAACTGCAATTCGATTGAACACCAAACACTCCACCGTCGGAAGCGTCATCGCCATCGATTGGTCCTTGATGCCCCTGCCCCTCTTGACGAATACAATTGGCGAAACGGAGGACGGCGTCGTCTAGGTTCCAACTGAGAATCCCACGCGAGGAGATGGTACGCATGCGCCGCATTTGCCGAATTTCTGTCGTCGTGTTGGGAATCGCGCTCATTGGTGGAGGTGACGCACCGGCTCAACCCTTGGTCGACACGCCAGAGAGTCTGGAAAGTCTGGTCGTGAATGCGGATCGCGTTTGGATCGCAAAAATCGTTGACGTCCGAGACGAGCCGATCCCCGGTGGTTCGAAGATGCCCGGCATCACGATCGCCGTTGAAGAAACGCTGAAGTACCCGCTGTACGAGCAACGTCATGAGAGAATGGGGCTGTTCGTCGAACCCCCGACGGCAAGATACAAAGCTTTTGAAAAGCATTCGAGCCGCCTCTTGATCACGCACAGCGATTGTTGCCAGTCCTCGCCGAAGCTGATCGATTTGACTGCGGGCAAGGTCGAACTCTTCCTGGCTGACTTTACCGTCCTGCACGAACCTGACGCCGTCGTCCGTGCGGCCAAAGAGATCATCCGCCACACGCCAACTCATGTGCGACAATTGCAAACCGTTCGTCTGGTGATTCCACCGAACGTGCTCGTGGACACCCAACTGGGACCCTACGGACAATTAATCGTCCCGGTTGACGAGCGGCTGGAGCAGCGTGCGATCGGCTTCCTGACATCCGAGAGTTATTCCAGGCGATCCGAAGGCGCCAAGATCCTGCGGTACTTCAAGTCCGATGCCAACATCGACCGCTTGCGTACGCTGCTCGGGGACGCGGGATACAGCCAACAGCGGGCCGGCGATGGGAACCGATCGAAATACGACGGCGTCCGCAATGATGCTTACCAAACACTCAGGGCCTGGGGGATCGAAGTCGAACGCCCTGTGATTGCCAAGCCCGACGACCGACATGATGATCCGCGAAACGGTGGTCCATGACATCGAACGCGGCAACTGTCGTGACATCGGACCAAGAGGGATACACAGGACAGATACGTCCCATACGTCCTATTGGTCCGATTGGCTCCATCGCGTGATGTCGTCTTCGCTAGCGACGCGGGGCGGCGAGGTGCCTCTGACGCGATTTGACGGAGCAATCACCGTTCTCCCATTGCGTAACGGCAGATCTCATCCCAGCCCGCTGGTTCGCCTTGTCCGGCTCGCACGACCGACACGCGGCGAGCCCCCGGCAGGTTGATCTGCTCTCGCAGTTCGGTTTCCAATCGGTCGGCGCCGGGAAGGTCACACTTGTTGACCACGATCATGTCGGCGATTTCCAGCAAACCAGCCTTTTCCCATTGAATCGCGTCGCCAGACTCCGGTTGCAACAGCAAACAGACGCGGTCGACGTGCCGGCGAACTCTTTTAGGATGTCGTTTTGGATCGTGCCCCGCAACTCGCGAACATCAAAGCCTCGCTCTTTCGCGGCCGTCAGATAAAACGCCATCAGAATCGCAGCGGGAGCGTTGATGGTCATCGAGACGGAGAGCTTTTCCAAGTCGATGCCGTCGTACAGCAGCAACATGTCATCTAGCGTGTCGATCGCGACGCCCAGACGTCCGACTTCGCCGCAGGACTGGGGATCGTCGCTGTCGAGCGCCATCAGGGTTGGCAGATCGAACGCGGTGCTAAGGCCTGTTTGCCCATTGTTTAGCAAGACCCGAAAACGATGGTTCGTTTCCGACGCGGTGCCGAACCCGGCAAACTGCCGCATGGTCCACAAGCGCCCCCGATACATCGTTTCGTGAATTCCGCGCGTGAAGGGAAGTTGTCCGGGACTGCCGATGTCCTGTTGCACGTCGACCTGCGACAGGTCCGCATCGCTGTAGGCCTGTTTGACCGCGACAGAATCCGTGATTCGCCGGTCATCGAGCCGCAGCGGGATATAATGAAACATTCCGGCGACGTGTTGGACACGTCGACAATCCACGGCTTGTTCACGGTGTCATCATGAATGACCTGCGCTGCGCAACCGAAGCATTGATGCGTGAAGAGCGTCGGATCCGCGAAGCGAGCGGAGGGGCGATCGATGCCGGTAAACAAGGATTTGCAGACCGGCTGTCGGTTCGCCAGCGAATCAGCGTGTTGGTGGATTCCGGCAGCACGTTTTTTGAACTGGGGATCTGGGCCGCCTGGCGGATGTACGACCAGTGGGGCGAGGTGCCGGCGGCGGGAGTGATTGTGGGTATCGGCCGCGTTCGCGGGCGTCCGGTGATGGTGGTCGCCAATGATTCCTCGGTGAAGGCCGGCGTGTTCTTGCCGTTGCAAGACGAGATCTTTCCCGATGAAGATGACTTCGGACGCATCTTTCGCAACAACGCCGTGATCAAGCAACTGGAAAACCCGACGGATCCATCGCTAACGTCATGATTTCGGGGGTGTGTTTGGTCATCGCGTCGAGAATCTGCCCTCACGCGGCATCCCTGTATGACATCATTCTGCCCCGAATCATTCTGTCATTCCCGCACCTCCATCGTTTTGTCCCCATCGTCACCCTGGGATTCGTTACACTGTAAGTGGCCCCGCGTTTCAATGCTTTCCTGCAAATCCACAGGAACCGGCGATGCGAATGTTGCTGTTGTGCTTGGTCGTGACGCTGCCGCCAACGTGCGTCGTTGCCGACCGTCCGTTTGCCCGCTCGGTCACCGAAGTGCCTCGCGAGACGATCGAAGCGATCCGTCGAGGGATCGATCGCCATGTCGACGCGCATCTCTCTCGTCTGAATCTCGCCCCTCGCCCACCGGTCGACGATGCAACGTTTCTGCGACGGGTGCACTTGGCGATCGTCGGTCGGATTCCGACTCTCGACGAATCGAGAGAGTTTTTGGATTCCAAAGACGCCGACAAGCGGGCGGTGTTGATCGACCGTCTGTTGGATTCTCGCGGCTATGTCAGCCATCACTTCAACTTCTGGGCGGACCTGCTGCGCGTCGTCAGCCGCCATCCCAACGGCGGCACGGGACAACCCTACATCGACTTCGTCAAGGATTCACTCGCTCGCAACAAACCGTATGACCAGTTCGTGTACGAGATGTTGGCCGCCGAAGGTGCGGCGCTGGCCCGCGGCAACGGCGCGACCGGCTATTACATTCGCGACCGCGGCATGCCCGAAGACAACATGGCCAACACCGCCCGCGTGTTCCTCGGCACACGACTGGAGTGTGCTCAATGCCATGACCATCCTTTTGCACCGTGGACGCAGCAAGATTTCTACGAGCTGGTTGCCTTCACGGCCGGTCTGACGACTCGGACGAAGTTGAACCAGAGTGACGGCCTGTCGCGGGTTTCGGCCCCCGAGGATCGGCAACTGGTCAACAACGTCAAGAAGTTGCTCGGTGAGATGTCCTATGGGGTGCACGGCGGTGGCGATGGAACGGTCCGTTTACCGGGCAATGTTCAAAGCGGTCGTGACAGTTCGCAAGAGTTTGTCACGGCGAAAACTCTCTTTGGAAAACGCGATTTGGTGAACCAGTTCCCGACCAGTTCCAGCGAACGCCGGGACCTGCGCTCCGGCCCTCGTTTTGCATTTGCACGTTGGGTGACATCGCCGGAAAATCCGCGATTCACCAAGGTCATTGCCAACCGACTGTGGGGCAAAGCGATGGGGCGTGGTGTGATCGATCCGGTCGACGACTTCACCGACGACAACCCTGCATCCAATCCCGAATTGCTGGAGTTCTTATCTCAAAGCATGGTCGACCTGGACTATGACATCAAGCAATTCCTGCGTGCGGTCTACAACTCCAAGACCTACCAGCGGGCCACTACAGACGAGGTGACTCTTGCGACCGATGGCTACCACTTCCAGGGTCCGCTGCTGCGCCGCATGTCGGCCGAACAACTCTGGGACTCGCTTGTCACGTTGGCCGTGATGGCTCCCGATCAACGGGGCAACCCGACCGAAGCGGCCAGGAGAGGCATTTTTGGAGAGGACTTGTACGATGGTTATGAACAGGTTCGTGACCTCTCGTTGGAACAGCTATTCGAATTCGCACGAAACGAACTTGCCATTCAAAACGAGTTGCGTGATCCGGAGCGTGCCAGAAAGCGGAGTCTGGCGATGCAAAAGCCCGGTGAGCGGACGGCGAAGGAATTGAATGAGCTGCAGCGGCGGGTGGCGAAATTAAAGTTGAAGGCCTCATTGAATCCGCGTGACCCGGCGCGATCAAATTGGTTGAAGGAAATCCACGAGCTGACCCGACGACTCAATCACATCCCGGCGCAAATCAGCCCCAGCCTTGTTCGCGCCAGCGAGTTGTCGTCGCCCGCACCGGCGTCACATTTTTTACGCCAGTTTGGTCAGTCGGATCGCGAACAGGTCGACAACGCTCACACGGATCCCGCCGTCAATCAGGTCCTGACACTGATGAACGGTCAAATCGAAAGCCAGATCTTGAGCAACCCGCAAACAGCACTGATGTACCAAACCGCCACCGCTTCGGATCCTTTGGAAGTCGTTTACTTGTGCATGTTGAGCCGTCGACCGACGCCGCAAGAACGTTCCATCTGGCTTGATTTAGGCGATCAAGTTGGAAAGGAAGCGATCGAAGACTTGGTCTGGACGTTGGCCAACACGACCGAATTCCTGTTCATTCACTGAACGGATCTCAGCCCGCTTTCCCGTTTTTCCAGGTTCACAACGATGCAAGACCGAACCTCCGACGCCGAGTTTCCGAACCGGCGAGAGTTTGCCACTCGTGCGGCCCAGGCGTTGCTCGGCGTGACCACGCTACCGACGCTGGGTGCCTTCGCCGCGGACCAGAAAATTGACGCGGCAGCCAAAGCCGAACGCGTCATCTACTTTTATATGAGCGGAGGCATGAGCCATCTGGACACGTTTGACCTGAAGCCGGGAGCGGCGACTCAGGGACCGGTCGAAGCGATCGACACCAACGTTCCCGGAGTCAGGGTGGCCAGCGACTTCGGCCGTTTGGCCCGCCAGATGGACAAGGTGGCGGTCATCAACTCGATGACGACGACTCAGGGGGCACACGCGCAGGGCCGCTACTACATGCACACCAGCTATTTCCAACTCCGTTCGATCAAGCACCCCGAACTGGGCGCGTATGCCGCGATGATGTTGCCCCGGTTGAATCCAACGCTGCCGGCCAACGTCAAGATCGGCGGCAACAGTTCCGGACTTGGCGCCGGTTTTCTGGAGTCCAAATACGCGGCTTTGCCCATCGGCGATCCCCAGGCCGGGCTTCCGCACAGCAAGCTTCCCCGACACATCTCGGATGACCGATTCGCCCGCCGCATTCGGCACGTCCGACTGATGAACCAGTTGCGTGCCGTCGGCGATGCACCGGCGTCGGCGCGAGCGTACACGGAGATGTATGACGAGGCGGTCAATTTGATGAACAGCCGGGACATCGAGGCGTTTGACCTGACCAAGGAACCGGCTGCGATGCGAGAACGTTACGGCGACACCAGGCTTGGACAAGCCACGTTGTTGGCACGTCGTCTGGTGGAGCACGACGTCCGGTTTGTCGAAGTCGGTGACGGCGGATGGGACACGCACAGCGATAATTTTTCCGCCGTGGCACGCAAAGCGGCGATCCTGGACCGCGCCCTCGCGACGCTGTTGGCGGATCTCGCCGAGCGGGGGTTGTTGGCCAGCACGCTCGTTGTACTGGCGACCGAATTCGGACGCACGCCGAGGATCAATCCGCAAACCGGGCGCGATCACTACCCGGCCGCGTTCACCTGCCTGTTGGCCGGCGGCGGCATCCGTGGTGGTCAAGTCTATGGGCGAACCGATCGCGAGGGGCGAGAGGTCGAAGAGGATCTGGTGACCGTGCCCGATTTCAACGCCACCATCGCCACCGCCCTCGGGTTGCCGATTGAAAAAACCATCTATTCACCGTCGCGCAGACCGTTCACCGTCGCTCACGATGGACAGCCGATCGAAAGAGTTTTGGGATGAACAGCTCGGACCGATCGGTCACCATCGGCGGCGACTCATCGTGCGGCTTGTCGTTCGAGCTGGGCCACGCGTCGGTTAACGACGGATAGACGATGATTTAAATCCTGGACCTCTTTGGCCAGAATCAAAACGATCTGCTGCAAATCCGCCTCGTTCATTGCCGTCGCATTGCCGGCCAGCTGATCGTCTGCGCCGGCCACATCGGACAGACGGAACGGGTTGGGGGCGATCTGCCACGCCTTGAGCAATTCTTCGACGTCCGCGATCTGTTGTCGCACATCGGGCAACGCCGGGTGTTTGGGCCCCATTCGAGCTTCATTCCAACGCAGCACACGAAGCTGTTGGGCAAGTTCCGTGCCCCGATCGGTCATCAAAGCCGCCTTCGGGATTTCGCTGCCGGAATCCACACCGCCGGCCCCGGTTTGTGCCCAAACCGAAGACGGGATCCGACCGAAGGCAGCAACCAGAAGGCAGGCCCCCGCAAGCACAAACCAAAAATGAATCTTCATCTTGCACTCTCTCCCGACGAACCGTGCGGACACATGAACCACCTTGATTGTAGCGTGGCGTGTGCCGTCGCTCAGCCAAACAATCCGTCGCGACGGCATGAATCACGATCCGGTCGTTCAGCGTCGTCGGCGGCGCAGCGTGGTCCCCAGCAGCATCAGACTCCACGTCGCAACGCTCGCCGGCTCGGGAATCACACTCGATGACGACGTCAGCGTGATATTGTCCACCGCAGCAATCGTTGCAAAGGGATCTGGAAGGCCGAATCCCCCCGGTCCATCGACATCGATCAGATTGAACGAAAGCGTCACCTCGTCTCCCAAGACTTCGCTTGGCAAGTCAACCGACACTCGTCCGAAAAAGTCTGTCCCACCGGTGAACCCGCTGAAACCCGGATCAAATGCGACACTTTCCAGAGAAACATCAATCGCCCGCTTCGGTGGGATTTCACTGCCGTCAGCAGGATCAATCTTGACTCCCACAACTGCATCGACCACCAGGATATCCAACAGGTCATCCAATCCCGATCTGGATTTCAGATTCACCGAGAAGGCGTCGATAACTGGCCCGACGGTACTGGGAGATCCCTCGGTCGAAAATGCAAAGTCAAACGACAACGTTGACGCCACACTCGGTACGGTGAATTCCTGCTGTAGCTGTAGTAGGAATGTCGCATTGTCGTTCTGCAACTGGGCGAACGAACCTCCGGGTTCGCTGACCGTTCCGGCAGAAATCGGCGCGAAAAAGAAGTCCTCGCCGACTACGGTGAATCCCGCCAGATCCGTTGCGTCATCGAACGTACCATTCGTGATCACTCCCGCATCGCTGCGGATCGCGACCGTGACAAGAGCGAGAAGCAATACGAATCTCTGTGTCAATCTCATGATTCCCTCGAATGGACGGTCTCCCCGTTTCAAGTGACCGTCTAAGTGTAAACCGATGTACTGTCTTGTGAATCATCTCACGGCACTCCCCCCCCGGAATCCGACTAAAATTTCCATCGCATTAAAGTTTCTTTAAAAAACGTGTGCCGAATCGTCCGTAGTCCTGGCCATCGACATCGCCGTCGTCATCGAAATCAAACGCGGCGTTGAATCCGGGCTGCCCCTCGCGTTTCATGAGAGACAATCCGAACCGACCGTAGTCTTGGCCGTCGACATCGCCGTCGCCATCGGCATCCCCGAACAGACGAAACACCTCGTCCACCGCATCGCCGCCATTGGCGTTGTCGTGGTCCCCGTCGATCGCGTTACCTGCCGCATCTGTAACGTGAGTGTCCAACGTCGTCAGCACATAGCGACCGTCGGTCAATGATCCGCTCTCATCAACCAGCGGCCCGTCAAAGCGAATTGATGCTTGTGTCTTTCCATTGACTTGGGCGGTGCTTACCGAAAGTTCGACGAGATCGCCAGACTCTCGTCTCAGTTCAAACGCGCCCGCATCGATCACCACCACTTCATTGAATTCAACCGTCAGCGAACGGACGACGCTGCTTCCCCCATCGTCTGCTGGAAGCATGCTGACCCGGGGTGCCACGTTATCGACGATAAACGACTCGAACGTCGCCTGCAGTGGCGCCGCAGGTGCCAGCAGAGTCGCTGCGGCGGGTTGATTCGGAGCGATGAATTCCAAACCAACGGTTCCGTTGAATTCCGCCAAGTCCCCACCGCTGACGACAACGTGGAAGGTCGCTTCTCCCGTGCCCTGGACCGGCGTCACCTGCTCGACGCCGGCGGTCGATCCGCCGGTCACCGAGAACTGCGATGGGGCCAGTTCGGCCGGTTCACCATCAAATGTCACATGGAACGCCAACTCGTCAGCACTCGTCATTTCGCTGAGCGGCTCGAATCGCTTGATGCTCTGAATCAATGGCGCCGGTGGCGGGGGGATCATCGCAGTGACCCGAGGATCAAAATCAAAGAAGCCCGCGCTGCGAATACTGAGCGGAAGCGCCAGTGAGGTTTCCCCCGGTTCTAATTTTCCATCACCCAATCGATCGATCAGATCAACGTACGGAACACCATCACCGGTAATCTCGGCTCCCAACACGACAGCGCCAGCCGGGGTCAAGTTCTCGAAGAACAAATGAATTGGCCCCTGGAGCACATCGGTCGAGGTGTTTTCGACCGTGACGAAGAAGTCGAACGCTCGCGTGAAGGGGTTGATCCGGAGCCCCGAAACCTGGACATGGACCTTGTCGGTCACGTCCTGTGGTTCGTTGGTCGGCGGTGCAAACTCGAAGGTGAAGCTCGCCGCAGCATTCGGATTGCCGACCGTGTCGATGACCGTTGACGCGTTGACGGAGACCGTCACCGGTCCCGGCGTCAGTTGTTGATTGTCGCGGTTGTACCAGTAGCGAATCGCGCCTCCGGGCAGCGTTTCCACCTCGTCCACCGAAAGCCCGCCGACGTCCAAATCGTCGACGCCGATGGAGGCGACATCGATGCCTGCTAAACCGATGTCGGTCCAATCAATGTCGACGTAGCCCGGGTCACTTGTGATCGTGGATCCTGCCACCGGGCTCAGCATCTCGACCGCCGGACCGATTCGATCGATGACAATCGAATCCGAAATCGGCAGACTGTCGTTGCCAGCGATGTCCATCACCGCTCCGGCGGACGCCTCGACCACAATCACGCCCTCGGGCAGATTTCCGGTGTACGTGTACCGGACCGTTCCGTCAGCGATCCCCGGTCCGGTGTGGGGGGCCGCACCGGTGAAGGTCAGCCCCGCGACCGAGATGTCCGACGGATCAATGCTTGCCGGGTCAATCCCCGATCCAAGGTCGCCTTGCCCGCCAAGATCGCTCCAAACCAAATCGATGTATCCGCTCTGGGATGCCGAAATCGAACCCGCAAGCGGATCGGCGAGCGTCCCTGTCGGACGAACCGAATCCAAGCCGACTTCGATCTCTCGCACCGTGTCGCCGTCGGAGTTGCTGGCCTGGACTCGGAACACGTTGGTGCCTTCGACCAGTGTCAGCGTACTGAATCGATACTCGCCCGCACCGTCGGCCGTCGTTGCAGCGTCGTCAAATCCATCCCCATCCACATCAAGCAAAACGACCTGGCCCGGATCGGTCACTCCGATCAGATCGACCTGCTGAAGGCTGGTCAAGTCGTCGCCGGGAGTCCCGGTATCAAATGCCGGGTCCAGGGCAATGCTCAGCGTCGGTGTTCCGGGAACCACCAAAGCGACGTCGTCGATCCGGACCGTGCTGTCAAACTCACCGAAACCGAGCAGGTCAAAATACAGCGTCGCGACGGTGTCCTCGGTCAGATCGGTCAAATCAATCGAGAAGGTGTGGGATCGACCGAGATCGATCGGCTCTCCGGTGGTTGAAAGACCGGGGGCGTCAATCTTCGGCCCGAAGTAAGTAACGCCATCGGTTTGCACGTTCAGCAGGGCATCGGTTTCGCCGATTCCGTCGGCGGTGCCCGCGATCGGCAGCCCCGTGTGCGTGTCCAGCAGAGCGAATTCGAACGCATCGGGTACTTCGTTTTCAACCGGTGGCAGATCCGCGGTCATCGTGAAACGCAGCGCTGTCGCGTTGGCGGGAATTTCAATCGTTTGCGAAAGCCGACTATTGAAGGTCGCATGCTCGCGCAAGACCCCGACACCGCCTTCGATCGATGCCGATCCCAGCGT
Organism: Stieleria mannarensis; assembly: GCF_014154935.1. Classification (GTDB taxonomy): domain Bacteria; phylum Planctomycetota; class Planctomycetia; order Pirellulales; family Pirellulaceae; genus Stieleria; species Stieleria mannarensis. Next base: position 104,539 of record NZ_JACEHH010000007.1, read on the forward strand.
CATCCAGCCGAAATCCGGATCCCCCGACGCCCCGTCAAACCCGCCATCGATCACCTGACGTGGCGGATCCAAGTGCAACGCGTGAACGTGATTGCCGTCTCCGTAGACCCCCTCAACGACCGCGTTCCAGGCCGGGTCATCGGCGGTGGGAAGCTTACGCTTGGACAGCGACAAGGTGCGTGCCATCAGACTTTCGATTTCGTCGCTCAAATCGGGCAAGCCCAGGACGTGCCCCAATTCGTGCGTCACGACGGTCAACAGGTCGACGCTTCCTCGCGCAGGCGAATCCTGTGCGGCCTGCATCGTGATCTCTGAAACGGCGTCGAACTCGACATCATCATACGGAGTTAAATCGACGAACCACGCATAGCCCACCGCGTCCGAATCGATGGTGATCAGATGCGTTCCGTCGGCTCGTTCGGTCGCTGTGCCCAAGTACGTCCCCGGCAGGTTCGCAATCGCCAATTCGACACCGGCCAGCACATCCGGCTTGGGATCGGGGAGGACTCGCAACCAGCGTTCAGCGGCCGCTTGGGCGATTTCAGTGACGACCTCCAGAGTCAATGGAGAGCCCACTGCGTCTTGATGACGATTGCCCGCAGTGGTGTGGCCCGGATCGATGGTCGGCGTGCCCGGCGTTCCAAACTGGCCGGTCGGGGCAAGATTCAGTGGCGACGGCGGGGCGACGCACTGACCGGATGAGGTGCCGGGGCCGGTGTAGTCGCCTTCGCCGGTGTCGTAGTCGTTTGCCCATGCGGCCAAGGAGAACCAGCCGCTTCGTTCGGCCGAGGTGTCGGTAAAGTAAAACTCGTCGGCGCCATCGCCTCCGCGCATCACATCGTTGCTGGGCCCGCCGTCGACCAGGTCATTCCCGTCGCCGCCGAACAGGACGTCCTCACCGGCACCGCCACACAACGTGTCTTGGTCGGCACCGCCGAACAGCCAGTCTTCGCCGCCGTGACCACAAATCCAATCGTTGCCGTCGTTTCCGAACAGGTAGTCATCGGACGCATCGCCGACGATCACGTCGGCGCCGCCACCGCCGACGACGATGTCGGTACCGAGCCCGCCGTCGATGCGGTCGCTGCCCAACCCGAGCAGCGTCAATTCGACGTCAAAGAAATTGATGACCGATCGCAGCGTGCTCCGCAGCCCCTGCAGGTCGATCTCGCCGCCGACACTGATCCGGAACGCGTCGCCGAGGACGAAATTGAATCCGTCGCCGGCGTCGATCAAGTCGCTACCATAACCACCGACGATCACATCCAGACCGTTTCCGCCGACGATCGTGTCGGCGCCGGACCCGGCGGGATTGAAGTCGACGCTGCCCTTGATGCGGAAGTTGCGGATGTCTGTGATACTGACGGGCAGGCGTGCCTGCAGGGTTCCGCCGATGGAGAAACCGTCACCCCAGAGCAAGTTGCCGTCATTGCCGCCGGTGATTTGGTCCGATCCGTCACCGCCGAGCAAGACGTTGAAACCCGCACCGCCATCGATCACATCCTGGCCGTCGCCGCCGAAGACCACGTCCAGTGGGCCGCCAAACGTTTGGACGTTGTCGTCGTCTTCGCCGGCAAAGACCACGTCGGTCCCACTGCCGCCGGTGATCGTGTCCCTGCCAGAACCACGAAGCGTGAAGGGCACAAAGATCTCGCCCGCCTTGTCCGGTTCGGTCAGCAATTGATTCATGTCGATCGCCGACCCGAGCGCCAGATTCAATTCATCTCCCAGGACGACGTTCAGGCCATTCTTGGCGGTGATCTGGTCGTTGCCATCACCGCCGATGATGAAATCAAACCCATCGCCGCCGACGATTGTGTCGGCGCCGGTTCCTTCGGGGATCAGCCCAAAGGCGGCGCGAAGTTCACCGTTGAACAGGGCGTCGATGTCATTGAGTGGGTTGCCCGTTGCCAGCGAATAGGTGTCACCAAGGATGACGTTGCCGTGATCGGAACCGGTCAACGTGTCGCTGCCGTCGCCGCCGGACAAAACATTGAATCCGTTGGTTCCGCCAACGACCGTGTCGGTCCCTTTGCCGGCGAAGATGACATCCAGGACACCTTCGTCATTTCCGGTGATGTGATCGTCGCCGTCACCGGTGACGACATAGTCCATCCAGCCGTGGGCGTAGACTCGGTCGTTCCCGGCGCCGTGCAGACCCGGCAGATTGAATTCCAGCTTCTTCGTCTGCCAGTCCTTAAAACTGAATTCCCACTCGATATCGGCTGCAACGTTGAATTCATCGGCCAGGATAAAGTCGACTCCGCCGCTGCCCGTGATCGTGTCGTCGCCTTCTCCGCCCACGGCCAGATTGAAGATCCCGTTGCCGGTCTTGATCGTGTCGTTGCCGGTTCCACGGAACGCCAGCAGGCTTGCCCCCGCGGTGATTTTCAGCAGCTGCGTTTGCCAATTGAAATCGATCCCGAAACTCACGTTGGCTGCGGGATTCAAACTCGGGTAATCGATTTGGTCTCCGATGATGATGCTGCCGATCGCGGCGCTGCGATTCGGACCGGTCAGCGTGTCGGTGCCGTCGCCGCCTTCGATATAGCTGAGGATCGAGGCACTCGTATCGACCGTGTCATCGCCTTCGCCGGACAGGACGATGTCGCCCCAACCGCCGCCGGTGATGGTGTCGTTGCCTTTGCCGCCGAAGACCAGGTTCAACACCCCGCCGGTCTGAATCACATCCTGGTCGGCCGGATCACTATCGAAGTTAAACCCGACGCTGACCGACAACAACTTTTTGCTGTTCTTGGCCGCCTTGTTGACGTCATCCGGACTGGACTGATTACTCGCGTCGTCCTTCTTGCCCAGGAAACTCAGCAACGAAAATTCGATCTCGATCGGTTCCAAGTTGAATCCCGACCCGATGATCAATCCGGTCCCCGTCAGGTTGTCGCTGCCATGACCGCCGACGATCACGTCCAAACCGACGCCGGCTGCCGTATTGCCGTCGATCCGATCGGCACCCTTTCCGACCATCGAAAGCTGGATCGGAACTCCAATCTTGCCCTCTTCCAAATTCTGTGCGAACTTCAGCGAGTCGCCGAATTTCAGATTGAACCCGTCACCGACCAGGATATCCAGTCGGGCTCCTCCGGTCACGGTATCATCGCCCTCGCCGGCGATCACGACCCCGGTCAGTGAATCTTCGACCAATTCGATGGTGTCGTTTCCACAGTCCGCACCGCAGTTGGCATCGGCAAGCAGATCGTCGCCCCAGATCAGGCTGCGATATCCAGCGCCCACAATGGTGTCGTTTCCGAGTCCGCCGAGTCCGATCGCCGCGAAGCTGCCACTGACGTCGATTTGGTCTTCGCCTTCGTCGCCATAGAACAGATCCAACAGTGACCCGCCCTTGATAACGTCATCGCCGGCACCGACAAATTCAAACTCAAAGAAGGCATCCAACGAGGTGGCAAAGGTCGCCAGATCGGCCAGGAAATTATCCAGCGTGGCCTCGTAGAGCGGTTTAAAGTCGATGTCCGTTCCGGCGGCAAATCGGAACGCGTCGCCGATCAACACGCCTCCGGCGCCTTTCCCCGATTCAAGTTCGTCGCTGCCGTGGCCGCCCAGGATGATGTCGATCCCGTCACCGCCCTTGATCGTATCGTCACCGGCCCCGACCGGTTCCAGGTTGATTGAAGCTCGGAAGCGTTGCTGCTGCAAATCGGTTGCGATGTCTTGCAGCGTTGAAAAATCGAAATCGAATCCGTCGCCGAACAGCACGTCGATTCCGTCGCCGCCGAGCAGTTCATCACTTCCGCCCATTCCCACGACGACGTTTGCGGCGAAGATTTCGGTATCCTTGCCCGCATGCAGGTAGTCATCTCCTCGTCCTCCGACGATCGTATCCGGCCCGGCTCCGCCGAGCAGGAACAGCGGCTTTTCCGTTTTCAAATCGTGCGATTCGGTCGCTTCGATCGTATCCTGCTCGTCGCCCGTGGCGACCAGGATGTCGGCCGGGTCAGAGAACTGAACCGAGTCAAATGAGTACGGACCGTCGGGATAGTAGCCGCCCGAATCCCAGTGGATCGTGTTGTCGGGATCGATTTCGACTTTGTCTTGCGCGTCGTCGCCACTTCGCATGACGGCCCTGGTCCCCGATCCGGCTTGATAGTAGCCGGCAAATCCTTTGTCCGAATCGACACCGTCGGCAAGCGAGTGCACGACCTCGGCGATCACCGCATCAAATGCTTCATCCTCCAGAGCCGATCGCAGATACCCGCCCCCGGCGGCCGGGTTGAGAAACAGCACATGGCGTCCCGGCTTCAACGCGTCCTCGGCCGGCTCGCCGTCGGCGAGTCCGAGTTGCATCCCCGCGCCGATCGCAGCCGGGGAGATTGGAATCTCTCCCAGGAACTGCGGATCCGAACCGTCAACGGGCTGGCCGGTGAACTTGATTCGCAGCGGGTTTTCAAGCGGCTCGTCGTCAGGCGTTGCGATCTCATAGTCCAAACGAACCGTCTCTAAATCATCCCCCGAGCCGAACGCGTGCAGCGCGACAGTCGGCGCGAGCCACTTGACGTTGTCGATGTGGACCTTCGCATTTCCGCTTGCCGCCGTCACTTCGAACCGGACGCGGCCGACCTTCTCGCCGACTTCAGGAATCGCGACTTTGATCGGATCGGTATTGTTCTCGTAGTCCGCCAACTTGAGTTGAACGGAGTCGAACGTGCCGTCGCTACGCAGCCACTGGACGACCAGGAACGATGTCGGCTCAAACGCGACCAATTCAAGATCGAATTCGACGCCGCTGGCATCCTCGGGCGCGTAAGCCCAATTGTGCATCCGGTACTGTCCGGTTTCCAACACGAGGTGCCCGTTTTCGACGATTCCCAGGTCGGTTGGATTGGTCCCGGCACCGTGATACCACCATCCCGCGGTGCTGTTGAATTCAAAGTCGCCGTTGAAGATTTCACGCGGCTGTGGCGGATCGACTTCGCTGGGATCGGCGGGATCGCCATCGATCTCATCCGGTGTATCAAGCGTCGCCAACAAGCCGCCTTCGATGAACACGCCGTCGAATTGGCCGTTCTTGGGCGAATCGATGCCGGTGAAGTATTGTGGGAACGCGGCGTGGCTGTATTCATAGCCGTCGTTATGGTTGCGAGCACCGTCTTTGGAATGGGCCCCCAACGGATCGGCCGGAAATTTGTAGTAGTTGTCGGTACGGATGTTCTGCCAGGCGTGGAACTGGTAATCCTGGTACAGCAATCCGCCAAAGTGCCCGCCTTCCCCGTCCAGGAATGCGATCTGATCGATGCCGGTTTCCGGACTTTCATCGAGCAACAATCGCTGCGCCGCCTCGCTGGTCACGATCGCCCCGCGGCTGTATCCGATGAACGCATCGGTCCGCTCGGCGATCTCCGCTCCGTGCAACAGTGCGAACAGAAAATCACCCGAGCCTTCGGCGTACCCGTCGTCCCCGGATGCACCGTCGGGTGGAGTCTCCAAGACGAAGGCATTGACCGGGAAATCGCCGTAATTGGAGACTTCAGCCCAATCGAAGAGTAAGACGTGGTGGTAGTTTGCATCGTCGATCGAGATGCCCTCGTCTTGCCACTCGCCGGTCGCTTCATCGCGTTTGAATCCGGGGCGGATGATTTGATCAAAGGGCGTCGGATTCCCGGCGCCGTCGATGATTTCGACACTGTGGACGACGACGTTCCCGGACGCGACGTCCAAGCGTTCGGCCATCCGCCACATCCAGCCGCCATCGAGTTCTTCGCCGCTATCGATGTCGATCAAATCCTCATATGGATCGGTCGACAATCCGTGCACAATCACCGTCCAGTGGTCGGCTTCCAGCCCTGTGCCGTCCGGGCCACAGGTGACGTCTTCGACCGTGCAACCGACGTCTTCGAGTGACACTTCGTCAAACAACCCCGCCCACGTCCAGGGATCGTACCAGCGATCGCCGCTGCTGAACGCCGGCCCGCGAGGGGCATCGTTGCCCAGCGTCATGTCATCGAGTTCGATGTCCGGGAACGGGCTGATGCCGTTGGCCGCGTCGACGATACCGGACAGGTTAATGAATTCGCCGCCGGGCAAATCCATTTGTCCCCAGCGACCGGCAAACAGCACCCAGTCGTTGTTCGGATCGCCGTCGTCGGCAACTTCGGGAACCCGTCCGATGGTCGTCAAGTCATAGTCGACCGGTTCAAGTTTCAATCCATTTCCGAAGTGCTGTTCGTCGCTCGTTCCGATCGGCAGGATCGATCCCGGATCGGATAGTCCAAACCATTCGGAGACGCCCGGCCAGAAGAAACTGGCGTGCGCGCCCAGACCGACGTACACGTTGGGGCTGGTGATCGGATTGTCCGGATCGTCGCCGGGCCCGGAGGTCGCCACCGACCAGGGAACCAGTTGCCCGCCGTCAAGCTGACTGTGGATTCCGCTGTGTTGTTCGTGCTGGGCGTAACCGACCTTGGTCGGCACGTAACCGCCGTCACCGGGTTCGAAGAACACGGTGATGCTTTCCCAGTCGCCCTCGTGCGTGTTGGATCCGGAGTGATCTTTCCAATTGCTGTACGGGTAATGGAACCAGTAATTGATCGCAAAGTTCTCGAACGATCCGTCTTCGCCGTCGCCGATGACGGACGCGTACACGGTGGGGCTGGAGTTTCCGGACGGATAGTCGGCGGTGGACTCGCCCGGCAAGTCGATTTGGGCATCCGCATTGGAGACTTCCCCGATCGTCGACGGGTTGGTGATCGGGAATCCGAATTTGTCAAGCAGTACGCCGTCGTTGATCGAGACGGCAGTGGAAACCGGTCGTGGATACTTTTCGGCGCGATTGTAATAGATCGTCGGCGAGAACGCCGCGGCCAGGTCCTCGATGCTTCCGAACGACAGAGCGTTCTCCGCCCCGGGCACCGAGATCGAAAGGCCGCCCGCTGAAATCGGTTCGCGGTCGACGATGAAAATCGTCGTTTGGCTTTCTTTGCCGAAACCTTCGTTCAGCTGGAAATCGATCTTTTCGAGCGAACGTTCATCCGGGGCGATCAGGTTATAAATGGTGATCGTGTGCTCGGTGTTTGGATCTTCGATGTTCGGGATCAGCACCTCGGTTCCGGTGAAGGAGAATTGTTCGCTGCCTCCGTCGAGTGTCGCGTAGGCACCATCGCTGAGCGACCAGCCGTCACCACCGTTTTCGAATTCGATGTTCAGCGTCACCGGCCCGACTTCGGTGGTCAGAATCTTGACGTCGACCGAGAACTCTTCTTCGGGATAGGCCCACCAACGATCGACCCCAATCAATTCCGTGTCGATCGATGCTTGCTGTGCCGAGACGCCTTGCAGGAGCCCCTGGACGGTGATCGGCGTGATGTGAACGCCGGGGTTGACCTGATCGAGCGGTTCTCGTTCACGCTCTGACGGTGACAAACTCTCCCCGGCTTGTTGCAACGCCGCGGTATCCATCACCAAGACTTCACCGAAGCCGCCGTAGGATGCCAGCAGTCGCGAGCCGTCGTGATTGAGCGCGACGTTGGTCACGTACCCGCCGTCGATCGGCGTCGTCGCCCCCAGATACGTCGGCGTGCCGAAGGGGTCTTTGACGATGCCCACCTTGTCCCCGTACGTCCCGCCATAGCCGAACACCAGGAACAACTGCCATTCGCCGATGTAGGCGTATTCCAAGTCCGGCGAAACGACGACTTCACGCGGCGTCAAAACGCTCTGGTAGTAACCGGTATAGAATCGCTGTTGAATCGGATTCAAGTTGCCGCCGACCACTCGGGTCCCGACGGTATCGATCACCGGCGAACCGGAACTCAAATCGACCGTGCCGAAACGCATCAGGTTCGGCTGGACGGGGAACGAGTTACCCCACGGGGTAAACGACGACACGCGATAGCGATAGGAGAACGTCGCGTAGTCCGCGTTGCTGGTGGTGTTGACGTAGTTGGGCACGCCATCCAAGGCGACATCGTTGGTGATCTCTCCCCAACCTTCCGGTTCCAAGTTCTCTGCACTGGGAAGTTCGTCCGAGTCCAGATTGATCACCGTCAGGTAGCCGTCTTCCCATCCTTGACCGGTTCCGACCAGCAACTGCTTGCCGTCGGCGGTCACCGACGCCCCCGAAATACTGTGCCGTTCTCGCGGCAACGCGATCGAGCGAATCGTTTGATGCAGCGTCGGCGAATCCGGCCGGATGTCGATCACCCAAACCGTCCCGGCGAACCCGGTCGCGTACAGGAAATTGCCGGCCGGATCGATCGTGATTTGGTGAATGAAGGTGTCGTAGGGAATCGAGATCTTGTCGATTTCCGGAGTCGACGGATCCGTGTCGATCGGTTCGAGCGTCATCGTGTCGAACACGGCAACGGCCGTTCGCGACGCGGCGAACAACCGTGTGTTGTCCGGCGAGAAGTACGTGTCGCTGCCGAACTCGACATCCGTCAGCTTCTTTAGAATCTCGTTGCTGTTGCCGTTGGTGTCAAAGACCGCGATGCCGCCGCCGATGCCACCGACCGCGCCCAGCCCGCCGGCGGGCGTCAATCCGACTGAATTGGAATCGCCAAAGTCCGGATGCCTGAGGATGATTTCCGCGGCCCCCAGAATGACGCCGCGAGGAACGTTCACCAACGCCGAGCTGTCGCCCACGCCACCGTCGGCCGGATATTCCTGATCACCTTGGACAAAGATGACTTCGCTGTCGGCCATCCGCAGCCCCGAGAGCAGGATACGCGGCGGATTGAGCGCGGCAAGCTCGACGTTGCCGATCACCGGTCGCAGGCCGGCCGGATCGACCAGCGGCGGCGTGATCGTCGGCTGGAACAACTCACCGGGCACCACGTCGGCAACGTTGACGCTTTGCGCGGCGTACGGGATGTCATCGGGATCGCTTCGATAATAGGGAATCGTGATCCCGAACGAAATCGAAGGAAAGATCGGAATCAGACCGCCGCCGATCACGCTGGCGATGCCCAGATTGAAATCGATCCCGAAACTGTAGCCCACATGATCCGGGGCATTGATTCCGATCCGCGCCAGCGCCTCCGGCTGATCCGCCTTGGCCGCCAGGTACTGTCCGCCGGCGCTCAGCCCCGGATAGGGCGGCGACGTGGTTCGCGCGTTTCCGTCGGCATCAACCCTGCCGACTTCCAACAACAACCACAAATCGTGCAGTGTGCCGTCTTCAAGCCGGAACTGTTCTTTCTTGAAAAAGAAGACTTCATCGCCTTCGACGAAATCGCCCCCCAACGGCACGATCATTTGTGCCGGTTCGGCAAGTGTTGCACCGCCAAAATCCAGCTCAAGCAACTTGCCGGAATTGAACACCAAATCGTTCGGCAGTTCCTCGGCCGGTGGAAGCGGAATCTCCTGCATCGAAACTTCCACGTCACCGGGAAGGGCGCCCGGGGCAAGCTGCAGAATCGACCCGTCGTCACTTTGCAGCAGACCGCCTTCGACGCCGAAGGTCGCGGTGCCGATCTGAGGCTCAACCACGCGAATCGTGACGTGCTGCTCGGCCGGTCCACTGATGATCGTCAGCTCCACCTCGCCCAGTGCCGCGCTGGTCGCAAATCCATCCTCGGTAATGTCGACGACTCTCGAATCGCTGAGTACGTAAACCGCTCCGTCGATCGCCGCGGACAAGTCAACCGCGCCGTCGAGCGTTTGCACCACGTATTGACGCTGGCCGGCCGACAACGGCAACGTGACCGCCGAGGGATAAACAAAGATGCCGTCTTGCCGCGCCAGTGCATCGTCCGGATCGCCGACGGTCACCGCCGTCGCCGCGGCAAAGAATCCTCGGGACACCGTGACCGCTGAATAGCCTTCGGCAACCGCAGTCAACTCGCCTTGCGCATCGACCGACAACACGCCCGACGGTGTCGACAGGTACGTCAGGTAGTCGCCGATCAACGGCACGTCTTGCTGGTCGGCAAAGTCACCGAGCACCAACAACTTCGCCCGCTCGCCGACCTGATACACCGGCTGACGGCTCACGATCTCGATTCCCAACAGTTCCGCGTCGGAGACGCTGATGCCGAGCGTGATGATCTCGGATTGATTGAAACCGTCGTCGGCCAGGATCGAGACGGAAGCCGGTCCGACGTAACCGGCATCCGGCGTGAACGTCACCAACCGGCCATCGCGGCTGAGCGATGCCACGCCGCCAGAGGTCGAATCAATGCGATAGAAAACATCGTCCCCATCGGGATCAACGACCGCTGCATCGAGTTCGAACTGGAGCGCCAAATCGACGTGCGTCATTTGGTTGGCGAAGACAGGGTTGGCCTGGGGAGCGAGATTGGCCAGGAACCCGCCGTTACGAACAAGCAGTTGACGATCCGCCAGATCGATCACGCCGGAACCATCGACGTCGGCACGAACATCGTATCCCGCCTGGCCGATCGCGATGCCCGACAAAGACGCGACGAGATCGCTATCGAGGCCGTCGACCTTGCCGTCGGAATTGGCATCGCCGGCAACCATCAGTTCAATTGTGGCCTGACCACCGGCCGCGCCGTCCTCACGAACGCGAACCTGGTAAAGCCCTTCTCGGGAAACGGCGTAAATTGCTTCGCTGCGATCATCGACCACCGATGTCGATCGTGGGGTCAGTCCGACAATCTCAGGCACGTCGATCGACATCCCGGGCGTTCCCGTGGCGACCACGCGGACCAGGACTTCGCCGGTTGGTGTCGAATCGATTTCGCTTTGCCGGACGCTAAACGCATATGCCTTGGTCTCTCCGGCGGCAAGGCTTGCAACGGTCGCTCGTCCGCTGAACGTCGCCGCAGCCCCCAGGTCCCCCTGCAACGTCGTCGTGGTCGGTGGGGCCAGCTCGGAATAACCAAACGCGGATCCACCGCCGCTGCCGTCGACGGCGATTTCCAGCCGTCCGGGCTGGTCGGCACGATAGCCATACCGATCGGTTTCGCCCGACTCCGGCTGCCTGGCCGCGACCAGGTTGCCCTGAACGTCATAGTGATAGTTCAAGATTTCACCGTCGGGGCCGATCAACCGCGAAACCCGCCCGTCCGCGTCGGTAACGATCTGAACCGCGTGGCCGCCCACCGCGACGATACCGCTGTCACCCAAGTAAACCGTGTTTCCCAGCGAATCGGTTTGGCTGGTCACGCCGAGTTGGGCATCGACCGTGTATCGCGTCGCATCGGGGCCGATCAAGACAAAGTCGTCGCCCGCAAACAAGGGGCTCGCCGGGTTGTACGGGTAACCGCTGGACAATTCAAAGAACTGATCCCCACCCCGCATCAGCTTTAAATCCGGCGACTGGAGCGACCAGCCGGCCGGATTACTTGGCAACGGTTGCCAATCAGCCGTGTAGTAGATCAGCCCGGGGATGGATTGTTCGGCCGGCTGGAACGTGAATCCCAGTTTGTCGCCACTGGGGACATCCAGGAACAAACGCGTGCCTTCACGATAGGCCGAATACAGACCCTGGGACTCCAATCCGGTGACGCGGGCACTGCTTCGCAAGTTCACATCGCGATTGGTCCAACGCCATCCATTGCCGAATCTGCCTTCACGATCCCGTTCGACCGAATCGTACTGCCGAGCAATCTGAACGTCGACTCCGCCGATCACGGCGCTGAAGTCGACTTCGTTCAGGACGATGTTTCGCTTGGTCTCGCTATAGAGTTCGATGATCGTTTCGGCGCGCCCCGCACGGCGGGCGATGTCGCGAGCGGTCAGACGCAACACGTAAAAGTCATTGGGCATGTCGCCGACATCGAGCGTCGCTAAAACTGCATTCGACAACGCTTCATGCCCGCTGGCGATCACTCGGAAGTCGGGTTCACCCAGTCGACGCATCTCCAGCGTCCACTGATCCAAATTCGTGTCTTGGATCGATCCGATGATGGCGCCGTCTTCGATGATCGAAAAATCGGGTGCGGCCAACGACACGACGGGCAAATCAACATCGCTCGGATCACGCACCTTCAACGTCGTTGTCGCCACGCCCACCAGGGCGTCAACGTCCGTCGCCGTCGCGACCAATTCGTAACGTCCCGGTTGGGCGACGGTGAATCGGGCTCGCCCGTTTTCGTCCAACGCAACACTTTGTCCATCCAATGTCAACGTTACCATCGCGATCTTTGCCAGCGAATCCGCGATCGCATGCACCAGAATGTCTTCGCCGGGCGGAGACGGGAAACTGGGGGTGACGATCACACTGACCTCGGGCGTCGGCAATTCGACGTCGGCCAGAATCACAATGATCTGCGACGTCGTCGTCTGGCCGTCGCTGGCGAAAACACGGACCAAGTACTCACCGGCTTGTCCCGGCCCCGGCGTCCAAACCACTTCACCGGTCACTTCGTCGACCGACGCGCCGGCGGGAAGATCGGTTGCATCGTACGTCAGCGTCGTCCCGGAATCGGGATCGGACGCTTCGATGTTGAGCCGCAATTCTTCGCCTAGCCGAACGGCGTGGAAGGAGGTGTCCAGAACCGGGGCACGATTGATATTGTCGATCCGCACCGTCACGTCGGTCGAATCCGAAAGCCCCGACGGGTCGGTCGCGGTAAAGGTCACGACGTAGTCACCGGATTGCTCGTACCCGGGCGTCCAGCGGAATCGGCCGGCTGCATCAAATTCGGCCCCGGCGGGCAGATTCGTCGCGCTGTAAGCGATCGGGTCTCCGTCGAGATCGCCGGCCGTCATGGTGAAGTCAAGCAACCCGCCTTCACGCATGAACAACGGCTCACGCGGAACAATCACCGGGGCGCGGTTAACGTTGGTGACAAAAATCTCGAAGTCTTGGAAACGACTGCGGTGACCGTCGCCGACGATGATGCGAAGGTTTTGGTAGTTGCCGGCTTGTTGAAAACTCGGCGTCCAGGTCAACGTCCCGCTGGACGGGTCCAGCGTCGCGCCTTCGGGAAGGTTCTCGCCCCGATAGGTCAACGGATCGCCGTCGGGGTCGCTGGCTGTAGCGACAAAGGTGAACGTCTGCCCTTCTTCGATGATGGCGTTGGCGATCGGAGACAAAACCGGACTGGCATTGGCCGAACGCACGACCAGATTGAATGACGCATCATCCGTCGCCGGAGCGGTCTGCCCGCCGTTGCCGCCATCTTGGACCGATGCGGTGACGTTGTAGATCCCCAGATCGCCGGCACCTGGCGTCCACGTGATCGTGGCCCGGCCATAGGTCGCCTCGGGGGTGATCACGGCACCGGCCGGCAGACCAGCCAACGCATACAGCAGCGGTTCTTGATCCGCATCGGCGGCTTGCAACGTGAACGAGAACGGTTCACCGACGACCGCGACTTTATCGCCGACGAATTCCCAACGCGGCGGTTCGTTCGGCGAATCGACCGTGGCGATGAACGTGAACGGCGTCTCCAACGGCGCCCATGCTCCACCGCCATCCCCATCATCGCGGGCAATCACGGTCAGTCCGTAATCGCCGCGGTCACCCACGGTCGGAGCCAGGCGGAACAATCCGGTTCCATCACCGTTGTCGACGAAGGTGACAAAGTCGGGCAAGGGGAATCCGGGTTGCGCGTTTTCGGCGCGCAGCTCGATCGGGTTTCCGTCGGGGTCGACGGCCGACACGGGAATCTCCAGCACCTGGTCGCGCGTGACGATCTGGTTGTCAAACTCCGCGATCTCGGGTGCTCGATTCAAATTCATCACTTCGATTTGAACCGTCGCGATGGTTTGCAGCGGGATGCCTGTTGAATCGCCGTCGTCGGTGGCGGTGAAGGTCAACGTGTACATGCCGGCTTGGTCGAATTCCGGTTGCCAGAAGAACAACGTCGAAACCGGATCAAAACTCGCCCCGGCCGGCAAACCATCGACCGTGTAAGTCACCGTTGCCGGCCACTCGGGCGTGCGATCGGAAAGGCTTCCGTCTTCCTCGGGGACCGGCGGTTCGTAGCCCGGGTTGTCCGGATCGAATGCAAAAGCGGAAAACGCCATCGGTTGACTTTCAAAGATCCGCCATCCGGTCAGATCGTCAAACACGGGGACCCCGTTGGCATTGATGACCGTCACCGACATCGTCTTGGTGACCGAAACATCGTTGCTGGTGACCGTGATTGGAATCTCGTAAGGGACGTCGTTGTGTTGGTAATACTCCGGTGTCCACTGGAAAATCCCCGTCGTCGGGTGCAGCGTCGCCCCGGGCGGCAACATCGGGCTTGAGAATTCGACGGGATTGCCATCGGGGTCTTCTCCGGCGACGGCAAACTTCAACGTGTCTCCCTCGCGCAAAATCCGTTCTTCCGGCAGCACCAGTTGCGGCGGATGATCCGCCGGCGCGATCACAAACGTCGATTGAGAACCGACGTGATGCACCCCGTCGGTCACATTGAAGATCACTCCGGGGTACGTCCCGGCGGACTCAAAGTCGGGAGTCCAGCGGAACACCAATCGCACGGGATCCAGTAGCGCACCGGGAGGCATCTGATCAATCCAGGCGGCCAGCGGATCGCCATCGGGATCGCTCACCGGCAACGCGAACTCGATCGTTTCGCCTTCGCGTCCTTCGATTACGCCCGGCAAATCGGCCATCACCGGCATCTGATTACCGTCGGCGACCTCGATGTCAAATGCCTGAACCGCCCGCCCGCCCCGCGTGTCATAGACGTGCAGCACGACCGACGAGACACGTGACGCATCGGGTCCGGGGGTCCAGGTGACATCACCGCTGACCGGATCGACCTGCATGCCCTCCGGCCCCGAATAAAGGAAGTAATACAGTTGGGCGACCGTCGGGTCGGTCACCGTCGAATCGGGATCGGTCGCGTCGGCGTCATAGATGTACGGGCTGCCGACGCGTGCCTGGGTGATCGGCGTCGACGTGAACACCGGTCGCTGGTTGACGCCCGGATTCGCTCCGACACCGACTCCGACATCCACGCGACGATCATCCGCGTTGTAGATCGTGACGGTTTGTGCCGTCGTGGAAGCCCCCGGGACCAGATCGATTGTCGTCAGCTCGATGAACCAGCGACCATCGGGGGCTTGGCCGGCGGCATCGATCGGTACGCCGGGGTACCCATCGGCCGGATCCAGGAGCAACAGCACCGGCAATTTCAAATCGAACGGGCTGGTGTTGGTGATCACGACGTCCCACGACACCCAATCGGACATCCGATCGCTGCGGACATTGGCAAAGTCGATGTCGACATAGCTGGTGAAGTCGGACACCGTGGAAAAGGTCGTCGTGTAATCCTGCTCCATCGGCAGCCGTTCGATGCTGCTGACGCCCGACTGGACCGTCAACGTGTACGTGTCACTTTCCAATAGCCCCGGCAACAAATGCACCGTGTTGGCACTCGAAACGTAAATCACCTCGCCGATCGGCACGACGCCGACGTTGTCGCCGACCAACAGATAATTGTCCGGATTCAAAACCGATGCCGCTTCGCCACCGACGCCGGTAAACATTTGCTGGTCGAAGGTCACCGTCAGGGTCGAAATCGGCAAGACCGCGATTCCGTTGGCCGGCGGATTCGTCGCAATCACCAGCGGTGCGACCGCCGGATTCAAAACATCGACCTGATCGGATTGGCTGACCAACACGCGGCCATCAGACGTTGTGACGACGACATCGCCACGCGTTCCGCCATCGGCAACGGTGACGCGTCGCAGAGTCGCGGTGTCCACCATGGTCAACTCGCTTCCCGGATGATCGTTTGAGCCCTGGTTGTGCGAAACGAACAGCAACCCATCCAACTCGGTTCCCACCTGACCGAACGACAGCGAATCGACCGGCGCATCGAAGTCGAGCATCAACTCGGCGCGTCGCTGCGGCGTGAACCGAACCACCTGGCTGCGATCCGGCCAAGTCGTCGCCCACAGGTGGCCCTCGTTGTCAAAATCGAGCGAGGCGACGCGCAGATTGAGGTCGCGGTTGTATTGAGTGAAGGTCTCCGTTTCCGGATCGAAAACCAGCACGCCTCCCGGGCCGCCGTAGTTTCCGTTGACGCCACCGGACCAGACGACGCCCGAAGCGACGTAGATCATGCCGGTGCCAGGTTCCACCGCCAATGCCATCGTGATACCGTCGCCGTGCTGGGCAACGATCGCTCCGGTATCGGGATCCAGCTGCAGCAACGGTCCGCCGCCGGTGGTTGCCCACAGCCGGCCTTGGGAATCAAATTCCATGTTGAAGACCGGATACGGCAGGGTGACCCACGCATTCAGGGCGTCGCCACCATCACGGCCGAAGCGGAACAACGAACTTCGACTCGGGCCGCCGCTGATGATGAACTCGCCGTCGGGTGTCTCGACGATCGCCATCGGGCCGATGTCGGCAAAACTCTGCTCGATTCCCGTCACAAAGGACCGTCCCACGAACGGCCGCAACACTTCGTCGTATTCCGGACGTGAGAACGTGATTTCGGCGGCCGGCACCAGCTGCTCGGCGATCGTGAACAACGGATTCGTCGACGGTTCCATCGTCGGCTCGGGAGGGATTCCGAAATTCGGCGGCGTCGTGTCGGGAACGGTTTGCGGGCCGCCAAGGTTGATGCTCGTCCCGTCGCTTTCGGCGCTGACTCCCGGTCCGGGGGATTGTTGATTGCCGGCGATGTCGGTCGCCAATGCCAAGAACTCGTAGGTCGAACCGGCGATTCCCTCGAACACCAACGATCCGGTCGCATCGGTCAATTGCCGCTGCCAAATTCGATAGTCTCCGCCATCGGTCGCGACATACAACGTCACGTGCCGGAATCCCGATCCGTCGTCGTCGTCGGCCACCGACCAATCGACCAGATAATTGTCGTTTTGACCGGCGACCAACGAGACATCCAGTGCCGTACCGGGAGCGACCGCATCGACCTTTTGCGACAGCACGGGCGTGTCTTCCGGAGGCGCGTTGTTGAACAACACCCGCGCGCTCGCCGAGATCTCGCTGCCCGTTTCGGCCACGTCCGCATCAGGCAAAATCGTGTAGGAGACGAAGGCCGCACCGTCGCCCTGGGCGTTGTTGGGGGCCAGCAAGCCGCGCGTTTCGTCTTGCAACAATTCACCCGTCAACGGATCGATCGCTTGCAGCAACCAGGTCGCCTGGCGGGCCACCTGATCCACCCCGGCGCTAACCCTCAGCAAGAATCCTTCGCTGTTGGTGAAGTCAAACTCGCCTTGGAACAACGCGCGATCCGAGGGGATGTGGACGTTGATCTTGCCGATGTTGATGTCACCGAGCCGGAACGAATAGATGTCCAGATCCTCATCCAATTCCGTGACCACGCGGACCTCTTGAACGTATTGCGACGCTTCGGGCGAATTGGCAAACGTGACCGTGTAGGGCAACCGCTGGGCCAGCGGCAACCAGCCTTCGGTGTCCACCGTCTGTGGCCCCGTGATCGAAGCGAGTCCCTGGTTCGCTTGACCGGCGAGAAATTGCGACAGATCCAACTGTGCAAACTCATCGCCGTCGACCGGTTGCGGCCCATTGATTTGATATTCCGGGGGAAGCCCCGCGCCGCGATCTTCGAACGCCATCCAGGGAACGTACACGCGGAACGACTCAAAATGCGTCTCGCTGGAAAGCCCCAAATCATAGTCTTCGAATTCACTGATCGCCGGGACCGGGATTTCGCCGTCATAACATCGGCTGCTGCGGGGATCATAGAATTCGACCTCACCCATTTGTCCCGCATCATGACCATACCACTCGCGGATCTGGTCAAAAAAGCCCAGTAGATCGCCGGAGCTGCGGATCTCTTGCCCGGCCGGTCCGATCAAGATCCCAGAGGCGAGTGTCGACATCAGGCTGACGATTCGTTCCTGCTGGCGAATCGGTGGGATGCCCGCCTCGTCGCGTAGCAAACCACCTTCTTCCAGAGCGGCCAGGAACAGATTCCCCCAGTCCTCTCGATTGGCCGCCAGCGTGGTCAGCGCTGGTGTGACGCTACTGTCGTCATCGATGATCGCCTGTCGCAGCACTTCCGCTTCGCCGAGTGAATGGTTGATGAACTCCTGACGCGTCATCGCCGTCGCGGCCGCGGTCAAATGGAACCGGAATGGAATGAACGGGATTTCGCATTCGCTGGGGACCGCTCCGGTCATGTTGTACAAATCCGCCAGCCCCGGATAGATCTTGTCCAGTCCCTCCGGTCCGTCGTCGAGCGCCCCTTCATCGGCCAGATCCGGAAAGGCCGCATAGACCTGGTTGACCAGTTGCTCCCACGCCCGGTCATGCAACTCTTCCAGCCCCGGGTAGGTCGAAACATTAAAACTAAAGCCGGTAAACCCGTTGGCGTCATGATCGAACAGGTAGCCCGGTGATCGGGAAGAATCAGCAAGGTCACCGGCATTGATGACCGAATCGATCTCCGCCCAAGGCACGTCGTCGGCCCCGTCGGGTGCACCGCGAACATTCGAATTGAATCGCACGAATGGCAATCCATAGACGAACTCATTGGTCAGCATTTCCGGGATGCCGACTTCGAAATAAACGTACGGTGTGTCCAGGTTGGACACACTTTGCAACGCAACACTGTAGGTCCCGACCTCGCCGGCCAGGATCGTTCGCGGACCGCCGATGCCGATCGTGACATCTGGCTCAATGGCCTGTTCGATCAAAAAGCGATAGGGGACGACGGCCATCTCGTCGCCGGGATTGATCACGGCAACGTCATACAAGCCGTGGGTGGCATCGGTAAAATCAAACGTCGCAATGATCTTCGTCGAGTCGATGACTTCGTAATTGACCGGAACAAACTCGTCGAAACCCGGTCGAATCAACTTGACCACCGCGTTCTCATGAAAACGCGCCCCTTCGATGGTCGTGGTGACAAACTTTGAATCACCCCCGACGTCGGTGTTGATGTCCGTAATCACCAACGGCAACAGTTCTGCCAACAGGCGAATCGGTGTGTCGTCGGCGGGTTCATTGAATCCGCGTACTAAGACGTAGTAGGTGCCCGGACTGGTCGAGGGGATCACCGCTTGCAGATCGCTGTCAAGGCCGCCTTGATAGGCCGCATCGAACGCGGCGATCGTCGGCGCGGCGTCGTACCGCAAGAACAACTCGTTGGCCGCCCCTTCCGCTTCGGTCGTCAACGACACCCGCAGGGTCTGGTCATGTGGAACGGTGATCTGGAACAACCGTGACTGTCCCGTCGACAAGGTCGTGTCCAGTGGCACGCCGAGTTGCAATTGGTCAACGGTAACCGCCAACGTTTCGGCCGACGCCAGGGTGTTGTTGGCGTCGAATTCACGCTCGTATACTTGATTAAAAATATCGGTTCGCCCGATCACCCGGTATTGCCCCGGTGTCGCAGGCGGCAGCAGCGTGGTGAAGGATTGGGTGTAACTTTCACCGGCCTGTAAGCTCCCCGAAAAACTCAATCGGCCCAGCGGCACATCGCCGATGTCCCACGTCGCATCGGTGGAAAGGTACAGCGTGTCCGACCACGTGCCCGTTGCCGGTTCGGCGTCCGGATCGCTGGGGTCATTGCCGCTGAGATTGGCAACCGTCCAACTGACCGTCACCGGTTCACCCGACCGCGCGTCGGCCGGAACGTCGACACTGGTTACCTGCAAATCGGTTGGCGGCGGCAACTCAATGATGACCGGTGTGACGGTGTGCCGATCATTGTTCGTTTCGGCATCCAGCTCAAAGACCTCCCCGATCGTCGATTTCCGCGGCGGATCGGTGATCACAAACACGTAATACTCTTCGGTCTGGTCGGCGAATCCGCTCGGGGCACGATAGCTGCGTGTGACGTCATAGGTTCCTCCGGCCACCAATCCGCCCTCGTGCCGAATCGAACCGAGGAATCGATCGGCGCGGAGATCCAGGAATGGATCCCGCGAAAAATAGACCAAATCGTCCCAGTCGGGCTGCGTCGCCGGAGTCTCGCCGCCGAGGTTGCTGACCGTGTACGAAACATCAAACGTCTGGCCGGCCCGCACACGTTCAGGCGCCGACAACGCGGTCACTTGCAAGTCCGGCGGTGTCGCCAGCGTCACATCCACGATCGACGAGATCGTATTGTTGCCTTCCTCCTGGTACTCAAGCACGGCCCCCCGGGCCAGCAATCGTTGTGTTTCGCTCAGGCGATCAAACGAGGGTAGCCGCCGGGGCTCCTCAAAGCCGACGCCGCGATTGCCGAATCCGATGTTGCTGCCAGGGTACAGTCCCGAAGCGTACGCCGGCGAATCGGTCAGCACCAGCACATAAAAGTCGCCGTCGATTCCGTCGGGTATGCGAACCTCGATCGACTCATTGTACGATTCACCAATTTCCAACACGCCGTCGTGCGACCGCTGGCCGATCATTGTGTCGAATCGATCCAGCGACGCGTCCCGCGATAGAAACACGCGATCAACCCATGAATCCGTGCGCGTCGCGCGGGTGCCGGAATTGGTGACCAGGTAATCGATGGAGACCGTTTGGCCGGACGTCAGGCCTGTGGGAACGACCAAATCACTGATCACCAAGTCCGCTTCGTAGTAATCCACCGCGAAGGGCTGTGATTGGATGTTGTTGAAGGGATCGTCGTAGGCCCAGCGACTGAAGTAGCTGGTCAGATTGTCGTTGGTCCCGGTCTCGGCTGGCCACCAGCTCGTTTGGACGGTTTTTCCGTACTGGTTGTGATGATTCAGGTGAACGTAGGCAAAGAAATCACCGCCGATGCCTTCGGGCAACCTGCCCGTGATCTCGACCGTGTACTGCTCGCCCGGCATCAACGGCTGGGCGTTGGACTTGACCGCACTGCCCAGCAGTGAAGCGCGGTGTGCAAGGAATTGAACGTCGGCGGAGATCCACACCGAATCAGACCAGTAATCCGTGCCCGGCCAAACCGGATGCGCGCCGGTATTTTCAACGGTGTATTGGATCGTAATTTCTTCGCCGCTTCGTGCGCCGGTCGGGACTTGAATGTCCACCACCTGCAAATCGGCCAGACGCGGTTCAACCAGACTGTCGGCGACCTTGGTGTTGTTCGATTCATCCGTTTCTCCGACCTGAAACCTGCCGTCGGTGACCACCACGATGTGGCTGCCACGCGCCGACGGAGTCAACGTGACGGTCACCGAATCACTGTAGGATTCCTTGTCGCCGAGGGCCGAATGGGGCACCGAAGCCAGTAGCAAGCTGTTGAACGTATTGGGAATCTGTGTGGGATCGTCAGTCAGCCAAATCTGATCCACCCAACTTCCTGACGCATCGCCTTTGCCCTGGTTGAAGACACTCCAATCAACGGTGTACTCCTCGCCGCCGATCCCGGTGGCCGCGACCGTGACGTCCTGGACCAACAAATCCGGGTCGGGCGTCGACAGTGCGATGATGTCGATCGCGCGAGCTTTATAATTGTTGTTGTCGATCTCCGTCGGATCGTCGGGATTGACGTTGATTGCCAGCGTGTCCTCCAACACCACCGCGTAAGGATCCGTCCAGGGCGTGATGTAGTAGGTGCCCGAGGTCAGGCCGGTCGGAATGGTGACCGTCGTGACCACGTCGTAACCGGCTTTGTTGACCAGCGACCCGGAATGCCCAATCGATTTCAGCAGGTGATCTCCCTGACCGGGGTGGGGACGATTCTTGTCGCGGGTCAGCCAGATCGTGTCCGTCCAGTTGGGAACGGGCGTCTCACCGGGGCCCAGGTTGGTCACCGTGTAACGGACTTCCACGCTCGCGCCCGTGACGGCCTGGACCGGGGCGATCACATCCGAGGTGACCAAGTCCGGCAACGGCTGTGGGGTCACATAGAGTTCGGTGTAAGCCGTGTTGTTTCCGTCGTTGGGCCATTCCTCCATCGATCCGCCGGCATCGGTCTGCACGATCAGGTAGACCGTCCCACGAAAACGCAGCGGCACGACGGCCGATTCGGTTTGGGTGCGATACTGTGCGCCGGGATCCAATGCCGACTGGTTGCCGACCGATGCGATCAAGATGTCATCGGAGGTGATCACCGGGTCGAGCGACAGGTAAACACGGTCGGTCCAATTCGGGACCGTCGTCGCGACACTGCCCTGGTTGATGACGGTAAAGTCCAAGGCGACCGTCTGACCCGGATCCACCGCCGCCGGTGCAGTGATGTCGATAATCTGCAGGTCCGGACGAGGTCGCACCGTGATGGGAATCGCAGTATCGTCGACCCGCGTGTTGTTGTCCGTCGCACCGTGTTCATACAACGTGCCGCGGAAATTGGTCGTCACCACGGCTTCGTACAAGCCGAACGTCCGCACCGGCAACCGCACCTGTTCCTGCCGGGTGTAGGTGATGCCCGGATCCAGCGGCCCGTCGTAGCGGTAGGATCCCAGCGAAATCGTGGGTGCGTTCGGTTCACCGACTTTTCGTAAAAAGACGCTGTCTTCCCAGTACCCGTCGGCACCCCCAACGCCGTCATTTTTGACCGTCCACTGGATATCGATCAGCGTCCCTTCGAGCACCGCTTCGGTCGGCGCCTCAATGTTGGTCACGATCAGGTCCGGTGAATCGCTCAGGTCAACGTTGAAACCATCCGACACCGTTTCGTTATTGTCGTCATGAATGAATTCAAACACACCGCCACCGGTGCGGACGACGATGAAGTGTTCGCCGGAAATCCCGTCGGGAAGCGTGACGTTGACGGTGCGGTCGTAGCCATCCCCGACGGCCAGCTGTCCCAGATGCGGAAACGTTCCCAGCGTGCGAATGCGGTTGCCGCCGGAGGACTCCGTGGCCAGGTAAACGATGTCGTTCCAGTTGGCGAGATTGGTCAGCCCGATCCCCTGGTTCTCGACGCGCCAGGAGACTTCGATCGGCTGGCCGCTGTGTCCAGGAAGCACAGGATCGGCGACCGACGTGACCACCAGATCCGCGTACGGGATCGGCATCACATCAAACACGTCGGGTGATCGATCCGCATTATTGGCCAGCCGTCCATCTTCAAAAACCGAATCATTCCGGTCTGCTTGGACATACAAGTAATACCGTCCGGTGAAAGCCGGCGGCAATTGGAACGTTTCGGTGCGGGTGTAGGACTGGCCGACGCCCAGGGCCTCGGTCCGCTGGAACATGGCGACCACACGATCGTCGCTGTCACCGATGATCTCGTCCGTCGACGCGATCACGGCGTCGAACCAATCGTCTCCCTGGGCGGACAACGTTCCCAGGTTGTCGACTCGCCAGCTGACAGTCACATTCGCCGGATCGGCGATCGTCTCGGTCGGCGCGACGACGCCCGAAACTGCCAAATCGGGATAGGGCGCGAGCGTCGTCGTCGCATTCGCGTGCCCCTCATTGTTGGTCTCCGCGGTCCCGGAAGCGTTCAATTCGAACACCGAATCCGTGGAATCGGCAGTGATCGTGATCACGAGATCGCCGACGCTTGCCGATCCATCGGGAATCCGAATCGTGGCGGATTGATCGTTGGACGCACCGACCACAAGCACGCCACTGGTCGCCACTTCATAAACGACCAGTTCGTCGACCAACGTTTGTCCGTTGGACGAATTCACGACACGCAATCGCTGTTGGAAATCGACGGTCGTGTCCGCAGTCCCGACGTTGTTGATTCTCCAAGTCAGGTCCAATTCTTCGCCGGTCTGCAGATTCGACGGGTCGGCGACGCCATCGGAGACGGTCAGATCGGGGTAGGGTGGCAGTGTTGCAAGGATACCGACCGACGACGTGTTGTTGCTCTCCGGCGTGTCCCCGGTGAAACTTTCCACCACCAGGTCCGTCACATCGGTGGCGACCGTGATGGTTAGGTCTCCCGCCCCCGGCAACCCATCGGGAAGAGTCCATGCAAAACTTCGATTGATCGCCTGTCCGGCGGCGATGGTCTCGCCGGTCGCGATCTCCAGCGGCACGGTGGCATCAAGCAGCGTTTGCCCGGTCGTCTCGTTAATGATCGTCACACGTTCCAGCAATGACGACGTGACCGCGGCACCACCATCATTGACCGTTTGCCACTGAATCGTCAATGCGTCCCCGGCCGTCGGCGTTGATTCGGCGACACCGATCGTTTGAATCTGAAGATCGGGCAGCGGTGGGAAATCCAACGCGATACTCGCCGCCGTCGTCGATCGATTGTTCGTCTCGTTACTTTCCGGCTGGACGCCTGTCGCGTCGGTTTCGACGATCAAGTAATACGTTCCGACCGGCAACGATGCATCCAGCGGCAAATTGACCAGATAGCCGTCTTGTGAATAGCTTGCTCCGGCCTGCAGGGGAACGGTGCCCGCCGCTGCCGTCGCCAACAGCCGATCGTCGGATCCCAAAACCGTGTTCGAACTCAACCAAATCCGATCCACGAACGATTCGTAGGCTGAACCGGTTCCATGATTGGTGACCGTATAATTCAGCGGAATCGTTTCGCCGAACACGCCGCTAAAGGTTGTCAATTCGGCGTCGACTTGCAGATCGGGAGCAAGGATTTCGATCGGCACAACGGCGGTCAAATTGTTGACGTCGTACTCAAACTCATAGACTTCGTTCTGCCAATCGGTTTCGACGAACAAATACGCCTGGCCGAACAGATCGTCAGGCAACGTGACCGTCACCGCATCGGTGTAACTTTGCCCCAACACCAACTGGCCGTTGTGCCGGATTTCCGCCAAACGAATGTCATCGGCGTTTCCGGCGACATTGTCAATGCTGAACCAAATCGCGTCGGTCCAGGAAGTCGCGGGAGTAACACCGGAAGCGTTGGCCGCGTCGTTGGTAACGGTCCAAGCCAGGTCAATCGTGCGGGCGACGTCGCCATGGGCCGGTGAGACATTCAAGGTCGGAATCAAATCGGCAAATGGAATCGATGACGTGACGACCGTCGTTGTGACGTTGTTCGACTCCGCAACTGCGGTCGACGAGTGCTCGGTGACCGCATTGGTGCGATCGGTCGTCAAACGGAATTCGATCTCGCCGACGCCGTTGATTCCTTGTGGCAAAGCAACCTGCACGGACGATCGACGGGATTGCCCCGGATCCAGCGGGCCGCCGTCCTGGCTGACGACCAGATCGGCGATCGTGAATTGCGAAAGCGACTGGCCCAGATTCTCTAACCGAGTCACCAACACCCGTTCGGTGAAATCGCCGATCGCAGCCAAATTGCCGTCGTTGATCGTGTCCCAACTGACCGTGACCAAGTCGCCGGGCGCAAGAATCGGAGGGCTGATGGTCAGGTTGTCGATCACCAAATCTGTCGTCGCATCGAAGGTGACCGCCGACGTGTTGTTCTGCTCGGCGGCGAGGTGACCGGCAGAGTTGTGTTCAAAGATTGCATCAATGCGGTCGGTCAGCACCGCGACTTCGTAGTTGCCCGGAACGCTCAGCGTGACCTGCGCCGATCCGCTCGCACTGGCCCCGGCCGCGACGTCACCGACGTCAAACAATTGTTCGGCAACCACTTGCCCACCGGCCGTGTTGGTGATCCGCAAGCGTTCGCCGAAGCCGCCGGTCGCGTCGCCGCTGCCGGCGTTGGTCGTTTGCCAAGTGAACGTGAACACGCCGGCCGAATCCGGTCCGCTGACAGAGAGCCCCTGGACCTCCAAATCCGGTAGTTCAGAGAGTGTCACGTCCAGCGTCTCGCTTCGTGTCACGTTGTTGTCGGTCAACGTAAATTCGAAAACATCACCCTGCTCATCCGTTTCGACAAAAATGAAATAGGGCCCGGACGCATCCAGCGGCAACGTCACGTCGACCGTTGCGGTGTAGGTTTGGCCGACATCCAACGAACCGCCGTGCAGCACCGAACCGATGTAACGATCGTCGCCATCACCGTAAACGTCATTGGCCGATAACACGACTCGGTCATACCAGGATGACACGTCCGTGGTGGCGGTTCCGAAGTTCCCCACGGTCCACCCCACCGTGATGACGTCACCCGAGTTGGCCGTTGCAGGGACCGGTAGCGTGATGTCAGAAACACTCAAGTCGGCGAATTGCAATTCACTCGTCGGGCCGATCGTCGTGTCCAAAAGGTATTGCCCATCGGGACCACGCCCGCCCTGGCCCAAGATCACGACGAAGTATTCGCCGGTGGTCGTGATGTCGTAACGTGCGATCGATGCGTCGGTCGGATTGGGATTGATCGAAACGACTTGGTTTGCCGAATTGCGAATCTCGATCACCGGCGCCAACGTGCTGGTCGTGGGCAACGACACTTGTGAGAAAACGGTTTCTCCCGCTTCCACGGTCCCCAACGAAAAATAATCCTCGTCCACGTTGCCACTTTGACCGCTCATGATCGTTCCAGCGACACTCGACGTTCGCTGGTTTCCCGACGCGGTAAATGTCAACGGATCGGCTCCAGACGTCGAATCGTTGTTGTAGTCGGCGTCGGATTCCAGATCGATTCCGCGTGCGAGTTCGATCCGAAAGTCATAGTCGCCGATGCTGCTTCCGGTCCATCGTTCCAGCCTGACATAGTAGGTGCCGTCGGCAGGGATTTGGTAATGACTGATATACCCGTCATCATTCGGACCGGCACCAAACCCGCTCGCGACCTCGCCGCCGCCAGAATTGTAAAGCCGTGGTCCGATCCGCAGCCCGCCTGCGGTGTCCGCCGCAACGGCGACGCGGTCCCCGGCCAACGCCTCAAAACTCCACCAATCCAAGTCGTTCGACGGATCGATCGATCCGACGCCCCGCCCGAGGTAGAGGCCGCTGCCTCCGGGGTCTTGGTTCAACGGCAGCGGTGTTGCCACAGCACGCGATCCGTTCGAACTGCCTTCCAAGGTCCGCGTCGAATCAAAATCCACCACAAAGCTTCGAGTGTAGTGGTCCAGCGGATTGTCGACCAAGTCCTTGATCGATGGGGTCACCATCAGGCGGTAGTTCCCTTCCCGCAGCGGACCGTCGTAGATCTGCAACGCGATGTTGGTGCCGGTGTTGTAGGTCGATGCCAGACGCAGGTCGTAAACGATGTCGTCGCTGCTGGGTGTCGTCGCGCTGTCGAAGATCCCGTCGGCACCGGCCTCGCGGAGGTCCCAGCCGTTCAGCGGATCGGCCGGGAAAGCGTCCACTTCGTTCGCGATCCCGTCGGAATCCGCATCGCCGCTGGCGGCCGGAATCTCTACCAACGCCCGATAGCTCCATTCCGGCCGCCCCGCGTACCAGAATCCGTTGGTGTTGTGATAGACCGCGTCGTACGTGCCGTCGTTGTACGTGCTGCCCCACTTGCGATAGGCCGACGGATCACCGTCATCCCAGGCCCAAGTCCCTTCGACCTGTGTGTCGTTCAGCCCCGTCCAGAAATGGGTGTCCCCGAAGCGGCCCTGCAAAAAATCCTCTTCCGCAAGCTCGTTGATCGTCACCAGGTGGCCACCGAGCGAGGCGGCAAAGTTGCGAGCATCCCACCACGTCATGTTGCCCGAGCTGCGGACATACGTGTGACCGTCGTGGATCTCGTAGTCATACAGCGGCGTGTTGACCGTCGTCGCTTTGAGTTCCTCGCTCACCGTCACGTTGAACGTCGAAATCAATTGATCGGTCGTGCCGCCATCGGGAAGCCGCGAGACACCGGTCACTTGCGGCGGGATCGGGTCGGAAACCGTCACGTCCAACACATACTGCGACAGCGAACCCGGGCCGCCGTCGGTCTGGCCGGCCGCGGCCGCCCATTCGGCGATCGCGTTGCGACCGGAACCCTTGGGGTAGTCGTACCACTGACCGCTGCTGCCCTGCATCACCGCGCCATCATAGCTGGACGTGTTCGGTTCACCGGGCAACCAGTTCGTATAGTTCACCTCCGTCCCGTCGTCCCACACGAACGTGTTGCTCCCGTCGGCATCGTGGAATCCGATCCAGGAATCCCAAGAGCTGAATTCCCGCCGCAGGTAGGCGTTCTCTTGGGCATCGTCGATCGTCACCAGGTGGCCGCCCAGAGCCGCGGCGGCCGCTTGGGCACTGGCCCAGTTCTGGCTGCCGAGCAACTGATAGGCACGCCCGGACCGCACCCAATAGGCGTTGTTGACCTGGGCAAAGTACTCTCCGTCGGCGATCACATCGGCACGGAACCCGTTGGTCGGGTCGCCGTCTTCATCGAGTAGCTCCGTCCCAGCACTGTCAAAGACGCGTAGCTGTGGGATCAGCGTGCTGCTGCTGGGCAGGGTCAGCCCCAGTTCGATCCGGTTGCCGACGTTCAGCAGCCCCAGCCGGAACCGGTCCTCGTCAAAGTTGCCGCCTTCGCGGCCCATGATCGTTCCGGCGATCGTGCCACTCCGCTCGTTGCCGTCCTGGATCAGCGTGATCGCATCGGCGTTGTCAAAGCTGTCGTTGTTGTAGCTCTGGTCGGATTCCAGATCGATCCCGCGGGCCAGTTCGACACGCAGCTCGTAGCTGCCGATGCTGTTGTTGGTCCAGCGTTCCAGCCGGACGTAGTAGGTGCCCGTCGAGGGGATCGCGTAGTGGCTGATGTAGCCGTCGTTATCGGGGCCGGCCCCGAACCCGCTGCGAACCTCGCTGCCGGAGCTGTTGTACAGCCGCAATCCCACGGCGATGCCGCTGTTGGGCGTATCGACGGCCACGCCGACACGGTCCCCCGCCTCGGCGTCAAAGCTCCACCAATCCAGGTCATTCGACGGATCGATCGAACCGAGGCCGAACTGCTCGGTCAAAAACAACCCACTGCCGATCGGGTTCTCCGTCAGCGGCAGCGGCGTCGCCTTGGTGCGGCTGCCGTTGTCGGTGCCTTCGTAAACATAGACGTCGGGAAGGTCGACGGTGAAGGTGCGGACGTAATCATCACCCAGTCCGCCCACCCCGTCGCCGTTACCGTCCAGCCGGTTGCCGACCACGTCGCTCAGTGACGACGTGATCGTCAACTGATAATTGCCGTCATGCAGCGGACCGTCGAAGATCTGCAACGCGATGCTGGTGCCGGTGTTGTAGGTCGATGCCAGACGCAGGTCGTAAACGATGTCGTCGCTGCTGGGTGTCGTCGCGCTGTCGAAGATCCCGTCGGCACCGGCCTCGCGGAGGTCCCAGCCGTTCAGCGGATCGGCCGGGAAAGCGTCCACTTCGTTCGCGATCCCGTCGGAATCCGCATCGCCGCTGGCGGCCGGAATCTCTACCAACGCCCGATAGCTCCATTCCGGCCGCCCCGCGTACCAGAATCCGTTGGTGTTGTGATAGACCGCGTCGTACGTGCCGTCGTTGTACGTGCTGCCCCACTTGCGATAGGCCGACGGATCACCGTCATCCCAGGCCCAAGTCCCTTCGACCTGTGTGTCGTTCAGCCCCGTCCAGAAATGGGTGTCCCCGAAGCGGCCCTGCAAAAAATCCTCTTCCGCAAGCTCGTTGATCGTCACCAGGTGGCCACCGAGCGAGGCGGCAAAGTTGCGAGCATCCCACCACGTCATGTTGCCCGAGCTGCGGACATACGTGTGACCGTCGTGGATCTCGTAGTCATACAGCGGCGTGTTGACCGTCGTCGCTTTGAGTTCCTCGCTCACCGTCACGTTGAACGTCGAAATCAATTGATCGGTCGTGCCGCCATCGGGAAGCCGCGAGACACCGGTCACTTGCGGCGGGATCGGGTCGGAAACCGTCACGTCCAACACATACTGCGACAGCGAACCCGGGCCGCCGTCGGTCTGGCCGGCCGCGGCCGCCCATTCGGCGATCGCGTTGCGACCGGAACCCTTGGGGTAGTCGTACCACTGACCGCTGCTGCCCTGCATCACCGCGCCATCATAGCTGGACGTGTTCGGTTCACCGGGCAACCAGTTCGTATAGTTCACCTCCGTCCCGTCGTCCCACACGAACGTGTTGCTCCCGTCGGCATCGTGGAATCCGATCCAGGAATCCCAAGAGCTGAATTCCCGCCGCAGGTAGGCGTTCTCTTGGGCATCGTCGATCGTCACCAGGTGGCCGCCCAGAGCCGCGGCGGCCGCTTGGGCACTGGCCCAGTTCTGGCTGCCGAGCAACTGATAGGCACGCCCGGACCGCACCCAATAGGCGTTGTTGACCTGGGCAAAGTACTCTCCGTCGGCGATCACATCGGCACGGAACCCGTTGGTCGGGTCGCCGTCTTCATCGAGTAGCTCCGTCCCAGCACTGTCAAAGACGCGTAGCTGTGGGATCAGCGTGCTGCTGCTGGGCAGGGTCAGCCCCAGTTCGATCCGGTTGCCGACGTTCAGCAGCCCCAGCCGGAACCGGTCCTCGTCAAAGTTGCCGCCTTCGCGGCCCATGATCGTTCCGGCGATCGTGCCACTCCGCTCGTTGCCGTCCTGGATCAGCGTGATCGCATCGGCGTTGTCAAAGCTGTCGTTGTTGTAGCTCTGGTCGGATTCCAGATCGATCCCGCGGGCCAGTTCGACACGCAGCTCGTAGCTGCCGATGCTGTTGTTGGTCCAGCGTTCCAGCCGGACGTAGTAGGTGCCCGTCGAGGGGATCGCGTAGTGGCTGATGTAGCCGTCGTTATCGGGGCCGGCCCCGAACCCGCTGCGAACCTCGCTGCCGGAGCTGTTGTACAGCCGCAATCCCACGGCGATGCCGCTGTTGGGCGTATCGACGGCCACGCCGACACGGTCCCCCGCCTCGGCGTCAAAGCTCCACCAATCCAGGTCATTCGACGGATCGATCGAACCGAGGCCGAACTGCTCGGTCAAAAACAACCCACTGCCGATCGGGTTCTCCGTCAGCGGCAGCGGCGTCGCCTTGGTGCGGCTGCCGTTGTCGGTGCCTTCGTAAACATAGACGTCGGGAAGGTCGACGGTGAAGGTGCGGACGTAATCATCACCCAGTCCGCCCACCCCGTCGCCGTTACCGTCCAGCCGGTTGCCGACCACGTCGCTCAGTGACGACGTGATCGTCAACTGATAATTGCCGTCATGCAGCGGACCGTCGAAGATCTGCAACGCGATGCTGGTGCCGGTGTTGTAGGTCGATGCCAGACGCAGGTCGTAAACGATGTCGTCGCTGCTGGGTGTCGTCGCGCTGTCGAAGATCCCGTCGGCACCGGCCTCGCGGAGGTCCCAGCCGTTCAGCGGATCGGCCGGGAAAGCGTCCACTTCGTTCGCGATCCCGTCGGAATCCGCATCGCCGCTGGCGGCCGGAATCTCTACCAACGCCCGATAGCTCCATTCCGGCCGCCCCGCGTACCAGAATCCGTTGGTGTTGTGATAGACCGCGTCGTACGTGCCGTCGTTGTACGTGCTGCCCCACTTGCGATAGGCCGACGGATCACCGTCATCCCAGGCCCAAGTCCCTTCGACCTGTGTGTCGTTCAGCCCCGTCCAGAAATGGGTGTCCCCGAAGCGGCCCTGCAAAAAATCCTCTTCCGCAAGCTCGTTGATCGTCACCAGGTGGCCACCGAGCGAGGCGGCAAAGTTGCGAGCATCCCACCACGTCATGTTGCCCGAGCTGCGGACATACGTGTGACCGTCGTGGATCTCGTAGTCATACAGCGGCGTGTTGACCGTCGTCGCTTTGAGTTCCTCGCTCACCGTCACGTTGAACGTCGAAATCAATTGATCGGTCGTGCCGCCATCGGGAAGCCGCGAGACACCGGTCACTTGCGGCGGGATCGGGTCGGAAACCGTCACGTCCAACACATACTGCGACAGCGAACCCGGGCCGCCGTCGGTCTGGCCGGCCGCGGCCGCCCATTCGGCGATCGCGTTGCGACCGGAACCCTTGGGGTAGTCGTACCACTGACCGCTGCTGCCCTGCATCACCGCGCCATCATAGCTGGACGTGTTCGGTTCACCGGGCAACCAGTTCGTATAGTTCACCTCCGTCCCGTCGTCCCACACGAACGTGTTGCTCCCGTCGGCATCGTGGAATCCGATCCAGGAATCCCAAGAGCTGAATTCCCGCCGCAGGTAGGCGTTCTCTTGGGCATCGTCGATCGTCACCAGGTGGCCGCCCAGAGCCGCGGCGGCCGCTTGGGCACTGGCCCAGTTCTGGCTGCCGAGCAACTGATAGGCACGCCCGGACCGCACCCAATAGGCGTTGTTGACCTGGGCAAAGTACTCTCCGTCGGCGATCACATCGGCACGGAACCCGTTGGTCGGGTCGCCGTCTTCATCGAGTAGCTCCGTCCCAGCACTGTCAAAGACGCGTAGCTGTGGGATCAGCGTGCTGCTGCTGGGCAGGGTCAGCCCCAGTTCGATCCGGTTGCCGACGTTCAGCAGCCCCAGCCGGAACCGGTCCTCGTCAAAGTTGCCGCCTTCGCGGCCCATGATCGTTCCGGCGATCGTGCCACTCCGCTCGTTGCCGTCCTGGATCAGCGTGATCGCATCGGCGTTGTCAAAGCTGTCGTTGTTGTAGCTCTGGTCGGATTCCAGATCGATCCCGCGGGCCAGTTCGACACGCAGCTCGTAGCTGCCGATGCTGTTGTTGGTCCAGCGTTCCAGCCGAACGTAGTAGGTGCCCGTCGAGGGGATCGCGTAGTGGCTGATGTAGCCGTCGTTATCGGGGCCGGCCCCGAACCCGCTGCGGACCTCGCTGCCGGAGCTGTTGTACAGACGCAGCCCCACGGCGATGCCGCTGTCGGGCGTATCGACGGCCACGCCGACACGGTCCCCCGCCTCGGCGTCAAAGCTCCACCAATCCAGGTCATTCGACGGATCGATCGAACCGAGGCCAAATCCCAAGAAGAATTGGTTGTCGCCGGTCGCATCCGACAGCGGAACCGGTGTGGCAGACGAACGTGTGCCGTTGTCCGGGCCTTCGAGAACATACTCGGCCGGAAGATCGAGTGTGAACGTTCGGAGGAAACGATCACCCCCGTTTCCGTCGCCGTCCCCGTCGATCTGATTGCCGGCTCGGTCGCGGACGGAGTTGTTGACCGCGAATTGATACAGTCCGCTGGACAGCGGGCCCTGCTGGGGAAGCAGGTCGACACTCCGCGAAAATTCATCAAACGTCGACTGAAGCCCCAATGAAATGACGACGTCATCGGATGTCCCGAAAACAGTGTCTGGTCCCGCTTCGCGCAGGTCAAATGCTCCGGCTGCCGTGACCGTCTCGGGATCCATGCGTTCGGAGAAGGTCAGCGACAGCGAACTGATCACAGAAGAGGATGTCGCACCTTCGGCGGGCAAACCGCTAACGTTTTGGACGCGAGGGGCAACGTTATCGTTGATCGAGACCGACGTCACATATTGGCCCCGCGGGCCTTCGCCGGAATTTGCAGCCACGATCGCATAGTAGTCGCCGGTTGCTGTGATGGTCCCGGAAAAAGTCGCGTCGAAGGCACTGCCGACGGTATCGGTCACCGGGTTGCCAGCGCTGTCGACGACGGAGACACGTGGATCGAGTGTGCTACCGGTCGGCAACAGAGAAACCAGATCGACCGTATTGCCAGGATCGAGCCTGCCGAGGGAGAAGGTGTCTTCGTCCGTGTTGGAGCCTTCGGTTTCCATCACGGTTCCGACGACCGTCCCGACGACTTCGCCAGGGGCGATTCGATCGAGATCCAGTCGATCCGCCCCGCCGACGCTATCGTTGGCGTATTGTGGGTCGGATTCCAGATCGATCCCGCGAGCGATTTCGACTCGAGCCTCGTAGGCCCCGGTCGAATTCGACTGTGATGTGATTCGTGCGCTGTAGCTGCCCGAACTGGGGATCGTGTAGTAACTGATGTAGGCGTCGTTGTTTGGACCGCTGTTGTCGTCGGTCGCCAAATCGCCGTCGGCAGAGTTGCGCAGCCGCACGTACGGATTCATCCCGCTGTCGGGAGTGTCCACGGCGATTGCAACGCGATCGCCCGCAAGGGCATCGAAAGTCCAGTAGTCGACGTCGCCGGCGACTTCAATGGCCCCGAGTCCACGCCCGCTCCACGCGCCGCTGCCGGCGGGGGATTCGACGAGGTAGATCCGGTCCGCCGTCGCAAGTGTGTCGTTGCTGGGGGATTCAATACTTTGGCCCGGTTCCGCGGCGACGGTGAATGTGGTGCGGAAATCGTCGCCGACCGTGCCATCCTTGTTCCCGTCCAAGGCGACCCCGTCAGTGTCTTTCAATTCGGCTGACGCAGTGAATTGATAGAGTCCTTCCTGTAACGGTGCCGCCCGCCCGTTGAGATCCAACGAGACGGTCAGCCCGGTGACGTAAGTCTCGCCGAGTGCGATGGTTTGAGGCTGGTCGTCGCTTGTTCCCAATGAGCCGTCGGCACCTGCG
Source organism: Stieleria mannarensis (assembly GCF_014154935.1). Classification (GTDB taxonomy): domain Bacteria; phylum Planctomycetota; class Planctomycetia; order Pirellulales; family Pirellulaceae; genus Stieleria; species Stieleria mannarensis. The sequence continues at coordinate 138,542 of NZ_JACEHH010000007.1, forward strand.
GAAACCAGTTGCCAGTGATTGACGTTGTTGACGGTCGACGCATCAAAGTTCTCGCTCAGCGTGATCGTCAATTGATCCACCGCAGCGGACAGGTTGCCGCCGTCGCTCGGCAGCGGGGACACCAGATCGATGAATGGCTCTCCGACCAGCAGGATCCGCTGCTCCATCGGTTCGAAGCGAAGCCGACGTTGTTTCTCCAAGAGTCGATACAGTGATCGTCTTCGGCTGCAAGACTGGGCTCTGCAAGACTGGGTTCTGCGTTGGCGGGACGCTTTGGCGAACCCTCGGCGCTGTTGTGGCATCATTGCACTTCATGCGTTGTACGAATCGAGTGTCCGCGCGACGCAAGTCCAGAGAAATGAACGCTCCCTCGCTGCTTCGCCGATTCGCCATCGCCGGACGGAATCCCACCGATCATTCTGGCGGACGGATTTGCCGATTGGAACAGTTGTGACGGTTTCTTCACCCCCATTTGACAAAGATGTCACAAACCGTGCCAGTTTGCACCGCTCCGGCCGGACCGAAGCGTGTTTCTTCCCCCCGCAGCCGGACGACTCGAACGATCACATGACGCCAGAAAATCCGCGATGAATGGCGTTGAGCTCTCAAAACACAACCGACAGGCCGGGGACAAACAACTCGCCGCGGGCTTTCTGTTGCCCCGAGGCTACGAGGCCCCAATGGTGGCAGCGGACAACGATTCACTGTCCAAATTCATTGACACTTTCATCGCAACACGTGCGGTTCGGCCGTGATTCTGGTGCGGACGCGTCACTCTGCCCGCGTCGCGCTCAGGGGAACAGTTGGGGACAACGGTTCTACACTGTGCGTTTCGCAGAGGGGGCATGATGTAGAGGGATGAGGAGATTCGGGAGGGTCGCAACGATGCTGCGGCTGACGCTCCCCTCTTCGCGGGTCGACTTTGGCTCAAGTGGTGCTGAGCTAGGTCGTCGTCTGCTAATGGCAAGCTATTGATTGCTCGTTGTCGGTAAACCCGCACGTGTACTTAGCCCTCCCTATTGCCATGAACGATCTGTCACTCGGCCCGTTGACTGCACTGAACCATTTGACATCCGCCGAACCCGCCTTCGCGATCGCGACGCTGTTGGTGTGCGCGGTCGTCACGATCGCGTCCTTCAAAGTCTTGATCGCCTGGTTCGGCGATGCCACACCGGGTTACGTCCAGTGCACGGCGTGGTTGCTGGTGATCGGCGCGGCAAATTATGCCGCGGCGTTCGTGGTCGAAGCGATCCTGCGATATCCCAGCGCGATCGTGACGCTGCCGTTGGCGGGTTTCTTGACACTGTACCTGACGTCTTGTGCGGCCAAGTCGGAATTGTTCACCTCATTGGTGATCATGAGCTTGCATCTGGTCGTTTCCGCAGTCGGCACCTCGGGCGTTTTGCTAGCCGCAACGTTCCTGCAGCCGACACTTGGCATTTCGAACCAGTCAGCCAGTGCTGCCTCAACCAGTGCGACCGCGGTTGATGATCGCCAGTATCAACCAACCGAGTCGTCCAGCCCCCTGGCGGCCGATGCCACCGAATCGTCGCCCCTGGAAACACGGTCGTCGAATCCGCGACATGTTCCGGGAACTGCGAATCCCTTTTTCCAAAACTAGCTGCTTTCTGCACCCCATCGTCTTGCCCCCATCGCCACGCATCCCGCACCGAGAACGAAATGCGGGGCCGTCGGGGGAATTCGCCTCGGCCGAGAGTTGCCACTGATCTAGCCAGGCGATAGGATCGATCGCTTCGGGGGATGATCTCCCAAACAACACGTTTCACGGGAGTCACGGGTGATGAACACGAGCATTTGCGAATCTACGCGTCGGATGTTTCAACCACGTTCGTTGGTATCGGCGCTGTTGCTGGTGGGGGTGATCGGATGGACCAGCGGCTGTAGAGATGCCAGCCAAGACGATGCGGCCGACGGCCTTCAGCCGCCCGTCGTATCCGACGCCATGGTGGCCGATTCGGACCCTTCGTCGTTGCCCGGCCCCCCAGAAAAACTGGGTGTCGGCGACCCGAGCCCCGGGTTGAAAATCGCGAACTGGATCCGTGGCGAGCCGGTCCAGGCGCCACTTCGTGACCGCGTGCACGTGGTTGAATTCTGGGCGACTTGGTGCGGCCCCTGCCGCAGCGGCATGCCACACATTAGCGAGCTGCAAAACGAATTTGCCGATGAAGTGACGTTCATCGGCGTGACTGACGAGGACGAAGCGACCGTTGCGGGCTTTCTCGGACAAACGGCGATGGAAGACAAAACATGGGACGACGTCATTGAGTATCGCTTGGCCATCGATAGCGAAGGCTGGATGAATCGCGCCTACATGAAGGCCGCTGGGCAAGGCGGAATCCCCTGTGCATTTGTCGTCGGCCGCGACGGTATCATCGAGTGGATCGGTCACCCGGGAACCATCGACCAACCGCTCCAGGAAATCGTCGCCGGAACCTGGGACCGCCAGGCCGCCATCGCAGAGTACAAACAACAGGAAAAGCTGCAGGAACTGGCCGCCGAGGTGAGTGCGATGTTGCGCGAGCAAGAATACGACGCCGCATTGGAACGGATGAACCAGTTCGAAAAAGCCGAAGGCACCTCCAAGACGCTTCTGAACTATCGTGTCCGGGTGCTGGAAATCGCCGGCCGCACCAATGAAGCCGCCGTCGCCCGCGAAGCCCTCGTCCAAGCCGCTTGGGACGATGCCATGCTGCTAAGCCAAATCGCTTGGACCACCGCAACCAACGGCGATCCCTCCGATCTAGAACTCGCTCTCAAGGCGGCCAAGCGGGCGTCACAGTTACGAGACAACGAGGACGCTTCGATCCTCGACACCGTGGCACGCTGCTACTACGAACTCGGCCGGCTGGACGAAGCGATCAAGTGGCAGCGTCAAGCGGTCGAACATTCCGATGGGCAGAAACAAATCGAAGCGACGCTGAAAAGCTACCTGGACGAGCAAGCCGACGCCGAGCAAGCTGAGTCGGGCGACAAAGCCTCCGAGCCGAAAGACGCCGATTCGGGGGACACTGATTCGGGGGTACCCGCGGCGGACGATGAAACCGGCGAGGCTGCGGAATCGAACGTGGAAGCCGACCAGGAGCCGGCCGCCGAGTAGCCGAGGTTCGCGCTGCCGGGAGCGGAAGCGATGTGTGGGATCAACGCCCAGACGCGCCCTATGATTTGAGTTAGCGGTAGTGGACGACGCGAGGAGTCCTCACATCTGGCAATCCGAATGGACTCGTCGCCTCGGCCACTACCCGAAGACCAAGCAGGAAGACCAAGCAGGAAGACCAAGCAGGAAGACACTGTACGTAAGTTTCTGCCGTTCCCTACTCGCCACTTAGGGTGAAACTGGATGCCGCTAGCGGGGCGTGAGAAGAACCTGGACGAGATGCGATTGACGATTCGATCGCGAATCGAACAATCTGGTGACCGGCTTGTGCCAAGTCGTGTTTCCCCCAGTTCACCGACGCCCCACGTTTACGTTGGCAACAGGTGCATTGACAAGGTGTACGTGTCAGGGGCTGAAGCGTCGGGGTTGGCACACGCAAATCATCCCATTCGATCACGTCAAGGAAGCCAATGATGAATAACGCTCCGTCGACACTTAGTGAAGATCAGATCGCTCAAATCGAACAACACAAGTACTTCATGAGCGAGAAAGCCGGCTACGACGTCGGCTGGGAACGCGCCGAACAGGATTGGCGAGAAAACTTTGGCCCGGCCGCAACCGAGCCCCCAACGCCCGCCAGCCAGACCGCACGTCCGAAAGGGCTGGGCGGTTTCTTCAAACGTTTGATTTCCCGCGCCGCGGTTTAGCGGGACCGCGCTATCGTGGCGTAGCCACGATAGCCCGAGCGTGGTAGGCGCCGGGGATCCACACCGCTGGCAATGGTAGCAACGTCCGCGCGGCGTTCACGATTCGCTGAGCTGCCCCGCATCGATCAAGACGCTGCTTCGGGCGGGGGATTGTTTGAAGCGTTTGCTCGGCCGGACGGTGGCGAGTCGGTCGATGCTGCAGGCTGTGTCGCCGCAGGCTGTGGATTGTCGGGAGATTGCTCCGATGGGGCCATCGCTTTCTCGCTCGCGCCGGCCGACGGCGGGCTGTCGCTGGCAAGCGATTGCGTTTGTGCCTCGATCGCGTTGCGGACACGACGTTGGACAAATTCCACGTGCAGCCGCAGATTGTAGAACTCTTCCATGTAAGACAACGGGACCGATTTCAGGTCATCCAGTTCGCCTTGCATTTCCACCAACGTCGTCTCATCCTTGACCAGACGTTCGACGTCCGTTTCGCCGCGCAGCTCGGATTCGATGCCACGCAGAATTTCGTACCAGCGATAGATCCTCGAGCGAATCCTCCAGCGATACAGCGGCGGGGCCATGCGGAACAGCGGTAACAGCAACGTCACCGCGGGCAATAGCAAGATCTTGCCGCGGTTGATGGCCGACGCGACCCAAAACGGCAGGTACTTTTGCAGAAACGGTGGCCCGTCTTCAAAGAACACCTGGGCGGATTGGTTCAGTGGAAACTCGACAAACTCCGTCGACGGCAACCGCCCCGGTTGCAGCAGGCTCTCTTCGCCACGGTGCGTTTGCGTCGCGGCCCGCAACAACAGCGGGATCAATGCGTCGTGCAGCGAGCGGGTGGCGATCAAATTGGCGGCCGGTGCGATCAATTGAACATCGCGCGGCGGATAGTCGTGTTGCAAATCGATCACGCCGCGCTGGAGCGTGACGGCGGTGAGAAACGGGTGTCGTCGCGAGTAGGCATCGTCGCGTTGAAAGTTCATCAGATGGATGTCTCGGTCGGCGATCAGCTGGCGGATCAGTCCGGATTCGGGCGGCAAGACAAAGATGGCCGCATCGATTTGTCCCTGTTTCAATTGTGTGACCGCTTCGACGCCGCCCGACCCGACCAAGGTCGCCCCCGAATCGGAATCGATCCCATTCTCGTCCAACAACAATTTCGCGATCGATTCGGTGCCGCTGCCCGGGCGGCCGACCGCGATCCGCTTGCCGCCCAGGCCGCGCAAATCCGCCGGCGATGCTTCGCCCCGATAAAACACCCAGATCGGTTCAAAATACAAACTGGCCAGCGATTCGATCCGGGCCGAATTGCCGAACGTTTCCGGCACCGTCCCACCCTGAACGATCGCCAACGTGACCTGCGGATCGGAGTCCAACAACTGGTAATTTTCGATCGATCCGGCCGTCGGACGAAGTTCCAACGTGACTCCCTGACGTCCCAGGTAATCGCGATACTGGAGCGCGAACCGATGGTAGGCCCCGTCGGTCGGACCGGTCGCCATGACGATCCGACGCGGGGGAGCGGGCTGGATGAAAAACCATGCCAGGGCGAATCCGAACAGAACGACCAGAAACCCGCCGCCCCAGATCTTCAGCAACAACCCCCGCACCTGGCGACGCGTTTCGCGAAAATGCTCGGCCAGCAAACTCTCCGAATGATCCCGCGTCGTTTCAGTCAAATGCCCGGTCCTGATGTCTTGTCGAACGTGTCGTGATTGGCGGCATGGGCGACCGCCTCGTGATGAGAGATCACGTCGCGTCTTGCCAGATCGGCCAAGTATTTCTCAACGATAGACGATTCCAAGATCACTTGCTGCTTCCCGGTCCCCAAAAACAGTTGACGCGGAGTGAAACACCGGATACTTTGCATTGCAAAGCCAGTTGATTCCACTTCGATTCGGGTCACCGTGATGGAACTTCGCGAGGCACTTCGCCAGATTTCCGAAATTCGCGCGTGTTTGTCTCGCGGCGAAGTGTTTCGCGGTTATCGCTCAGCAACGGTCGGGTTTTCAGCCGTCGTCGGGATGATCGCCGCGGCATTGCAACCGCATTGGGTTGCCGCACCGGCGACAAATTTGGGGCGCTATTTGGCTGGCTGGATCGCGGTCGCCGCGGTCAGCGTGATCGTGGTGGGCACCGAACTCGCCTGGCGAAGCGAGCGGAACGGTCCGGGCCGCTCGCGCGAGTTGACGCGTTTGGCGGTCGAACAGTTTTCCCCCTGCATCATCGTCGGCGCGCTGCTGACACTCTTCATCTATCGTTACGCGCCCCAGATCGGTTGGATGTTGCCGGGGCTGTGGGCCCTGGTGTTCGGACTCGGCGTGTTTGCGTCCTATCGCTTGATGCCGCGTCAAGTGTTTTGGGTCGGCGCCTACTACATCGCTTGTGGCTGCGGTTGCTTGCGTTTCGGACAGGGCGAGAACGCGTTTTCACCTTGGTTGATGTTCATCAGCTTCGGCGGCGGGCAACTGCTTAGCGCCTCGATCCTCTATTGGACTTTGGAGCGTCCCGATGCCGGCTAAACGAAAAACCGATCCGAAAAAATCCCAGTCCGCCCCGGCATCCCAATCCGCCCCGGCTGAATCGGGGCGATTCGCCTACAGCGGTCTCGATCGCGTCCTGCACGAAAAGGCGCGGCTGGGAATTCTGGCCTCCCTGGCGGCGAACGACGCCGGGTTGCTGTTCAACGATCTCAAACAACTCTGCTCGCTCACCGACGGCAACCTCAGTCGTCACCTGGGCGTGTTGAGTGACGCCGGACTGGTCGAGACCTGGAAAGGTGCGTCCGGAAAAGGAAATGGTGGGTCGCGCCCCCAAACCATGTACCGCCTGACCGAACTGGGCCACTCCCGATTTGCCGACTACATCAACGAATTGGAACGCGTCATCGCCGACGCGCAACGTGACGCCGCGTCGCACGCCGAGAGGCCGAAGGGCCCTCGCCGGGCCGCGCACCGATGGTCCGCGACCTGATCTCCGGGTCTTTTTTCACCCCTCCTCACTTTGCATTGCAAAGCTTCCGCAACGCCCACTTCCACCGACTCGATTGGAGAGCGACGACATGAAACCCTGGCTCCCACGCGCCATGCGGATCGCGCCTCCGCTTGATCCGCACGCCCCGACGGCTCCGATCCGCCAGCGACAGGCGTTGCTGATCAACCCGTTTTATCCCAAGGATCCGCACGCCAGTTTCGGAAAGCACGTGTTGACCCCGACGTTGGCATTGACCAGCGTAGCCGCCGCCACGCCGGAGGATTGGGAGGTGAGTTATTGGGACGAGAACTTGCTGCAAGGGCCTCCGCCGGGCGACCCGATGCCGGCGGTGGTCGGCATCACGGTCCACCTGACCTTTGCCGAGCGAGCCTATCAGCTTGCACGATGGTATCGCACCCGAGGCGCGGTCGTGGTCCTCGGCGGACTGCACGTGATTTCGTGTCCCGAGGAGGCCGCGCCGCACGCCGACGCTCTGGCCATCGGTGACGGGGTCAGCCTGTGGGGGGAAATCCTACGCGACGTTGACAACGGGACCCTGCAACCCATCTACCGCGCCGATTTTCACCGCCCCTATCGTGATGACCCTGCGCCGCGCCGCGACCTGCTTCCCCGTGAGAGTTTCTTGACGACGTCCAGCTTGATCGCAACACGCGGTTGCCATAACCGATGTGGGTTTTGCTACCTGTCGACCAAGGGGCTGCACATGCCGTACTTGGTTCGCGATGTCCAGCAGATCGCCGACGAGTTCCAGCGCGATGGGCAACCCTATGCGGTGTTCACCGACAACAACCTGGGCTCCAAACCGGAGTACCTGCGACAGTTGTGTCGAGCGCTGCGACCGCTTGAAAAGATCTGGAGTGCCGCCGTCAGTATCGACGTCACCGATGACCCCAGCCTGGTCCGAGAGATGGCGTTGGCGGGGTGCACGGGCGTCTTCATCGGGTTCGAATCACTGCATAACGACAACATCACCGACGCGAAGAAGAAGAGCCCCAGGACGGAAGACTATGCCCGACGCGTGGCGCTGTTGCACGACAACGGGATTCAGGTCAACGGCAGCTTTGTGCTGGGATTCGACCACGATCGCGAGGACGTTTTTGAGAACACGATCCGCTGGGTGGAAGAAAACCGGTTGGAGTGTGCAACGTTTCACATCATGACGCCCTATCCCGGAACGCCGCTGTTTCGACAAATGGAATCCGAAGGCCGGCTGCTGCATCGCGATTGGAGCAAGTATGACACCGCCAACGTGGTCTTTCGCCCCAAACACATGACCGAGCAGCAACTGGCCGCCGGGTATGCGCGTTGTTACGAGCGTCTGTTTTCACACGCGTCGATTTGGCGGCGTCGTCCGAGGGACTGGCGCGCCGTCCCCGCCTATCTGGCGATGTCCTACTTGTACAAGCGGTCCAATTGGATGTGGCACTTGCTGATCAAGTACCGTCAGACGGCCCGCGTCTGGCGACCGCTGGTGGAATTGACACGGCGGCGTCACGTCAAGTTTCGGCGGCGATTGCAGGCCCAGCCCGAAACACCCGCCCGCGGCAGCACGGTGGTTTCGGCGGGCGTGTAACGGAACGCGCCGGCAGCTGTTGATTGAATTTGCGTACCCAAATCAACAAGGACGTCGGTGCTTTGCCTTACTTCAACGACCGCAATCCATCGAACCCGGCAAACAGCTCATCCACCGACCGCCTCCGATCCTGGTCTTCATCATCTTGTGCAATCAATTCAAAGAAAACGGCCGACTCCGATGTCATCATCGCCGGCGGCGGCTGAAGCGCCAAGAAGTTCAGGACATGAAGCGCATCGCGGGGCGTGATGTTCCCATCGCGATTGACATCGAACCGCCAGTCCGTCGCCGTCGCAAAACCGGACGCCAGCCGGTTCAGGACCGTCAGCGCGTCCAGCGGCGACACCTGGTCACGACCATTGACGTCCAGCGGATTGAGCACCGAGTTGAGTGCTCGTTGCAACTCGGCTTTGTCGATCAGATCCGGCGTGATCGGATCGTGTGCCCCTGGCAGCGTGACCGTCGCGGCATACTGGTTCTCAAAGGGACCGAAATCCAGTTGATCGACGGCACCTGAATCATCCAGATCGACATACTCCGGCGCGACAGCGGTCGAAGTCCCGAACCAGTACGCAAAGGTTGCAAAATCCAGCAGGTCGACGCGGGCGTTGCCATTCCAATCGCCCTTGAGTGAAAAGAACCGATTGACGCGGTCCCCGTTGAAAGTGAACTGTGGCCCCGACGTGACCTCGGGTGACAGCACCAATCGGTAGCGACCGTCGGGCAACTGGGCCTCGTCCAGCTGGATCGTGATCAATCGGCTGCCGGGGACGAATGTGATTTGGTCGCCACGCAATGCGATTTCAACGGGAGGTCCCGCGCCGGTCACGCCCAAATTGCTGAGCACGATTCCGCCCGACGGGATCGCGTCGATCTCATCACCCAGTTCGATCACGATGTCGCGCAATTGGCTGCGTTGTCTCGCCCAAGACGTCGGCTGCGTTCCGTGGCCCAGGTCGCTCGGATCGCTGCGCAGGCTGTTGATCGTCACGACCGGCGGATCGACCGGATCGCCGATGATCGTCCCGGTTGCCGAAGCCGGTGCGCCGACGATGTACGGTCGACCGGTCAGCTCCAGTTCCCGTGAACTGTCACGGCTGAACTGGTTGACCGTCAGCAAGGTGTGTCCGGCAAAGGCATAGCTGTCGTTGCCGTCAAACGCCAACCCGAAGACTTCGGCAAAGTTCTCACCGGGATCTTGGGCAGGTTTGGGCGCGGTCTCGATCGTGCCCCCGGTTCCGGGCGTGCGAATCTCGATCAGCGAATCGGCCGGTTCGCCGGGGCGGTTCGCGGACAAGACCAGGTGTCCGGCCGAAACGTAATCGAGATCGCCGCTGGAAACGTAGTTGCTCGGCAGCAATCGCGACGCGAGCGCGCCGTCGATGTCAAAGACCGTGGTGACATTGTTGAGAACCCACTGTTCGCCGGCGGCTTCCAGGTCGAGCAGGTGCAGGTCCAAGAAATCCGCGCCGACGGCAAACAGGTCGCCGTCTTCGCTTCGGAAGTCGCCGTTGCGACTGTCGATCAACGCGTTGGCGCTGGAGATTCCGTGTGAATTGATGAACGTCGACGCGATCCTCCCGTCATCGATCTGGTCCGGGTGCACTTGGTACAGATCGTCTTCGGTGAGCGCAAACAGATCACCGTCTTCGGTGAACGCGATGTCGGTGATCGTTTGCGTCGCGTTGATCGTTCCGATGACGTGCACGCACCCCGTTTGGACATCCACGGTGGCCAGACGGTTTTCTTCATCGACGACGTAGTAATCGGTCAGCTGACGAGTGACGAAGTGTGCCGCCGCACCATAGACCGGCCCGAACTCATCGGCCGAAACGATCGTCACGATGATGTCTTCGTCGCGTTCGATTAGCGAGTCTCGGATCGGCCGGACCGCCAGTTCGACCGTCGATTCGCCCGGGTAGAAAGTCGCCGTTGCAGTGACTGGCCCGGTCGCCGGAGGCTCGTCGGGAAAGAAGATCGTGTCGTTTTCGACTTCCCGTGCGGTGTAGTCGACGTCATAAACCGCATCGCCGGAAAGCTGGAATTTGACCGCCAGCAACTCGTCGGTCTCGTCGCGTGTCAGCGAATAGACGATGCGTTTGATCGGGTCTTCGGCAATCGCGACCGGAGACTTTGCGGTGACGGAGATCGTGGCGGCCAGCAACCGCCGATCCTCCAACGATTCCAGCCGCGACCGTCGTTGAAACGGCGACCGGCGACGTCGGTGCTTGAAACGTTGGTTCATCCTTCCGGAAAAATCGTGAGTGAATCGATGGTCGTCAGCCGTGCCGATGGCCAGCTCTACGGAGGGGTGCAGGTGGGGGGGCTCGGCGAGGGTGCCCCCTGGCCTGCCAAGACTGATTTGACGCACCATTGTGTTCAAAGTTGCGTGCAAATCACGCACAGACGCGGATTTTTGGCACTTCTTCTCCGCACTCCCCTACTGAGGTCGTGCGGTTTTTAACCTCCTATCTATCAGGCGTTTACGCCTTCACCCTCCCTCGGGGAAGGTCGCGGAGGAGTGGCGACGACGCGGGGAGGGTTGATCCACGATTAAAATCGACCGGAGGACGAAAAATTGTTCGGCAATTCACCGTTCGACCTCCCCTCGCTGCGCTCGACCCTCCTGCCAGGAGGGTGATATCCAAAAACCGCACGACCTCTACTGGGAAAGTCTCCGCAGGAACCGCAGTCCGAAATTCGCGTAATCCTGGCCATCGACATCGCCATCTCCGTCAAAATCATAGGCGGGATTGAAGGCTGGATTTGTCGACGATTTCAAGAACGTCAATCCGAGCCGACCATAATCCTGGCCATCGACGTCCCGGTCGCCGTCGGTGTCGCCGAAGAAGCGGAAGAAATCGTCGACCGCGTCGGCGCGCATCCGCATCTGGCCTGCGACAACCCTGTCGTGAACAATCCGTAAGCGGTAGTTGCCATCGGAGAGAGATCCGCCGATCGTGGATTGACCTTGGAAGGAGAGCGTTGCGACCGTTTTCCCATTGACCACTTCGGTCACCACGACGGGCTGAAACACTTCGCCGCCGATCTTTTGGATTTCAAACGCGCCGGGATCGAAAGCAACCAGCGAATCAAATCGAACGATGGTTTTACGGATAACACTCCGCTGGGCTGTTCCGTCGCCGATCTGGATCGCTTCGACTTCCGGGACGTTCGCCAAAAGGATCGTGATCACCGCCTGGTCCTTTAATCCATGACCATCGGTCACTTCGACGACCAGGGAGTAGGAACTTACCGATTCATAATCCAGTGCCGCACCGTTGACGACCGTGATGGTACCGCTGTTGTCGATCTGGAATCGCCCCAACCCGGATCCGCCCACGATGGCGAACGATTGTGTGTCTTCATTGGGGACGATCAAATCAGAGTCAGCGTTGACGACTTGCCCGACGACCTGTCCATCGTCGGCCATCTCGGCGACAACCATCACCGCATCGTCAATTGACGGTGGCGCGTTGATCGGGGTCAATCGAACCGAATGACTCGCCGCGGCGGAGGTGGAGCCGTCATCACGGACCATGACCGCAATGGTGCGATCGATCGGCGCTAAACGCGAAGGCACGTTTTGGTAGGTATGCGGCATCGAAAACTGGCGACTGCCCAATGGAAGCGCCACCTGTTGGGGTGGTCCGCCGTCACCCCAATCAATGATCAACACATGCGCGTCTGCCGTGCCCGGATCGCTGAACTGCCCAGTCAACGTGAACTCCTGCCCCTCGGTGACATCGCTCGGCCCGGTCAAACTGCTGACCATCGGAATAACGTTGTGCACGACAATGCCAAACGCGTCGCTCGCGGCACTGGATCGCCCCAGATCATTAACCAACGTGGCGGTGACAGCGAATTGCCCCCCAACTGCCGACACGCTGTCCTGGGCATAGATGCGATTGATCTGAAAGGACGTCTCTCCGGCCGCAATCGCGTAGATCGCAGGCGGCGTGCCATCACCCCAGTCGACTTGCACCGAGGGTGACGTCGCTGCGCTGTAATCGATGATTTCCCCGGAAAGCGTCGCCGTCCCTCCTTCATTCACATTGGCGGAAAGCAAAAGAGACGAAAACTCTGGCAGGAAAAAGACCTCGAATTCTCGGACGTAGCTGCCGCCGGGATTGGAGTCTCCGTCGCCGTCGATCAACAATCCCGCGGTATCACGAACCCCACCAGTCTGATCGCTTTGAATGGAAAAGCGGTAATTGCCTTCGGGCAGATAATTCCCGCCGAGGACCTGGGCGAGACCTTGACCGACGGGACTTTGCGCGGGCGAGCTTTGGGCGATCAGACCTTCCACGAGTGGGCTTTGCGCGACCGCAGCGAACAAGACTTGAAGATCGACGAACGAGTCGCCTAGATTGAACTGTGGTACGAGCTGATAGACGACGTCATCGCCATCGCCGAACGTCCCGTTTGCCCCGGCCTCACGCAACTCATACGCCGCAAACGAGCCGGCGTCAAAGTAATTCACTTCTTCGCTAAACTGAATCCGAATCGAATCGATCAGAGCCGAGATCGGTTGTTGCTGACCGATCGCACCGGGGAATGTTGACGTGACGATGGGGGCCAGGCTGTCGTCACTGGACCCGCGAAACTCCAGCGCGCCTCGATCCACCTGACCCGGCCTGAGTTCGAAATCAATCGCCTGATTCGTGATCGGCGGTTGCGTCGATGTAGGCAGGGCGAAGTGTGTCCGAAAGAATCGCGGGTCCGCGTACCCGGCCACCGGATTGCCGGTGACTTCGCTGCCATAGCTAAATCGGAATTCTCCGCTGGCATACAGCGTGACCGCAAAATCGACGTCACGCCCATCGTCGACATGGGTCGCATCCCAACGAATCGTCACCTGATCCGCAGTCGATTCGTCGATAAAAATGTCATCGTCCGTTTCGTTGGTTCGCAAATTGTCCCACAAAGCGGCGATTTGAGCCGCATCGGAGAATCGATTCGCGGCCGTCTCGTCCCAGTGGATCGAGCCTGTATTTTCGAACTGAATCAGACCTCCCGTGGTGATCGTCACCGTCTGGTAAGACCGGTCGAAGAATGGAAATTCGAATGGAAGAACGTATTGGCTGGAGTAATCGGGATACCCGGCTTTCCAGTTCATCGCCGTTCCGGACGAAACAAAGGGCATGTCGGTCGTCGGCGACTGAAAGTAATCGATCGATCCCGAATCCGGACTCGCAATGTCGTCGCGACGCGCCGAGCCCACGGCGTCCGTCGACCCCGCGTACCAGCTGTGCCCGCTGTCGATCGCCGGCGATGTTTTTCCGAGCGACCAGTTGTCGTCCCGAGAGTAGTCCTGGCCGTCGACGTACCCGAGTCGGTTGTCGATCCCGTTGACATCCAAGAACAACGGATCAGCGGCCAGCGAATGTGCCGCATCGCCGGTTGCCGCCTGCCAAGCCGCCAAATCACTCTGAACTTGCCCAGCAATAATGCCGTAGCTGACCGAAGAACCGGTTCCCAAGTGAACAAGGTTGTAATCGCTGGCGAATCCGACCTGGGCATCGGCGGCGACACTGATCGCCGCGCCGTTTTCCACCCACAGAATGTTGTTCGATAGACTCACATCGCTGGACTGTTCGATCGTCACCGCATCGCCGACCGATTGGTAGATCGTGTTGCCGGTGATCCGCGGATGGGCATCGCCGCTACGATAGCCCCCCTTCAAATAGACCGCCGAGTTCGTGTTGGCATAGACCAGGTTGTTTGTGATCGTGACATAGTTCTGGCTGTCAATCCGAATGCCCTCGCTGTTGGAATAAACCCGGTTGCCGACCAACACGGTGTCATAGCCGTTGGCGGTGTGAATCCCGATCCGGTTGTCATAGACACGGTTGGAATCGACCGTCGCGCTGTACTGGGTGTAGATCCCGACATCGTTGCCGTGCACCACGTTGCCACGCGCCACGCTGCCCGGATCCATTTGGATACCGACCCCGCTGCTATGTCCGTAGACTTCGTTCTCGACCGCCTCGGTGCCGGCGGAAAGATAGATGCCCTGATGCGTGTTGGAATGCACCACATTGCCGATGACCGTCCGCAGCAGCTGAGCCCCAACAAAGCCAGCCCACACGCCGTATTGGTTGGCGTACACGCGGTTCCCCGAGACGGTCGTCGATTCACCGTCGATCCAGATCCCGTAGCTCACGTTGTCGTGAACCGCGTTGCCTTCGATCAACGTGTCCGTGTTCCCGCCGAACACAACCACGCCGTGCGTTTGGTTGCCGAACAGATCGTTGCCGACGATCGTCGTGTTTGTGTTGCCGGCACTTGCGCCCAGATGAATCCCGCTATCGGCGCCCCTGATCGACAGGTTCGAGAGCGTCACCGAATCGGTGCCCACCAAGTCGAACACGAAACTGCCGGCGTTGGTGTTGCCGCGATCCAGGATCGCCGCCTTGCCGACTTCCGTCGGACCCACGATACGCACCCCCGAATCTTCCGCATCGATCACGATGTTGGCCGGCAGGTCGTACGTCCCGGTATCGACATAAACCGTGTCTCCGGGATTGAGGTCATAGGCCCGCAGCAGCGCCGCGATCGATGCCATCGGCGTCGCCGGCGAGCGGCCGTTGGCCGCGTTGTCCCCGGCCGCGGTCGTGTACTGGTTGTCCGTCAGGTTCGTGTCACCGGCGACGTTGACGTAAAACTGGTTGCCTGCCGGCGTGATCATGAACGCCGATGCTGAACGACCGCTGACACCGCCGCTGCGCGCACGAACCAGCGCCGTCGATCCGCTGGTGATGAATCCGCTGGGGATCGTCCAGTCGTAGCGGCCTTGACCGCGCGTATTCAACGCGACTCCCGTCGCGATCTCCGTCCAGCTGGATCCGCCATCGGTCGAGACGTCGATTGACGCGGTCGGGTTGGCGGTGCCGCCCGCATTGGGCTGCAAAACCTCAATCCCCGCCAAGCCTTCGGCGTACCAGCCGTTGACACTGGCCATCTCGATCACCAGCCCTTCCTCGCCGACCACCGTGACCGCAAACTCTTTGACCAGCCCCCGTTCCGTTCCGCCGGCCTGGGCATTCAGATCGACACTTGATTCCGCCAACTGACCTTGCAGCGACAAATCGAACGTCGTGTAGGGTGTCGAGACAAAGTGCAGCCGGACGGTGTAACTGCCGCTGCGAAGCGGCAACTCGTAACGCAGTGGATCGACAGAGCTAACGCTGTACGCATAGCTTTGATAGATCTCCGCCGGTGCAGGGCTCGTCACCGCCGTCAGATCGATCGGTTGGGCGACGCTGGCCTGGTTCGAATTGCCCTGGAAAGCATTTTCACTCCAACCGCCGACGGCCGTTCCGCCGGCATTGAGCGCCAACGCGGTTCGCATCGCCGTCAAGCCACTGCTGCGGAACTGGATCGTTTCGGTGTCGCCCGCGGTCCACTTTTCCAGACCCACCGGCGAAGTGACCTGGACGGTTTGCGAGTTGCTCGGCGTCGCTTCGGACGTGTTCCCGTAGGCCCCCAGGTTGATCCGGTCGCCGCTGGGCAGTGGTTCCAGGAAGTACGGCGAGAGCGGATCGCCACGGTCGATCGCCGGCGAACCGCTACGCAAATGAAAATCATCGTCGATCCCGCGATCCCCGGCGATCTCGTCCAAACGCATCGCATCGGCGTACGAATAGCGGAACCCACCGGTATCGATCAGCGTGACCTGGATCGTGTCACCCAACGCCACATAGTGGCCGAACCATTCCCAGCCGTGCCCGTCGGCGATGAAGTCGTCCGCCGCGTCGCCGGACTCGTACTGGCGTTTGTTGACCACTCCGATCTCTCGACCACCGCTGCTGATGCGGTATTGTGCGTCGGCGTAGTAGTCACCCCGCCACGTCGCAGCCAGTCGGTACGACGTGCCGGCGGACAGGCCCGAGAACGTCCAGGTGGCCGTCCCGTTGTCACCAAAATCTCCCTGCCGGTAATCGTCATCAAATCCGCCGGGGTTGCCGCCACCGGTGGTGTACGTCGTCCAGGTTCCCGTGGTGCTGAATCCCGCGTCACCGTCATCGATGATCGTCGTCGAAAGCACGTCGCGGCCGAAACCGACCAGGCCATCGTCACCATCAACATCCAAGAACATCGGGGCACCGGCCAGCCCGTTGAAATCAAATCCCAATTCAAACCGCCAACTGGCCAAGCCATCGATCCCCTGTCCGTCCCAGCGAGCCAAAATCCCCGTTCCGGGCAGATGGAACAGGTTGTAATCACTGGCAAATCCGACCTGAGCATCGGCGGCGACACTGATCGCCGCACCGTTTTCCACCCACAGAATGTTGTTCGACAAACGCACATCGCTGGATTTTTCGATCGTCACCGCATCGCCGACCGATTGGTAGATCGTGTTGCCGATGATCCCCGGATGGGCGTCAACGCTACGGTAGCCGCCATCTAAAAAGACGGCCGAGTTCGTGTTGGCGTAGACCAGGTTGTTTGAAATCGTGACATAATTCTGGCCTTCAACGCGGATCCCGTCGCTGTTGGAATAAACCCGGTTGCCGACCAGCACCGTGTCAAAGCCGTTGGCGGTGCGAATTCCGATCCGGTTGTCATAGACACGGTTGGAATCGACCGTCGCGCTGTACTGGGTGTAGATCCCGACATCGTTGCCGCGAACCACGTTGCCACGCGCCACCGCCCCCGGATCCACCTGGATCCCAACCCCCACGCTGTGACCGTAAACCTCGTTGTCGATCGCCTCGGTGCCGACCGAAAGATAGAGGCCCTGGTGCGTGTTGGAATACACCACGTTGTCGATGATTCGCCGCTGGGTCTGAGCGCCGACAAAGCCAGCCCACACGCCGTATTGGTTCGCGTACACGCGGTTGCCCGAGACCGTCGTCCGGTCACCGTCGATCCAAACACCGTAGTACACGTTATCGTGAACCGCGTTGCCTTCGATCAACGTGTCCGTGTTTCCGCCGAACACGACCACACCGTGCGTTTGGTTGCCGAACAGATCGTTGCCGACGATCGTCGTGTTCGTGTTGCCGGCACTTGCGCCCAGATGAATCCCGCTATCGGCGCCCCTGATCGACAGGTTCGAGAGCGTCACCGAATCGGTGCCCACCAAGTCGAACACGAAACTGCCGGCGTTGGTGTTGCCGCGATCCAGGATCGCCGCCTTGCCGACTTCCGTCGGACCCGCGATACGCACCCCCGAATCTTCCGCATCGATCACGATGTTCGCTTCGACGGTGTACAGCCCCGTATCGACAAAGATAATGTCTCCGGGTTCCAGGTCGTAGGCGAACAAGATCTCCCGGATCGACGACTTGGGTGCATCGGGCGAGATGCCGCTGAATGAGGGGTCGCCGGCGGCGGTGGTGTACTGGTTGTCGGTCAGGTCAGCGTCGCCGGAAATATTGACGTAGTACGCATTGATTTGACCGGTCACATGGATCGGGAATGGAGTCATGCCGGCCAGGCCAGCCGCCGTTTCAACGCTGACGTTGTAGGCTCCCGGAGGGACGGACGTGTCAACGGTGAACGTGAATTGCCCGTCGTTGGTGGTGTCATCGGCAATCAAAATTGGCGTGCCGCCACCGTCGGGAACCAGTTGAATGTCAACCGTCCCGCCCGGCTCGCTGGTGCGCCAATGAATGGGGAAGGACTGACCGGCTGGCCAGTTGGCGGCCGCGGACGGTTTGGTCACCAACATGAACTGCGTCGGGCTCTTGGATGCTGCGGTGGTTCCTCCATAGGCCCCCAAGTTGATGTAGCCGCCGTTGTCGCTCGGTTCGGCCCCCACCGGGATCGATTGATCCCCCCGGTCGATTCCGATGGATTGTTGCGCATCCAGCATCCAAGTCCCGACGGCCAACACCGGCAATCCGCTTACGGGATCAATCACGGGGCCAAAGCTCTGACCATGCAAGCTGCCGAATTGGCTTTGCAAGTGAAAATCGTCGTCAAACCCGTGAGCCGCTCCGCTGGCACCAACAATCCCATCGGCTCCGGCAACGTCGACAAAGTGTGGGTTGCCGACCAAACTGGAGCCATCGGCACCACTGACAAGTTGCCACGCGGTGAGTGAGTTTCGCGCCACCCCGGCCCAGACACCCAAATTGCCCGTTCCGGTGACATGGTACAAATTGTAATTCGACCGATGGGTCAACTGGCTAGGACCATCTAAATCGAACACGCTGCCGTCATCCACCACCAGAACATTGTTCGTGATGGATGGACCGCCGCCATTGACGACACGCACCGCCGCGGCGTTGCCATCGACCACAATCGTGTTGTTACGAATCTGAGTTGTCGCCAGTGGTTGGTTGAACCAAACCGCGACCTCAGCAACGTCATAAATCAGGTTGTTGATGACATCCCCGGAACTATTGTAAGCAAGGATGCCGAAATCGTTTGAGTAGATGACATTGTCGCGGATTGATTCACCGTAGTATCCACGAACGCCGTCGCGATTGTCGTAGACGCGATTCCCGGTCACCGGCCCATACGAATCGATTCCAACCAGGTTCCCAAACGAAACGTTGTTTCGAACGGTTCCGCCAGACGTGTTTCGAATGCCAGCGCCGGAGGCATTGCCGTAAGCGACGTTGCCGGCGATCAATGCGAGTCCACTGACGTACACACCGTCGCCCGCGTTTTCATAGAACTTATTGCCCGCACTAGACGAAAGGTTGCTGTTGCCGATCACGGCACCATCGACTAATCCGTACGCAAAAAGACCATGCTCGTCGTTGCGATACGCCGCGCTGGATGTGATCGTGACCGCCCCGGCCTGGCCCAAATTCAACCCGTTGCCGCCGTTGTCGTAGAACAACGAGTGGTCGACTAATCCCACATTTCCGATGATCTGAACGCCGTCACTGGCATTGTCGAAGACGTCAGCGGCGACCAACTCGCCCACCGTTCCTTGAGAATAGATTCCGAACCGCCCGTTATCGGCCGCCGTGATCTGGGCCAGTCGCTGTGCATGTCCACTGCCAAGATAGATGCCATCCACGTCATGACCGCTGACCTCAAGCCGCTCGGCCGTCAGCGAGGTCGTTCCGTCGCTCGCGAACAAACCGTATTGGGCATCATTCAGTCGGAAATCCGAAATGGTGACGAAATCGGCGTCGATCAGCTCGACCAAGGGCGCGACGGTCAACGGTCCGGCGTGACGCAGCGTCGTGGTCCCACTTTGAGCGCCGCGCATCACGAACCCTTCGTCGTCGCCGACTCCGGGAACATTCGAAATGGTGACGGGATAAAACAAGCGGTAATCTCCGTTGTCCGCGTAAAGCGTGTCACCGGCCGACAACATGTATGCCTGCAGCACCGAATCGATCGACGGTTTCGGACGATCGGCCAAGCGGCCGGTATTGCGGTGGCTACCGGCGGCCGTCGTGTATTGGTCTGCACCGCTCAGGACATCGTTGACGAAGTACTGTGAGGATTGCTCCGGAACGCTGAACGATTCAAAGCTGCGGTCAAACACGATCCGATCGTTCGCCAGGGACAATTGAAGCCGCAAGCCATGGGTGCCGAAATCGATTCCGCTGGACACGGGAGTCCAGGTGTATTGCCCATCGTTTGCCGTCGCGGTTGTGATCGTCGTCAGGAAGGCGGGCCCATCGCTTGTGTCTTGCCACAATTCGATCCGAATCGGTTCGTTCGTCGGCACATCGTGTGAATCCCAGTGAATCGTTTTTGGGACATCGCGTTCCCAATCGAGATACAAGTCGGGACGGCGGAGATACAGACGTGGTCCCGCGATCTGGCCGGCATCGGATTCGGAGCCGCCGCCCGCGCCAAGGTCCGCCGCAAAGGCGTCAGCAACGAAGATCAGCGATGCGTCGTCGATCAATTCCTGTGTTCCAGCAGGCGCCGCACCATCGGACACCAAGCGGTACGCCACGCTGCGCGTCAATGGTGGGATCGCGACACGGTCGCCGACCAGAGACCAGCGATCATTGGATGCGTCGGCATCGACCTGGACCGTCTTCAAGACGGAATCGGATGCCGAACGAAACTCCAACTCCAGCCGCAACGTTGACTTCGATTGCCCGCCGCCTTCAACGCGTACACGAATGGATGCGATCGCATCCATTCGTCCCGCGTCGACTTTCGTCAAATCCATGCCGACCGAATTGAGCCCAACGACTTGCGAAAGCGTTCCTGAAACCGAGGTGGCGATCCGCAGCGACTGGTTGCCTTCATAGAATGCTTCGGTACTGAGCGAACGTGACAGCGTGGGTGACGCCGTCCATCCGGTCATGCCGCCGGAGAACACGGGATTCGCGATCGTGTTTGCCGCGACCGACGTCGCCACCGGCGTCAACGGCGATCCGCCGTCGGTTCCCGGACCGGTCCGACGCTGATTCGCCGCGGCGGGTGTCAAACGGTCCGGTGGCGATGTCCCGAGCGAATAAACCGGCTCGATGCCGGTCGGGGACACCACCGTCGTCCCGAACGAGTTCAAACCGAACTTGTGGAGATCGCGTTGCCAGTCCAAGATGTCATCGAAGTCCGTCACCAAGTAACGCACCAGATGCCCGCCGTTTTCCGCGTGCAGCAAATTGTGATCGGAATAGAACCCCGACTCGCTATCGGGTGCGACGACGATGTTTGTTCCTCCCGACGTCGACATCAGGTTCCCACGAATCTCCGTCTCCATCGCTTGGTTGTGGATGTGGACATGGGTGCCGCTGGTGTCGATAAAAGTATTGTTCAGAATTCGCGTGCTGGTCGTGCCGCTGACGTCGATCGATGTCGCACTCTTCTGAAAGACGTTGTGCGTAATCATTTGCGTGGACGCGGCGCTAATGCCGACCGATCCGCCGATGATGGTATTGAATTCGATCGGCCCAGTTGTGGCGATGCCGATTGAATTTCCGATCAATCGGTTCGGCCGCTGCGGATCGAAGCCCCCCGCACGGCCGACGCCGCTGATGCCAACGCCGTTGTTGTGAATCTGTTGCCCGGAAACGGTCGCGCCAGTCGTATTCAGCAAGACGCCGGTCCCATTGCGTTCGATTTGATTGGTCGCGTCAGCGCCGACCTGACCGAACCCGGAAACGGGATCGTTCCAGTCGACCACCACACCGGTCTGGTTTCCATCGATTCGGTTGTCCCGCAGTTGCGCGGGCGCCGCGTAACGCACACCGACCGGTGAACCATGGAAACGGTTGTCCTCGATCACGCCCGTCCATTCGGCTTGCAGATCGAGTGTGCCGACGACAGAATTGGCTCGCATGACACCGCTTGTCACGCCGATCACATCGATCCCGTCTGACGCGACGATGTTGTCGTTGATTGCCACGTCGACGACATACCCGGTCAATTCCAGCCCCGATTCGAAACGGTTCTGCGACAGCAAGATTCCGTTGCCGCCACCGGCCAGGGTCACGGGAAAGCCGAAGTCATTGCGGATGAAACTCAGGTTGTTTCCGCCGTTGACGAACACGCCGCCGACCGGAAGCGAGGAATCACGCATGGTGAAATTTGACGCGTCGAGGATCGACAACGAAGACTCAAGCTGCAGGTTTTGCATCAGCACGCCGGTGGCGCCGTCGACGGCAACGGGACCATGGATTGAAACTCCTGGTGCACCGAGGATCTGGACGCCCGAGTCCGCGGCGAGCACCGTGAATCCGACGGGTTGATCGCCAACAACCAAGATTCTGTCGCCGGGATTCAGATCGGTCGTTGCCAGGATGTTGGCGACCGTATTGGTCGAATCGGCCAGAAAGACGTTCGTTGCCGAGTTGCCTTGACCGACCAACCCGATCGACCCGACACCGTCATGTTGTCGCGCCCATGTCAACCAGAGTCGCCCCGACGAGTCGACCGACGACACGATCGTGTCGATGTTGTCTTGCCCGCGGACGATGCCCGCACCGTTCGCATCGCCGCCAATTGCCGCTTGGAATTGCAGCCCCGACCATTGAAGCGAAAACACTTTGCCAGGATCAATCGCATCGCGGTGGTCGATCCAGCTGAGATACAATCGCCCGGCGTTCGACGAAAGCACGGGATCGTGAACCCTGCCGGCGGATTGGCGGATCGGCCCCGAAACGCCTCGTTCGGTCGCCGATCCGGTTCCCGCATCAGTCCACGTCGTCCCCGTCCGGCGCAGAACATAAACTTCCGAGCCGAATGAGTCGGCGGAAAGCGAATCGGTCCAGGCCGCAAACAGTTCGCCTTGATGATAGGCGACGGCCACTTCGGACGCGGATTCTGCCGCAGCGCTGATTCCGGTGACCGGTGATGTGGACAAGTCCGTCCAACTTGCTCCTCCGAACTCTTTCACATGGACGTTCGAGACCGTGCCATCGGTTTTGGTGTATCCGATGGCGATCTTCGAACCATCCACATCGACGGAATAGTCCAGCACGTTTTGTGTCAGGCAAACACCAAAACCGTTGGAGGATCCGTCCAGCCCGACCCACTGGTTGGCCACGCCATCAAAACGAAACACCGCCAGATCACGTGTGCCGGTGAGTTCATCGATCCAAAAGACGACGATGCCGGCGGACGTTGAAACGATCTGGGGCTGAGACGCCCGCCCGCTTTGGCTGGCACGGACCGACTGCCCCGCCCCGGCGAGCGATTGCCAGTGGCCGTCAACAGGATTCCAGACCGCCACATGGATGTTCGACTGAGTCCCGGATCGCTCGGTCCAGGCAACCACGGGTCGGCCGCTGGCATCGACCGTGATCGAGGGTGCGCGCGAAGACGCTCCGCTGTTGGAGATGCCGCCGTAACCGGCGGACTGGTCCAACTCGGTCCAGCCGCTGGCGGAGTCATGGCGTGCGACGTAGATCTGGTAGGTGCCCGACCGGTCGTCCGCCCAGGCGATGTAGCGAACGTCACCAAGCATGGCGATCGAGGGTTCAATTGCCAACGCGACACGTCCGCTGATCCCGTCGGGCCCATTGGAACCGCCGACTCCGTGCCATCGTCCGGCTTCATCGGCGCCGGTTGGGAGCGTCGACGCTTGCGATAGCGGCAAGCCCTGCGACCGGACCGTGGGGGCGGGGGTGGGCGTTGGTGCCACAAAATCATTCGGGACGGCGGACTCACCCGAACCGAAATCGACGACATCACTCGCCCCGGCGCCCGGATGGATCGCATCATCATCGCCTTCGCCGAACAGCAAGTCGTTCCCGCCGCCGCCGAACAGCTGATCCCGCCCGGGATTGCCCGACGTGACCAGCACGGTTGTGCCGACGCTGCCGATGCCGAAGTCACCGTACACAAAATCGACCGCGGCGTCGTCATCGCTGCCGACGACGGTGTGTCCGTAAATCACATCGTGGTCTGCTTCGCCGAGCAAGGTGTCGCTGCCGCGTCCGCCTTCGATCAGGTCGTCGCCCGATCCGCCATGAATCACATCGTCGCCATCGCCACCGGCTAAGGAATCGTTTCCGCCGTAACCATAGATCACGTCTTTACCGGATCCGCCGTCGGCGATGTCGGCACCGTCGTCGCTGCCGCGGATGACGTCGTTGCCTGCACCGCCCGACAGTTGGTCGCCGACGCCACCGCCGCCGATCAACTCGTCATCGCCGGCGTCTCCAAGGATCAGATCCGTTCCGGTGCCGCCATCGAGCAGGTCGTCCCCGTCTCCGCCGTACAGGCTGTCGTTGCCGCCGCGGCCGAATAGTTTGTCATCGCCGCTGTGACCGATCAGGAGGTCGTCGCCGAACACGGATCCGTATAGGACGTCGTTGCCCTCATTTCCGTGGCCGACGTCGTGGGTCCCGCCACCGAGATCGATCAGGTCATCCCCCGAGCCGCCTTGGACGAAGTCGCTTCCCCCTCCGGCGTTGATGGAATCATCTCCTTCGCCACCGAGGATGTGATCCGCACCACCGAGGGCGTTGATGGTGTCTGCGCCCGTTCCACCATCGATGAAGTCACCGAAGTAGACGGAATCGGTGAAATCCGGATCATGCTCACCTCCTTCGTCGGATCCGGTGATGATATCGTTGCCGCCGTCTCCTCGGAGCAGGTTGCCGATGCCGAGGCCGGCGACCAAGACGTCGTTTCCGGCACCGCCCTCGATGAGATCACTCCCCTTTCCGCCGTCCAGATAATCGTTGCCATCATTGCCAAAAATCTGGTCGTTCCCCGCCTCTCCTGCGATCCAGTCGTCGTGTTCTCCTCCGTAAATCACGTCGTCACCGTCACCTCCGTACAACAAGTCGTTACCGCTGTCTCCGGCCAGAAAATCGTCTCCCGATCCACTTTCGACGAGGTCATCTCCGGCACCGGCGGCGATGGTATCCGAGCCTTCTCCACCGACAATCGTATCGTCGCCTTCGTTCCCTTCGATTGTATCGTCGCCCTCATCTCCGATGATCAGGTCATTGCCTGAACCACCGCGAAGATGGTCGTTTCCGAGGCTTCCGAAAATGGAGTCATCATGCTCGCCGCCAAAAACATGGTCATCCCCGGCTTGGCCGTGAAGCTCATCGCTGCCCTCGTCTCCAAAAAGATGATCCTCCGCTGCATCATCGCCGATTCCTGATTCGCTATGGCCGAAGATCAAATCGTACCCGTCTCCGCCGCGCAGCTCGTCCGCACCGGCGTTTCCGGCGACCAGATCATTGCCGATGCCCGCGAAGACTGTGTCATCACCGTTGCCACCGTAGACCGTGTCATCCCCTTCATCCCCGTAAAGCGTGTCGTCCCCGTCCTGCCCCAAGATCAGATCGTCGCCTCGTCCACCGTCGACGAAATCGGGGCCTCCGTTGCCATGCAACAAATCAGCGCCATCACCGCCGTGCAGCACATCACGGAGGTTGTCATCGTTCTGGCCCGAGTCATCGTGGCCGTACAGTTGGTCATTGCCGCCTAAACCGAATAGTTCATCTGATCCCGGCCCACCCATCATCACATCCGCTTCGCGCGCACCGCCGATCAAGACGTCATCCTGAGCACCGCCTTCCAGTCTTGAACCGACGGCAACTGGAACGCCTTGGACAATGATGATCCCATCGCTGCCCACTAGTTCGTCTTTGCCCTCACCACCGCGAAGTACATCTTGGCTGGAGTTGGGATCCGAACCGTCGGGCCCGCCGCCCGCCGACAGGTAGTCGTCGCCGGAATCTCCTTCGAGAAGATCCCCGCCGCGTCCTCCGTCCATGACGTCACGTCCTGAACCGCCCGCAAGGTAGTCGTCCCCATCACCACCGCGCAACAAATCGTAGGGCAGCGAATCGCCCAGACCTCTGAAGCGGCGGAGCGTTGCGCCACTTCGCCCCGCAATCAATGTATCGTTGCCATCGCCGCCATAGAGTGCGTCGTTGCCGTCCCCGACAGCTTCCTCGTCGTTCAACATGGCTCCGATCAGTGTGTCGTCGCCTGCCTCGCCATGCAGGTGGTCGGCACCGCGTCCACCATAGATCCGATCGACATCCGCTCCGCCAAAAAGTGCGTCATCGCCATCATCGCCGTGCAGGATATCGGCCCCGGTCTCTTTTCGCTGCACGTCATCGCCGTAGGCAATGTCGTCATCGGCGCCACCATGAATCTCATCGTCTCCGCGATCACCGATCAGCAGATCGTTTCCGATTCCTCCGAACAACGTGTCGTTGCCGTGCCCGCCATCGAGAGAATCGGATTCGTCTTCGACGACGTAAGCGACCTGCAACGAATCAGGTCCGCCGCGTAGGGTGTCCCGCCCCGCCGCGCCGAACAAGAAATCTTTACCCACCCCACCGTCCATGTGGTCTTGTCCCGGCGATCCCAACAGCAAATCATCGCCGCTTCCACCCACCATGAAATTGATTTCTGCGTCACGTGACGGGTGGACCAAGAAGAGTCCGCCGTAATCGTCGCCGACTTCTTCATCAAGGGTGTCATTTCCCGTACCACCATCGAGTGTATCGTTCCCGTAGTCTCCGAAAAGAATGTCGTCATCTCCGTCGCCGGCCAATTCATCGTTGCCCGCCATTCCGAGTAGGGTGTCATTTCCACCACCGCCGGAAATGAAGTCATCGTGCATGGAGCCTTGCAAATAATCGTCGCCTTCGCCGCCCAGAATCGTGACGGGAACGGGCAGCGTGCCGTCAACCAAAATGACGTCTGAACGCGATGACCCAGTGATAACGACGCGTGTGATGGTTCCTGCATCGACTGTGACACGATTCGGGAAAATCACTTGCGCCGTTTCGCTATCGTGAACCACCGTGGTGCTGATTTGCTGAGCGATGGTCACGTCGGTCACAAAATCGATTCCATCGATCACAAACTTCCCCTCCTCGTACGTGACACGCAGGGTCGCTGCCAGGTCGTCCTCTTGCTGATAGAGGTTGAAGCCGTGATTCTCGAACCACGTCACGTACAGCGTGTTCCCTTGCACATCGGTGGAGAATGTCGCCTGGTCGTCTGGTGCGGTCGGAGTGCTCACCCAGGTCAGCCCAAAAACGTCGCGCGGGTCCGGAGGCGGGGGAAGCCCAAGCGGATTGTCCGGCGTCGCCGGAACCGGAGTCGGTAGTTTCGCCTGGACGTCTTTCAGCAATTCAAGTTGCTTGTCCGGATGCTGCAGGTAGTACTCAAAGTCTCGCAGCAGCGCCGCCCCTGGAACGCCCTTACGAAGACCGTTGTCAGCTTCGGATGCTCTCCTGTGTCCCTCATCCGACTTGTCATAGGTGTTTGCTTTGACGATCTGTCCGTCCCGGTCCGCCTTGTCAACAGCGCCTTTGACGATTGCCGCCACCCGCTCTTTCTCTTTCTCCGGGTCGATCATCACTTCGGTCGGGCAGAGATGCGCATAGTTCGTTGCACCGATGACACCACAAAGGCGAATCGAATCAATGCGATTCTTCATGTCATCCGACTGGTCCGAAAAGTTTTCGCTCGTTAGTTCACTGACCCCCACTCGTTTTTCATAAAGTCGCTTGGTATCCGCATAGGTACCGGTCTGCTTTTCCAGACTAGTACCTTCGATGAACACGCGTCCCTGGAGCGACCAATTCAAATCGAGCGTGAGTGATAGTTCGGCATAGTTTTCGTTCAGCTCTCCGTTGCGGTACAGATCATTGCCGCGAATCTTCCCGTCTGCGTGCGATTGGACATCTCGCTCGGGAATTCTCGCATCAAGACCTCCTGTTGCTACCAAAGTCACTTCGCCCGTGAGTTCAGCAAAATCAATTGCACTTGCAATGCTGCCTGTCAAAATAGGCTGCGCGGCAATGGATGCAGAAAGGAAGACGGCCGGCGCGGCGTCGCTTCTCAAATAAAAGCCGTTGGTGTCCAAACCGACGAAAAGATCGACTCCGAACTCAAGCCCCGCGACCAAGTTGACCTCAATGTCACCATTGACGAAACCCATGTAGGACATGACGGTCGTCCTGGGATACGCCTCGTACTCGAAATCCTTGGAAGCAAAGATCTGGTAGATGTCCAGTGAAAAGAGGTTTGCGGGTTCGCCTTTCAATAACGCGATCACGCTCGAAATTTCAGTAAAGTCGTAGTTTAAATCGACGTATTCACCATGTTCATCGGGAGGATGATCGACCATCGACTCGACATCCCCGCTGGCATAGTCTGGATGGGCGGAGTTCAAGAACAGCTTGGCCCCCTCGCTCGCCGAAACGATATCGACGACGGTTCGATTGAAAAATGGAAGTGGCTGTGCAAGAAAGTTCCTCAATTCTTTCGGCAGCGGGTTAAACTGATCGAGTTTCTGGAAAAACTTGTCGCGTAGCGCCGTTTCAAAATCCGGGAACGTTGGATAGCTCACCAATTCGTAGCTGCCGACATTCCCGGGCCACTGGTAGGTCACTTCCGCCTGCCAAGAAAAACTGTCCGTGATCACGTCGCGAAGTACTTCGGGCAAACTGGTACTTGGCGAATTGACGGATAGCTGCAAGTCCAACGTCAGATCGCCAGCCGTACGGACGGACTGCTGCTGAGGATCATTCGGATCACCGTTGCGTCGGTTTTCGATCGCCAGATTGAGTTCACGCAGATAAAACCGCTCGCTCGGATCGGCATCGAAATCACTTAAGGTAAACGTTGCCGATGCGTCAATTGCACCACTGGCCACCGCCGAGACGGCCAACAGATTTCCGATGTCGAGCGTTCCGATCAACGGCGTGGCATGCGGAATCGTCACGGGCAACTGGCCGACCATCGACGCCCCTTCGAGCACGTATGGGCCACGCGTCGCATCGAGCCCGAACTGCATATTGAATGTCAACATCGGATCCACCGACACCTGACCGGCAACGCCAACGGTGACCGGTGTAGGGCCGTTTCCGAATTTCAGTTTCTGCCCCGTCGCGTTGAACGTCATCGGATTGTCGCGCGTCAGCGTACGCTGAAACTGCAGCTGAATCAGATCGCCCTGGAGATAGGTTCCGTTGACGATGTCCTGTGGAGAGACCACGGAAACGATCTGTATTCCCCGTTCCGCCAAATAGGATTCTGCCGTTCCCCATTGGTTGTTGTAGGACAAGGTGTCGCAAACCAGTGGCAGGATTGCTGCGTTTAGACTCGATCCGACAATCGGAACGTCATCGACCTTCGCGAGCATCTCCTGCGCTTGCCCGGACAGTTTGTTCAAGCCGACGCCGAATGCATCCGTCAATGAATTGAGAAAAGCGTCGGTGTCGAATCCGGAATTCGCGGCATCCAATACAAAACCATTTCCGTCAGGCTGCAAATCCCAGACCCAATCTCCCCCGAACGAAAAATCGGGCGACCCTGGAATCGGATACTTGAAATCCAGATTCACGCCCGCCCCGCCGTTGACGATCAATTCCGATGACGTCGCAAACTGGTCGGACAGGGAATCGAGTCGAATTCGCCCGTCAGCGTCCGATGTCCTTAGTAGCACTGACGGAGAAAACGAGATCGCTGCGTTCCCAGTCACGCTGCCGAGTCCGAGAGTGGCATTTAGGTTTCCGCCGACAGTAAGATTGCCCACGAGGCCGTTGCCGGGCACGAGATAAAAACCGCCGGAGTCGACGCCGAAAGAAATCGTGAATGCGATGTCGGCTGCAACGTCAAGCTGCCCCGTCCAATTGACGCCGGCGAGTTCTCCGATGCCGCCCAAGGCCGCGGGTGATAGCATTGCCGATTTCGCGATTTCGGCAAGCGTGTACGTGCGGCTCACTCGAATGAAATCCGCCGGGGATTCACTCGCGAGTGCGACGAACTCCGCGTCGCTTAATGCGTAGTCAACGTTAAATCCAGCATTGGTCAGCGTCGTTCGCATTTGCGACATCGTCGTCGACGCGGACGCATTGATCGTGGGGATTGTGGCTGACAAAGCGTTGCCAAGTTGCAACAGATCCCCAAGATCACCGTTGATCAACGGCAATGCATTTTCGGGGAGGTTAAACCGATCGGAAAACTTTCCCAAAACGTCCGACCGAAGCGAGTTGAATCCTGAGGTGATCGCGCCGGCGATGCTATTGATCGTGTGATCCGAAGCCCGCCCCACGGTCGACGGAGGCACCGACGAATTCGGCACCGGAATCGCATACGCCGGTCCCAGTTCCGATCCGTAAAGTTCTAGAAACGTCGGCACGTAAGGGTATTGCGAGTTTGGCAGAGTCACCTGCGTGAAATTCCCGTTCGAATCGACGCTCATCGAATCGTGCACTTCGGCAAACGCGTTAAGATTAGCGACGTAGTCGAACGACTGCGTTGCGAAATCACCGATCTCCATCAAGTGTTTGGCATCTGTGCGGAAAGTCGAAATCGCCGGGTTCGCATATTTCATTGCATTCATCACGTCGTGATAATTGCGAGGAAAGAGTCCCGTCTTGGCATCCTTCAGATGCCCCAATCCGAGCATGTGCCCCAGTTCGTGCGCGATACCGAACGCCACTTGATTGGTAAAATCAATCGGCTTGAGCGCCCCAGCCTTTTTCCACCCGTATTCGCCGGCTGAAAACCGATCAGCCAGTTCGCCGGCGAAGACGTAGGCATAGGTTTCAAGATTTTGTCCGGCCGCGGCCTGCGATGCGACACCGAATCGAAATGGCGATGCCGGGGGCTTCTGATCACCGACATAGATGACGTAGGTATTGTCCGTATCAGAGGCTCGTCCGAGCGCCAGTCGCGTTTCGCCTTCTCCCGGATCGGCGGCCCCTGTCAGATCCGGCGTGTACATCGTCACGACGTTGACGCCCGCCTGTTTGAACGGCTGAAGCAACCGGCCGACCCGAGCCGTGATTTTTCGAGCCGCCAGTTCGGCGTCGGCAACGCTGATTTGATTGTCCCCGTTGTAGTCCAGGAACTGATTCGTGACAGAAACGGACGCGGGTGCGAACACGTCGGAGAAACGCCCCGTGTTCCATTCCGCGGCAATTGTGTCGGGCGTGAAGTCGAGCAAGACTAAGCTGGCCAAGACACGACGCGCTTCTAAACTTTCAACTGATAATCGCCGGTCCGAATGTCGTCGCTTCGCGAGATTCTTTTTCGTCTGATGGAGTGTTTGTGCAGGACCTTTGGCTTTCGTTGGGATGGCGGAGTGAGCTGACGTTGAGGCCGACCTTCGAAGCCCCAAAGCGAAAGAAGCTGGCATGTGAATGATCACACCAAGAGAGGTGACGCGTCGAACCAACAAATGCGTTGGCGACCCTTTGCCCATCGGCCAGACTTGCAGCGGTCAAACGCTACCGCCGGCGAAGACGGTCACAAGATTAGATTCTGACAATTGATTCGTGTACGGTTTGGAAAAAGAATTTCCAAGTCTCACGTCCGGCGTGTCAGGCCGATCAACGAAATCGAGTTTTGGCGGGCGACCGGTAGCAAAGCGGCCGAGAAAATAAGCGGTGCCATCGCCCGACGCGTTGGTTGACCGGGCGATGCGGCCGCCGGTGGATCGAGCATCGGGGCGCTGCGGTGCAGCGCCCCGATGCGGGCGGATTTCGGCGTGGAGCTACCACCGAAGACGGTTGACCCAGAAACCGTCGTCAGTCGCGTTGAATGCTCCGTCGCCCAGAAAACCTGGGGACAGGAAACGATTCCCGCAAAACGTTTGCCTACGTTCGAAATCCGCCTGTGTGTGCGGTGTTGATTCGGTCGTTCGGCTCGGACCGGTCGCCTCGACGGCCGTCCGACCCAAGCCATAAACGCCGAAATAGCCGCCGGTATGCACCGCTGTCAATGGCGATCTGATCGGCAGGCCGAATCGATCGGGTCAATTTTCTAAACTCCAAAATCTTCCTACCTCGCCACCTGGCCTCGGTGTCCCGTCACCTCGCTGGGAGCTGGGAGGTGGGAGCTGGGAGAGCGATGGCAGAATGATGAGCGTCGTGGAGGCTGGTAACCGGCGAGAGGGCGATTCGGGGCGTTCCCCTGCGAATGCTCTTGTTTTCATTGCTTGGCGGTGTCTACAAGCCAATTCGTGCAATTCAATTCCTCAATGATTTTTTGTTCCACCCTTTCGCTGCGGGCGGATGATGTCCCCTTTTCAAATCAATTCGCAATCACGACCGCCGCTGCAGAGGCCGGCGATCCGCCGAGCCGTCCTGCATCTGCTGGCGGCCGCCCTGCTGGTCGGCGTCACCGGTCAATCGCCGACGGTGCTGCACGGGCAAGTCCCGACGCTGCCGGCCGACGTCGCCCCGTTGCCCGACGATCCGGCCACGATCATGGCCGTCGTCGGTCAATCGCCGATCCTGTGGGGCGATATCCAGCCCAAGGTGGACGGCCGGATCAACCAGGTGCTCGAAGAGAAAAACCTGAAACTTCCTCCGGAACAACTCGCCCCGGCCCGCATGAACCTGGCCCGCGGCGCGCTGACCCAAGCGATCCAAACCAAGATGATGAGTGAGTCGTTCTTACTGGAACAGGTCGGAACCCAGGCTGCCGAAAAACGCCGTGAAGTCAGTGAGATGATGACCAGTCGCGCCCGACAGATGTTCTTCGAAAACGAACTCCAAGGGCTGAAGGAAAAGTACGGCACCGAAGACCTGACCGAGTTGGACGCAAAGCTGCGGGAAACGGGAACGTCGTTGCGAGCGCGTCAACGTGAGTTCACCGACATGATGCTCGGCCACATGTACATGCGCAGCAAGATCGAAAAAGACCCGCCGGTCACGATCTCCGAAATCAACGCCGCCTACCAACATGATTTGGATTCCTATCGCCACAAAGCCAAAGCGCGATGGGAACAACTTTCGGTGCTGTTTGCCAACCATCCCTCACGGGAAGCAGCGAGGAAGCGGATCATCGAAATCGGTCGTGAAGTCCACTTCAACTCGGGCTGGGTTCAGACTGCGAAACGAAAGAGCGAAGAACCCTTTGCAGCCGACGGCGGGCAACACGATTGGACCTCCGAAGGGTCGCTGGCGTCCAAGCCGATCGAACAGCAAGTGTTTTCGATTCCGCTAAACAAGATGAGCGAGATCATCGAGGACGATCAGGGGCTGCACATCATTCGTGTCTTGGAACGAAAAGAGGCCGGAGTGACACCACTGGCCCAGGTGCAGGATGACATTCGCGAAAAGATCAAACAAGAAAAGATCGCCGCCTCCCAAGCCAAGATGATGCGCGAGATGCAAAAGAAGGTCCCGGTCTGGTCGATGTATCCCGACGACATGCCCGGTGCCAAACCGCTGCGTCCGACCAGCATCGCGACCGGGCCGACACGCGATTCGGATTACCGATAAGGTGATCGGAACGTCTAGTATTCCGCCGCAGCTTGGTTTTCGGTTGGGCCGGACAGTCGCCGTCCTCTCCGAGGTCGGCGCGTGGCAACGCTTCGCTTTGTGGGTGCCGAGTTCGGAGAACACGGCGACTCTCCGAACCCTTCGGCTACCCGCAAGTGAAGCTGCGGCGGAATACTAGCAGACTGCAGTAGCGGAACTCGCCAAGAGTTTCGCCGGCCGCGAAAAGCGAAAGGCTTGACGGCCTGTTGAGTTCCTCCAAACCAAACCGTGCCTAGCAGGATGCTTGTCCCACGATTCCGAAACGTCGCATCGCTGCTGCTTGTGATTGGCTGCTTGCTGGTCGTCGCCGGTTGCGGTCAATTGGCTTATCGATTGGACCGCCGCGCGCCCGAGCAGTTCATCCCCAACCCGTTGGAATTGCCGCCGCTAGAAGACCAATTCGTTTGGTCTCAAGTCGTCGACACGGTGGACGACTACTTCCGCATCTCGCGTGAACAGCCGGTGCAGAATTCGGCCAACTATCTGTTGGACGGACGGTTGGAAACGTCGTATCGCGTCGGCGCGTCGGTGTTGGAGCCGTGGCGCAAGGACAGCACGGCGGGATTCGAAGCGTTGCAAAGCACGCTGCAATCGATCCGCCGCAAGGCGACCGTCATCGTTCGCCCGCGCGGCGCCGCCTACACGGTCGAGGTGATCGTTCAAAAGGACCTTGAGGACACCGACCGGACGCAATACGCCACCGAGACCACTGCGACGCGGCGCCACGACGGCACCGTCGTTCGCCAGGTCGGCGGCGCGGGTGATTCCCCTCAGACCTTGGGTTGGATTTCACTCGGCCGCGACACTTCACTGGAACAACGGATTTTGAGGGACATTTTCCAGCGTGTGACCGAACAAGACGCTCGACGTTCCCACCTATAGCTTTTCTCGGAAACTAATTTTCCGCGTCCCCGCCGCCGATACCAACGCTGCAACGGTGGCCGGTCGACCGAAGGTGTGGACTGGCTGCCGGGGCATTCGTCTCCCCTCGTCCGTCCACCACCAAGTGAATCTGCCTACATGATCGGGTTTTCTTCGCAAACCATTTCTTTCGACAAATTTTGCCGACACGTCGAAGCCTACCTGTGCCGGCTCGGTCAATTGGAACCGGGACAGTTTCCGATGACACGTCGACAGGTCTTACGTGGCGGAGAATCGTGTGGGTTGTACTTTTGCGTGCACGGGCCGCGGAGTGTGAAATTGACCGCCGTTTACGACCACCGAAAGAAGACGACCATCTACTACGGCACCGACGGGGTTCGCCGCAGCCAGGAATCGATCAGCGTGAAGCTGCCTTCTCCTCAGCCGCACTCGGCTTGAGATAGCGCGCCGAGAGCGTGAAGGGATCGCTGAAGCATTTCGGCGGCTGTAGCGCACTGCCGGCGACCAGCCCGGCCGCGACCAGTCCGACGCCGACGGCATCGGAGTGTTCACAGGCGGACACCCGATCGGCTGCCGAATCGGAATGAATGGAACGATCCCCCGCGATCACCCAATCGGACAACTCAAGCGTTTCGGCGACGCGGCGGTCCCAATCGCCGCGAGAGAGAACCTGGGCGCGATCGTCGCAGCGGTGGATCAAATTGTCGCGGGTCAGTTCCTCGCGCGAGAATTCGGCGGCGAAAACTTGGCGGCGGTAGGCGTTCAGCCCCACCAGAGCGTGCCCGGCGGGCCGATCGTGTAGCGTCACTGCAGCGATCGCCGCGAGCGAACCGACCGGGATCACAGGGATTTCCAGAGCATAGGCCAGCGTTTTGGCCGTCGTGATCGCGATTCGCAGGCCCGTGAACGATCCCGGACCGACTGCCACCGCGATCGCCGCCGGTCGCCGCTCTTGCTGCTCGCACCAGCGGAGTGCACCGTCCAATTGTCCGGCAATCTCCGCGGCAGTCCGTCGCAGCCGGCCGAATCGACGATCCAGCAGCACATTTTTGCCATCCAAAACGGCGATCGACCCGTTTGTTCCGGTGGTTTCCAGGGCGAGCTGAATCATCGAGGGTTGTGAGGAAACTAGAAATAATGCGGCGTCGGACGCGCCGATTCGCGTCTGTGCCGTGGGATTGTCGCGAAAATTTGGTTACCTTTACAATTCGCCGACCGATGGATTCGTTTGTCGAACCCCATTTTGATTCTCAGCCCTTTTTTCCCGCCAGGACCAAACAAAGTGAAGCGAGCCCTGATCAGCGACATTCACGGCAACCTTGAAGCGCTGCTCGCGGTTCTGGCCGATATCGGTACCCAATCGGTAGACGAAATTTACTGTCTGGGCGACATCATTGGCTATGGGCCCAATCCCTGCGAATGCCTGGACCAGGTGATGAAACACTGCAAGGTCACCATCCTGGGCAACCACGACCAGGCCGCGCTGTTCGATCCCGACGGCTTCAACCCGATGGCGTTGCAGGCGATTTACTGGACCCGCGACCAACTGGACAACGGCCCCGGCAACGCCTCCCAAGTCAACGGACGCTGGGATTTCCTAGGCGAATTGCCCCGCTACTGTGACGAGGATCAATACAAGTTCGTTCACGGATCCCCCCGCGATCCGACCAACGAGTACGTTTTCCCCGAATACATTTTCGATCAGCGGAAAATGGAAATCTTGTTCGGCAAGGTCAAACAATACTGCTTCATGGGGCACACGCACTTGCCGGGGATCTTCACGACGAACTGTGAGTTCATCCAGCCCGATGAATGCGACTACCAATATCGGCTGACCAGCGAAAAAGCGATGGTCAACGTCGGCAGCGTCGGCCAACCGCGTGACGAAGACAACCGCGCGTGTTACGTGATCTTGGACAAAGACGCCCCCGGCGGTCCTACCGTCAACTATCGCCGAGTCGAATATGACATTGAAACGACAGCCAACAAGATTTACGCCCAACCCGACTTGTCCGACCAACTCGGCGACCGAATCAAACACGGACGTTAAGTGACCCGAACTGCGATCCTAAGCGATATCCACGGCAACCTGACCGCGCTGCGGGCCGTGCTGGAGCATGTCCAAACCCAACAAGTTGACCGCATCGTCTGCCTGGGCGATGTCGTCGGCTACGGCCCCCAACCCTGCGAATGCCTGGACGTGGTGATGGAGTTCGCGTTCTGCGTGCTCGGCAACCACGACAGCAGCGCGCTGTTCGACCCCGAAGGATTCAACGCCGCGGCCGAACAAGCAATCTTCTGGACCCGCAGCAAGCTGGAAAACCACGCCGGTGATTCCGCTGGCGACGCCGCCCCCCCCTCGGATTCCCGCCGGCGGCTGGATTTCCTGTGCGGGCTGCCACGCACCATCCGCGAAGAAAACATCCTGTTCGTGCACGGATCCCCACGCGGACCGACCAACGAATATGTCATGCCCGAGGACATCCAGAACAGCAAGAAGATGGAAAAGTTGTTCTCGCTGGTCCCGCACCTGTGTTTCCAAGGTCACACCCACGTACCAGGCATCTTTACCACCGACCTGCAATTTCTGCGGCCCCATGATGTCGCCGAAGGCTACGACGTCAGCGATCCGTCGACGCGGCTGATGATCAATGTCGGCAGCGTCGGCCAGCCACGCGACCTGGATCCACGCAGCTGTTACGTGATCTACGACCAGCAACAGGTCTTCTTTCACCGCGTCGAATACGACATCGAAGACACGATCGCGAAAATCGAAGCCGAGACCGAACTCGATAACTTTCTCGGCTACCGACTCCGCGACGGCCGCTAGCATCGGCAACCCGTAGTGGACGACGCGAGGAGTCCTCGCAGTTGGCAATCCGAATGGACTCGTCGCCTCGTCCACTACTGGTAGATCAAATTCACGGCCGAAAAGCCACAAAAGTGACAATCAACCGCATTAACTGACATTTTCGCCGGTAGAACCACCCCAAAAAGGAATACATTGAAGGCTACCTTGCCATTCTTTTCTATTTCCTTTTCAGGAGGCTCTTATGAATCGGCATGCGAAATCGGGCTTCACGCTTGTGGAGCTGTTGGTTGTCATCGCCATTATCGGCATCTTGGTCGGACTGCTGCTGCCGGCAGTCCAAGCGGCTCGCGAAGCGGCGCGACGGATGAGCTGCAGTAACAATTTCCGGCAAATCGGGATCGCCGTGCACAATTACCACGCAGCCTACAAAGAGCTGCCGATGCATGGGGTGGGAACGACCAGCCCCGGCGGAGCCGCACCCTCATTCGGCCAAACAGGACCGAACCATGATTGGTGGCGGAATTATTCCCACTCTAACTCGTGGCGGTTGAGCGCCCTGGTTGGCCTGACCCCGTTCATGGAGCAGCAAGGGATTTGGGACCAAATCTCCAATCCCAACAACAAGGACGCCATCGACTCGACGGTGGTCTACAATCCGCCCTGGCCACCGATGGGACCGGTCCCCACTCAGGCCAGGTACATCCCCTGGGTGACGGAAATCCCGACCTTGCGCTGCCCGAGTGACCCGGGCGTCGGCTTGCCGGCCCTGGGACGAACCAACTACGCCGTCAACCTGGGCGATTCGTGTTATTGGTCGATTCGCGGCGGGCGTCAGTTCCCCAACCCCGAAGACGGAACGTACCCGGAAACCAGCGGTTGGATGCAGCACTCATTGGCGACCGACCGCGGGATGTTTGTTCAACACAAACGGGCGAAGTTCCGCGACGTGCTGGACGGATTGTCCAACACGATCGCGATGGCCGAAATCGCAACCGACCTGGGTGACCGGGACAAACGTACGCTGGCGGACCATGAATCGACTCAAGCCTGGGCGTTGATTCGTGACAACCCGAAATGGTGCGAGGACCAAGGTTACCTCGATCCGGATCGTCCTCGATTCTGGGAGCCGAACCTGCAAATGATGAACCGCACCAACGGACGCGGATTCCGCTGGGCCGATCACCGGGTCGAGATGACCACGATTCACACGATTCTGCCGCCCAACTCGGAAATCTGTGCTCAACGGAACCCCGGCGGGACCTTCCTGGCTCCGCCCAGTAGCCGCCACCAGGGCGGTGCGCACATCCTGATGGGTGATGGCGCGGTCGTGTTCATGACCGATTCGGTCGAGGCCGGCAACAGTCGCGCCGGTATGGTTTGGCGAAATGGTACCGGTGGACAAACCCCCGGCAGCATCAGCCCCTATGGCCTTTGGGGTGCACTGGGCACGCGGGCAAGCAATGAAACGATTGAAGAACAACTCAATCAGTAGTCTTCCGCTTGCCCAAAGGAGTCACGCAATGAGACCTCAATTTTTCTGGCCCGTTGTTTTTGCGGCCCTGCTGGCATTGCCCTTGGCCGGGTGCGGAGAGCCGCAACCGTCCAACGTGATGGAGAGCGCCGACGAGCAAGCGTTTGCCGATTACGAACGCATGATCTCCGAAGACGCGAACGTCCAAAACGATGCGGAACCGGACCAGCAGAAACCTGAGTAGGTCGCCGCGGACTGAGTCTGCGTTTGCCACAGAGCCCCTCGCGAGTCATCGCGGGGGGCTTTTTCTTTTGTGACATGCCTAGTACCCACCACATCTCAACGGGACGGCCCCGAGCGACCTCGCTGACGGGCACACAGGCAACCGACAAAGACAGCGTTCCATCGCATCCTTATTTGATCACAGAGTGAATTCCACTGCGGTCTGTTTTGGCCAGAGCGGGGCTGGAGGGAAAGGGCATCGACCCAACCAGTTTTCGCCGCGCTGGCCCCCTCATCCCCAGCCCTTCTCCCCCGCAAAGCCGGGGGAGAAGGGAGCCATTGTAAATCGTGTAGACACCAATACTTAAAGGGCGGGTTTTGTCTAAACTCTGTGCCTCGAGCACACGTTGCGGCTAGGGGAGTTACATTGGAGAATTGATTCCCCGCAGTCCTTTTTTGCCCCCACCTTATCAAACAACATCTCCACCACCATGAAACAAGCCACTCGCCGCGCGATCAACGTCGCCCTGCTGTCCCTTTTCGCCCTCGCCCCCCTTTCCGGCTTTCTGACACAAGCGAGTGGTGAGGACGCGAAACTGCGGGCGTTGATCATCGACGGTCAAAACAACCACGCCGCGTGGCCACAAACCACAATGATGACCAAGCAGTACCTAGAGGAATCCGGCCGCTTCACCGTCGACATCCAGCGGACGCAATTCACTTGGAAAGGCGGCAAACTGCTCGAACAATTCCCGCTCGAGGACGGCAAGCAGTACCAAGACCTGCCCCAACCCAAATCCGATCCGGATTTCAAACCCGACTTTGCCGACTACGACGTCGTGATCAGCAACTTCGGCTGGAACGCGGCGCCCTGGCCCGAAGCGACGCAAAAGGCGTTGGAAGACTTCATCGCCGGCGGCGGCGGCCTGGTCGTGATCCACGCCGCCGACAACTCGTTTGCAGAATGGAACGAGTTCAACAAGATGATCGGCCTGGGCGGCTGGGGCGGCCGAAATGAGCAATCCGGCCCCTACGTCTACCTGAACCTGGACGGCGAAGTCGTCCGCGACACCAGCGCCGGACCGGGCGGCAACCACGGACCGGCGCACGAGTACCAGGTCGTCGTGCGCACGCCCGACCACCCGATCGTCAAAGGCCTGCCGAGCGCCTGGATGCACACCAAAGACGAACTGTATCAAAAGCTACGCGGACCGGCGGTCAACATGACCATCCTGGCCACCGCCTACGCCGACCCCAAATACAAGGGCACCGGCCGCCACGAACCCAAGCTGATGACGATCGACTACGACAAGGGGCGGATCTTCCACACCACGATGGGACACGACGCCGTCTCCTTCAGTGGAGTCGGGTTCATTACCACACTGGTCCGCGGCTGTGAATGGGCGGCGACCGGCGAGGTGACGTTGACCGACGTGCCGGAGGATTTCCCAAGTCCGACGGAAAGTAGCGCGAGGGAGTTTTAGCGGCTCAGGTCCGAGAGGACAGAAAAAGGGGGGGCAGAAAAATCGTGCTAAAGCCCGGGAATCCATAGCAAGCGATACTGGCGGCGCAGCGGTTCAGCGGCGCGCCGCTGGTTGGCGGGGTGATAGACTTCGAAACTTTGCTCGACCACGATCTGGTCTTCCAAAGTGAGCGTCATTCGCCAGGTGCCGATCTTGTCTTGGATCGGTTCCCAGACGGTGTCGCCCAGATAGAAATCCCAGTCGTTGGTTTTCACATAGACCACGTCTTCAAAGGGTGGCCGGCGTTTGCCCTGGGCATCACGAATCCCGGGGTGGTCGATACAAAAGTGCAGCGGCAGGTTCTTGCCGCCCACCACGTTGATCACCAATCCGAACTCGACGTCCACTTCCGCCGGAATCCGCGTGGTGGATTCAAGAAACGACGGCAACTCCTTCGACCCGGAATCCCATTTCGAATACCGTCCATAGGTTCGTACGCTGACTTCCGGTTTCTGTTTTGCCATCGAATTTGATCCCCGGGTTAGCGGAGTTTGTCAACAAGTCACTGGCGACTTTCGCTGCCGCTATAACCCTATCTTCAAAAATGGGCGACGTCGATGATCGATCGCTTGGCACCCTCGCAACGACCTCCCGGGGCCAATTCGGGCACGCAACGTTGGGAGTCATTGCTATTTTGTCACTGGGAGTTCGATGCGGCCCAACTGCGGCCCCATCTTCCCGCTGCGATGGAATTGGACACGTACGGCGGCCGCGCGTTCGTCGGCATCGTTCCCTTCAAGATGCGCCACATACGACCGTCCTGGCTGCCGCGCCACTTGGCGTTCAACTTTCTGGAAACCAACGTCCGGACCTATGTGGTCCACAACGACCGGCCCGGCGTCTACTTCTTTTCGCTCGACGCCAGTTCGCGTTTGGCAGTCCTGGCGGCACGGATCGGTTGGTCGCTTCCATACTATTTTGCACGGATGTCCAACGAACAGCGTGGCGACGAGCAAATCTACCAGAGCGTTCGCCGTGGCGGACGCGCCAATCACCGAGTCGCGTTTCGCGTGACCGATCACTTGGGCCCCTCCACCCCCGACTCGCTGGAACACTTTTTATTTGAGCGTTACTTACTGTTCGTCGAAAAGAACCGGCGGGTGTACTGCGGCCAAGTGCACCACAAACCCTATGACGTGTGGTCGGCCGAAGTGACGGAGATAGACGACCAGTTGATCGCCTCCGCCGGGCTACCGAAGCCGCAGCAACGCCCAGCCCTTGCCCACTACTCCCCGGGCGTGGATGTCGAAGTGTT
The DNA here is from genome assembly GCF_014154935.1 of Stieleria mannarensis. Lineage (GTDB taxonomy): Bacteria > Planctomycetota > Planctomycetia > Pirellulales > Pirellulaceae > Stieleria > Stieleria mannarensis. The sequence goes on from NZ_JACEHH010000007.1 coordinate 179,731, forward strand.
TGCAATCCGAGACACCAAATCGCTGCACTGACGCATGGCGACGTCGCGGTATCATTGTGTCCGTCGGACGGAGAGTGAGTGACGCGACGGTCACAGCGGAAACTCCGGCGGCTGGTCGTACAGCGGCAGGAACCGGTAATAAACCTCCAAGGTCAACGCGCACATCGCGGTCGTGTAAACGCGGCCGCCGATATCGCCCCATTTGTCATGAAAGTGCCAGCTGCCGGTTTCGTGGCCTTCGGTCGCCTGGCTGCGCACCAGATGATCGCGTAGTTGATCGTTCCAGGTCTCCCAGCCGCGATGGCGATAATGGTGCAACGCCATCGTCGCGTAATAATCGTGATACACATTGGTCAGCGTCGGGCCGTCTTCGGCCAGCTGGTCGACCGCCTCATCAAACAACGTGTACCCGGGTGATTGCCCCAAGTAAATCAACAACGCAAGCGCGATCGCGGTCGTCGTCTTTTCCGCTTTCGGCGAACGATAACCGAACCGGAATTCCGGTTCTTCGCGAACGCTCATCAAGAACGCTTTGGCGCGGCTGAAGGTATCGCTGCGGGTTTGAATCCCTGCCTTGCGGGCCCCGATCAGTGACAAGATCTGCCAGCCGGTCAGGGTGGTGTCGCCGGGGCTGCCGGGCGTGTACCCCCACGAACCATTGTCATGCTGCGCCAGCACGGTAAATCGAGTGCCGAGGTTGGCGTAATGATACAGATCGCTGTCATAGCGATCGTCATGCTTGGTCATCCCCAAGGCTTCGGAAATCGCCATCAGCGCGATCCCATGCCCGTACATGCTGCCGCCTTGTTGCCAGTCGTACCCGAATTGCGTCTGTGCCGCGGTGCCGCGCAAGTAGTAAAGTCCGCGTTGGACGACATCCTGGTACGGTCCGGTCTCGGAGGTGTAGCCGGCCCCCAGGAACGCCAGCAGGGCCAGTCCTGTTGCCGCGGTTGACGGCGTCGGTGTGTCGTCATTCTCCTTCCTGCCGTGCCGACATCGACCTTCACAGGGAGCCAAACGCAGATCGAACGACCAGGAACCGTCGTGTCGTTGATGGTTCGCCAACCAGCGCAACGCGTTTTCCACGGCCGCCTCGCTGGCCGCCGTCGCACCGTAGCGATCACCGTACTTTTTCCTTCCCTCCGGCGTTCGCGCGGACATCCCGCCGCCGCCCAGGAAAACGACGTGGTCGGCCGCCCGTGTGGCTCCGCCGGACAGCGCGCCCTGCAGCGAATTCTCTTCCATCACCGACGCCTGTTCGGGCGCAAGGACCGACGCGTCGGCAAGCTGGTCGCTGACAACCACGTTCTCAACGTCGACAGGCAACTCCTGCGACTCGTTTTGATTCTCAGCCGTCGCCTCGGCAATGGTGATACTTTCCAGCCGGGCGGTCGGTTCCGGACCCGACCAAGCCCCGTCGATCAACAGCCCCCGCTCGGTGCCTCCCATCCGGTACGTCAGCAGCGCCAGAATGATCAGTGCGATCAGGTGCAAGACGGCACTGACCAGCCAGGAAGAATTGCGAATCGTCGCCAGTCGGGCAACGATTCCCCGCGGTTGCTGGTCGGCGGACGCATCGGGGTCGACTGCGGGTGAAGGCTGTTCTCCCGCACAGGCGGGTTCGATTGGGGGTGCGGTGGCTGGTGGCGCTGTCGCCGCCACGCCAGATTGAGATTGCGCAGGCGTCCGACGGTGACCTGTCGATGCGCTCGGCGGCGCGTCACGCCACCGCGCATCCGAATCGGCTGGCGACGAATCGGTCTGCATTGAATCGGTCAGGACAGTTTTGCGGGTCACGACGGGCCGAACTGACGGAAGAAGTTCGCCGCAAAAAGTTAAGAGCGGCACCGTTCCAGTATAGCTCGCCGCTAAAAACCGACCCGTCGGCCGCCACCGGACCAAACTCCCCTACCCAGCAATCCGTCGGGACGAGCACCGAGGTGAAGACGCACCCCTCCCCGCAAGGGAGGGTCGATTGGTGATGCTTGAGAGAATCCGAGCCGCAGGGAGGTGAAACTTATTACTGAGCGACTTGGTTTTCCAGTAAAGTGTTGTCGCCCGACAACCCAGAGGGCAGTCGCCTATTTCGATGCAGAACGTGGCCCTCGACTTCCACCGCAAAGCGGTGCCACAACACAGCCCGGGGTCGCGAAGCGCACCCCGGGTGCCGGGAAGAAATGAGAATTGGAACCCCATCGGGGTTCAACAAACGACGCAATGTGAACGGACCACGAAACGCTCACGCGCGTTAGGCGGCGCGTGTTGTTCAACCCCGTTTAAACTGGTTGCCCAAGGCGGCAATCGAATCGAGGCCTGGCAGGTTGAGTGACTTCAACGTTTGAAGTCCTCGAAAACCAATGCCCGTGGCCCAGTCTCCGCTACATCTCGGCCGGCGCGGCGACCACGGCGTCGTCCAACACGGGGATGTCGTCTTTGGCCGTTTGGCGGCTATCGAACAACGTGGCCATGATGAACAATCCGACGAACACAAACGAACCGATGAAGCACAGGATGTTGAACGGCTTGTCCCACGCCAGGTGCATGAAGATTGCACCGACCAAGACGGCTTTGATCGTTGCAATCACCATCACGATCAAGACGTCCAAACTGCCAAAGTTGAAGCTTGCTTGAGCGACCGTGATCACCGTCAACAGGGTCAGCACCAGGAAGGTGCCGGCCAACAGCGGAAGCGGCAGCGGGTGAGCGAAATCGTACCCTTCTTGAGCGTTTTCGTGAGCAGACATGAGAGATCGATACTGGGAAATTGTTTTGTTGAGGGTTCAGCCCGGTGCCGGGCACTGATCGCGGGAGCCGCTATCGAATCAGGTACATCAGCGGGAACAGATAGATCCAAATCATATCGACGATGTGCCAATACAATCCGACGTAGTCGACCGGACCGAAGTAATTGCGGTTGAAGTCCTGGCGGATTGAACGGACCAACAACCAAACCAGGACACCGATCCCGGCCAGAATGTGAATCGCGTGGATCCCGGTCATGCAGTAGTAGATGCTGAAGAACACGCCGGCGCGACTCGGTCGCAGCACGTCTTCGGGGGCACTGGCGATGGTGGCCGACGTGTCATCGGTCACATCGTAAAGGATACCGCCAGCGGACTGCTGTGACTGAGCCCGTCGAGCCGCCAATTCGTCTTGCAGGCCGGTGTTGGTTGCATCGCTCGCCAGTCGCTCGATGACCGCCAAGTCGGCGCTCTCGTTCACCATCGCACCGGCCGCCGGCAGATCGACCACGGCGTCCGCCGCAGGCTCTTCGGCGTGCTCGCCTTCCTTCTCATGCGAATGTTCTTCGCCATGTTCGGCTGCACCACCGTGTTCGCCTTCCACGGCGGCCACGGCCGCGTGGTCGCCCTCGTGATGCCCTTCTTCGCCGCCGCTTTCCAGGATCGTTCCCAGCCCAACACCGACGAAAAAGCACAGGCAGACGACCAACAGGGGTTTGGCACATTCAAATTGGAACTTCGCGCCGCGTAGGAAGCTGACGACCAACCAGACCGCGACACCGGCCGTGATGATCGCGAACGGGGCACAGATGTAGGCTAGGTAATTCGGGCCGCCGACCGGATGCGGGTTGCTCGGGTCGTAGCTGAACAAACCGGCGGGCAACAATCCCAAGTGCCATTTGTGGGAGTATTCGATCGCCTTGACGCCCAAAAATATCGTCGCACACGAGAGCGTCGTCGCCAGCATCACGGTCAGCAGCTTGTGCTGCTCTTTCTGGGCACAGCGAACACCCCACGCCATCGTGAAGGAGCTGAACAGCAGCACGCCGGTGTTGATCGCACCGAGCTTGGTATTCAAAAACTGGCTGCAACCTTCGAACACCTCCGGTCGCCAGGCACGAAAGATCGCATAGGCACAGAACATCCCGCTGAAAAACAGGACTTCCGTCACCAGGAACAACCACATCCCCAACTTGCCGCTGTCGAATTGCTGCTCGGGCGTGTCAAAATGGTGCGCCAAGTACGACGGGTGATCGTGATCACCGTGGCCATGGTCGGAATGTCCGTGACCGGGTTGTTCATGCGCGTCGGACACGAGCCCAGCGTCGGTAGTAGCCATTGAATGAATCAAGCAAGCGAAGGAATGAAAAACAAATACAACTCGTAAACGATAACAATCGACCGAATCGTCCGTCATCGGGATGCGACGATCCGGTCCATGATGAACGCGCCGGCGCTTTACTCCCCGGCGTGGGCGGGCGTTTCCGCGGGCGTCTCTGACGGAACCACTTCACGCTCCGGTTCGACCTTCACATAGCGATCCAATTCCGTATCCCAGCGAATGTCGCCGAACTCGTAGGGGTCGCCGACCACCGGAGCACGCTCGAAATTGTAAAACGGCGGCGGTGACGTGCAATTCCACTCCAGCGTCGCACCACCCCAGGGGTTGGCCGGAGCCTTTTTGCCGTTGATCAATGACATGATCAACACGAACAAGGCCACAAACAGCCCCACGCCCAGGATCAGTGCCCCATAGGTACTCATCTGGTGCAGCGGCGCGAACTCCGGATCGTAGGTCGCATAACGACGCGGCATCCCGCGGCTGCCCAAAATGAACTGGGGCAGGAAGGTCAAGTTGAAGCCGATGAAGACCAGTGCGGCCGAGATCAGCCCGCCAGCCTCGCTGTACATTTTGCCGACCATCTTGGGCCACCAGTGGAACACACCGCCCAAGAAGGAAACCACGGTGCCGCCGACCATCACGTAGTGGAAGTGGGCGACCACAAAGTACGTGTCGTGCAGGTGCATGTCGGTCGCCAGCGTCCCCAGGTGCAACCCGGTCAAGCCGCCGATGGTGAACAAGAAGATGAAGGCGATCGCATAGACCATCGGGGTGGTCAAACTGATCGACCCTTTGAACATCGTCGCCACCCAGTTGAACACCTTGATGGCCGATGGCACCGAAACGGTGAACGTCAACGCACTAAAGATGATCGTCGTGATCGGGCTCATCCCGCTGGTGAACATGTGGTGTCCCCAGACGATGAAGCTCAACAGTGCGATCGCGATCGACGAATAGGCGATGAAGCGATAGCCGAAAATCCGTTTGTGGCTGTGCACGCTGATCAATTCGCTGATGATGCCGAAGGCCGGCAAAATCATGATGTAAACCGCCGGGTGGCTGTAGAACCAGAAGAAGTGCTGGAACGTCACCGGGTCCCCGTTGTACTCGGGATCAAAAATCCCGATGTGCATCGTGCGTTCGGCGATCAACAACAACAGCGTGATCCCCAACACCGGCGTGGCCAGAACCTGGATAATGCTGGTCGAATAGGTCGCCCACAGGAACAACGGCATGCGGAACCAGGTCATTCCCGGCGGCCGCATCGTGTTGATCGTGACGATGAAGTTGAGTCCGGTAAAGATCGAACTGAAACCCAGGATGAACGCTCCCGTCGTCGCCAGAATGACCGACGAATCGGTCGTCGTGCTGTAAGGCGTGTAGAACGTCCAACCGGTGTCCAATCCGCTGGCCAACAGTGCCATGACGAAGAACACCGCACCGCCGACCCACAGGTAAAAACTGCTCAGGTTCAAACGCGGGAACGCGACGTCCTTGGCTCCCAGCATGACCGGCACCAGGAAATTGCCCAGTGCCGCGGGAATACTGGGGATGATGAACAGGAACACCATGATCGCCCCGTGCAACGTGAACACCTGATTGTAGATGTCGTTGGGGGCTTTGTCCGGGGCCAGCCACTGGAACAAGCCGTTGTTGAACAGGATCCCGTCGGGGGCGAACAGGTGCAGACGAATTCCGAGCGCCAGCAGCCCGCCCAGCAGGAACGCGGTCGACACGCCGATCAGATACATCATGCCGATGCGTTTGTGATCCAGCGTGAACGCCCAACTCAAAATCCCCTTTGAGTTGGTCAGGTAGTTCTCTTGCGAAGTCGGATAGCCAGGGTCTTTGACTTCATAGCCCGACGGCACGGATCCTGCAGACATCTCTCACCTCGATGGAAACTTCATTCGGCCAGAGCACGCGACCGACCGGGCCGTCGAGCGCCCCCAGCGGACCAAGCCCGCGGGACGATCGAAAAGGCCGTTTCGGCGGCGTCTCTTTCTACTGAATGTTTTCTCTTTGATTCACAAATGGGTTGGTTGGTTGTTTTCTCAGGGTCAACCGCAACAGCGATTGTCCCAGATTTCCCGAGTGTTCGGGAGTCAATTTGCGGAGATCACTCCGGCTTCTTGTTGATTCTTTGTTGCCGCGACCGCCACTGGTTCATTCGACCGACACAGGTTCGGCGTCAGCATCCTCTGCCGCCGCCGTTTCGGCAGCTTCGTCCGCCGCCGATTCCGAAGCTTCTTCCGCTGCCGACGCGTCACCCAGGCTCTTGATGAACTCGATCAGACTGTAAATATCGTCGTCCGAAAGCTGGCCTTTGTAGCTAGGCATCACCGGTTGGTAGGCCACACCCTGTTGGATGGCGACTTTGGCTTTCGGGTTGAGGATCGATTCGCGGATGTAGTTTTCGTCGACTTTGACCGGATCGCCGCCGACGATTTCTCGCATCGTGCCGAAGCTGCCTTGGTAGGAGGGTCCGACCATCCGCGTGCCGTCGATCGAGTGGCAGCTTTTGCAACCGCGCCGCTCGTACAGCTTGGCACCGTAGGCGGCCGGCGACTCATCGGGTCCACGCGAACTGTATTGCTTGATCCAGGCGTCCAGTTCTTCTTGGGTCTCGTGCACGACCACAACCGTCTGCATTTCCGAATGGTTGGTCCCGCAATATTCGGCACAGTACAGGTCATAGAACGTGTATCCGTCGGGCGTGCACTGACGCTCGTCGTAGTTCCAAGACAGGTTTTCTTCCTTATCCTTGGCGGCCAGTTGTTTAAGCTCTTCGTCCGACATCACTTTCTCGCTCGGCTCCATCGCCTTGAACCAGATGTAATTGAATCGGCCCGGCACGATGTCCTTTTTGACGCGGAAGGCGGGGATGTACAGGCTGTGGATGACGTCTTTGCTGGTCATCGTCAACTTGGTCGGTTCCCCGGCGACGACGTGCAATTCCGGGTGGATGACGCCGTTGCCGTAGTTCATCCCCCAACCCCACTTGTAGGCATCCACGCCGACGTTGTAGGCACCTTCGGGAATCGAACGCATGTCCAGGTAACCGCGGGCGCCGAAGTAGAACATCACGACCAACAGAAATGACGGCCCGATCGACCAGACCAATTCCAGCGTCGTGTTGTGATCGGTCTGGCTGTCGGCCGGTTCGCCTTTCGCTTTTCGATACTTCCACGCGAAGCCGAACAAGGCCACCGCGATGGGCACGAAAAACACCACGCAGACGATGCTGATGAAATGAAACACCCAGTCGGATTCGCCGGAAAACGACGACGCGGATTTTGGGAAAACCGAGAGCTTGCTGCTGGTGTAGTCGCCTAACAGAGACATCATCGCGGGAGTTATTTGTGTCATTGGAAAAGGAAAGTATTCGTTGAAAGGCGACTGCCTCCGGGGCAGCCCCAAAATCGTTGTCGGTTTATTCGTTGCGATTATCGCGGTTGTCGCTCACGTGCCGCGGTGTTTCGTCGGCGGCCTGCGGGTTGCCCTTGCGTCCGACCCAGTAGGGCACCAATGCGGTCAACAACACCCCGATGAATCCCAGACCGCACAGCCGCATGATTCGCCACGCGTGCGGGGTGTAGGAATTGGAATCCGGGTCGTAGCTGTAGCACCACAAAATGAACTGATCGACCGCGTTGCCAACGGTCCCTTCACCGGCCTCGACCAACGCCAGTTTCAATTGCTCCGGCGGAAAGTCGATCGACAGCGAGTAACGCGTGATCACTCCTTCAGGCGAAACGAATGCCAGCATCGCCGGGTGGTTGTATTGTTTGTTGGCCGCGTCGTAGCGGTACTGAAACCCCAACGTGTCGGCCAGCTTCGTGATGATCGGTTGTTTGGCGGTGGCAAACGTCCACCCCTGGGCCGCAGCGGGTTGATTGGACAACACCGACACGTATTTGTCTTTGGTTTCCGCCGCGCGACGACTGGTTTCTTTGGGGTCGATGCTGACGGTCAGTATCCGGAAGTCTTTGTTGAGTTGTAAATCCAGCTGATTGAGCGATTCGGTCAACTTGTTCAGCTGGACGCTGCACAACATCGGACAATCGCTGTAGTTGAGCGTCACGATGGTGGGCAAGTTGCCGTTGATGACGTACCCGGTCTTGATCGCCCGGCCATCGGAATCGGTCAACGGCAAATTGGTCGGAATCGTTTCGCCCAAGTTCTGAACGACGGTGATGCCCCGTGCCTCCGGCGGAAGCCCCTCGTTCAAATCGACCTTGGACCCCAGACGGACCGCATCCTGAGCCACGGTGTCGCGTGGGGCGCAATGCACCGCGGCGAACATCAGCGCGATCGCGGCGGCGAGCCGCACGGTCTCCAGATGACTGGATCCTACGGGTGTGTTAGGTGGCGTCTTTAGTGTCGGCATCGTCTGAGTGATTGTCGGATTCCGCTTGGCTTTCCTTTGCCACCAGTTCCATCGCTTCGGAGATCGGAATGGTGACATTTCCGGTCAGCGGATCCGCTCCATATTTGGAAACGGCATCGAGTTGTTTGTCCAAAATCGCGTTCTGTCGCTTGTAGCTGCTCTCGGCCTGCAGTCGGCTTTGATGAGCATCCACCAACAGAAAGTACACGTATTGAACCGCCAAAATGGTCACCGCCGTCACAACGACAGAGGCGATTCCGATGATGAAAATCTGGCGGGTGTTCAGGTCGTCGTATTTGGCCATGGCTCTGTTTCGAAGTTTATCGAGCGGACGATGTCTGGAGGGCGAAAAAACAGGGACGTGCGACGCGGTGTCCCCCAAAACGCTAAATATTTTCGAAAATGATCGATTCACGCAGTCGCGGATCCCGCACCGGGACGACGCGATTGCCCCCCGCCACACGAAGCACCAACCCGACCACCAGCGCCGTCATCCCGACCACGCACAGCAGACTTGCCAGGATGCCCAGCGCCCCGCCGAAGCCGGGAATGGTGTGATGCTCGACCATCCGGGCCTCGGGCATCACGATCCAGTAAATGTCGATGAAGTGGACGACCAGGATGTAGGCCGCCCAAAACGCCATCACGCCCGGTCGGCGGCGAACATGCCGGCTCATCGTTCCGAAGAACGGCAACAACCAGTGAAAGAAGATCAGCCCGATCGACAGGTATCCGAACCCGCCTTCCTGACGACTGAAGAACCATTCGGTCTCTTCCGGAATGTTGCCGTACCAGATCAGCATGTACTGGCTGAACGAGATGTAGGTCCAGAAGACGACGAACCCGAAAATGTACTTGCCCAGGTCATGGTAGTGTTCCGGAGTGACCTCTTCTTTGAGCGCCCCGGCTCGCTGCAACACATAGGTCATCAACGTGATCGCACAGTGGGCGGCCAGGATTCCGCCGGCAAACATGTACACCCCGAACATCGTCGAGAACCACATCGGCGCCAGGCTCATGCCCCAGTCAAACGCGGCGAAGCTAAGCGAAAGCGAAAACGCCATCACGGCCGGCCCGGACCAGTATTGCATGCGATCGGTCGCCGCCCGTTCGCCGGTCTCGTCCTGGTTCACGCTGCCACGCCAGTAATAGACGGCCAACGCGCCCCAGATGCCGAAGTAAATCAGGGCACGCAACAGGAAAAACGGGGCATTGAGAAACAGCTTTTTGGTTTCCCACATGTTTTCGTCCAAGTGCAATTTGGACGCATACTCTGGGTCCGTCCAAATGAACAAGGCGCCTTCGCTGAACACCGAAAACAGGATCGGCAGGAACAGGAACGCCATCGGGACGGTCATGATCATGATGCATTCGGCCACACGTCGCACCACGACGCTCCATCCGGCCCGCACCAGGTGCTGGATCAAAACAAAGAACAGACATCCCAGCACGATCGTCAACACATACAGGAACGCCGTCAGGTAGGCGGACATTCCAAACCGCGGCATGTCCGCGTCACTGACGGAGAATGCCAGGCCCATGCCGATCAGCAGGGCGACAAGTCCGCCGCCTAACAGCGGCATCTGCAAACTGCGGAGTGATGCAGGCAGCTGGAAGGCCGGGTCATCGGCCGGTTTAACAGCGGGAGCAGCGTGTTCTGACATGGTCAAATCGGTTGTCGTATTGGTGCGGTGACGCGGGTGCGACCGCGTGGGCGTGTGAGGTTGGGGATTCGTTCTGGGACACCGACCGGGCCGGTGTCGCTGGCGTGGTTATTGCTGTGCTTGCTGGCGTGCCGCGGCGGCCTTTTCAGCTTCTTCGGCCTGGCGTTTCAGCTCGGCCTTGGCTTCTTCGACCGCTTTTTCAACGGCAGCCTTTTTCGCATCGGGCACCAAATCCAGCGACGCGTTTTGACTTTTCTGCAACGCACGGACATAAGCGACGATCGCCCAGCGGTCCTTCAATTTGATTTGGCCGGCGTAACCGGGCATCTTGCGGATGCCGTTGCTGATCGTTGAAAACAGCTTTCCGTCGGGGTACTTGTCCGCATACAGGGTTTCCTGGTGCATCGATGCCGGCGGCACCCAAGTCGGGGCGCTGATCGATTGGGCTCGCTGGTTGACCAGTCCGTTACCGTACCCATCCATCCCGTGGCAGACGCTGCAATAGATCGCGAATTGCTGTTGACCGGTGGCCAACAAATCGGCGTCGACGGTCAACGGGTTCTTTTCCACCCAGGGCGTCGTGTCCATCACGCTCGCGGGGGCTGCCTCGGCAGCTTCGGTCGCTTCGTCAGTTGCTTCCGCTTCTTTTTCCAGCGTCTCCTGTTCTTCCGCTTTGGCCTGGTCGTCGGCTTGCATGTAGGCACGCACCAGACGCTCGACCCGCGGCGGGTCGGTCAACGTCAACGCTTCGACATCGATCCCGGTCAACATGTCCAGCGACTCTTCCATCTGCCCACGGGCGACGGTACCGGGGACATCGGATCGCATCGCACGGTTGTCGACGAACAAACTGGTGACTTGTTGAGCATCCTTGGCGGGCGAGAAGTCCATGTCAAAAAAGATATGGAATCGCGGTTGGGAGCTGTTGGTCACCCGCATCGTCAGGATGCAAATCAACGGCACCAACGACGCGGCGACCGAGAGCCCCCAGATCAGGAACACCGGCTTGGGCACTTCCTTGGGCGAGTCGTCTTCGACCACTTCGTTGATGTAGTCGCTGCCGGTGTCGGCCATCAAGCTGCGAACGCCGGCCGCATCATAGCGTTCATCGCTGGCATCGACGTACAAGAAAAACCGGTCATCGGTCGCCCGATCGAATCGCGGGTCGGTGAACATCGGGTTGCTGAACTTCGGCAATCCGTTCAGCGCCCACATCCCGAAGAACGCCCCGAAGGAAGCGAGCAGAATCGTCAGCTCGAACGCCACGGGAATGAACGCGGGCAACGACAAAAAGGGCTTGCCGGAGATGATGTACTTGTAATCGATGCTGTTCATCCAGATCTGCATCGCCAGCGCGATGCAGGTCCCGGTCGCCCCGGCGATCAAACAGATCCACGGCAGCACCGTCGGCTTGATGCCCAACGCCTTGTCGATCCCGTGAACCGGGAACGGCGTGTAGGCGTCGGTTTTCGTGTAACCGGCGTCCCGAACCCGGCGACAGGCGCTCAGCAACGAATCGACCGTCGTGAATTCGGCCATCATTCCGTGAACGGTCGTTTCTATTTTCGTTTCCGACATAGTTTTTTGATCCATCGAAACAGATCGTTAATGCTTTAAAAATGAATGATTCAGTTTCTCAGTGACCTTCGCCAGCTTCTTCACCGTGACCGTGCAGATGAGCCATGTGCTCCTGCTTGGCCAACGTCGCCTTGACCTCTGCCATGTTGATCACCGGCAAGGTGCGGCAGAACAACAGGAACAGCGTGAAGAACAACCCGAACGATCCGATCAGCATGCCCCAGTCGACCCAGGTCGGGGAGAAGTACGCCCAAGCACTCGGCAGATAGTCACGCGACAAACTGCTGATGACGATCACGAATCGTTCGAACCACATCCCGATATTCACAAAAATCGACACGACGACGATGATCCATGGCGTCGTGCGAGCTTTCTTGAACCAGAAGATTTGCGGGCTGATCACGTTGCACGAAATCATCGTCCAGTAGGCCCACGCGTACGGCCCGAAGGCTCGGTTGAGGAACGCGAACTGCTCGGCCGGAACCTGGCCGTACCAGGCGATGAAGAACTCCGTCCCGTACGCCAAACCGACAATCGAGCCGGTCGCCAGGATGATCTTGCACATGTTTTCCAAGTGCCGGATCGTGATCAGTTTTTCAAGATTCAACATTTGACGTGCCGGCACCATCAACGTCAGCACCATTGCAAAACCGCTGAAGATCGCCCCGGCGACAAAGTACGGCGGGAAAATCGTCGTGTGCCAACCGGGGACCTGCGACACGGCAAAGTCGAACGAAACGATCGTATGGACCGACAAAACCAGCGGGGCCGCCAATGCAGCCAGAATCGCGTAGGCCTTTTCGTAACGCATCCAGTGACGCGACGAACCGCTCCATCCCAGGCACAGAATGCCGTAGGCCATGCGGCGGTATTTATTCTTGGATCGGTCGCGGAACGTCGCCAAATCCGGCACCATCCCCATGTACCAGAACAGCAACGACACCGTCCCGTAGGTGGATACCGCGAACACGTCCCACAGCAGCGGGCTGCGGAATTGCGGCCACATCCACAGATTCAAACTCGGATACGGGGCCAACCAAAACGCCAGCCAGGCACGACCGACGTGAATCCCCGGGAACGTCCCCGCACAGGCGACCGCAAAAATCGTCATCGCCTCGGCCGCTCGGTTGATACTGGTCCGCCACTCCTGACGGAACAGGAACAAAATCGCACTGATCAACGTCCCCGCGTGGCCGATCCCGACCCAAAACACAAAGTTCACGATCGGCCAACCCCAGAAGATCGGCGCCCGGTTGCCCCAGACGCCCACCCCGGTGTAGATCAAATACACGATCAGCAATCCGAGCATTTGCAGCAACGCAAACGCGACCAGAAAACCTCCGATCCAGCCCTTGCTTGGCGGACGTTCGGCGACCTTGCAAACCGCTTCGGTGATGTCGTGGTACGTCGTTTCGCCGAGGACCAACGGGGCGCGTTCGCCTGGGCGTTCGACGGTGTTATCCAATCCGTTTGGAATGGCAAGTGACATGGTCAGTGTTAGCTAGAAAGTGGAAGTGGTTTGTAGGATGAGCAGTCTCGGGGACGGGCCGCTGGGCACCGCATGCGATCGCCGGTTGATTCGTTTCCGCGAATCATTGCCGGCGACGGAACGTCAGTGGGCCTTTTCTTTGTGATCACCTTTGCTGTGATCGTGGTCATCGCCTTGGGCATCGTGATCACCATGACCGTCGTGATCTTCATGACCATGATCGCCGTGACCGTGATGCGACGTGATCGTTTCCAAGTCGTGCAATTGCTGCAGGGTCATCAACCGCGGGTGGGGGTTTCTCACCCGTGCCAGATACTCGGTCCGCGGCTTGATGTTCAATTGTTCCAGCACGCCGTAGGCCCGTACGTCGCTGTGTTTCTTGGCCACCGCGGAATTCGGGTTGGCGATGTTGCCGAACTCGATCGCGTTGGTTCCGCAAGCCGCCTGGCAGGCGGTCACGACGTCGCCGTCTTGGATCGGACGACCGCCGTCCTTGCGGGCCTGGATCTTGGCCTTTTCGACACGCTGGACACAGTAGGTGCACTTTTCCATCACACCGCGACCACGCACCGTGACGTCGGGGTTGAGGACCAAAGCCTGCAGTTTTCGGTTGGCCGATTCGATCGCCCCCGGGAACGCCTGGACCCCGTAGCCGACGCCGACGTCTTCGTTGTAATTGAAGTAGTTAAACCGACGGACTTTCAACGGGCAGTTGTTGGCACAGTAACGCGTTCCGATACAACGGTTGTACGCCATCGCGTTGATGCCTTCGTTGGTGTGCACGGTCGCGGCGACCGGGCAAACCTGCTCGCACGGTGCCGTTTCACAATGCACGCATGCGACCGGCATGTGAACGACCTGGGCGTCTTCGGCGTCGCCTTGGAAATAGCGGTCGATCCGCAGCCAATGCATTTCGCGGCTGTTCCTGACCTGCTCGGCGCCGACGATCGGGATGTTGTTTTCGCTCTGACAGGCGACGACACAGGCATTGCATCCGGTGCACTTGGTCAAATCGATCGCCATGCCCCACTGCGGCATGAAATCGAACGCCGGGTCGGACTCGATCTCCTCGATCGGCTCGGTCCCCAGCGAACCGTATTTGCCCACCTTGGGGACGTGCGGTGCTTTGGGTTGCTCGTTGGCAAACGTCGGCACATCTTCCAATAACTTCGTCGTGCCTTCGCGGACCAGGTTGTAGCTACGGCGTTCGGTTTCTTCGCGGCCGATGTCGTCGATCGCCCAGTGGTCCTGGGTCGTGGCGAATTCGTACTCGTTGTAATTCGGCCGGCCTTCGACCTTGTACGCGACCAACATTTGGTCGCGGGTTCGCAGCGGCGAAACATCGATCCCGACCGCGTCGATGCCTTCGGCGGTGAACCCGCCGACCTTACCGACGCGAGTTCGGCCGTAGCCGATCGAAGTCATCACCACGCCGGGAGCGACCCCGGGAATTTCGAAGACCGGCAATTCGATCTTGCTGCCGCCCTTGCGAAGGGTGATGTACAAGCCGTGATGCAGATCCAGCGCCCGCGCGGTCGCGGGGCTCATCATCGCCGCGTTGCCCCAAGTCAGCTTGGTGATCGACTGCGGCAATTCCTGCAACCAGCCGTTGTTGGCGAACCGGCCGTCGTACAGGCCATCGGCGGACGTGAACACCACTTCGATGTCGTCTTGATCGATCGTCTTGGCCGACGAAACCTCGGGATCACCCGCCGGCAGCTCCGGCGCCGTGCCGGTCACCTCGGCGGTTCGCGCCGCCGAGCGAATGTCGTCGGAGTAGCCGTCATGGAGCAGCTTTCGCCACTCCGTTTCGCCGAGCGAGCGACCGGCGACTTCGCCGGCGGTTTGACGGACGAGCTGCATCGGATCGATGACTTCCTCGTCCAACATCAACGCCAGGACTTCCGCAACGGTTCGGCCACCCATCAAGGGCAGGATCTGGGGCTGGCAAACGCCATACAGACCGTCGTCGTTGATGCAATCGCTCCAGGATTCCAGCGGATGGGCCAGCGGCAGCGACCAATCGCACAACACGGCGGTCTCGTCGTCGTACTCGCCCAGGTAAAACACTTTGCCGCCCTGGCGGACCTTGCCGATCATCCCGGCAACGTCGATATCGCTGGGCGAGGCAAACACGGGATTGTCGCCCAGGATCAACAGCGACTCGATGTCGCCGGCGTCGACCGCGGCCACCAAATCGGTCAGCGACTTGGCCTCCAGGCTCTCGTCCACACAGGGAGTGAACGACTGGGCCTTGCCCAGCGAACCGAGTTTTTGGTTCATCGCGATTCCGGCGGCGACCACGTTCGCACCGAGCGATTGGCCGACGATCACGACCGCGTCTTCACCGGCTTGGACGATGTCGTGAGCCAAGCAATCCATGAACCGCGACTGCCGTTCGGCGGCGGTGATTTCGGGATCGTTGAACGGCAATTCGTCGCCGTCGTGGTTGTGCGTTTCGCCGTTCTTCAGTGCGTCGACCATCCGGCCCAGTGCGGCCAGGAATGCCGGCATCTGGCTGGGACGAACCGCCAACCGCGTATCGGCCATACTGCCGGTCGTCGTGTAGCCGCCTTCGACCACATACAGACGGCTCATCTCGCCGGCCAGCGGATCACGCCGCTGGGCAAAGGTTGACGCCGCGGTCAGCGACCCGGGTTCGCCGCCCAGGAAATCCGCGCCGAGCGAAAAGATCACCTTGGCCTTGCTGAGATCCAGCACTTGATTCGATTCAGTCCCCAGCATCTGCTTGGTCGCTTTCCGCATGACGCCGTCGTTGACGCCATCGAATCGGGCGATCGTTGCCGCCGGCAGCTTTTCCTTCAGCTTGCCCAGCATGCGAACCGTCGTCGGGGATGCCGTCGGCGACATCAAGACCGCGAAGCCTTTGCCGTCCTCGTTGCTGGCCGCTTTTTGGATCGCCGCGCGCCCGACCGGGACAAAGTCCTCCCACTGCGATTCCTGCTTCCGCTCACCCTCGCCCCGCATCAACACCGGGCCGTCATCGCCGCGGGACCGATCCGGATCGTACAACGACAGGATCGATGCCTGGACGTAAGCGTTCGTCCCGCCGGCCGACGGGTGGCTCTTATTTGGCTCGATGTGTTGCGGACGGCCGTCGAAACAACGGACCAGCAAATTGTGCACCGAACCGGCCAATTCAAAGTTCGTCGCCCGCTCGTAGAACTCGCCGGGAACCCGGCCTTCGGGGCGGATCACGAACGGGGCGATGATCTCTTCGGGATAGCGACACCCCGACACGCCGGCCATCGCCAGCGAGGCCCCCATCAGCTGCATCCAGCGTCGCCGCGAAACCCCCTCGGGGAACTCCGAAGCGGCCACCGGAAACTCCCGATGCAGGTAATTGTTCTGGAACTCCTCGCTGCCGTGCAGCTCCGAAATACTGCGCCAGTAAGTCGGGGCGTTGCTTTTCGCGTTGGATTCGTTGTGGGTCATATTGGTTCGAATGGATCGGTCGTAAACGGTGTTTACTGGCCAGGGCGGTCAAGCGGACAGAAGGACGGAACTATCGGTGACAGACGGCACAGTGGCGCTGGGGATGGATGTTTTGCTCGGCACGCTGCTTCATCGCAAACGCCTCTTGATCCCAGTCGGCCGGCGGCTCCCAGTCCAGCTTGGTGACAAACTCCTTCGGCCGCAGGTGCTCGTTGGGATTTTCGTGGCACTGGATGCACCACGCCATCGAAAGCTCCTCGTGCTGGTACACGACTTCCATCTGGTCGATCCGCCCGTGACAGCTGACACAGCTGACGCCGGAATTCACGTGAGCGGCGTGATTGAAGTACACGTATTCGGGCAGGTTGTGCACGCGTTTCCACTGCATGCTCTTGCCGGTCTTCCAGCTTTCGTGGATCGGCTTCAGATTCACACTGTCGGCACGCACCGCTGCCAACGCGGTCTGGCCTTGGTCGTTGGCCGGGCTGTGACAGTTCACGCAGGTCGCCGTCGGCGGGACCGCGGCGTGAGCGGCGTCAAAGACGGTGTTGTGACAGTAACGGCAATCCAATTTCAGCTGACCGGCATGAATCGCATGGCTGAACGGCACCGGTTGCTCCGGCTCGTAGCCAATGTTCAAGGTCACCGGGTCGGTCACCAAACCCCCAACGGCGACGGCAAACAAGCCACCGCCGCCCAAGGCGGCACCGAGAACCAGCAAGAAGGGGTTGGACCAGCGTGGAAACAAAAAACGTTGCATGATCATCGGCCGGGTCAAATCCGGACGCGTTGAAGCAGAAAAGAACGGAAGACAGTTCGGAGCGGAAGTATCGGTCGGGCACTAGCAAATTGGCAAGGCCACCCGACAACCGAGCGACATTGTGCCGCGAATTTTTCTTCAGCGACGTGGGGCGCATCGTCGCACCGAGCGCCCGGGTGGACATTTTCACCACCAACGCCCGTCGTCGGTCACCGGTTGAGCCGAACAGCGCATTGAATCGAGCGCCGAAGCAAGCTCCGAAACCGCCCAATCCAGGTCGTCGATCTCCAGCCGGTACTCCGGCCAGCGCCAACCACCGGGCCACATCTGATGAGGCGCCGGCCAACCGTTTTCGCTGCTCGTCTTTTGAATCCGAACCAGCAACCGCGGCAAGCCGCTCGATATCACTCCAGACAAGATGGGTCGGCCTTCGCGATCACGTGACTTCACCCGATTGGGCAACTTTGGCAGAAAGCTGGAAACCCAACGCTGCCCGTCACAAACGGTCTCGCCTTCCTCTCCCGCCACCGCCTCGCTGCGAACGCAAACGCCGAACTCGTCCGCCAGACGACGACACAGCAAGTCGCGTGTTTCTTGACGACCGGTCACCAAGGCCAGCGAGGGCTCACCTGCCGACAAATGGTCGGAAATCTCTTGCAGTGTCCAGCCGAATCGCGGATCGCGCAAATGAGCCGCGACATCACAAGCCGGCTGCAACACGAATTGCCGCGCGGTGTAGCGCGGATGCGGGACGACCAAACCGGTGTTCCCACCGACCAGGTTGCCATGCAAAACGACGTCCAAGTCGATCGACCGCGCATCCCAACGCCGCCGCCGCTGGCGGCCGAGTTCGTGTTCGAGCTGCTGCAGCATCGACAGCACCGCCCGCGCCGGAGCCTCGGTCTGGAACACGCCGATCGCATTAAGAAAGGGCTCCTGCCCCCCCGGACCTCCGATCGGCGGCGTCTCGAACAGTCGGCTGGTTTTCAACACGTCGCCGTCGAGAATCAAATCACACGCAGCGATCTGTTTCGCCGCCGACGCGATCAGCTCGCGCCGGTCCCCGAGGTTGCTGCCGAAGCTGATCACGCACTGGGAGACGGGGCGGTGTTTGGCCGCCCGTTTGCCGGGCAGGGGAAGCGACAGGGAGTGACCGGGTTGATTCATGGCCGGGATTGTAACCCGATTGGCGCAAATCAGCGATGTTCAACTCCGCGGGGCGTCGGTTGGACTTCTGCAACGTTTAACGCCCCCTTTGGATTCTCTTTTCCTGGGGAGGGCGTGCGGTTTTCAACCTCTGATTTAACAGGCGTTTACGACTACCCCCTCCCTAGCAGGGAGGGTCACGGAGGAGTGAGCGCTCGGAGCGGGGAGGGGTGATCCGCGATTCAATGTGACCAAGGACAAAAGTTTGTTCGGCAATCCACCGTTCGACCTCCCCTCGCTACGCTCGACCCTCCTGCCAGGAGGGTGATTTCCCAAAACCGCACGACCTCGCCAGGGAGGGTTTCTCCCAAAGTCCGCTCGACCTCATCGACGATCCATGCCGCTGGCGCGAACCGGTGATGCGAGCCCCCTCTAAAGCTTTCGGAACATCAGCAACCGCATCTCGGCCACTTGGGAACCGGGCACCTCGGTCGCTTTCAATCGCAGCGTTTTTCTGCCCGGGGTCAATTGGATCGTGCCCAGCGTCATCGGCTGCCACCAACGCACGTAGCCTTCCTGCCGCTTCACCCGATCCTGTTCGGCACCGACCAGCGGGCTTTCCACCGCCGTCGTGATCTTGGTCGTCAGATTCGCCTCACCGAGCGACAACTCGATCGTCGCCCCCACGTCGTCTTGTGGACACGCGTAATACAGTTGCACTTCGTAGCGTCCGCTGCCGAGCACGTCGACGTCCCAGCGGATTTCACTTTCGGTGTCCCTCCAATTCAAGAGGTACGTGCAATTGGGGAACCGATTGCTGCGTTTGATCGCCCCGGTGAAGGTGGCGTCGCGGGCAGGCAATTGCGTCCACTCGGCCTCCGGATGCCCCAGCGGGAACGGCCGAGACTCCTCGACCAGGGCGCCTGCATAACTTTGTTTCCAGTCTTCAATCGCCCCAGCCAATTGCTCGGCGACGTCGGGCCGTTTCTCCGCCAGGTCGGTCTTTTCGCGGCGATCGGCCTGGATGTCGTACAGCTGGCCGTTGTCATGCATCCGGTATTGCTGCGTGCGGGCCGAGACGCCTTTACGCCAGCGGCTGAAGATCACGCGGTCTTGTTGGCTGGCATCCGGTCCGCCGCCGGCCAGCTCGCCGGCGATAGAGAGCCCGTCGAGTGGCTTTCCGGCCCGTTGCTTTGATTTCCAGTCGATGCCCGCAAAATCCGCCAACGTGGGCAGCAGGTCAATCGCGCCGCTGATCGACCGCACCACCGTGCCGGGTTTGATCTTGTCCGGATAACGAATTAGGCACGGCGACCGCAGACCGCCTTCATAGGTCGATCCCTTACGACCGCGAAGCCCTCCGTTGAAGCGCGCCCCGTTGGGGCCGTTGTCGCTGAAGTAGACGACGATCGTGTCCTGGTCCTTGCCGGTCGCTTTCAGATGGGCCAGCAAGCGACCGACGTTGTCATCGATGTTCTCGCACATCGCCATCGCCGCCCGCGTGTGCGGGACGTTTTGTCGTTTACTGTTCTCGGGTTCTGGATCGGGAACCATCGGTTTTTCGGCGAACCGGTCCCAGTACTCCTGTGGAACCTGCATCGGCGAGTGCGGCGTGTTGAGTGCCAGGTAGACGAAGAACGGCTGATCGCCCGATCGGCTGACAAAGTCCATCGCATGATCGGTCAAATCATCGACGATGAACCCCTTGCCTTGGACGATGCGACCGTTGTGCTCCAGCATCGGGTCAATGTAGTTGCCCCAGTGCCCGCTGCAAAAACCGTAGTAGTCGTCGAACCCTCGAGCGTTGGGATGGTACGGCCACTGCATTCCGCTGTGCCATTTCCCATAAGCCGCCGTCGCGTAACCCGCATCGCGAAACACGTCGGCAATCGTTTGTTCGCCGGCATCGAACCGTTCGCCGCCAGCCGACGTGCTGTAGACCCCCATCCGCGTGTGATACCGGCCGGTCAGGAACTCCGCCCGCGTCGGCGAACAAACCGCGCACACATAAAAATTTTCCACGTGAGCCCCGTCGCGGGCCATCGAATCGATGTTCGGGGTCGACAGGTTCGGGTTGCCGTGCAGGCTCAAGTCGCCCCAGCCCTGGTCGTCGGCCAAGACGACGATCACGTTCGGTCGATCAGCAGCCCATCCGGACGCGCCGGCCAGCAGCGAGAGAGCGAATCCGAGGAGGAGTGGTAACGGAAAGCGTCGAAGAAGCATCTCGAGCAGGTCTCGGTGGGGAGTGGGGAGTGGGGAGTGGGGAGTGGGGAGTGGGGAGTGGGGAGTGGGGAGTTTAACCCGAGCGATCGGCCGCGTGGGACAACGGTCTACTAAAGATCGTCGAGGAAACACCGCGTGACGACTCGGAAGGGGCGTGATACGGCGAAAGATGCGCGCGGCAATGAAAGGATTCTGGACCGGAAAAATCCCTCGTTCCACCTTGGAACGCACTGCCGATATGGCTCCCGCCACTCTCAGTACATGCACCCCCGGGCGGAGCCGGGAAGGGCCGTCGTGCAGCGAGAACTAAAACTCCATCAACGCGACGGCGAAGTGCACGGTCAACACGAACAGCGTCGTCCACAGCACGGTTGACGTGATCGATCGGCTGACGTCGCTGGCCGACCGCTTGGGCGCGAGGCCTTGATAATACGCGATCACCGCCGTGCCCAAGCCGCAGACGACGTTTTTCAGCAACACCCACTTCCAGCCGTGATGCAACCAAGGTGACTCGCCGGCAAGGTTTCGCCCAAAGTGCTGCTCCCAAAAATACGGCCCCACGTCGGGAAAGGAGGCCGAGAACGCGACCATGCTGATAAAACGCGCCGCATAGAACGCCAGCGTTTCCAAAATCGGTGTGCCGACGACAAACGCGATCACGATCGGCAACAACAGATACGCCCGCGGCGCGACGCCCAGCGTCCGCATCGCATCGACTTGACCGCCATATTGCTTGACGCCGACGTCCGCCGAAACCGCCGCGCCGCAGCGGGCCGCGACCAGGATCGTCGCCAAGATCGGCACCAACACGCGGTAGAGTGCAAATCCGATCGATGCCAACAACTCATCGATCAACAACGGCTGGGTGTACAAGCGAAACGGCAAGAACCGGAACGTGAAGTAGGTCGAAGTGAATCCGACGATCAGCCCGGCGATGATCAAATACACCCATGCCGACGGCCCGGCGACCAACCGCAAGTAATGCAGCGTGAATCGAAACGCCCAGCGGACACGGGGGACGATCGGCAACAAATCCAGCGGCAACCAGAACGCTGCCGAAACCGCCCCACCGGTCGTCTCGAACAACGGGTTAAATATGCGACCGATCATCGACGTGGGTTTCGCCCCTGCGGAACTCTCGTCGCGCTCTAAACTGGAAACCGGCACCATCCGATCGGCGATCTCGCCCCACTGCTCGCGCGGGATTTCCACCAGGTCTCGTTTCTGAGGGTCCAGCAACAACACCTTGTCCGCGATCGGCAACAACGTCTCGTAGTCGTGCGTCACGACGATGCTGGTCCGGTGATAGGTCGACTGGGTTTCCCGAATCAGCTCGGCGACCAATCGACCGCTGGCCGAATCGAGTCCGCTGGTCGGTTCGTCGTAGAGCAAGACATCCGGCGAGGCGGCCAAGGTCCGCGCGATCGCCAGACGCTGCTTCTGACCGCCACTTAAATCGGCGACGGAGGTTTTCAGCGGAACCCCCAAATGCTCCAACCACTCGGTCGCGTTCCACGAGACCGGTTGGCTTTTGCAATCCGCGGCGAGCCGTTTGGGGCGATGATCGATCGCAAACTGGACGTTTGCGGTGGCCGACAATTCGTCGAACAATGCGAATTGCTGGAACACGATCCCGACCCGGGGACGGTCTGATCCGGTTTCGTTGCGTCCGATCACCCCAGACCAACGGATCGCGTCGCCGTGACGCGGCAACAGCCCGGCCAAGATCCGCAACAAGACGCTTTTTCCCGCGCCGCTGCCCCCGACCACCACCGTGATCTTGGCCTCGGGAAATCGTGCGTCGACCTGATCGAGCAAACAGCGATCGCCGGCAACGACACACAGGTCTTTCAAGCACAGCGGGCTGACCGGCATGTCCTCCAGCGGAGGCGTCGTCGAGGGGGTGGATTCAGCAGGCATGTTTCAACACCACTTTGTAGCTACGCTCGCCAGAGCGTGGAAACGCGGGGCATCCACCTTCTGGCGAAGGTAGCTACGACGGCTCGGCGATTGACAACGTTTCGTGTGCAAATGATCGCTGTCCATTTATCGCTCGTCCGCCAGATAGACGATCGGGTAAGGCACCGGTTTTCGCGCCACCTCGACCGTACCGTTGCTGGCGCCGGTGTGCCAGGCGAGGATCCAGCGGCGGTCCTTCCGCAGGATCTGGCTGCGGAGCACCCGGGCAAAATCGGGATTGATGCCGTCTTGCTCGGAACCGAAGATTTCGTCGCCGATCTTGCGGATCACCGGCTCCAGTCGCTCGCCGGCGATGGCAAAGGCCGCCTGGGCCTTGGGGCTGCTCCAAACCCCACGCCAAACGTCGCGCAAGCGTTCATTTTCGACAAACGTTTCTTTCAAGATCGTTTGAATCAGTTGTCGACTCTCAGGATCCGACGCGATCTCTTCGGCCACCCCGGCCAGTTCCCTGCGGATCGCCGGGCTGGCCGAGATGTCACGGACGCTGCGTTGGATCGCGACGACGACCTCGTCCATGTGCTTTTCCAACACCGGAACAGCTTCTTCTTCGACAAACCGCTGCCATTCCTCGCGCACCAGATCCTTCCGCGGCAACGGCGTCTTGTCGTAGATCGCCCGCCAGCCGAAACGGAACAGCGACGCACGATCCCACATCTCGCGGCCGATCTCTTCGGCCGGCGGCTGACCGTGCTTTTTGACGATCGGCAAAATCTCTCGCCGCGCCAGCGGGATCAAGCGTTCTTGGACCAGCTGATCTTCCCATCGTTCCGCCGCGGCGTCCAGTTTGTCGCGATGCCGGGCGACCGCCAGACGAAACTCGTCCTCGATCACCGGCAACGACTGCTTCAAACTGTCTTCGACCAATGGGATAAACGCCCGCGACAAATCATCGCCGTGCGCCGCAATCGCGGCAGACAACTCGTCGCGAATCGCATTCTGCTTGGCCGGCGGAAATAGCGTTTCGACCACTTCGCTCAGCCGCCCCGTGCTGTGGTATTGAAACAGCTGGCATTGATCGGCCGGGACGTCCCAGTCGTACCACGTGATCGCGATCCGACGCCCACCCAACAATGCGGTGTCGGTCGGGACACCACGATCCGGCGGCAGGATCGATTCGACCCGCCCGGCCTGGTGATACTGCCCCGACTCGGTCGCCAAAAACACAGGGTCTCCCGGACGCAATCGTTCGATCGGGTCGACCACCTGGATCACCGTCTGCTGCCGCATCACATAGCGGGCGATCGACGCGACGGTCGATCGCGTCGAATCGTCGCTTTCGGCCGTTCGCATCCAGTGGACCGCAGCGGCGCCCGCCGTGATCAGCGCGACCGCCCAGACCGCCACACCCAGGAGCCGTTTTCTTGTCCGTTTCAAATCGTTCGTATTCCGTGGTGAAAACAAATGCGGCAGGGCCCGGAGCCGGGCGTTTTTCGTCGGCACTCACCAAAGCTTGGCAAACCAATTAGAATGGCGCCAACCTTCCTGTCCCCCCCTCCCGATTCCATTCTACGTGCGTCTGATGCCTGCCATGCAACAATTCGTCGCCCCATCGCGTCTCCTTGTACCAGTCCTGCTCGCTGCATTTCTAGCCGTTTCGGCTGGCCCGGCCCTCTCCGATGACAAACCGGAGGCGGAAAAGACTGAAAAGGTGGGCGCGGAAAAGCCCGAGGAAAAGAAGCCCGAGCCTAAGAAGCCCGCCGAAAAGAAACCTGCGGCGAAGAAGCCTGCGGAGAAAAAGGCAGAGCCCAAGAAAGAGACTCCCAAACCGGTCGTGTCGGCCTTCAAAGACAAGGCGCTCGAACAGGCGGTGCGGGCCGAAGTGTTCGCCAAACGGTTCAATGACGAACCGATCACCAAGGAGGACGTGGCCAATATCTCTCGCGTCGTCGGGGTCGGCAAACAAATCAAGGACCTGTCGGGGCTGGAACACTGCCACGCCCTGATGTTGATCGACTTGGCCGACAACCAGATCTCCGACTTGTCGCCGATCGCCAAGTTGAAACGGTTGCAATCGGTCACCCTGGCCGGCAACCGCATCAAGACCCTCGAACCGATCAATGAATTGACGGGGATGCAGTACTTGGATGTCTCCCGCAACGAGATCCAGGATCTGAGCCCGCTGGGCAAGATGTCCAACCTGCGGACGCTTTACTTGGCCGAGAACCGGGTCGCGTCGCTTGAGCCGATCGCGGCGTTGTCGAAAATCTGGTCGCTCGATGCGTCGGGAAATGAACTCAAGACGGTGGAACCGATCGCCGGGCTGAAGTGGATCACGTCGCTGGACCTGCGCAACAACTACGTCGAAGACGTCACGCCGATCGCGCAGCTGCCGGGTTTGAACATCCTGCAACTGAACAACAATCCGATCAAAGACCTGACGCCGTTGGTCAAGGCGTGCCAGGCGGACCAGGCCGGTGAGAATCGTTTCGCCCCCTACCTGCGGTTGTTCCTGGGCGGCAACGAGATCCCCGAAAAGGAAAAGACCGCCGCCATCGAAGCCCTCAAAGCCTGCGGCGTGAAGGTCAAGCAGTAAGGTCGCACTGTGCGTGACCTTTGGCCGATCCCGAGTGGCATGCTCGGGATGTGAAACTTGTTGCACCCTTGCGAGCAAGGCAATGTTGCCAGTCCAAGCTTGGTAGTCTCGTCTCTTTGCAAGACGGTCTTGATGATTCTGGCTCCCCTCTCCCCCGGAAAACTTGGCGAGCTTCAGCGAGTCAGGTTTTCCGGGGGAGAGGGGAGCTATTTTAGAGAGGGAACGCATCGTAATGAATCAGCAATACATTTCAGCCCCCCTACGTGCCCTACGCGTTTAGCATCTCCGCGTACGCGTCCCTCAAATATTCCAGCGGATAGATACAGAACGAGTGTTCGCGGCTGTTCCAGATCGCTGCCTCGCGGCGTCGATCTTGCAGTTGGCCCTTTTCTGCGGTCAGTCGGTCGCGCAGCGGTTGCAACTGGGACGCCATCTGTTGATTGAGCGTCGTGATTTGTTGGTGCCAATCGCGACGTCGGCCCTCTGGCGGGATCGACTGCAGTAACTGGCATTTGGCCGCGACCTTGTCCGGATCCAAACCGCCTTGTTCGGCATGACGTTCCGGTTGAAAGTCCAATTCGCGGAGCTGACGATTGTGGCGCCGGATCGCGTCGTCGATCTCCGCGACCGGATGCCGTTGATGCCCCGGCAACAAGACGGTGGCGCTAATCACCATGATCCCAGTCGGGTCGGTGCCCCAGAATGCCCGGCAGATCAAATCCCCCAGTTGGTCGTACTTCCCGCCGCCGATGCCGTGCAGGAAGAGATCGCTGAGCACCATCCGCGCGTACATGGTCGTGATCAACGCCCGGCTGCGGATCTTGAACTCGGGGCTGGCCAGCGCCAGAAAGGCTTCCGCGGCGGCGGGCTGCCCGGCCGCTTGGATTTTTCGGTGGCGTTTGTCGCGATCACTGATCTCCATCACCGTTCCGGCCTGGGACAGACGCACCCAAACGCTGCGTCGCTTGGGCGATTGGTTGCCGTACACCCAGAACGGAGCCTCGTACCAATCGCCGTCGCGGCCCAGGTTGGGGACCGGGTGGGCCTTGCTGCGAATCCCGTGCGCCGCGCGATAGAATTCCGCCGCGGCGTTGTAACAGTCGTGAAACCTGGGCAGGTCGCGCAGGATCTGCATCGCGAACGCGGCGAACGCGTCACCGCGACAAACGACGCTCTGCGGGATCTCCAGCGTCTGCAGTCCCAAGTCGGCCTCCAAGCTGTGCCTGCCCTGGGCGAGGGCACATCCGGCAAACCCACAACGATTGATCGCATCGCGGGCGTGCTGCCACAGCGAATGAATCAACGGGGCGTCAACGATTCCTGAAACCGCCTCGGCCACGTTTCGATCAAATGCGTCGAACAGCTCGCGGTCTTCGATCAACGATTGCTCATACGGCACCCCACCGCCGCGGCGGTCGAATGCGACGATTTCGTGTCGCAGCGTCCCGGTCCGGCGGTCCAAATGCGGAACCCGCACACTGCTGGGCCCGGCGACGTCGCTGTCGACGACCAGATTGATCGCCAGGGCGCCGGTCGTCTTGCCGACGTGATCGAGTGCAAAGTTCTTGAACCAAACCCCCGGGTGGAACAGCGTCGGCTGGTGACCGGCCATCACGATTTCGGATTCAGACGTGCCGGCAAAATCCACGTCGCGATAAGCCGACGTGTAGCGTCTGGCATCACGCAACAATTGATCGCGCGCCGGGCGGCGGAGCGAAGAAATCTCCGCGGGATAGGCATCGCCGCGCGACACGTTGTCCGACATGACCTTGGCGGCAACGCCGATCGCAGGCCGGACCAGGCGTTCGCAGTGACCGCGCGGCGCCTGATACGTTTCAAAATTCGAGTCGAACTCCGTTCCAACCGTCGGGTCTGGGCTGATCATTCGGCGTCTAGCGGGACTCGTGAACGCAAACCAAATCACCGCTCGACGCGTGGGTCACGTGCCGGCCGCTGGCACACAACCTGGCGATCTCGTCGTCGATCACCTGATTGTAGAGGGCGAGCCGCGTCTCCGCGTGATCAAGGGCCCCGCCGAAGGATCGCTGCAGATCCAGATAGATCAGCGGCACCGCCATTTCGACGATTCGCAACCCCGCCTCGGCCGCCTGGACCCACAACTGCAACGGCATCGCGTACCCGGTGTCGGTGATTGAAAAGTGCTGCAACGCCTCGCGACGATAGGCTTTGAACCCGCAAAACGCATCGGTCAATTTCAGACCCAGCCGGCGGTTCAAATCGGCGGTGATGCGGCGGTTGATAAACATCCGTTCTTCCGGCGGTGCATCATCGCCCTCAAAATACTGCAGGTAGCGGCTGCCGGAAACGATGTCGGCCTCGCGGGCCATGTCGATGAAGGCGGGAATCCGTTTCGGCTGGTGCTGGCCGTCGCAATCGAGCGTCACGACGCCGTCAAACCCATGCCGGATCGTGTAATCAAATGCGGTTTGCAGGGCCGCCCCGTAGCCCCGATTCTGCTCGTGACGAATCACCGTCACATCGCCACGCTGGGCGAGAAGTTTGTCGGTCCCGTCGGTCGAGCCGTCATCGACGACCAACACGTTGGACGAGTATTGAACGACCTGGTCCAAAATCTCGACCACGTAATCGACTTCGTTGTAAACCGGCAGGGCGGCAAGCCATTTCTCTCGTCTCGTCATTTCGACTCCATCGTCACGGTCGGTTCACTTCGGTTTGCTGCCGGCTGCGGCGGCGGGACGGATGTGTCCGGCCCGTGGGAGAGTACTCGTCCGCACAGTCCGGCCTTACAGCGGGAGCGCGAAATTCGGCGTCGCTGTGGCAGTCGCAAACCGCCCATTGTCGCATGAATCCACGCCCTGGAAAACCACGTTGCAAATGGCGCGCCACAGACATCCGGCCGCGGTACCCTCGGCGGCCGGGTCTGGGCGATCGATCAGGTACGATGGCCCCTTCCGGGCCGTCGTCGTAAACGCCTCGACGGATTAACCCTCCCTGGCAGGGAGGGTCGAGCGTCGCGAGGGGAGGGTTGATTCGTGGTGGTTGAGTTCTTCTGCGCGACAACGAACCCTCCCCGCGTCGTCGCTCACTCCTCCGCGACCCTCCCAGAGGGAGGGTAAATTCGTAGACGCCTGTTAAATCAGAGGTTCAAAACGGCACGACCTCTTACGCGTCGGCTAGCGCGAAACCGCGTCACACCGGCTGGATCGGGTCGGCCTCGGCCTTGCTGGGCCAGACCGTCAGCGCCGGGAATTCTTCGCCGATCCGGACCGCCAGCCGTTCCATCGCGAACCGTTCGCTATGGAAATGCCCGAGCAATCCGAGCGTCATCCCGCGCGACTCGGCTTCCAAGCAGTCGTGAAAACTCGCCTCGCCGGTGACCAACAGTTGACAACCGCAGCGCGCCGCCTGGGCAACGAACGAACCGCCGCTGCCGCAGGCAAAGCCGACTTTGGTGACCGGTTGGTCCAACGGTCCCACCCCGCGTGGTGCGGAAGCGGATTGAACCAGCGTGGCACAGCGTCGGATCACTTCACGCGCCGTCATCTCGGTTGTCAGCACGCCATAGCGTCCGCTGCCCAATTCGTTTTCGGGGGTGGGGGCGTTAATCGGGCGGACCGACTCCAACCCTAGCGACTGAGCCCAACTTTGGTTGATTCCTTCGGCAGCCGAATCGAACGCGGTGTGGGCGCTGTAAACGGCGATTTTGGCACCGATCAATCGCCACAGGATTTCGCCGGTGATCGAGTCGCAATTGATTCGTGGCAGCGGGCGAAAGGGGATCGGATGGTGGGTGACGATCAGGTCGGCCTGCTGATCGACCGCTTCGGTCGCCACGTCGGGCGTGAGGGTCAAACAGGTCAGAACGCGTGCGATTTCGCGGCCGCGGTCCCCGACCAATAAACCCACGTTGTCCCAGGATTCCGCCAGTTTCAGCGGAGCCCACTGAGCAAGTGCTTGGCAAACGGCATCGACGGTGACGGCGGGCATGGTGCCTTTCGCGAAGGGAAGCGGTCGTGGACGATGCGAGGAGTCCTCGCAATCGGTCATCCGAACGGACTGGTCGCCTCGTCCACGCCCCAAAAACCAAGCGAGGAGTCCTCGCAATTGATTACCTGGATGGACTCGTCGCCTCGTCCACTGCGGGGAAACCAAGGCTATCCAACGGGGTGTGGCTAGCGTGGGGCGATCATACAGATCATGCGGCGGCCGTGTTGCTGGGGGGCGGTTTCGACCTTGCCGACTTCGTCCAGCAATTCGATGACCTGCTCCATCACCTTGCGGCCTTCTTCGATGTGGGCCATCTCGCGACCACGGAACAGCACACTGACCTGCACTTTGTCTTTGTGCTTCAAGAACTTTTCGGCCCGACGAATCTTGGTCCGGATATCTTCGTCACCGGTTTTCGGCCGCAAGCGAATTTCTTTCGTCTTGGTATGACTTTGATTGCGGTTCGTCTTTTTGTTCTTGTCGTATTTGTATTTGCCGTAATCCATGATTCGGCAAACAGGGGGCCGCTCATTGGGAGCGACTTCAACCAGATCGAGTCCGACATCACGCGCCCGCTCGAGGGCGTCTTCGGTCGCGATCACTCCGAGTTGTTCGCCGGTTTCGCTGACCACTCGAATCGGACTGATGCGGATACTGGAATTGATGCGAACGGTGTCGCGATTGTCTGGTTGAGGGTTTCGTCGTGCCAACGCCACTAAAAGTTTCTGCTCCTGCCGGTGGGCATTCCGGACATCCGATAAAAAAGGCCTTGAGACCGGAGCGGCATTGAATCAACCAATCTCCTGTCTTAGGGGTTCGACCACGATTCTTTGGAACGTCCAAAAAATCGGGTTCGTCAACTGTAGCTCACCGAAGTGAACTAGACCGAGAAGGGCGGAAATTTTGCCGCCGCCGGATTTCTCGACTCTGCGCAGTATCCGGCGGGGGATCGGGGAGCGTCAACAGTGAAACTGCCGGTTTCAACGACTTTTCAGCTAACAATCGAAAAAGCTTTCGTCCAGCGTGACGCGTTGGCCCATGGTTTCCACCACATCGCCCAAAAACAGCTGTTTTCGCCGCCGCGTCTCAACTTCGCCGTTGACGCTCACCTGGCCGTCCTGGATCCAGATTTTCGCCTGACCGCCGGTGCCCACCAGTCCGGCCCGCTTGAGCACATCGTCCAGCCGCATCATCGGCCGGTCGGCGGAGCGGCCGGCGGCAGGTTGCGGGGAGTCGTCGTCAGCACTTGGGTCGGTCATCGGATCAGGAACGTCGTCAGGAGAGGGCGTGGTCGGGCGCAACGCCGACGTTTCACGGCGCGTATCGTAGCCTGATGCGTCCCTCCCTTCCAACGTCGAGCGGTTTATATCCTCTGATTTAACAGGCGTTTACGACTTCACCCTCCCTGTGGGAGGGTCGCGGAGGAGTGAGCGACGACGCGGGGAGGGTTGCCCCGCGACTTGACGCGACCGGCGAACGAAAGCTTGTCCGGCGATTCACCGTTCGACCTCCCCTCGCTGCGCTCGTCCCTCCTGCCAGGAGGGTTGCTTCCCAAAAAACGCACGACCTCGGCAGCGAGGGGCGAAATGCTACGCCGCTTTTTGGTCGTCGTCGCCATCCAGGCCGCCGATCGAGCCTCGCTCGCGACGCAGTGATCGGATCGTGGCCACTTGCGAGTGGATTTCGTTTTGCAGCTCGCGGATCGTCGCCTGAGCCCGCTCGTTGGCTTGCAAACTGTCCTCGTGTTCGGCACTGACGCGTTTCAGATGGGCGATCAGGTCCGCACTCTTGGCGGCCAGCATCTTGTTGGCCGCCCGCAATTCATCCAACTCTTCCAATTGTGATTGCAGTCGTTTGACGGTTGCCGTTTGCTGCTGCAACTGCTCGGACGCCTGACGCAAGTCCGCGATCGCGGTGTCGTGCTGTTTCGACTTTGTCGCCAAGCGTCGATCCAGATCGTCGACCGAAACGGCCTGCACTTCCAGGTCTTTGCCGAGCTTGGCGACCTGGCTTTCCAATGCCCCGTTGGCGGCGACCAGTTCGTCGCACCGCGTGCTGGCCTTTTCCAAGCGTTCGCGGGTGATCGTCAACTGTTTGTTGGTGGCTTCCAATTCGGCCACGCCGTGACGCAGCCGCAACAATTCGTCGCGCTGCTCGGCAAACGCCCGGGTCTGCAGATCGCTCTGTTCCTTCAATTCGATGACGTCGCGGTCTCGCATGTGCAATTGTTTTTCCAAATCGACCACCGACCCCATGCGTCGATTCAGGTCCGCGATCACCGCCTCGCGCTCGCTCAACTGCGCCGACAAGGTTTCGGCCTGGCGGCTCGATTTGGCCAGTTGTTCGTCTCTCGTCTCCAATTCTGCCCGCAGCGAGTCGACTTGCCCGAGTTGCTCTCGTAGGGTTTCGATTTCGGATTGGTGCCCATCAATGGTCTCGAGCAACGCGTTGCATTGGGCATCGGTTTCGTGGAGTTCGGACTGCGTTTCCTCGTAACGCTGCTGCAGATTCGCCAGCTCACGCTCGCTGTTCCGCAGGGTTTCGATCTCTCGGTCTTGATCGTTCAAACATTCCCGCAGCCCCGCCTCGGCCCGTTCCAGCTTCGCCACCCTTTCGGCCAACGATTGCTTCTCCTCGATCAAGGAATTGACGGTTTCGCATCGCTCGGTCAAATCACGGATCTCGTCGTCTCGGCCGCCCAGCTGCTCGGTCAAATCGTCGATCGTCGCTTGGCCTTCCTGGACCTTTTGCGACAGCGATTCGATTTCGGATTGCAGTGCTTCGAGCCGTTCGCATCGTTCGGTCAGTTCGACGATCTCGGCATCGCGATCACGCAGGTTGGTCGCCATGTGATCGAGTTTTTCCAGATTCGATTGCAGTTTGCCGGCGAGCGATTGATTGTCGTTCTCAATCGCCTCCATCAACTCCAACTGCTGTGAATGGTGGGCGACGGCTGCTTCACTGTCTTGCAATTGCGTCGTCAACTGTTGGATCGATTCCAAGGAGGCCTCCAGTCGCTGCGACAGCGATCCCTTTTCGCCTTCCAGGGTGCCGATCAGTTCCAGCCGCTCGGATTGCAAGGCGACGGTTTGCTCGGCGTCTTGCAGTTTCCCGGTCAGCCGGTCGATCGTCGCGGAGGCCTGGTCCAAGTTTTCCAGCAGTGACTGTTTCTCGGTTTCCAGCGAATCGATCACCTGCAAACGTTCTTGCAGTTGGGTGACGATGTGGTTGCTTTCGTTCAATTTGGCCGAAAGTCGATCGATGCTTTCCCGGCCCGAGGCGCACTGGCCGGTCAGCGATTTGACTTCGTTTTCCAGCGGCAGGATCGCTTCGCAGCGTCTCGACAGATCGGCAATCGTCGTCGTCTTTTCGCTCAGCTTGCGTTCCAGTTCGCCGCGGATGGCGCGCTCGTCATCGAGTTCGCTGGCGGAAAACTCCAATTCGGCATCCTGTTCTTCGATCCGTTCTTGCAACTCCGCCAGCTGCCGGAGTTCTTCGGATTGAATGTTGTTCTTGTCATGCAACGCCTCATTGACCTGTTTCAGCTGCTGCAGTTGTTCGAGCAGCTGGCGGACCTCCGCTTGGGCATCGGCACCTTCTTGTCGGGCGATCCTCAGTTCGTCGATTTCGCTGCGGAGCGATTCCACCACTTCGTCACGCTGCTGCAGCTCGCCAGTCGCAGCGTCGAGTCGGATTTCCAGATCGGTCAGCGTTTCGGTTTTGGTGGCGAGTTCGGCACGCACCGTTTCCAAGTCTTCTTCGGCGGCGGTGATCTGGTTTTGTTTCTGTTCGATCAGATCGGCCAGTCGTTCGTTCTGGTCGGCGGTCCGTTCGGCTTGGTCCAGGGCACTGGCGAGTTGCTGCTGCATCGTCTCGATGCTGGTAACGACCGACGCGTACTTCTGCGACGCCTCGTCGCGCTGTTGCCGGAACTCGTCGCGTTGCCGTTCGAGCGCTTCGATCGTCTGCTCTCGCTGCTCGGCGAGTTGCTCGGCGGAGGCTTCGGAGGCTTCGATTTTGGCTTGAACCTCATCCAGTTTCTCTTGGGTCGCCTGGCGGTACATTTCGGTTTCGGACAGCTCATTCTTCAGCCGTGCGATCAAAGCCTCGCGCTCGGCGACGTCCGATTCGCTGGCCTCCCCCAGACGTTCCACTTGCTCTTTGAGGTGCTGCAGTTCCGCGGCCTGAGCCTCATTGGTCTTCGTCAGCGACTCGATGATTGCGGTTTGACGCCCCAGTTCGTCGCCCGCTTCCAGCGCGGCGGTCTCATTGGCCGTGATCCGCAATTCCGCGGCATGTTTGTCGGCCAGCGCCTCCTCCAATTCACTCTTCAGCGAATCGTAGTCGTCTTGCAACGCTTGCAGTCTTTCTTGAGCACGTTGCAAGTCACCGTTTTCGATCGTCGCAGTTTCGCAAGTTTCGTCGATCGATGCTTGCAGCGTGGCGTTTTCTTGGCGCAGCGTCGTGGCTTCCTCGCGCAGCGTCACGGCTTCCTCGCGCGCCTGTTGCAAATCGTCGCGGTGCTGTTGCAGGGATTGCTCCAGCGAGCGGACCTCGGCATCGCGATCGGAGCCGTCTGGATCGGATGAATCACCGCCGGCAGCGGCAAGCTGTTCCTCCAGTTCGCTGATCTTTGCGTCCAGCCCACTGGTGTCGCGGTACCAGAACAGGTGCCCGAGCAACAGTCCGGCGGCAATGAAGATGAAAATCGAAACAACCGGTAAACCGAAGATTACGCCCATCAGTCGAATCCGTCCTGCGTCAATGACCAACCGCTGCGACCGGGCTGTCTCAATGTCGAGAAACTCGGAAAGATACGGTGTTTTGCGAAATTGGGCTCGCCATCCCTTGGGAGCCCGGCACCGGAGTTTGGCACCACCCCGGCGGCTATAGCAAATCGCCGGAGAACACGTCGAGCCGAGTTTGCGAACAATCGGTTTGCCCGGTCGTGAGGGCTGGAGTCACCCCAACGGCAGCCGATGAACCTTGCGCCGCCACGGGACGATGAAAACGAAACCGCCCCCGTGAATGGGCCCGCAATGACGTAGCGGAACTCGCCAAGAGTTTCGCTCTCCTAGCGGTCAATGGCCGCGCGTCGCCGCGACGGCTCCTACGCCGATTGAAAATCGGGTCCCAAACCATTGTTTGTCCCCTGCAAGGATGCACTCCCATGACGGTGAAAACCTTTCGTTCCCTCGCAGCCCTGGCGTCGCTGCTGCTGCTTCAGTTCGCAGCCGTCGCCGACCATCCCGGCCGCAAGTCCTTGGCCGATAAACATGGTCCGGCCGGGATCGCCGGTGACCACGTCCACGAAAAGGGGGAATGGATGGTCGAGTACAAGTACATGAACATGTACATGGAGGACAATCGGATCGGCGATCGGACGGTCAGCGACTCCGAAGCGATCGCCTTCGGTGCGACCAGTTCACCGGTCACCAACCGGATGGCGGCACCGACCCAGATGACCATGGAAATGCACATGGCGCACATCATGTACGGTGCCACCGACAACGTGACGCTGTACACAATGCTGATGCTGCCCAGCCTGACGATGGACCACATCCGCGGTCCGATGAACCCCGCCGGCCCGGGGACCGAGTTCACCACGCACAACAGCGGTTTCGGCGACACCGCGATCGGCGCACTGCTGCGACTGTACAGCACCGAGCGCTGCGATTGGATGCTGAACCTGGGCGGATCGGTGCCGACCGGCGACATCTTTCGTACCTCGACGACGCCGACCGGCGGGATGATGTCCCAGGCGTTGCCCTACCCGATGCGACTGGGCAGCGGGACCTTCAACGCCCGCCCCGGCATGACCGTGCGCTACTTTGCCGACTGCTGGAGCTGGGGCGGCCAGATCCAGTCGGATCTGCCGATGGGCAAGAACTATCGGGATTACCGTCTGGGAGCCGAAGTCCGGCTGAACACCTGGACCCAGTATCTGGTTTGTGACCACTTCGCGCTGTCGCTGCGGGGGGAACACGTCTGGCGGGACGACATCCAGGGTGCGGACCCGGCGACCCCTGACATGGGAATCAGTACCAACGTCGAAAGTTTTCGCGGCGGATACTGGTACAACCTGGGTGTCGGCGGCCAGCTGAACTGGAAAGGCCACTACCTGAACTTCGAAATCGTGCCGACGCTGGCCCAGGACTTGGACGGGATCCAGTTGGAGACGGATTATTCGATCATTGCCAGTTGGTCGCGAGCGTTTTAGAGTGACGGGGAACGATTCCCCGTAAACACGCTTGCCATGCCACGCCCCTTCCCCCCACCAGCCTTTCGAATCGGCGATTTGGTCGTCGATCCGCCGATTTTGCAAGCCCCGATGGCGGGCTTCACCAATGCCGCGTTCCGGCAGATGGTCCGTGAATACGGCGGCGCAGGGCTGATCGCGACCGAGATGGTGAACGCTCGAGGCTTCGTCTGGATGGACGAAAACGAAGCCGAGCACCCCGAGCGTTTGTGGGGCGTGGCAGACGAACCGCGCCCGTTGGCGGTCCAAATCTGGGACAATGATCCGGAAACCATGGCCAAGGTCGGTCGCCGATTGGCCGAAGAGTACCAAGTCAGCGTCGTGGATATTAATTTCGGCTGCCCG
Source organism: Stieleria mannarensis (assembly GCF_014154935.1). GTDB lineage: Bacteria > Planctomycetota > Planctomycetia > Pirellulales > Pirellulaceae > Stieleria > Stieleria mannarensis. Next base: position 215,606 of record NZ_JACEHH010000007.1, read on the forward strand.
GTGCGTCAGGTCACCGAAAAGGCACACAGCGGAAGCTATCTGCTGCGGACCCCGCAGCGGATGTTCGAGATCATTTCGCGACTGGTCAAGGCCTGTGCCCCGACCCCCGTGACCGCCAAGATTCGCCTCGGCTGCAGCCCCGAATCGGTCAATTGCAACGAGGTCGCGCGGGTGGTCGAAGAAGCCGGGGCGGCGGCGCTGACCGTTCACGGCCGGACCGCCAAAGACATGTTTCGCGGCCACGCCGATTGGGACCGCATCAGCGAAATCAAAGCCCACCTGAAACAGATTCCGCTGATCGGAAACGGCGACTTGGACTCGGCGGAAAAAGTCGTCCATGCGTTTCAAAACTACGACGTCGACGGCGTCATGATCGCCCGCGCCTGCCTCGGTCGGCCCTGGCTGTTCGCCCAAGCCGCCGCCGCTCTCCGCGGCCAGCCGATCCCACCCGAACCCAGCCTGAGTGAGCAACGCCAATGCATGCTGCACCACTACGACCTGGTCAAGGAACGTTTCGGTGAAGAAAAAGGCACCATTTTGATGCGGAAATACGCCTGTTGTTACGCCCAAGGAAAGTACGGGGCCAGACATTTCCGCACCCATGTGGCCGGCGTGTCCAGCGCCGAGGAGTTCTACCGAGTGGTCGAAGAATACTTTCCGATGAAGACCAAAGAAGAAATTCGCGCCGAGCGCGAAGCCGAGCAGGCGAGTTCAATGACGTAGCCACTTGACGGTGTGTCGCAAGCGTCGCCGTGTTCTCCGAACTCGGCGTACGCGGAAAAGCAGAGCTTTGCCCCCGCGCCGACCTCGGAGAGGACGGCGACGGTTTGACCCGATCGAATACAATTTGATCGCCGGGTCGGGAATCCGCCGGCAATCCAAGATGCTCCCTGTGCAATGTTGCATTTCTTTCAGCCAATGACGGACGTTATCCCGATGTTGCTAGCGGCACGATATCGTGTTCACACGTTCGTCTCCCTTGTCGTCTTGACGATGCCTCTTGCCGGGGTGAGGGCGCAGGAAACGCAACCCGACGCGCCAGAGTCGGCCGAATCCACGCCGGACCTAAAGGCACTGCAGCCCTTGTTCGACCGGCTAACCCAAGCGAAATCGACTCGGGCGACCGTCGAACTGTCCGCCGACACGATCATCGACGGCGCCGTGATCAACACCCAAACCTCGGTGTACCAGATCGCATCACAGGCTCCCGATCACTACACGATCTACTTGAAGGACCCCAACCAACGGGTGCGGATTTTCAGCGACGGCAAAACCACGACGGTGGCCCTGTCCGAACAGGCCTTCACTCAGCTCGATCAGCCGCTCGCGATGCAGCAGGCGGTGTTCGAGTTGCCGCTGGCGATGGGCCCGTATCCGGAACCCGTTTTGGCCCTGACGCTCTCGGGCATCGATCCCGCACTTTCGCTGACCGCGGGAATGAAGTCGGTGCGTCTGGTCGACCGCAATCCGTTTCGCGGCGAAACCCCGGCGATCCACTTCCAGGGCATTCAAGAAGACAACGTCCAATGGGACTTGTGGATCACGCAAGACAAAGCGCCCCGACCGCTGCGTCTGCGTGTGGATCTGACGGAGATGTTGCGGGCCAGCGGCGGGTTGGAACTGCCCGCCGGCTATCGCTACGCACTGCGATTCGATTTCACCACGTGGCGGATCGATCACCCCAATGCCGAATCGTTGTTTCGCTACAAGAAGATCACCGGCGCGAAGGAGTACGAATCGGTCCAGGCGTACTTCGATCAAACAAAGTGATCGATGCAATCTTCCTCCCCCAAAATCTTCCTACCTCCTAAATCTTCCTACCTCTCTACGGCGCTGCCAATCCGGTAGAAACCAGAGGAGGGAAGGCAGAATGATTCGGGGCAGAATAATGAAGCGAGGGAAGCGGTGAGATCGTCACGGCGCCAGTTCGATGCGTCGCAGCGCGACGTCGGCGACGAAGACCGACATCGCGATCATCAGCAACCAGGGCCACAGCGGCATCGGCTCGCGGGCGGTCGCCTCGACCGGTTCGGCGATCGCTTCGGGCGACGGATCGAATCGACCGCCGCTGACCGTCGCAACCCGCTCCAGGGTCTTTGTCGCGGTGGGCAACAACCGCAATTCGTCGCTGTAGCCGACCGAGATCCCGCGCGAGGAGCGCTGGGTCGATCCGGATTTCCGCGTCTGGGCCAGATCCAGGTGATACGCCCCCCGTCGATCGGTTTTGATCTGGGCTTCGAAACGTCCCGGAGCGGTCTGCCGCATTGACAGTTTCTTGCGGTCCAAACCGGGATCAATCAACGTCAACTCCGTCGTGGCGTTGTCAATGAACGCACCGTTTTGGTCCACCGAATCGAGCGAGACGAACGTGGTTTCACCTTCGCGGCGGACATCGACGAACACGCCTCGATTGTCATCCTTGCGCATCGCGTGACGAATGATCTGAGCCCAAAACGGTCCAAAGTCCGGCCACGCCAACCATTCACCGGCCCAACGATTTTTGGCATCACTGGTGAACGCGACCGACATGCCCAATCCATACCGCCACCATGCCAACAAGGGATCTCCCGACTCGCTGGCCAGAATGAACTCCGCGGTCGGTTTGGGACGGGTGACCACATAGCCGAGCAACAGCGGTGACAGTTCCAAATCGATGCCTTCCAAGACGGCGGTGGGACGGACCAATTGTGCGGTGAAGGGCAACTCGTTGATCGCCGACTTGCTCGCTTCCACCGTTTCTTTGGCGAACACCTGGGGGACGGCATCGGGCGAATCGCAGAAGTAATAGCGTCCGCCACCGATCTGTGCCAGTTCCTCCAACAGGTCCTCACTGGCCCCTTGGCCGAGCGCGACGGTGGACAGCGTGATCCGGTTGGCGGACATGTCCGATGCGGCGCCCTGAAAATCCCCCGGCGAGGAAACGCCGTCGGTCATCAAGATGACGTGTTTCAGTTTTGCCGTCGCCGCGCGGAGGGCGTCCAGGGCGTCGACCATACCGGGATACATGTTCGTGCCGCCGGAGGCTTCGATGGTGCTAATCGCATCGATGATTTGCCCCTTGTCCGACGTCGACCGCAATTCAGAAACGGTGTACGCCGAACCGTCAAAGGCGATCACGCCGATCGCGTCACGCGGCCCGAGCAATTCCACCGCGGCGCGGGCGGCGTCCTTGGCAAGCTCGATCTTTTGGCCGCCCATCGAGCCGCTTTTGTCGATCACCAACATCATCGCCAACGAAGGCTTCTCGCGTTCCTTTTCAAAGTTGCTGCGGACCGGCAAGATCTCCTCGACTTGGGTTCGGTAATAACCGCCCAGCCCGAACGACTGGTCACCGCCCAGCATGATCAATCCGCCGCCGAGTTCCTTGACGTAGATTCGGATTAAATCCATCTGCCGCATCGACATGGCCGTCGCGGGAACGTTCGACAGGACCAGACACTCATAGCCTTGGATCTCCGTCAGATCGCTCGGGATCCCCTCGGGCGGTCGCACCTCGACGTCGATCGATTGCTCGTCCAGGGCCCAACGCAGTGAATCGGTTTGGTCCACGTCCGGGTCGATCAACAACACACGTGGGCGTCCCTGGGCATAGACCACGGTTTCGGATGCATTGTTGTCCAATAACGTGTCATCGAATCCACGCAACCGCGCGGCAAACGATTCCTGCCGCTTGCCCAAAACGGTTTGACGGAACCGAAACGTGTTTTCGCCCTTCTTGATTTTGACCGGTTTGGGTTCTTCGTCTCCAATTTGGATGTCGCCGCGATACAGATCGATGTAGCCCTCGGTGTCCCGATTGCTGCTGACGACAACTTCGACGAAGAACGGTTGGCCTTGCCGGACCTGTGTCGGAGCGTCGACGCGCGTCAGCTGGACTTCGGGATCGCTACGTGACGGCAGCGGGACGGTCCAGATCGGCACACCGCCCTGGGCCGCGGTGGCGATCACGTCGCCTCCCTCGGTCGCATTGCCGTCGGACAACAACACCACTCGGCGAACCCGCGACGGCGGCATCGATGCGATCGCGGTCCGGACGGCGGCTTCCAAATCGGTCCCGCGACGCGCTGCCGGATCATCTGCCGGTTCGTCCGCCGCGCCAGTCGATGGCGGAGACGTTTCATCGGCGGCGAGCGGATCGCCGGTTGCCTCAGCGTCCGGCGATGCGTCTTCCCCCGCCGGTTCGTCCGCCGCGACGGACGACCACTGTTCCTGCAACTGTCTCGGTTGGCGGTCAAATTCCAGAAAGCGAACCTCGACGTCCGCCTGTTCGGCCGCCTTGATCGACTGCTGCAAAAACGTGTCCGCTTTCTCCCGCGCCGCCTGGTCGATGCTCTCGCTGCGATCGATCGCAAACACGACCATTTGCCGATCGGTTTCTCGCATCAGCACCGGCCCGGCCAGCGCCGCAACCAGCAACCCCAAGACCACCGCCCGCAACACCAGCGAGACACGTTTTTGCCAGATCGGAAAATCGCTCAACGAGCGGAGGTGGTACCAGATCAAAAACGGCACTGCCGGAATCAACAGGTACAACCAGGTAAAATCGGACCACTGCACTGGAACGTTTCCCCGAGTGAAAAACAGGAGTTCGCAACAGCGTAGACTATAGCAGGTCTGTGGTTCCGATTTAGTCTTGGAACAACTCCCGGATCCCAAAGGTGAAGAAAGTTGCGATGCCGAAATTGACAAGCTCTTCCTGGGGTTTGTAACGCAGGATCAGCGTGTCGCCGGGCTGCACCAAAATGTTCTCTCGCGAGTTGTTCATCGCGACTTGCAGGTCGACGGCAATGTTGTAGGTCCGTCCGCAAGGCAGCTTGCGAATGATGTACAGTTGTGACGGACTGGGTCCGCCCAAACCTCCCAGCATTCCGCCGCCCATTCCACCGCCACCGCCCATTCCACCTTGGCCGGACGAGGCCACGCCAGAACCGGCGAGTGCGATTGCGCCCAGCACATCCAGATCATAATCACGTGGCAACGGAAACTGCCCTCCGCCGAGTAACCCGCCGGTGTAGAACAATTCGGTCTCTCGCGATTCGACCATCACGATGTCACCGGTTTGCAGGATCACATCAGAGGGGCGAATATTGGGTTCGTTACCGGGGTAGTATCGCAGCGGAATCCGAACCACGAATTGCTTTTCCAACAGGTGTTCATCGAACGCGATGCAATTCGGATCGGTCGAAAGATAATCATGGACCAGCGGGACGCCTTGGCCGAAACATCCGCCGCCGCAATCCTGCGCCAACAACTGGCTCATCAATTCATGCCGTCGCTCGGCCGGGATTTGTGACGTCTTGTAAATCACAACCTCATTTTTCTCGTTGAATCCGGGCATCCCGCCGGACTCCATCAACGCGTTCAGGACATCATTTCGTTTTTCCGGCAAATCCAGGGTGTAGCCGGCGGCCGTTCCGTCGGTTCGCTCACTGCTCGCGTTAGACCGGATGACGGTGATGGTGTGAGAGCGACGCTGCATCAACGACACCACCGGATAATTCACTCCGGGCGGCAAGATCTCTTCTTCTCGGTATCGCCGCGTGATCTCCTCCCGGGTTTGGTCAAGCGTCATGCCGGCGACGGAGAACGCGGGCAGCAGCGGCAGGTTCACCACGCCGCCTTCTTGCACGGGAATCGGGTACCCGATCGACGGTTGCAGAAACGATTGGTCGGTCGGAAGATTCACCGGCGGCGGTGTCGGCGGAGTGTTGGGAGCCGAAAACGGCAGCACGCCGTCGATGTAAACGCTCAACACATCGCCCTCGTCCAGCATGTAGACGTCTTCGTTGGGACGAGCGAGCAAGACGGCGGGGACGTCCACCTGGTCGCGTTTGGGCACGCCCAACAACTCATCGGGCAGATCGAAAACCGGAATCCCGGTCACCGGTGTCAACACGGACGTGCAGCCGCTGCTTGCCACGACCAGCAAGGCATACAAGGCGAGCCTGCAAACAGAGGCGACGTTGTGAATGTGGTTGTCCATTCTTGGCATCCTTGCCGAAACGGGAATCTTATATGGGCTCGATCGTTCAACATGCCGCACCGGTCCATGTGCGACGCTTGCAAGACAGTCCTTGACCTAAATCAAATCGGTATTGTCTGCTTCCGGTGTCTCGGGAGTGGGCAGCGGCTGCATTTCCAGCTCCACCTCCGGCGCCGTTTGTGGCGGCTGCTGGGGGAGCAACTCGTACCTCTCGGTCGGTTCCGGCGTGGTCGTCTGGGCTTCTCCGCGACAACCGCACAACGCCAACGCCAGTTCGGGATTGAGCGGTGCCAAACGCCATCGGTCCACGCCGCGGGCGACCGCATCGACGTGCCCAAAGTTGTAACCCTGGTACCACGGCACGGCCGCCGGATAGGTTTGGTGAATCGCGTGGGCACTCAGCAGTCGCCGCTCGGGCACCGGCGGCGGACACTCGCCCATTCCCATCGCGGTATCGACGTAGGCCGCGATGTACCCCGCTTCGGCGTCGGACGCACAGGGCGACGAAGCGTAACTGCTCTGGTAGCTCTGCTCCCAATTGCGCTGTGCCTCCTTGGTGGCCCGAATCTTGATGACGTTGCGTTTTGCCGCCGATGCAAATGGCTGCAACGTCGATTTAAACGCGTCGACCACGCATCCGGAGCTACAAAGTGTCGCGAGTGCAACGATCATGCCGCCGCAGCGAAGCGAAGCCGAACGTGCGACGGAACGTCTCGGGTTGCCCCGAAGCTGAGGATGGTTTTCGTGCATTGCGTCACTCCGTTGTCGCACACCTGTCTGAGACTTCGTCTCGGATCGACGCACCGCATGCCGTGCAAGGATTGCCGACCGATCCAGTGTTCATGATCGGCAGCTCGCGGCGCCGAGACGCCTGATTCCTGCCGAGTCGGTTCATCCGCGACAAGTGTTACAGCCGGAATAAAGACGGCCAGAGGGACGCGCATGGCAGAGCCCCACGGGCGCCACCCCGGAAGGGACAATCGTACGCTACGCAAGCGATCGCCCTACGCGACGACCCGGCGCTGGTAGAGCGCCCATTCGGTGATCACCAGCCCGGCGGCCAGCAGGATCAGATAGAACCAGGGAGAGCGACCGGCCGGCGGCAATTCCCCGGCGGACGTTTCGGGCAATTCCGGTACCCGCAAATCGCTTTCGTTGGCATTGGAAAGATTGACGGCGACCAGATTGGCGTCGTCACCGGCACCGGGCGTTGCGGTTTCTGCACGCTCTGCGTCGGCGTCGTCTTCGCTGGCCAAACGATACACACCGGTCTGGTCCAGCGGCCCCAGTTTGACCTTGTTGCGATCAACGGTGACCAACGAACGTTCACCCGTGGGCGCGATCAGCTGGGCCGTTTGTGACGACGATTCGTCGGCAACGTCCCAGGGGACATCGCGGGTCTGGCCGGTCGCGATCGCCGGACGAATCTCGCCGGTTTCGCGATAGAACCAATTCATCGCGTTGGTCATCAAGACGGGAAAGGCGATCCGCAGCGGCAGATCGCTGCTGTCCAAATCCGACGCCAACAACAAGATCCGCCCTTCGCTGCGTTCGATCGACACGCACACGCGATCCCCACCGGCGGTTTCCAACAACGTCGTCGGCGCGCCCAACGCTTCGTTGACCTCCAGGTCACGCCCGCCGGACAAAATCACGTTTTGCAGTTGCACGTGCCGCAGCAGCGGAGACTGTTTGTCTTGGTCGGCAATGATCGGCTGCTCGACCCGCTGGCCCAACCGCCACGCCGGCTGCCCGTCCGGACCAACAGGCGGCCCCGAATCCGGAATGTCCACCAACAACACCGGTCCATCGGGAAGACGCTCGGGGACGGTGCCTGCAAACACACTCAACGGCGTCGTCGCGTCGTTGCTTTCCGAATCGGGAGCCATGATCCGGACCAACGGAATCGACTCCAATACACGTCGCAGGTAATACGACTCGGACGCATCACCGGTGACCAGCCTGACCGGGATCTCCGGCCGATCGGGCAAGATCGCCCGCGCGACGTCGTCCGCCGGCAACACGTCGTCCGTTTTCAATTTTCCCGTCAACACGCCTCCGGCCCTGGACGTACCGTCGATCTGTTTGCGAAACGCCCCCTCGGCTTCGATCTCTAAGGGGATCACATCGACCAGAGCGTCGTCCAATTGGAGCGTCAGCCGGGTCTCGACCGGATCGGAGGAAAAGTTTTTGACTTCGACCAATAGCGAATACCCGATCGGATCGACGGTGGAACGTCGGACTTGGAACGTGGTGATCGCCAGGTTGTCGGCCGAAGTGCCGACTTGGATCCAGCGGACATCGTCACCGGAGAGCAGGTCACCGGAGAGCAGGTCGGGTCGCACCGTGGCGGCTTCGAATTCGGCGTCATCGCTGAGCACGCCAGAGGGTGACTGTTGACCGGCCAGCCGGTCGCGATCCGGGATGCCGCCATCGCTGAAGACGACGATCCGCCGCTTTTGATCATCGGCCGCCAATCGCCGCGCCGCAGCGATCGCCTCGCCGATTCGGGTCGGACCATCGGTCGGTTGAATTTCCAACAACGCCTCTTGCACGGTCGGCGCGAAATCGGACATCCCCACCACCACGCGGACACTGGCCCCGGCGGTGATCAAGGCGATGTTGTCGCCCGAACGCAGGGTTCCGGCAACGTCCGATGCCCGCTCGATCGCCTGTTGCAACCGACTCTTGCCCGACGCCGGGTCGACCGCCCGCATGCTGGCCGAGTTGTCGACGACCAGGATCAGATCCTGACCGGTGTCTTCTTGCGAATTCCAAAGCGGATCGGCGATCGCCAAACCCAGCAAGGTGACGAACACCAATTGCAGCAACAGCGAAATCCAGTGTCGCAAGTTCTGCCAAAGCGATCGTTGACGCTTCTGTTCGAAAACCTGGTCCCAGAACAACAACGTTGCCACCGGACGCCGGCGCAACCGAGTTTTCAAAATGTAAAAGGCGATGATCGGCAGCGCGGCCAACAGCCAAAACAATTTGTCCGGAGAAGCAAATGACATCGGTTACCCCACCGCCGCGGCGCGCATCATTTTTAACAACACGGCATCAAACGGGACGTCCGTTGTGGTGCGTGTGTGGGCCAACCCGTGCGTTCGACAATACGTTTCGACGTCCTGCACAAACGTTTCGAACAGCTGGCGGTACTGTCGAAGCTTTCGTTCGGTCACCGTCACTTTCTTCTCCGTGCCCGTTTCGCAATCGACCAACTGGACGTCCCCCAAAAGCTTCGGGTCCGCTTCGCTGCGGGTGTGAATTTGAATCACGTGGGGTTCGAACTGTGCGTAACGCAAACGATCGACGCCTTCGCGAAACCCTTCTTGATCAAACAGGTCGCTGATCACGATCGCCAAACCGGTTCGTGGGGCGCGTCCGACGAACTCGCCGACGGTGCGGCGCAGGTCCGTTTTTTCGCCATGGCACTTCAGCCCTTCCAGAAACCGCAGCACACTCAAAATCTGGTCTTTCCCGCGCACCAGCGGCATCACCACTTTGACACCGTCGGCGTAGGCGACGATCGACACCCGGTCCAAATCCGCCAGTGCGATGTAGGCCAAGGCGGCGGCGATCTGCCGCGCGAGCGTGAATTTCGGCGGGTCCGGGTCGACCGCCCCGTTGGTTTCCACGTGCATGCTCTGCGATGCATCGAGCAACAGGTAGACGTGCAAGTCCTCTTCTTCCTGGAACCGCTTCAGCAGCAAGTCGCCGTGCCGCGCATACACGTTCCAGTCCAGGTAGCGCAGGTCATCGCCGTGCATGTACTCGCGGTGGTCGGAAAACTCGATGCCGCCACCGGTCTGCATCGTCCGCCGCTGTGCGAGCAGTTGGCCCTGGAACATCCGCTTGCTGAGCAGAGACAGGTATTCGAGCTGTTTTAGGAAATCGGAGTCGAACATGAATGATGCGGCTACCCGGCCAATGCCGCTTCCTGACCCACCTTCTCCAGCAGGTCATCGATGATCTTGTCGACCACGATGCCTTCGGCCTGGCCTTCAAAGTTCAACATCACCCGGTGACGCAGAACGGCGTGGGCGACCGACCTCAGGTCGTCTTTGCAGACGTGGAAACGGCCGTCCAAGACGGCTTTGATTTTGGCACACAAGATCAGCGCCTGGGCACCGCGGGGGCTGCTGCCGTAACGCACGAACTGACGCACCATCGCCGTGGCCGCCTCGTGTTCGGGATGGGTGCCCATCACCAACAAAATCGCATAGCGTCGCACTTCATCGGCGATCGGGATCTGCCGCGAAAGATCACGCAGCCGCAACACCCGATCGCCCGAAATCACTTTTCCCGGTGGAGGGATTTCACCGGCGGTCGTCCGGTCCATGATCGTTTCCATTTCCTCGGTCGTCGGAAACGGAACGAGCAACTTCATCAGGAAACGATCCAGTTGGGCTTCGGGTAACGGATACGTGCCTTCCATCTCCAACGGGTTTTGCGTGGCCAGCACAAAGAACACGCCGTCCAACTGGTGTGACGTGCCGGCGACCGTCACGCTGTGTTCCTGCATCGCCTCCAACAACGCGGACTGGGTCTTCGGCGTCGCACGGTTGATTTCATCCGCCAGAACGACGTTGGCAAACAACGGCCCACGCTGAAATTGAAATTCCTTCTGCCCCCCGTCGCCTTCGACCAGGATGTTGGTCCCGATCAAATCGGCGGGCATCAAGTCGGGTGTGAATTGGATTCGACTGAACGGTGCCTCCAACACTTCACTGAGCGTTCGCACCAGCAACGTTTTCCCCAACCCCGGCACGCCTTCGAGCAACACGTGCCCACCGGCGATCATCGAGATCAACACCCCGTCGACGATCGGCTCCTGTCCGACGATTCGCTTGGCCACCTCGGCTCGCAACTGCTCGAACTCGCTGCGGAAACGCCTCAGCTCGGCACGAAACTCTTCCTCGGACAACTGCATCGTTTGTATTCCGTCTCGCATTGGAAATCTGATCGGGGCGATCTGCCGGCTGGATTGACCGGTCCGCCATCCCCCGGCATCGGGACGTTAGTGATAACCGTTCTGGTCAGCAGATGCAAAGGATTTGGTCAATTTCGTTAGACGGATTGTCTGGAAAAAATCTTTCGCTCCCCGATCGATCGGGGGCGACACCTGCCAACCGCCGCGTCTTCGTTGCGGTACATTGATGATCACCGATGGCGAATCGAACTTCATCAACCCACCTCTTTCAAAATCCGATGCGCGTATTTTCAACGTGGCCCCTTGTCCCAGGTCCCCTTGTCCCAGGCCCCCTTGTCCCAGGTCCCCTTGTCCCAGGTCCCCTTGTCCTAGGCCCCCTTGTCCTCGGCCTTGCCGTTACCCTCACGACCACACTGCCCGCCCAGACCCGAGAGGAAATCGTTCGCGGGGACAAAGAGAAAGTCCAGCGGGAAGGTTTCTGGATGTACAACGACATTCCGGGGGCTTTTGAAGAAGCCGAACGGACGGGAAAGCCGATCGTCGTCGTGCTCCGCTGCCTGCCCTGTCACGAGTGCGTCAAATTGGACGATGAATTGGTCGATACCGATCCGGTGATCCGGCCGCTGTTGGAGCAATTCGTCTGCGTGCGTCAGGTCGCGACCAACGGATTGGATCTGGACCTGTTCCAGTACGACACCGATCAATCGTTTGCCGTTTTCTTCCTGGCCGCCGACAAGACCATCTATGGACGCTTCGGCACCCGTTCGCACCGCACCGAATGGATGGGCGACGTCTCGTTGAAAGGGCTTGCCAAAGCGCTGCAAGGGGCATTGGACCTGCATGCCGAACACGCCAAGGTCAAAGACGCCTTGGCCGGCAAACGCGGCCAGCCGATGGAAGTCGCTTCGCCGGAACTCTATCCCTCGCTGAAGGACAAGTTCACCGACAAGCTGAACTATCAGGGCGATGTCGTGAAAAGCTGCATCCACTGCCACCAGATCGGCGACGCCCAACGCGAGTATTACTGGCACGCCAAGCAACCGATTCCCGACAAAGTGCTGTGGCCGTACCCGCATCCCAAGTCGGTGGGATTGATCATGGACCCCAACGAAATGGCCACGGTCAAAGAGGTTTCCACGGATTCGATTGCCGCCCGGGCAGGCCTTCGCAGCGGCGACGTGATCGCCACGCTGGACGGTCAGCCCTTGCTGTCGATCGCCGACATCCAATGGGTGCTGCACAACGTCGATCCCGACGGCGGCACGGTGCCCGCCGAAATCAACCGCGCCGGATCCACGGTCACCACGCAGTTGCGGTTTCCTAAGGATTGGCGCCGCGCCGGTGACCTGTCCTGGCGCGTGACCACGTGGGGGCTGCGACGGATCGCTGCCGGCGGAATGCAGTTGGAACCGTCGACCCGATCCGAAGCCCGATCGAATACGGCCCCAAACGCGACCATGGCGTTGCACGTCAAACGCGTCGGCAAGTACGGAGCCCACGGAGCCGCCAAGCGAGCCGGCATTCGCGAGGGCGACGTGATCACGTCCTTCGACGGAAGAACGAATCTGTCGAGCGAACAGGATTTATTGACGTATGTGGTCACGTCGAAGCAGCCGGGCGACAAGGTCGACGTCACCGTCTTGCGCGGCGGAAAGGAACTGAGCTATACGCTGCCGATTCAGAAATGAGTTCGCGCAGGAGGGATCATGTCGATGGCATCGAAACGACACGCGATCACGCTCGACGACATCCGATCGGCTGAGCAACGGATCGCCGACCATGTAGTCCGAACCCCCGCGATCACAAACGAAGTGATTTCCAAACGGCTCGGTTGTCAGGTCGCGTTCAAGGCTGAGAACCTGCAACATGTCGGCGCGTTCAAAGCGCGCGGCGCGGTCAACGCCGTGATGAGCTTAAGTGACGAAGCTGCCCGCCGCGGCGTCGTCACCCATTCCTCGGGCAATCATGCCGCCGCACTGGCCCGCGCGGCCAAGCTGCGCGGCATCCCCGCGTTCGTCGTCATGCCCGAAAACTCATCACCCATCAAGATCGCCGCGGTCCGATCGCACGGTGTCCAACCGGTGTTTTGCGGCCCGTCGACGCAGCAACGTGAACAGGCGGCCGCCGAGCTGCAGCAACAAAGTGGCGCGACGTTGATTCATCCGTTTGAAACTCCGGCGGTCATGGCCGGCCAGGGCACCGTCGCGCTGGAACTGCTTCAGCAGATCAGCCATTTGGACGCCCTGTTCGTCCCCGTCGGCGGTGGAGGCCTGTTGGCGGGAATCCTGGTCGCGATCAAGTCGCTGCGGCCGGAGATCAAAGTCTTTGCCGTCGAACCGGAATTCGCCGATGACACCGCGCGCAGCCTGGCCGCCGGATCCCCACAACCGCCGACGCGCTACGACACGGTCGCCGACGGGCTGCGGACCGGGGTCGGCGACCACACGTTCCCGATCATCCAAGCGTTGGTCGATGACCTGTTTCTGGTTTCTGAGGAATCAATCCTGTCGGCGATGCGCTCGATCGCCGAAGACGCGCATCTGGTGGCCGAGCCGTCCGGCGCGGTGGCATACGCGGGATTGGTCGAAAACGCCGAACGTTTTGCCGGCCGATCTGTCGCGGTCATCATCAGCGGCGGGAACCTAAATTTCGGGGATTGCAGCCTGGGCAGAAATCGCCATGTGATGAGCTGCCCTCCGTAGCTACCTTCGCCAGAAGGTGGATCCACAGCGTTTCTCGGCGCTCTGGCGAGCGTCGCTCGTGTCAAAATCAATGGCGCCGTTCACTCGAACCATTCGGGGGTCGTTTCACGCAAGATCTCCAGCGTGTCGGCCCGCGTTTGTGCGTCCAGGTGCCGATAGGCCGCGTCCTGGTTCGCACCGGTCAGCACGGCCAACAACTGACGCGTGACTTCACGTCTGAGCGGCTTTTGCATCGCGTCGAACGCGGGCGAATAAACCAGGTAACTGCACGGGTATTTGAACATCCGGGTCTCCAAGTCAAAGTCGCGCAGCGATCGACCGTGGCTATCCACCGGTCCGCGCCGGGTGAATTCGTCGGCAAAAATCACCGACCCCTTGACCGGATCGGTCAAGGGTGCTTCATCGCAGAACAACGCATAGTCCACCACCGGCTTGGCGATCAATTGCAGCCGAGCGTTCCACTCGTCCTGGTCCACGTTGCGACTCTCGTCGGCGTCACGATCATGCACCATCTGACGCACCGTAAAATCGGCCTGGGTGATCGCGTTGTGCATTTGAGTCTGATGCTCCAACACCATCAGCGCGACGATGTCGCTGTAAGGTGAAAGGTAGTCGTGGGTATCGAACTCGTCCCATAGACTCAATCGATTTCCGTTGTCCCGCACATCCAATTGCCCACCCCGCAGGAACGTGTTGCCCATGTGACGCATCTCGCCGTGCCGTCCGGTCACGTACCATCCGCCCCACCGCTGCGAAAACGGGCTGGAGTGATCGGTGATGTACGATTCCCGCTGCGACGCCACGCTGCCGTCGACCTCCGGGTGCACGCTGCGGACCGTGTGCCCGGGAACGCCCTGCGTCATCGAGGTGGCGTGGCAGGCCAGGCAGTCGTAATGTGCCTGTTTGATCTTGGCCCGCCAGGGCATCATGTCGACGGTGTAAAACGCGGTTCCCAGCTTCGGATCTGCGGTCGAAATCTCCATCAACGAACTCCCGCGAATCCATCCCACATAGGTGTCATCGTTGAAGTAGATCGCCCGCGGATTGCGACGCGAAATCGCTTGCACCTGCATGCTGGTTTTGGAAAACACCAGGACTTGCGACGACTCGGGGATCTCGAGCGCCTTAAGAACCGAACGCAGGTAACCGGTCTCGCGCGTGTACTCCAGTTGAATCGTCTTGGCCTCCAACCCTTCGATCAGCCGGCTGACCGGATTTTCTGCTTCGGTCTTGGTGTATTCAAACGGCGGCTCTTCGAGATCAATACTGAGGTCGACTTGAGCCGGGAGCGGCCGGCAGTGCAGTCCAATTCCCATCGCGGCAATCACGCACACGATCTGCAACAGACGAGGGGTGATCCGCGAATCGATGACGCCGCTGTGCATGGTGATGATTTGAAATCGGAGAGCTTGGTGGCGGGAGAGGAAACGCAGGTGCCAGTTGTGACTGGAGGCAAATTCCCGGAAAATCAATCGCTGCCCCCACGACTGATCCGCCGATCCGGACGACCCAATCCTGCACGTCCAGGTGCAGATTATAGCGGCGGCGGCCCGCCGAGGCAAGGCGGACCGGCATCGCGCGTGATCGCCAGATCGATGACCGCGGTGGCGCGGAAGGACGTCCCGCGGCGTCAGACACACTGCGTATCGGGTCCAAGACCGCGTGAGTTTAGAGACAAAATCGATCGATTGCGGCCAGATCAGGCCGTGGCGTGTAGACGGCGATGGGCATTCGCGCCAGATTGAACGTGTCACGACTTCGTCATTTGATCGCCAGCGGATAGGGACGCTCGTTGCCACCGCCACGGCAAATGCTCATCCCCCATCGCGGTCCCCCTGGAGAGCCAAGGTGATTTTTGATCCCTATGAATCACACAAACTGACCGGCAAACATGCCGCACTTTACCGCGAATCACTCGGCACGATGGTGGATGTGTTTCGCGAGTCCCGTGCCGAGGGAGACGAGGACTACATTTCGATCTGGTCCTTCGGCGTCACGTTGTTCGACACCTTGCGTTGGCGACAACAACTCGCCCTGCTGCTTTCGGTGTCTCAGTGCGTGCTCAACGGATCGGGCGATCCGGAAAAGTGGGACGCGTTGGAGAAGGCGGCGTTTTACGCGGTCTATCGAAACGTCCTGACACACCTGGAGATCGAGCGTGACATGGATTGCATGGAGGCATCGGGGCGAGGATTTTCGTTCCCCGATGACGACCCGGATCTGGCGGACCTGGACGACTGCGACGAAGAGGAAGAGGAACGCGATGGGAATGAACAGAGTTGGCACGAATTGATCGTCGGGGCGTACCAGGAAAAGTGTTTGCAGGAGGGGCTGTCGCCGCAGGAGATCGAGAGGTACCTGCATTACGAAAGCGACAACAATGGCGATCTGCATCATTGGCACAGCCTGTTGGAGCGTCTGGCCGATCAGATCTTGGACGACCGCGACTTTGAAATGGCGTCGACCTTGATGGATGCGGATCCCGAGATCGCGTCGGTGATCAAGATGCAACTGGGGATCCCGCGAGACTACTTCCTCTCGACCGCCGCCGAGCCGAATGATGCAGCGGTGGAGCAGATGTTCCGCGACCTGATCCTGTTGGCCGGCCTGCGTTTCGGGGTAGGCGAGGAGGGAGACGACGCCCCGTTCTAAAACAGCTTCGAGCGAGCGCTGGTGTGCAGGCTAAAGCCGCCCCAGCTGATGCGACCGCAGCGACGCGGAATCGCTTTCTCCGGTGTACGATGGCCCTTCCGGGCCGTCGATTGCACTACTGAGCGATTTGGCAGCCAAATCAAATTCTCTTCCTCCGGGAGAGACGGCGTTTCCGCAGCAAGCAAACGCCAGAGAGGGCACGCGGCTCGCGAACGCCTCGACGACTTCCGCTACGATCAAATCCGTCCGCTAGACAATCGCCGTCCGACGGGTGCGGTCCAGAAACGCGATCGGATCGCCCCGCGACCGTTCGCAAGGCGATCCGATGATTGCCACTTGACTCGCGTCGGCTTTCTCAGCTCTCGACCGTTTCAACGACCGGCTTGGATTCCCACTGGAATTCGGCGCCCAGGCGAGCTTGCTGTGCATCGATAAAGGCCATCAGTCGTTCGGCAAAATCGCGGATTTCCTTGTCCTTGATCACCAAATC
The DNA here is from genome assembly GCF_014154935.1 of Stieleria mannarensis. Taxonomy (GTDB): domain Bacteria; phylum Planctomycetota; class Planctomycetia; order Pirellulales; family Pirellulaceae; genus Stieleria; species Stieleria mannarensis. The sequence continues at coordinate 232,366 of NZ_JACEHH010000007.1, forward strand.
GGAAGCGTTCTCCTTGCCGCTGAGTGGCTCTACTGTTTCGGTGGCGAACTCGCCGAGTTCGATTTCACCCTGCTCGGCGACCGCACGCAGGTAGGCCAGGGCGACGGTCAGGTGGCGGAGCGATTGTCCGGTGTCATAACGGTATTGATCGCGATCGCGTTCCAACCGGGCTTTGCGAATCTCCTTTTCTTCCGCCGCGATGTTAGCCGAGACGCCTTTCTTGACGACCGGGTTTTTCGAGTTCTGGTGCTGCACGGAATCGGCGGTCGCCCGGATCAGGTGCGACTTGGCGACGGCCAATTCACCCATCGTTGCCAACACTTCGATTTCTCGCGAGCTGGGCGCCGGCTCGTTGTCCTGCAAGCTGGTCGACACTTCCTCCATCGTGTCGGCAACTTTCATGATCCTGGATTCCTCTTTGACCATCGCCGCCGACGCCGCGAGCTGCAACCAAGCCGAGCATTTGTCCAGCGTGGCCGAGAGCGCCGCCTTGTCGCTCGATCCGGCTTGCTCGCGAACCTTTGTCAGGTTTTCCAGCGCTTCGTAGCACAGCGGCCAGTAACTGCTTTTGGACACGATCACCCATCCGCTGACACTCTCGGGTCGCTCATCCCGAATCGTTGGCCGATCGCTCGTTGACACCTTCGACTCATCGGCAAGTCCACTGCCAGCGAACACACTCAAACCGGCCACCAACGCTGCAACGGAAAACGTCATCTTCATTGCTCAAAGCCTCGCGCGGAAGAGAGAAGGGGGATTGAGCTTCGAACAACTCAGCTCATTGCCGAGCGATAAACGCAATCATCGGACCAATTCCCCGTATCAAAATCGGCAGAGCTGAAAAAAACTGCAGAAATTGGAGGACGCTACGCCGGACAAAAACGTAGCTACCTTCGCCAGAAGGTGGATCCGCGCTCTTTTTCACGTGCGGGCCAGTGTCGTGGCGTTACCATCACGTCGCACCAACAGTTCCATTCTCATGATCGTTCGCCGCCCAGCCCGGCGAGGTAGCGGAAAAAGATTTTCCAATCCGCCACAAACATATTTCCATGCAGGTTCAACGGTGCAGCCAGCCCTTGGTCAAATAGCACCGGTAAAATGGCGCCACCCTAGCTCTTTTGCACTGCAGAGCGGCAGACAAGAAAAAGGTGTCAGGACAAGAA